>JBFMAC010000007.1:0-132927 GCA_040756015.1 Pseudomonadota bacterium
TCCAGACATAACATCTAGCATGACGGGGTAAACAGGTTGGGTTGGATGGTTTGGCGACTACCAATTTACCAACCTCCGCCTCGTCAACCTACTCTTCCCCTAATATCCGCGAAGAACCTTTTTTATTCTGGGTGGATGCGAATTGCAGCGCGCATGAACCGCAGCATGCGTAGGCTGGGGTGAGGCGGGAACCCCAGCATTTGGATGCGGGGTTCGTTCAGAATCCCGGTGCGACCAGCAGTGCAGTGCCGAGCAGGGATTGGTTGGTGGTGTTGGCGCTGAACGATACCATCGCGCCGCCCGCGCTGGGGCAGATCAAGACACCGGTGGTTTCGCCTTTTCGGCATGCCGCGGTCGTGGGCCGCCACGCCCAGCGCATAGTCGAAATCGGTGTTGCCCGCCATGTCGAATTCGTGCGGAGCGAGACGCTGATGGGCTTCCTCGGCCTTGCCTTGTTTCAGCAGGACATTGGCCTCGCCAGGATCAGGGGCGGTGGCGAAGGCGGGAATGGACAGCAGGAGGGATGCCGCCAGAACCGCCCGGCAGAGAAGGAAGTGGCTTTTAATTCATGTTGTGAACCTGCCCGTTACCGTGTTGCGGCCAAGTATTGTCAACCCCAGCCGAACTCAAAACCGGCAATGCGTGCCGCTGCGTCGATTGGTGTAGTGGGGTAGAATCGCTGCTCGACACATAAGACGACAGGCTTCGTCAGTTCACGATAAATCCGATGCCAGAGCTACCCCAAACCGAAAAACTCGCGATCCTGTTTGCCGATATCTGCGGCAGCACTGCCATGTACGACGAGTTCGGGGATACGGCGGCGCGCTACATGATCCTGAAGTGTATCGACCTGATGATCGCCGAGATTGCGCCGTGCCAGGGCACGCTGGTCAAGACGCTGGGGGATGGCATCATGTGCACCTTTCCCGATGCCACACTGGCCATGCGGGCGGCCTGCCGCATGCAGTCCGCCGTCGAGCGCGGCGAACCCGGTGGCAGCCATCCCATGTATATCCATATCGGTTTCCACTACGGGGAGGTACTGCGCGAAGGCGCCGATGTCTACGGCAATACCGTCAACATCGCTGCGCGCGTTGCCGACCGCACCCGGGCACGCGAAATTCTTACCACCCGCGAAGCGGTCGACATGCTGCCCTCTGAATTGCGCGCCAGGGTGTGCGAGATTTATCGCGCCGAGATCAAGGGCAAGCAGCGCGAGTTCGACATTTTTCGGGTGATCTGGGAGGCAGAGGAGACCGAGGAGGTCGGGGAGATCGAGGTGGTGCGCGTCGGCAGCGCGGAGAATCGCAGGGACGGCGATGAATGAGATGGGCGAGGCGTGGAAGGTTTATCTGCTGCGCTGTGCCGATGGCAGTCTCTACACCGGCATCGCCACCGACGTGGCGCGCCGCGTTGCCGAGCACAATGGCGACGATGTGCGCGCCGCCAATTACACCCGTGCGCGCCGCCCGGTGGTGCTGGTGTACCAGGAAGCCGCGGCATCGCGTTCCGCTGCGGCTCAGCGCGAATGCGCGATCAAGCGCCTGACTAGGCAGGGCAAGGAAGCGCTGATCGCCGCGGCGCAAGGTGGCGGGCAGTGATGAGGGCCGCAGCGCTTGCGAACTCCTGCCCATGCGGCAGCGGCGTGGCCTATGCCGAGTGTTGTGCGCATTTCCATCGCGGCGCGGCGGCACCCAGCGCGGAAGCGCTGATGCGTTCGCGCTATAGCGCTTACGTGTTGTGCCTGGAAGATTATTTGCTGGCGACCTGGCATGCCAGCACACGTCCGGCGCGGCTCGATTTGGAACAGGAGCGGCGGACGCAATGGCTGGGATTGCGGGTGGTTGCCACACGGAGCGGCATGGCGGATGATGGTAGTGGTAGCGTGGAATTCGTTGCGCGCTACAAGGTGAATGGCAAGGCGGGGCGCCTGCATGAAATCAGTCGTTTTCTGCGCGAGCAGGGGCGATGGTTTTACCTGGATGGCGAGATCGAGTCTGCGGAGTAGGCTGGATTTTCTTGGCGTAGAGTAGGTATGACCGACAGGCAGACAGTTTCACTGGTGCTGGGCAGTGGCGGTGCGCGCGGATTGGCGCACATCGGTGTGATCGAGCAGCTGACGCAGGCCGGCTACGAGATACGTTCCATCGCCGGTGCGTCGATGGGTGCGCTGATCGGTGGCATCTACGCGATGGGCAAGCTCGACGTCTACACGCGCTGGGTGACCGGGCTGGACAAACGGGCCGTGTTCCGCCTGCTGGATTTTTCCTTCGGCCGCGCCGGCCTGGTCAAGGGCGACCGCATCATGAACATGATAAAGTCGCTGACCGGCGAAGCCAACATCGAGGATCTGCCGATTCGTTTCGTCGCCATTGCCACCGACCTGGAAGAGGAGAAGGAGGTGTGGTTCGAGCGCGGCTCGCTGTTCGATGCGATCCGCGCATCGATCGCGATTCCCACCATCGTCATGCCGCACCGCTATCAGGGGCGTCAATACCTGGATGGCAGCCTGGTCAATCCGATTCCGATCACCGCCACGCTGCACGACGAAACCGATCTTACCGTCGTCGTCGATCTTGGCGGCAGGCCGGAAAACCTGATGCCACCCGAGGTGCCGCCACAAAGTGACGAGAACAATTACCGCCAGCGCATCGCGCAATATTTTGGCGGCAAGCAGAGGCGGCCATCGTCGGAGCGTACGCTGAGCATGTTCGACGTGGTGGTGAAGGCGATGAGCATCATGGAGAACACCATCGTCGAAGCCGAACTTAAGATATACCGTCCCGACATCGTCATCGAAATTCCGCGCGATGCCGGCAATTTCTACGAGTTCTACCGCGCCCGGGAACTGATCGAGGTCGGGCGCCGCAAGGCCGCGGAAGCGCTGCTGGCGTATGCGGTGAGGAACGAGACTTAGTCGGGTGTGCTTGCAGGCCAACCCGCTTTATGGCCATCAGTGTGGGTGGGGTTGAGGCGCGGGTGGGTTTCCTCGCCGAGGATCATCAGGCCTAATCCGGACAGTGCCATCGCGACGGCGACGAACCAGAAGGCACCTTCGATGGACTGTGTCGATGCTGCGGCCAGGCCCAGGCCGAGTGCGCCGACGCCATACCCGAGATCGCGCCAGAAGCGGTAAGTGCCGATTGCCGAAGCGCGCCAGTGCGGGGCGGAGATGTCGGCCACTGCCGCAGAGAGATTGGGATAGAGCATGGCCATACCCAGCCCCGAAATGGCGGCGCAGAGCGACCACCAGGTGGCGCCTTCACCGAGCAGCATCAGCGCCACGCCAGCACCGCAGATCCACATGCCGAAGACGTTGAGTTTCTGGCGGCCCCAATGATCGGAAAGGCGTCCGGTGACGAGTTGGGCCGCGCCCCAGGTGAATCCGTAAACGCCAATGATCCAGCCGATGCCGGGCAGCGACACGCCCTTGCCATAGAGGAATACCGGGTAGAACACCCAGATCAACGCATCGACAAACTTCTCCACCAGACCCGCCTGACACAGCGCAAAGAAGCGCCGGTCGCGCCAGCTTACCAGCATGAAGATTTCGCGCATCGTCGGTTTTGCGGACATGCCGCGCGGATAGCGCGGATGCAGCGTTGCGCCGCTGCTTGCCGCCATCGGTTTTTCTTTCCTTGCCCAGGGCAGGGTGTCGCGGATGAACAGCGCGGTGAGCAGCGTGGCGAGGCCGATGACCGTCAGGCCGAACACCAGCAGTCCCATGCGCGCGCCCAGGTGCGCAGCCAGGTGGCCGGTGACGATGCCGGCGATGGCAACGCCGATGTAGCCGGAGAATTCGTTGAAGCCTATGGTGAGTCCGCGCTGGTCGGGGCGGGTGAGGTCGAGCTTGGCGGTCTGGGTCATCGACCAGGTGAGGCCCTGGTTGATGCCAAGCAGCAGTGTGGCCGCGACGATCCAGTCCCAGGTGGGGGCAAAGTAGATCAACAGCGGGATCGGCAGCGCCGTCACCCAGCCCAGCAACAGCACGCGCCGCCGTCCCCACGATTCGGCCAGCCGCCCGGCGACGAAGTTGAGCGCGCCCTTGACGAAGCCGAAGCCGACGACGAAGGCGGCGAGCAGGGAGAAGGAGCCGTGCGGCACACCGAACTCGCCTTCCGCAAGCGCCGGCACTACGGTGCGCATCATGCCTATGGTCATGCCGACCAGCAGCACTTGCAGGAGTTGATGCAGGAATTGGTCGAGATTGGCGCGGATGCCGTGCCGGATATCCGTGGTCACGGCTCAGTTGCCCAGATTCGCGGCCACCATCTTGTCCATTTCTGCCGGGCGCGGCGGAATGTCGCGCGCCAGCGCTTCGACGAATTCATCGCGCGCCAGCGCCAGCATGGGATTCCAGCGCCGCTCGAAGCCGATCGTGGAGGCGGGCTTGCCGGAAATGCCGGTGCCGCACACGCTGCCCGAAGTGTGGCCGGGATACAGCTCGGTCTCCGGCATCATGGTGAGAATTTTGCCGTGCAGGCTGTCGTAGAGCTGGCCGGCCATCTCGCGCTCCTGTCCAGCCAGGTCGGGACGGCCGATGGCGCCGACGAACAGGGTGTCACCGGTGAGCAGGAACCACGGCGCGACCTGCTCGCCGACGCGGCGCTTGTCGGTGACCGCGAGACAGATGCTGTCGGGGGTATGGCCGGGAGTGTGGATCACGCTGACCACTACATTGCCGACCGCGATATGCTGGCCGTCGTGCAAGTGCTCGAACGGGTAGCGTACGCGCCCCGCATTGCTTTCGTGCAGGTAGTAGCGTGCGCCGGTACGGCGCGCCAGCTCCCGGCCACCGGAGTAATGATCGGCATGCACATGGGTGTCGATGACGTGGGTGATTTTTACGCCCTGGTTCAGCGCTTCCGCGATGAACCAGTCCTCGTCGCCGAGCACGGGGTCGACGGCGATAGCGACGTGACAACTGACGCAGCCGAAGAAATAGGAGAGGGTGGCTTCTTTGGCGGCAAGCTGGCGGAAAAACATGGTGTCGTTCCTTCTTTAGAAAACCAGTACTTGGCCGGCGACCTCTGACCAGTTTGCCAGTTCTTCCAATGTGCTGCGATGAACGCCTTCCATCAACTCCTCGGTGGTGATGCCGCGCGCGTCCATGCAGCTGCCGCATACGCCGACCTCGCCGTTGTGGCGTACGACATTGCTGATCATCACTTCGATGTTGTAGTGTCCCTGCGGGACCTTTTGCTTGGCGTGGGCTGCGCTTGCGCCATCCCCTATCAGGAAGACCTTTACCTCGTGCTGCCCACGTTTGGCCAGGGCGCCTGCCAGGCGCAGCCCGTTGTAGGTACGCTCGTTGCCGTAAGGGGCTTCGTTGAGGATGAAAAGAAATGTGCTCATGCTGGTTTCTTCCTTCATCGTTCCAGCGGCAGGCCGGCCACCTGCCATTCGGCTATGCCGTCGGCGATCTTGTATGCGCGGTAGCCATGCTCCTTGAGAAGTTTCACCGCCTCATCGGACATCAGGCAGAATGGGCCGCGGCAATAAGCGACAATCTGCTTGCGTTTGGGCAATTCGGCAAGGCGGTGCTTCAGTTCGGACAGAGGTAGCGAACGGGCAAACGGCAGGTGGCCGGCCTGGTATTCGGCTTCCGGGCGAACGTCGAGCACCACCACTTCGCCTTTCCGCGCTTTTTCAAGCAGCGTGAAGCGTGATTCCATGGTCAACCGTTCCGGTTCCGCGAAGATGCGCGACAACGCTGTTGAGAGCTCGACTAGATGTTCCTCTGCTACGGTGCGCAGCGTGACCCACAGCATCGACACGTCGTCGCCGGCCAGGCGATGGAATACGTATTTTCCCTCGCGCCGGGTCTCCACCAAGCGTGCCGCCTTGAGCGCCTTGAGGTGCGCGCTGGCGAGCTTGATGTCGATGGCTGCGGCGGTGGCCAATTGATCCACGGTTTTCTCGCCTTGGCTCAGCAATTCGAGTAATTCGAGCCGCTTCGGACTCGATACCGCCTTGCCGATGCGGGCTACGTGTTCGTAGAGTAGGTTTTTCAGGGCGCGGCTCATGGCTAATAATCTAACGTTTATTAGAATGACAGTCAACGGCAAGTTGCAAAGGCCGGTACGAGTCTGTCAGGGGTTTGCTAGGATTGGCACAGCGGCCCCTCGCCGGGATGCTCGGCGCTGTCGACCACTGCCGCGAACAGGGTTTGCAGTTCGTCGAGGGTGAAGCTGGCAAGCAGGCGGTTGGCGATGTCGGGTTCCAGCCTGACCATGCACATCCTGCCGTCGGGGAGGGTGTAACGGATGGCGGCAACGTGTTTGTCCAGCGCGCCTTCCGTTTGATCGATCAGTTCGGCTTGTTCGTCGAGCAGGGCATCGTAAAAAGTTTCCATCTGGTTGGCGATGTTTTCCGGCAGGTCGTCGGCTACCTGTACGATCATGCCCAGATCGTCGTCCACGCAGCGGCAGGCGACGCCTTGCGATTGGGAAAATTGCACGAAGCGGTCGCGCAGTGCGGCATCGAAGAACATATATTCGAGCATGGTCGTGGCTCCCGGTTCGTGTTATGAAAAGCCGTGATTGCCGTCGGCTCAGCGGCGCCTGGCTGCCTGTTCCAGGCCGTGTACCTTGTCGCCCGGCTTGATGCCGTTTTTGGCGAACCAGCCGGCGTTCATTTCCAGCGCGTACCATACATCGCCGGCGGCGGTGTGGTGGTCGCGCGTGAGCGGCTGCATTTCCTCGATGTTAAGGATGACACCGTCCCTGCCGATGAAAGCGACCGCCAGCGGCAACGTGGTGTTCTCCATCCACATGCTGTAGCGATCCGGCACTTCGAAGACGAACAGCATGCCGTGGTCGGTGGGCAGGGCCTTGCGGTACATCAGCCCGCGTTCCTGCTCGGCCTGGGTGATCGCCAGCTCGGCGGTGACGGCGTGGCCGTTGATATCCAGGGAAACCGTGGCTGGACCGGCCTGGCAGGCCGGGGCCAGCAACAATACGCAGAGCAGGAGGATGGCACGCAACATGGTCCCAGTTTAGCCCAAGTCATGCGCCGGATAAACGGGGCAAGGTGGAAGACAAGCCGAGCTTTTCGGACACGGACGAACACGGGGCACTGATGAGCGTCCATCGGTGGCCAGCAAGCAACGCCTTTTTCTTTGCGCCCCTTGCGGTTAGGTCTTTGTACCCGCCTTATGCCGCCTGGCGCAACTGCTTCTGATACAGGAACTCCAGCACCCGTCCACGGAATTGGTGATAGCGCGCATCGTTGGCCAGCGCCAGGCGGTCGCGCGGGCGCGGCAGGTCGACATGGACGATGTCGCCTATGGTGGCGGCGGGGCCGTTGGTCATCATCACAATGCGGTCGGACAGCAGCACAGCTTCGTCGATATCGTGCGTCACCATCAGCACCGTGCTGTCGGTATTGGCGACGATCTTCATCAGCTCGTCCTGCAAGTGGGCGCGGGTGAGCGCGTCGAGCGCGCCGAACGGCTCATCCATGAGCAGCACCTTGGGCTGCATGGACAGTGCGCGCGCGATGCCGACGCGCTGCTTCATGCCGCCCGAGATTTCGTGCGGGCGCTTTTGTTCGGCGTGGCTGAGCCCGACCAGCGCCAGTGCGTCCTGGGTGCGCTGCCTGAGTTGTGCCTTGGTTTCGGCTGCACCGAATACCCGCTCCACCGCCAGGTAAACGTTGTCGAAGCAGGTGAGCCAGGGCAACAGCGAGTGGTTCTGGAACACCACCGCGCGCTCTGGCCCGGGGCCGGCGATTTCTCGTTCGGCGCACAGCATCACGCCTTCGCTCTGATGGAGCAGGCCGGCAACCAGGTTGAGCAGGGTGGACTTGCCGCAACCGGAGTGGCCGATCAGCGAAATGAACTCCCCCCGTGCCACGTTGAGGTGGATGTCGCGCAGCGCGACGAACGGACCGTTCCTGGTGTCGAAGGTCATGTGCACGTTCTCGATTTGCAGGTATTGCTTCATTTTTCACTCACTCGTCGTATTGGAAGCGTCGCGCCAGCAACAGCAGTGCCTGTTCCAGCAGCAGGCCGATGATGCCGACGATGAAGATGGCGATGATGATGTGCTCGACGTTGAGGTTGTTCCACTCGTCCCACACCCAGAAGCCCAGCCCCGCGCCGCCGGTGAGCATTTCCGCGGCGACGATCACCAGCCAGGCCACGCCGATGGACAGGCGGATGCCGGTCATCAGGTAGGGCAACACCGCCGGGAACAGTATCCTGGTGAACACTTTCCACTCGGAGAGGTTGAGCACCTTGGCCACGTTCAGGTAATCCTGTGGCACCTGGCGCACGCCCAGCGCGGTGTTGATGATGATGGGCCAGATGCTGGAAATGAAGATCACCCAGATCGCTGCCGGATGCGCGGCCTTGAACACCAACAGCCCGATCGGCAGCCAGGCTAGCGGCGACACCGGGCGCAGCAGGCTGACGATGGGCGAAGTCATGTGGTTGAGGAAAGCGAAGCGCCCGATCAGGAAGCCGAGCGGGATGCCGACCAGCGCCGCCATGCCGAAGCCGAGGCCGACGCGCTGCAGCGAGTTGAGGATTTTCCAGCCTATGCCCTGGTCGTTGGGGCCGTTGCGGTAGAACGGGTCGCTGAACAACTGCACTGCCGACGTCCATACTTTCACCGGTCCCGGCAGATTGGGGCTGGTTTGCGAGACCAGCGCCCAGATGCCGACGAACAGCAGTAATCCCAGCATGGTTGCCACGGCGCGTTTCAGCCAGGGCGGCGCTGCCTTGCGCAACTGGCCGGCTTGCAGCGCCGGCGCGCTTGCCGCAACCGCAAGCTGAGCCGCTTCTGCGGCGGCTTCTGGCTCGTTGGCCGCTTGCTTGGGGGACGGAAATTTTTCCACTGGGATGGCGCTCATTGCCTGCTCCTACACTTTCAATTTGAAACTTGCGGCGTACGCTTTCGGATTCTTGCCGTCCCACACTACGCCGTCGATCAGCTTGCTTACGCGCATGGCGTCTTTCGGCAGCGGCGTTTTGGTCTGCGCCGCAGCCTGCTTGTACAGATCGATCCGGTTGATCTGCCTGGCCACCGCCAGATAGTCGGGGTCTTCCTTGAGCAGGCCCCAGCGCTTGTGCTGGGTGAGGAACCACATGCCGTCGGAAAGGTAGGGGAAGTTCACCTGGCCGTCGTTGTAGAACTTCATGTAATTGGGATCCTTCCACTTCCTGCCGAGGCCGTCCTCGTAGTTGCCGAGGAAGCGCTGCTCGATCACGTCCTCGGTGGTGTTGACGTAGGACGCGCCGGAAATCACCTGCGCCACCTTGGCGCGGTTGGCCTCGGTGTCGATGAATTTCGCCGCGTCGAGCACGGCCATCATCATGGCGCGCGCGCTGTTGGGATATTTGTGCACGAAGTCGGCGGTGGTGCCCAGCACTTTTTCCGGATGGTCTTTCCAGATGTCCTGCGTGGTCACCGCGGTGAAGCCGATCTTGTCATAGATTGCGCGCGCCCCCCACGGCTCGCCCACGCAGAAACCGTCCATGTTGCCGACGCGCATGTTGGCCACCATCTGCGGCGGCGGCACGGTGATGGTCTTGACGTCGTTGAACGGGTGAATGCCGTTGGCGGCGAGCCAGTAGTACAGCCACATGGCGTGGGTGCCAGTGGGGAAGGTCTGTGCGAAGGTGTAGTCGCGCTTCTCCGCATCCACCAGTTTCTTCAGCGCTGCGCCGGTGGTGACGCCTTTGTCCTTGAGTTGGTTGGACAGCGTGATGGCCTGGCCGTTGTTATTGATGGTCATCAGCACCGCCATGTCTTTCTTCGGCCCGCTGATGCCGAGGTGTACGCCATACACCAGGCCGTAGAGCACGTGCGCGGCATCGAGCTCGCCGTTGACCAGCTTGTCGCGCACCGCCGCCCAGGAGGCTTCCTTGCTGGGGGTGATCTTGATGCCGTATTTCTTGTCGAAGCCTTGCACTGCGGCCATCACCACCGAGGCGCAATCGGTGAGCGGGATGAAGCCGATTTTGAGCTCGGTTTTTTCCGGTGCGTCGGAGCCGGCCGCCCATGCACCTTGGCGCACCAGGGGCGGCACCAGCCCCATCAGCGTGGCGGCGCTGCCGCCCAGCGCGGCAAGCTTGAGCAGGTCGCGGCGTTTCATATCGGGTTGCTTGGGGTCGTTGCTCATTTGTATTCACTCCGGTGGATGATCACACCGGGAGTAATGGCAAGCAGCGTGCCAGGTCGTGGGTAATCGTCTGAAGTCATCGCTGCATGCGGGTTCGCGCGGTGCGGAATCAGTCTGGCGGATTGCGGCGTGTCGGCTTGGGGCGCACCGATGTGGTTCTAGGACGAGGGAACCTGGCACCAGAAATGGGCCATGCATCGCTATTCCGGCTGGGCAGAACTTATGCACCGCAAAGGTGGAATGTAATAAAAAATGCGGGCTGGATGATTCATCCAGCCCGCGATGGGAGAAAGGTGAGGAGGCTAGAATTTCAGCTCGCCGTACAACCAGAATTTATCGGTGTCGAAACTGAAGCCCCGTGCCCGGTAGGAAGCGTATTTGGTGCCGACGTTGTATTTGCCGGAAGGGTACCAGGCATGCAGGTTCCACTCCTTGCCATAATCGGTGCTGCCGGATGCTGCCGAGTAATCATGGTAGGCGCAGATGAGCTTGATGTCCGCCAGCGTAGTGCCCAAGCTGGCGTAAACATCCTTGAGGCCGGCGGCGGGCGTGCTGAGGAACTTGTCCGCCCAGCCGTTCATCGCGTGCAAGGTCGCCAGCGGCGTCTGCACGGCATTGGTGCTGTCGGAATCGAGCAGTTCATAACCGAGCATGCCGGTGATGCCCCTGGCCGTGGCGCCAAGTTCTGCCAGGCGGTAATCGAGACTGAAGGAAGCGGGGTTGCCGGCATAGCTGTACTGGCGGGCAAACTCCACGGCGTAAAGGGCGTCCAATCCTTCCGCTGTGGATTGTTTGCCGGAGAAACGTACGCCCAGGGTACGCGATGACAAAGTGGGCGCGCTGCTGAGGTCCAGCCAGTAACCGTATCCCACCAGCGTCCCCACGCCCAGCCCGCTGTAGGCGACATTGAGCAGGTTCACGTCTGCGGAGTATCGGCCTGCCGTCGAGGTGGTGCCGAATATGCGGTTGACGCCGTAGAGGTTGGCATAGGTGACGCGCGTGTCCGGCAGGGTGGTGTTGACGACAGAAAGCCCATCGTAGGTCTGCTCGTTCTGGCGCCAGCCGACGTTGCCGATCCAGCGATGGTTGTCCAGGGTGAGGCGCTGGCGGCCGAATTTCGCCAGCGTGTCGCCGAGCCCGGCATGGCTCAAATACGCCTGGTTGATTTCGGTGCCCTTTGGGTCGGGCACCGTGGCATATTGGGTGAGTCCGTTGACGGTGCTGTTGTAATGCTCGTCGCCCAGCACGGTGATGTTTTCCATTTCGAGCGCGGCGCCTATACCCTCGAACAGCGCGGTGGCGTAACCCAGGCGGGTGCGCAGCGTGGAGGCGTGCGCGGCGAGTGACACCTGCGGCGCGGGCTTTTTGTCGTCGACGGATTCATAGCGGTAGCGCATGTCCAGCGACACTTTCCCACCGGTGATGGCGGCCTCCAGAGTTTCGGTGGATTGCGCCGCTGGCAGCTTGCCGGCCGGCGATGGCAGGCTCAAGGTGATAGGCGGGGCATCTGCGGCGTGCGCCGGAAATGCCAATAAGGCGGTTGATATGACGGCACTGCTCAAGATAAAACGCTTCATGTTGTCTCCCTGCAAAGTAATTGCACGCAATCGAATCGCAAGCGGTATGCCAACTCGGCGCGTTTCCGTGTAGATCGTTGCTGCATGAGGCATTGAATGGAATGGTCGAGAGCGGAAGCCATGACGTTCCGGCATGAGTGACGCACTCATGTGGAACCGATGCGGTCGGATAGGGCACCAGCATTGTGCCGGATCAAATGGCGGGAGAAGGTGTACGTGAAGGCGTGCGCTGCCGTTACAGCGGCGCGAAATTCCAGACGCCTATCGACACCATCCCCAGCATGAAGCCGATGATGGTGCCGGTGACGAAAGATTGCTCACCCACGTCATGGATGCGCTCGCGCTCGGCAGCCAGCGTGTGCAGTAACTGGTGCGCGCATTTGTCGCGCAGGCGTTCCGGCGCGGTCAACTGCCGGCGCATCGCCGCCAGTTCGAGCCGCAATTCGCGGGTTTCGTTGAAACGCGCGATGGCGGTGTTGAGGATGGCGTTGAGGCGCCACGCCGAGAATCCGTTGACCACATAGGAGGTGACGCCGACGCGCACCACGTCGTGGATTTTCTCGTCGCTGCCGTCGCCGGAGAACACCACCACCGGGCAGGGGTGGTGCTGCTGCAACCAGTTGAGCTGCTCCAGCACCACATGGTCCGGCGACGCGGTGTTGACGATCACGGCATCGGGATGCAACGCCGCGGCCTGACCGGGCAGGTCGTGCGCGCTGGCGGTTTCCCCGGCGATGGCGTGACCGGAAGCGGTGAGCGCATGGCGCAGTGTTTCTTCGTGCATCTGGTCCATGAGCAGGATGCGTGACATGGTTGACCTCCGCAGGCAGCTTAGACATCTGTGCTGTCGCAAGGCCCGTGCCTGATTGGTGCGCATGCTTGCAAGGCACGCCGTTGCTTGTACTGCGGCGGGAAGTGGAAAAGAGGGATGTCGCTGAGGCGCGCGAAACCGCACCAGCTTGATGAAACGGCGCGCGCCGCGGCACTAAAGATGTGCGCGAGCGATGGTGCGGCTAATGCTTGCCGGTGCTGCCGAAGCCGCCTTCGCCGCGGTGACTGGCCTCGAAATCGTCGACCACGTTGAAGTTCACCTGCACCACCGGCACCACCACCAACTGCGCGATGCGCTCCAGCGGGTTCAGGGAAAACGATGTTTTGCTGCGGTTCCAGCACGACACGAAAATCTGTCCCTGATAGTCGGAATCGATCAGCCCGACCAGGTTGCCGAGCACGATGCCATGCTTGTGCCCCAGCCCCGAGCGCGGCAGGATCAGCGCGGCCAGGTGCGGGTCGGCCAGGTGGATGGCGATGCCGGTGGGGATCAAGTCGCTCTCGCCGGCATGGATAGTCATCGGCTGGTCGATGCAGGCGCGCAAATCCAGCCCTGCCGAACCCGGCGTGGCATAGGCGGGCGGATGCTGCTTCAGGCGGGCGTCGAGGATCTTCACGTCTAGGGTGCGTTTCATTGCGGCGGCTCCGGCGGTTAAACGAGGGCGTATTATGCCTGCGCCGCGCAGGGGCGTCAGCTATCGGGTGGATGAGTCAGCGATTCGGGGTGGCGAGGGAAAATGTAGCGTGACTGGAGCGCGTACAGGTACAGCGCAAAGCCGGTGTATGCCAGGGCGGCGACGGTGAGGAGGCTGGTTAGGGTGCGCATGCGGGAACCTGTCTCAAAATCCGCTGTGCATACGTGATCCGGGGGCGGGCGGTGCTCAAAATCCTCATGTGTTCCCCATATACATTCCGGTTTCTGCGCTCTGTCCTTTCCCGGCTGACGTACGCTCGCTACGATTTTGAGACAGGTTCAAATTCAGCAAGTAGGCTGGGTTGACGAAGAAACCCAGCATTGGGCTACAAGCTACGAGCTATGAACGCATCACTTGCCCCGGTACAGCTTGGCGATGTGCTGCACCAGGAGGCGCGCCTGTTCGATCTTGGGCGCGCGCGGCAGCGGGTGGCTGCCGTCGTCGTCGAACAGGATGAGTTCGTTGTCGTCGTTGCCGAGCGCGTCCTGCACCAGGTTGGCGGCGAGCAGTGGCAGGTTTTTGCGGCGGCGCTTGGCCTCGGCGAATTCGTAGAGGTTTTCGCTTTCTGCGGCGAAGCCCACGCAGAACGGTGGCTCGGGCAGGTTCATCACGTTGGCGAGGATGTCCGGGTTGGGCGCGAGCTCCAGGGTGAGGATGTGCGCGTCCTTCTTGATCTTGTGTTCGCTGGGGTTGAGCACGTAGTAGTCCGCCACTGCGGCGACGCTGATGAAGATGTCGGCCTTGCCGACCTGCTCGTTGACCGCGTTGAGCATCTGCTCGGCGGTAATGACATTGACGACTTGCGCAGCGGCCGGCGCCTGCAAGCAGGACGGGCCGGAAATGAGGGTGACCTCGGCGCCGGCTTCGAGCGCCGCGCGCGCCACCGCGTAACCCATCTTGCCCGAGCTCAGGTTCGTGATGCCGCGTACCGCGTCGATGGCCTCGAAGGTCGGGCCGGCGGTGACCAGCACGTGGCGGCCTTGCAGCACTTTGGCCTGGAAACTGCCCATGATGTCGGCGGCGAGTTGATCCGGTTCCAGCATGCGCCCCATGCCGGTTTCGCCGCAGGCCTGCTCGCCGCTGGCGGGGCCGAGTACGATCACGCCGTCGCGCTTCAATTGTGCGAGATTGCGCTGGGTGGCCGGGTTCTCCCACATTTCCACGTTCATCGCTGGCGCCACCAGGAGCGGGCAGGTGTGGTGCGCGCGCGCCAGGCACAGTGTGGAGAGCAGGTCGTCGGCGAGGCCGTGCGCGAGCTTGGCGAGGAAGTCGGCGGAAGCAGGGGCGATGACGATGGCGTCGCACTCGCGCGAGAGTTCGATGTGCGCCATGCCGCCGGCAGTTTCGCCCTGCCACATCGAGGTCATGGCGGGCTGGCCAGTGAGTGCCTGGAAAGTGGCGGGGCCGACGAAGCGGCAGGCGGCGTCCGACATTACCACGCGCACTTGCGCGCCTTCCTTGATGAGCAGGCGCACGAGTTCAGCCGCCTTGTATGCGGCGATGCCGCCGGTGACGCCGAGCAGGATGCGCTTTTTCGGGGTGTCGGTCATGGGCGAGAGTGTAATATAACGGCTGGTGCAATGTAACCGAGGCATAACCGGGGCATATTCGAGGTATATTCGAGGCATAACCCAAGGGGCGCACATCATGCCGATTACCGACTGGCCCGAAGACGAGCGTCCGAGGGAGAAACTGCTGTCCAAAGGCGCGGCCAGCCTGTCCGACGCCGAGCTGCTGGCGATTTTCCTGCGCACCGGGGTGCGCGGCAAAAGCGCGGTGGACCTGGCGCGCGACTTGATGCGGCGCTACGGCAGCCTGTCGGCGCTGTGCGCGGCCGGGCAGCAGGAGTTTTGCGCGGTGCCGGGACTGGGCGCGGCCAAGTATGCGCAGTTACAGGCGGTGATGGAAATGGCCAGGCGCGCCCTGCACGAGGAGATCAGGACGGGCGATGCGCTGTCCTCCCCCGGCGCGGTGCGTGATTATCTGCGCCTGGCGTTGCAGGGCAGGCCACACGAGGTATTCATGGGGGTGTTTCTCGATGCGCAGAATCGCGCGATTGCCAGCGAGGAATTGTTTCGCGGAACGCTCAGCCAGACCAGCGTGTATCCGCGCGAAGTGGTGAAGCGTGCCTTGCATCACAACGCCGCGGCGCTGATTTTCGCGCACAACCACCCGTCCGGCACCGCCGAGCCCAGCCGCGCCGACGAGGTGCTGACCCAGGCGCTGAAACATGCTTTGGCGCTGGTGGACGTGAAGGTGCTCGATCATTTCGTGGTGGGGCAGGGCGCGGCCCTGTCGTTTGCCGAGCGCGGCCTGCTGTGAGGGGCGCTAAAGTCGGGCTTGAGTATTTTCGGGGCAATGGGTTACAATGCGCGACTTTCAAGATTTCGGAGTCAGTATCATGGCGCGTGTATGTCAAGTAACGGGCAAGAAGCCCATGACCGGGAACAATATTTCCCACGCCAACAACAAGACCAAGCGGCGCTTCCTGCCTAACCTGCAGAGCCGTCGTTTCTGGGTGGAAAGCGAGAACCGCTGGGTGCGCCTGCGCGTCAGCCAGGCCGCGCTGCGCACCATCGACAAGAAGGGCATCGACGCGGTGCTGGCCGAGTTGCGTGCCTGCGGCGAATGCGCGTAAGGAGATAAATCATGGCAAGCAAGATACGCGAAAAGATCAAGCTGGAATCGACCGCCGGCACTGGCCATTTCTACACCACCACCAAGAACAAGCGCAACATGCCGGAAAAGATGGCGATCAAGAAGTTCGACCCGGTGGCGCGCAAACATGTGGAATACAAGGAAACCAAGCTGAAGTAGGCCAAAAGTTCAGCCGATAAAAAAGCCCGCATCAAGCGGGCTTTTTTGTTGCCCCCTTGAGGGGGGCGGTTTGCATCAGTTAAGCATAGCAGCGCAGGTTGCGCGAAAATTCCTGCAATGCAGCGATGCCGCTGGCTTCGGCGCGGCGGCACCAGTCCTCCAGTTGTTTGACCAGTTGTTCCTTGGTGGCGGTGGAGCGCTGCCAGATCGCGGCCAGTTCCTGGCGCATCGAATACACGGTATCGAGCACCTTGCTGTGGCGCAGGACCTCTTCCAGCTTGACGCGCTCGGTTTCCGGAATCTGTTTGGTTTCCAGGTGCAGCCATTGCCTCACCTTGCCCATGTCGACGCCGTGCAGTTTGTCGCTAAGCTTGTGCAATTCCTCGGCGCAGGTGCCTTTCAGCTGCTGGGCGAACTTGGTCACCACTTCGTAGCGATGGGTGATGACTGCGTGCAGGGTGTCGGCATCGCACTCGGCCTTGCCCGGTGCATAGCGCACTTGCGGTGCGAGTTTCTTCACTTGGGCCAGGCCCAGGGTTTCCATGATGCGGATGTACAGCCAGCCGATGTCGAACTCGAACCACTTGGAAGAGAGCTTGGCCGAGCTGCCGTAAGCATGGTGGTTGTTGTGCAACTCTTCTCCGCCGATCAGGATGCCCCACGGGAAAATGTTGGTGCTGGCATCTTCTGCGGCGAAATTGCGGTAGCCCCAGTAATGGCCGACGCCGTTGATGATGCCGGCTGCAGTAACCGGAATCCACATCATTTGTACCGCCCAGATGGTGATGCCGATCGGGCCGAACAGCAGGATATCGATGGCCAGCATGATGACGATGCCGCGCTGGCTATGCTTTTGATAAACGTTGCGCTCAAGCCAATCGTCCGGTGTGCCGTGGCCATAGCGCTCCAGCGTTTCGGCGTTTTTGGCTTCCTTGCGGTAGAGCTCGGCGCCTTCCAGCAGGACTTTTTTCAGGCCCAGTACTTGCGGGCTGTGCGGGTCTTCCGGGGTTTCGCAGCGTGCGTGGTGCTTACGGTGGATCGACGCCCAAGCCTTGGTTTCCATGCCGGTGGTGAGCCACAGCCAGAAACGGAAAAAATGGCTAGGCAGCGGGTGCAGATCCAGCGCGCGGTGCGCCTGGTGACGATGCAGGAAAATCGTGACGGAGGCAATGGTGATGTGGGTGAGTCCGAGAGTGACGGCGACATAGCCCCACCACGGCATTTCGATCAGACCTGTAAACATAGGGTTTACCTTCCGGGTTCAATAGAGACAATACGCATTTTACTGGAAAGGGAAGGTGGCGTGAAATAAATATTTCTTTGAATTCGTGGAACAAGTCTAGTTCGTATTGATCGGCAGGGGCTGCCTGGCAGCCAGGATGCACACGTTGCGAGCAGGAGATACGGCGCCCTGATGAGCAGCGATTGGATCAGCGCTTGCGGTAGGGCTGCGCATGGTCGCGGTGGCGCTGCCAGTTCTGCCGGTAGGCGTCGGCCAGTTGCGGGTTGCCGCGCAGCAGCAGCACGTTCTCGGCGTTGTTGAACTGCGCCGCGTGGGTGAAATTGTAGCTGCCGGTGATGATGGCTGCGTCGGCGCTGCCGGCGTCGATCACCATCACCTTGTTGTGCGCCGAATCGTGGTTGTCGTCGAGGAAGACCGCCACGCCACCCGCGGCGATTTGCGGAACTGCGCTGTTTTCCAGGCGCTCGGTCTGCCTGGCGTCGGCGATCAGTTGCACGTCGATGCCGCTTTTTTGCGCGGCGACCAGTGCGCGCGCGATTTTTCGGTGGGTGAAGCTGAACGCCTGCACCAGGATTTGCCGGCGCGCGCCGCGGATCGCCGCCACGATCATGCCGTCGGCATTGTCGCCCGGCGTGAAGGCGACCTGCACCGTGCCGGTGGCGGCGTAGGTTTTGCCGATGCCGGAGGAGGACGGGTCGAGTGCATGCGCGGGCAAGCCGAACAGCAGCGCGCATGCCAGGATGACAAACCTCATGCGTTTCTTTCCAGCGCGGCGGCGAAGAAGCCGTCGGTGTGGTGCAGGTGCGGCAGCAGTTGCAGGTAGCGCCCGGTGTCGAGCGCGATGTCCTGCGCGGCGAGCAACTGCGCGCAATCGAGCAGCTTGAAGTTGCCGTGTCCGGCGAGAAAAGCTTCCACGATTTCCTGGTTCTCTTCGGGCAGGATGCTGCACGTGGCGTAAACCAGCCGTCCTCCTGGCTTGATCAGTTTCGCGGCGGCGGCGAGGATGGCGGCCTGCTTCTGCTTCAGTTCTTCGATGTCCTGCGGCGTCTGCCGCCATTTCAGATCGGGGTTGCGGCGCAACGTGCCCAGCCCGCTGCACGGCGCGTCGACCAGCACGCGGTCGATCTTGCCGGCCAGGCGTTTTATCTTGAGGTCGTTCTCGTTGTGGATCAGTTGCGGATGCACGTTGCTCAGGCTGGAGCGCTTCAGGCGCAGCTTCAGGTTGTGCATGCGCTTTTCCGATACATCGAAGGCGTACAGCCGCCCCTGGCTGTGCATCAGCGCGCCCAGGAGCAACGTCTTGCCGCCGGCGCCGGCACAGAAGTCCACCACCATGTCGCGTCGCTTGGGCGCCAGCAGGAAGCCCAGCAACTGGCTGCCCTCGTCCTGCACTTCGAATTTGCCGGCTACGAACAGCGCATGCTTGTTGAGTGCGGGTTTATCGGCCAGGCGCACCCCCAGCGGGGAATACGGCGTCGGCACTGCGGCGATGTTTTCCTCGCGGAATTTTTCCAGCACTTCGTCGCGGCCGGCAAGCAAGGTGTTGACGCGCAGGTCGAGCGGCGCCGGCTGCTGCATGCCGCGCGCGAGTTCGAGGATGGCGTGCTCGTCCGCGAACGCAACTAGCTTTTCCACCAGCCAGTCCGGCAGGTCGGCGCGTACCGCCAGCGGCAGTGCATCGGTCGGCATAGCCTTGACCTGCGCCAGCCACTTGGTTTCGGATTCGCTCGCCAGTTCCGCGAATTCGCGCAGGTTGAGGCCACCGATTTTCATCAGGTAGGCCAGCGCCAGGCGGCGCGGCGTGGCGCGTTCGCCGACCAGGTATTCGAGCAGGCGCTTGCGGCGTAGCACGCCGAACACCAGTTCGGCGACGAACTCGCGGTCGCGCGCGCCCAGTTCTGGATGCTCGCGGAAATGGCGGCGCAGCACGGCATCGGCGGGATGGGTGCAGGGCAGGGCTTCGCGCAGGGCATCGACCGCGGCGGCGAGTTGGGGGACGGACAATTTCATGCGATTCAGTAGGTGATGGTTTCGATCAATTGATCGAGCTGGCCACCGTCTTTTTCGGTGACCAGGATGCGCACCGGCAGGTGATGGTGCGCGGGGGCGATCCACAGCTCGGTGCCGGTGTCGTTGGCATCGTCGCGCTGCTTGACGAGGTGGATGGTCTCCAGCTTGCCCAGCGGCGTATTGAGTGTTTCCTTGCCCGCCACCAGGTAGCGGTATTGTGTGAGGTGCCGGCCGTCGGTCATCGCCATGCTGAATTCCTTTTCCGGCGCGGCGCGGAACGCAAAGGTGTAGGGGAAGCTGAGCCGGTCCTGCGTTTCCGCCGGCAGTGGCTTGGTGTCCTTGCCGGTGTCGTCGATCAGGGTGATCTGCTTCTTGTCCCAGTCCAGGCGTGCACCGACGGTGGTGCGGCCGGTGCGCTGGTCCTCGAAGAACTGCGGGCGCAGGCCGTCGCGGGTGACCAGGCCGCGGCTGGTACGCAGGATGGTGCCGCGGTTGAGCAAGGCGAGCAGGCCGCTGGCCTTGCCCTCGCTGCTCAGTGTGTAGGTCTTGCCGTTGCTATGGAGTTTTTCTTCGATGGTGGCGATGGTGATGCCGCCCTTGGAGATGGTGTAGGAGAGCGTGGCGTTGGCTGGCGTCTCGGCGTGCGTGGTCGCGGCCAGGAAAAACAGCGATGCGATGTAAAGTCGTTTCATGCGGAAAGCGGTGGCGCGATCAGGCTATTGGATTGGGATTGCTCGTGCAACACGCGCACCACGCCGTTCTCGATGCGCAGGCGATCCTGTGCGAACCACCGTACCGCCTGCGGATAGATGCGATGCTCCTGCTCCAGCACGCGCGCCGCCAGCGCGGCCTCGTCATCGTCGGGGAACACCGGCACTGCGGCCTGCACGATGATGGGGCCGGAATCAAGCTCCGGCGTGACGAAATGCACACTGCACCCGTGGATTTTCACGCCCGTTTCCAGCGCGCGCCGGTGCGTATCGGTGCCGGTGAACGCCGGCAGCAGCGAAGGGTGCACGTTGACGATGCGCAGGCGGTAGCGATTGACGAAGACATCGCCGAGGATGCGCATGAAGCCGGCGAGCACGATCAGATCGGGGGCGTAGCCATCGATTTTTTCGGCGAGCGCCGCATCGAATGCGGTGCGGTCAGAGTAGTAGCGATGATCGACTACCGCGGTGGCGATGCCGTGGGCTTGCGCGGTTTGCAGGCCGGCGGCGTCGGGCTTGTTGCTGATTACGGCGACGATGTCGGCCGGCAGCTTGGCTGCCAGCATCGCTTGCAGGTTGCTGCCGCGGCCGGAGATGAGGATGACGATTTTTTTCATGGCGAAGTGCGGCGCATATCGGTGCGGCAAGCATGATAACGCATATGCCGCGGCTTGGGCTGACGGGCCGTGTTGTTAATACCCTCCGGCCTCTTGTGCAGCCTGCCACGCCTGCCAGAGCGCCACGCCGACTGGCATTGCCGCAATCAGCGCGCTGGCGACGGCAAGAGCAAACGGGTTGATTCCGGCGCGCGCTTTTTCCAGCCACGCGGCCAGCGGCAGCACCGCGCAGGCGGCGGCGAGCCAGGCGATGCGCGCCAGCGGCAGTGCTGCGTAAACGTAAGCAATCAGGGTGAGTGTGCCCAGCAACATGGCGATCACCCAGGCGGCGCTCGTTCCCAGTGCGACACGCTGGCTTGGGATGTTCCACGCGACCCAGCCGAACAGCGCGCTCGCCAATGCGCCGCCGAGCTGCCCGAGCAGCAGGCTGCTTTCCAGCGCCAGTACACCGGCCAGTCCTGCTGCGACGACCAGCAGCACCCAGCCGCCGGCGAGGCGCGCGCTGTTTTGATCGGCGGCCCACGTCAGCGCCAGCCAGGCGCCGCCGGCCAGCGCGAGGGGGGCAGCGTGCTGCGCTTGCCAGAGCACCGGTTTCAGCAGCAACACCAAGGCGGTCATTATCAGTACCACGCGCACCAGGGTGCGCACGGCGCACGCGCGGCGCCGTGCGAATTCCGCCGCGCACAACGCGGCAATGGTTAGGTAAGGTAGCCAGTCCAGCGTCTGGTACGGCGCTGGCGACCAGCGGTACATGACGAAATACGCGGCAAGGAAAGCGACGGCGAGGGCAATGGCGGATGTTGCCGCGCCCGGCCACTTGCGGGCGAGGGCCAGACCGGCCACTGACAGCGCAAACGGCAGCAGCGCGCTTTGCAGCAGCAGCGACAGGGCGACGTCAGGCATGATGTGTTGATTCAGGCATGCCATCCCCTTTGATGGGGGAGGGCAGGGGTGAAGGAGATGTGTTCCCCGCTTCCCTCCATTGCGGGGGAGGGATGATTGGAACCCATCTCAGATCGTCGCGAGCGCACGCCGGCCCCTCGGACAACGCTTCGGAGTGCCACCGTCCGACCACGGATCACATACGCACAGCAGATTTGGGGACAGGTTCTACTGCTTGATGCCTTCGATGTTGATGGTCAAGTCAACATCGTCGCTTACCGCTTTGGGCAGGCCGTAGCTGATACCGAAGTCGCTGCGCTTGATGGTGGCAGTGGCAACGTAGCCGGCGCGGGTCTCGCCTTTCATGCCCTTGCCGCCGCCGATCTGCTTCAGGGTGAAGGTGACCGGCTTGGACACGCCGTGCATGGTGAGGTTGCCGGCAAGCGTGCCGTTGCCGCCCGCGTCGAGCTTGGTCTGGGACGACTCGAAGCTCAGGTTGGGAAATTCCACCACGTTGAAGAAGTCCGGCCCTTTCAAATGTGTGTCGCGTTTTTCATGCGCGGTGTCGATCGAAGTCGCAGGGATGGTGACGCTGGTCTTGCTGTTTTTCCCGGTGGCGTCCACCACGAAAGTGCCGTTGACCTCATTGAAGCGCCCGGTGAAGCGGCTCACCCCCATGTGGGTGACGGTGAAGAACGCTGCAGAATGCTGGTTGTCGATCTGGTAGGAGCCAGGCTCGACCGGGTCGGCGGCGGCCGCGAGCGGCAGGGCGAAAGCGAGGGTGGACAGCAGGCGCAGGGCAGAATGCATGGAAGTCTCCTTATGGGTTGTTCAAAGCCAGCATCAGTTGGTTCAAGCGTTTGACGAAGGTGGCCGGGTCGTCGAGCTGGCCGCCTTCGGCGAGCAGCGACTGATCGAACAGTATCAGACTGAGGTCGGTGAAGCGAGTTTCATCGCTTTCCTGTTGCAGGCGCTGCACCAGCGGATGGCGCGGGTTGATTTCCAGCGTGGGCCGGCTGCCCGGCACGTTCTGCCCGGCGGCTTTCAACAGGCGTTCCAGGTTGGCGCTCATGCCGTACTGGTCGGCCACCAGGCAGGCGGGCGATTCGGTGAGGCGGTGGGTGATGCGCACCGCCTTCACTTTGTCGCCCAGCGCCTGCTGGATCTTGTCGGTGAGTTCCTTGTGCGCGTCGGCGTCCTTTTCGTGTGCGGCCTTTTCTTCCGCGTCCTCGAACGCGGACAGGTCAAGTTCGCCCTTGGCCACCGATTGCAGCGGCTTGCCGTCGAATTCATGCAAGTTGGAAGTGACCCATTCGTCGACACGCTCGGATAGCAGCAGAACTTCGATACCCTTGCTGCGGAACACTTCGAGGTGCGGGCTGTTTTTCGCTGCGGCAAAGCTGTCGGCGGTGATGTAATAAATCTTGTCCTGCTTGTCTTGCATGCGCGCGATGTAGTCGGCGAAGGACACTTCCTGCACGTCGCTTTGGGTGGAGGCGAAGCGCAGCAGCTTGGCGATGCGTTCGCGGTTGGCGTAATCCTCGCCCACGCCTTCCTTGAGCACGCGCCCGAATTCGCGCCAGAAGGTGGCGTACTTTTCCTTGTCGTTCTCGGCCAGGTCTTCGAGCAGGCCAAGTACCTTTTTCACGCAGCCGGCGCGGATCGCTTCAATGTCCTTCGACTGTTGCAGGATTTCGCGCGACACGTTGAGCGGCAGGTTGGCGGAGTCGATCACTCCGCGCACGAAGCGCAGGTATGCCGGCAGCAATTGCTCGGCGTCGTC
Organism: Pseudomonadota bacterium; assembly: GCA_040756015.1. Classification (GTDB taxonomy): domain Bacteria; phylum Pseudomonadota; class Gammaproteobacteria; order Burkholderiales; family JBFMAC01; genus JBFMAC01. The sequence goes on from JBFMAC010000007.1 coordinate 23,294, forward strand.
CATGATGAACACGCGCTTGACGTAGAGCTTCACCCCATGACGGTGCTCGCGGTCGTAGAGATCGAACGGCGCGTGCGACGGAATGTAGAGCAGCTGGGTGTATTCCTGCCTGCCTTCAACCCTGGCGTGCAGCCAAGCGAGCGGCGCCTCGAAATCGTGCGCGATGTGCTTGTAGAATTCCTGGTACTGCTCGTCGCTGATGTCGGCCTTGGCGCGCGCCCACAGGGCAGACGCCTGGTTCACCGTTTCGTCGACGTCGGTGACGGCGTACTCGCCTTTGTCCTTGTCCCATTCCTCCTTCTTCATCACGATGGGCAGGGTGATGTGGTCGGAGTATTTGCGGATGATGGCTTGCAGGCGGTGTCCGGAGAGCAGTTCGTCCTCGTCGGCCTTCAAGTGCAGGGTGATCTCGGTGCCGCGCGTGGCCTTGTTCACGGTTTCCAGGGTATAGTCGCCGGTGCCTTCCGATTCCCAGCGCACACCATGCTCGGCGGTGAGGCCGGCGCGGCGCGTCACCAGCGTGACCTTGTCGGCGACGATGAAGGCGGAATAAAAGCCGACGCCGAACTGGCCGATCAGGTGCGCGTCCTTCTGCGCGTCCCCAGTGAGCGACTGAAAGAATTCGCGCGTGCCGGACTTGGCGATGGTGCCGATGTGGTCGATGACCTCCTGGCGCGACATGCCGATGCCATTGTCTGCTATGGTGAGGGTGCGCGCCGCCTTGTCGTAGCCGATGCGGATTTTCAGCTCGGTGTCATTCTCGAACAGCGCCGCGTCGGCGAGTGCCTCGAAGCGCAGCTTGTCGGCAGCGTCAGAGGCGTTGGAGATCAGTTCGCGCAGGAAGATTTCCTTGTTGCTGTACAGCGAGTGGATCATCAACTGTAGCAACTGTTTGACTTCCGCCTGGAAGCCCAGGGTTTCCTTGGCGACGGTAGCGGTCATGTCGATGGCCTCCTTGATTCGTGACGAGTGGGGGTAAAATCGGGGTGACCCCGGTCGGATTCAAGGGCGTAATTATAGGGGTGGTCGCTGCCATGAAACAATGCAAACACCTGAAAATTTACGGGCGCGTGCAAGGGGTATTCTTCCGCGAATCCATGGTGCGCGAGGCAAGGCGCCTGAACGCAGCCGGCTGGGTGAGGAATTGCGCCGACGGCAGCGTGGAGGCGATGGTGCAGGGCGAACCGCAGGCCGTGGCGGCGCTGCTCGAATGGGCGCGGCACGGCCCGGAACTGGCGCGGGTGAATCGGGTGGAGGCGGAGGACGGCGTGGGGGAAGCTGAGTTTACCGGATTCGTGCGTTTTTAATCAGAAAAAATCTTGCAATTTTCCCCGCGTTATGGGTGGCTTCGATTACCCACAATTGTTGTGGATAAGTCTGTGGGCGACTGGTCCGAAGCGGCGCCAAGTTGGCTTGCAGCAAGGCATTTTTCTGGTCGGATTAAATATTGAACTCGCCTATTAATTCAATATAAAACAATCAGATGGTGAATTTTCTCAGGGCTGGGAGAGGGTTGATCGCACGGTTTTTGAGAAAAGTTCCATTTTGTGGATGAATTGATGCGGCATGGCGCGGGGAATGCCCTTTCCAAGGCTTGCTTTTTGCGGGTTTGACGGAACACATCAAGAAAGAATCGGGTTTATGGCGGATTTATTCGATGTACAGCGCGTCATTACTGTAAGTCAACTGAATCGTCGCGTTCTCGAGGTGATCGAACAGTCCTTGCCACTCACCTGGGTGGCGGGTGAAATTTCCAATTTCACCCGTGCTGCTTCGGGACATTGCTACTTTTCTCTCAAGGACGACGCGGCGCAGGTGCGCTGCGTGATGTTCCGCCACAAGATGCAGTACCTCGACTGGGCGCCGGGCAACGGCATGCAGGTCGAAGTGCGCGCCTTGCCCACCTTGTACGAGACGCGCGGCGAGTTCCAGCTCAACGTCGAGGTGATGCGCCGTGCCGGCATGGGTGCGCTCTACGAAGCCTTTGCCCGGCTCAAGGCCAGGCTGGAAGGGGAGGGGCTGTTCGATGCCGCGCGCAAGCGCCCGTTGCCGCGCTATCCGCGTGTGATCGGCGTGGTGACTTCGCCGCAGGCGGCGGCGCTGCGCGACGTGCTCACCACCTTGCGCCGGCGCATGCCGGGCATTGTCGTGGTGATTTATCCCACCCCGGTGCAGGGGGAGGGCGCCGGGGCACAGATTGCCGCGGCGATCCGCAGCGCATCCACACGTGGCGAATGCGACGTGATCATCGTGTGCCGTGGCGGCGGCAGCCTCGAAGACCTGTGGGCGTTCAACGACGAGGCGGTGGCGCGCGCCATTGCCTCGGCGTCCATGCCGGTGGTGAGCGGGGTGGGGCACGAAACCGATTTCACCATCGCCGATTTCGTCGCCGACGCGCGCGCGCCCACCCCGACTGCGGCGGCGGAATTGGTCAGCCCCGACCGCGTTGACCTCATGCACAAGCTCGCTGCCTGGCAGGTGCGGCTGGGCCGCCATTGCGCGCGCGGGTTGGAGGCACGCATGCAGCACCTTGACCACCTTGGCCGGCGCTTGCAGCATCCCGCCGCCCGGCTTGCCGCCCAGGCTCAGCATCTCCAGCACTTGCGCAGCCGCATGCGTTCCGCGTGGGCGGGACGCTTCGCTATGGCACGGCAGCAATTGCAGATGGGACTCGGCCTGAAGGTATTGCTCTCACGCCAGATGCTATTGAGGCAAGGCGCGCTGGAGCGGCTGTCCGCCAGTTTGCATCATCTCAATCCGTATGCCGTGCTGGAACGCGGTTACAGCATCGTCGCTACCGAAAACGGTGAAATCGTGCGCGACAGCGCGTCATTGCGGTCCGGCGAAATCCTGGCGCTGACGTTCGCGCATGGCAACGCCAAGGCAAAAGTCACCTAGAATCATGCAAATAACCCGGATTTCCTCATACTTTAGTATTACTACTTAAGTAGCATTTAACTTTCGCATACTTGCGCCGATAATTCCCGTATCCTTCATGAGGATATGCCATTCTCTTTTCTGAGTTGTCCGCTGCAAGAACACAACAATGACAGAGGCGAGATGACGTCGGCCCCTGGTTCCTTCACGTACCCCGTGCCATCTTGCCGAATTGCCGGCGGATAGGAGGAAGCGATGACTTATCGTGAGCGTGTATCGATCGAGTACCTGACGCTCAAGGTCGTGCTGGCTTATGCGCTGGTCGGCGTGATCTGGATATGGAGTTCAGACCGCCTGCTGGGCATGGTGGCGGATCGCATCGTCGCGGAGTACCTGCAGACGCTGAAAGGATGGCTGTTCGTGCTGGTGACGGCGGCGGCACTGTATGCTTTGCTGAGAGATTATCTCTCCAAGCGGCACCTCATGCATGAGGTGCTGCGCCACAACGCCGAAAAATTTTCCGCCATCTTCCACGGCGTCAGCGATAGCATCGTGTTGATCGAGCTTGATGCGGACGGCAGGCTGGGACATTACGCCGAGGTCAACGAGGCCACCTGCCACCGTCTGGGCTATAGCCGCGATGAGTTGCTTGCCATGTCACCCCGCGATGTGGTGCAACCTGGCAGCGTGGACGTCGCAGACATCATGCGCCGCCTGCATGCGGAAGGTATGACGATTTTCGAGGCGGTACAACTTGCACGCGACGGCCGCGCGATCCCGGTCGAAATCAACTCGCGCCTGGTCAACATGGGCGGGCGGAAAATGGTGTTGTCGATTGCGCGCGACATCAGCGAGCGCAAGGCCGCGGAGGCGAAAATCCGCAATCAGCTCGACGAGCTGTTGCGTTTCCAGAAGGCGACGGTGGGGCGGGAGCTGCGCATACAGGAATTGACGGCGGAACTGGCCGTCCTCCATGCCAGGCTCGCCGAGCATGAACAGGGTGGGCACAGGTGAGCGAAGCGCCGGAAAAGATGCAGCATGAGCTGGCGACGACGCAGCGGGTGCTCGCCGAATTGCGCGAGCGTTTCGACCGGCAGGAAGAGGCGCATCGCGCTGCGGTCGAGGAGTTGGAAAACAACCGCAAGGCGTTGCTGTTCATGCTGGAAGACCTGGAAGCGAGCCGCAAGAAAATCGAGCAGGCGCACCACGAATGGGTCACCGCCCTGGATGGCGTCAAGGAGCCGATTTTCGTCCATGACCGCGAGTTTCGCATCCTGCGCGCCAATCGCGCTTACGCCGCGCGTGCCGGGCTGACGGTGCAGGAAGTGATCGGCAGGCGCTATTGGGAAGTGTTCCCCAAAGGCGAGGTTTCCCACCATTGCTTTACCCTGGTGGCGGAAGCGGTGAGCGGCGATACCCGCCACGAGAGCACCCAGGATGAGATCGTCCTGCCCGACGGCGGGGTGCTGGTGTGCCATGACTCGGTGGTGCGCAACGAACAGGGGGAATACCTGTTCTCGGTACATGTGATGGAAGACATCACCGAGCGCAAGCGCATGGAACAGGCTTTGCAGGAGAGCGAGGAGAAATTCCGCTCCATCAGCGCGTCGGCACACGACGCCATCATCATGATGGGGCCGGACAAGCGCGTTGCATTCTGGAATGCCGCAGCGGAAAGGATGTTTGGCTACCGCAGCGAGGAGGCGTTGGGCCAGGAGGTGCATCGCCTCATCTCGCCTTCGATCTGGCACGACGTTTTCGAGAAGGCGATCCCCCTTTTCCTGGCCACCGGCAAAGGACCCGTGGTAGGCAAGGTGCTCGAACTCAACGCGCTGAAGAAGGGCGGCGAGGAGTTCCCGGTGGAACTGGTAATCTCGTCCATGCAGTTGGGTGGTAAGTGGCATGCCATCGGCATCGTGCGCGACATCACCGCGCGCAAGCGGGCGGAAGCCGGGCTGTTGCGCGCCAGCCGCGCGCTCAAGACCCTGAGCGAAGGCAACCGCACCCTGATTTATGCCAAGGAGGAAACAAGCCTGTTGCACAGCATGTGTGAAATCCTGGTGGGGGTCGGCGGTTACCGGTTGGCGTGGGTGGGCTATGCGCGGTAGAACGAAGGCAAGACTATCGAGCCGATGGCGGTGTGCGGCGACGGCAGGGACTACGTGGAAGCACTCCATCTCTCCTGGGGCGATGTGCCGCGCGGGCATGGCCCTAGCGGCACCGCGGTGCGCAGTGGGCAGATGCAGGTGATACGCGACATAGCGAACGATTCCCACTTTGCCCCCTGGCGCGAAGCTGCGTTGAAACATGGTTATGCTTCCAGCATCGCTCTGCCGTTGCGTGAAAACGGCATTGTGTTCGGCGTGCTGTCGGTATATGCGGCGGAACCCGATGCATTCGATGCCGAGGAAGTGGCGCTGCTCGAGGAATTTGCCGATGACCTCGCCTTCGGTGTTGTGAGCATGCGCGCCCGCAACGAGCGCGACCAGGCGGTGAAGGAGCGTGAGCTTTACGAGGAGCGGCTGCGCGACAGCATGGAGGATGCGTTGCAGGCCATTTCCGCCACGCTGGAGATGCGCGATCCCTACACTGCCGGACACCAGCGCCGCGTCTCGCAACTGGCGGCCGCCATGGCACGAGAACTGGAGCTGCCGGAAGAGCAGGTGCACGGCGTCCGCTTGGCCGGCATCGTGCACGACATCGGCAAGATACACGTTCCTGCGGAAATTCTGAGCAAGCCTGGTCATCTGAACGAGGTCGAATTCAGCTTCATCAAGATGCATCCGCAGTCCGGCTATGACATCCTCAAGGGCATCGATTTTCCCTGGCCCATTGCGCAGATCGTGCTGCAGCATCACGAGCGGCTCGACGGCAGCGGCTATCCGCAAGGACTGAAAGGCGACGACATCCTGCCGGAAGCGCGCATCCTGGCGGTGGCCGACGTGGTCGAGGCGATGGCTTCGCACCGCCCCTATCGCGCCGGCCTGGGAGTGCAATCCGCACTGGAGGAGATAATCAAGTATCGCGGCGTGCGTTACGATGAACGGGCGGTGGACGCCTGTCTGCGCTTGTTCCGGGACAGGAATTACGTGCTTACGAGCTAGCTAGCGTATGTTGCGGATGTCCCGCCCAATGATTCCATACGTGCCATACGGAGTTGCAATGGGAGGTGCGATGCCAAGGAGGAATAACGTTACGACGCCGTCCGCCTGGGTCAGGACCGCCAGGTTTCGGGTGAAATTTCAAAAACACCTCACCAGCCGCTCCCGCCGCCCTATTTTTTTCGCACCGATGGTCTAGGATGAAGCACAGAGTCGTTGATCCGATTAACCATGAGAACAATGAGGAGGTGTGCCATGACGATGAGAGCGATGGCTTGGTTGGTATTGATGCTGGCGGCACCGTCGGTGCTGGCGGCGAGCGCGGCGGTGCGCGAGATGGCGGGCATCCTGGTGCATCTGGAGCATTACCCCACCGATGCTGAAAAGGCGAAGCTGAAGGCGATCGTGGACAGCAAGGACAGCACCGCGCAGGAGCGTGTGCTGGCGACGGCAATCTCCAACATGAAACACAAGGCGGTTTCCGATGACGTGTCTAAACTCAAGCAGGTGAAGGATGATGCTGCTGCCTCGGCCGAGGCGCGCGAATTGGCGGATATCATCCTCGGCATGCGCCACATGCCCAGTGACTCGGATAAGGAGAAACTCGGCAAGCTGATGAAGTAAGCGCGGCGCGCCCGCTCTACCTCTGTGAGGTAACCACTTGGCCGACTGATGGGCTGAGAAGGCGATTTTTACGGTAGCCATAGTGACTGATGAAAATGACCTCTCTCCCCATTGATGCGGGACAATCAGCGACTTGCCCGCTTGCGGGCTTACTCGCATGGTTGGTGGTTTCATCAGGGCAGGGGGGGAACGCACCAGGTGAAATTAGAGTTTTCACCCTCATCCCATCCTTCTCCCATCTGGGGAGAAGGGGCGAAGAGCCGCTCAGCCTGGATGGTGTATTTTTTATCGCGCCAACCGCAGCCCGACGAATTCGCTGCGCGTCGTAGCGACCTCGCGGTTGCGGAAGGCGGCGCGCACGCCACGCTCCACATTGCCCCAGGAGCCGCCGCGCAGCATGCGCATCGCGCAGTCTTCCTCGCAGTCCTGTGTCCATTCCCACACGTTGCCGCTCATGTCGTGCAGCCCCCGGGCATTGGACTGCTTGCCGCCCACCGGTTGGGTGTGGTGATCGGCGTTGCCGTAGTACCAGGCCACTGCCTCGATCTCATCCGCGCCGCAGTATTCGTGCCGCCCGTCGGCGCGGCATGCGATTTCCCATTCCGCATTGCTAGGCAAGCGGTAGTGTTTCCCGGTTTTTGCATTGAGCTTGCGGATGTAATCCTGCGCATCGTTCCAGCTCACCCGCTCCACCGGGCAGTCGTCGCAGCCGGCAAATGCCGACGGGTTGCTGCCCATCACCGCCTGCCATTGCGCCTGCGTCACCTCGTATTTGCCCAGCGCGAATTCCTGCACGCACACCTGCTTGGGCTGGTCTTCTGCGTCGTGTTCCTGGCCGCTTGCCGAGTTATCCATGTCCACGCAGCCGCCGGGTATGCTCACCATTTGCGGTTCTACTGACTGGATTGGGGGGCTGTGCTTGGCAGGGTTCTCGGCTTGGGATAGTGGTACGTGCGTGCACGTAATCAGCAAGCCCAGCAGTGCTGCTTGAAGCTTGATTATCTTTTTTCGATCTGTCTTTGCTGTGCACATATAGTGCGGTAAAGCGAGACTGGCTTTATACGCCTTATTTCCATGTCCAAGAAAATAGTCATTTATGTTTTGGCTTGGGGCGTGCTGAACCGTGGCCTTGATGTTCGGATAATTTTTCTTTGTTTTCGTGGATGACCTCTCCCGTTTCATGGTCCGTGACACGCTCAAAGTAGTGATCGTTGTCGCGGTCAATCAGGCGGGTACGATGGACTACCTTTTGCCTGCTTCCTGAGAAGCTAGGGATAGACATGTCCTCCACGTGCGGCTTTTTCTCCCCTTGTCGCTGTACCTTCACCGTAAAACCGTCACGGAGTGTCATCTTTTCAGTTATTGAGGCATTCAGGATTCTTCGTGTGTCTCCGCAGCCAGGGCAGGGGGTGCGTTGCTCAGGTTTATCCAGAGCTATGTCAATGGGAGTGCCGCAAGCAGAACAAGTGATTGAATCGGACATTTTTAGGAGGCAGGCTTCATCAAGGCATCGGGAGTCATCCTAGTGGTTGCAAATCATTTTATCAACCGCCAGCGCCTGTGCTGGCGGCACGCGGCGAAAGCCTATACCATTGCGCGCTGATGAATCTGCTCAAAGCTCTCGCCACCGTCAGCGGCATGACGCTGTTGTCGCGCATCCTCGGTTTCGCGCGCGACGCGGTGATCGCCCGCGCCTTTGGCGCCGGCATCTACACCGACGCCTTCTTCGTCGCCTTCAAGCTGCCCAACCTGCTGCGCCGCCTGTTTGCCGAAGGCGCATTTTCGCAGGCTTTCGTGCCCATCCTCGCCGAATACAAGAACCGCCGCGGAGAGGAGGAGACGCGCCACCTGGTCGACCACGTTTCCGGCCTGTTGGCATTGGTGCTGCTGGGGGTGAGCATCCTCGGCGTGATCGCCGCGCCGCTGGTGATCTACGTCAGCGCGCCGGGGTTTTCCGCCGACGCGGACAAGTTCGAGGTCACCGTGCAACTGCTGCGCGTGACCTTCCCCTACATCTTCTTCATTTCGCTGGTGTCGCTGGCCGGCGGCATCCTCAATACCTACAGCAAGTTTTCGGTGCCGGCGTTCACGCCCTCGCTGCTGAATATTTCCTTCATCGCCTTCGCGCTGTGGTTCGCGCCGTACTTCGATCCGCCGGTGATGGCGCTGGCGTGGGCGGTGTTCTGGGGCGGCGTCTTGCAGCTCGCTTTCCAGGTGCCGTTCCTGCTCAAGGTCGGCTTGCTGCCGCGCTTCAAGCTCAACCTGCACGATGCCGGCGTATGGCGCATCGTCAAGCAGATGGGGCCGGCGGTGTTCGGTGTGTCGATCGGCCAGTTGAGCCTGCTGATCAACACCATCTTCGCTTCCTTCCTGGTGACGGGCAGCGTGTCGTGGCTGTATTACGCCGACCGCCTGATGGAATTCCCCACCGGCATGCTGGGCGTGGCGCTGGGCACCATCCTGCTGCCCAGCCTGGCCAGGACTTACGCCGAGCAGTCGCATGACGAATATTCGCGCCTGCTCGACTGGGGGCTGCGCCTGACCCTGCTGCTGGCGGCGCCGGCAGCGCTGGCGCTGGCGCTCCTGGCGGTGCCGCTGATCACCACGCTGTTCCAGTATGGCGAGTTCACCGCGCAGGATGTGTGGATGACGCGCCAGGCGCTGATGGCCTACAGCCTGGGCCTGCTCGGCCTGATCATGGTGAAGGTGCTGGCGCCGGGCTTTTACGCGCGCCAGAACATCAAGACACCGGTGAAGATCGCCATCGTCACGCTGCTGGCGACGCAGGCGATGAACCTGGCGTTCATCTGGCAGCTCAAGCACGCCGGCCTGGCGCTGGCGATCGGGCTGGGGGCATGCCTGAACGCCGGCCTGCTTTACTACAACCTGCGCAAGCACGGCATCTTCCAGCCGCAGCCGGGATGGGCGGGGTTCCTGCTTCGTTTGGCAGCGGCGCTGCTGGTGATGGGGCTGGTGCTTTGGCTGACCATGGGTGGGACGCAGTCATGGTTGAGCGCTACGCTGGTTTCGCGTGCAACGCGTTTGTTTGCCGTGGTGGTGATGGGCGCCGGCAGCTATTTCGGTGCGCTGTGGCTGCTGGGGTTCCGGCTCCAGGATTTTTCCAAGCGCGCGGCGTGATTGATGGGAAACGCATGAGCTTGGTATTCAAGCTCCTTCCCCATTTGCCGGGGAGGGTGAGGGTGGGGTAAGTTTTTGCAGGTCGGGTTAACCCGACCTGCGGCTACGACCCCGCAGTCAGCGCCGCCTCCACCACCTTGCGCGTCAGATGCGGCGCGAACATCTCGATGAAGTCGTAAATATAGGCGCGCAGGTAGCAATTCTTGCGGATGCCAATGCGTGTGGTGCTGGGCTCGAACAAATGGCTGGCGTCGAGTGCGTGCAGGTGCTTGTCGCGCTCCGGGTTGAACGCCATCGCGGCGAGGATGCCGACGCCCAGGCCCAGTTCCACGTAAGTCTTGATGATGTCGGAGTCGAGCGCTGTCAGCACCACGTTGGGGGTCAGCCCTTTGGCCTCGAAAGCGCGGTTGATCTTGGAACGCCCGGTGAAGGCGAAGTCATAGGTGATGATGGGGTGGCGCGCCACTGCTTCCAGCGTCAGTTTCTTTTCGTTGAGCAGGGGGTGCTTGGGCGGCACCACGATGCAACGGTTCCACTGGTAGCACGGCAGCATCACCAGTTCCGGGAACTGGTCGAGTGCCTCGGTGGCGATGGCTATGTCGGCTTCGCCGGAAGCGACCGCCTGCGCGATCTGGACCGGGCTGCCCTGATGCAGCACCAGCTTGACCTTGGGATAGAGCTTGGTGAAGCGCTTGATCACCGGCGGCAGGGCGTAGCGCGCCTGGGTGTGCGTGGTGGCAATGGTCAGGCTGCCGCTGTTTTCATGGCTGAACTCTTCGGCGGCCTGCTTGAGGTTGCTGGCGTCGCGCAGCATGCGCTCGGCGATGGCGATGATGGCCTTGCCGGGTTCGGTGATCTCGGTGATGCGCTTGCCGTTGCGCACGAAGATATCCACGCCCAGTTCTTCCTCGAGCAGGCGGATCTGCTTGCTGATGCCGGGTTGCGAGGTGTAGAGCGCCTCGGCTGCCTCGGAAACGTTGAGATTGCGCTTTGCCACCTCGCACAGGTAGCGCAATTGCTGCAATTTCATGAGCTTCCCAAAATAATTTACGGTTATAACATCGTAACATAATATTCTTTTGCCATCTAATCCCCCGCCGGTATGATTGCGCCCATCGGGTAATGGAAGGCGGTCATGGACTGGCTTTATACACTTTCCGGGTTTCTGGTCGGGCTGATCGTCGGGGTGACCGGCGTCGGCGGCGGCTCGCTGATGACGCCGCTGCTGGTGCTCATGTTTGGCGTGTCTCCGGCGACGGCGGTGGGCACCGACCTGCTCTATGCCTCGCTCACCAAATCGCTGGGCGGCTGGGTGCACGGGCGCAATGGCACGGTGGACTGGAAGGTGGTGGGGCTGCTCTTGCTGGGCAGCCTGCCTGCTGCGGTGGCCACCATCACCATATTGAGATACCTGGACCTGGACGAGAGAACCCTGCGCGGCCTGGTGACCGGCGTGCTGAGCGTGGCGTTGCTGCTGACCGCTGCCGCGTTGTTGCTGAAGGACTGGATCAAGAAAATCGCGCTGCGCGACGACGGCACTGTCTATGAGCTGCATCACCGCCACCTACCCGCTGCGACCATTGTCACCGGCGTCATCGTCGGTGCGCTGGTGACGGTCTCCTCGATCGGCGCGGGCGTGCTGGGCACGGTGGCCTTGCTGTTCCTCTACCCCCGCATGGCGGCGGTGAAGGTGGTGGGTACCGACATCGTCCATGCCGTGCCGCTCACCGCAGTGGCGGGAATAGGGCACCTGGCGTTGGGCACGGTGGATCTGGTTTTACTGGGCTCCCTGCTGCTGGGTTCGCTGCCGGGCATCTACATCGGCAGCCATTTGAGCGCCAAGGTGCCGGAAAAAGTGCTGCGCCCGGTGCTGGCGACGATGTTGTTGATCATCGGCACGCGTCTGGTTTTGTATTGAAAGGAAGTCAAAATGAGCGTGAACACCAACAACCTGGCCGACCTGGAAGAGATCGATTACTTCGAGCGATCGCTCAATGCTTTCCAGGCCGGTGAAATGGACGCCGACCGCTTTACCGCGATTCGCCTGCAACAGGGCGTGTACGGCCAGCGACAGGAAGGCGTCAACATGGTGCGCGTCAAGATTCCGGGCGGGCGCCTGGCGCCGCAGCACCTCGCTGCGATTGCCGACGTGGTCGAGCAGTATTCCCAGCATGACGTGGCGCACATCACCACGCGCCAGGATTTGCAGGTGCATTTCATCCCGCTGCCGCGCATGCCGGCGGCGCTGCGCCGCCTGGCCGATGCCGGCCTCACCTCGCGCGAGGCGTGCGGCAACACGGTGCGCAACATGACCGCGTGCGCGCTGGCCGGCGTGTGCCCGCGCGAGCACACCGATATCAACCGTCACCTCGACGGTGCGGTGCTGCATTTTCTGCGCAACCCGCTCAACCAGCAGATGCCGCGCAAGTTCAAAATCAGCTTTTCCGGCTGCGAGGCGGATTGCGCGCAGAGCATGCTGCACGACCTCGGCGTGATCGCGGTGCGCCAGATCGACGGCAGCGAGCGCTTCGGCTTCAAGATCGTCGCCGGCGGTGGCCTCGGACACAAGCCGCATGAGGCGATCACGGTGGAGTCGTTCATCGAGGAAAAGGATTTGCTGCTGGCGATGGAAGCGCTGGTGACCCTGCACAACAAATATTCCGATCGCACCAAGCGTGCCAAATCGCGCATCAAGTTCCTGGTCGACCGTTTCGGTGCAGAAGGCTTTGTCGAGAAATACCGCGAGGAATTTGCACGCACCAAGGAAGCGTTGGCGCAAGCGGATTATCCGAAAGGCGAGTGGCGCGCCGGCCGCAACAGCGAACCCCCCGGTCCCGGCGCGCCGCGCCGCGTGTTCGCGCAGAAGCAGAGCGGCTTGTTCGTGGTGCCGGTGAGCGTCACGCTCGGCGACCTGTCCAGTGCGCAGTTGCGCGGGCTGGCGGCGCTGCTGGAGCGCCACGGCCTGGATGATGTGCGTGCGACGCAGGATCAGAACCTGATGCTGGTCAATGTGGCGCAGCACCAGACTGCGCAGATTTATGCCGAACTGGCGCAACTCGGACTGCGCACGCCACAGGCGGGCGACAACGTGGTGGCCTGCCCGGGTACTTCGACCTGCCGCCTGGGCATTACATCGAGCACCATCGTTGCACCGAAATTGTCCGGCGGCCCAAACGACCTGCGCATCCGCGTATCCGGTTGCCATAACGGCTGCGCACAGCCAGAGACCGGCGACATCGGCATCTACGGCGAGGGGCGTCGCCTGCACGGCAAGTTGGTGCCGCATTACCAGATGTACTTCGGCGGCAACGGCATGGCCGGCGGCGGACTGGCGATCAAAGGGCCGTCGGTGCCAGCGGTACGCGTCGAGCAGGCCATTGCGCGCGTGCAGGGCGTTTACGCGACCACGCGCGAGGATAGCGAAAGTTTCTTCGCCTGGACGCGGCGCCGGGGCGCGCTCTATATTGCCGAGTTGCTGGCCGACCTGGTCGAGGTCAAGGAAGCCGACCTGCAAAGCGTGCTGCGCGACCACGGCGTGCAGTCCGATTTCAAGGTGTTGCAACTGGGCGGCGGCGAGTGCGCCGGCGCCACACAGGTGCAGATCGGCGCGGCATTTTTCGACGCCGCGCACGAGCGCAATTACCGCAATGCGCTGCTGTTCCAGCGCAAGTATGAGGAAGCAGCGCAGTGCGCGCTGGTGATCTTCCGCCTGATCGGCCATGGCCTGTCGCAGTTGCTGGGCGGCAGGAAGCCGGACGATTTCGCCGAGTTGGCGCAGGAGATCAAGCGCGTCGCGCCCATGCAGGGCAGGCTGGGCGCGCGCATGGCCGAGCTGGCCGGCGAGCTGGCGAAGCCGGCGGACGAGTTGAACGAGGCGCTGCTGACTCCGCTGTTCAAGCAGCAGGATGCCTGGACGCTGGAAGTGGCCGATTTCTGCCTGCGTCACGACCGTCAGCTCGACCTGACTGGCGCGCTGCCGCCGAAGGCGCAGGTGATCCAGTTCGACCGCGGCCACAAGACGGCCGCCGGCGCAGTGTGATGAAGTTGATGAGATGATGGAGGAGAACCATGAGCCTGGAACAGAAAGTGGAGAGGGTGAAGACGCTGCTGCATGAAATCGAAATGGATTTCGCGCCGGCGGTGTTCGCCAACAGCTTCGGCGCCGAGGACATGGTGCTGACCGACCTGATCGCGCGTCACTTCCCCGGCATCGGGATATTCAGCCTGGATACCGGGCGGCTGCCCGAGGAAACCCACAAGCTGCTGCAGGAAGTGCGGCAGCGTTACAACGTGCCGGTACAGGTGTATTTCCCCGAAAGCGGCGTGGTAGAACGCTACGTCGGCGAGCACGGCACCAATGCTTTTTACGGCAGCGTGGAATTGCGCCAGGAGTGCTGCCGTATCCGCAAGGTCGAGCCGCTGAAGCGTGCTCTCGCCGGCAAGCGCGCCTGGATCACCGGCATGCGTCGCCAGCAGTCGGTGACGCGCAAGGATCTGCCGGAATCCGAATACGACGAGCAGAACGGCCTGCAGAAATTCAGCCCGCTCGCCGACTGGACGCAGTTCGACGTGTGGACTTATCTGCGCAGTCACAATGTGCCGTACAACGCGCTGCACGACAAGGGCTATGCCAGCATCGGCTGCGCGCCGTGTACGCGCGCGATTACCCCAGGCGAGGATATCCGCGCAGGGCGCTGGTGGTGGGAGGATCCCGAGCATAAAGAATGCGGATTGCATCCCAAGGTACATGGTGCAAAGTAATTGGAGAGCAAGATGGAAGCGGCATTGAAAAAACCGATCTTTGAAGCCAGCCTGCCGGTGGCACATCTGGAGCATCTGGAATTGCTCGAGAGCGAATCCATCCACATCATGCGCGAGGTGGCGGCAGAGTGCCGCAACCCGGTGATGTTTTTTTCCGGCGGCAAGGATTCCATCGTGATGCTGCGCCTGGCGGAAAAGGCGTTCCGTCCGGGCAAGTTTCCGTTTCCACTGCTGCACATCGACACCGAGCACAATTTTCCCGAGGTGATCGATTTCCGCGACCGCCGCGCCAAGGAGCTGGGCGAGCGCCTCATCGTGCGCAGCCTGGAAGATTCCATCCGCAAAGGCAGCATCGTGCTGAAATCGCCGGATCAATCGCGTAATCCCTTCCAGTCGGTTACGCTGCTCGAAGCGGTGAACGAATTCGGTTTCGACGCCTGCCTGGGCGGGGCACGCCGCGACGAGGAAAAGGCGCGTGCCAAGGAGCGCATCTTTTCCTTCCGCGACGAGTTCGGCCAGTGGGACCCGAAGAACCAGCGTCCGGAACTGTGGGACCTGTACAACACGCGCGTGCATCCGGGCGAGCACATCCGTGTGTTCCCGATCAGCAACTGGACGGAAATGGATGTGTGGCAGTACATCGCCAAGGAAAGGCTGGAAATCCCGTCGATCTATTTCGCGCACGAGCGCGAAGTGATCCGCCGCAACGGCAGCCTGTTGCCGGTCTCGCCGCTGGTGCAGCCGAAAGCAGGCGAAAGGGTGGAAAAAATCATGGTGCGCTTCCGCACCGTGGGAGATATGACCTGCACCTGCCCGGTGGAATCGACTGCCGCAACGCTGGACGAAATCATCGCCGAGACGGCGGTGACGCGCATTACCGAGCGCGGCGCCACGCGCATGGACGACCAGACTTCGGATGCGTCGATGGAGTTGCGCAAGAAGGAAGGGTATTTCTAAGGGCTTATTGAACCGCCAGTGACGAGAAGGAAAGGCAAAACCGAGAGTTACCTTGCATCCATTGCGTCCCTTGCGGCGAAAACGAATTGAAGGAACTGACCATGTCTGCGATTGAAACTTTGCCAAAAACCAAAATCGAGCTGTTGCGTTTCATCACCGCCGGCAGCGTGGACGATGGCAAGAGCACGCTGATCGGCCGCCTGCTGCACGATTCCAAGGCGATCTTTGAGGATCAGCTTTCCAATATCGCCAAAACTTCGGAAAAGCGCGGCATGAGCGCGGTCGATCTGTCGCTGCTCACCGACGGCTTGCAGGCCGAGCGCGAGCAGGGCATTACCATCGACGTGGCCTACCGCTACTTCGCCACCCCCAGGCGCAAGTTTATCATCGCGGACACGCCGGGGCACGAGCAGTACACCCGCAACATGGTGACCGGCGCATCCACCGCCAATCTGGCCATCATCCTGATTGACGCGAGGAAGGGCGTGCTTACCCAGTCGCGCCGCCACGCATACCTGGCGCATCTGGTCGGCATTCCGCACCTGGTGGTGGCGGTCAACAAGATGGACCTGGTCGGCTACGACAGGGACGTGTTCGAGAACATCCGCGTCGAGTTCGATGCCTTTGCCAAAGGCCTGAACCTGAAGAATGTCACCTACATTCCGATGTCGGCATTGCAGGGCGACATGGTGGTGGAGCGCGGCGACAATCTTTTCTGGCACCACGGCCAGACCTTGATGGACGTGCTCGAAAACGTCGATATCGACCACGACATCAACACCACCGATTTCCGCTTCCCGGTACAGTTTGTGTGCCGTCCGATGAGCGAGGAGTATCACGATTTCCGCGGTTACATGGGACGCATCGAATCCGGCTCGATCAAGGTCGGCGATGCCGTCACTGTGCTGCCATCCGGCCACACCTCGCGCATCAAGGAAATCGTTACCTTCGACGGCAACCTGGAAGAGGCGGGAGCGCCACAGTCGGTGACCCTGACCATTGACGACCACATCGACATTTCGCGCGGCGACATGATCGTCAAGACCGGTAACCTGCCGCGCGTGACGCGCGAATTCGTCGCGCACCTGTGCTGGTTGAGTGAGCAGCCGCTCGATCCGGCGCGCAAATACTGGATCAAGCACAGCACCAAGACCGTGCGCGCGATCCTGTCGCGCCCCGATTACCGTGTCGATGTGAACACGCTGAAGCACGAGCCGGCGGAAACGCTGAAGATGAACGAGATCGGCCGTCTGGTGGTGAAGGCGCAGCAGCCGCTGGCGCTGGATGCGTACGAAGACAACCATGCCACCGGCAGTTTCATCGTCATCGACGAGGTGACCAATAATACGGTCGCTGCTGGCATGGTTCTGTGATTGTTCCGTGGTTGTAGGAAAGCAAGTTATGGACAAGGAATATGGCAAGGTATACCTGGTAGGAGCGGGTCCCGGCGCGCCGGACCTGATCACGCTGCGCGCGGCGCGATTGCTGGAACAGGCCGACATCGTGTTTTACGATGCGCTGGTGCATCCCGACACCGTGGCGCTGGCGGGCCAGGCCATAAAGGTGCCGGTAGGCAAGCGTTGCAGCCAGGTTTCCACCGACCAGCGCTTCATCAACCGCAATTTGGTCGAAGCGGCGCACAAGCACCAGACCGTGGTGCGCCTCAAGGGTGGTGACCCCATGCTGTTCGGCCGCGCGCAGGAAGAAATCGACGCGCTCGAGGCGGCCGGCATCGCCTACGAAGTGGTACCCGGCATCACTGCGGCGCTGGCGGCTTCCGCCGATCTCGGCGTGTCGCTTACCAAGCGCGGCGTGTCGCGCAGTGTCACCTTTGCTACTCCGCGTATCGGCGATGGCGAGGACGCCGGCGAATGGGCGCGCGGCGTCATTGCCTCCGATACCAACGTGCTCTACATGGGCGTGGGGCAAGCCGCGGCGATCAGCGCCGGCCTGATTACGCAGGGCATGCCGCCCGACACGCCGGTGGCAGTGGTGGAAAATGCCTCGCTGCCGGATTCACGCACTTTCCGTTGCACGCTGGCCGGATTGCCGCAGGCCACTGCCTGGAAGCAGACCGGTCCCGCCATCATCCTGATGGGCGAGGTCTATCGCCGCAAGGCAGCGGAACAGGTCATAACGGATGCCGCCCATGCAGTGGCATCGCTGATTGCTGCTTCCGCTGCCTGAATCCAGGGCGTGAACCCGGTTTTCCCTCTCCAGGTGCCGGGTTTTCCTTTGCCGACGCACTCTGCCGACATGATGGAAAACGGCTGTCCGGACATTTTTCGCATGAAGCGCACGAAACACTTTTTTCCACAAAGTGATGATGGTTGACGTTTGCCATCCCATGCATATAGTGAATGATCGACGTTTTCAGTATGGACGGTGCGCGCCACTCCCGTAATCCTGTTCGGTGCCTTTGACCGCCACAATCTCGGCGACCTGTTGTTTCCGCATGTGCTGGCCGCGCGTTATGCTGGCCGGCCCGTTTACCATGCCGGGCTGGCCGAGCGCGACATGAGCGCTTACGGTGGGCATCGGGTGATTGCAATGCAGCAGGTGCCCGACATTCTGTGCGGCCAAACTGCGGAAGTGGTGCATGTGGGTGGCGAGCTGCTCACCTGCGATGCCTATGCTGCGGCGGTGATGTTGCAAACGCCCGAGGCGGCGCGCGATGCCATCCGCCGTTATGACGCGCTGCCGGCGGAGCGCGATGCATGGGTGGTGCGGGTGCTGGGCACGACGCGCCACGCTCCTTACGTTCTCGACAAGCGTTTGTTGCCGTGGTGCAGCCGCATGACCTTTCATTGTGTCGGCGGCGTGGGGTTCCGCGACTGCCCGGCGGCGATGCGGCAGGAGGTGCTTGCCGCGCTGCGCCATGCCGATGCCGTGACGGTGCGCGACCGCCGCACCCTGGGCCAGCTCGGCCACTCCGGCATCGCCGCGATTTTGCAGCGTGATGCGGTGGCGGATATCGCCAGGTACTTCGGCGAACGTATTCGTGAACATCAAGGCCGGGGCGAGGTGCTGGCATGTGCCGAGGCGTTCCCGGATGGCTATCTTGCCGTGCAGTTCGCCGCCGAATACGGCGACGACGCCACCCTGTCCCAGCTCGCGCAAGGCATCGCGCATCTGGCGGGGGACAGGCTGGGCGTGGTGATGTTTCGCGCCGGCGCGGCACCCTGGCACGACGATCTGGAATCCTACCGACGCCTCGCGAAGGAGCTGTCCACCCCGTTCCGCATGTTCGAGTCGCTCAACGTCTGGGACATCTGCGCGCTGCTGGCCGGTGCGCGCGCCCATCTGGGCAGCAGTCTGCACGGCCACATCATTGCGCGCGCCTTTGGCGTGCCGGCGTTGGGCCTGGAGCGCAAAAACGGGGCCGGCGCCAAGCTGAGTGCCTGGTACGAGACCTGGGAGGCGAACGGCAGCTTTACGATGGTCACGCCGGGGCAGGTGGCAAAACTGTCCTGGCGAATTTAGTCCTCGGCCAGCGTGGCAATGGTTTTCGCCGTGGCTCGGTCGATCACCAGTCGGATCTCGCAGTACTCGTTTTGCGGCGAGACGGGGGTGGGATCGTCGGCGCAGTTGCAGCCGGCAATGATGCTGGAGAAGAACACGCCCACCCTGGCATGAATCGAACCCGCTGCTTCGCTCGCACCGATGACCATCACCGTGATGGGTGCTTCCAGGGTATGACTGCCCTGGGACAAGCCTTGCTGCAACGGCAGTGCCGCGGGGCCGGGCTGCTCCAGTTCCTGCTTGAGCACCTGCTTGAACTCAGGCGAGCCCCAAGCGGCCAAGGCAAGTGGTAGTCGCAGGGATGGCATTCAACCGCCCAGAAAATCTTTTTTGCCAAGCTCGACGCCGTTGTGGCGCAGGATGTCGTAGGCCGTGGTGAAATGGAAATAAAAATTCGGCAGCGTGCGATTGAGCAGGTAATCCCGGCCGCGATAGGTCGTCGCGGTGTCGCCGCGTTTGACGACGACGTCCCTGTCTTCGCTGCCGTCGATCTGCCCGGGCTTGAAGGTTTCCAGGAAGGCGATGGTTTTCTTCACCCGTTCCATCAGCTCGGCAAAGGTTTTTTCCGTGTTCCCGAAGTCGGGCGCTTCCATTCCCGCCAGGCGTGCCACGCTGTTCTTGGCGTGGTCGGCGGCGATCTGCACCTGCTTGGAGAAGGGGTACATGTCCGGGTAGAGCCGGTAGTTGATCAACACTGTCGGGTCGATCTTTTTCGACTCGCAATGGGCAGCGGCTTTCTCCAGGATGGCGGCGAGATTGGTCAGCATGCGGATATAGACCGGCACGGTAATCTGGTACATCGAGATAGGCATGGGCAGGCTCCGGAAAATGGGAAATGACAGGTACGGCTCCTATGAAATCATAGCCGACCTGGCTTCATTTCACAGAATTTCATGAGATCGTGCCGCTTTCCTTGTTCAGAGGTGCCGGTAGCCGCTAAAATCCGCATCTTTACCGGGCAAGCATGCGGATTTATCGAAACATACCCGAGCGCGCGGACAGGCCGGTGGCGCTGACCATCGGCAATTTCGACGGCGTGCATCTCGGTCACCAGGCCATGCTGGCGCGGCTGGTGCAGGCGGCGCGCACGCGGGGTTTGCCGGCTTGTGTGATGACGTTCGAACCGCACCCGCGCGAGTTTTTCGCGCCGGATCAGGCGCCGACGCGCATTACCAGCCTGCGCGAAAAGCTGGAATTGCTGGCCGGCTGCGGGGTCGATCGCGTGTATGTGTGCCGTTTCGATTATGCCTTCGCGCAGATCACGGCCGAAGCGTTCATCGACGACATCCTGCGGCGCGGATTGGATACGTGCTATTTGCTGGTGGGTGATGATTTCCGCTTCGGCGCACGCCGTGCCGGCGACTTCGCCATGCTGCAAACGGTGCTGGGTAATAGGTCAGCGCAGAGAGGTGTGGGCGTGGCTGCGGCGAGCCCTCTCCCCAACCCCTCCCCCCAAGGGGGAGGGACATGCATGGTGGAAGCGATGGAGAGCATCGAAGTGAATGGCGTGCGCGTGTCCAGCACGGCGATCCGCGAGGCGCTGGTGGCGGGGAATCTGGATGGCGCCAGGATGTTGCTGGGCAGGCCGTACAGCATCAGCGGACGCGTGGTGGGCGGCGACAAGCTGGGCAAGCAGATCGGCTTCCCTACCGCCAACGTGCAGATGAAGCACAACCGCCCGCCGCTGTCTGGCATTTTCGTGGTCGAGGTGCACGGGCTGGGGGAGGTGCCGTTGCCGGGCGCGGCCAGCCTGGGTGTGCGTCCGACGGTGCATGAAAAGGGCAAGGCGGTGCTGGAAGTGCACCTGCTCGATTTCGACCGCCGCATATACGGCAAGCACCTGCGTGTGGATTTCCTGAAGAAGCTGCGCGACGAAGAGAAATACCCGGATTTGCCCACGCTCACCGCGCAGATTATGCGCGACGTGGAAAACACCAGAAACTATTTTGTTAACCGCAAGGAACGCCAAGGACGCTAAGGTGAAATGCAGGGTGAGTTTTACTTTGCGTCCCTCGCGTCCTTCGCGGTGAAAGATTGTTGAAATGGCTGACTACAAAGATACGCTGAATTTACCTGACACGCCTTTCCCGATGCGTGGCGATCTTGCCAAGCGTGAGCCGGGCATGGTGCAGGCCTGGCAGGAGAAAAAGCTCTACCAGAAAATGCGCGCGGCGGCACAGGGCCGCCCCAAGTTTATCCTGCACGACGGCCCGCCCTACGCCAACGGCGACATCCACATCGGCCATGCGGTGAACAAAATCCTCAAGGACATCATCGTCAAGAGCAAGGCGCTCGCCGGTTTCGACGCGCCCTACGTGCCGGGTTGGGATTGCCACGGCCTGCCGATCGAGCACCAGGTGGAAAAGATCCACGGCAAGAATTTGCCGCCGGCGAAATTCCGCGAACTGTGCCGTGCCTACGCGGCCGAGCAGGTCGAACGTCAGAAGAAGGATTTCGTCCGTCTCGGCGTGCTCGGCGACTGGGAGCATCCCTATCTCACCATGAATTTCCAGACCGAGGCCGACATCATCCGCGCACTCGGCAAGATTCACCAGAACGGCTATCTCTACCGGGGCGCCAAGCCGGTGAACTGGTGCATCGACTGCGGCTCGGCGCTGGCGGAAGCGGAGGTGGAGTACGAGGACAAGACCTCGCCGGCGATCGACGTGGCGTTTGAGTTTAAGAATGTAGCAGGCAATGCTTACAATGCATTGGATAAGTTTGATTTCGTCAGTACGCAGGCGAAAAACGAGGTTCTCGGAAAAAGTGTCAGTATTGTCATCTGGACAACAACCCCATGGACACTACCCGCTAATGAGGCAGTGGCTTTACATCCCGATTTGACCTATGCATTAGTCAAGTGTTCGCAGGGTGACAAGCAACAGTATTTGGTGCTCGCTGAGCCGATGGTGGTTTCCTCCATGGCTCGTTACGGGATTGTCTCATTCGAAGTGGTGGCAACGTGTCTTGGAAGTAAGTTGGAACTTTTGAAGGTTCAACATCCTTTCTATGAGAATCGCAAAGTAGAGATTATTTTAGGGGGGCACGTTACTACCGAGGCTGGAACTGGAGCGGTACACACCGCGCCGGCGCACGGCCTCGACGATTACCTCGTCGGCCAGAAATACGGCCTGCCGGTGGACAACCCCGTGAATGGCGACGGCAAGTTCAAGGAAGGCACACCGCTGGTGGGCGGACTCAACGTGTGGAAGGCGAACGACGTGGTCATCGCCGAGCTGGAGAAAAACGGCCGCCTGCTCAACGCGGAAAAGATTAGGCACAGCTATCCGCATTGCTGGCGCCACAAGACGCCTATCATTTTTCGCGCCACGCCGCAGTGGTTCATCGGCATGGATCGTCCCTCTCCCGGCCTTCGGCCACCCTCTCCCGCAAGCGGGAGAGGGGCTGGGGGAGAGGGTTTGCGTGATCTGGCGATGAGCGCGGTGGATGCCACGCAATTTTTCCCGTCGTGGGGGCGCGCGCGTCTGGAGGCGATGATCAGGAACCGCCCCGACTGGTGCGTGTCGCGCCAGCGCAACTGGGGCGTGCCGATGCCGTTCTTCGTACATAAGGATAGCGGCGAACTGCATCCGCGCACGCCGGAGCTGCTGGAAAAAATCGCGCAGCGCGTCGAGCAGGCCGGCATCGAAGCCTGGTTCGCGCTCGACGCGCAGGAACTGCTCGGCGCCGAAGCCGGGCATTACCGCAAGATGAGCGATACGCTCGACGTGTGGTTCGATTCCGGCACCACCCACGCTTCGGTGCTGGCGCGGCGCGAAGAATTGCAGAAGCCCGCCGACTTATATCTGGAAGGCTCTGACCAGCATCGCGGCTGGTTCCAATCTTCGCTGCTCACCGGTTGCGCCATGGACGGGCGCGCGCCTTACGATGCGCTGCTTACTCACGGTTTCGTGGTGGACGGCAGCGGCCATAAGATGAGCAAGTCCAAAGGTAACGTGATCGCGCCGCAGAAGGTGATGGACACCTTGGGCGCCGACATCCTGCGCCTGTGGGTGGCCGCCACCGACTATTCGGGCGAGCTGACCATTTCCGACGAAATTTTGAAGCGCGTGGTGGAGAGCTATCGCCGCATCCGCAACACGCTGCGCTTTTTGCTCGCCAACCTCGCTGATTTCGACGTGCACAAAGACGCGCTGCCGCTCGAGCAGTGGCTGGAAATCGACCGCTACGCACTGGCGCTGACGCGGCGTTTGCAGGAAGAAATCACCACCCAGCACTACCAGCGCTACGAGTTCCATCTCGCGGTGCAGGCGTTGCAGACTTTCTGCTCGGAAGAGCTGGGTGGCTTCTACCTAGATATCCTCAAGGACCGCCTCTACACCGCAGGCAAGGATTCCGCCGCGCGCCGCTCCGCGCAGAGCGCGCTGTATCACATCGCGCACAGCGTGGTGCGGCTGATGGCGCCGATGTTGTCGTTCACCGCCGAAGAGGCGTGGCAGCACCTGACCGGTAGCGCCGGCTTTGCCGACGACAGCGTGTTTCTGCATACCTGGCACAAACTACCGGTGCAGGCGGATGAAAACGAATTGATTTCGCGCTGGGGAAAGCTGCGCAGCTTCCGCGCCGACGTGCTCAAGCAGCTGGAGGAGCAGCGTGCGCTTGGCAAGATCGGTTCATCTCTCGCTGCCGAAGTGGAGATTTATGCCAGCGGCGACAGCCATCGTCTGCTGCGTGCACTGGGTGACGATTTGCGCTTTGTTCTGATCGTGTCGCGTGCCGTGTTGCATGAAGTGGCGGTGCCCACCGAGGAAAAAGTCATGGTGCTGCCGAGCGCGCATGCCAAGTGCGAGCGCTGCTGGCATTACCGCGCCGATGTCGGCAGCGATGCGCAACACCCCGCGTTGTGCGGGCGCTGCGTCAGCAATTTGTACGGTGCCGGCGAGCCGCGCCGCCATGCGTAGCTGGTGGGCGTGGCTGCTGGTGAGCGCAGTGGTGATCGTGCTCGACCAGACCACCAAGTACGCCATCACCCAGTCGTTCCACTTCGGCGAGTACCTGCCGGTCACCTCGTTCTTCAACCTGGTGCTGACCTACAACACCGGCGCGGCGTTCAGTCTGCTAGCCGACGCTGGCGGCTGGCAGCATATTTTCTTCGTTGCCGTCGCGGTGGTGGCCTCGGTGGTGATCGTTTATCTGTTGCGCAAGCACCGCGACGACCGGCTGTTCAGTTTTTCGTTGGCGCTGATCCTGGGCGGCGCGCTCGGCAACCTGATCGACCGCATTGCCATCGGCAAGGTGGTGGATTTCCTCGATTTCTACGTCGGCACCTATCATTGGCCGGCGTTCAACATCGCCGATTCGGCGATCACCGTGGGCGCGCTGCTGCTGGTGTGGGACAGCTTCAAAAAACCGAAGTCTGCATAAGACTGCCAGCATAAGGCTACGTTTCCCGCAGGCCGGAGGATATCGGCTAGCCGGTATCCTCCGGCCTGGCCAGGCGGAACGCAGGCGCATGGCCCTGCTTGTCCTGACCTGCGTAAACTGTCAGGTGCGGATAGGGGATTTCGATGCCGTGCGCATCGAACGCTTCCTTCAGGCGCCGCAGAAATTCCCGGCGCACATTCCATTGTTCCAGCGCGACGGTCTTGATGCGACAGCGCAGGATGATCGCCGAGTCCGCCCAGTTTTCCACGCCGGCGATCTCGATGTCATCGAGAATCTTGGCGCCGAATGCTTCCGATGCGCGCATTCGTCCGGCCACTTCGCGCATGACTTCGCAGACCTCGTCGATGTTTTCGCGGTAAGCGATGCTCACGTCGATCACCGCATGTGCATAACCGCGGGATTTGTTGGTGACCGTGGTGATCAGTCCGTTCGGGATGTAATGGACGCTTCCTTCGTAGTCACGCAGGCAGACGTAACGCAGCGTGATATCCTCCACCAAGCCGGTTTTGCCACACACTTCGATCACGTCGCCCTGACGGATCTGGTTTTCCAGCAACAGGAAAAAACCGTTGAAATAATCCCTGATCAGGCTTTGCGCGCCGAAACCGACCGCGAGACCCACCACGCCGGCGGCGCCGAGGATGGGGGCGATGGAAATGCCCAGTTCGCTCAACACCAGCATGCCGGCTACCAGCGAGATCACCACCGTGTCGATGTAACGGAACACGCGCGCCAGCGTTTCGATGCGGCGGGTTTCCTCGGCGGAGTCTGCCCGCGCGCTCATATAATCGTGAAACACACGGATCAGCCTGCGGCTCAGGGTCATCAGCATCCAGGCCAGGATCAGGATGATGATGACGTGCAACATTTCTTTCGGGATCTGCGGGTAGTCGGATATGCCGGAGATATCTTTCATGGTGTCGGGGTCGCGTTCGGTAGCAGGTGTCAGGAGGCACCGGAGATGGCATCGTCGGGGAGCATTTGCAGTTCAGCGCGCATCAGTTGCATCAACAGTTCCTCGAAAGTGTAGAACCCCCTGTCGCAGGCGGCGAGGTGGCTCAATGCGAATGCTGCACCGGTGCCGAAGGCCTCGCGCCGGATCGAATCGTGGATCAGGCGTACGGTCTGGTGCGGGAAGCCGAAAATAACCTCATGGTGGCCGACGATCCCGCCGAAGCGCAAGGAAGTGATCTGGTCCGCTTTCACTTCCAGCATTTCCGCCATCTTGCGCGCCGTGCCCGATACCTCCGGCTTGTCCCGGAAGTGCTGCTCGACGATCTGCACATCCGCGAACGGCGCCGCCTTGCGCAGCAGCTTGGCCGCCACGATCAGGAAATTGATGCCGAGCGTGATGTTGGGGGAACACATCACGCGCGTCTCCCGGCCGAGCTCGCGCGCATAGGCGAGGTCGTCTTCCGAGTAAGCCGAGATCGCACTGAGCAGTATGATGCCACGGCGGCGCACTTCATCGCCATAGGCGCGCAGGCTTGCACGTGAAGAGAAATCCACCAGCGCATCCACCGGCATTTCATCGAACAGCGTCGCAAACGGGTGCTGCTCCAGCGAGAGGATAGGCACCTCCGTTCCCGGATGAACCGGCCCTCCTTCGACTGGCGTGCGCCGCACGATCCAGCACAGTTCGAAGCGCGGGTCGCTTCCCAGTATGTTCGCCACGGCCTGGCCCGCCTTGCCGTAGCCGACCAGCCCGACGCGTAACCTGTTTTCCATGATGGGGTTCATCCCGTGTATGCCTCAAGGAGCGTCCGATTGTAACACCATCGAAAACCACGACGGCATCCGCGGGACGGGCCTGATAAATGGCATGTATAATCGGGCGCCATGTCGAACATGGGGAAACAAAATGTCCACGACGATCCTGGTCATCGGCTTGATGGTGTTCCTGGCGCATTTCCTGTCGCTGCAGTTCCGCGCGACCAATGTACCCGACGTGCTGGTGCTGATGATGATCGGCATCGTGATCGGTCCGTTGCTGGGTATCGCCACGCCGGAAGATTTCGGCAAGATTGGTTCGCTTATCGCCACCATCGCACTGGTGGTGATCCTGTTTGAGAGCGGCACTTCGCTTGATCTTGGCGTGCTGGGGAAATCGCTGGCCACGACCGGCGTGCTCACCTTGTGGTGCTTCGCGCTGACCGTTGCCATCGTCGCAGGCGTCGGCATGTTTGCGCTGGAGCTATCCTGGCTGCCTGCTACCATGCTGGGCGTGACGCTGGGCGGTACCTCATCTGCCGTGGTCATCCCGATGGTGAATGCCCTGCGGCTGTCCGGGAAGCCCGCCACCGTGCTGGTGCTGGAATCGGCGCTCACCGATGTGCTGTGCATCGTTGGCGTGTTTGCGCTGTTGCAGGTGGTTACCCAGGGTGAAGTTGCGGCGGGCAGGCTGGTGGGCAGCGTGGTGGCGGCGCTGATTTTCGCTGCCGTGCTCGGCGTGCTGGGCGGCATAGGCTGGCTGCTGGTACTCGGCAAGGTGCGGGATTTCCCCAACACCATTTCCTCCACCCTGGCCTATGTATTCATCGTCTACGGCTTTACCGAACTGCTGGGTTTTTCCGGCGCGATCGCGGCGCTGGCGCTGGGTGTTTCTCTGACCAATTACGAGAAATTCGGTCTGCACCGCATGCAGCATCTGGATCGCAAGATCGAGCCGCTGAACGAAATGGACTTGACCTTCTACCGCGAAGCCGTTTTCCTGCTGAAAACCTATTTCTTCATCTATCTCGGCATCTCCATCCGCTTCGGCACGGTGCATCTCGCCCTGGCCGCGGTTGCCATGGTGCTGCTGGTGTTTTCGATGCGCACGTTGCTGGTCCGCATCGTGTTCCGTTCCCCGGAGTACGGTCTGCGCGATACCGCCATCACTTCGATGATGGCGCCGAAAGGGTTGGCTGCTGCGGTGCTCGCCGGTCTACCGCTGCAATACGGCGTGACGGAGGGCGAGGTCATCCGCGACGTAACCTATATGGCGGTGCTGGCCAGCATTGCCTTGTGCGCCCTGCTCGTGGCGCTGTATCCGCTGCCCGCCGTACAAAAGCTTTATTCGCACATGCTCGGCAAGACGCTGGCGCCGAACCCCGCGGAGCGCTGACATGCCGCTGCATCAATTCTTTCTCTTCCTCGCCATCATCCTGATCTCGGCACGCCTGTTGTCCGAGGTCGTCGCGCGTTTCGGCGTGCCGGCGGTGATCGGCGAACTGCTGGCGGGACTGATCATCGGCCCGTCGCTGCTCGGCTGGGTTGCACCTGACGCCACCATGAAGTTGCTTGCCGAGATCGGCATCATCCTGCTGCTGTTCGAGGTGGGCATGGATACCAACCTGGGCCGCCTGGCGCGCTCCGGCATCAAGCCTTACGTCGTCGCCGTGGCCGGCTTCACGTTACCTTTCGTGCTGGGTTACGCGGTGAGTGCATGGCTGTTCGATTTGTCCGCACTGACTTCCCTGTTCATCGCCGGCACGCTTACCGCCACCAGTATCGGCATCACCGTGCGCGTGCTCGACGACCTCGGCAAGCGCCATTCCGACGAGGCGCAGATCGTGATCGGCGCGGCAGTGCTGGATGACATCCTCGGCGTGCTGGCGCTTGCCTTCCTGTATCAGTTCGCCGTGGAAAAGCAGGTCTCGGTGAAGGCACTGGGCGAGGTAAGCCTGTATATCGTGCTGTTCATGGTGCTGGCGCCCCTCGTTGCCAAGCTCGCCGCAGAGACCATCGACCGCCTCGACCGGCGCGCTGCCACACCGGGGTTGCTGCTGACCATGGCGCTGTCGCTGATCCTGCTGTTCTCCTGGCTGGCGCATGCGGTGGGGGCGCCGGAAATCATGGGCGGCTTCGCGGCGGGACTGGCGTTCAGCCAGCACTTTGGCTTCAGGCTGCCTATGGGAAAAGCTTCCGGCCTGGAGTTCAGCCCCAGCCCGCAATTGGCGCATCGCCTGGAAGAGCAGGTGCGCCCGCTGATCCATACTTTTTCTCCACTGTTCTTCGTGATGGTGGGCGTGTCGCTCGACCTCAACGCGGTGGACTGGGGATCGGCCCTGGTCTGGATGCTGGCGGGCGCGCTGCTGCTGGTCGCTTTCATCGGCAAATTCGCGGCAGGGTTTTTCATCCGCGAGCCGCGCCGGAATCAAGTAGCCATCGGCCTCGCCATGATTCCGCGCGGGGAAGTCGGGCTGATTTTCGCGCAGCTCGGCTACAGCCAGAGCATCCTCGACGGCGAGCTGTATGCGGCCTTGCTGCTCGTCATCGCGCTGACCACCCTGTCGCCGCCGTTCCTGCTGAAGTGGTTTTACGGATGAAATCTTTGACGAAGGATCGGTTGCCCGAGAGTCACTTACTGGCTGCTTTCACGGCAGTTTCCAGCATTTCAGCATATCGCCGCAACACGTGACTCAACATGCCCCTGGCCAGCTCTTCCTCGCCAAAGAACACGGTGCCGATCGCATCCTTGCGCATGAGCAAGGATTCGTCCTCGTCGTGCGTACGTACCACGATTTCGATGGCCGGGTTGAGCGTGCGCGCTATCTTCACCATTTGACGCACCCCGATGTAATCGGGTGTGGCGATGACCAGCATGGCCGCGTTGGCGATGTGCGCCTGGATGAGCACGGCCGGCTCGGTTGCATCGCCAGAAACCGCCGCCATGCCTTGCTTTCGGAGATTCTCGACCAGCTTCCGGTGCTGTTCGGCGACGACGAACGGGATGCCATGCTCCTTGAGGGCATCCGCAATCCTGCGGCCGACGCGTCCGTAGCCGACTAGGACGATCTGCCCCTCCAGATACTTGCGCTCCGTGCTTGCCGGCAATTCCGCGTAGGGGCCAACCCGGCGCTCAAGGCGGCGTGCCAACTCAGAGCGCTGCAACACCCAATTGCGCAGGGGCGCGATAGCGGCAAATACGAATGGATTGAGCGTGATGGAGATAAACGCACCGGCGAGAATCAGGCTCATCCCTTCTGTCGGCAGGATGCCGAGCGATACCCCGAGGCCGGCGAGAATGAAGGAAAACTCGCCGATCTGGGCCAGGCTGGCCGCAACCGTCAGCGCGGTATTGAGCGGATAACGGAATGCCAGCACGAGTCCCATCGCGGCGGCAGACTTGCCCAGGATAATGATCGCTACCACGCCGATGACATGGCCGGGTTGCGCCATCGCCACGCCAGGGTCGAACAGCATGCCAACGGCCACGAAGAACAGCACCGCGAATGCGTCGCGCAAAGGCAGCGATTCTTCGGCGGCGCGGTGGCTGAACTCGGACTCCCGCATCACCATCCCGGCGAAAAACGCGCCCAGCGCAAAGGATACGCTGAACAATTGCGCTGACCCATAGGCAATGCCGATCGCGATCGTGATCACGGCCAGCGTGAACAACTCTCTGGAGCCGGTGCGCGCGATCTGCATCAGCATCCACGGCAACAGGCGGCGCCCTACGATGAGCATCAGCGCGATAAAGGCAGAAACCTCAAGCAGCGTAAATCCGACAGAACGCCATAACGGCGTATCATTGGCCGCGGGCGCTGCGCCGCCCAATATCCTGGCCAGCGGTGGTAGCAAAACGAGCACCAGCACCGTGGCGAGATCTTCCACCACCAGCCAACCCACCGCGATGCGGCCATTCATGCTGTCCAGCAGGTCGCGCGCTTCGAGCGCCTTGAGGAGCACTACGGTGCTGGCGCAGGACAGGGACAGGCCGAAGACCAATGCGGCCCCTGGATTCCAGCCCCACCACAAAGCCATCCCCATGCTCAGCAGGGTGGCCAGTCCCATCTGCACCACGGCCCCCGGCAGCGCGATGCGCCTGACCGAGAGCAGGTCGTCCAGCGAGAAATGCAGGCCGACGCCGAACATCAGCAGCATGACGCCGATTTCAGAGAGTTGGGACGCGGTTGACACATCTGCCACGAAACCCGGCGTAGCCGGGCCGAGAATGATGCCGGCGAGCAGGTATCCGACCAATGCTGGAATTTTGAGCCGCTCGGCCACAAAGCCAAGGATCAGCGCGCAACCGAAGGCTGCAACAAGCGTGGTGATCAGAGTGATGTTATGTTCCATTGGGTCGTGCCTGGCTCGGACACTCAACAGTACGTTGCAAGCGGTGAGGCAATGATGGCTTGCGGCATGGGCATGGCGGACTTCGGTTTTTGCGTGAAGGAATGGAGGAGCAGGGCGCCAGTAATCGGAATGTCTGAGAAATTTTTCTTTACTTGGCGTCCATCTCCACCGCAGTTTTCAGCATTTCGAAAATGTCCGGGATGGCGGCCTTGACGCGGCTCCAGTTGGGGATGAGCGGACTACCCATGGGATTCTCCATATAAGCCTGGGCCGCCATGGCGATGGCTTTGGTAAATGCCTCCACTGCCCTGGCCTCCTCATGGCGGTCGAACTCCAGGCCGTTGATGGTCGCATCGGCCTCATACTTCATCAGCGTGTCCTCGGCCTGCCTCAGGTAGCCCACGATCAGCGACTTGAACAGGCCGTCCGAAAACACCACGCCGTCGGACGCCAGCGTCCGGAACACGGATTTGCAGATATCCACCGTCATTTTCATCAGCCCCTTGCCCGCATCGTCAGCAGAAAGCACTTGGTGCTTGTGATCGTAGGTCGCGGCGATGTCCACTTGGCATATCCGGTGCGGCGAGTAGTTGCGGTATACCTCGGCCAGCGAACCGACCTCCAGCCCCCAGTCGCTGGGGATGCGGTTCACCCGCGCGAGGTCGGTGGTCATGCAAAATTCTCCGGCCAGCGGATAACGGAAGCTGTCGAGAAACACCAGGAAGCCGTGCTGGCCCACGAGTTGCTGCAGCGAGCGCACCAGCGGCGTCACCAGCAGCCGCGTGACGCGGCCGTTCATCTTGTTCGACACGCGGCTGTAATAACCCTTGCAGAACACGTAATCCAGCGCGGGGCTGGCCACGGGATAGCACAGTCGCGCGAGCAGCTCGCGGCTGTAGGTGACGATGTCGCAGTCGTGCAGCGCGATCACGTCCGATTGCGCGCGCGCCAGCACGTAGCCGTAGGATAGCCAAGCCGAGCGTCCCTTGCCCTGCGGTCCCGGGTCCAGCCCGTTCCGCTTCAGCATTTCATAGATTTCGCCGATGCGCCTGCCGTTGTTGTGGATGATCCTGACTTCGGTGGGGATCGGCGACATGAATTCGCGCACCCGCTTCAGTTCCTGCTCCGACGCCCGGTCGAGGGCCAGCACGATCTCGTTCAGGTATTTCACCTTGGCCAGTTCCCGGACGATGCCGGGCATGGCCGGCCCCTCGAACTCCGAATAGAGCGCCGGCAGCACCAGCGCAATCGGCCTGGTTTTCGAGAAGGCGAACAACTCCGCCTCCAGCCGCTCCAGAGAGGGTTGGCCGAGCTGGTGCAGCGTGGTGATGATGCCGGACTGGTAGAAGTCAGACATGGGGCCTCCTGAATTTATCCAAGGGACACACTAAATGAGTTGTTATTCCCGCTTTCGCGGGAACGACAAAACCACATTTGTTCGGCATTTCAGATGTGCTCGATCTCGTCTTTCGGTTGCTCGGCACGCTTCTCGGCCGACTCGCGCTCGATCACCCGTTTGGCCGCATCAATGCCGCCCACGCCGAAGGCGATGGCGAGCGCGATCACGATGCCGCCGAAGACGATGGAGAAGGCGGCGAGCACGATGCTGGGCGCGATCTGGAGCTGCTCCATGACCATGGCCAGGATCAGCACCGACAGCAGGGTGCGGACAGTTTCGGCGAGCAGCCTGGCGTAATGGAAGCCGCTGTTCGCTGCGGCGATCAGCACCGTGCGGCTGACGAACCCGGACAGGGCATAACCGACCACCAGAATGACGACGGCGGAAAAAACACGCGGTATATAGCCGAAGAACTGTCCCACCATTTTGTCGATCGCGGCGACCTTGAGCGCGCTCATGGCAACCATCAGCGTGACGATGGCCAGCAGCCAGAACATCATCGTGCCAATGATGGCGGATGGCCTGGCCCAGAGGTCGCCCTTGCGCATGAGGGTGGTGAAGCCCATGCGGTCGGACCAGCCGTCGAACTTGATCGTGGTGAGAAATTTGACCAGTATCACCTCGAACACTTTGGCCAGCAGGATACCCATAACCAAAATGACCAGCATGGCCAGCAGCCCGGGCAGAAACGCCTTGAACGTGAGGAACAATTCCTGCATGGGCTCAAAAATCAGGTTCATAAAGTCTTCCATGGGGCACCTCCTTAGCGTTGTTTCCAACCGGTTGTCAGGTAATCCTTCTTGCGCTCGAACTCCATACACAGCTTCTCAATTTCGGCTTCCGCCTCGGCCTGTTCCATGTTCCCGGCCTCCAGAACGAAGGCAGCGGTCTTGCCAACGTATAGCGGCGTGAGCGATTTGATCAAATGTTCTGCAGGCAGCTTTTTAAAATGAAAGGCGAGGGCGTAGTCATAGACGATTCGCGTCCACAGGCCGGGCGGGAAGCGGAATGCCGCGTCTTCCTGCGTCCCCAGCCGTTCCACCTCGCGCAGGTCGCCGGCGCCAAGGATGTCCAGCCAGACCTCATGTAAATTCCTGAGCCCTTCGCGGAAGATGCGCAGCATTCTCGTGGTGTTCACGTTGACGTGCTCCAGCCCCACGGTATATTCGAAGCCGAAGGCGGGCACCGGCTCCGAGCCGCGGATCGGCATCCATACCCCGGCATAGTTCTCCATCAGCTCGAAGGTGGAGCTGACCACCTGGTACAGCATGTCGGAAAGGTCCGCGCCCGGGTCCTTGGCGTCGTGGATTTTTGCGCCGAGAAACGACTGCGCGACTTTGAAACCGTTTGCCAGCGCCGTGGTGGTCATCCAGATGTCGATGCCAAAGCGCGCTACATCCGATTCCCACACGTCCTTGCCCAGGTAGAACTGCGCCAGCTTGCCGGAGAAGCCGAAGTCCCCACCGATCGGCTGGCGCACGCGCTTGCCGTAGAGCGCGCGGGTGAGCGGGTAGACGATGCTGTTGGTGATGGTGCCGTCGAACTTGTGGCGATGATAGAGCGGCGCGACGTAGTCGAAGCCGCCTTCGAGCACCGGCTTCACCAGCAGCTCGATCCACTCCGGCGTGATGCTCCTGAGATCCGAATCAACCACCGCGCAGGACTGCACCTTCAGCGCCTGGGCGATCTCGAACACGCTGCGGAAGGCGCTGCCCTTGCCGGGAATTCCCGAATAGGGAAAGGCCAGCTTGGCAACGGGTGCGACGCGGTGGTGCAGGAGAATGGCATCGAAATCTTCGACGGAGGTGTTTCGCACCACATCCAGGGTGCCGTCGCTGGAACCGCCGTCCGAGTTGACGATCACGGCCTTGTACGCCGGGAAGTACTTGGCCAGCCCGGCCTGCACTGCCAAAACTACATGGCCGATGGTACGTGCGCTGTTGTAGCTCGGGATGCCGACGACGATGTCGGCCCGCCCTATCTGTTCGAGTTGTTCATGCACGTCATCCCTGAAAGTAACGGCATCCATCGTTCATGCCCTTTACGCTTGGATTCTGGTGCAAAGTACGAGTTGGATATCCATGACATTCGTTCCAGTCGGCCCGGTCTTGAAATGGCTATGCCCACCGGAGCGTTCATCGAAGTGCTGAAAGAATGAATATGAATCGTTGTTTTCAAGATACCGGGCCGGTTCCATCCCGAGCTGGCGTGCCTGTATGACGGTTTCCCCGTCCACCATTGCGCCCGCAGCATCGGTCGGGCCGTCGCTTCCATCGGTGCCGGCGGAAAGCATCGTTATGCCTGCCATCCTTTCGATTGCCAGGGCGAAGGCCAGCGCCAACTCCTGGTTCCTGCCGCCTTTGCCTGTTCCCCTGACGGTGACCGTGGTTTCGCCGCCATACAGCAGGCAAAGCCATTCGCCTTCCCGCAAACCGGCCTGTTTCGCGCGCGCGTTTTGCGCCAACATCTGTGCGGCAGTGCGCGCCTCCCCATGCAGTTCCACGCTGACGACCTCGGTCGCGCAGCCAAGCTGTCGCGCCTTTTCTTCCGCTGCCGCCAAGGCCAGGCGTATCCCGCCGACGATGGCGTGGCGCGTTGTCCTGAAACAGGGGTCTATGCCTTTTGCCGTTTCGGCCTCCTGCCCGGCCATCCCACGCCGCAAGTAATCCTCGACGAGCGCTGGCATTTTTTCGTGGAGGCCGTATTTCGCGAATACCGACCAGGCATCGGCGAAGGTCGATGCGTCCGGTGCGGTTGGCCCGGAGGCGATCACGTCGAGCCGATCGCCAATCACATCGGAAAGCAGCAGGGTCACTACTTGCGCCGGCCAGGCTGCCTGCGCCAGCCGCCCTCCCTTGACCGCAGAAAGATGCTTGCGCACGGCATTCAGTTCGGCTATGGACGCCCCCGCATTCAGCAGCAAAGCGGTCACCTGTTGCTTGTCCTGCAGTGTCACGCCGTCAGCGGGCGCGACGAGCAGGGCGGAAGCGCCGCCCGAGAAGAGGCAAACCACCAGCGTCCTGACATCGGCGGCGCGCACTATTTCCAGCAAGCGTTGCGTCCCTGCCATCCCGGCCGCATCGGGAACGGGGTGGGCAGCCTCGGTTTGCTCGATGCAGCGGAGTGATGCCGTGTGACCTTGTTTTACGATCACCAGGCCGCCGGAAATGCGTGCGCCGAGCAGGTCCTCGATCGCCAGTGCCATGCGCGCCGTGGCTTTGCCGGCACCGACTACGATGATGCGGTCATACGCTGCGAGGTTGTATGCCGCTCCGCCTACCAGCAGATATCCATCCTCAAGCTTTGCGGCATTGAGCACCGCACGATATGGATCGGCGGCTGCAAGCGCGGCATCGAAGATTCCGGTCAGGCAGGCAGGTGCCGTAAGGTGAGCGGTTGTTTCGTGCGCTGCTTTGGGCGCCAGTAGTTGCAGTACGGCTTCGTTCCAGCCGAGCGGCCCGGCGTGTTGCGTTTTCAGCAGACCGGGAATGTCGATGCGCGAATCGAAGCTGCCGTCCGCATGCCGCACCAGCACCGGGCGATCAACCGCCTGGAGCAGGGGCAAGTCATTCAGGCTGTTGCCCAGGCCGATGCTCGTGATCGCCCCGTACTCACGCTGGTAGAACGATTGGAGCAGGCCCACGGCGCGGCCCTTGTCGTGGTTGCCCATGATGTGGAAGAACCGTCCTTGGGTCCAGCGCAGGCCGGACGCTTCGATGGCCTGCAGAAACTGCTCGTCGGGCGCTTCGTCGAACACGAAAGGCTCGTCGAAATCGCGTTGCTTGGCCAGGGCGGCCTCGTCGCGGGGAAGACCGGTCAAGGCGGCGATCTCATCGATTGTCATATCAGTGAACCCGCGCACCTTGACCCCAAGCCGTTCACGCAGCAGGACGAACCGGTTCCTGACCTCTGCATGGGGCGTGCCGAGCACGATAAGCTGGTAGCCGGCGGATTCCACGGAGCCGATTGGGGTGGAAAAGTACCCTTGCGGAATGAATGCGCCTCCGCCATTCTCGGTGATGAAAGGGTGGCTGTTGCCGAGACGTCGGCGATAGACCTCCATCTCCGTGCGCGTCTTGCTGGAGCAAAGGACCAGCGGCACACCTTGTTCCCACAGTACCTCCAATGCCGGCAGGGCTGCGGCAAAAGAGTAATCTGACGGATCGAGCAGCGTTCCATCCAGGTCGCTAACGATGATCGTTTTCGGCATACGGCCTTTCTGTCATTGATGGTTGCCATTGTTTGCCGGCAGGCGGGTTCCGCGCCCCGCAGTTTGCTTGCAGAATGCAGTGCAAGGCGGGCCATCCTCCAGGCAAGCCGAAATTGACGCACGCCGCAATGCACCTTGTGCAAAGAATCAAGTATAGATGGTCGGGCGAGTTATCTTTACCCTGTTGCCGGCATGCGTGTTCTCAGTTGTTTCTCCACGCCGACCGCGGCCATGCAGAATGCGGCGAAGGCCGCGATCGCCAGCCAGTCGATGAACCCTATCGGCGCGGTGCCGAAGATGTGGTTGAGCACCGGCAGGTAGGTGAAGGCCAGTTGCAGTGCGACCATGGATACGGCGCCGTACCAGGCCCACCGGTTGGAGAACAGTCCAATGGACCAGAACGAGCGCGTGAGCGAGCGGCAGTTGAACAGGTAGAAGGTTTCCACCAGTACGAACACGTTGGTGGCGATGGTGCGCGCTTCGGCCAGGGAGTGGCCGCGTTGCAGCGACAGGTTGAACAGGCCGAATGCGCCGACCAGCAGGAGCGCGCTGACGAGCAGGATGCGCTGCACCAGCACGCGATCGAGGATAGGCGCGGACGGCGGTCGGGGCGGACGCTGCATGATGCCGTGCTCGGCGGGCTCGAAGGCGAGCATCAGGCCGAGCAGAATGGCGGTGGTCATGTTGATCCAGAGGATTTGCAATGGCGTGACCGGCAACGTGGTGCCGGCGAAGATGGCGGCGAGGATGACCAGTCCCTCGCCGGCGTTGGTGGGGATGGTCCAAGTGATGAACTTGACCAGGTTGTCGTAGATGCCGCGCCCTTCCTCGACGGCGGCTTCGATGGTGGCGAAATTGTCGTCGGTCAGCACCATCGCCGCCGCTTCCTTGGCCACTTCGGTGCCGCCCATGCCCATGGCCACGCCGATGTCGGCCGCTTTCAGCGCAGGCGCGTCGTTGACGCCGTCGCCGGTCATCGCCACCACCGCGCCGTTGGCTTGCAACGCCTGCACCAGGCGCAGTTTTTGTTCCGGTTCGACGCGGGCGAACACGTCGACATCGTTGACCGCCTGGCGCAATTTCTCGTCGTCGCAATTCGCCAGCTCCTTGCCGGTTATCACTGCATCGTCGCTGCCAATACCGAGCTGGCGTGCGATGGCGGCGGCGGTGGCGGGATGGTCGCCGGTGATCATCTTCACGCGGATGCCGGCGGTGTGGCAGGCGCGCACCGCCGCGATGGCGCGCGGGCGCGGCGGGTCTATCATGCCGGCCAGCCCAAGGAATACCAGGCCGCTTCCCATGCCAACGTGGGTCAGTTGCGCGCCGGCGGCAAGCCCGGAGCGAGCGAGGGCGAGCACGCGCATGCCTCCCCGCGCCATGCGCGTTGCCGCGGTTTCGATGGCGTTTGGTTCGAGCGCGATTTCCCGCCCTTGCGGGTCAAGCATGGCGGCGCATGCCGGCAGCAATTTTTCCAGCGCTCCCTTTACGTAAACGATGCGTTCGCCTTCGATCTCATGCAGCGTCGCCATGTACTGGCGTGCCGAATCGAAAGGCAGTTCGTCCAGGCGCGGGAACACCGTCACCAAGGTCGCGGCGTCGAGGCCGCCTTTATGTGCCGCCGTCAGCAAGGCGCCTTCGGTGGGGTCGCCGACGACGCTCCAATGGTGGCCTTGATGGGAGAGGCGGGCGTCGTTGCACAGCAGGCCGGCGAGCAGGGTTTCGCGTAGCGCAGCGGTGACGGCCACCGCTTCGCCATTTTGTTCTATGGTGCCGCCCGGCCCGTAACCGTGCCCGGTGACCGAGAACATCTCGCCGCCGCTCCAGATTTCGCGCACCGTCATTGCGTTTTCCGTCAGCGTGCCGGTTTTGTCGGAACAGATCACGGTGGTGCTGCCCAGCGTTTCCACTGCCGGCAGCTTGCGGATGATGGCACGGCGCCTGGCCATGCGCGCCACGCCGATGGCCAGCGTGATGGTCATTGCCGCCGGTAGCCCTTCCGGGATCGCGCCCACCGCCAGTGCGACCGCCGCCATGAACATGTCGATGGTCGGCTCGCCGCGCCACACGCCGACGCCGAAAGTGAACGCGGCCAGCACCAGGATTGCCACCAGCAGGCGCTGGGCAAATGCGGCCATTTTGCGCGTCAGCGGCGTGGCCAGCTCCGGCGTTTCCGCGATCAGACTGGAAATGCGGCCGGTTTCGGTGGCATCGCCCGTGGCGACCACCATGCCGCTGCCCTGGCCGCTCACCACCAGGGTGCCGGCATAGGCCATGTTGCGGCGGTCGGCGAGCGGCGTGTCTGCCGGCAATGGTCCGGTATGCTTGTCCACCGGCAGCGATTCGCCGGTCAGCGCCGCTTCCGCAGTACGCAATTCCTTGCCGGAAAAGAGGCGCAAATCGGCGGGGACCTTGTCCCCCGCGGCCAGGATCACGACATCGCCGGGCACCAGTTCTGCAGCGTCCAGACGCAGGCGCGAGCCGCCGCGCAGGACGGTGGCCTCGGCGGCGATGGCGCGTGCCAAGGCTGCCAGCGCGGCTTCTGCCTTGCCCTCCTGGATGAAGCCGATCACGGCATTGATCAGCACCACGCCCAGGATGACGCCGGCATCGACCCATTCGCCGAGAAAGGCGGTGACGAGGCCGGCGCCGATGAGCACCGCTACCAGCGGCTGGATCAATTGCGCGGCGAAGCGCGCAAGCGGGTTGTGCCCAGTCTTGGCGCTCGGGCGGTTGGCGCCGTAGCGGGCCAGGCGTGCGCTGGCTTCGGCAGCACTCAAGCCGTGCGTCGGATGGGTGGCGAGTTGCTGGGCGCTTGCGGCCGCGTCCAGCGAGTGCCACTGCGGGGGAGGTTGCGTCGCCATGGTCTGGAGAAGGAGTGGCGTGGTTGTTTAGTTTGTGCCAAACGCCTAGACTGGTCAATCCGAGTGAGCAGGATTGCGAGCGCGATGCCCGACTGGAAAAAACTGATCGCAGCCAAAACGAAGCAGGCGCGGCGCAGAGACAAGCCGCCGCGCTGGCAGGAGGGTGCGCGCGTGCCGCCGGGGCAGCACCTGGTCGAAAATTTTCCGGTGCTCGATCTGGGCGTGCGCCCAAAAATTGCCATCACTGATTGGCGGCTGCGCTTGTTCGGCTTGGTCGAGCAGGAAGTGACGCTAGACTGGGCGGCATTGCAGACGCTGCCGCAATCCGACATCATGTGCGATTTTCATTGCGTTACCACCTGGTCGCAGCTCGATATGCCGTGGCGCGGCGTGCATGCGCGTGAAGTGATTGAGCTGGCGCGGCCATTGCCGGATGCGCATTTTGTTACGTTACACAGTTACGACGATTACACTACCAATTTACCGCTGGAGGCGTTGCTGGAAGACGACGTGTTGATTGCGCACAGCGTGTACGGCCAGCCTTTGTCGGCCGAGCACGGCGGCCCGGTGCGCCTGCTGGTGCCGAGCCGCTATGGCTGGAAAAGCGCGAAGTGGCTCAAGGCGATCGAATTCCACCAGCACGATCGCCCCGGCTTCTGGGAAGAGCGCGGCTATCATGACAATGCCGATCCGTGGCGGGAACAACGTTATCGTTAACAATGGAATTTGTTCCATCGCGAAGGGCGCAAGGGACACGAGGGTTATCCAGCAGCTTATGCCTACGAATCTCGCGCAGGCATGAATTTTTGCGGTTAGAATTTGAATTTCTTGGCGCCCTTCGCGTCCTTGGCGGTTCGTCAATTTAGGATTTTCTATGCAAGTTTTACTCGCCAATCCCAGAGGTTTCTGTGCCGGAGTGGATCGCGCCATCGCCATCGTTGAGCAGGCGTTGGCCAAGTATGGTGCGCCGATATACGTGCGCCATGAGGTGGTGCATAACAAATTCGTGGTCGATGACCTCAAGGCCAAGGGCGCCATTTTCATCGAGGATTTGAACGAGGTGCCGGACGGAGCTACCTTGATTTTCAGTGCGCATGGCGTGCCGCAATCGGTGCGCCAGCAGGCGGCAGCGCGCGGCTTGCTGGTGTTCGACGCGACCTGTCCGCTGGTGACCAAGGTGCACGTCGAAGTGGCAAAGATGCGCGACCAGGGTTACGAGGTGGTGATGATAGGCCATGCCGGCCATCCCGAAGTGGAGGGCACCATGGGGCAGTCGCGCGGCGGTATGTATCTGGTGGAAACGCCGCAGGACGTCGAAAAACTCAAAGTGGAAAACGAGCAGCGGCTGGCCTATGTGACGCAGACTACGCTGTCGATGGATGACGCCGCGCTGGTGGTGGAGGTGTTGCGCGAGCGTTTTCCGGGCATCGTCGGTCCGAAAAAGGACGATATCTGTTATGCCACGCAGAACCGTCAGGATGCGGTGAAGGTGCTGGCGCGCCAGTGCGACGTGGTGGTGGTGGTGGGATCGCCCAATAGTTCCAACTCCAACCGTTTGCGCGAGGTGGCGCAGAAGGCTGGCGTGCCTGCTTACATGGTGGATCGCGCCGACCAGCTCGAAGCGAAGTGGTTCGTCGGCAGGGAGGTGGTAGGTGTGACTGCCGGCGCCTCCGCGCCGGACGTGCTGGTGCGCGAAGTAGTGGAACGTTTGCGGCATTTGGGGGCGGCGCGGATACGCGAGCTGACCGGCATCGTCGAGAAAGTGATGTTCAACCTGCCCAGGGAATTATCCAGCCAGGAATGAAAAAGGAAACGCCGGTGGTGGGAAGCGCAAAAGCATTCGACTTGCAGTCGCTCAATCCGCAGCAGCTCGAGCAGGCGTTCTCCTTGTTCAACGAGGCGTCCGCCCAACTGGCCGGCGCCTACCAGGAATTGCAGCAGAAGGTCGAGCAGCTTGCCAGCGAACTGGCGATTGCCAACGGCGAACTGCGCCGGCAGTTTCTCGAAAAACAAGCTTTGTCGCAACGCTTGTCTTCGCTGCTGGATGCCTTGCCCGGCGGCGTGGTGGTGCTCGATGCAGAAGGTAGGGTGGTCGAGGCGAACCCGGTGGCGCGGCGCATGTTGGGTGAGGACATGCAGGGACGAGCGTGGCATGAGATTGCCGCGCACAGCCTGGGCGCGACGCCTACTCCGCATGAATGGATATTGCAGCGCGACGGCGAGACGCGCTGGGTCAACCTGGTGGAGAGCGCACTGTACCAGGAGCAGGGGCGCATCCTGCTGATCAGCGACATCACAGAAGCCAACCTGATGCAACAGCAGCTCGAGCGCCACCAGCGCCTTTCCGCGATGGGCGAAATGGCGGCGGGGCTGGCGCACCAGTTGCGCACGCCGCTGGCGACGGCGCTGCTCTACACCGCCAACCTCGCCAAGCCGCAGCTTGCCGAAGACGACCGCACCCGCTTTGCGGAAAAAGCACTGGCGCGCCTGCATCATCTGGAGCGCATGATCCGCGACATGCTGCTGTTCGTAAAAGGTGAGAGTGCTGAACAGGAGGACATTCCGGTGGCGGCGCTGGTGCACGAACTGGTACAGGTTATGGAACCGCAGATGGCGCAGCATGGTGTCGCTTTCTCGGTAGAGGGTGAGGTTGATGGCGTGGTGCAGGGCAGCCGCAAGGCGCTGGTCGGCGCGCTGCTCAACCTGCTGGAAAATGCCATGCAGGCTTGCGGCGGCGCGGGCGAGGTGCGCCTCCTGGCCGCCCGGGCGGGCAGCGGTGCGGTGACGCTTACGGTGAGCGACACCGGCTGCGGTATCGACGCTGCGACCAAGGAACGCCTGTTCCAGCCTTTTTTCACCACGCGTTCGGAGGGTACCGGGTTGGGGCTGGCCATCGTGCGCAGCGTGATACAGACGCACGGTGGCGAAATCGCGGTGCATTCGCAGCTGGGCGCGGGCAGCCAGTTCGTGGTGAGGTTGCCGTGCACGGGATGTCGAGATGAGGTCATGAATTCATGAATATGTTGCCGGTGTTGATTGTCGAAGACGACCCCGATTTGCGCGAGGCGCTGTCCGACACTTTGCGCCTTTCCGGTTATGAAGTGCGCGTGGCGCGCGACGGCGAGGATGCATTGCGCGTTCTGGGCAAGGAGAAGATCGGGCTGGTGGTGAGCGACGTGCAGATGAAGCCCATGGACGGCCACACCCTGCTCCGGGAAATCAAGCAGCGCTACCCGTATCTGCCGGTGCTGCTGATGACCGCTTATGGCGTGATAGAGAAAGCGGTGGAGGCGATGCGCATGGGTGCGTGCAATTACATTCCCAAGCCGTTCGAGCCGGATGCGCTGCTGGCCGAAGTGGCGCGCTTCATGCTGCCGGCCTATGCCGATGCCGACGAGGCGGTGATTGCGCAGGACCCGCACATGGAGGCGCTGCTGGATTTGGCCAGACGCGTGGCAACGTCTGACACCACCGTGCTGATCACCGGCGAATCCGGCACCGGCAAGGAAGTGCTGGCGCGCTATATCCACCGCTATTCGGCGCGCGCCGGCAAGCCCTTCGTCGCCATCAATTGCGCGGCGATCCCGGAGAACCTGCTCGAATCGACCCTGTTTGGTCACGAAAAAGGCGCATTTACCGGCGCCACCCAGGCGCAGGCCGGCAAGTTCGAGCAGGCCCAGGGCGGCACCATCCTGCTCGACGAGATTTCCGAGATGTCGCTGGCGTTGCAGGCCAAGCTGCTGCGCGTGTTGCAGGAACGCGAGGTAGAACGTGTCGGCAGCGGCAAGCCGATCCCGCTCGACATCCGCGTGCTTGCCGCATCCAACCGCGACATGGCGGAATTCGTTGCCGAAGGCGGGTTCCGCGAGGATTTGTACTACCGTCTTAACGTTTTCCCGTTGCACCTGCCGGCGCTGCGTGAACGGCCGCGCGACATCGTGCCGCTGGCCCAGCACGTGATGCGGCGCAGCGCGCGGAATCGAGCATTTACGCTATCCGCGGCGGCGCAGGCTCAATTGACGCAATACCATTGGAAGGGTAACATCAGGGAACTCGAGAACGTCATGCAGCGTGCGATGATACTGGCGCCGGGCGACGTGATCGAGCCGGAGCATCTGCATTTGCCCAAGCCGGTGCGGCAGTCGGTGGCAACGGCGCCGGCGGGCACTACCGACATGAAATCACTGGAGCGTGCCCACATCCTGGAAACGCTCGAGGCGGTCGGCGGGTCGCGCAAGCTGGCGGCGCAGCGCCTGGGCATCGGCGAGCGCACTTTGCGCTATAAGCTGCAAATGTACCGTGAGGAAGGCAGCCTCAAGGAAGGCGAGGCTCAAGCCGATAAAGGTGGGGGGTAGAAATTCTGGCATGCCATTTGCTGTGTTGGGTGTGTCGGTTTTTTCTGATGAGGGCGATGAAGGCGGTGAGTACGGTGAATACGCAAGGTATTGATCAACTGTTGAGCCAGCTCAATGCCACTTCGGCGGCAGCGGCGGGCGCGGCAGGGGCGGAACCCCAGTCGGCAGAGGGGGTGGCAAATTTTGCCGCCTTGCTGCAGGCTTCGCTCGATCAGGTCAACAGTGCGCAACTGGATGCAGACGCCCTGCAAAAGCAGTTCGACCTCAACAACCCCAATGTCAATCTGCAAGAGGTGATGGTGTCTTTGCAGAAAGCCAACATTTCCTTCCAAACCATGGTGCAGGTGCGCAATAAACTGGTATCGGCTTACCAGGAAATCATGAACATGCAGGTCTGATAAGCCTTAGCTATGGCACAAGCTCCCGGCCAAGGCATTGCCGCCCTGTTGCAGGGTTTTCTCCAGCTTAACAATTCCCAAAAAATCGGCTTCATCTTCGGTCTTGCCGCACTCATCGCGGTGGTTTCCGGGCTGTGGATGTGGTCGCAGGCGCCGACTTACCGGGTGCTGTTCGCCAATGTGTCCGATCGTGATGGCGGTGCCATTATCGCCTCGCTGCAACAGATGAACATCCCCTACCAGATGGCAGAAGGCGGCGGCGCCATCCTGGTGCCGTCGACCCAGGTTTACGAGGCCAGGCTCAAGCTCGCTTCCCAGGGGCTGCCACGCGGCGGTGCGATCGGCTTCGAGTTGATGGAAAACCAGAAGCTCGGCATCAGCCAGTTTGCGGAGCAGGTCAACTACCAGCGTGCCCTGGAAGGGGAGCTGTCGCGCACCATCCAGTCTCTGGCTGCGGTGCAGGGTGCGCGCGTGCACCTGGCCATCCCACGTCCCACCGTGTTCATCCGTGATGCCCAGAAACCCAGCGCCTCGGTGCTGGTCAGCGTCTATCCGGGGCGGGTGCTGGACCAGGCACAGGT
Source organism: Pseudomonadota bacterium (assembly GCA_040756015.1). Taxonomy (GTDB): domain Bacteria; phylum Pseudomonadota; class Gammaproteobacteria; order Burkholderiales; family JBFMAC01; genus JBFMAC01. The sequence continues at coordinate 67,547 of JBFMAC010000007.1, forward strand.
GAACGGCATCACCCACCTGGTTTCCAGCAGCGTGCCGGATTTGCCCGTGAAAAACGTCACCGTGGTCGATCAGGCCGGCAATCTGTTGAGCAATGCGGACGACAGCATGGCGGCGAACGGGCTTGATCCTGGTCAGCTGAGTTATCTGCGTCAGGTCGAGGAAAGCTACGCCAAGCGCATCGAGGACATCCTGCTGCCGATCGCGGGTCCGGACAACGTGCGTGCGCAAGTTGCCGCCAGCCTGGATTTCACCCTGGTCGAGCAGACCTCGGAAACCTTCAAGCCGAATGCGTCCGCGGCGGAATCGGCGATCCGCAGCCAGCAGAGCAGCGAAACCGTTGGCACCAGCACAGGGCCTGGCGGTATTCCGGGCGCACTATCCAACCAGCCGCCAGGTACGGCGAGCGCGCCGCTCACTGCGGGCGCCGCACCGGCGGCACAAGCCAGGACCGCCACCGTTCCGGAGAACCAGCACAAGGAATCGACGATCAATTACGAGGTGGACAAGACCATACGCCACGTGAAGAACCCCGCCGGCTCGGTGAAGAAACTATCGGTGGCGGTGGTGGTGAATTACCGCAAAACCACCGATGCCAAGGGCAAGGTCAGCACCAAGCCGCTTACCGACCAGGAAATGGGACAAATTACCAATCTGGTCAAGGAGGCGGTCGGCTTCAATGCCGAGCGCGGCGACACCGTGAACGTGGTCAACGCCTCCTTCAACGCCGGCGAGCGCGAAGACATCCCGCCGACGCCGTTCTGGAAGGATCCGGGCAACATCGCCACCGCCAAGGAGGTGGGACGCAACGCGCTGATCGCGGGCATATTCCTGTACCTGGTGCTGGGGGTGTTGCGTCCCATGCTGCGTGAACTGGCGCGCGCCGGACAAAAGGCGGCGGAAGTGCGGGCGCAAGTGGCTGCCCAACCCACCTCGGTCGGCACGCGGCATCCCAACTATGAGGCGGATTTGCAGGCGGCCAAGGACATGGCGCGCCAGGATCCGCGGCTGGTCGCCAATGTGGTGAAGGACTGGGTGGGAAATGAGTGATGAGGGCATTGAAAAAAGCGCCATCCTGCTCATGAGCCTGGGCGAAGCAGAGGCTGCGGAGGTATTCAAGTTCCTTGGCCCTAAGGAAGTGCAAAAGCTGGGTGCGGCGATGGCTAAGCTGAGCGGGGTGTCGCGCGAGAAAATGAGCCAGGTGCTGTACGATTTCCGTTACCAGGCCGAGGAAAAGACCGCGATCGGCATGGATTCCGATGCCTATCTGCGCACCGTGCTGACCAAGGCGCTGGGCAACGACCGCGCCGCCGGCCTGATCGAGCGTATCCTGCAGGGCAACGACAACAACGGCATCGAGAGCCTGAAATGGATGGATGCCGAGTCGGTGTCCGAACTGATCAAGAATGAGCACCCGCAGATTATCGCCACCATCCTGGTGCATCTCGATCACGATCAGGCCAGCGAAATACTGAAATGTTTCACTGAGCGGCTGCGCAACGACGTGATGTTGCGCATTGCCACGCTGGAAGGGGTGCAGCCTTCCGCGTTGCGCGAGCTAAATGAAGTGCTCACCCAGCTGCTGACCGGCAGCGACAAGCTCAAGACCGGCGTGCGCGGTGGCGTGCGCACCGCCGCGGAAATCCTCAACTTCATGGGCGGCGCGCTGGAGGCGAGCGTGCTTGCCAGCATGAAAGAGTTCGATGCGGAACTGGCGCAGAACGTGCAGGACGAGATGTTCGTGTTCGAGAACCTGCTCGATCTCGATGACCGCGCCATCCAGCTGCTGCTGCGCGAAGTGCAGTCCGAATCGCTGATCGTGGCATTGAAGGGTACCTCCAACGAACTGCGCGAGAAAATTTTCAAGAACATGTCGCAGCGCGCCGCCGAAATGCTGCGCGACGACCTCGAGGCCAAGGGTCCCGTGCGGCTCGCCGAAGTGGAGGCAGAGCAGAAGGAAATCCTCAAGGTGGTGCGCCGCCTGGCCGACGAGGGTCAGATCGTGATCGGCGGTGCCGGCGAGGAGGGTGGTCTTGTCGAATAAGATCATTCCCAAGGAGCAACTGTCTGCCTACCAGCGCTGGGAGATGGAGGCGCTTGGCCAGGCGGTGCGCCGAAGCGGCAAGCAGGCACGCCCAGGCGAGTCGGCGCTGCCTACCGCGCAGGAACTTGAACAATTGCATGGCCGTGCCCACCAGGAGGGCTACAACACCGGCTTGCAGCAGGGGCGCATGCAGGCGCAAGCGGAGGCTGCGGAATTGCGCAAGTTGCTGGCGATGCTGGGTGAGACCCTGCAAGGATTCGAGGAGAAAATGGCCAGGGACGTGCTCGGCCTGGCGTTGGCGATTTCCCGCCAGATCGTGCGCCGCACGCTGGACGTGCGTCCAGAACTGGTGTTGCCGCTGGTGGAGGATTTGCTCGATGCGCTGCCGCAGACAGGTCATCCGCCCAGGCTGGTCGTGCATCCGGCCGACGCCGCGTTGCTGCACGCTTATCTGGAAACACACAAAATCCCGCCGCCGGGCTGGAAGATCGTCGAGAACCCGCATGTCGAGCGCGGCGGCTGCCTGATCGAAACAGCGACCAGCGAAATCGACGCTACGCTGGAAGGGCGCTGGAAACGGGTGATTGCCTCGCTCGGGCGTGATGATGCCTGGCTGGTGCCGGGCGATTCGCCGCTGGAGCCGCCCAAATCATAGCAGCGGCAATGAGCGCCTGGCCCAAGTACCTGACGGATTGTTGTACGGCGGTGGGCATGACCCCGCCTTGGGTGGTGAGCGGGCGCCTCACGCGTGTTGCCGGCCTGGTGATGGAGGCGGTGGGCTTGAAGCTGTCGGTGGGCAGCGGTTGTTACATCTACACGCCCACCGGGCAGCGCGTCGATGCCGAGGTGGTGGGATTTTCCGGAGAACGGTTGTTTCTGATGCCGTCTTCCGACATTTACGGGCTTGAACCCGGTGCCTGGGTGACGCCCGCCGATTCCACGGTGACGCGGGTGCCCAGGCTGGGCCAGGATTTCTTCCCGCGTCGCCGTGCTGCGGATCGTACGCGCCAAGTGGTGGTGGGTGCCAATTTGCTGGGGCGCATTCTGGATGGTGCCGGACGTCCGCTTGACAACCTCGGCCCGCTGCACGCGGAAAAATACGTGCCGCTGTACAGCCGTCCGGTCAATCCGCTGGAGCGCACGCCGATTCGCGATGTGCTCGATGTCGGCGTGCGCTCCATCAACGCCCTGCTTACCGTAGGACGCGGCCAGCGTCTGGGACTGTTCGCCGGCAGCGGCGTGGGCAAGAGCGTGCTGCTCGGCATGATGGCGCGCTATACCAGCGCCGACGTGGTGGTGGTCGGACTGATCGGCGAACGCGGGCGCGAGGTCAAGGAATTCATCGAGAACATCCTCGGTGCCGAAGGGCTGGCGCGCTCGGTGGTGGTGGCGGCACCGGCCGACACACCGCCGCTGCTGCGCCTGCACGGCGCGGCGTATGCCACCGCCATCGCGGAATATTTCCGCGACCAGGGGTTGAACGTGCTGCTCATCATGGATTCGCTGACGCGCTTTGCCATGGCGCAGCGCGAAATCGCGCTGGCCATCGGCGAGCCGCCGGCGACCAAGGGCTATCCGCCCTCTGTGTTCGCGAAATTGCCGCAGTTAGTCGAGCGCGCCGGCAACGGGCGCAGCGGCGCCGGTTCGATCACCGCGTTTTACACCGTGCTGACCGAGGGGGACGACCAGCAGGATCCCATCGCCGATAACGCGCGCGCGATCCTCGACGGCCATATCGTGTTGTCGCGCGCTTTGTCCGACCAGGGGCATTATCCGGCGATAGACGTGGAGGCCTCGATCAGCCGTGCGCTGACCGAACTGGTGCAGCCGCGCGAACTCGACAGCATCCGCCGCTTCAAGTTTTACTATTCGCGCTACCAGCGCAGCCGCGACCTCATCAACGTCGGCGCCTATGTGCGCGGCAGCGACCCGGTGCTCGATGAGGCGATCGCCAAGCGCGATGAGATGGAGGCGTTCCTCCAGCAGAACATGTACGAGCGCGCCGAATACGCCGATTCCCGCCAGCGGCTGGATGCGCTGTTTGCGGCGTGATGAGCGATGGCCAAGAAATTCCCTCTGCAATCCCTGCTTGATCTGTCGCAGAACCGCACCGATGCGGCGGCGAAGAAGCTGTCCTCGCTCAAGGTAAGGTGGCAGGAGGCGGAAGACAAGCTCAACCAGCTCGAGCAATATCGCGCCGAATACCAGGAACGCTTGCGGCTGGCGTTACAGCGCGGCATCGGTGCCGCGGAATGGCGCGATTTCCAGGCCTTCCTCAGCAAGCTCGAACTCGCCATCCGTCAGCAGGCCGAGGAAAGCCAGCGTTGCAAGCGCGCCTGGGAGAACGGGCAGAAAGACTGGCTCAGCGAGAGCGGCAAATTCAAGGCTTTCGATACGCTGGCGCAACGCCACCATGAGGTGGAATCCAAGCGCGAGGCGCAGATCGAGCAGCGTGAGCATGACGATCTGGTCACGCGCAGCCACGGCAAACCCAGAGAGGAAAGTTAGCTTTTCTGCGCTGGCATGGCCCTTGCTGATGATCACGGCGTGTGATCATGAGATGAAAGGGTTGTGCTGTGTCTGAACCTGTTATTTCCAACGTATTGGCGCAATTCACGCTTATGCCGGAGAGGCTGCCTGCCGCCGCATCGGCTGAAGAAATGGCCAGGGGCCTGGATTTCAGCGAGATTTTCGGGGTGTTGCTGGGTGCATTGCCGCCAGATGGTACGCTGTTGCCGGGAGCGGTGGATGCGCTGGAAGCCAGTCCTGACGCGGATGTGGACGTTCAGCAACAGGCAGGCGCGGCGCGGTTTGCCGCCGATGCCGCCACCTTGCTGCCCGGCCAGGTATTGCCCCCAGCCCAGGTCATGCCGGCTGGCCAAGTGGATATGGAACAGGGCGTGTCGGCACCCATGGTTGACCTGGGCGCGATGTTGCCGGTCACCGTTCAGGCGGGGGTGCAGGCAACCGGGCACGACGGCGATGAGGCGGCAAATTTTGCCTCCCCTGGAGCTTTTTTGCCGGTTTCCGACGATGACCTGCCGGTACGGCAGGGGTTTGCTGATCCCGGGATGATCCAGAACACGGCCGTTGATGGCCAGGCGGCGGTACCCATGGCGTCAGGCCAAGTCGTGCACCAAGCCGCCGCCACAGCCGAGGCGCGCCCGGCCACGAGCGTGGCCACGCATGTCGCACCGCACATCAGCCATGCCGAGTGGAATGATGCCTTCAGCCAGAAGGTGGTGTGGATGGCTGGGCAGCAGCACCAGCAGGCCGACATCCAGATCAATCCGCCTAACTTGGGGCCGGTCGAAGTGCGCCTGTCGCTCAACCAGGATCAGGCCAGCCTGATGTTCATTTCGCCGCATGCGGCGGTGCGCGATGCGATCCAATCGGCATTGCCGCGCTTGCAGGACATGATGGCAAGCAGTGGCTTGACGCTGGGCAATGTCTTCGTCGGCTCGGAAGCGGCGCAGCAGCAGGCTTACGGCGAGCGCCAAGCCAGACATGGCGGTGCGGGGGGTGAGCTTGCCGGCGAGGTGGTCGGCATGGGCGGCGTGAGCGGAGAGCTGTACTTGCCGCGGCACCATGGCATGGTGGATTTGTTCGCATAGCCATACTTCATCCTTTTCCTTTTGTCAGATAGTTGCGGCAGCCCAGGCTGCCGTTTCTTTTTTGCAGATTTTGCTTGATTTTTTTTGGGTTTGATATTACAAAGCACGTAAAGTTATCCGTCAAACCATTTGTTTTTACTGGTTTGTTTATTGTTGACAACTTGTGGTGAGCGAGGAAATGGCAAAAGAGGCAGCCAAGGCCGACAAGGCATCAAAGGATAAAACAAAGGATAATCAAGAAGCTGTGGGTGAGGGCGAGGAGGGCGCACAGCCCAAGAAAAAGAATCGCCTGAAGTTTTTGCTGCTGATCTTGGTGGTATTGTTGGCCGGGGGGGGCGGGGCGGCCTGGTATTTCATGCAGCCCAAGGGCGATGCCGGAGCGGTCGACGAGCCCCAAGCCGAGGCAAAGCCGGCCAAACCGGAAGCGCCGCCCATTTTCGTCACGCTTGAACCGTTTACCGTCAACTTGTTGAGCGACGGCGGCGATCACTATCTGCAAGTTGGCATAGATTTGAAAGTGGCGGATGAGAAGGTGCCGGAGCAGGTCAAGTTGCACATGCCGGAAATTCGCAACAGCGTGCTGCTGTTATTGTCGAGCAAGCACGTGTCGGATCTCGTCACGGTCGAGGGCAAAAACAAATTGCGCGCCGAAATCCGTCGCCAAGTGAACGAGCATTTGGGCATAGCGCCGCCTGAGCCAGCGGCGCCGGCAGCGGATGCAGCATCCGCGCCTGCCCCGGCGGAAACCCCACCGGAAGTCGCCGCCGAAGAGCCGCAAGAAGGGGTGCTGAGCGTATTGTTAACTTCGTTCGTGATCCAGTAAAGGCATGGCCGACGACATACTTTCCCAGGAAGAGGTTGATGCGCTGCTGCGCGGAGTGAGTGGCGAGGTCGAGGAGGCCAAGCCGGAAAGCGCGGAAGAAGGTATACGTCCCTACGACATCGGCCGCCAGGAACGCATCGTGCGCGGGCGCATGCCCACGCTCGAACTCATCAACGAACGTTTTGCCCGGTTGTTCCGCATCGGCCTGTTCAACTTCATGCGCCGCAACGCGGAGATATCGGTCGGTCCGGTGCGGGTGGTGAAGTACAGCGAGTTCGTGCGCAACCTGGTGGTGCCGACCAACCTCAACCTGGTGCAGATCAAGCCGTTGCGTGGCACCGCGCTGTTCATCTTCGACCCCAACCTGGTATTCCATGTGGTCGACAGCCTGTTCGGTGGCGAGGGGCGCTTCCACATGCGTGTCGAAGGTCGCGACTTCACTCCCACCGAGCAGCGCATCATCCGCCAACTGCTCGACTTGGTGTTTCAGGAGTACAAGAAATCCTGGGAGCCGATTTTCAAGATCGATTTCGAGTATGTACGCTCCGAGGTCAACACCCAGTTCGCCAACATCGTGACCCCCAGCGAAGTGGTGGTGACCACCAGCTTCAGTATCGAATTGGGGGCGGGCAGCGGCGAGTTTCACGTCTGCATCCCCTATGCTATGATCGAACCAATCCGCGACGTGATTTACAGCGGCATGCAGGCCGACCGCATGGAAGCGGACGAGCGCTGGCAAAACCAGTTGCGCGTGCAGGTGCAGAACGCCGTAGTGAATCTGGTGGCCACGCTGGGGCATGCGCCGGTGACCCTGCGGCAGGTCATGGATCTCAAGGAGGGTGACGTGATCTCCTTGGAAATTCCCGAGGCGATCATTGCCGAGGTCGACGGCATTCCGGTGCTGGAATGTGGTTATGGCGTGTTGAACGGGCAATATGCGTTGAAGGTAAACAAATTCATCACGGGCGACGATTTCTGGGCAGTTTGCGGAGGGGGAGATGGCTGACGATGATGCCATAAGCGCTGACGACTGGGCTGCCGCCATGGCGGAGCAGGCGCCCGCGCAGGCCACGCCGCAGCCCACGCCGGCGGCGTTCCAGGAACTCAGCCCCGGCCTGGCGGCGGGCGCCCAGCACAACCTGGACATGATCCTGGACATTCCGGTGCAGATCACCGTGGAACTGGGGCGCACCAGGATCGCCATCCGCAATTTGCTGCAACTTGCGCAAGGCTCGGTGGTAGAGTTGGACGGCTTGGCCGGCGAACCGATGAGCGTGCTGGTCAATGGTTTTCTGATTGCCCAAGGCGAAGTGGTGGTGGTCAACGACAAGTTTGGCATACGCCTGACCGACATCATCACGCCGGACGAACGGCTGCGTCGCCTGAAACGATGAATCGCGCCATGCTCAGCGTGGCCTTGCTGCTGGGGCATGGTGGCGCTTGGGCTGCGCAGTCCGCCGATGTACTTCCTCCCGCTTTGAATAACGTTTCTCCGCTGGCCGGCATGTTGCAAGTCATGCTGGGGCTGGTATTGGTATTGGCCGCGTTGGCCGCGACGGTGTGGCTGCTGCGGCGTTTCGCCCCGGGTGCGGCGGGCGCGGGCGGGGCGGTCAGAATTATCGGTGGCGTGATGGTCGGGCCCAAGGAAAAGGTGATCCTGGTGGAAGTCGGCGATACCTGGCTACTGCTGGGAGTGGGAGGTGGACAGGTCAATGCGCTGCATAGCATGCCCAAGCCGGAGAATGCCGAAGCCTTGACGGTGGCCGGCGTGCCGCCCACCGGTTTTGCGGAATGGATCAGGGATGCCATGCAGCGTCGCAAAAATGGGTAAGTCGCGCTTTTTTCTGTTACTGACGTTGCTGCTGCCGTCTTTCGCGCTGGCGCAGATACCGGCAGTCACCGCCGTGCCGGCGCCGGGTGGCGGCCAGACCTACACGCTCAGCATCCAGACGCTGCTGTTCATTACCGCGCTGACCTTCCTGCCGGCATTGCTGTTGATGATGACATCGTTCACGCGCATCGTCATCGTGCTGTCGCTGTTGCGGCAGGCGCTCGGCACCATTCAGACGCCGCCTAACCAGGTGTTGATCGGGTTGTCGCTGTTCCTGACTTTTTTCGTGATGGCGCCAGTGTTCGACAAGATTTATGTCGATGCCTACAAGCCGTTCAGCGAGAACCGGCTGACCTTCGAGCAGGCACTGGATAAGGGCGAGAAGCCGCTCAAGGAATTCATGCTGCGGCAGACTCGGCAGTCCGATCTGGCGTTGTTCGCCAAGATGGCGAATACGCCGCCGATGCAGGGGCCGGAGCAGGTGCCGATGCGCATCCTGGTGCCGGCCTATGTGATCAGTGAATTGAAGACTGCGTTCCAGATCGGCTTCGTGGTGTTCATCCCCTTCCTCATCATCGACATGGTGGTGGCCAGCGTGCTGATGTCGATGGGCATGATGATGCTTTCGCCGGTGGTGATTTCGCTGCCGTTCAAGCTCATGCTGTTCGTCCTGGTGGACGGCTGGAATTTGCTGATCGGTTCTCTGGTGCAAAGCTTCTACACATGAACGCGGATGCCGTCATCACCCTGGCGCAGCAGGCGCTGCAAATCACCGTGCTGGTGGCGGCGCCGCTGCTGCTGGCTGCGCTGATTACTGGCCTGATCGTTAGCATTTTCCAAGCGGCCACGCAGATCAACGAAATGACGCTGTCGTTCATTCCCAAGCTCCTGGTGATGTTCTTGGTGGCCGCGCTTGCCGGCCCGTGGATGCTCAACCTGCTCATCGATTACACGCAGCGGCTGTTCGCGAGCATCCCGACGTTGGCGGGATAAGCCATGATCAGCTTCAGCGACGCCCAGCTCAATGCCTGGATCGCTGCTTTCATGTGGCCATTCTTTCGCGTCCTCGGCCTGGTCGCCAGCGAACCGGTGCTGGGCAATCGCAGCGTGCCGGTGAGCGTGAAAATCGGCGTGGCCCTGCTCATTACCTTCCTGCTCACGCCGCTGCTTGCCCCGTTCCCCAGGGTGGAGCCGGCTTCGGCCATGGGGCTGCTGATCGCCGCACAGCAGGTGCTGATCGGCGTCGCCATGGGATTTACCATGCGCATCATTTTTATCGCGGTGGAAATGGCTGGCCACTTGGCGGGACTGCAAATGGGGCTGGGCTTTGCCGTGCTCTTCGACCCGCAAAATTCGGCGCAGACTGCGATCGTGGCGCAATTTGCCGGGCTGGTTGTGATCCTACTGTTTCTAGCCCTCAACGGGCATTATTGGGTGTTGAGCACGCTCGCGGACAGCTTCCGTGCCTTGCCAATTTCCGCGGAACCGCTGGCGGCGGCGGGGTGGCTGACGCTGGTACAGTGGGGCGGGCAGATATTCAGCGCTGGCGTGCTGTTGTCCCTACCGGTGGTGGCGGCGCTGCTGATCACCAACATCGGCATCGGCATCATGTCGCGCGCCGCGCCGCAACTCAATATTTTTGCGGTGGGTTTTCCCCTCACACTGGCGGTGGGTTTCTTCGCACTTTATTTTTCCATGCCTTATTTCCTGCCGGCGTTGGAACGCCTGTTCCAGGGCGGCATGGAAGCCATCCTGCATATCCTGCGCGGTTTCGTTTATCCGGCATAAGAATTGCTGCTGATACGGGTGAGTAGCACGGCATTCTGTGGCCGATATCCCAGGAAATTCTGCTTTTACATGTTTTTCATGGGGTTGTAAAAAGCAGGGGGCAAGTGCCACTCAATTTTTTACTGTCTCGCCCGTTATAGAAATTACCAGCCGTGAGAACGGCAGGTCATCACAAACGGAGGTTATCATGCGTATGGTGATGGATATGGAAACAGGAATGTTTGCAGCGGAAAGCAGCGATGACCCGCAAACCTACGGCACGGAAGTGCTGTGCGCCAACTGGAATCCGTTGGTGACCATGGTGGCTGAGGTTATGCCGCATCATGACCAGCAACCCGCGTTGCCGCTGGACCTGGTGGGTGAAGATGCGGACGCGTTCATCAGCCGCATGAGCGTTTGCTGAGTTGAATTTTGAATTGCAGTACCCGCACTGACTGCCGTGCATAAGGGCATGGCTTGGGACTGAGTTGCTGAGTCGTTGTCCTGGCCCGTGCCTGTCGGTCGATGCAACGCGGCAGCTGGAATTTTGTTTTTCGTTTTTTCCATCTCCGTTTTTCCCTTCGTTTCTCAGGGCCTGTATTTTGCCTTCCCGTGCCGATTGCGGCCCACTGCCCGTCCTGATTTCGGGTACACTACGCTTTTTTTTGGGTTCTGGAATACATGCTCAAGGGCAGCCTAGTTGCCATCGTCACCCCCATGCAGGAGGACGGCGGCCTTGATTTGGAGCGCTTTCAGCGGCTGATCGATTTTCACGTGCAGCAGGGCAGCGATGGAGTGGTTGTGGTCGGCACCACTGGCGAGTCGCCCACTGTCGATTTCGACGAACACCACACGCTGATCAAGGTCGCGGTCGAGCATTCCGCCGGCCGCATCCCGGTAATTGCCGGTACCGGCGCCAATTCCACTGCCGAGGCGATCGAGCTGGCGGCGTACGCCAAGCAGGTGGGCGCCGACATGAGTCTGAGCGTGGTGCCGTATTACAATAAGCCGACCCAGGAAGGGCTGTACCGCCACTTCAAGGCGATTGCCGAGGCAGTGGATATGCCGCACATCCTCTATAATGTGCCCGGCCGTACCGCCTGCGACCTAGGCAATGACACTGTGCTGCGGCTAGCGCAGCTTCCCAATATCGTCGGCATCAAGGACGCCACCGGTAACATCGAGCGTGGCAGCGACCTGCTGCGCCGCGTACCAGCCGGTTTTGCGGTATACAGCGGCGACGATGCCAGCGCGTTGGCGCTGATGCTGCTCGGCGGCCATGGTGTCATTTCGGTGACCGCCAATATCGCGCCGCGCCTGATGCATGAAATGTGCGATGCCGCATTCAAGCTCGATGTGCCGCGCGCGCGCGAAATCAACAACCGGCTGCTCGGTCTGCACCGGCACCTGTTCGTCGAAGCCAATCCGATACCGGTGAAGTGGGCGGCACAGGAGATGGGGCTGGTTGCAGGGGGCATCCGTTTGCCTTTGACGCCGCTGTCGGCGGCTCATCACGACTTGGTGCGCGCAGCCATGCGCGAAGCGGGGGTGGCGGTCTGATGGCTGGAATGAACATGAAGCATAGGGCGATGGCGGCAATGTTGGCGGGCGCAGTGCTTGCCGGATGCTCGCAGTTGGCCGAGAACAAAAAACTGGATTACCGCACTTCGGTGACGCTACCGCCGCTGGACGTACCGCCCGACCTGACCCAGCCGGGCAGCGATGAGCGCTATGTCGTTCCCGATGTGGCTCCGCAGGGCAGTGCCACCTACTCCGCTTATGCCAAGGAACGCAATGGCCAGGCACAACCCGTTGTGGCGGCGGCCAGCGCGTTGCTGCCGGCGTCGGACAAGGTGCGGGTGGAGCGCGCCGGTGCGCAACGCTGGCTGGTGGTGCGCGAAACTCCGGAAACACTGTGGCCGCAGATCAAGCAGTTTTTGCAGGATGCCGGTTTTGCCATTGCCGTGGAGAAGCCGGAGGCGGGCATCCTGGAAACCGAGTGGGCCGAGAACCGCGCCAAGATTCCGCAAAGCGGGTTGCGCAACATCATCGGCAAGGTGCTGGAGAACATGTATTCGAGTTCGGAGCGCGACAAGTTCCGGGTGCGCCTGGAGCGCGGTGCGGAGCCCGGCATCTCCGAGGTGTACATCAGTCATCGCGGCATGGAGGAAGTGTTCGTCAGCGAAGGGCATGACCAGACCAGGTGGCAGCCGCGCCCGTCCGATCCGGAAATGGAAGCGGAAATGCTGCGCCGCCTGATGGTGCGCTTCGGTGCCGAAGAGGCGCGTGCCGACGCACAGATTGTCGCGACGCAGGTACAACAGGCGCAATTGCAGCAGGCGGCGGGTGGCGGCATGAACCTGCTGCTCAACGACGGTTTCGAGCGTGCCTGGCGACGCGTCGGTCTGGCGCTGGAACGCATCGGTTTCACCGTCGAGGATCGCGACCGCTCACAGGGTATTTATTTCGTGCGTTATGCCGATGCCGAGGAGGGGGGGCGCAAGAAATCCAAGGGGCTGTTCGCCAGGCTGAAGTTCTGGGAAAGCGAGCAGGCGACGGCAAAACCGACGCAATTCCGCATCAACGTCAGCGCTGCCGGCGGCGGCAGTGTGGTGCGCGTGCTGGGGCAGGAGGGGGGCAAGGACGATCCCGAGACCGCCGCGCACATCCTCAACATGCTGCTGGAACAACTCAAGTAACAGTCCGTGCGTTTCGCGTCGTTGGGGAGCGGGAGCGAAGGTAATGCGCTGCTGGTGCAGGCGGGCGCAACCTGCATCATGCTCGATTGCGGTTTCGGTATTGCTGAAACCGTCTTGCGTCTGGCGCGGCTCGGCTTGTCACCCGAGGATGTGGACGCCATCCTGATTACCCACGAACACGAAGACCACAGCGGCGGCGTGGCGCGCTTCTCCGGCAAATTCGGCATACCGGTGTGGATGAGTTGTGGCTCCTGGCGTATGCTGGGCGATGAATTTGGCGCGGTTACGGTAAACCGGATCGAAGGCCAGCAGCGCTTCCACATCGGCGATATCGATCTGACACCTTATACCGTGCCGCATGATGCGCGCGAACCACTCCAGTTCGTGTTTGGCGATGGGGCGCGGCGCCTGGGTGTGCTGACCGATGCCGGTTCGATCACCTCGCGTATCCGCTCCGTGCTGGATGGCTGCGATGCACTGGTGCTGGAGTGCAATCACGATTTGGAAATGTTGCGCAATGGGCGGTACCCGCCCAGCCTCAAGCAGCGCATCTCCAGCCGTCTTGGCCATCTTGCCAATGACGAGGCTGCGGGCTTGTTGTCGGACATCGAATGCGGCCGGTTGCAGCACATTGTTGCTGCACACCTGAGCCGGCAAAACAACACACCGGACCTGGCGCGTGCCGCGCTGGCGGGGGCGCTGAACTGCGCACTGGAATGGATAGGGGTGGCCGACCAGGATGGCGGCCTTGACTGGCGCGAGATTGGCTGAAACAAAAAAGCCGGCGCGAGGCCGGCTTTTCAGGGAAGGCTGTTGTTGCTTTAGTGGGCAGCTTCCGCCGGGGCGGCGGCAGGTGCCGATTCCGCCGGGGCGGCGGCAGGTGCTTCAGCCGGAGCAGGAGCGGGAGCGGCGGCAGGTGCTTCAGCGGGTGCAGCGGTTTCTTCTTTTTTGCCACAGGCGGTCAAGGAGAGCGCCAGCACTGCGGCGGCGAGCAGAGAGTACTTCATGTCATTCCCTTAATAAGTTAATTGTCGAATAAATGTCTCGTTGGCCGAGAAGGCTGAACGCAAGCCAGCCAAGGGGCGCATTCTAACAGTTCCGCCAAATAATGCTAGGGGCGGTGAAAAACTCCCTCCTGTGGCGAAGGTTATCGTAAAATAGCGCCCTTCCTGAAAGTTATCTCAAGATGGTTCGTACACGTTTTGCTCCAAGCCCCACCGGCTATCTGCACATAGGCGGGGCGCGCACCGCGCTGTTTTCCTGGGCTTATGCGCGCAAGCACCACGGCACATTCATCCTGCGCATTGAGGACACCGACCTTGAGCGCTCCACGCCCGAATCGGTAAAAGCGATCCTGGATGGCATGCAATGGCTGGGACTCGATTACGACGAGGGGCCGTTCTACCAGATGCAGCGTATGGACCGCTATCGTGAAGTGGTGCGGCAGCTGCTCGACGAGGGCAAGGCCTATTACTGCTACGCCAGCAAGGAAGAGCTGGAACGGTTGCGCGAAGCGCAGCGTGCGCGCGGCGAAAAGCCGCGTTACGACGGACGCTGGCGCGACAGCAAGGCGACACCGCCGACGGGCGTGCAACCGGTGGTGCGCTTCAAGAATCCGCTGCACGGCGTGGTGGCGTTCGATGACATGGTCAAGGGCCGCATCGAAGTGCGCAACGACGAGCTCGACGATCTGGTGATCATGCGCGCCGATGGCACGCCGACCTACAACTTCGGCGTGGTGGTGGACGACTGGGACATGAACATTACCCACGTCATCCGCGGCGACGACCACGTCAACAACACGCCTCGCCAGATCAACATCCTCCAGGCACTGGGCGCGCCGTTGCCGCAGTATGCGCATGTGCCGATGATCCTCGGCGAGGATGGCGAGCGCCTGTCCAAGCGCCATGGTGCCGTGAGCGTGATGCAATACCACGAGGATGGCTACCTGCCGGAGGCGCTGCTCAACTACCTGGCGCGCCTGGGCTGGTCGCATGGCGACGAAGAGGTGTTCAGCATGGCGCAGTTCGTCGAGTGGTTCAACCTCGATTCGATCAGCAAATCGCCCGCCAAATTCAATCCCGAGAAGCTGTTGTGGATCGATCAGCAGTACCTCAAGGGTGCCGATGGCAAGCGCTTGGCGGCATTGGCCGAACCGTTCCTGCGCAGTGACGGCTGCGATCCCGCGCACGGGCCGGACTTGGCCAAAGTCGCTGATTTGCTCAAGGAGCGGGTCAGCACGGTGGAAGAACTGGCCGATGCGGCCGTCTATTTTTACCGCGCGCTGGATCCGGGCGACGAACTGAAAGCGCTGCATTACAGTGCCGAGGCCAGGCCAGTGCTGACCGAGTTGGCCGAGAAGTTTTCCGCAATTGCCTGGGAGCGCAGTGCGATCCACGATACCCTCAAGGCAGTGACTGCCGCGCATGGCCTGAAAATGGGCAAAGTGGCCATGCCGCTGCGCGTCATGGTTACCGGCGAAGCGCAGACACCGTCGATCGATGCAGTGCTGGAACTGCTCGGCCGTGACGAAGTTATCGCGCGCATGCATCAACAACTCGCATTCTTCCCGGCCTAGTGCAGATTGCTTTACAAGGTAGGGGGGCTTCCGTATAATGCGCCGCTTTACGGGGGTATAGCTCAGCTGGGAGAGCGCTTGCATGGCATGCAAGAGGTCAGCGGTTCGATCCCGCTTACCTCCACCACCGTAGTGTAAAGTTAGTAAGTTTTTCTAGTCCCCATCGTCTAGAGGCCTAGGACATCGCCCTTTCACGGCGGTAACCGGGGTTCGAATCCCCGTGGGGACGCCAATTCGAGGCGCATCGCAAGATGCGCCTTTTTCTTCCCACTTGTTGGCCGTGGCGCTATGATTGCGCAGTCATTCGAGTGGTGCGCCCATGCCCGTAGTCTTGTGGACCGATGCCTTGATTTACCTGCTGCTGGCAGCGGTGATCGTATTTGTCGTTGTGGTGCGCCGACGCGAGCATCTGTTGGCGCCGTGGCAGCGTGTGGCGCACAGCAGGAGCGGCATGGCCGCCGCCACGGTGCTGGTATTTTTTCTCGCGGCCGGCCTGCTCGATTCGGTGCACTACCGTCCCGCGCTGGCAGACAATGGTGGCGAGCGGAATTATTCGGTCGAGGTGCTGAGCCTGTTCGACCTGCTCGCCACGCAGCTGCGCACTCACACCGAGAAAACCTATTCCGCGCCCCTGGCGGCGCATTTGTTCGCCAAGGAGAATATCTCTCTGGCGGACGGCCGGCAGGTGCGCGATTTCCCGCGTCTCGTCCATGGCGGCGCACATTTGCCCGATCCTGCGAATGAACTGGCCCATGATGTTCTGTGGCGCAGCGGCCTCGCGTTGCTGCTGGCGCTGGTCATCTGGCTGGCCCTGGCAGCGGGGCTTGTGGCGTGGCTGGCACGTCGGCGCGGCATCGCCTGGCGCGACATGGCGCGCCAGGTGTGGTACGGGAAAACCGAAATTCCCTGGCATGTGGTGTTGTTGACGTTGGCCGCGATGCTGGTGGTGGTCGTACCGATGTGGGTGCTGAGCGCGAACTATCACGTGTTCGGTACCGACAAGGTGGGGCAGGATGTGCTCTACCTGGCACTGAAGAGCATACGTACCGGCCTGGTGATCGGCACGCTCACCACGCTGGTGATGCTGCCGTTCGCCCTGCTGCTCGGCATCGCTGCCGGTTACTTCAAGGGCTGGGCCGACGACGTGATCCAGTATGTGTACACCACGTTGAACTCCATCCCATCGGTGCTGCTGATCGCGGCGGCGGTGCTGATGACCCAGATCTACATGGACCTGCATCCCGAGCTGTTCGAGACGGTGGCGGCGCGTGCCGACCTGCGCCTGCTGTTTTTGTGCGTGATCCTCGGCATTACCAGCTGGACCGGGCTGTGCCGCCTGCTGCGCGGCGAAACGCTGAAGCTGCGCGAAATGGAGTACATCCAGGCGGCACAGGCGTTCGGCGTGTCGCAGTGGCGCATCCTTACCCGCCACATCCTGCCCAATGTCATGCACATCGTGTTGATCTCGCTGGTGATGGAATTTTCCGCCCTGGTGCTGGCCGAGGCAGTGTTGTCCTACGTCGGCGTCGGCGTCGATCCGTCGATGATCAGCTTCGGCACCATGATCAACAGCGCACGTCTGGAGATGGCGCGCGAGCCGATGGTATGGTGGGCGCTGTTGGCCGCGTTCAGCTTTATGTTCGTACTGGTGCTGGCAGCCAACCTGTTCGCCGACGCGGTGCGCGATGCCTTCGATCCGCGCGTGCAGACCCTGAAGGTGAAGACGGCATGAGCTTGCTGCATGTCGAAAATCTGCAAACCGTGCTCGACACGGGCGGCAGCGTGCGGCCGGTAGACGGCGTGACGTTCGATATTGCGCGCGGCGAGACCTTCGCGCTGCTTGGCGAATCGGGCTGTGGCAAGTCGTTGACTGCGCTTTCCATCATGCGCCTGTTGCCCGAGGTCGGGCGCATCGCCGGCGGCTTGGTGCGTCTGCAAGACGGCGATGCGCTGGATTTGCTGGCCCTGCCGGAAACCGCCATGCGCAATCTGCGCGGCAAGCGTATGGCGATGATCTTCCAGGAGCCGGCCGCCAGCCTCAACCCGGTGATGACGGTGGGCGAGCAGATTGCCGAAGTGCTGGAGCGCCATGCCGGCCTGCGCGGCGAAGCACAACAGCAGCGCGTCCTGGAACTGCTCGATGCGGTGGGTATCTCCGATGCGGTGCGGCGCGCACGCGACTATCCGTTCCAGATGTCGGGCGGCATGAAGCAGCGTGTGATGATCGCCATCGCGCTGGCGTGTGCGCCGGACCTGCTGATTGCAGACGAACCCACCACCGCGCTTGACGTTACCATCCAGGCGCAGGTGCTGGAATTGCTGCGCGAATTGCAGCACAAGAACGGTATGGCGTTGCTGTTGATCACCCACGACCTCGGCGTGGTGGCAGAGATGGCGCATCGCGTGGCGGTGATGTATGCCGGAGAAATCGTCGAGATCGCTTCGCGCGAGCAGTTTTTCAGCAGGCCGTTGCATCCCTATACGCAGAAGCTATTCGCCGCCCTGCCGCAGAAAGGCAAGGCCCGGCTGGCGACGATTCCGGGGACGGTGCCGATGTTGAACCGGGAGTTTCCCTGCTGCCGTTTCGCCGATCGCTGCGAGCATGCCTGGGCGCTGTGCCGCGAGCAGGCGCCGGCATGGACGCTGCTGGAAGGCGGGCGCGGGGTGAGGTGCCATCTTTATGAAGAACATGTAGCGGGTAGCGCGTGGTCAGTAGCAAAAAGCGAAGAACCGGAGGGCACGCGGATGAGCCATCCGCCACCCGTCACCCGCTACCCACTCTTACAAGTTGAAAGCCTGCGGGTTCATTTCCCTATCCGCAAAGGCGTGCTGCAAAGGGTGTCGGGCTACGTCAAGGCGGTGGACGGAGTGTCGTTCGACATCGCGGCGGGGCGCACGCTGGCTCTCGTGGGCGAATCCGGCTGCGGCAAGACCACGGTGGGCAAATCCATCCTGCGCCTGATCGAGCCGAGCGCGGGCACGGTGCGCTTCGGCGGGGAAAATATCGGTGCGTTGCGACGAGATCGCATGCGCATGCTGCGCAGCCAGTTGCAGATCATTTTCCAGGATCCCTATGCTTCGCTCAACCCGCGCATGCGCGTGGCGGAAAGCATTGAGGAGGGGATGGCTGCATTGGAAACGGTGGCTGACGCTGCGGCGCGCATGCGGCGCGTCGACGAATTGCTGGCCCAGGTAGGATTGAGCGCGGCGATGAAGTACCGCTATCCGCACGAGTTTTCCGGCGGGCAGCGCCAGCGCATCGCCATCGCGCGCGCCCTGGCGGTGCGGCCGAGACTGATCGTGTGCGACGAGCCGACCAGCGCGCTCGATGTGTCTGTGCAGGCGCAGATACTCAACTTGCTGAAGCAGTTGCAGGATGAACTGGGATTGGCCTATCTGTTCATCACCCACAACATCGCCGTGGTGGAATTTCTGGCGCATGAGGTGGCGGTGATGTACCTGGGGCGCATCGTCGAGTGCGGCAGCGCCGAAGAGATATTGAATACGCCCAGGCATCCCTACACGCAGGCACTGTTGTCTGCTGCGCCCAGGCTGGAAAGTGCGGGGGAAAGGCGCGTCATCAAGCTGAGCGGTGAATTGCCGTCGCCGATCAACCCGCCGCCCGGTTGCCACTTTCATCCGCGCTGCCCGCATGCGATGCCGCAATGCCGTGGCGAGTATCCGCAGGCGTCGCGCTTCAGCGCGACACACCACGCGCATTGCTATTTATACCCGTCAAATCCACTTAACGACGGCGCTTGACCACGGAGTTCTGTGCCAGTGCACCCGGCCGTAGGTGCAGGCGCTGGCCGGGGTGTATGCGGTCGCCGCGCAGGCGGTTCCAGGATTTCAGCTGCGCCACGCTGAGGCGATGGCGCTGCGCGATGCCGGCGAGGGTGTCGCCCTTCCTTACTACATAGCTGGCCACGGCGCGGCGCTTCGGAACGGTGTATTCGATGTTGCTGATGGCGGGGAAGTCGGCGGTTGCCAAGGTCTTACGTGTTGGCACCAGCAGGGGCTGGCCGGGGAAGGCGACACGGTTGCGTTGCGGAATACCGTTGATCTGTTTCAGGTAGCCCGCACTTAGGCCGTGGCGCGCGGCGATGCGGTCGAATTTTTCGCCGCGCTTGGCACGGTAAACCTGCCAGCTCAGCAACGGCGCCTCATGATTTTCCAGGTTCTCGTTAAATACTTCCGCCTTGTCCACCGGCAACAGCAGCGTCTGCGTGCCGTTTTGGGTGATGACCGGGCGGCTGAAGCCGGGGTTGAGTGAAATGAATTCTTCCAGCGGCACTTCGGCAAATTTGGCGGCGAGTTTTACGTCCATCGCCTGCGATGCGGTGATGGCGGTGAAATAGGGACGGTTGGGGATGGGGGCGAGTTCCAGGCCGAAACGCTCCGGATCGGCGATGATGTTTTTTACCGCCTGCAGCTTGGGCACGTAATAGCGCGTTTCACGCGGCATTTTCAGGCTGAGGTAATCGGTGGGCAATCCCTGTGCGTCGTTGCGCGCCATGGCACGTGTCACAGACCCTTCGCCCCAGTTGTAGGCGGCCAGTGCCAGATCCCAGCTGCCGAACAGCTCATAGAGCTTTTCCAGGTAGTCGAGCGCCGCATCGGTGGCCGCCATCACGTCGCGGCGGCCGTCGTACCACCAGTTCTGCTCCAGTCCATAGGTTTTTCCGGTGGAAGGGATAAACTGCCAGATGCCGGCTGCGTGGCTGCGCGAATAGGCGCCCGGGTTGTAGGCGCTCTCTATCATCGGCAGCAGCGCGATTTCGGTGGGCATGCCGCGCTTTTCCAGTTCCTCGACGATGTAGTACAGGTAGCGCCGGCTGCGTTCCACCATGCGCGTGACATAATCCGGGCGGCTGGCATACCAGTCCTCCTGTTCGCGCACCAAGTCGTTGTCGATGTCGGGGAGGGCGAAGCCGTTGCGGATGCGTTCCCATACATCGTCGATCGGCACGGTGAGGTCGTAGCTGATCTCCGTGCCGTAATTGCCGATCGATTCCTGTTCCAGAGGCGTGGCATCGGCCAGCGATGGGGCGACAGTGGGGGCGTCGGCCGGTTCGGCGAGGACAACGAGATTGGCTATTTCCCCGGCGTGAAGCGGGGCGGGCAACAGCAAGGCAAGGAGTATATGTAGGACAGGTCTGGTATGGCGCATGCAGGAGCTACCCGTTTGACGTCCCGAATGGTAATAGGCTGAGCGGGTAGCGTCAAGGAAAGCGGCACCTAAAAAATGTCGCGCCAACGGCGCAGCGCTGCAAAGGTCGCCTGCGGGGAGGTTGGCGCGGTGCCATCGTACCTCGTCACGGCAGCGACAATCGCGCTGTCGTGGCAACGCAGGAAAGGGTTGGTCCGCTTTTCCAGGGCAATGGTCGAGGGTAGCGTGGGCAGGCCGAGTTCACGCTGGTGCTGTGCTTCGGCAAGGCGCCGATGCAGCGCGGCATTGTCCGGTTCAATGCTCAGCGCGAAACGCAAATTAACGAGGGTATATTCGTGCGCGCAACACACCCGCGTGTCGTCGGGTAAGGCGGCCAGCTTTTGCAGCGAGGCGTACATTTGCTGTGGTGTGCCTTCGAACAGGCGCCCGCAACCACCGCCGAACAGGGTGTCGCCACAAAACAAATGCTTTACGCCATAATACGCAACATGCCCCAGCGTGTGGGCGGGGACGTCGAGTACCGCGAACTCGATGCCGAGCGTGGCGAGTTTGATGGTGTCGCCTTCGCTGACCGGATGGGTGACGCCGGCGATGTTTTCCCGGAGCGGACCGTACACCGGTACGTCATGGTGATCGAGGATGGCGGTGATGCCGTCGACGTGATCGGCGTGGTGGTGGGTGATGAGGATGGCGGTTGGTTCGAGCCGCGCTCGCTCAAGATGGGAGAGCACCGGTGCGGCGTCGCCGGGGTCGATGATGACTGCGTGTCGTCCACGGTGCAGGCACCAGATGTAATTGTCCGCGAATGCGCGCAGGGGAATGGTTTCCAACATATGCCTATGTTTGGGTGTAAGCATGCCGATGTCAACCGATAACGAAAACCTGGCCGCCTGGTTCCAGACGCCGCTGGGCGGTTATCTGCTCGACCGCGAGCAGCATTACTGCGACCGCATGGTTGCCGACGTGTTCGGTTTCAATGCCTTCCAGTTCGGCCTGCCCGAATACGATTTCCTGCGCGCCAGCCGCATCGCACTGCGGTGCGTGGTTGGCCGGGATGGCAAGGCGGGCTTGCGCGCGGATTTTCGCGATTTGCCCATTGCCAGCAACAGCGCGGACCTGGTGCTGCTGCCGCACGTGCTGGAGTTCCATGTCGACCCGCACCAGATACTGCGCGAAGTGCAGCGTATCATGATGCCTGAGGGACAGATGATTATTACCGGCTTCAACCCCTGGAGCCTGTGGGGAATACCGCGCCTGCGCAAGTCTGCGCGTCGGCATTATCCCTGGTGCGGGCAGTTCATAAATTTGTCGCGGCTGAAGGACTGGCTGGCATTGCTCGGCTTCGAGATCGTCGCCGGGCGCATGTGCTGCTATGCGCCGCCGTTCAAGCAGGAAAAATGGCTGCGCCGTTTCGCTTTCATGGAAAAGGCGGGTGATCGCTGGTGGCCGGTGGGCGGCGGCGTGTATTTTTTTCAGGCGGTGAAACGCGTACGCGGCATGCGTGTCATCACCCCGCAATGGCACGAGCGTTTCGCCGCCAAGAAAAACCTGTCTGCAATTCCGCAGAAAGCGGCGCAGAAAGAACCGATCACCATGAAGCGCCCATGAAAGATATGGTGGAAATTTTTACCGACGGCGCATGCAAGGGTAATCCCGGCGCGGGCGGCTGGGGTGCGCTGCTACGCTACGATGGTAAGGAGAAGGAACTGTTCGGCGGCGAGGCGCACACCACCAACAACCGCATGGAGCTGATGGCGGCGATCCGCGCGCTGGAAGCATTGAAGCGGCCGTGCCGGGTACGCTTGCACACCGATTCGCAGTATGTGCAGCAGGGCATCAGCAGCTGGATCGTGAATTGGAAAAAGCGCGGCTGGCGTACTGCCGATAAGCAGCCGGTGAAGAACGCCGATTTGTGGCAGGAACTCGACCGCCTGGCTACGCAGCATGAAGTCGAATGGATCTGGGTGCGCGGTCACAGCGGCCATGATGAAAACGAAAGGGCCGACACGCTGGCCAATCGCGGCGTGGAGTTGGCATTGACGGAGAAATGATGCGGCAGATTTTGCTCGACACCGAAACAACGGGCCTTGATCCCAAGCTGGGTCACCGCGTTATCGAGTTGGCCGCAGTGGAAATGGTCAATCGTCGCTTCAGCGGCCGCCGTTTTCACCGTTACCTCAATCCGGAACGCGCCAGCGACGTGGGCGCCTTGCAGGTGCACGGTCTCACCGATGAGTTCCTCCGGGACAAGCCTAAGTTTCGCGAAGTGGCAGCGGAGTTCCTGGAATTCGTCGGTGGCGCTGAATTGGTGATCCACAACGCGCCCTTCGACGTGGCTTTCCTCAATCATGAGTTCGCCCTGATCGATCTGCAGCCGATAGCGCATTACTGCCCGCACATCACCGATACGCTCAAGCTTGCCAAGGAACTGCACCCAGGCAAGCGCAACAACCTCGATTCCCTGTGCGAGCGCTACCAGATCGATAACTCCAAGCGTACCTTGCATGGTGCGCTGCTCGACGCTGAGTTGCTGGGCGAAGTCTACCTTGCCATGACGCGCGGCCAGGAAAGCCTGCTGATGGAGGTGGCGGCCGCGCCCCGCCAGGACGAGGTTGTTGCGGTATTGCCCGAAGTGCAAGGCGAGTTGCGGGTGATCGCTGCCGACGAAGCGGAACTGGCGGCGCATGCCACGGTGCTGGAGGAAATCGACAAGGCCAGCAAGGGGCGCTGCCTGTGGAAGGCACGGTCATGAAGTGACAAATTGCGTCACTTTGCGCCCATATTCGGAGGGTGTGCAGGTGTTGTTGTTATGGGACGGAAAACCCGCCTAAATAAATAACATTAAAAACCAAGCAATTAAAATGTCACATGGACGGGCGAAAGTACGTCAAGCAAGCCGCCCAAACTGGCACATGGCTTGCGTCAATGCTTGGTGAACACATTGTGTGTTTCGGCCAACAAGGAGCAAACATGAAACGAGTCCAACAAGGTTTTACCCTGATTGAATTGATGATCGTGGTGGCGATTATCGGCATTCTGGCCGCGATCGCGATCCCGGCTTATAACGACTACACTAAAAAGGCGCGCTTTAGCGAGGTAGTACAGGCTTCGCAGGCGCTTAAGACCGCGGTTGAAGTGTGTGCCAGCGATTTGAATACCCTGACTGGTTGTTCTGATGGTTCGAATGGTATTCCTGCTGCCGCTGTGAACCCGAGCACTTATGTTGCTAGGGCTTCTGTAACCGATGGTGTCATTACCATTACCCCCAATGCAACGGGTGGTTTGGCGGCTACTGATACCTATATCCTCACACCTACCTTGGGAGCCAATGGTGTATCTTGGACCAATGCGGCGGCTGGTGCAGTTAGCGGTTGTATTGCAACCAACCTCTGTAAACAAGTACCGTAAGCTTGTAATCAGTTGATCAAACAAGGGCTCCTAAAAGGAGCCCTTGTTTTTTATAGGCAGCATCTTGGGGGGTGATTTTGTCGCGATTTTGGATGTGGATCGGTTTGTTGCCAGCAGCCGTGTTTATCCTGTATTCAGGATCGTTGTCGTACCCCATCGTTTTCGATGACATTTATTTTTTCATAGACCCGAAAACCGCTTACGGGTATGGAGATTCATTTTTTCATTTCAGCCTGCGCTGGTTGCCTTATGCTTCGCTGGGTTGGACCGCGAACATATTCGGCCTCGACCTGATCAGTTTCCGGCTCGGCAATCTCTTCCTGCATGTCGTCACTACGTTATTGCTGTTTGTCTTCCTGCGACGCTTATTCGACACGGCAAAACTACCCACAGATGGTTTGAGCAGCAACTGGCTGGCTTTTTTCGGGGCGCTCATATTTTCCCTGCACCCGGCTGCGGTGTACGGTGTGGCATACCTGATCCAGCGTACCATTTTGATGGCTACCTTGTTTGTGCTGCTGATGCTGCTGGCTTATTGGCGTGGATTGGAGCGCAACCAAACACGCTGGCTGGTGGCGGCGGCCTTATTTTATTTTCTTGCGGTGTTCTCCAAGGAACACAGCATCATGGCGCCGGCCCTGGCGCTGGTACTGACCCTGCTGTTGCGCACCCCCTCGGTTGCATTGTTCAAGCAGGTGGCATGGTTTTATGTATTATCTGCGGCTATTGGCCTGCTGGTTGTTTTAAAGCTCAGGGGGGTGCTCGGCGCGCCCTATGAAATGTTCGGGCCGGAAATGCTCAAGCGCATGGCAGAAGCACAAGGTATGGTCGAGATCGAGCATGCACACATTTTAAGCGTTATTACGCAGTCCGCTTTTTTCTTCAAGTACCTGTTGTTATGGCTGATACCCAACCCGGCCTGGATGTCGGTGGATATGCGCGAGCCATTTGCCGTTAGCTGGTGGTCATGGCCGCATACGATAGGGTTTATCGCTTTCTGGATTTATCCACTGATTGCGGGCTGGTTGCTGTTACAACGAGGAATAAAAGGTTTGTGGGGCCTTGCTTTATTGTTTCCCTGGGTGTTGTTTTTCACCGAATTTGCCAGCATCCGTATACAGGAGCCCTTTGTGCTTTATCGCAGTTACTTGTGGATGGCCGGCTTGGTGATTGTGTTTCCATTGTTATTTATCAGAGTGCAGGCAAAGCGCGCTGCGATAGGCCTGGGGCTGATCAGCGTACTGATGGTGCCGCTGGCCTGGAATAGGCTGACGACGTTTTCCCATCCGTTGTTGTTGTGGGATGACGCGGCAACCCTGGTCGAGGGCAAGCCTTATCAGCCTGGCATGGAGCGCATTTTCCATAATCGCGGCATCATGCTTTCAAAAACCAAGTTGAAACAGGAAGCCATCGACGACTACACAACTGCGATCAATATGAAGCCTGACTATAGTTATGCTTATAGCGATCGCGGTGCCATGTATTATGAGATGAAAAGATTTGCCGAAGCGCTCCAGGATTTTGATACTGCCATCACCTTGAATCCGACTTACCCCAACCCCTACCAGGGGCGGGGGCTGGTTTATGTCGAGTTGGGTGATCGCGCGAAGGCAATGGAAGATTTCAGGAAAAGCTGCGAATTGGGAAGGCGCGGCTGCGACAAGCTGAAAGAACTGTCGCAGTCGTCACCCATCCAGTAAGCAGTATTTCATGACTTCCATTGCATCTGGCGCTTTACTTTCTGCACATCCCTGCTGTTGAGTGCAAACGGGAACGACAAGATATCCGAGGGTGTGGAATCGCCATAGGGGCGGTTGCAGGCGGATACCTCGGTGTCGTCCTTGCCGGGGCAACCGGAGGTGCGGAATGGCTTGCCGGATGAAATGATGCGCTCCACTTCTCCCTGAGTCAGGCCAAAGTTCACGACGCGGCCTTGCTCGTCAAACGCCATGTCGCGTAAATGGCCGCCGGCGTAGTCGATGATGAAGCGCGCCAGTTGCACTCGCCGCCACTGGCCGCGGTCGCAGGCGGGCCAATCTTCCATGAGCGAGCCGTGTTCCGGGTAGAACGCGAACATGTGGTTATGCCCGCCCATGTCCTTGATGCGTTGCGCCACTTCCAGCATTTCCCGTTCGGTTTCGCCCATGCCGCAGATCAGGTGCGCGCCGAAGCGCTCCGGGCCGAAGATTTCCGCCGCCCATTCGATGGCCTGCCAGTATTTCTCCCAGCGGTGCGGGCTGTCCACGCCGCGTCCGCGCGTGCGCTCGAAGATTTCCGGGGTGACCGCGTCGAGCGCCACCGTGAAGATTTCCGCGCCCATTTCCTTGAGTCGCACTAAATCCTCTTTCTGCATGGTGGTGGGGTTGGAGAGGATGGAAACCGGGATGTGCGGCAATTCTTTCATCCATTTTTCCAGCAGCACGAAGGTGTCCTCATCCGAATTGGGGTGAGTGATCATGGAAATGCACATGCGCTGGAACTGGTTCTTGTCTTCGCCTGCCTTGACGCGCGCGATTACCTCGTCGTAGTTCACTGCCGGCCAGTCGACGCGGATGAAGTTGCGGTCGGCGTAGTCGCGCGCTTCTTCGCGGTGGCGCGCCAGCCCGCAGTAGGCGCAATTGGCACGGCAGCCTTCCGGATAGGTCACCAGCAGGTTGAGGCAGTGGGTGCAGGCGGTGCGGTGCATCTTGCCCGGGATCAGTCCCAGCGTGATCGCCGCAGCGGTGCTCATCTGCACGTATTCCGGAGAACGCATCTGCGGCGTCTTGACGTGGTAGTTGGGGCGGTATAACTGGATCGGCTGGACGCCTTCGATGACTGCGCTCATGATGTACTCCTCAATTGATTGTTATTGCCTGGGACGCAAGGGGATTCATAGCTTCAACCATAACTGATGCTAGCCAAGCAATATGGAGCCTGATGGTAAAGAATGGGAATTTTCCTTCGCGTCCTTTGCGGTTAAAGATTTTTCTACATCTCCAAAATATTCTGGAAAGGCGATCCATCCTTGGCGCTGGATCGCATCTTCGTTGGCGGCGGTGTCGCGCCATTGAGTATTGAGCCAGCGGCGCCGTGCCACTGCTTTGTCCAGCATGGCGGCGAACTGGTCGCGCATGTCTTCCTCGTATTCGGTCAAGGCGCTTGCCTTGGCGTCCAGCAACCAGCGTGCCGCCGCTTCACCTGCCGCTTCGCCGGAGACAACTGCCGCAGCGATGCCGGCGCCGGTGATGGGATGAGTGAGGCCGGCGGCATCGCCGGCGAAGAGGGTGTTACCGATCGCCAGCCGGTCGCGCAGGCCGCAGACCGGGATGGCGCCGCCGGTGCGATAGTAAATTTCTTCGCCTAGCCTGCCTGCGCGTATCAGTTGCCGGTGCAACTCGTCGAGCGGGGTTTTCATGTCGGTGTCGAGGTACGGATCCATGCCTAGGCCGAGGTTGGCGTATTGTCCTTTCGGGAACAGCCAGGCGTAGCCGCCGGGATAGGTCGCCGACAACCAGATGTCGGTATCGGCATGCGGCTGCTTGAGCGCAACCGTGTACTGGCGCGTGTTCACCGTTTCCAGCGGCGGCAGGCCAAGTGCGCGTGCCACGAACGAGTGCGGGCCGTCGGCCGCAATGAGCAGTCGGTATTGGATTTCCAGCGTGGCCTGCGGCGTGGCAATTTGTGCTGCACTGCGCTGTATGTCGAGTTCGACGATGCGGCTGGCGAGTTGCAGGGTGGCGCCCGCCTGCCGTGCCGCTTCTGCCAATGCCTGATCGAAGGCGGCGCGATCCACCATGATCCCGGGGAAGTCGCTGTGTGCGCAGGCTCCGGAGGGCAGAAAGGTGCGCATGCCGGCAATGCGTTGTTGCCGGACGTTTTCCGGTGCATGCGATGAAAGCGGCAGGGGGATGAACTCGGCGCACTGCACCGGCACGCCGACCGCCTGCTTCTTGTCGACGGTCACCACGCGCAAGCCGGCGCGTGCGGCAGCCAGTGCGGCGGCGCCGCCTGCCGGCCCCAGGCCTACCACCAGCACGTCTGCGGTTTGCGCCATGTCAGCCCATGGCCTTTTCGGTGGAGCCCACGGCCTGGCGCACGATTAGCGCGAAGGCGGAGGGGGGCAGGGAAAGCATGTCAACCGGGCGCGCGGCGAAGAAGGCGCCGACGATTTCCTCCAACCGGTCGAGGGCGGTATCCTTGAGCGCAGATTCCAGATCGACCAGGGTGCGGCGGGGACTGACGAAGAGGTCGCCACTGAACCAGACCTGTTTGATGCGCCTGCCGGTACGGTCATAGGCGACGCTGGCGCGCAGCAGGCCGCCCTCGAATTTCTGCGCGGCATCGAGAATGGGCAGGTCTGCGGCGGGGCGCTGCAACAGGTTGACCCAATCTGGCTGACTGATTTCGGCCAGCGCCATCTCGTAACGAAGCAACTCTGCCTTGGCCAGTTGGCCATCGCTGATATCCACGCAGAATTCGGCGGCAAAGGCATCGCTCATGGCCTGTTGTATGGCCGGTAACGTGGGAACATCACCAAGTAATTCGCGCAGTGAGGTGACGCGCTCGCGGGCGGAGGCGATGGCCTTGTCGGACAGTTTTTCTGCGGGGATGCGCAGCACGCGCAGCATTTTTTCCACGTCGAAATCGATTAACAACGTGCCCTGGTACATCAGCGCGTCGCCGTCGAAAGCACCGCCGGTCCCGGAAATTTTCCTGCCGTTGACCTCGATGTCGTTGCGCGGGCGATAGCGTGCCTTCACTCCCAGGCTGGAGATGGCGCGCGCTGCTGCTTCGCAGATGCGCCTGGAAATCGCTTGCATGTCGGCGCTGCCAACATCCTGCCGGGTCAGGTAAAGTTCCCAGCCGAGTTGGGCTTCGTCGAAATAAATCGCGCCGCCGCCGGTGATGCGGCGCTGGATGTCGATGTGATGTGCTGCACAATAATCCAGATTCAGTTCTTGCTCGGCGCTTTGGTGATAGCCGAGCAGGGCGCTGGGGGTGAAACGTAGAAAGCGTAACGTGTTCGGAATTTCATTTGCTTGTCGTGCTTCCAGCAGGGCACGGTTGAACGCCAGATTTTCCGCGGCGGGACGCAGGCCGGTGTCGATGATGCGCCAAGTTTTAGTCATGGCTAAAATCTCTTGCCGTGAGGGGCGCCAAGGAGGCAAAGGGTCCCAAGTATCTTGAAGGGCAATCGTAAGCGACAGTCGGGGCTGCGGTCAGGTATGGTTTCTCTAGAAAATTAGGGGAGAGTTTGGTTTGTCTCTCGCCCTTGGTGTCCCTTGCGGTGAAAAATTCCGGTTTCATGATGCAGACACCACTTTGATGCCGGCGAGGCGGTTGAATCGACGCTCCTGCTCGATGATGTGCTGCGGGTCGATGGCGATACCGGATGTATCATTTTCCAGTGCCAGCACTTCGTCGCCAACCGCAATCGAGCAGCATGCCGGGGTGACGCGCACCTTGCGCCCCATCCGCACGGCGAGTTCCACCATGCCATCGGCGGGGTGGGCGATTCCGTTTAGGCCAGCCATCACCGCGTAGCTGTCGATTTCGGATTTGCTGCGTCCGGTCGGGCGCGCGCAACCCAGCAGCAGGGGGATACCGGGTAGCGTCTCGCGCGCGCCGATGAAAAAGCGCCCCACCTCGGCGCTGTCGGGTGTGCGGAAGGGGCGGTTCTTCGGTGCGTAAAACGGCATCACCACCACCAGCACCACTGCTGCAGGCAGATGGCGGTGGATCATCTCCAAGGCATTCCATTCGCCTAGGAGGTTGCCATAGTGCAGGCCGATGACGATATGTGGCACGACTTTCATTCGCGTCGTCACCAAGGCTGCGAGCGAGCGCTCGAAATCGTCGACACTGCGACGCAAATGGTAAACCTGCGTGATGGTGTCTTGCGATCCGATCACATCCATCATCGCAGCATCGATGCCGGCGTCTTCCATGCTGTGTGCGATATCGTCGGTCACCAAGGCGGTATGCAGAGCGATCTTGAACTGCGGAAATTCATCCTTAATGCGGCGGATGGCCGGGTAGTAGGCGTCGTACTCAACCTCATTGCGGTGGTTGGAGCCGCCGGTGAGCAGCATACCCTGCGCGCCGGCTTTGATCTGCTCATTCACTACGCGCCACAATGCTTCGGGTGATCTGGCCGGTATCATGGGCTCCAGGATCTTGGCCTTGCAGTGGTCGCACGCGAGACTGCATTCCGCGCCGGTGATGGAGACTGCCGGCCAGGCATTTTTCCCGCACGGGCCTATCTCGGAAGTGGCATAGGTCTTGAAGGTGGGCGTATAGAAATTGATGCTACCCAGTGCCGGCCCATGCAGCGCGGCGTAACGCCGCTGCATTTCTTGCACCAGTCCGGCATCGAGCCAGATGTCTTCCAGCGCCTCGATCCGCGCTGTGGTGTCGAGCCAGTTCCCCATGAAGCGTTGCTTAGCACCCGCCGAAATTGTCGGCCGCCATCTTGGCTTCGAATGCCGAGGCGATATTGGCGCTGGTCACCAGGTTACCCGATTCTCCGTCCCAATTGCTTGGTTTCATCTTGACCAGCCAGCCATTGCCGTAGGGGTCGGCGTTGATGGTGCCGGGCTTGGCGGCCACGGTATCGTTAATGGCGACGACTTCGCCGGTCACCGGTGCTTTCACCGGGCCCACCCATTTGCCCGATTCGACGGTGGACACCGATTTGTTTTGCTCGATTTCCTTGCCGACTTTCTTCGGCGTGTAGGAGACGATCTCACCGGCAAGCGAGCAGGCGTAGGAGGTCATGCCGACGGTGATGGTGCCGTCGCTTTCGCGACGTGCCCACACATTGTTCTCGACGTTGTAGTACAGGTCATCCGGAAGATTGCATCCGCGTACAGTTGTCATGATGGTTCCCCTTTTGTGGTTGGTCAGAAAAACATTGCCTTGTCGCAATTCAGGATCATGTCGGCGAGCGTGCTGGCGCTGGAAATCTCGTCGATCTCCTTGATGACGTCGCCGACCTCCATTTCGTAGCCTGGCATCGCCGGCCTGCACAGATGGAATTTGACCCCCGCCATTTTTGCATCGCGCATGAACTCTATGATGGTTTTGCCACCCTTCATGGCTGTCAGCTGCTCGGCCACGCCTTTTTGCGCGAGCTGCACCCCCTCCATGGTGAAAAATATGCTAACTTCCGCATCCATCGCGGCGAGCAGCGAGCCGATATAGAACGGCGTGGCACAGCGCTGCGGCGTGGCGGGGCCGCTGGTCATCACGATGACCACCGACTTTTCTTCATTGTCGAGGTAATGCTCAACGCTCATGATTTTCTCTCACAGTGGATCGCTTCACGTTCGCAGCGCGCGCAATAGCCTTTCTCTGCCGTTGCCCCCGTGACCAGTACCGCGAGCGCCTGTTCCAGCGCCGTGCTGGGCCTGACCTTGGCGATCCAGGCGTCGTAGGGGTCGCGGTTGAGCAGGCTGGGGCGGTCCAGCACTGCCTGGTTCGCCTGTTCGATCACGCAGTCGAACAGATTCGGCACCGGCCCTGCCCACTTGCCCGATTCTATCGTTGCCACCGGCTTGCCGGCAGGGCGTAGCGTGCCGGGTTTGCGCACGCGCACGTGCAGGATTTTTCCCGCGATGGTCTGCGAAATGTCGGTCATGCCGATGGCTAGCATGCCATTGTCCGCCCCTCGGACCCAGATCTGGTACTGGTCGTCATAATAAAGTTCGGGGCGGAATTCGCAGCCATTGCAGTGCATGTTTTAGTTTTACCGCAAATGACGCGAGGGACGCAAGGAAATATGAGCGTGTCGGCGAGAGACTTGGCGACTTTAACCATCGCCCCTTGCATACCACGCTACGCAGTCATTCCCTCGCGTCCTCCGCGGTTGGGCTATTCCTTTTCATGGAGCAGGTTGAGTGGGTCACTTACATTTTGGCTCCGGCATAACATAGGCTGCACCTATGTGAGTCTGCGCCAAAACGTGAGCGATTTCTCCTTTAATACCAGCGATTCAAATTATTCCTTTGTCGTGTAGCAGATCCAGTGGATCGTTCACGTTTTGGCTCCGGCATGACGCAGCGCTTCTCGCTGCATCAGCGTACGCCGAAACGTCGGTGACATGTCCAGCCCGTTTCCATTACCGCTTAGATGATTCCCTTTTCATGCAGCAAGTCGAGCGAGTCACTGACGTTTTCATGTATACCGAGCTTGCGTGCCGATAGGCCCAGCGCCAATCCCAGCAACTGGGTGAAGTACACTATCTTTACCTTGGTCTTGATGCCGAATTCGGTCTCGGCGCGCACTTGGTGCATTTCCAGCCCGGAATGACAGGTGGGGCATTCGGTGGCGATGATTTCCGCACCACTATCTTCCGCCGCTTGCAGTAGGTTGAGTACGAGTTGGGTCGATGTGTCGGAATCGGACAGGGTGTGCGCGCCGCCGCAACAAGCGGTCTTCAGCGGGAAGTCGACGTTCTCGGCGCCTGCCGCGGCGAGCAGGTCGTCCATGAAGTGCGGCTTGTAGGAGGATTCCGAGCCGGGACCCTGGTCTTTTTCCGGGAAAATCTGGCGCGGGCGGGTGTACATACAGCCGTAGTAGTTGGCGATTTTCACGCCGTTGAGGCTTTTGCTGATGCATTGCTTGATGCCGTCCGGGCCGACTTCCTCCATCAGCCATTCAAGCAGGTGCACGGTGCGTACGTTGCCACGGTATACCGGATCGCCTGCTTTCTTCGCCAGCCCCTGCACGGTTTGCAATGCTTCCTCGGAGGTGGCGAGTTCATACTCCGCCTTTTTCAGGTTGTGGTAGCAGCCGTTGCACGGCGCCATCACCGTGTCGTAGCCCATGGTTTCCGCAGCGATGGCGAGGTTGCGCGCCGACATATAGGTTTGCAGCATGGGATGGACGTTTTTTACTTCCATTGCACCGCAGCAATTCCAGTCCTGCAGGTTGTCCATCTCCAGGCCGAGCTTGTCGACGATGGCGCGCGTGGAGTGATCATAAGGCCCGCCCGAGCCTTCCAGCGCACAGCCGGGGTAATATGCAACTTTAGCCATCAGTGTCTCCTAATCTCTGCCCTGTCAGTGCACCAGACGTTTCTGTTCCTCGACATACTGCTTCAGCACCTCGCCGGTGCGCCCCCACGACCTGGTACGGGGCTTGAAGAAGATCGCCAGCCCCATGTGCAGCGGCTGTTTGATCGGCACGCGTGCAAGGAACCTGCCTATATGGCCTTGTTTGAGTTCGTTCCACTTGTTCATGCGTGCGATGAATATGCCCAGCCAGCCTTTTCTGGCAAGGGCGACAATGTCTTGTTTGGTTTTCTTGAAGAAGTTGGTCATCACCTCGGTGTCCTCGATGCGTCCACGGTGCAGGCACTGGCGGGTAAATTCCTCGTCGAACAGCGTCGAATTCGATTTCGCCACATGACCCTGGTCTTCCATCCAGTGTTGCAGGGCTTTCATCACGCCTTCCGGGCGCACATCCTTGGGGCAGATGTTGGTGCACTTGTTGCACGACACGCATTGCCAGATGATGTCCTTGTCCTTGAGCAGCTCGTTCTTGAGGCCGAGGTTGGTGAGGTAGATCCAGTAGCGCGGATTGAAATCGGTGTTTTGCGCGTACATGGTGCAGGAGTTGGTGCATGAACCGCATTGCCAGCAGCGGTGCACGTTCTCTCCGCCACCGTATTGGCGGATGGTTTTGCTGAAGCTGGCGTCGTAATCGGTCAGCGTGCGCGGCAGGATCATGGTGTTCCAGTGCCCGGACACATCGACGCCGTCTACCACCAGCTTGTCGCTGCTGACGAGGTGATCCGGTGCGATCAGCGTTTTTTCATGTATCGGCATTCTTTCTCCTCAATGCGTGGCGATGGACGCCTCTTTCTTCACGCGCGAGCGCCCATCCTTGCGTAGGGCGTCTATTCCCAGCAGTTTCTTCAATTGGTCGGCTTGGCTGATGCCGCGTCCAAAGTCGACACCCAGGTTGCCTTCCGCCACGGCGCGGAAATAGCCGAGGTAAGCCTGCGCCAGTACCAGATCGATCCAGAAGTGGATGTCGCGGTAAATGCCCTGATCAGCGATACGCTTGCCCAGCCAGCGGCGCGCCGCTTCAAAGATTTCCACACGGTTGTCGAACGGGATTTCGCTCATGTGGTCATTGCCGCGTATGAATTCGCGCAGCGCACCGCTCATGGTGGCTTTGTCCCACACCCAGCGTGCCATCAGCGGATATCGCACGGGGTCATGGAAATGCAGCAGCTCCGCCGCGAAATCCCAGGCCGCGCGCCTGACTTTGTTGGCGGCTTTTATGTCGTTGCGGTTTTCTCCCGGCGCGATGGGCATTGCGGTGACGAAGCCATGCATTCTTTGCGTTACCGCTTCGTTGCCACGCAGCAATTGCGCCAGCGCCTGTCCGGTTTGCGCTTCTCCAAAGGCGGCGAGCACCGGGAACAGCTTGCGCCGCGCGGTAAAAACCTGTTCCAGCAGCAGTTCGATTTCCTCCAGTCGCAATGACTGTGGGTCTTTCAGCGCTGCGGCATAGAGCGACTGCTTGGCGTTCAGGATGGCAAGGCAGTCCTCCACGCCGGCACCCGTCATCTCTTTGGTAAGCTGGAGAAAATGGTGCTGGAACAGTTCATCGTCCAGCGTCAGCGGCAATTCGGCTGCCGCGATGTTGCGCTCAGGCTGCCTTTTGACCCAGAGCATTGAGGTCTCCGACCGCGCGCATTGCCATCGCCAGCCCATGCGACACACTGGTGTCGATGTCTTCCGGGCCCAGCGCCGAGCCGCCCACGTAAATGCCGGGGCGGGTACTGGAGAAGCTGCTGGTGTAATGTTCGCCACGATCCAGGAACCCATGTTTTTCCAGGCCGACGCCAAACACTTTGGCGATTTCCGGATTGTCCTGGTTGGGGTCCATGCCGATGGCATGCACTACGAGGTCAAATGGGATCACGATGGGGCGTTTCACCAACGTATCCTCGCCCTTGACCAGCAGGCGCCCGTCCGGGGATTGGGTGACTTCGGCGATGCGCGCCTTGACGAACTTGGTTTTGAATTCTTCCTGCGACTTCCAGTAGAACTTGTCCTCGTACAGCCCGAAGGTGCGGATGTCCATGTAGTAGATGTATACGTCGGTCTTGGGGGAGAGTTCCTTGATTTCCATTGCCAGGTTGGTGGACACGGTGCAGCAGATTTTCGAGCACCATTCGCGCCCGATCTGGCGGTCACGCGAACCGACGCACAGCAGGATGGCGATGCGCTCCGGCACGCGGCCATCGGACGGGCAGACGATCTTGCCGTTGGCAACCATCTGTTCCATTTGTGTGGTGGTGAGCACGTCTTCATACGTGCCGAAGCCCCATTCCGGCTTGTTGATCGAGTCGAAGTGGGTGAAGCCGGTACCGAGGATCACCGCGCCGGCCCGCACCGTTTCGCCGTTCGACAGTGTGGCGCCGAAGTTTCCGGCGACACCGTCTAGCTTGCTGACTTTGACGCCGCGTTTGACGGTGATCAGCGGGTTTCCCTCGACGCGCTTGATCATGCGCCCGATCGCATCCTTGGCCCATTCTCCGGAAGGCACCAGCTTGGCATAGCCAGACAGAATGGGCGCGCCGCCGAGCACACTCTCCTTTTCCACCAACACCACTTTCTTGCCGGCAGAGGCGACGCCTGCCGCTGCCGACAGGCCGGTCGGGCCGGCGCCCACCACCAGAACGGTATCTTGCATTGTTTAACTCCTAGCGGCTGATTGCCAATTTGGGGTTATACAGGTATTCGATGTTGCCTTTCTCGACTTCCTTGAGGTAGGCCTCGAAGTTCTTTTTCGCCTCGTTCCAGGAAATACCCATTTTTTCCACCACTTCCTCGCACGGGCTGGCGTGCCACTGCAACTGCACGATCTTGAAAGGATCGGCGCCGCAGGCCAGCGCGGCGAACTGGATGTCGGCCATGATAGGCATGCTGTAGTTTTGCTGGTGCGCTCTGCCTATCCACTGGTTCTTGTCCATGGTAGTGATGCAGCCGGTGTCTATACCCAGCATCACGTCGGCATTGGCTTCCTGGCGCGCCACCTTGATCTTGCGATCCATGGTGAAGGAACGGGTGAACTCGCGCTCGGAAATGATGTGGCGGAAGCCGAAGCCGCAGCAGTCATACCAGGTCGAATAGTCGATCACCTGTGCACCCAGCGCCTGCGCCACCGACGTGCCGGGGGCGGTGCGGTTGCCGTCGAGCACGGTCGGGTCGTAAATGGCATCTTCGTGCACCATTTTGTAGTAGTGGCAGGCGGCATGCACGGTGACGCGCATGTTGGAAACGTCGATTTTCTGCAATTCAGACGCGATGCGGTTGCGCATCACGTGCACCCATTCCGAGTAGTGCACGACCTCTTCCGGGATCACCAGCTTGCCATCCACCAGCCGTCCCAACTTGCCTAGTATCTTTTTCACCTTTTCGCGCAATTCTGGCGATTCGACCAGGTATTTGCGGATTTCCTTGTAGTTGCCGAACGAAGTGCCGCAGTGCACCAGCGGATAGAAGTGGCCGGGCTGGTGGCCGTGCTGCTTGCCGGAGACGTAAGCCTGGTGGAAATTGCGCAGGAACACTGCGGCGAGCGACTCGACGTTGCCGATGCCGGAGCCGTGGTAGTTCCAGGCAGTGCAGGAGGTCTGGTCGGTTTCATCGAGGTAGTCGCGGCCCGGTACGTAGCCGAACTGATTCATGGTCCACAGCAACGAAGTCGGATAGCCGGGAATGTTGCCGCACTGGCCGCAGGACTTGTGGTGCCACAACTGCATGGTGGGAATTTTCTTGCTCCAACCGAACAGCGTTTTCACCTCGATGGGCTGGTGTGCATCGGTGATGCGGTGGACGATGATCTCGCCTTCCTTCTCCAGTTCCCACATGTGCTCGCGCACGTCGTCCATGCGCTCGCCCAGGTCGATGCTGCGCTTGTCGACGTGCTTCTGTACCCAGGCGGTGGCTTTTTCGGCATCGGCCGCGGACAGGTTGGTGGGCTGGAAAAAGGAGCCGTGGCCAGCGATGCCTTTTCCGTCGCTCGGCATGGAAAATTCGTTGGTGCTCATGGTTGCCTCCAGGGCTGACGTGTCAGCCGGTTAACTGCCTATTCCTTGATGAGGTTTCGATTACGCCGAAGGGATTTTGGCTGCGGCCGCACCATGCCCGCGTTAATCGGAACCGAACCTGTTCGATTATTCATCTTGTTCTTCAAGCCAATCCTCATACTCTTCTCTTTTTTCATCGATGAAGTCTTCAATCACGTCGAACAAGTTTTCATCCATGGTGGCAAGGGAATCGAGTACGCCGGTCATTTCCCAGATGGTGTACATCTCGACCGAGGTCTTGAGCGAGACTTCCCAAGCGGTGTCGGTGGTCTGCAAGGTTTTCATCGGGATCGCCTTGCGCAACGTCTTCAGGTTACCCTCGACCTTCTGGATGTTGGGGCCCCAGTCCGGGAAATGGTCGGGCTGGATCATGTCGGGGGAGAGTTGATTGCCAGTGGTGATCAACTTCAGCATCACGCGTCCGAACGGGCGCAGCACGTCCTTGGCCGATTGCATGCCGTGCTTGATCGCGACTTCGCGCATGATCATCACCAGCCCGCCGGGCGAATTCTTGAATGGGCAGCGCGCGGCGCAGGTCATGCACTGGGCGCAGGCCCAGATTTTTTCCTGCATGGCATCGTAAATTTGTTCGACGTTCTCGGTCCAGAGCAGCTGGACGATTTCACGTGGGCTGTAGTCGTAGAATTGTGCGGAGGGGCAGGTGGCGGTGCAGATACCGCAGTTGAGGCATCCGTTCAGCTCATGGTCGTAGCGGAAATCGCTCTTGATGTCCTCGAAGATTTCGCGCATTTCAGCATAACTTGCCATGGCTGCTTCCTTTCCTATCGCACATCAGGCAATAGATTAGAATTTCATAATATGAAAATTTATATAAAGTCGTCGAAGAACGCAAGCCTTTTTTAGTTTTATTAAATATTTAAATAAACAAGCAGATATCGGATTTTCCGGCAAATTCGAAGAAAGTGGCGGCGCCACCGTATTCGATGCCGTCGATGAAATCATCGTGGCTGAAGCCGAACAGATCCACCGTCATCTGGCAACCGATGAACTTGACCTCGGCTTCGCGGCACAGGTCGCGCAGTTCGGCAATGCTGGCGACACCGTTGTTCTTGATGGTCTGCTTCATCAGCGAGGTGGCCAGCGATTCGAACCCGGGCACGATGGCCTGCACCGCATTGGGTATGTTCCAGTTGATGTCGCGGAACCACTGCGGCCCGAACGGCATTTTCATGGGCATGCCGGGATTGCCGAGCGGGCTGATTTTGAGGCCGCTGATGTCTTTGCGTAGCAACTGCAAGCCGTAGAAAGTGAAAAATATCTGGACCTCATAGCCCAGCGCTGCGGCGGTCGAGGCTAGGATCATGGGCGGATAGGCCCAGTCCAGCGTGCCTTTGGTGGCGATGATGGCCAGTTTCTTTTGGTCGTCCATGGGGTTTCCCAGTTAAAATGGTGTGTGACTCGGTTACTTCTTTTTCAGCAGGAAAGAATACTCGCCGCCTGCTTCTGTGGAAGAGAGCAGTTCGTTGCCCGTTTGCTTGGCAAAGGCCTGGAAGTCCTTCACCGCGCCCGGGTCGGTGGCGGTGACTTTCAGTACCTGTCCGGAGGCCAGTTCGCCGAGTGCTTTTTTGGTGCGCAAGATCGGCAGTGGGCAATTCAAACCGCGTGCGTCGAGTTCCTTGTCGAAATTCATGTGACCCTCCTGGAAAAATCAGTCGATAGCGAAATACTAATAAGTGCTAATTTATTGAACAGCGCGAATATGCGCAACCCCCCATTGGCATGCCGCTTCACCCGGGGCGGGAGTCCAAGGGAAAACCGTAACTTAGCCACGCGAGGATGCCTCCCTGTAAATTATAGACTTCGCGGAATCCTTTTCCCGCCAGGAACAAGCAGCCTTGTGCCGAGCGCCCGCCGGCATGGCAATACAACACGAGGGGGCGTGTATTGTCGAGTTGTGCGACCCGTGTCGGCAGTGCATGCAGTGGCACGTGCAGTGCCCCGGCAATGATGCCGCGGGCAACTTCCGCTTCGCTGCGGACATCAACCAATGTGACATCGCCGTTCAGGTGCAGTTCATGCAGCTTTTCGGCGGTGATGTTCTGGAA
Source organism: Pseudomonadota bacterium (assembly GCA_040756015.1). GTDB lineage: Bacteria > Pseudomonadota > Gammaproteobacteria > Burkholderiales > JBFMAC01 > JBFMAC01. The sequence continues at coordinate 106,635 of JBFMAC010000007.1, forward strand.
CATTGGCAATCATGCATCATTGAAGTATATTAGCGGATGCTAAATTAACTCTGGGTAAAATGCAAGCCAGGAGGTGAAGATGGACAAGAGCGCTTTCAAACCCGATTGCCGTTACACGGTTGCTTGGCGAGATGCAGAGGGCAGGGTGCGGCCTGCTAATCTATATGTTTACCGTACCTACGACAAATTCATGATCGCCAGGATGCTGGGCGGCGATGGCCTGCTGCGTAAGATCGCCTACCAGGACGTGGAAAAAATCGTGCGCGAGCAGGCGGTAGGTGCACAGGAGCAGTTTTACATCCCCGCTGCCGTGCTGGAAGAAAAGGTGTGGCAGGATCGCAGCGTGATGGAGCGCTATTCCACTTCGCCCGATTTGGGGAAATAGTGCCTGGAGTCTGTTGACAATTATGCCAGCCACAAGAAGATTGCGACGATAGCGATGAACGCCGAGAACCGTTCGGCGAGTTTGTCGTAGCGGGTGGCGATACGGCGGAACTGCTTGATGCGAAGAAAAAGACGCTCGATGAGGTTGCGATCCCTTGCTTCAAGAGTAACAGCGGCTCGATTTGCAGGTGGTGTGGCGATTCATCTGCGGCCCGATGAAATATCCGGGCTAGATATTGAGGTTGCGCTTAGCCAGTAACTGCGACAGGCGGATATTGGCGGCGGCGAGTCGGTCCACCAGGATCTCCAGGAACGCTGCGTTGAATTGGTTGCGACAGGTTTCCGAGGCGCGCTCCAGCGCGCGCGCGTTGACCTCGATCACCTTGATATCGTCCAGCGCCGTGATGCTGGCGGTGCGCTGCAAGTGCTTCTTGCTGAGGTAGGCCATTTCGCCGAAGCATTCGCCGGCATGCAGTACGTTCAGCGATTTGCCGTTCTTGCTGACTTCGACTTCACCTCCCACTAGGATGAAGAATGAGGTGCCGACGTCACCTTCGCGGATCAGCGTGGTACCGGCCGGATAGCGGTTCCAGCCGGTGATGCGCAACACCTCCCACAGCTCGACCTCGCTGAAATTGTCGAAAAAAGCCAGTTTGCGCAGCGTGTTGAATTTTTCCGTATCAGGCACGTTTTCTTCCGGCTTGCGCAGATTGTTAAAGGCGGTGATCAGGGCATGGCCGAATTCGTCCCAGCTTTGGTAGCGGTTCGCGGCATCCTTTTCCAAGGCGCGCTTCACGATGATGTCGAGCACCGGCGGCACCTCATGGCGGTGGACGCTGGGCGGCGGCGGATCGACGTTGAGGATCTGGTAAATCATGCTGTAGTTGTTGGTTGCCTTGAACGGCAGCGAACCCGCCAGCAACTGGTAGAACACCACGCCCAGCGAGTAGATGTCGGTCTGGTGGGTAAGCGGCTGTTCCTTGATTTGCTGCGGCGACATGTAGGCGGGGGAGCCGATGCCAGAAACCTGTGTTGTTTCGGTAGTTGCGGTGAGCGCGGCGCCGAAATCGGAAATCTTGATCTCGGTGCCGCCGGTGAGCAGGATGTTGGCCGGCTTGATGTCGCGGTGGATGACGCCGTGGTGCCAGGCATAGTCGAGCGCGCGGCAGCATTTGAAGATGATTTCGATGACCTTGTCGATGTCGAGCAGGTTGTCGACCTTGCAATAGGGCTCCAGCGTGCCGCCGTCGACATACTCCATCACCAGATAGTTGAGACCGCCCTGGTCGTCGCCAGCCACCGCATCGTAGATGGCGGCGATGTGTGGGTGCGCAAGCTTGCCGGCCAGCGAGGCTTCGGTGAGGAATAGTTTCTTGAAGCGCCGTCCCTGCTCGCTGTCGGCGAAGATGTCGGGATTGAACAGTTTGATCGCCACTTGGCGGTCGGCGAAGGGATCGTGGGCGAGGTAGACAGAACTGGTCGCGCCCCTGCCCAGTACGCGGATCACTTCGTATTTACCTATCCTTTTCATCAGGGCATGGGTGGTGTTTGTTGTTCCCTGTCCAGCGCCTGCAATTCGCGCAGGCGCGACTCGATGCTGGATATCTGGTAAAAGTCGCCTTCCGCGCTTTTCAGCGCGAACTGCAATTGTTCGATCGCTGCGCCGAGGTTGCCGAAGCGCGCATAAGCCTCGGCCTGCGCGCGATGCTGCAACATGGTCTTGCCGGTGGCAGCATAGCCGCGCGCCTGCAATGCGTAAAGATGATAATCGTCCGGGGTGAACTGCAACTGGCTGTTGATCAGTTGCAGCGCTTCGCCGGCGCGGCGGTTTTGTAGCAGCGCCTCGGCGTAATCATAGACCAGGTTGCGGTAATGCGGGAAATTCTTCAGCGCCTCGCGATAGAGCCTGAGTGCCGCATCGTTATCGCCGGCGGCGAGCTTGAGCTGACCGTCCAGGGTTTCCACCATGGGGTGGCGCGGCAGCAGCTTGCGCAGCGCGGCCATCTCCTGTTTGGCGCGTGCGTAATTCTTGGCGCGCAACAGCGCTAGGGTGAGGCCGTAGCGGCTGGCCGCTTCCATGGCATAGCGTTTTTCCTTGAGGCTGCTCTCGAAATAAGTGGCGGCTTCGCGCGCATCGTCGAAGGAGGCACGCAGCATGGCGCGCACCAGGTGGAACTCCGCGCTGTCCGCCACCTGGCGGTAGGCGAGGCTCTGCGTGCGGTTCTGCACGTCGGCGATGCGCTCGAAAGTGAGCGGGTGGGTGCGCAAATAGGATGGCGCGTTGCCCTCGTAAAGACGGGTGGCCTTCTGCAGGCGCTCGAAGAACGTCGGCATGGCATGCACGTCGAAACCGCCCTTTTCCAGAATTTGCAGGCCGATGCGGTCGGCCTCACGCTCATGCTCGCGGGTGAAGTTGAGCTGCGATTGCATGGCGCCGGCCTGCGCGGTGGCCAGTGCTGCCTGCGAGACCTGTGCGTCCGAGCGCGCCGAGAGGATGGCGACGGCGAGGGCGGCGAGCGAGGTCAGCGAACTTTGCCGCTGTTGCGACAGCATGCGCGCCAGGTGCTTCTGCTCGACGTGAGAAATTTCATGGGCGAGCACGCTGGCCAGCTCCGATTCGCTCTGCGTGGCGAGCAGCAGGCCGGTATGCACGCCGATGAAGCCGCCGGGCAGGGCGAAGGCGTTGATCGAGTTGTCGCGGATCACGAAAAACTCGAATTGCTGGCGTGTTTCCGGGCTGTTCGCGACGAGACGGTAGCCCAGATTGTTGAGGTAGTCGGTGATTTCCGGGTCGTCTAGGAAGCCATTGCTGTTGCGGATCTCGCGCATGATGCTTTCGCCGAGCTGGCGTTCCTGCTGCGGCGACAGCAGCGCCTGCGAGGCGTCGCCTAGGTCGGGCAGCCCTTCGGCGTACACGGCCGGGGCGAGCCACAGCAGCAGCAAGGTTAGGCGGACAAAACGCATGATGCTATGATAACCCGACCATGAACGAGATCACAGCAGGATCGCAGCAAGCGGGGAATCATGCCTGAGCTGACCCATTTTGACGCGCACGGCCAGGCGCACATGGTGGACGTGGCGGATAAAGGCGAAACCCGCCGAGTGGCGCGCGCTGTCGGCCACATTGCGATGCAGGCGGCAACGCTGGAGCGCATTGTTGCCGGCACTGCGGGCAAGGGTGACGTACTGGGTGTGGCGCGTATCGCCGCGATCCAGGCGGCCAAGCGTACCGCCGACCTGATCCCGCTGTGTCATTCCCTGGTGCTGACGCGGGTGGCGGTCGAGTTTGCCATCGATCAAGCCGCTGGTGCGGTGGAATGCACGGTGACGGTGGAAACGGTGGGGCGCACCGGAGCGGAGATGGAGGCGCTCACCGCCGTGTCGATCGGCTTGCTCACCATCTATGACATGTGCAAGGCCATCGAGCGTGGCATGCGCATCGAGGGTATCCGCCTGCTGGAAAAGCAGGGCGGCCGTTCGGGAAACTGGCGGGCCGATTCAGGAGCGGAAACCGGGTAAATCGGATGAATAAATCGAACAAGCGCGGCTGGATGATTGCCGCCGTATTTCTGGTTGTTGTTGCCGCTGCATATTCCATGTGGCAGAAGCCCCGCCAGGCGCAGCAGGAGCGCTACAAGACGCAGTTGGCGGAGCGCGGTGAAATCGTGCAGAGCGTGTCTGCCAACGGCACGCTCAGTCCGGTGGTGCTGGTCAATGTCGGTACGCAGATTTCCGGTACGGTGAAGGCGCTGTATGCCGATTTCAACCAGCGCGTCGAGGCCGGCGACGTGCTGGTCGAGCTCGACCCCGATTTGATCAGGGCGCAAATCAGGCAGGGTGAGGCCAACCTGCAATCGGCCGAGGCCAACCTCAAGCTGGCGCAGGTCAAGCGCGATCGCGCGCGCACGCTGTTGCAGGAGAAGTTCGTCACCGCCACCCAGCTCGACGAGGCCGAGCAGATGCTGGAAGCAGCGCAGGCGCAGGTTGAGCAGGCACGCGCGCAGCTCGAGCGCGAGCGCACCAACCTGCGCTACAGCGTGATCCGCTCGCCAATTTCCGGGGTGGTGGTGGCGCGCAACATCGATCTTGGCCAGACCGTGGCGGCGAGCTTCCAGACCCCGACCCTGTTCCAGATCGCCAAGGATTTGCGCGAGATGCAGATGGACACCAGCATCGCCGAGGCGGACATCGGCATGATCCGCATCGGGCAGACCGCGCAGTTCACGGTTTCAGCCTTTCCCGATATGCAGTTTTCGGGGCGCGTGAAGCAGATTCGCCTCAACCCGACCATACAGCAGAACGTGGTCACCTACAACGTGGTGGTGGCGGTGGACAATGCCGAAGGCAGGTTGATGCCGGGCATGACTGCCTATGTGAAAATTGTCAGTGCGCGTCGCGATGACGCGTTACGCATTCCCAACATCGCCCTGCGGTACAGGCCGGAGGGTGCAGCCAAGGGTGCGCAGCCCACCGTGTACAAGCTGGAAGCGGACAAGCCGGTGGCGGTGGCGATCAAGCCCGGGTTGAGCGACAGCAATTACACCGAAGTACTGGAGGGCGCGATCAAGCCCGGCGATAAGCTGGTGACGGGCGAGACCGCAGCGAAGAAGGAAGGCAGCGGCGGCTTCCGCTTCCGCATGTTCTAGCAGGTCACTGATGGCCGAACTGATTCGCATCGCCGGGCTACACAAGCGCTACGGCGACGATATTGCCTCGGTCGAGGTGCTGAAAGACGTCAATCTGAGCATAGCTGCGGGCGAGTTCGTCGCCATCACCGGGCCGTCCGGTTCGGGAAAATCCACCTTCATGAATATCCTCGGCTGTCTCGACATCCCCACTTCGGGGGGGTACTTTTTCGAGGGGCGCGACACCGCACGGATGGGCGGCGACGAGCTGGCGGCGCTGCGCAACCGGCGCTTCGGCTTCGTGTTTCAGGGGTTCAATCTGTTGCAGCGCGTCAGCGCGCAGGATAATGTCGCCCTGCCGCTGCTGTATGCCGGCGTCGCGCGCGCCGCCAGGCGCGAACGCGCACAGTCCCTGCTGCGCGAGGTGGGGCTGGAGGCGCAGCTGCTGCGCCATCCCAACCAGCTTTCCGGCGGCCAGCAGCAGCGCGTCGCCATCGCGCGCGCGCTGGCAAACCAACCCCACCTCATCCTCGCCGACGAGCCGACCGGCAACCTCGATACCCAGACCAGCCGCGAGATCATGGCGATCTTCGAGCGCCTCAACCGCGAGCAGGGCATCACCGTCGTGCTGGTGACGCACGAACCGGACATCGCGCGCCATGCGCAGCGCATGATCCGCTTTGTCGATGGGCGCGTTGAGCACGACGGGCCGGTACAGGACGGAATTTGAGCGACGGCGCGTAGGCTTTACTCGCGCCGATCCGGTGCTATGCTTGAAGCGCAAGCAGGTGCCATCAGAATGGGGAGACCATCATGGACGGGATGACCAACGCGGGCTTTCGCCCGATTCGCCGCGACCGGCTGATGCAGGAAGCGGTGCACGATACCTACAAGAGCAAGGGCAAGCTGGCGGAGCCGAGTGTATGTCCCGATTGCGGAGCCGTGTTCCACGATGGGCACTGGCAATGGCGGGAGAAGCCCTCAGGCGCACACGAGGCGCGTTGCCCGGCCTGTCACCGCATCCACGACAAGTTTCCCGCCGGCTACGTGACGCTGTCCGGCGCATTTCTCGCCCAGCATGAGGCGGAAATCCTGCGCGCGGTGCGCAACCATGAAGCGCGCGAGAAGGCCGAACATCCCATGCAGCGGGTGATGGACATCGAAAAGGGTGCCGACAGAGTGGTCGTCACCACCACCGACATCCACCTTGCCCGCGGCATTGGCGAGGCGCTGCATCATGCCTACCAGGGCGAGCTGGAATTCCATTACAACGCAGAAGAAAACCTGCTGCGCGTCACGTGGCGGCGCTGAGCGTTCCGCAGTGTTTGCCCGTTGCCGGCATAAGGCGCGGAGCTACTCGTCGTTCAGGTGTGGTGTGGTGCCTTCCGCCGGCTGCCCGGTGTCGGGGTCTATCCAGTCGGCAATGCCGATTTCCGCTTCTGCTTCCTTGAGCGACTCGCCTTCCTCGTAATCGCCTTCGGCGTCCTGGAACTGCATGTCCTGCACCGCTTCGATCAGGGTGGGGAAGGGGCCGTACAACCGGTCGGTGACCTTGTCCTGCCAGTAAAACCCGTCCGGGCGTTCGATCAGGCGCGCTTCATCGTAGCCGGGCGGGGTTTGCGGGATGGGTTTGGGCATGGCGGCTTCCTTAGTGTTGCGCGTAAGCCTGGTATTTACCGGTGCTGATGCGCTTGGCCTGCAAGCCCTCTCCGCCCAGCGCTTCCAGGAAATGCACGTCGCTGCCCACATTGAGTTTGTCAAAATTGCCGTTGGCCAGGTTGTCGCGGCTGAAGTAAAGCTCGTGCCCGTCCTCGGTTTCGATGAAGCCGTAGCCCTCCTCCATGTTCAGGCGGGTGACGGTACCGTGGAAGACCGGCGCATGCATCTTGGTGTCGCCGCGCTGGCGGCGCACGTAATCCTCGAGCTGGCGCTTGGCGGCGCCGAAGGCATCGCGCAGCGCGACGTAGACGTCTTCGTCGGCTTCACGGTTCACCACCAGTTCGCTGCCCGGCACTGTGATGTCGAGCCGTACGTTGAACAGCTTGCCCTGGTGTTTGTGCTTGTGCGGTACCTCCACCACCACCCGGCAACTTATGATGTGCGGGTAGAACGCTTCCAGTTTTTCCGTTTTTTGCCGGATGTGATTTTCCAACGCTTCGGAATGGGGGATGTCGCGGGTGGTGATTTGCAGGGAAAGTTTCATGTTGCACCTCCTTGTGAAGACTTGTACAACCTCTGTGCACGGTTTCATCATAAAACCGCGCCATTGCCGGAATTTGATTTAGGTCAACTTCGCTTCATTCGCTACGCACCAGCAGAACCGGCATTGTCGCGCCGCGCGCCACACCTTCGGCGACGCTGCCGAACAGCAGGCGTGAAAAGCCGGAACGCCCATGGGTACCGACCACGATCAGGTCTGCCATCCAGCGTTTACTTTCTGCCAGGATGACATTTTCGGCGCGTTCGCCACCGGCTTCAAGCAGGTCGACCTCGACGCCGATGCCGCTTTGTCGGGCGGCTTCCTCTGCCTGGGCCAGTACGCGCTGGCCGCTGCGCTTGGCGGCTTCCTGCAGGGACGAATAATCGATGAAGCCCTCGGTGTCGATGAAGCGTACATCTTCCACGACCTGCAAGAGCCGGATGCGCGCTCCTTGCTCCTTGGCGAACTTGAGCGCCTCCCGTAGCGCGCACATGGAAGTGGTGCTGCCATCGAGAGGAACCAATATGCGTTGGTACATAGGCGTTCCTGTGCCAGGCTCGCCATTGCCGGACTTTAACCCTTGATACAAACCTTGGGCCGCAGGAAGGCGACGCGCCGGGCAAGGCCGGCTTGTTCGGTTGCCTCTGCAACCCGGTCGACATCCTTGTACGCGCCTGGAGCTTCCTCGGCGGCGCCGCGCAGCGAGCGGGTACGGATCAGTATACCGCGATTGGCGAGTTCGTTAATCAATTCTTTGCCATGCCAGCGCTTCAGCGCCTGCGTGCGGCTCATCGCCCGTCCGGCGCCGTGGCTGGCCGAAGCGAAGGCGGGGTTGGCGCGGTTGCCGGCGAGGATGTAGGAGCCGGTGCCCATGCTACCGCCCATGATCACCGGCTGGCCGGCGTCGCGGTAGGAGGGCGGCAGTGATGGATGGCCGGGCGCGAAGGCGCGCGTGGCACCCTTGCGGTGCACGTACAGTTCGCGCGGCCTGCCCGCGACTTCGTGTGTCTCCACTTTGCAGGTGTTGTGTGAGACGTCGAACAGGGTGGCGAGTTCGGCATGCGGGTATATTTGCGCGAAAGCGGCGCGCGCCAGATGGGCGAGTATCTGCCGGTTGGCCAGCGCGCAGTTGATGGCGGCATTCATCGCGCCCAGGTATTGCCTGCCCTCGGGGGAATGGATCGGTGCGCAGGCAAGCTCGCGATTGGGCAGGTGGATGCCGAGCCGCCCGGCTGTCTTGGCCAGTTGCACCAGATAGTCGGTGCCGATCTGGTGGCCGAGCCCGCGCGAGCCGCAGTGTATGGAAACGATGAGCTGGTTTTGGTGCAGCCCGAACGCGCGCGCCGCGTCCGCGTCATAAATGCGGTCCACCACTTGCACTTCCAGGTAGTGATTGCCCGAACCGAGCGTGCCCATTTCCTCGCGCTGGCGCTGCTTGGCCAGCTCGGATACGCAAGCCGGGTCGGCGCCGACGACATGTCCGTGCTCCTCGATGTAATCCAGGTCCGCCATGCTGCCGTAACCGTGGGCGACGGCCCAGTGCGCGCCCCGCAGCAACACCTCGTCGAGCTGCTTCAGGTCGAGCCTGATCTCGCTACCGGCGCCGACCCCGGCGGGAATGGCGCGGAACAGCACGTCGGCGAGCCGGCCGAAATCCGGCAATGCCTGTTCCAGGTCGAGATTGCTGCGCAGGCAACGGATACCACAGGAAATGTCGAAGCCGACTCCGCCGGCGGAAACCACGCCGCCCTGTTCGGCGTCGAAGGCGGCGACGCCGCCGATGGGGAAGCCATAGCCCCAGTGCGCATCCGGCATGGTCAGTGCCGCGCCGACCAGGCCGGGCAGCGCCGCCACGTTGGCGATCTGTTCGAGCACCTTGTCGTCCATGCTTTGCAGCAGCGGGGCGGTGCCATACAGCACTACATCGGCGCGGTGCTCTCCGGCGGTGCGCGGCAGGCGCCAGGCATAGGGCTGAAGTTGTTCGAGTCTGGTGATATCCATTACACGTCCACCACGCAGCGCGCTTCCCAGGCGCCGTCACGCTGTACCACCGAGAGCATGGTCAGAGTGGCGCCCTTCACTTCCACACCGCGCTCCAGTTCGGAGCGCCAACGTTCCCCTTGCGCGCTGCCATGCCAAGTGTCGCCGTCCCGCCGCAAATGGAAGTACGCTAACACCAGCGAACGTTCGCGCGACTTGCCGAGCAGCAGATTGAGCCAGGTGACCAGGGCAAGCTCCGGGTCGCTTTCCTCGAACTCGACGATGACGGTCTCCTTCGGCAGCACCGCAGTAAGGTTGGTGGTCAGCGCGAACATGGCGCGCGCCGCCGCTTCGAATGACGCCTCCACACTGCCACCGCGGCCGATGATGCCGATGTCGGCCTGGTGGTCAAAATAGAGCGGTGCTTCCATTTGCCGAATTATAGAAGCTATCTCGAAATCGTCGCGAGCGTACGTCAGCCGGGGAAGGACGGGGCGCAGGAACCGGAGTGTATATGGAAAATACATGAGGATTCCGAGCAATGCCTGACCATGGGGCACGTACGTACGGCAGATTTTGAGGTGGGTTCTAGGCGTTGTTTGGGAGTGTTCCGGAAGTACTTACATGGTTGCCGGCGAATCGCTACAATGCCTGCATGCCAACCAAACGTCCACCCAGGCCGCGCGCCAAGCCAGCGCACGTGCCGTTGCGGCCGCTGCCGGCCGACCGCCTCTACCGGCAATGCGACACCTCGCTGTTTGCCTTTAAGAGCAGCGACGAGCTTGACGATCTGGAGGAAATCATCGGCCAGGCGCGTGCGGTGGGGGCGATTCAGTTCGGCGTCGGCATGGAGCGCGACGGCTACAACGTGTTCGTGCTCGGCCCGGCCGGTTCCGGCAGGTATTCGCTGGTGCACAGAGAGCTGAAGGCCGCGGCTGCCGCGCGCACGGCGCCGGATGATTGGTGCTACCTTAACAACTTCGAGCAGCCACACAAGCCGCAGGCGGTACGGCTGCCGGCCGGGCGCGGTGCGCAGTTCCAGCGCGACATGCACCAGCTCGTAGAGGAACTCGGCAGCGTCATTCCCGCCGCGTTCGAGAGTGAGGAGTATCGCGCGCGCGTCGAAGCGATAGGCGAGGAATTCAAGCGGCGCCAGGAGAAGGCGTTTGAGGAACTCGGCCGCGAGGCACGCAAGCATGAGGTGGCGCTGTTGCAATCGCCAACCGGTTTCGCGCTGGCGCCGCTCAGGGGCGACGAGATCATCACGCCGGAAGAGTTCGACAAGCTGTCGCCGGAAGAACAGCGGCGCCTGAACCGCGTCATCGAGGAATACGACGACAGGCTGCACAAGCTCATCCACCAGTTGCCGCGCTGGCGGCGCGAGCATCAGGCGAGGCTGCGCGAGTTCAACCGTGAGACCATCGCACTGGCGGTGAGCCACCTGATCGAGGAGCTGCGCACCCGTTACGAGGGATTGCCGGAAATCCTCGCCTTCCTTGACGCGGTGCAGGCCGACCTCGTCGAAAACGTCGGCGAGCTGCGCGAGCAGAAATCCGGCGAATCGCTGTCCGGCGTGATGACCATGGCGCCGTTGCAACGCTACCAGGTCAATCTGCTGGTTGACAACGGCAACGGCGGCGGCGCGCCGGTGGTGTTCGAGCAGCACCCCACCTACCAGAATCTGCTTGGGCGCATCGAGCACATCGCCCACATGGGCACGCTGGTGACCAACTTCACCCTGATCAAGCCCGGCGCGCTACACCGCGCCAACGGCGGCTACCTGATCCTCGACGCCGGCAAGCTACTGATGCAGCCGTATGCCTGGGACGGGCTCAAGCGCGCGCTGCTGGCGCGCGAGATGCGCATCGAATCGCTTGGCGAAATGTTCGGCTTGGTCAGCACGCTGTCACTGCAACCGCAGCCCATCCCGCTGGACGTCAAGGTGGTGCTGTTTGGCGAGCGCTTGTTTTACTACCTGCTCTACCAGCTCGACCCCGATTTTGCCGACCTGTTCAAGGTCGCCGCCGATTTCGAGGAAGATGTTGAGCGTACGCCGGAGAGCAGCCTGCTGTATGCGCGCATGATCGCCACGCTGGCGCGCCGCAAGGGATTGCGCGCGTTTTCCATGCCGGCAGTGGCGCGCCTGATCGAACACGGCGCGCGCTTGGCCGGTGATGCCGGCAAGCTCGCCACACACGTGCGTAGCCTGACCGACCTGATGTGTGAGGCCGAGCATTTCGCCGCGCAGGGGAGGCGCGCAACGGTGGGCACGGACGACGTGCAGCGCGCCATCGACGCGCAGATCCATCGTGCCAGTCGCCTGCACAAGACCATGCTCGACGCCATCCTCGACGGCACTGTGCTGATCACCACCGATGGCGCGCGCGCTGGGCAGGTCAACGGCTTGGCGGCGATCAACCTCGGTAATCTGGTGTTCGCGCACCCGGTGCGCATCACCGCCACGGTGCGCCTGGGCGAGGGCGACGTCATCGACATCGAGCGTGAAGTCGAACTGTCCGGCGCAATCCATTCCAAGGGGATTCTCATCCTCACCGCCTTCCTTGCCGCGCGCTATTCGCACAGCATGCCGCTCTCGCTTAACGCCAGCTTGGTCTTCGAGCAATCCTACAGCCCGGTGGAAGGGGACAGCGCCTCGCTCGCCGAATTGTGCACGCTGTTGTCTGCATTGTCCGGCCTGCCGATTAACCAGGGGCTGGCGCTGACCGGATCGGTCAACCAGTATGGGCAGGTGCAGGCGATCGGCGCGGTCAACGAAAAGATCGAAGGTTATTTCGACGTGTGCCGCGCGCGCGGGCTGACCGGCAGGCAGGGCGTGCTGATTCCTACTGCAAACGCCAAGCACCTCATGCTGCGCAGCGACGTGGTGGAAGCGGCGTGCGCCGGCAAGTTTTCCATCTACCCGGTGGAAAGCGTGGACGAGGCGATGGAACTGCTCACCGGCATCCCGGCCGGCATACCAGATGCGCAGGGGCGTGTGCCGGAAGGTTCAGTCAACTACCTGGTAGCGGCGCAGTTGGTGCAGCTTTCCATGATGCGCCAGGCCTATGCCGGCAGCGGCAGGCGTAACCATCGCACGCGCATGCGTACGCACACTGCACGGAAGCATTGATGCTGGTGCTGGCACATCGTGGCCACCACGCCGAAGCGGCGGAGAACAGCCTGGCCGCATTTGCGGCGGCCGTTGCATGTGGCGCGGATGGCATCGAAACCGACGTGCACCTCTCGCGTGACGGCGTGCCGGTACTGGTGCACGACCGCGTGGTGGGCGGGCGCGCGGTGACCGGGATGACTCGCGCCGGGTTGGAAGCGGCGCTCGGCCGCACCGTAGCCACACTGCCCGAAGCACTGGAGCAATTCCCCGACGCCCTGTGGAACGTGGAGATCAAGCATCCAGAAGCCCTGCCGGCGATGCTGGAGGTGCTTCGCCACTACCTGGACAGCCGGCGCCTTCTGGTGACCTCGTTCCGCCACGACACCGTGCTGGCCTGCGCGCGCGCGCTGCCCGTGACATGCGGCCTGCTGTGCGCTGAGCGCCCCTTGCAGCTGGAGGCGCTGCTGGCACCGTGCGCGGGTCAACCCAACCTGCGCACCCTGGTGTGGGACTACAACATCCTTGACGACAAACTGGTAGGTGAAGCCACCGCGCTGGGTTGGCGCAACATCGTGTACGGCGCGCACACGCGCGACGAGCACTTGTACTGTAAGCGGCTGGGGCTGGAAGCGGTGATCACCGACCATCCCGAGTTGGCGAAAGCTATTTAAACCGCTATGGACGTGAAGGGCGCGAGGTAAAAGTCTCGATGGATTTGCTTGGCGTCCTTTGAGACCCTTGCGGTAAAAAAGGGGTGAAAGGGAAAATCGTGCAATACGTCCTCGCACTCGACCAGGGCACCACCAGCTCGCGCGCCATCGTGTTCGACCACCGCGGTTCGGTGCGCGCGGTGGCGCAGCGGGAATTCGCGCAGATTTTTCCGCAGCCCGGCTGGGTGGAGCACGACCCGCAGGCGATCTGGACATCGCAGTTGCACATTGCCACGGAAGCGCTGGCGCGCGCCGGTATCGCGGCGCACGAGGTGGCCGCCATCGGCATCACCAATCAGCGTGAAACCACGCTGCTGTGGGAGCGTGCCAGCGGCAAGCCGGTGGGCAACGCCATCGTCTGGCAGGATAGGCGCACCGCCGATTTGTGCGAGCACCTCAAGCGTGAAGGGCTTGAGCAAACCTTCGCGCGCAAGACCGGCCTGCTGCTCGACCCGTACTTTTCCGGCACCAAGTTGGCGTGGATGCTGGATCACATTCCGGGTGCGCGCGCGCGCGCCGAGCGCGGCGAACTCGCTTTCGGCACCGTGGATACCTGGCTGGTGTGGCAATTGACGGGCGGGAGGGCACATGTCACTGACGCCTCCAATGCCTCGCGCACCTTGCTCTATGACATCGAACGCGGCGAGTGGGACGACGAGCTGCTGCGCATCCTTAACATCCCGCGTGCGCTACTGCCTCAGGTATGCGATTCCAGCGCGCGCGTCGCCGAGACCGACGCTAGGTTGTTCGGCGCATCCATTCCCATCGCCGGCATCGCCGGCGACCAGCAGGCAGCATTGTTTGGCCAGCGCTGCATCAGTCCGGGCATGGCGAAGAACACCTATGGCACCGGCTGTTTCATGCTCATGCACACCGGCAGCAGACCTATCCATTCCGCGCACAAGCTTCTCACCACGGTGGCATGGCGGCTCGGCGGGAAAATCGAATATGCGCTGGAAGGCAGCGTGTTCATCGCTGGAGCGGCGGTGCAGTGGCTGCGCGACGGCCTCGGCATCATCCGATCCGCCGCCGAAGTGGAGGCGCTCGCCGCCAGCGTGCCCGACAACGGTGGCGTGTATTTCGTGCCGGCGTTTGCCGGGCTGGGCGCGCCGCACTGGAACCCGCACGCACGCGGCGCGATCAGCGGCCTTACGCGTGGCGCCACCCGCGCCCACATCGCGCGCGCGGTGCTGGAGGGCATCGCCTACCAGAGTGCGGACGTGCTTGAAGCCATGCATAACGACGCCAGCGTGCAACTGACCGAGCTGCGCGTGGACGGTGGCGCGGCGAAGAACGACCTGCTCATGCAGTTCCAGGCCGACCTCCTCGGTGTGCCGGTGGTACGCCCGCGCATCCACGAGACCACCGCGCTGGGCGCGGCTTATCTCGCCGGGTTGGCAGTGGGCTACTGGCGCGATGCGGCGGATATCAGCGCGCAGTGGCAGGAGGAGAAGCAATTTGTGCCCGCCATGCCACAGGCGCAGGTGGCAGTGCTGCGGGCGGGATGGAAGAAGGCGTTGGAAGGGGTGATGGTGGATCGGTGAGTGGTTGTGATGGATGTTAGAACTAGACTCGGCATATTGCGCCCCCATCAACCACGATCACTGAGCCTGGGGTATATGTCTTGGCAGACGGAGGCAGGTAGGTATCTGCAATTTTACCTGCTGCGCCAAGCTCGAACAGCATTGTTCCGACAAACATCAATACAAGCATCGCAACCTTGTCGAGCGTCTTTTTCTGCGCATCAAGCAGTTCCGCGCATTGCCACCCGCTACGACAAGCTTGCAGAACGGTTTTCGGCGTTCATCGCTATCGTCGCAATCTTCTTGTGGCTGGCATAATTGTCAACAGACTCTAGTAAGGGCCAATATGTCGTACACCCCATACCCCCGTTATTCATAAGTTCGGACGGTCGCGCGCCCTCCCACGCACGCCCCATCGCGGCACTGGTTCACTTCGATAACCACGTGCGACAGGTGGGGAATGCCGCGCAGTAATTCCTTGTAGTGCTCGGTCGCCTGCGGGTGGTGGGTCACCAAGGATATCGAGGCAGAATAATGGCCGGGACCCACGTACCAGACGTGCAGGTCGGCCACTTGGTTGTCGGCGTCGCTTTCGATGGCGCGCCGGATGGCAGTATGGGTGGTCTCGTCCACCGAACCGTCGAGCAGGATGTCGCCAGTGTCGCGCACCAACCCGTATGACCAGCGCGCGATCAGGAGGGCGCCTAATATGCCCATCGCCGGGTCCAGCCACACCCAGCCGAAAAATTTCCCCGCCACCAGCGCGATGATGGCAAACACCGAGGTCAGCGCATCGGTGAGGACATGCAGGTAGGCCGCGCGCAGGTTGTGGTCATGATGTTCATGGTGATCATGGTGATCATGGTGATCATGGTGATCATGGTGCTCGCGCAACATCCAGCCGCAGACGAGATTGATCACTAGGCCGGCCACGGCGACGCCGATTGCCTCGTTGAAATAGATGGTCTTGGGTTCGAACATGCGCGTGATCGATTCAAGCCCCATCACCAGGGCCACCACGGCAAGCGCCACAGCGCTGGCAAAGCCGCCAAGCACGCTGACCTTGCCGGTGCCGAAGGTAAAACGCGGGTCGCCGGCGTGCTGGCGCGCATAGCGGTAAACGAACAGCGAGATGCCGAACGCCGCGACATGGGTAGCCATGTGCCAGCCGTCGGCGAGCAGCGCCATGGAGCCGAACGCTATACCTGCCACCACTTCCACCACCATCATGATCGCGGTGAGCACCATGACGCGCGCCGTGCCTTTCTCGGCGTAGCGATGGTCGCCGGCAAAGTCGTGGCTATGCTGCCAGTGTTCTAGCGGATGGATTTTCATTATTTCGCCCTTCGAGAGCAATACAAGGAAACGTCCTCGCCCGCCGCACAATGTGCGGCGATCTCTCCCGCAGGAGAGGCAATCCGCTTGCACGCACTGGCGTACTTACCCACGGAGCCTATCTCAAAGTCGTAGCGAGCGTGTGTCAGCCGGGAAAGGACGGAGCACGGAAACCGGGATGTATACGATCAGTACCTGAGGATTCCGGGGCGACTGCGCAGGGCGGAGCAGGGGCTCCACATAGTGGGTATGCGACCCCGCAGCAGGATGCAGGTGGCGTTCTTTTCCGTTGCCAGACATCTCCTTCACTGCCCGATCCCCTTCGTGGCTCCTCGGACGACACTCTGGAGCACCACCGCCCGACCCCGGATCGCGCATGCACAGCAGATTTTCAGATAGGTGTTTAGTGATGGTGCCCGTGTGGTCCGTGCACATGCCCATGTCCGACCTCTTCCTCAGTGGCTTCGCGTATGCCGGTCACGGTGCAGGAAAAATGCAGTGTCTGGCCGGCCAGCGGATGGTTGCCATCCACCACCACCTTGCCGTCGGCGATGTCAGTCACGGTGTAGAGCACTACGTCATCGCTGCCTTCCACCCCGCCTTCGAATTGCATGCCGACCGCCACATTGTCGGGAAACAGGGTTTTCGGCTCGATGCGCACCAGCTCGCTGTCGTATTCGCCGAACGCGTCCTCCGGTTGCAGGCTCAGCTTGAAGCTCTCGCCCACGCCCTTGCCTTCCAGCACCGCTTCCACCGCCGGGAAGATGCCGTCGTAGCCGCCGTGCAGATAACTCACCGTTTCCTCGCTTTTTTCGATCAGCCTGCCGTCGGAGTCGAAAAGTTCGTAAGTGATCGACACCACGGTGTCCTGGCCGATTTGGTTCATTTCATTCCCTTTATCAAGTTAAGCACTTCAGCGGCGTGGCCGCGCGAACTCACGCCGTAAAGCGCATGACGCACAACGCCCTGTTTGTCGATGATGAAAGTGGATCGCACGATGCCCTGCTTCTTCTTGCCGTCCACTTCCTTTTCCTGGATCACGCCGTATTTATCGCACGCTTCGCTGTCTGTGTCCGCCAGCAGCCGCACGGTGAGGCCATGCTTGTCGCGGAACGCGGCATGGCTGATGCAATCGTCGCGGCTCACGCCGATCACCACGGTCTTGCGCTTGGCGAATTCTTCTTCCATCTCGCTGAAGTCGATCGCCTCGATGGTGCATCCGGGGGTATCGTCCTTGGGATAGAAGTACAGCACGACGTTGCTTTTGTTTTTGAAATTCGCCAGGCTGACCATTTCCATGTCAGCATCGGGCAGCTCGAAGGGGGGCGCAGGTTGTCCGGCTTGCAGCATAACAGTCAAATTCCGTGAAACATTGCGGCGATTCTACCCCATTTTCGCCGGGCGTGAAGCGCTATAATCGCGCCATGAAACTGCAATTGCTGGGCGGCTTGACAGCGGATATTTTCCTGCGCGACTACTGGCAAAAGAAGCCGCTGCTGGTGCGCAACGCCGTGCCCGGTTTCACCGGCCTGCTTGAACGCGACCAACTCATCGAACTCGCCTGTCACGAAGATGCGCAGGCGCGCCTTATCACCTGCCGCAACCAAACCTGGGAAGTGGCATACGGCCCGTTCGTGCCGCGCGACTTCAAGCGCCTGCCCAAACATTGGACCATTTTGCTGCAGGGGCTCAATCATTTTCTGCCGCAGGCGCAGCGACTGCTGCTGCAATTCAACTTCGTGCCCTATACCCGCCTCGACGACCTGATGGTGAGCTATGCGCCGCCAGGCGGTGGGGTCGGCCCGCATTTCGATTCCTACGATGTGTTCCTGCTGCAGGGCATGGGCCGGCGCCGCTGGCAGGTTGGCGCGCAGCGCGACATGGAACTGGTGGAAGATGCCCCGATCAGGGTACTGCGCCGCTTCCAGCCCGAGCAGGAATGGGTGCTGGAGCCGGGCGACATGCTCTACCTGCCGCCGCGCTATGCGCATGATGGCGTTGCGCTCGACGAGTGCATGACCTACTCGATCGGCTTCCGCGCCCCGAGCGCGCAGGAGCTGGTGACGCAGTTCCTCGTTTACTTGCAGGATCGCGTCGAGTTGGCCGGCATGTATGCCGACCCCGGCCTCAGGCGGCAAAGCCACCCCGCGCAGATCGGCGATGACATGGTGGAACAGGTCGAAGAAATGTTGGGCAAGGTGCGCTGGGGTAAACGTGAGGTACAGGACTTTCTCGGCCATTACCTGTCCGAACCCAAGCCACACATCTTCTTCGATCCGCCGCGCAAGCCGCTCACGCCAGCCCGCTTCGCGGTGCAACTCGAACGGCGCGGCGTGCACCTCAGTCTGAAAACACAGATGCTGTTCCGTGGCCGCAGCGTGTACATCAACGGAGAAAGCTGCAACGTCGGCACCAGGAGCATCCAGTTGCTGATGCAACTCGCCGATGGGCGTGTACTGCCGCCTGGCACCGGACTCGACGCCGAAGCGCAGGCATTGCTTTACCAATGGTATTGCGCCGGCTATATTGGGCTGGGAGGACTGTCATGACCGAGATGAGCGAATCCATCAACACACAGCCGCAACACCAGACCCTGCTGGGCGCTAGCGACTACGAAATGGCGCTCGATACCCTGCTCGGCAAGGCCGGGCGCACCTTGCGCATTTTCGAGCACACGCTGGGGCGGAGTTGGAACAATGCCCATCGCCACGACATCCTGCGTATGTTTCTGCACGCCGATCGCTTGAACCGCCTCTATATCGTGGTACACCGCGCCGACAACATCGCGCGCGACTGTCCGCGACTGATGCTGCTGCTCAAGCAGTTCAGCCACAGCATCGCTATCCATGAAACCCACGACCACGTCAAAAGCGTGAGCGACCCGTTCGCGGTGGCGGACGAGCGCCATTTCCTGCGCCGTTTCCACTACGTGGATATGCGCGGTCAGTTCGGGCAGGATGACCCCAACGGCGCGCACCAGTTGATCGACCGCTTCAACGACCTGTGGGAAGCCTCGCAGCCGGCGGTATCCGCCACCACCCTGGGACTGTGATTGACTGCAACCGCCCCGGCCAGTGTATAATGCGCGCCTTTCGGGCGGTTAACTCAGCGGTAGAGTGCCACCTTCACACGGTGGAAGCCACTGGTTCGATCCCAGTACCGCCCACCAATACCTATCTACTACAGTCAGAGAAAACTCACCAAACCCGCACAGCCAAAGGCTTTGCAGGTTTTTTGTTGTCCAGAATAGCCTATCGGCGCTTATTGATATCAGGGGTAACAGGAGAAGTGCGGGAGGCTGACCGTCCGGTGTGGAATTCACATATCTGGAGATATGGTCCTGTTTTTTCCTAAAAACACGGGTTGTGCAACTTGTCCTGGCAGCCTGCACACACCGCGGGCTGCTGCGGAGCTCGGACAGCGCGCGCCGACTCCCCCGACCGCATGAACCACGCTGCGGCGACGCAGAAGGGGGAACCCGTCTCGATGCTGCCGCCTGCAACTCTTTGGCATGGGATGTCGGGTTACGTTGCGCTAACCTGACTTGCCTTACCTTGTGACCTTCGCGTCCTTTGCGGTGACAGGGTTTGCCTTATGAAGCTGAGCCGTGCGCCTACGGTTGTCACTGGCTGAGGCGACGATATTGCCGCTCGGCTTCCTGTGCTTGCGCTTCCTTGCCCAAGGCGCGATAAGCAGTCGCCAGCGCCGCCCAGGGGTCGGGATGGTCGGGGAATTTATTCTGCTCGCGCTGCGCTTCCATGGCCATCTGTTCCCACACCTGCTGATGATCCAGCCCGCCGTCGCTTACCAAGTCAGCGCGCAGGAACAGCATGCCGGAAGGTTCGCGCGCCACCAGCCGCCAGGCGCTGCCGTAGGCGAGCTGTTCCACCAGCGGGATCATGCGCCCGGAGAACTGCATCACTGCGGGGGTGAAGATGGCGTCGATGCGGTATTGCGACAGCGGGATTTCCCAGCCGGGGGCAGCGAGGAAGATGTCATCGTGCAATTGCACTGTGCGATTGGCCATTATGTCGTGGCTGTCGATGAATACCATGAATTTCGGACCCAGTGTCCAGGCCAGATAGCCGCCATAATCAATAAAGTTGAGCACGCGCCCACCGGGCAGATGCTGCTTCAGGTAGGCGACCGATTGCTCCGGGAACAGCCCCGGCTTGATGCCGCTGCCGAGCTTGTCCTGCCATAACGGCAAGCCCAGCCACACCGCCAGCAGCGCGGCCACGGCGAAATGCCGTGCCTTGGCCGGCAGGGGCGGGCAGCGGTGCAGGGCGAGGCGCACCAGCGGCGGCAGCAACATGAGCGCGAACAGGCCGATGTTGCGCACGTAAAGAAAAGTCAGTCCGCCGAACAGCGCGAGCAGCAGGCCGCTGCTGATGCGGCGCTCGCGCTGCAACGTCAGCGTTGCGACGGCGAGCGCGGCCATGATCACGAAATGTAGTGCATATCCGGTCTGCATCACCGGGATGTATTCGGTGATGTCGGCCATCAGTTCCTGGCCGGAGAATAGCGCGATCACGGGCAGCGCCACCTGGTGCCAGCCATAGGGGTTGAGGCAGGCGAGCGCCAGCGTCACAGCGCTGGTGAGGGCGAGCGCGGCGATGGCCTGGCCGCGCATGCGCCCTGCTGGCGGCGCGTAGAGAAATTCGGCGGCGTAGGCGCCCAGCAGTAGCACCAGGAAAAATACAGAAGGGTGCATCTGCACCAGCAGCCAGCCGGCGACGGGGATGGCGGTGAGCCATTGCCAGTTGCCCTGTTCAGCGTAGCGTTCCAGCGCCCACAGGGCGACAGCGAGGGCGAGCAGCAGCGCGGTTTCGGCGCGGTAGTTGATCCGCACTGCGATCCACCATGCCACTAGCGCCAGCGCCAGTAGCGCGGCGGGGTGCAGCCAGGCGTGCTTGCCGATGGCGGCGCGGTAGGCAAGCAGCAGGGTGGCGGCGCCGATGATGGCATTGAGCGCGGTCATGCCGGCGTAGCCGGCGAGGCTGTGCGCCCAGTGGTAGAGCAGGCCGAAGCCCCATTCGATGTAGGAGGCCGGCTCGCCCAGCAGCGGTAGCAGGTAGAACATGGTGTCGGGGATCTTGCCGGTCGCCGCGATCTCGCGCCCGGACACCATGTAGAACCAGATGTCGTAGTCCTCGATCGGGCGCCAGAAGAACGCGAGCAGCGCCGCGAAGATCAGCAACGGCGCGAGGGCGTGGTATTTGCAGGTGCGCTCAGCAGCGGACATGAAGACCAAGGGATGAGAAATTATTCACTGCCAGGGACGCGAAGGGACCAGGAAAAGCATTTCCTACCCCTTGCGTTCTTGGTGTACTTCGCGGTTCAAGTAATGGTTCATTCGGCGCGCAGCTCGCGCAGGTAGCGCTGGAATTTGGCGACGTAGTTTTCCGCGTTGGTACGGATGTGCGCGATCTCCTCGTCGGTCACAGTACGCACCACCTTGCCGGGGGAGCCCAGCACCAGCGAGTTGTCCGGGATTTCCTTACCTTCGGTGATCAGGGTGTTGGCGCCGATCAGGCAGTTCCTGCCGATCATCGCGTGGTTGAGCACCACTGCCTTGATGCCGATCAGGGTGTTATCGCCGACCGTGCAGCCATGTAGCACCGCCATGTGCCCGACGGTGACGAATTGGCCGAGGGTGAGTGGCGCGCCGGGGTCGGTGTGCAGCACCGTGCCATCCTGCACGTTGGATGATTTGCCAATCACGATGGGCTCATTGTCGCCGCGAATCACCGCGTTGAACCACACGCTGGTGTTGTTTTCCAGGATCACTTCGCCGATCACGTCTGCGCTGGGGGCGATGAAATGATGATCGCCGCGGAAGGTGATGGCTTGGGTGCCGAGCGTGTATTGCACGGGGGGTCCTAGTTTATCGATTGATTCAAGTCAAATTATACACAGGCGCCGGTTTCCAAGGCGTCGGGATGTGGCGTAACATTGAATCGGGTTCACCAGTGCACAGTTCATCAGTTCACCATGAGGGAGGGCGCCATGAACGACATCGAGAAGCTGTTGGGTGAAGAGGCGGAGCGGCTGCTGCAACATCGCTGCGCCGGCATACCGAAGGAATCGCTGCACCTGCCGGGGCCGGATTATGTGGATCGCGTGGTGGCGATGAAGGATCGCAAGCCCGGCGTGCTGCGCAGCCTGCAAGCGCTGTACGGCCACGGGCGCCTCGCCAACACCGGCTACCTGTCGCTGTTGCCAGTGGATCAGGGGGTGGAGCATTCCGGTGGCGCGTCGTTCGCACCCAACCCCATCTATTTCGATCCAGAGAACATCGTCAAGCTCGCCATCGAGGGCGGCTGCAACGGTGTCGCTTCCACGCTCGGCGTACTGGGTTCGGTCGCGCGCCGCTACGCGCACAAGATTCCCTTCATCGTGAAGATCAACCATAACGAGCTACTCACCTATCCCAACGAATTCGACCAGACCCTCTTCGCCAGCGTGGACCAGGCCTTTGACATGGGCGCGGTCGCGGTGGGCGCCACGGTGTTCTATGGCTCGGAACAATCGCGCCGGCAGATACAGGAAATCTCCGAAGCCTTCGAGCACGCACATAACCTCGGCATGGCCGCCATCTTGTGGGCGTATCTGCGCAACCCCGTGTTCAAGACTGCCGAGAGGGATTACCACGTCGCCGCCGACCTCACCGGCCAGGCCAACCATCTCGCCGTCACTATCAACGCAGACATCGTCAAGCAGAAGATGGCGGAGAACAACGGGGGCTACACCGCGCTCAAGTTCGGCAAGACCAGTCCCAAGGTGTACAGCGATCTCACCTCGGATCACCCCATCGACCTGGTGCGCTATCAGGTGGCGAACTGCTACATGGGCCGCGTCGGCATGATCAACTCGGGCGGTGAATCCGGCAAGGACGACCTGCACCAGGCAGTACGTACCGCGGTGATCAACAAGCGCGCCGGTGGCATGGGGCTGATCTCCGGGCGCAAGGCGTTCCAGAAGCCGATGGCGGATGGTGTCGCATTGCTCAATGCGATCCAGGATGTGTACCTGTCGCGCGAGGTGACGGTGGCGTGAAAGCGGGGCTTCTGCCCGCTAAGGAAGCCTTAAGTTCGGCAGGAGATACTTGCACCATCTCAATACGAAAAAACGCGTAAACGGAGGGTGTCATGAACGATGATATGGCAGTCTATGCAGGAGTGGTCCTGACTTATGCAACCATTTTCATTCTGGCATTCGTGCTGATTTTCAGGCGCAAGCCTTCCGCAGAACAGGTATCCGGGCAGGTTGCCGTTGCGCGGGGAAATCGTCCTTCACAGTGGAAACGCGCAACGCGCCTGCATGGGATGATCGCTTTTGGCCTGTCCATGTTCTTTGTCGCGCATTGGCGTTTCGTCGAGCCGCATATCACCCATATCGAGCTGCTGACTGGCGTGGTGATCGCTGGCGCCATGATCTATCATCCGCTCATGGTGTTGCGGCAAACCGCAGGATCACAGCCTAGGTGGTGGGACTTTGCCTATGTGGCCATGCTGATCCTCTATTTCATCGGTACCTTCGTGGATGCCCCAACGCTGTTGCTGGCTACCGGCATACCGGTCATTTTCCTCAACCTGGCACTGCCGGTGGTGGTCTGGTTCGTGGAGCGCGCGAAAAAGGTTGAGGTATATTTGCTTAGGGAAGGGTATTTCTTCCACTATACCTATCTTGGCGAGCAGAGCGGCAGCGGAGTCGGCACTGCCACGCCCGGTTGAGTGAGCAGGTGGGATGGCCTGCGGCAACGATCATCGGATAATAACCGGTAACTCAAAAAAAACGCCTAGGGGGAGTGCATGAAAGTAGTGGTCTGGGATGTGCCCACGCGGGTTTTCCACTGGCTGTTTGCCGTGGCTATCGTGGTGGCGTGGCTTAGCGGCGAGCCCGACCGCTTCCGCGACGTGCATGTATTCGCCGGCTACCTGGTACTGGGCTTGCTGGTGTTCCGGATAGCGTGGGGGTTCGTCGGCAGCCGCTACGCGCGCTTCAATTCATTCTGCTTCTCGCCCGCGCAGGCTTTGTGCTACCTGCGGGATTCGCTCAAGCGTTCTGCCACTCGCTACCTTGGTCATAATCCCGCCGGCGCCTGGGTGGTTTACTTCATGCTGTTGCTGGCGCTGCTGGCCACCATCAGCGGCATGGTGGTGCTGGGCGGGGAGGAGCAGCAGGGGCTGTTCGGCGGCATCGTGCCGTTCTACGTCGGCGAAGCGTTCAAAGAGACGCACGAGCTGCTGGCCAACCTGATCATGGTGCTGGCAGTGGTGCACGTTGCCGGCGTCATTGTGGAAAGCCGTTTGCATCACGAGAACCTGGCGAGGTCCATGGTCAGCGGCCTCAAGGAAGGCGATGCCGGGCAGGGCATCACCGCGTCGCATTACGTGGCCGGCGTCGTGCTGCTGGTGCTGGCGGCGGCGTTCGGCGGGCTATTTTTCAGCGACTATTTTTCGCAAACGTCGACGCGGCCCTACCTGCCTTTCATCGGCAAGTCACTGCCCGATCATCCGCATTGGCGTGAGGAGTGCGGTAGCTGCCACCTCGCGTTCCATCCCACCCTACTGCCGGCGCGTTCCTGGGCGAAAATCATGGAGCAGCAGAACGACCACTTCGGCGAATCGTTGCAACTCGATGACGCGCTGGTGAAGGACATCCTTGCCTTCCTGCAGAAGAATTCCGCCGAAGCCGAGCTGACCGAGGCGGCGCACAAAATTCTCGAGTCGATCCCTCCCGGGCAGACGCCGCTGCGCATCACGGAAACCAAATACTGGATTGCAAAACACGATGAGATCGTGGATGCGGTGTGGAGCAGCAAGGAGGTGGGTGCCAAATCCAACTGCGGCGCCTGCCACCTCGATGCCGAGCGCGGCACCTTCGAGGACGCAGCGATGCGCATACCCAAGGCGGGGCAGGCACAGCAGCCCTGAGTTGGTTGTTTTAGGCGCGCTAGTTGGGTGCGCCGACTTTATTGGCCGGATACAGTGCAGGATCGGATGGCACGCCAGTGATACCGAGGTTGCCGCGCACCGCGGTAGCCTTGACCGACGAGCCCAGCTCCACGCTCAGACGCCCGGACAGGGTGTGGTTGGGCGCCACATCGATGGCGCCGCTCGCGCTCAGCGCGCCGGCGGTCAGACGAAGTTGCCTGTACTGGGTGCGCTTGCCATCGAAGACGATGCTGCCTTCGAGATCGTTGTAGCGGGTCTGCCCGCCGTGCACGCCGTGCCTGACAGGTGATTGCAGCGCGCGCACCAGGTCGATGTTGGCGAGCGTGCCCTTCTTCAGCACGAAGCTGCCTTCCATGCGCATGCTGCCGAGCAGCCCGCCTATTTCCCGGGCCTGCCCGTTCAGGCTCAGGTTGGCGCTCAATTCGCCGCTGGCGAGGATGTCGTGCAGCAGCAGCGGCACCTGGTGGTTGATGGTGAGGTGCTTGAATTCGAGCTGGCTGCTTGCCGTGATGCCGTCCGCTTCGTTGCGCGCGCTGGCGGAGCCGGAGATGCTGCCGCCGTATAGCTGTCCTTCGATGCTGCGTAGTTGCAGCTCGCCTTCCATCCAGGTGCCGTTCGCGGTCAGATTGTCGAAATTGAACGCGGGTTCGAGCGGAGGTGCCCAGTTGCGCGCACTGAAATTCACTTCGAGTTGCTCATTGCCCTTGCCAGAAAGGCGCAGGTTGAATTTGTCATCGCTGCTGCGCAGCCAGGCGGAGCTCAATTCCCCGGTGGGGGTGAACTTGAAGTCGGCGTCGAATACGGGCAGCGGATTTTCCGGCGCCGACAGCTTGACGCCCTTGAGTGTGACGGCGTGCACTTCGAGCACGGTCCTGCTGTCTTGCAGCCAGTGCGCAGCGCGCAGCGCGGCGCTTTGTTCCGCGGTGACCGTTTCCAATTCGATTTTGTCGACGACTTTCACCGGCTCGCTGAGCGTGCCGAAATCGGGCGTGAGCGTGACGGTGACGGCGCGGATGTCCTTGTCGATGCCTACTGCGACGTTATCCAGGGTGAAGTGCGGCGTGGGCAGCAGGGCGGCGTGCAGGTCGCCGATGCTGACCGGCTCGCCCAGCGCCTGCGCGGCGATGCGTTCCATGTCGGGGATGTAGGCGGTGAACGGGATGAAATGCACCAGCGCGATGGTGGAAGCGATCAGGCCGAGCAGGCCGATTAGGATCGGCTTGCCCAGCTTGGTCTTCTCCTTGTGCTTGACGGCTTGTGCGGCGGCTTCAGCTTCGTGCTGCTTGGCTGCGATGAGGGAACGTGCGGCTGCCTCGGCGCGGGCGCGCACGTCTTCCTCATCGAGTTCGCGTGCGCGTTTTTCCGCTTCCTCGCGTGCGCGTTCGATGGCCTCGGCCTTTTGCCGCGCCTCTTCCTCGGCGTGCGCCTTGGCCTCGGCTTCCAGTTTCGCGCGCGCCGCTTCTT
>JBFMAC010000008.1:0-113249 GCA_040756015.1 Pseudomonadota bacterium
TCCAGACATAACATCTAGCATGACGGGGTAAACAGGTTGGGTTGGATGGTTTGGCGACTACCAATTTACCAACCTCCGCCTCGTCAACCTACTCTTCCCCTAATATCCGCGAAGAACCATAAAAAAGCCCGCGCGCGGCGGGCTTTTGAATGCGTCAGGGGGGATCAGAAGCCCATGCACACGGTATAGGCCTGGCCATCCGTAACGTTGGCTGTTGCAATGGAGCGCCCAGCGTTGGCAGGATCGGCGACGCGCATCGAACCGGTATCGGTATCACCATTGTCCATGGTGGTGTCGAGTTGCTTGACGAATTTCCCCAGTATCGCATCAGAGCATATGATGTAACTGCCGGTCATCGGCGCGGCAGCGCCCGCTGCGTTTTGAGTGATGGTGGTGAATCCGGTGCTGCTTTGGATGCCGATTCGGCCACCATCTGCATTGCGTGGCACATAGTCTGCGCCACCTATCGTTGTCGAGCCGGGAGCCAGGCCGGCCAAGCGCACATGCTGCCAGAACAGGTAGCTTTCTTCGGTTGTCGTGTTGGAGTTCCAGGCACCTTCGATCATGCCATTGCCGACCGTACCGCCGGTGGTGGCGTTTGTGGCGCCATTCATGTGGGTGGCGGCTGCCGCATCGTCACCGGGCAGTGCCTTGAACTTGTCCTGATAGCCGTAAATGAATACCGGGATGCCTTTGAAATCGGCCGCTAGGTTTTTCACCTTGGCGCTGTTGATCAGTTCCTGGCCTTTCAGGATGCCGCCCAGCAGCAGGCCGATGATCACCAAGACGATCGCGATTTCGATCAGCGTGAAGCCGCGGTTACGCATATGCATATTGTGTTTCCTCCAATTGTGGTACGCCTTGCGCTGCACTTACGCAATTCCCGTACCGACGCCTTATTCACGGCATTAATTTTATTAAAATCCCACGTTTAGCGCGGCTAGTTTGCGCCGTAGTTTAGGTGCATATCGGCCGGGTTGCAAGAGGATTTAGGGGAAAATCAATATTCTGTTTCTTGCCCGGCCACCGGGATGCCGTCCCGGTACAGTTTTGCCGAGAAAGTGTAGTGGGCAGTCGGCAATTTGTCCAATTTAATTGAGCTTAGAATCCGTGACTTGCCGCTTTCCAGCGTAACGCCGCCGGCTTGCCGTGAGCGCGAGCGATTGGTTCCGTCGCGTTTCTCCGAAAGCAGTTCATAGTCTAGGCGCGCGGTCTGTTCCGACCACGCCCTGACGGTGATGCGCAGCGATGCGCCCTCGGGTTGCGCTTCGATCCAGATGCGGCAGGCGGGCTCGCCCCCCGTTCCCGGTTGCGACATGGCGGATTGTGTCATGGTCATCAGCACTCCCGTCAGCAAGTGGGAAAAAGAGCGGAAAAAGGGCGGACGCTTGCGCGTCCGCCCAGCTTGCCGGGATTTCCCCAACATGCATGCACCTGCTTAGCGCTGGTAGATGCTGGCGCTGTTGTTGGCGCCGCCCAGCTGGCTGATGGTCGCGTCGTTGCCGGTGCCGTGCTGCATCACCAGGGCCACGTTGCCGAGGCCGCCGTCTTGCGTGACGGTCGCCACGTTGAACGCGGCGTCTTCGTCCTGGGTGATGCTGGCGGAGTTGAACGCACCGCCGGCCTGGGTCAGCGTGGCTTCGTTGCCTTCGCCGTCCTGCGTGATGCTGGCGCTCAGGTCGTTGCCGCTGCTCTGGCTGATGCTGGCCAGGTTGGCGAGGTCGCTTTGGTCGACGCTGGCCGACAGGTTGGCACCGTCGCTTTGCGTCACGATCGCGATGTTGTTGCCGTCGTCCTGGGAGACGCTCACCGAGCTGTCCACCGTGCTGGCCTGCATGACGTCGGCAACGTTGCCGTCGCTGTAGGCTTCGGTCTGATTGACCTCTACCATGCTGCCCATCGTTGCGGTTTGCGTCACGTACACGAAGCTGTTGTTGCCGTCCTGGTTGACGAGGGCGGTGTTGTCGCTGCCGTCCTCAACCTGGCTGACTTCGACGCTGTTGCTGTTGCCGGTCTGGTTGATGGTGGCCACGTTGTTGGTGCCATCCTGGGAAACCGCTGCCGACAGGCCGTTGCCGGCGTTCTGGTTGACGGTGGCGACCTGCGCGTCGTCGCTTTGTGAAACGATGGCGTTCATGTCGGCGCCGTTGCTCTGGTTGATGGTGGCCTGGTGATTGTAGTCATCCTGATCGACGCTGGCCGAGCTGTTGGCGGTGGCATCCTGCGTGATGTCGACACGGTTGTTGTCGCTGTAGCTTTCGGTCTGCGTCGCAGTGGCGCTGGAGCCGGTGGCGTTCATCTGGGTCACGTTCACGGTGCCGTTGCTGCCTTGCTGGAACACGGTGGCGCTGTTGTCGTCACCGACGGTCAGCACGTTGGCATTGGCGTTGGAAGTGTTGTCCTGCTCGACGCTACCGGTGTTGCGGTTGCCGGTCTGGTCGATCACCGCGGTGTTGTCCGAACCGCCGGTCTGGGTGATGACGGCGCTGTTGCCGGTGCTGGAAGATTCCGGCGTGCCGGCATCGATGTCCGCCCAGGCCGAACCGGCTGCAAACGCTGCCGCGATGGCGATGGATAAAACTGATTTCTTGAACTTCATTACCCTCTCCTTTATTACAAGTTAAAAATGGGCGCTGCCGACCAGATGTTGCTCAGTTGCTCTGTTCAACGAACGCCCGGTTGAAATTTCCTATCTGCTGTACTCCTACCACCAGACCGCTGCCGGTCTGTACCACTACCGCCGAATTGTGCAGCCCGATCTGCTCCACATCCGCGGTATTCCCTTGACCGCGCTGGCTGATGCCGCTGCGGTTGCCATATCCGTCCTGGTTCAGTTGCGCCAGGTTGGCGTCGCCCACCTGCTCGATGCGCGCTGCCTGCCCGGCGCCCGTCTGCACGACGATGGCGCTGTTCTGGTTGCCTTCCTGGCGGATCGGCAGGACGTGTCCCGCGCCGCGCTGCACCGCGCTGGCGTAGTTGGACGTACCCTGCTGTACGATGCCCGCGCGGCTGGGTGCGAGCGTGGCGTCGTCGGCCAGTTCGGGGAAGCCTGCCACCATGCCAGGCTCCGGCCCGGCGAGGTCGTCATCGTGGCGCGTGTGTTTCCGCTCGTGGTCGTCGCCAGCCAGTACAGGTGCGCACATCGCCGCGAGCAACAACAGAACGAGCCACTTGGCCTTCACCCCCTTCATCCCCTTCACCCTTTTCCCCTTATCCTCTTGCCCGAGGCGCGCCATCATCAATGGCGCGTCGTGTCGTTTGCCGCGATCTTCCCAGCCGGTTTCTGCCGGCGCTGTTCCTCTATGTATTTCTGCAATACCGGCGCATTGATGTCGTCGGCGTTGTACAGCCCCCAGTTGTTGTCCTGAACGCCTTCGGCGACGAGGTGGATCACCGCGGCTTCGATCGCTTCCAACACGCACAGCTGCGCCGGCTCGTTGGTGGTGTAGCCGGTGTCCATTTCCAGCAGGTCCTTGAAGGCGATGAAGCGGAATACGTTGGCGGCGAGTTGGTAGGAATACACCGTCTTGGTCACCGAGATGCTGTTGAGGATGCGCCCGCTGCGCACGTCCACCGCACGCAGGTTGATCGTGACCTGGTCGGTACGATACTGGGTGTTGATGCCGACGCCGAGGTGGCGCGCGCCGATGCCGCCGGTCTGCACGTTGGATTCGTAGGCGATGATGCCGCCTTCGAGCAGGATGCTGGCGGAGAGCAGCGACGGCACGGTCGGCGCGGCGGCCTTCTGCCCGCCTTCCTGCGGCTCCACGGCGCGGATGATCTTGCGCTCGGTGAGCAGGTTTTGCAGGCCTTCGCGCTCCACCGGGATGAACCAGTCGGAATCATTGAGCGCCTTTACCAGCATCGAGGTCGCGCCCTGCGTCACCGCAGTGGAGAAGGAATTTTCCGACGACGGTTTGTATTGCCCGGTCTGGTCGCGGAAGCCATACACGGCGGCGACGATCTTGCCCTTGCTGCGCGGCAGGTTGATCAGGTCGAGATGGGTTTGCGTGGCGGTGGTCAGGCGCGGCGGCTGTGGCGTCATGCTCTCCAGACTGGGCGTGGCGCAGCCGCTTACCATCGCGCTCAAGGCGAGCAGGGCAAGTGCGGTCGTCCGCACCGCTCCCCTGCGCCCCCTCCCACTACGCACCTTCACCGCTGCCCCTCCGATAAATCGCATGTCTGGTTTCCCTCGTTCTCATGGCACGCAGGCGGTAGCTCCGGCGACCGCGCTGGTGGGCTGGCATACGCTGAACTGGGTGGTTTGCCCGGTGACCTTGTCCACCACCGACACCTGCATTTCGCCGGTGCCGGCGAGGTTGGTGATGGTGATGGTGAAATCGGCGGTTTGCAGCGGCTGCGAAGTGGCGATCAGGTTGCCGTTCGCGTCCACCAGGCCGCTGGCGGCAGAGAACGACAGGCGGCTGACGATGGAGCGCTGCAGCGTGTCGCTGAATTGCTGCGCCGGGGTTTTTTGCTGCGCGGCGAGCGCGGGATCTTTGTAGTTGTTGATGGCCTGCGCCTCGTTGAGCAGCACCGGGCCGTTCAGCGGGTTGCCGCCGAACGCGGGATTGATCGGTGTGTAAATCAGCTCCGACGCCAGCGACGCGGCTTGTGCGAATACGAGCAGCAAGATGATCCAGCGCATGTTGTTTTCCCCCCCCTTTAAATTTCGTCTGCCGCCATGTCCTGCGTGTTGAACAGCGTTTCCGCTTCGATCTCGGCGATGCGCGCGCGCACCGCTTGCGCGGCACCGGCGCCCATTTCCTCCAGGCTGCTGCGCTTGCCCATGCGCACCAGGCCCGAGTAAATTTTGCGGAAGCGGTATTCCACCCACACCAGGCTGGCGGAGCGCGCCGACGGGCGCTCGTAGATGGCCAGGTTGTAGCGTGAGCCATCGCTCTGGTCGCGCCAGGTGTTGACGAAGGAACGGTAGAATTCATGGCCCAGCAGCGTGATGGTCTGGTCGGTGACCAGGCCGTCGATGCGGTCTGCGCGTTTGCGCGCGCCGTTGATTTCGTCAGGGGCGTTGATGTCCTGCGCGTAACCCGGCTGAATCATTGCGACGCACAGTGCAACAAGTACGGCGCGTTCCCATATGTGCAGAAGCTTGTTCATGTTGTTTGTCGTTATTGACGTGTTGGTCTTCCCCGGCGCCTTCTTCAGGAGTCATCAACGCAAACCGTTGACGCCGGTCTATACAGCAAGCGACGTGCCACGGTATAGTTGCGCCGGAAATAAGTTTTCCGTATGGCCAGATAACAAGCCGCCGGCCTGCGTCGGCGCGGTAATGGAAAAATAATCGTGAAAAAATTCGCAAACGCGGCCCGCCCCTGCCGTGCTGAAAATTCGGACGCCATGACGAAAGTTCGACAGCCGCGATGTCGTGAGGGGAGAGCATGAACGCGCGCACCTGGGTGCTGGAGTCGGTCAACCGTCAGCGGCGCTGGCTGCTGATCATCATGCTTGGCCTGCTGCACGCGGTGATGATGGTTGGTCCGGATCACGAGTGGGCGCGTGCGCTGATGATTTCCCACTTTGGCGTGTTCCTGCTGTGGCAGCCGCTGTGGCGCGGCGAAGCCAAGCTCGGCGCCAGCGGCGCGGTGTTTATCGTGCTGGCCTTCGGCGCCGTGATGCTGCTCCTGGGCTGGGGTCTGCTTGCATTCTGGATGGGCGGCCTGTTCGCGTTGATGGGTGGGCGGGTGTTTTCCTTCCGCGTGACTTGGCTGCGTTACTTCTACCTCGCCGCGCTGCTGTACCTGTTGTTCACCATGTTGTTGTGGGTGGTGCCGGAAATGTTCGGCCACGGCGCGGTCGACGAGCTGACGCACATGCTGATGGTGTATTTCATGCCCAGCTTCCTGCTCGCCATGGCGCTGATGCCGACCGAGCAAGAGCCGCCCGGCGGCGGCAAGACCATCGACTTCCTGTACAGCGTGACGCTCCTGCTGCTGCTTGCGGTGATGGTGCTGAGTGTGTTCGCCATCCACACCCTCACGCAGCTCAGCTTCGAGCGTTCCCTCCTGGTGGCGATCTTCGTCATCGCCGGCGTCATGATGGTTGCCGGCTGGCTGTGGAGTCCGCGTTTCGGTTTTGCCGGCCTGCAACAGATTTTTTCCAGCTACCTGCTCAGCGTCGGCACGCCGTTCGAGCAATGGCTGGCGCAGCTCGCGCGCGATGCCGAGGTCGAGCCCAATGCCGCCAGCTTTCTCGATCGCGCCATGCAGCGCCTCACCGAACTGCCCTGGCTGCAAGGGATCGCCTGGCGTGCCCCGGAGGGCGAGGGCAGACTGGGCAAGAAAACCGAGCACTCACTGATGTACCAGAGCGGCCCGTTGCATATGGAACTGTGGACGGAGCGGCTCGCCGGCGTGACCATGACCCTGCACACGCGATTGCTGGTGCAACTGGTGGGGCGCTTCTACCAGGCCAAGCGCCGCGAGGCGGCGATGCGGCAGATGGCGCGCATGCAGGCGATCCACGAAACCGGCGCGCGTCTCACGCATGACGTGAAGAACCTGCTGCAATCGCTCACCACGCTCACCGCCGCCGCCCAGCAGGACGGGCGCGAGGGGGATTTCCGCGGCCTTATGCAGCGTCAGTTACCACTACTGTCGCAACGCCTGCAACTGACCCTGGAAAAAATCAAGGCACCGAAACAAGAAGTGGAGGCCGGTGACACCGCGCCTGTTTCCGAGTGGTGGGACAATTTGTGCACACGCTACGAATCGCGCGGCATCCGCTTCACATGCAGCGACGGCGGCGACACGCGCGTACCGCTGGACTTGTTCAACAGCGTGGCGGAAAACCTGATCGAGAACGCCGTGCGCAAGCGCGCCACCGATCCGGGTGTTGTGGTGAGCGTCGAATTGCGCGTGGACGGCGGGGGTTTGCTGTTTGCCGTGACCGACAGCGGCAAGCCGGTGCCGGCGCAGGTGGCGGAACGACTGTTCCAGGCGGTGATGAGCACCGAGGGCGGGCTGGGGGTCGGGCTGTACCAGGCCGGGCGCTGGGCCGCGCAGCACGGCTACCGCTTGCGCCTGGCGGAGAACCGTGCCGGCGGCGTGCGCTTTGAACTGACCCAGGAGCCGGCTTAATTACGGCAGCCTGCCGGCTGCGACCATGCGGTTGAGCAGGATGTTGGGGGTGATCCATGTCACCAGATCGTCGAAGGTTGAGGTAGGGATTTTGCTGACAAAGGTGTTGTCGTTGTCAGCATTTTCGTTCTCGTCGCCCGCTGCGCCGCCAAGTTGCACGCCATTCGGCATGTAGGCGCCAAGACCGTTCGCCCCGTGCGAAACGATCATGGCTGGCACGTTGGAGGCAACGGAGGTGCCGCCCGCAGTGGCGAACACGTTCAAGTTGCCGTTCGAGCACAATTGGAAAGAGATGCCCGCGGTGACGGCGCAAGAGCCCGTGCCGGTGCCATCGGCCCCGTCCGCGAACGATGGGGTGACCCGGTAAGTAAAGCGCCTGCCCCAGGCATCAGTTTCGTTGACACCCAAGGTGGCCCACGGCAAAACACCGCCGGCATTTACACAGGTCATTGCCGCACCCGAGCCCGAGGTATTTTCCAACCCGGCGTTGGCGGCTCCGCTGGCGATAGTGCCGTTGGCTGGGCAAGGCACCCGGCCGTTGGCGATTGCATAGCCAGTCAATGCTTCCTTGATTTCTTCCAACGCCTTTTGCGTTTCGGAAATCTTGCGCTGCTCGACCTGGGTGGAGAGCGGCATCAGCAAACCGCCCAGCAAGAATGCAACGATCACCAGCACCATGGCCATTTCTATCAGCGTAAAGCCGCAATCTTTTTGTCTCACGGCGCTTCCTTTTAATTTGCCCACGTTACGGCAACCGGTAAAGCCGGTCTTTGTCCAGGAATTGCGAGGTGGGGGTGACGTAGCGGTCATTGGCACCGTCATTGTTCTCGGTATCTTCCAGATGATCGGACAGTTTGTCTGGTGCTCGTATCAGCGTGTCTATGGGTGTCCCAGGCATGAAAAACAGGGCGCTCACCCCGGACACCCCGTTTATGCTTAATGTGTTGTCTATGCAACTGTCGCAATCGCCAGGATCATCGGTACGATTTTTCGCCACGCTGTAATAAATCAGCTTGTACCATTCGTTGTTAAAAAACCATGATGGTGGCCGGAAGGTACCGCTCCAGTTGACGGGGAGTGCGTGGTTGGGTAACCATCCGCGGTTCAGCCCTTCATTGGAGTCGTAGTCAGCGAACTCTGCCACCGAATCTGCCCAGGGGTAACAATCACAGCCGCTGTCCGTATAGTAGCTGGTGAGCACTCTCCTCACTTCGCCGGCCACCCGCTGCTCCACCACTGGCATCAGTTCCTTGGTCGTGATGATGAGCAGGCGGTCGTTGAAGGTCGCGGATTTTTCGCCCGCGATAAAAGGGCCGCTGGAAGTGGCGTTGTTACGGCCGTTGGCGGTGTCAAGATAATTCGCCGGGTTGTTTTGTTCGGCAGTCGTGCCACGGGACTGTGCTGCGAGGATATTGCCCGGGGTGAATATTACCGCGACGGCGTTGTAGCCTGCTGCGGTTTCCAGGTTTGTGCCATCGGCACGATATATCAGGAGTGTGCCCTTGGTATTGCTGTTGATTGGTTGGGCTGATGTGTTATCACGAAAGGCGGGCGATAAGGCATACCAAAGCCGCTCCCCCGAGCTGTCGCGCAAGTCTGGCAAGCCCAAGGTGCGCCAGGGCAGGCGCCCTATGTAATTGGGGCAGTCATTACCGGCGAAAATTTCTGCCGAGCCGTCGTTGTTGGTGTCAGGGCAGGGCAGGCTGCCGGGGCGATTGTCGTCGCTTGCTGCACGGCCGATCAGCGCTGTTTTTGCTTTTTCCAATACTTCCGCATCTTTGCGGTTTTTCTCATTCTGCAGGCCAGCGGCACTGAATACATTTACCAGCAGGATGCCGCTTGCAATACCGAGCAGCGCGATGATCACCACCAGCGCGATACCGGCCTGGCGGCGGGGCGGCGATTTTTTGCGCAGCGCCATTACTGGTCACCATTGGCCTCTGCCGGCTGCTCTGCGGGGGCGGGCTTGGTTGTTTTCGGCGCGGACGGTGGTTGCGGGGCGGCGGCCGGCTTGGGTGCTGGCGCCGGGCGCGATGCATAATTTTCCTGCACCTGGCCTGTGGCGGTGTCGTAATTCTGCCCGACCTTGAGGTTCACACGGCTATCGGAATTGGGCGCCTGGATGGAGATGCTGTCGGTGCCGTCGCGGCGCAGGATGCGTATATTGCCGCTGTCGCGGTCGTCGATGCGCTTGTTGTTGACCCATACCGAAGCGTGCCCGTCGCTGCGGCGCACGATGCCGTTGAAGGTGATGGTGCCTGCTGGCGCGGCATCGGCAGTTTCCTGCTCTTCCGCAGGGGTGAGGTCGATGCGCACGTTTTGCTGACGTGCGCTATCCAGCGCGGCGCGTTGTGCAGGCGTGAAGAACAGGCGGCCGAGTTCTTGCGCGCCGGAAGGTGCGGCCAGCGCGAGCAGCATGATCAGGCAGGCTTTGCGCATCATGGCTGCGCTCCTTCTTCGGGCTGGGCAGTGATCCAGGAGAGTTCACATTCGGCGCGCAGGTTGGGCTGGAAGCGTGTGCCGATCGGTGCGGTACTGGTGCGCTCGAGCAGGCACTGGTTGAGCGCGAACAGGCCGACTTGCTGCTGTTCGAGGGCGCGGAAGAAACGCATCAGGTCTTCCTCGTGCAGCAGGCGGAAGTTGATCTTCATCTGCGATTGGCGCAAAGTCGGCTTGCCGCCCGCAGCGCCCGTAGTGCCTGCGGCGGAGAAGGCGTAGGGCTGCTGTGCGCCGATCTGGTATTCCACGCCGAACAGTCCCGCTTCCAGGTTGGCGTTGCGCAAACCGTCGAGCCAGTTGATACGCTGCTCCTGCCCGATGGCGCCAAGGCGCTGGAATTCCTGGTAGGGGCGCAGGTAACGCATGATGACGCTGGCTTCGTCCCCCGACTTTTGATAGCGCGCACGCGCTTCCCGCAACTGGCGCTGTTGCTGCGTGAGCCTGTCCTGCGCTGCGTCGAGCGCGAGTCCGCTGTAGTGCACGCCGGCGCTGCCCAGGCCGATGGCTGCTAGCACGGCGGCGACGGGCAGGCGCAGCAGGCGCCATTGGGCAGCGGACAGCATCATGATGCGGCCCTCAGGGCGACGGCGAGCTTAAACGATGCCGTCGCCGACGGCGCGCCGCTTTCCAGCGTGGTGCCGCTCAGGCTGTTGACCGGGCTGATGTTGAGCGGCAACTGCACCACCGTGACTTCTGCGATGCCGGGATCCTGCCTGAGCAGCGTGACGAAGGCGTCGATGGTGGCGATGGCGGCGCGGTAGTCGCCCTTGAACGACTTGATCTCGGCCTCGATTTCTATGCTCTGCTGGCCCTTGGCTTCCTTGATGCCCGCCACGGCGGCCTTGCCATCGGCTGCGTTGCCCGATTTCCAGCGCAGCGATTTGAGCGCGATGGCGGGGCTGGCGTCGAGCGCACGGCTCAGCACCGCGAAGGCATGTTCCGGCGTGCGCAGCCCGGCCTTGAGCGCGACGATCGTTTCCACGGTTTGCATCAGCGTCCCGGAAGGGGCAGGCGCTGCGGGAAACTGCCTGGTGACGGCGAGGTACTTGCCGTTTTCGATCTGGGTATCTGCGGCGGCCTGCGCGGTTTGCGCATCGAGTTCGGCGCGCTGGTAAAGATTGGCGCCGCTCCATGCGCCGCTAAACAGCAGCGTCGCCGCGCTTGCCGCGTACAACCCCAGCTTGATGCGGTTGCGCTGGTGGCGTGCGGTGAGCGCCGGCGGAGCGAGGTTGGCCGGCGGCTGGTAGTGGCCCAGCAGGTACAGGTGCAGGGTTTCCGGGTGCTGCTGCAACAACTCGCTGTCGATGCCGAGCCTGGCTGCCAGTTCGTCATGGCCGAAGTGCAGGCAGTGCGCATCGCCGAACTGGCGCATGAGTG
The DNA here is from genome assembly GCA_040756015.1 of Pseudomonadota bacterium. GTDB lineage: Bacteria > Pseudomonadota > Gammaproteobacteria > Burkholderiales > JBFMAC01 > JBFMAC01. The sequence goes on from JBFMAC010000008.1 coordinate 10,974, forward strand.
ACTGGTTGAGGTCGTGCAGTTTCTCGGCGGGGTCGATGATGGCGACGGCGAGCTGGCTGTCCGCCGGCATCATCTTCAGCGTTTCCAGGTACAGCTTGGTGTTGGCGACCTCTTCCGCGTAGGCCGCGTCGACCGACTGCTGTGACTGCGCATTGAACAGAGTGAGGCGGCTGATGCGCAGGCGGTGCTCGCGGAAGAAGGTCTGGCGCAGCCCGCTGTTATGCTGCGAAATCAGCAGCAGGTTGGGCTGCTTGAGGCCGAGCTTTTCGGCGAGCGCCAGGCTCACCATGGGCAGCAGGTATATGCCGGCGAGCGGCGCTTCTTGCAGGGTGATGATGCGCAGCCAGTGATGCAGCAGGTCGGGGTTGGTCATCGCCGCGAACAGGAAACGGTCGTCACGGCGCTTGCCGGTATCGCGGCCTTGCAGCCAAGCGGCGGCATAAGGCGTATTGCGGTAGAACTGCTTGATCTTGCGCGCCACCAGTTCGGTGCGGTCGCGGCCACTGGCATGCGGCAGCGTTTCGTAGCGATAGTCTTCCTCGACCACGTCGAGCATCAGGTAGACGGTTTGCCCGGGGACATCCTGCAGATATTCGTTGAATTGCGCCCAGCCAGAATCGGTGTTGGCGAACATCCGGTAGGCCGACAGCTTGCCGCCGCGCCAGCGTGCGGCGATGGCGTGCGAGCCTGAAACGCAGAGCAGAAGTTTACCGGCCACGTCGGATCCTATAATTGCAGCTTGCCTATGATATCGTACACCGGGGTCAGCACCGAGAACATGATGGCGGCCAGCGCCGCGCCCAGCACCAGGGTGAGCGCCGGTTCCAGCAGCTTGAGCGCCTTGTCTATCGACTCGCGCACGTCGCGCATATAGAAGTAGTTGATGTTCTGCAGCGCGCTGTCGAGCGCGCCGGTGGTTTCGCCGACGCGCAGCATGCGGATCACCAGCGGCGGGAAGATGCCAAGGTTGCGGAAGGTTTCGCTCAGGCTTTCGCCCGCGCCTATCTGCTGGCCGGCGCGCATCAACCCGTCGGCGACGACGCGGTTGGCGACGATATCCTCGCTGGTCTTGAGCGCGTCGAGGATGGTGATGCCGGAGCTGTACATCAGCGCGAAGAAGTTGGCGAAGCGCGCCATGATGATCTTCTGCAGGATGATGCCGGTGACCGGCACGTGCAGCTTGAGGTAGTCGAACAGGTACTTCGCCTTGGGGTCGCGCTGCACGGCGATGATGCCGCCCAGCACCACCGCCAGCGGCAGCCCGAATATCAACCACCAGTAGCCGGCCACGAAATTGGAAAGTGCGATCAGCGCGCGCGTCTGCCAGGGCAGTTCCAGCCCCATGGTGGTGAGCAGCGAGACCACCTGCGGCACCAGGTAGAGCAGCAGGAACAGCACCACGCTGATCACCACGGTCAGCACCATTACCGGGTAAACCAGCAGGCGCCGCGTCTGCGATACCAGTTCGTCCTGCCACTTGAGCGATTCGCCTAGGCTGGCGAGCACCTCGGTGAGCTTGCCGGTCTGCTCGCCGGTCTTGATCAGGCTGACGAACACGTGGTCGAACACCTGCGGATGTTCGGCCAGGCATTGCGACAGCACCTTGCCGCCTTCCATGTCCTCGGTGAGCGAGGTGATGACTTCGCGGAAGCGCGGCTTTTCCACGCCGTCGCGCAGGTCGCGCAGGCCGTCGAGCAGCGGGATGCCGGAGCGGGTCACCTGTTCCAGGTCGAAGCAGAAGGTGATGAGGTCGCGGCGCGTGATGTTGCCACGCGCGCGCGCCGCGCTGCGGCTGATCGGCTGCGAGGTGATGAGATCCAGTCCCATGCGCTTGAGGCGCAGTTCGAGGTCGATCTCGTTGGCGGCGTCGAGCTTGCCGCGCGCCGGCTGACCGTTGCGGTCGACTGCCTTGTAGGTAAATGCAGGCATGGCTGGTCGTTATCGTCCCGCGCGGATCAGACGTAGCGGCCGGTCAGGTCGACGGCGCGCGACACCTCGATCAGGCTGGTGACGCCGTCGAGCACGCGCTGCAATGCATCTTCCACCAGCGGGCGGAAGCCTTTGGCCATGGCCACGGTTTTCATCTCGCGCATGGTGGCACGGCGCGCCACCAGTTCGTCGAGTTCGGCGTCCATCAGCAGCACTTCCATCACCGCGCTACGGCCGCGGTAGCCCTTCAGGTTGCAGCGCGGGCAGCCTTTGGGGCGGTACAGATTGCCGACCCTCTGCGCGGCGGGGCCGAGCAGCTGCTTTTCCTCGGCGCTCGGCGCATAGGCCTCCTTGCAGTGCGGGCAGAGCAGGCGCACCAGGCGCTGCGCGATCACGCCGATGACGTTGCCGGCGACGATCTCAGGCGGGATGCCGATGTCGAGTAGGCGCGGAAAGGCGCCCATTGCCGAATTGGTGTGCAGGGTGGTGAATACCTGATGGCCGGTCATCGCGGCGCGGAACGCCATCTCGGCGGTGTCGTGGTCCCGCACTTCGCCGACCAGGATGATGTCAGGGTCCTGGCGCATGATGGAGCGGATGCCGTCGGCGAAGTTGAGCCGCGCCACCTCGTTGACCGAGGTCTGGCGCATCAGCGTCACTGGGTATTCGACCGGGTCTTCCAGGGTCATGATGTTGACCGACTCGTTGTTGACCTGCGACAGCAGCGAGTACAGCGTGGTGGTCTTGCCGCTGCCGGTGGGGCCGGTGATGATGACGATGCCCTCGGGGCGTGCCAGCATGGTGTTGAGCTTGGTGATGGTGCCGCTGCCGAGCCCCATGTGATCCATGGTGATGATGGATTTTTCCCGGTCGAGGATACGCAGCACGATGTTTTCGCCGTAGATGGTCGGCTGCGAAGATACGCGGAAATCGATCGGGCGCCCGTTCAGGGTGAGCGACAGCCGGCCGTCCTGCGGCGCGCGTGTTTCCGCGATGTTCATTTCGCTGATCACCTTGAGGCGCACCAGGATGCCGGGCCAATACATCTTGTGCAGGCTGCGTACCTGTTCCAGCACGCCGTCGATGCGGTAGCGGATGCGCAAGAAGGCGTACTCGGGTTCGAAGTGGATGTCGGAGGCGCCGCGCTTGACTGCGTCCACCAGCATCGCCCACACCAGGCGCACGATGGGCTGGGTGTATTCGTCGCCGCCCGCTTGCAGGCTTTGGTAATCGATTTCGCCGGTTTCGATTTCGCGCAGGATGCCATCCACCGACAGCTCATAGCCGTAGAACTGGTCGATGTATTCCTCGAGCTGTGCTTCGCCGGCGAGCAGCGTTTTCACCTCGACGCGCGGGCCGAGATTGGCGCGCAACTGATCCACCGCCACCACATTGGATAGCTCGGTGGTGGCTATGGTCAACAGCTTGCGATCGGCATCGTAGGCAATGGGCAGGACGCGATGGCGACGCGCGAGCTCGATTGGCACCAGCTTGAGTGCCTCCGCATCAACCACCACCTGGGAGAGGTCGATGCTGTCCTGGCCGATGGTGCGGGCGACGGTGTCGCGGATCACCGCTTCGGTGACGAAACCCAGCTTGACCAGTTGGCGGCCGAGATGCAAGTGGGTTTGTTTTTGTTCGGTGAGGGCGATACGCAGCTGGTCGGGCGTGATTATGCCCTGCTGCATCAGCAACTCACCAAGGCGGGGTTTGCGGCGCTGTTCCGCCATGACGTTACTCCGCAGCAGATTCGAGCCGACGCACGCGGGATTGCGTTGCGGTGAGGTCGAAGTGGGCGCCGCCTTTTTCCTGGGCCAGTGCGAGCGCATGGCGGTAGTAAGTGAGCGCGATTTTGGCCTGGCCGACATTTTCCAGTCCTACCGCCAGGTTATAGGCGTAATCGGGATTGTCGGGCTCGAGGTGGTGCGCGTGGAAGTAGGCCTGCTGCGCGTTGGCCCACTGCGATTGCGCGGCCAACAGGTTGCCCAGGGTGAAATAGACGAAGGCGGAGGGTTCGCGCGCAATCAGCTGCCTTAGCTTGGTTTCCGCCGTCACTGCATCGGCCTCGCCGACGATGGCGAGCAATCCCGCCTGCGCCAGCGCGTGCCGCGGCTGGATTTCGAGGATCTGCAGGTAATAGCGGCTGGCGAGGTCGGATTTGTTTTCCTGTGCCGCGATGGACGCCAGCCCGAGCAGGGCATCGACGTTATGCGGTTCCACTGCCAGCAGCTTCTGGTATTGGTCACGCGCCTGCTCGAAATTTCCGCGCTGCAAGGCATCGTAGGCTGCGGCGAGCGCCGGGTTGATCGTGGGCGGGACATCCTCGCTGCGGTTCACCATCACCCGGTCACGGGCAGGCTGCGGCGCGGCGACGATGGGGGCTGCGGGTGCGGCGGGCGCAGCCTGGCGCGAGGCGGGCGCGCGAACTGTTTCCGGGGCCGGACGTTCGGCTGCCGTTCCCTGTTTGACCTCGGCAGCAGGCGCCTGCGGCGCCGGTGCGGCGGCGATGAGCTGCGGCGCAGCAGGTTGGGGCGGGGGCACTGTGCGAAGTTCGACATTGCTTGCCAGCAGGTTGGGCCGGTTGATTTCGATGTAGACGTAGACGGCATAGCCGGCGAGGAAGATCGCCGCGGCGATGGCGAACATCGCGACTGGGCGCTCGCGCATTTTTTCGAGCAGGGTCGCTTCGCGCTCGCCGGCCTGCAACACCGAGGCGGCCTGTGCCGGCGTAGTGAATTCGAAAGCCGCCGGCTTGGGTTTTTCCAGCGGTTGCAGCGACATTTTGCCCTGCTGAGCCGCCACCGCTTCCTGCTCTGGCGTCTCGCGGCTTTGTGCCGCTTTCTGCAAGGCCTTCAGCAGCAGGCTCATGGCTGTTTGGCGCTCTCCACCTGCGGCAGGTAGCGCTGGAAGAATTTGAGTTCGTCGCTGTCCAGCGTCGGGTTGGGAATCACGGTGGGGCGCAGGAATATTACCAGCTCGGTCTTGGTGGTGTTTTCGTTGCGGTAGGCGAACAGGTCGCCGATGCCCGGCAGTCCGCCCAGGCCGGGAATCTGGTCGCGGGTCTTGGTGGTGTCGTCCTGCATCAGTCCGCCAAGGATTACGGCCTGGCCGCTGTTGACCTGCAGCACCGATTCCATTTCGCGCACCTGGATTTCCGGCACCGGGTTGGTGATGGTTGCGGTCAGCGTGCTGGCGGACAGGGCCGGGTTGGGGTCGTTCTTGAAGCGCAGGATGCGCGAAATGGTCGGCCGCACGGTGAGCGCGACCTGGCCGTTCTCGTTGATCTGCGGGGTCACGCTCATCACCACGCCCACCGGTACGGTGTGTGCGGTGGTGTTGAAGGTGGTGACGGCGGGGGTATTGGTGTTGGCGACGGTGTTGGTCTCGATCGAGAAATACACCACGTTGTCCACTACCTTGAGCAGGGCGGTCTGGTTGTTGAGCGCCATCAGCTTGGGGCTGGACAGCACGCGCGTGTTGCCGAACTGTTCCAGCAGCTTGAGGGTGGCGGTGAAATTGCCGACTGGGTTGGTGTAACGCAGTAGCAATGCCGGCGTGGTGCCGGCGGCGAAGGTGCTGAGGCTTTGCTCGATCCGCAAGCCGCCGGTGGGCAGGATGCGGCTCCAGTCCACGCCGCTCTGGAAGGCGTCGGACAGGCGCACCTCGGCGATGGTGGCTTCGATCAGTACCTGGCGCTGCACCGAGGCCAGCACACTGTCGAGGTATTGCTGCACCAGGTTGTGCTGCTTTTCAGTAGCGAGCACGCTGACCGAGCCGGCCACCGGGTTGATGACCACTTCGGTGCCGGTTTCCCCGGGCAAGCTGCCTGCCGTGGCGCCGAACGCTTCCTTGAACAGGGTGGGCGCGCCGGCGCCGGCGCGCGCCACCGCCTCGGCCTGCTGCATGCGTTCCTCGCGCGCGGCGCGAGCCGCTTCCGCGCGTGCCGCGCGGTCTTCGGCGCTTTGGCTGAGCGCGCGTGTCGCACTCAGGATGCTGCGGATGTTTTTCTCCAGCAGCTCCCAGAAATTGTTGTTGGACGTGGTGTTGACGCTGGTGTTTGAGCTGTTCGAGGCGTCGCTGCTGGTTTGCCCGGCGGTGGCGCCCACCGCCTGGCCGGAAATCTGGCCGGATACGCCGATGCTGGAGGTGGTGTTGCGTGTCATGTTGACGTAGTTGACGCGATAGGTCTTGAGGTGAGGGGTGTCGGGAGAGACGACGATGACGCCGTTTTCGATGTGGTAGCGCAGGTTGACTTGCTTGGCCACGCGGTCGAGGATGGCCGGCAGGGTTTCGTCGATGGCGTTGAGCGTGACCAGCCCCTGCAGGTTGGGGTGGACGTCGATGTTCTGCTTGGTGTCGCGGGCCAAGGCCAGCAGCAATTCCTTCACCGGGACTTCGTTGACCACCACGCTGTAGGTTTGCGGCTTAACCTCGGGCTTGGGCGGCGGGACGAAGTTGGCGGTCCTGGTCGGCGGCGGGATGTCGGCGGCCGCGTCTGCGGCCGGCTCGGCATGGATGTGGCCCTCGGAAAGTGTTGTGGTTTTGTGGGCGCAACTTGCCAGCAGCAGGGCAAACAATGCTATACCTGTCGCTTGCGCGCAAGCCTGCGGCTGAAATTTCAGCATGCCGAATTCGCCTTTCTTGTTTTTCCCCCGATGAGTCAGAAGGATACACAGTAAACCGTTTCAGTTCAACAAGGTTGCGCCGGAATACGAAGGAAATACTGAAAATATGGTTTGGTTATTTTCGCTTGCGCGAGGATGACGACTTGCCCGGTATTTTCCGGAAAGTCCGGAATGGTTTCAGCTTTTTTCCGCCTGACTGATTTCCTCTAGCGAGCGCAGCTTCAGATCGAATTGCTGTTTGTATTTTTCCGGCATGCGCGTGATGACGTCGGCACCTTCTTCGCGCGTGGCATAGACGCCGTAGGTGACACGGAAGCGCGTGCGGCCACCCGCGGAAATCGGGAAGACGTAAACATTGGCGAGCTTGACCGATTTCTCGGCGCGCTTGAGAAAGCCCTCCATGCGCAGCGGGCGTACGTCGTCGGTCACGAACAGTTCTATGCTGAATTTTCCGCCCGGCTCTTTTTCAAGTATCTCCCTGGCGGCCTGGATGCGCTGTTCCAGCAGCTTGGCATCGGCGAGATCAAGGTCAGGGAAGAGGGGTATTTCCGCAGGCACGGCGACGGGGGTGTTGAATACGGCGGATACAGCGGTGCTGAGCGGCACCGATGCCGGCAGGTGGGCGGGGGCGACTGCTTGTTGCAATGCCGCCATCGGTTGCGGCGGTGCTTGCAGTTGCGGCGCGAGATGGTTCCAGCCGTAGCCGAACGCGATACCGCCCGCCACGGCGGCTGTCAGCCCGGCCCAGCGCGGCAGCAGCGGTGCCGCTGCGCCGAACTCGCAATCCTTCAGTGCCGCGCGCACGTGCTTGAGGCGGATGGTGTGGGTGTTGTCGGCGAAGGCGGCAAGCAGGATCTTGTCGGCGACGATATTGACGCGGCGTGTCAGACCGCCGGTGGATCTGGCGATGTGCGCGGCGACTGCCGGACTGAACAGTTCCGGGCCATGGTAGCCTGCCGCGCGCATGCGGAACATCAGATATTCCTGGATTTCGCGGGCGCTGAGTGGGCCGAGGTGGAAGCTGTGGGTGATGCGTTCGCGCAACTGGCGGATGTTGGCCTCGCGCAGGTTGTCGTCCAGTTCAGGCTGGCCGAACAGCACGATCTGCAACAGCTTGTGCTGCTGGGTTTCCAGGTTGGACAGCAGGCGCAGTTCTTCCAGTGTGGGGATGGGCATGCCCTGCGATTCCTCCACGAACACCACCGCCTGCCGGCCCTGCATGTGCAGGTCGAGCAGGTGTTGGTGCAGCACCTGCATGACTTGCAGCCGGCTCGCGCCGTGCGGCAGGTCGAGCTGCAATTCGAACGAGATGGCATGCAAGATTTCTTCCGGCCGCAGGGTGGGGTTGGCGATGTAAACGATCTCGATATCGGGCGGCAGGCGCGATTGCAGCATGCGGCACAGCATGGTCTTGCCGCTGCCGACTTCGCCGGTGACCTTGATGATGCCTTCGCCGTGGGTGATGGCGTAGGCGAGCGCCTCGAGGATGGCGCCGCGCTTGCCGCCGGCGAAGAAGAAGTCGGTGTTGGGGGTGATCTTGAAAGGCGGCTGCGCCAAGCCGAAAAAATCGAGATACATCAGTTCTTCTCCAGCTTGGCGTATTGCTGCATGCGGCTGTACAGCGTGGTGCGCTGGATCCCGAGCATTTTGGCGGCTTGCGACAAATTGCCCTGGGTCAGTTCCAGCGCCGCTTCGACATAGCCGCGCTCCCACTGGCGCAGCGTGAGGTCGAGGTTGAAGTGCCGCTGCAATTGCAGTTGCGTCTTGGCATTCCGCACGATGGCCTGCAAATCCTGCGCTGACGGCGGCGCCGCGCCGGTCGCGTCGAGGGCGTCGTCGGCGTCGAGCTCCTGCTCGATCTGTTCTAGGCTTATCGTCGCGCCCGGATATTTGGTGATCAGGCGGATGACGACGTTGCGTAGTTCGCGCACGTTGCCGGGGAAGCCGTAACGCTGCCACAGTTCGGCGGCCTGCGGTGACAACTGGAACGGTGCGATATTGCCCTGCTTGGCGTAGAAGTCACGGAAGTGATCGAGCAGCAGGTGCTTGTCATCGCCGAGTTCGCGCAGCGGCGGTACCTCGATGGAGAACACGCTCAAGCGGTGGTAAAGATCGGCGCGGAAACGGCCGGCCTTTACTTCCTGGCGCAGGTCGCGGTTGGTGGCGGCGATGACGCGCGCATTGGAGCGCCGGTTCTGGGTTTCGCCGACGCGCTGGAATTCGCCATTCTCGAGGACGCGCAGCAGCTTGGCCTGCAATTCTAGCGGCAATTCGCCGATCTCGTCGAGGAACAGGGTGCCGTCGCTGGCATCCTCGAAATAGCCGGCATGCGCCGCAGTGGCACCGGTGAAAGCGCCTTTGGCATAGCCGAACAGGGTGGGCTCGACCAGGGTGGGCGAAATCGCCGCGCAATTGAGCGCGAAATAAGGCTTGCCGCTTCGGTTGCTCAGGCGGTGCAGCGAGGTGGCGACGAGTTCCTTGCCGCTGCCCGATTCGCCCTGGATCAGCACGGAGAACGGCGCGTTGGCGTACTGCACAATTTGCTGGCGCAGCTTTTCGACGGGCGGGCTGGCGCCGACGATGGTTTCGCGCCGGGCGGCGCCGGATTCGCGCTCGGCGTTTTGCGCGGCGAGTACCTTGAGCAGCAGCGTGCGCAGCATTTCCGGCTCGCACGGCTTGGCGACGAATTCGATGGCGCCTAGGGTGCGCGCGTGCCTGGCGTTGGCCTCGTCGTTCTGGCCGGACAGCACCACGATTTTCATGTCGGGCGAGTGGGCGAGCAGTTCGGCGATCAACTGGAAGCCTTCATCCGGCCGGTGCGGGACGGGCGGCAGGCCGAGGTCGACCAGCGCGAGCTGCGGCGGGTGGTCGAGCTGGCGCAGCAGGCTTTTCGCCTGCGGGCGCGATTCGGCCACGTACACCGAAAATTCACGGCCCAGCACGAAAGCCAAGGTGTCGGCGATGAGCGGATCGTCGTCGATGATGAGCAAATCCGGCTTGTGATCTTGCACCATTCCCCCTTTTGCGATGGGCCTTATTGTGCCAGACCCAACGGGGTTGAGGAATGGCTGCCTCGGCATGCTGCGGTCGCGGCTTGGCGTTTGCGGCCGGGATGTGTAGTATTAGCCAAATCTAATTTTGATCTGCACCATGATACATCCCGATTTGCAGCTGGTGCGGCAACTCAACGCCAACAGCGCGCCGTATCGCGATCCTTCTGGCCAGTTGCCGTGGGAGCGCTTGTCTGCGGATGCGATGTGGTTGCCGCGCCAGGCGCTCTCGCTCCACGGCGTGGCGGAATTCGAGGCATTGTCGCCGGCCCATGCCGTGCGCCTCTCTCACTACGAGTTCATCGGTTTTCTGCGTGCCGGCCTGTGGCTGGAAGGTCTGTTCATGCAGCGCCTGAGCCGCTGCCTGTCCAGTACGGAAGGCATCGCCGATTACGCGTACCTGCTGAATGAAATACGCGAGGAAGCGGGCCACAGCCTGATGTTCCTCGATCTGATGGAAAAAAGCGGCCTCGCCCTGCCGCGGCTGGTGGGCGGGCAGCCGTGGCTGGCAGATTTCTTGGGTCGCCATGCGCCGCTGGGCGGCACGCTGTTCTGGCTGGCGGTGAATATGGGCGAGGAAATTCCCGACAAGCTCAACCGTTACCTGCGCAGTTGCGACGAAGCGGAACTCAATCCCGTGATCCGAGAGATGATCCGTCTGCACATCGTCGATGAGGCGCGCCATATTGCCTATGCGCGCCAGCGCCTCGAGGCCGCACTGGACAAAGCTGGCGCGGCGCACAAAAAACTGTTGGCGCCGGCAGTACGCCTGCTGTTGCGCCAGTTCGTGCGTACCTTTTACCTGCCGGGGGCGGATTTGTACGAGCTGGCTGGCCTTACGCCGGGCAGGCGCTGGCGTGCGCTGGCACAGGCCAACCCGGTGTGGCGCGAGTTTGTCAGCACACTTATCGCACCCACGCTGCGCCTGCTGGAGGGACATGGTTTTTCCGTGGGCGAGGTAATGTAAGGTGTACTTACCGCAAGTAACGCGAGGGATGCAAAGTAAATCGCGGGGAAACGCTGAGCAAGTTCGACGCGTGGTTCGATACTGAGCACGAATGGATTGAAGCGGAGATTGCGGGTTCATGGTTGCCCTTTGCGTACCTTGCGTCCTTAGCGGTGAAAAAGACGGTTGAGCGTTTCCCGCGCGCTGTAGCGCGGCTGCCAGCCGAGTTCGCGCCGCGCCTTGCTGCAATCCAGCGTGAGGGTTTTGTCCATGGCGGTGACCCAGCCCGGTTCGCCGCCCCAGCCGGTCAGCCTCCATGCCAGCATCGTCAGCACCTCGATGAGGGGCAGCGGCAGCGCGCAATGGATTTTGTTTTTCCGTACCACCTCGCGGAAGCTGAAACTGTCTGTGCTGGCCAGGTTGTAGGTGCCGCTGCGGCGTTGTTCCAGGCACAGCAGGATCGCTTGCGAGACATCGTCCTCGTGCACGCATTGCAGCAGCGGCTGGGGATCGGGCAGGGCGGGATAGAACGGCTGGCGTGCGAGCGTAAGCAGTAGCGGTTGCGCGTGCGGGCCGAGGATGATGTGCGGGCGCAGCACCACGCGCTCGGGAAATTCAGCGGCGAGCAAGCGTTCCAGTTCGGCCTTGTGCTGCGCGTAAAGGAAATCGCCTTCGGGCGCGAGCGGCGCGGTTTCCGTGAGTTGCATGCCGGCGCCGTACACTGCCGCGCTCGACAGGTGGATGAAGCGAGTGACGCCGGCTGCGTGCGCGGCGCGGAACAAGGCGAGGCTGGCTTCGATATTGACCGCGTGCATGTTCGCAACGGACGTTCTGCCGCGCAGCACCACCCAGGCGAGATGGATCAGCGCATTGTGTCCGGCTAGCAGTTGCACCAGCGGCGTGCTGCGCAAATCGCCTTGCAGTGCGCGGAATTTTGCATGGGCATAAACCGGTGGCATCAGGTCGAGGCCGGTGATGCCGGTTACTGCGGGGTGGGCGCACAGGCGCGGCAGTAGCGCACGCGCCAGATGGGAACTGGAGCCGCTGACGAAGACTTTCATGCTGGAAGGCGGTAATCGTTTACCGCAAGGGGCGCGGAGGACGCAAAGGGAAAGACATGGGCTCTGATCATGGCCAAATTAGGCGGATGAGTTTGTTGTGCACAAGGCCCATCTCGTGAATTCCTTTGCGCCCCTCGCGTCCTTCGCGGTTCGATCAATAATGTTTACGGCACTCATGCCGCGAACGCCGGCATCACTTTTTCCGCCAGGCAGTACATCGATTCGCGCACGATTTCACTCGGCAGCGCGCCGGCGCCGACCGCGCACAGGAGGTGGGTGACGCCGGCTTGCCGGTAGTTGCGTAGTTGTTCGATACACTCTTCTGGATTGCCGGCCACGGTCATGCCGGCGAATTCGAGCAGTGCCGGGTTGATGCCGAGCCGCATCAGGTGGCGGAATCTGCCGAGTTCGTGGAAATGTTCGTAGCTGGGATAGAGTTGCTCCAGCACCGGCAGTGTGGTGCGGTATAGTTCGCGGTAAAACCAGGTGAAGGCGGGGGCGGCGAGTTCGCGCGCGCGCGCGCCATCTTCCAGGCACAGCACGCCGATGGTCATGCCGATGCGCGGCGGCAACGGTTCCTTCCAGGCCGCGCGGTATTGTTCGATGTCGCGCTTCACCATGAACCAGGGTTTGAACGGCCCGGCGAGGATGCCCAGCCCCTGCTGCGCCGCCCACGTATAAGTTTGCGGGCTGACTGCCGCGCTCCATAGCGGTGGCATCTGCATGGCGTGCGGTACGATGTCGCAACGATCGAGGCGGTAATGCTTGCCGGCATAGCTCACCGGCTGCTTGTCGAAACTGAGGCGCAGGATGTCCAGTGCTTCTTCGGCGAGTTCGCGGCTGTCGGCCATGGGGCTGCCGAACACGGCGAACTCCTGCGGAGAAAATCCGCGTCCGATGCCGATTTCGACGCGACCCTGCGAGAGAATGTCCAGCGTGGCGATGCGTTCGGCCAAGTGCACCGGGTGGTGCAGCGGCAGCGGCATCACCGCGAAGCCGAGGCGGATGCGGCGTGTGCGCTGCGCCGCTGCGGCCAGCACCAGTTCCGGCTTGGAGCAGTGCGAGTAGCCGCGCATGAAATGGTGTTCCACCAGCCAGGCGCAGCCGAAGCCGAGTTGGTCGGCAAGCTCGATTTCCGCCAGCGTGTCGGCGTAGGCCTGTGCCTCGCTGCGCACCAGCTGCGGCGGCTGGGCGATTTCGTAAAAGAGGTCGAATTGCACCACGCTATCATGCCAGCGCTACGAGTAAACGCCAACAAGTGCTCTTGGAGCAAGATGTACCCCGTGGCCGACAATAGAGTTTCAATCCGCGCCTGCGCCGAGGTGCCGGCGCTACCCACCGGCTGCTGTGCTGGATGGCCTATCCTTGTTCCGGCCAGAGCACAAATCCCAATCTGCTAAACTGATAGCCATGTTTATGCGGATATGTGATCAGTTCCGGCCAGAGCACAAATCCCAATCTGCTAAACTGTTCCGGTAGTGCGTGATCAGCTTCGTGCGGTTCCGGCCAGAGCACAAATCCCAATCTGCTAAACTCGCAGCACCGCAACCGCCTGAATCATCAGGCGGTTGTCGTGTTTTGAGGCTTTGAAAATCGGCGTTTTCATCAGAAAAGATTGAACTGGTCGGGTGATTTATTGGCGGGCTGTTTGGCTTTTCCGCAGTAGGTGATGATGCGTTCGTATTGCTTGTCGGTGAACTGAAGAATATTCACTTTACCACCCGCAGGCAAACACCTCTCAACCATCGAGCAGTAGGTGTCTATCTGCGCCTGACTGCTACAGAAGCGCATATAAACCGAGAACTGCGACATCTCGAACCCCATGTCCAGCAGGGCGTTGCGAAAATCCGTCGCGGCCTTGCGTTCGGCCTTTTCCACCACCGGCAAATCGAACATCACGACGATCCACATCAGGCGGTATCCGGAAAGCATGCTGGGTCATTCGTCTTGCAACGAGGCGGCAAGGCCCAGGGGTAGTCCCGGTAGTGGCAGATCGAGCTTTTCTTTCTCCCCCATGAAGACTTGTGCCAGCGAGGTGGCAAGTTTTTGTGCGCAGACCATGATTGGCGTGGCGCCTGCGCTGGTCTGCATGTCGTCGTAGAGGGTGCGTACCAGAGCACGCTTGGTTTCGGGTGTTACATGGCTTTCGCCTTGCATGTTCAGTTGCCACACCTTGAGGTCGATCATCGGACGGAAGGGTTCCATCAGGTCATCGACCAGCCGCATGGCGTTGCCTTCGTTGCTGTGGTGCAGGCCGATGGTGGGGTGTAACCCCGCTGCGACCACGGCGCGGGCAGTGAGTGGCTGCGCGCAATACCGTGTAGCCGTAATTGAGTAGTCCATTCAAGCCCCCACCGTTCTGCTCGCGCCTGAAATCGTCCCCGAACAACAAGCTCCAGTAGCGCTTTGCGCCCTGTGCTTCGAAATTGTCGGGGTCGCCGGAGCGCACCTTGCGCACGAGGGCTTGCAATGGAATATGCGGTGCGCCTGCGGCCTCCAGCGCTGCTGCCTGCTGTTGCAGTTTTGATTTCACGATCTCCGCCCACAGCCGTTTGATGAGCGGCTGGCTGGCCGCGATCTGTGCATCGTAGCGCTTGGCCTGTTGGTAATTGCCTTCGATGGGTAGCACCATGCCGACAGCGTTATGGTTTGCCGCGCACAGCACGAAAGGGGCGCAGCGCTCCGCCAATGCGACCAGCAGGTTGTTGGTGTAGCTCAATCCGTGCGCGTTGGCGATGACGGCGGCGATGTCATCCACCGGCACCTGCCCCAGCTCCTTGCGTTCCCCCTCGGTATCCTGCACGACCAGAAAGCCGCGCGAGAGGAACAAATGCCGCTTGTCATCCGCCACTTCGACGATGCGGCCGATCATCGTGTTTATTCCTTGAAGCCAGGGTCGCGCAGTTCGCCGATGGGGGATATGGTGACACGGCGGGCTTGTATTTTGAAGAGAGACGATGCAGATTTATCCTGTAACTGGATGAGGCTAGCGTCCTTCTCATTCATGCGATCGGCATGATTGGCCTCTTTTATTTCGACAAGAGTAACTTGATCGCGATCCGCCCGCATCTTGACTACTCTGAAAACAACGCGTTTGCCGTTTGTTCCAGTAGCAATCATGTCGCCTGCGACTAGGCGCATGACTAATGGCATACCATTTTGCCCTTGCGTTGGATGCCTTAACTGTTTGAGTCCGGCACTGCTTACGATTTGATATGCCTCGAATGTTGTAACAACATGTCCTTCCCATTTCCCATTGTCTGTGCGTGTGATTTCAAGCGCATAGTTATCTCCACCCATGTACCCTTTGTATGGAAGCGGACTACCTGCTTCATCGCAACTGTGGCGTGCGCTCTGATTGGCCTCTGTAATGGCAACTAGTGTGGCGTTAGCATCGCGCTCATTTGGTTTTACGCCGCCGATACCGCGCGTGCGCCACTTGCCAAATTTGTCTAGGTGCGGTGGCCTGTATGCCGTATCGTCAACAAAGCATGCTTCGTATCCATGGTCGGGTTTATGGCTAACTTGGATATTCTCTATCGCCCGTTGCACATGCTCCCGATAGTTGTCCCACGGTAGCGGCATGCTTTCCACCAGCCTGTTCAACTGTTTTTCACGCGCGCTGGCGCTGGCCTTGGCGAAGCGTTGCAGCAGCCCTTGGTCGGTGACACCGATCACGCAAGCATCGACGGCGTGATGGCGGTGGTCGTTGCGGTTTTTCTCGCCATGCAGTCCCAGCACATCGTTAAGCCCAAACTTGGCGCGCAGCATAGCGGTCATGCGACCGGGGATGACGCGCGTATCGGGACAAATGAGCTTGAGGTATTCGAATGCGACGCGGCTCAAGTGGCGCGTGTCGTTCAGGGCGCGCGCCAGGAAACCTTTGTCGTCTTTGAGCCAGCGCTGGTAGCCGTCCTCGGCGAAACGATAGCGCTTGGATTTGGGCATCTGTTCCGCACGGGCAAGCATGTCTTCATATTTCCATCCCTGCGTGGCGAAGTCATTGCGCGCTTCCCAAGGCGTGCGGTTGCCCTTGATGCGGTTGGCCTGGCGCATCGCCACGGTCTTGTTGTTGAGGCTGTCGTCCAGCGTTTGCGAGAAGGGCAGGATGTGTTCGATCTCCACTTCATCAGAAAGCAGCATTGCCATGCTGATCTGCGTGCCGGAATAAGGGCAGCGCCGGTCTGCCACGTTGGCGCTCAATTCTTCCCACAGAATCATTTTCTCGATGTCGTCGCGTGAGACGCGCTCTTCGCTGATCTTCAGTGCACTGGCGATGTCGGCGCGTATGCGGGCATTGCGTTTCTGGTTATCGGCTTGACGCTGCTGCTCTTCCTTGCGTTGTTCGCGGCTTTGCTTCAAATCGCGCGCCAGTTCCACGATGATTTCGCTGGGATGGCCGTAGCGCTTGATGAGCGCGTTCACTACCAGCCGCACTTGGTTCAAGCCGATGTGCACAGTGGGGTTGGCGATCTTGCCGTAGCGTTTTTCCGGGACATCCTCCGGTTTCCCGCTGCCGAAACCGACGTGGCGCTGCAACACCTCGCCGTAGTAGGGGAGTTGGTGGAAAAGGTGAAAGGTTTTTATTTCGCCGGTTTCCGGGTCGATTCGTTCCAAAGGGAAGGTGATGCCGGGAATTTCCTGATTATTATTCAACTGACTGTGATGGAAACCTGCAGCCTTGGCCGCCTTGTCGTAAGTGATGACCTCTTTTTTCAGTTCGGGAAGGATGCGCGCCAGCGCTTTTTCGCACAGGCTGCCGTAACCCTCCGGCAGGCTGGCATTGGCAATCGCTTCGGCATTCTGTTCGTCCACGCCGGTTTCATCTTGCAACCAACGCACCAGCTTGGCTTCGTTTTCTTCCTTCACCAACTGCATCACGATGGCATCTTGTTTGGTCTCGTCGAATTTGAACCATGCTTCGCCGAAATGCTCGGTCTTGCCCAGAATGGCGCTGGTGGTGTTGCCCTTTAATTCCTGCCGTTTCGGGTCTTCGAAGTTGAATTGGACGGTACCACCCAGGCCGAGCAGTTTCTTTATCTGCGTGAAAGTGAGTTTGCTTTTCTTTTCCAGCGCAGCGATCAGGTCATCCCGCTGCTTGAGCGTCAGTGGTTCTTCCTTCAGCCCTTCGCGCAGGATGCGCAGGTTGTTCACTTCCTGATACATGCGGAAGCGCTACGTGCTGGGCAGGGCAAGCGGCGCGCGCTCTTCTTCTGGCATGAAGGTGCAGCGACCTGCCTTGACCGGCTTGAGTTTGCGCTGGAATAGCAGCACGTCCTTCAGGTCGGCACGCGCCTTTTCAGTGAACAGTGCAGGATTGAGTTCGCTTTGTTTCTCCCATAACTCATCAAACTCATGCTCGATCATGGCGCGGTCGATGTAGAGGTCGTAATACTTGTTTGTTTTATTCTTGCCGTCTTCCTGGGTGATTTTTTCCTGCCGGTAACGGGCGCGCACAGGCTGACCGGCAACGTCGCGCTTGTGCAGCCATTCGCCGACCGTGCGGCAATTTTCCGCATCGAGCGTTTCTTGCACTTTCTTGATGGCGGATTTCAGCGCGCCGCTGTCGTTTTCTTTTTTGTCGGTCTTGCGGTTGCTCTTGAAGCCGCGCCGCTGGTTGATGTGGAACAGGGCGCGGGCGAATTCACCGGGCGTCAGCGCTTCATCCAGCCCTTTGGCGCGCAGGGTATAGGGATTCAGTGTTTCCAGCGCCTTGCGCTGTGCCTTATCGGCCGGGAAGAAGCCGTGTTCGATGAGCGCTTTCATCATGCGTGCCTTGCGCTTCAGCAGGCGGTCGCGTCGGCGGCGCATGGCGCGTGCTGCGCGGCGAGTGACAGCAAGTGAAGAGCCATTCTTAGGGTTGCGCCCATCCGAAAAGATGCGCACGCCAGCCTTGATGACGGCGCAGGGTTCGTTGTTGGCGTTGAGGCGCAGCATGGCCCAGCCGAGCGAAGTGGAACCCAGGTCAAGCGCCAAGCGATAGCGCATTTTCGGCAGCATGATTCCCCCCTTTTCTTGTTTGAGCGGATATTCTATGCCGAATCGCTTGACTGGATAACCCAGTGGCAATTAGGATGTGTCTACAAGTAGATTGGGATTTGTGCTCTGGACGCTAACAAGCTGAGAGATGCACCAAATGCAAGGGCCGCTATATGCGGCCCTTTTGTTTGTGCGTTTATTATCGTGGCCGCAGCTTCAAAACCTGGGCCTTTAGTTTGTGGGTGCACTGCCCCACCAACCACTGCCCGATTTCAATCGAGCTCCCGCCCTGTTGCTGCACTGCGCAATGGGGTAAAATCGCGCGCTTGGTAATGGGGAGTTCCATTCTTGGAAAATCTGGTTGAAATTCGCGACGTCAGTTTCACCTATGACAAGCGCCCCATCCTCAAGGGAGTCAACATGCAGATTCCCAAGGGGAAGGTGGTGTCGATCATGGGTATCAGCGGCGGCGGCAAGACTACGCTGCTGCGCCTGATCGGCGGCGCGTTGAAGCCGACGCAGGGCACGGTCCGGGTGGCGGGGGAGCTGACCAGCGATCTCGACAGTGAGGGCATGTACCGCCTGCGCCGCAAGATGGGTATGCTGTTCCAGTTCGGCGCCTTGTTCACCGATATGTCGGTGTTCGACAACGTGGCGTTCCAGTTGCGCGAGCACACCGACCTGCCCGAATACATCATCCGCGACCTGGTGCTGATGAAGCTCAATGCGGTGGGGCTGCGCGGCGCTGCCGATATGATGCCGTCGGAGCTGTCGGGCGGCATGGCGCGCCGCGTGGCGCTGGCGCGAGCCATTGCGCTGGATCCGGTGCTGATCATGTATGACGAGCCGTTCGCCGGGCTGGACCCGATTTCGTTGGGGGTGACCGGCAACCTGATCCGCGAACTGAATGACGCGCTCGGCGCCACTTCGGTGGTGGTGACGCACGACGTGCAGGAATCGCTGCACATTGTCGATTACGTGTATTTTGTTTCCGAGGGGGTGATCGTGGCGCATGGCACGCCGGAAGAAATCCGCCGTACCGACAAGGCTTATGTGCACCAGTTCGTGCACGGCGAAATGGACGGGCCGGTGCCGTTCCATTATCCGGCACCGCAATACGGCCAGGACGTGATGGTGGGGGGCGCCCATGCTTGAGAGCGCCGCCGGAGTGTTGCGCAAGATCGGCGCGTTCACCATCAACGGGGTGTGGCGCCTCGGCTATGCCAGCCGCTTCTTCCTGATGACGCTGTTCGGTTCCGGCACCAGCTTTCGCCGTTTCCATCTCACCATCAAGGAAATCTACTTTACCGGTGTGCTGTCACTGATCATCATCCTGGTGTCGGGGTTGTTCGTCGGCATGGTGCTCGGTTTACAGGGCTATGAAACCCTGCAGCGCTACGGTTCGGAATCGGCGCTGGGGGTGATGGTGGCGCTGACGCTGGTGCGCGAGCTCGGCCCGGTGGTGGCGGCGCTGCTGTTCGCCAGCCGCGCCGGCTCGGCGATGACCGCGGAAATCGGCCTGATGAAAGCCACCGAACAGATCAGCGCAATGGAGATGATGGCGGTCGATCCGATCTCGCGTGTGGTGGCGCCGCGTTTCTGGGCCGGGGTGATCTCCATGCCGTTGCTGGCGGCGATGTTCAGCGCGACGGGGGTGTTCGGCGGTTACCTGATCGGGGTGGTGATGATAGGGGTGGACGAAGGCACGTTCTGGTCGCAGATGCAGTCGGCGGTGGACGTGCGCGACGACATCATGAACGGAGTGATCAAGAGCTTCGTATTCGGTGTGGCGGTGACGGTGATCGCGCTGTTCGAGGGATACGATGCGCCGCCGACGGCGGAAGGTGTGTCCGGTGCCACTACGCGCACGGTGGTTACTTCGTCGCTGGTGATACTCGCGCTGGATTTTATTTTGACCGCATTCATGTTCCGGGGTAAATGATGGAAAGAACGACACTCGACTTGTGGGTGGGGATTTTTGTCGCGGCCGGCATAGGCGCGCTGATGGTGCTGGCCATGAAGGTGGGCAACATGAGCACTTTCAACAGCACGGACAGCTATCAGGTCTATGCCAATTTCGAAAACATCGGCGGGCTGAAGCCGCGCGCACCGATCAAGAGCGCAGGCGTGGTGGTCGGGCGGGTCGGCGACATCGCCTTCGACGGCCAGCGCTACGAGGCCAAAGTAACCTTTAACATCGACAAGCGTTATCAGTTTTCCAAGGACACGACGGCATCCATCATGACTTCCGGCCTGCTCGGCGAGCAGTATATCGGTCTCGAGCCTGGCGGCGACAGCGCCATGCTGCAACAGGGCGATACCATCACCATGACGCAGTCGGCGATAGTGCTGGAGAAAATGATAGGACAGTTTTTATACGGCAAGGCTGCCGAAGGCGGCAATGCCGGCAACGGCACCCAATAGGGTGGGGGATGGGGATGAAGATATCGCTGAAAATTTCTCTGATTGCGGGGTTGCTGGCGGCGTATGCCGCGTCGGCGGCAGGAAGCGCCGACATCGCGCCCGATCAACTGGTGCGCGACAACGTGCAGGAAGTGCTGGAAATACTCAAGCAGGACAAGGACGTGAGGAACGGCAACCAGAAGAGGATCATGGAACTGGCCGATTCCAAGGTGCTGCCCCATTTCGACATGCGCCGCATGACCATGCTGGCGGTGGGCAAGAACTGGCGAAACGCCACGCCGGAACAGCAGGATGCGCTGGTGAAGGAGTTCAGCACCCTGCTGGTGCGTACCTATTCCAATGCGCTGGTGGCCTACAAGAACCAAAACATAGACGTGAAGCCGCTCAATATGCGGGCCGGCGACGCCGAAGTGACGGTGAAAACCCAGGTTAACCAGAGCGGCGCCGAGCCGATCGCCATCGACTACCGTATGGAAAAAACCAGCGAGGGCTGGAAGGCGTTCGACGTTTCGGTTGGCGGGGTGAGCCTGGTGACCAATTACCGCAGTACCTTCAACGACGAGATCCGCAAGTCCGGCATAGACGGGCTGCTCAAGCTGCTGACGGAGAAAAACAAGGTGCTCGACGGCGGCAAGAAATGACGGCGCAGCAGGGTGGCACCTGGCAGGTGACGGAAGCGCTGACCATGGATAACGTGCATGGTGCGCTGTCTGCGGCGCAGGTGTTTTTCAACCAGCATGCTGCGCTGGTGGTCGATCTGGGCGCAGTGCCGGAAGTCGATTCATCGGCGCTGGCGGTGATGTTCGAGTGGCTGCGCCAGGCGCAGCGCCGCAACGTCGAGCTGAAGTTCGCCAACCTGCCGGATAATCTCCAGAGTTTGGCACGCCTGTATGGGGTGACCGATCTTATTCCGGTGCTGGATTCTGCATCCTGAGTCCCGAACGAATCCCGCATTCTGAATCCTGACACTTCCTTGCTTGTGCCGTATACGCCACCCAGGACTCGTTGCTCATCGTGATCCCCGCCATTCAGGTCAAACAGGCCGTCAAGCGCTATGGCAAGGTGCAGGCGCTGGATGGCGTAGACCTTGAGGTCGCGCCCGGCGAGTTCTTCGCCCTGCTCGGCCCCAACGGCGCCGGCAAGACTACCCTGATATCCATGCTGGCGGGACTGGTGCGCGCCGATGGCGGAGAACTGCGCGTGATGGGTCACGACGTGGCGCGCGACTACCGGCAGACGCGCCGCCTGCTCGGCGTGGTGCCGCAGGAACTGGTGTTCGACCCGTTTTTCACGGTGCGCGAGATGCTGAAAATCCAGGCCGGCTATTTCGGCATCAAGAATAACGACGACTGGATCGACGAGGTGATGCACCACCTTGACCTTACCGCCAAGGCCGGCATCAACATGCGTGCGCTGTCCGGCGGCATGAAGCGGCGCGTGCTGGTGGCGCAGGCGCTGGTGCACAAGCCGCCGGTGATCGTGCTCGACGAACCCACCGCCGGGGTGGATGTGGAGCTGCGCCTGGGCCTGTGGCGCTTCATCAACAAACTCAACCGCGACGGCCATACCGTGGTGCTGACCACGCACTATCTGGAAGAGGCGGAAACCCTGTGCGGCCGCATTGCCATGTTGAAGCAGGGTCGCATCGTCGCACTCGACTCGACCCCCAACCTGCTGCACAGCATCGCCGGCAAGACGCTGCGCTTGCGCCTTGTGCCGGACAACCTGCCGCCTGCGCTGGCGGCTTTGGAAAAACGCGGCGAGCCGGGCTGGCGTACCTTGGCGATCCACGATTATTTCGAAGTCGAACGCGTGATGGCGGAACTGCGCCAGGCGGGCGTGCAGGTTTCCGAAATGGAACTGCTGCAGCCGGACCTGGAGGACGTGTTCATGCAGATCATGAGCCGGCATTAGACCATGAGTCCGATGAGCAACTTGAGCGGATTTTCCACCCTGCTGTACAAGGAAATGCTGCGCTTCTGGAAGGTCAGTTTCCAGACCATCCTGGCACCGGTGTTGACGGCCCTGCTTTATCTGCTGATTTTTTCCCATGTGCTGGAAGATCACGTGCAGGTGTATGAGGGTGTGTCCTACACTGCCTTCCTGATTCCCGGCCTGGCGATGATGTCGGTGCTGCAGAACGCCTTTGCCAACAGCTCGTCCAGCCTGATCCAGTCGAAGATCACCGGCAACATCGTGTTCATTCTGCTGCCACCGATCTCGCACCTGGAATTTTTCTCTGCCTACGTGCTCGCCTCGGTCGTGCGCGGCACGGTGGTGGGCGTGGCGGTGATCGTGATGGGCATGGTGTTCGCGCAGGTGCCGCTGGCGCACCCGCTGTCGGTGCTGGCGTTTGCCCTGCTTGGCAGTGCCCTGCTCGGCACGCTCGGCATCATTGCCGGCATCTGGGCCGACAAGTTCGACCAGCTCGCCGGCTTCCAGAACTTCATCATCGTGCCGCTGACCTTCCTGTCCGGTGTGTTCTATTCCATCCACTCGCTGCCGCCGTTCTGGCAGACGCTGTCGCGCTTCAACCCGGTGTTCTACATGATAGACGGCTTCCGCTATGGCTTCTTCGGCGTCTCCGACGTGGCGCCGCTGTTCAGCTTGGCGGTGGTAAGCATTTGCCTCATCGCGCTGGCATGGTTTACCGTCCATCTTTTGAAATCCGGCTACAAACTGAGACACTGACATGGTGACTGCGGAAGACGTGAAGCGCTACATCGCGGAAGGGCTGACTTGCGACTATCTCGAAGTCGGCGGCGACGGCCATCATTTCGAGGCGGTGATCGTTAGTTCGGCCTTCCGCGGCCTGCGCCTGGTGCAGCGGCATCAACTGGTATATAAGGCGCTCGGCGACCGTATGCGCGCGGAAATTCATGCGCTATCGATGAAGACACTGACGCCTGAGGAATGGAATCAAGGATAAACCGCAAGGGACGCCAAGGATGTCGGAAAATGCTGGCTTTCCCTTGTGTCCTTCACGTCCTTGGCGGTAAGGAAATTAAATGGATAAATTGGTCATACAAGGCGGCACCCCGCTTCACGGCGAGGTGCGTATTTCCGGCGCGAAAAATGCCGCGCTGCCGATATTGTGCGCGGCGATACTCAGTGCGGAACCGTTGCAGGTGCAGAACGTGCCGCATCTGCGCGACATTACCACCATGCTCACCCTGCTCGGTCAGATGGGCATCGGCGTGTCGCTCGATGACCGACTCGGCGTCGAACTCAATGCCGCGCAGCTGCACAACCCGGTGGCGCCTTACGACATGGTGAAAACCATGCGCGCCTCCATCCTGGTGCTGGGGCCGCTGCTGGCGCGCTTCGGCGAGGCACGTGTGTCGCTGCCGGGCGGCTGCGCCATCGGTTCGCGCCCGGTCGATCAGCACATCAAGGGATTGCAGGCGATGGGCGCGCAGATCGCCATCGAGCAGGGCTACATCCATGCCACCGCGGCGCGCCTCAAGGGCGCGCGCATCTGCATGGATATGGTGACGGTGACCGGCACCGAGAACCTGATGATGGCGGCGACGCTCGCCGATGGTGTCACCGTGCTGGAAAACGCCGCGCGCGAGCCGGAAGTGGTCGATCTGGCCGAGTGCCTTAATGCCATGGGCGCGCGCATCGGCGGCGCAGGCAGCGACGTGATCACCGTCGAGGGCGTAGCCAGGCTGCGCGGAGCGCGCCATCGCGTGATGCCCGACCGCATCGAAACAGGCACCTTTCTGTGTGCTGCCGCTGCGACCGGCGGCAGCGTGCGCCTGAAAGACACCCATGCAGGCATCCTCGATGCGGTGCTCGACAAGCTGCGGGAAGCCGGCGGGCGCATCGAATCCGACGGCAATGCCATCGCGCTGTCGATGAGCGGGCCGCTCAAGGCAGTGAGTTTGCGCACGGCGCCGTACCCCGCCTTTCCCACCGACATGCAGGCGCAGTTCATGGCGCTCAACGCGGTGGCCGAGGGCACCGCGTTGGTGACTGAGACCATCTTCGAGAACCGCTTCATGCACGCGCAGGAACTGCGTCGCCTCGGTGCCGACATCGAGGTCGAGGGCAACACCGCAGTGATCAAGGGCAAACCGCGCCTCGACGGCGCCACGGTGATGGCGACCGATCTGCGCGCTTCGGCGAGTCTCGTCATTGCCGGGTTGATCGCACAGGGCGAGACCGTGGTCGATCGCATTTACCATCTCGACCGCGGTTATGAATGCATCGAAGAAAAGCTCAGCCAGTTGGGCGCGCGCATCCGGCGCGCGCACTGAATTGGACTGAGCTTTCGGCGCAGGCATAAGCTTCAGGTTATGCCGTAGCCAAAAGCTGTCATGGCACGGCGCACATTCGTCGTGCACACTGATTTTGAACCGTAAGGGACGCGAGGGGCGCAAGGTAAACGTGTGGTCTGGTCTCGGTAGGCGCTGACGAACCGGCTTATTCGAGGCTGAAGATATATGGGTTTTCCCTTCGCGTCCTTTGCATCCTTTGCGGTAAAATGCCTGCTTTGTGCTTACAGAGACCCGTATTTTGACCGGCATTACCATCGCCTTGTCCAAAGGCCGCATCTTCGAGGAAACCACGCCGCTGCTGCGGGCGGCGGGCATCACGCCTCTTGATGATCCCGAGAAATCACGCAAGCTGATCCTGGCCACCAACCGTCCGGACGTGCGGCTCATCATCGTGCGCGCTTCCGATGTGCCGACCTATGTGCAATACGGTGCGGCCGATCTGGGTATCGCCGGCAAGGACGTGCTGCACGAGCACGGCGGTGCTGGCCTGTACCAGCCGCTCGACCTCAACATCGCGCGTTGCCGCATGATGGTGGCGGTGCCGGAAGGGTTCGATTACGAGCAGGCGGTGCGCCAGGGTGCGCGGCTGAGGGTGGCGAGCAAATATTTGCAGACCGCGCGCGAGCACTTCGCCGCGAAGGGCGTGCACGTCGACCTGATCAAACTGTACGGCTCGATGGAGCTGGCGCCGCTGGTCGGGCTGGCCGATGCCATCGTCGACCTGGTTTCCAGCGGCGGCACGCTCAAGGCCAACAATCTGAAGGCGGTAGAGGATATCATGGGGGTCAGCTCGCGCCTGGTGGTAAACCAGGCGGCGCTCAAGCTGAAGCACGACCTGCTGCAGCCGGTGATCGACAGCTTTGCCGCAGCGGTGAAGGCATAAAACCTGTTTACCGCAGAGGACGCAGGGAACGCCGAGGAAATCATGGTTTTATTCTGTGCCCTCTGCGGTTTAAGATTTTTGCGTTGATGATTTCATGCTGAATATTAAGCGACTTTCCACCACGCAAGCCGACTTCGACGCAAAGCTGGCGCAGTTGCTCGCCTTCGAGGGCGCGCAGGACGACAAGGTGGAGGCGGTGGTGGCGGGCATCCTGCGCGACGTGAAGGTGCGCGGCGATGCCGCGGTGCTGGAATATACGCGCCGTTTCGACCAGCTCGAAGCGGGTACGATGGCGCAGATCGAATTGTCGAGCACGCGCCTGTGGCAGGCGCTCGACGGCTTGCCTGCGGCGCGGCGCGATGCGCTGGAGCAGGCTGCCGCGCGTGTGCGCGCTTACCATGAGCGGCAGCCGTTGCAGTCCTGGCAATATACCGAAGCCGACGGCACCTTGCTCGGCCAGCAGGTGACGCCGCTCGACCGTGTCGGCCTGTACGTGCCCGGCGGCAAGGCGGCCTATCCTTCCTCGGTATTGATGAACGCGATCCCGGCCAAGGTGGCGGGGGTGGGCGAACTCATCATGGTGGTGCCGACGCCGCGCGGCGAGCAGAACGAACTGGTGTTGGCTGCCGCGGCGATCTGCGGCGTCGACCGCGTGTTCACTGTCGGCGGCGCGCAAGCGGTGGGTGCGCTTGCCTACGGCACGCAAACCATCCCGCAGGTGGACAAGATCGTCGGCCCCGGCAACGCTTACGTTGCCGCCGCCAAGCGCCGCGTGTTCGGCGTGGTCGGCATCGACATGGTGGCCGGACCTTCGGAAATCCTGGTGCTGTGCGACGGCGGCACCGACCCGGACTGGGTGGCGATGGACCTGTTCTCGCAGGCCGAACATGACGAGCTGGCGCAGGCCATCCTGCTGTGCCCGGACGCGGCTTACATCGACCGCGTGGCGGACAGTCTGGCGCGCCAGTTGCGGGACATGCCGCGCGCCACGGTGATCCGCACTGCGCTGGAAAACCGTGGCGCGCTGATCCAGGTGCGCGATCTCGACGAGGCCTGCGCGATTTCCAACCGTATCGCGCCCGAGCATCTGGAGTTGTCGGTGGCGGAGCCGCAACACTGGATAGGCAAGCTGAAGCACGCCGGTGCGATTTTCATGGGACGTTACGCATCGGAGGCGCTGGGCGACTACTGCGCCGGTCCCAATCATGTGCTGCCGACTTCGCGTACCGCGCGCTTCTCCTCACCCTTGGGCGTGTACGATTTCCAGAAGCGCAGCAGCCTGATCCAGGTGTCGCGCGAAGGCGCGCAAACACTGGGGAAGATTGCTGCGGAACTCGCCGACGGCGAAGGCCTGTCGGCACATGCGCTATCGGCACGCTATCGCCTGCATCGATGATGCTCCTGGATAACCTGCGGCGCGGTCGAGCTGCTGCGTTGCGTGCTTGCCCGTTCCTCGCCTGCCTACCTGGTAGGTCTCGTCGCTCGTTGTGCGGCGCCTTGCATCTTGATCTGCTCGCGATGGTTCTTCATGGACATCATCAATTGGCACGGATGGGATCAATATGAGCCGCTACTGGAGCAAGGTCGTCCACGGTTTGACTCCTTACGTGCCGGGCGAGCAGCCCAAGCTTGCCGACTTGGTCAAGCTCAACACCAACGAAAATCCCTATGGCCCCAGCCCGCGCACGCTGGAGGCCTTGAGCGGCGAGGTGTCGGACAGCCTGCGCCTGTATCCCGATCCCAATGCCGTGCGCCTGCGTGAGGCGATTGCCGGTTTCCATGGCGTGGGCGTGGAGCAGGTGTTTGTCGGCAACGGCTCCGACGAAGTGCTGGCACACACCTTCCAGGCACTGCTCAAGCACGATCTGCCGCTGTTGTTCCCCGACGTTACCTATAGCTTCTATCCGGTGTACAGCGGGCTCTACGGCATCGCCTATCGTGAAGTGCCGCTCACTGCATCGTTCGAGATACGTGTCGACGATTATCGCCAGCCCAACGGTGGCATCATCTTCCCCAATCCCAACGCGCCCACCGGTTGCCTGCTGGCATTGGCCGAGATCGAGCGCCTGCTGCAATTCAACACCGGTTCCGTGGTGGTGGTGGACGAGGCCTATATCGACTTCGGCGGCGATTCCGCCATCGGACTGGTGCCGCGCTATCCTAATTTGCTGGTGATCCATACCCTGTCCAAGTCGCGCTCGCTGGCCGGGTTGCGCGTAGGCTACGCGGTCGGGCAGCGCGACTTGATCGAGGCGTTGGAGCGGGTGAAGGACAGCTTCAATTCCTATCCGCTCGACCGTTTCGCCCTGGCCGGCGCGGCCGCCGCGATGGAGGATCGCGCCTACTTCGATGCAACGCGCAACAAGGTGATCGCCAGCCGCACCCGGCTGTCAGGGCAACTGGGCGCGCTCGGCTTCGACGTGCTGCCGTCCGCGGCCAACTTCATCTTCGCGCGTCATCCGCGCCGCGATGCCGCCGAACTGAGCGCGCGGCTGCGCGAGCGCGGCATCATCGTGCGCCATTTCGGGAGGCCGGCGCGCATCGCGCAATTCCTGCGCATCACTATCGGTACCGATGAGCAATGCGACGTGCTGGTGGAAGCGTTGCGGGAGCTTCTGGTTTAATTTGTCTGGCTTTGCTGACCTACCCATGTTGGGTTAGAATGGGCCCATTAATTAGCGATTTACCTCATGCGTACCGCCCAAGTCAGCCGCAACACGCTGGAAACGCAGATCAGCGTCAAGCTTGATCTCGACGGCAGCGGCAAATCCAAGCTGGCCACCGGCGTGCCTTTCCTCGACCACATGCTGGATCAGGTGGCGCGCCATGGCCTTATCGACCTCGACATTTCCGCCAAGGGCGACCTGCACATCGACGCGCATCACACTGTGGAAGATATCGGCATCACGCTGGGCCAGGCCTTTGCCCAGGCGGTGGGCGACAAGAAGGGCATACGCCGCTACGGTCATGCCTACGTGCCGCTCGACGAGGCGCTGTCGCGCGTGGTGGTGGATTTGTCCGGCCGCCCGGGACTGGAATTCGACGTGCCGTTCCGCCGCGCCACGATAGGCGAATTCGATGTTGATCTCACGCATGAATTCTTCCAGGGCTTCGTCAATCACGCCCTGGCGACGCTGCACATCGACAACCTTAAGGGCGCCAACGCGCACCATCAGGCGGAAACCGTGTTCAAGGCATTCGGGCGCGCGCTGCGCATGGCGCTCGAGACGGACACGCGCATGGCCGGCGTGTTGCCTACTACCAAGGGAAGCTTATAGTTTCCTGGAATGGGTGTTGCCCGAATCCGGGCATGCAAGATGGCTGACATCGTTATCGTGGACTATGGCATGGGCAACCTGCGCTCGGTGGCGCAGGCGTTGGCCCATGTTGCGCCCGGTGCCGACATCAAGGTGAGCGGCGACCCCGCCGATGTGGCGGCGGCGCAGCGCGTGGTGTTTCCCGGCCAGGGCGCGATGCCGGACTGCATGCGCGAAATGGATGCGCGCAATTTGCGCGGCGCGCTGCTGGATGCGGCGCGCAGCAAGCCTTTCCTCGGTATCTGCATCGGCCTGCAAATGCTGTTCGAGCACAGCGAGGAAGGCGACGTGGCCGGACTCGGCGTGCTGCCGGGCAGGGTGAAGCGCTTCCCGCACGATGCGATGGTGGACAAGGACGGCAACAAGCTGAAGGTGCCGCACATGGGCTGGAACGAGGTTCACCAGGCGCATCCGCATCCGCTGTGGGCTGGCATTGCTGACGGCAGCCGCTTTTACTTTGTGCACAGCTATTACGTCGAGGCCGGCAACCCGGAACTGGTCGCCGCCTACAGCCTGTACCCGTTCCCGTTTACCTGCGCGGTGACGCGCGCTAACATTTTCGCGGTCCAGTTTCACCCCGAGAAAAGCCAGGCGGCGGGGCTCAAGCTGCTCGGCAATTTTGTCAGCTGGCAACCATGAAGATTGAACTATGTTAATTATTCCCGCGATCGATCTCAAAGACGGCCATTGCGTGCGCCTCAAGCAGGGCGTGATGGACGATGCCACGGTGTTTTCCGAAGACCCGGCGGCAATGGCGAAGAAATGGGTGGAGGCCGGCGCGCGCCGCCTGCATCTCGTGGACCTCAACGGCGCGTTCGCCGGCAAGCCGAAAAACGAGGTGGCGATCAAGACCATCGTCGCGGCGGTGGGCGATGAGGTTCCGGTGCAACTGGGTGGTGGCATCCGCGACCTCGATACCATCGAGCGCTATCTCGACGACGGCATCAGCTATGTCATCATCGGCACTGCCGCGGTGAAGACACCGGGCTTCCTGCATGACGCCTGCTACGCCTTTCCCGGCCGCATCATGGTCGGTCTCGATGCCAAGGACGGCAAGGTGGCGGTGGACGGCTGGTCCAAAGTGACCGGGCATGACGTGATCGATCTCGCGCTGAAGTTCCAGGGCTATGGCGTCGAAGCGGTCATCTATACCGACATCGGGCGCGACGGCATGCTCTCCGGCGTCAACATTAAGGCTACGGTGGAACTGGCCAAGGCGCTGACCGTGCCGGTGATCGCCAGCGGCGGTATCACCAGCCTGGACGACGTCAAGGCGCTGTGTGCGGTGGAAGGCGAAGGCATCATGGGCGCCATCACCGGGCGCGCCATATACCAGGGCACGCTGGACTTTGCCGCGGCGCAGAAGCTCGCCGACAAGCTGAGTGGCCAAGCGTGAACCGCAAGGGACGCCAGCGACGCGAGGTAGAATCTTGCAGCGTTTTCCTTTGCGCCCCTCGCGCTCCTTGCGGTAAAAGATTTTAACCATGTTAGCCAAGCGCATCATTCCCTGCCTGGACGTCAACGCCGGCCGCGTGGTCAAGGGCGTCAACTTCGTTGGCCTGCGCGATGCCGGCGACCCGGTGGAAATCGCGCGCCGCTATGACGAGCAGGGTGCGGACGAGCTGACCTTTCTCGATATTACCGCGAGCAGCGACAATCGCGGGCTGATTTTTCCCATCATTGAGGCGGTAGCGGCGCAGGTGTTCATCCCGCTTACCGTCGGCGGCGGCGTGCGCAAAGTGGAAGACGTGCGCAGTCTGCTCAACGCCGGTGCCGACAAGATTTCCATGAATACTGCGGCGGTGCAGAATCCGCAGCTGGTGGCCGATGCTGCGGTGCGCTATGGTTCGCAGTGCATCGTGGTGGCGATAGACGCCAAACAGGTTGCCAATGGTACACAGCCGCGCTGGGAAGTATTCACCCACGGCGGACGCAACCCGACCGGCATCGACGCGCTGGAATGGGGGCGCAAGATGCAGCAACTGGGGGCGGGCGAGATCCTCCTCACCAGCATGGACCGCGATGGCACCAAGAACGGTTTCGATCTGGCGCTGACGCGCGCGTTTTCCGATGCGCTGGAAATCCCGGTGATCGCCAGCGGC
Source organism: Pseudomonadota bacterium (assembly GCA_040756015.1). Lineage (GTDB taxonomy): Bacteria > Pseudomonadota > Gammaproteobacteria > Burkholderiales > JBFMAC01 > JBFMAC01. The sequence continues at coordinate 41,573 of JBFMAC010000008.1, forward strand.
GGCGTCGGCAACCTCGACCACCTGGCGCAGGGCGTGCTGCAAGGCCATGCCGATGCGGTGCTGGCGGCGAGCATTTTCCATTACGGCGAATATACCGTGCGCCAGGCTAAGGAATATATGGCGCAGCGCGGGATTGAAGTGCGTTTGTGAACATTTTCACGCAGCGATTGGCGGGAATTTTATGAGCAGCGATGTATGGTTGGAGAAAGTAAGCTGGTCTGCTGAGGGCCTGGTGCCGGTGGTGGCGCAGGAGGCGGGTTCCGGTTGCGTGTTGATGGTGGCCTGGATGAACCGCGAGGCGCTCAGGCAGACCGCGGAATCCGGGGAAGCGGTATACTGGTCGCGTTCGCGCAAGAAGCTGTGGCGCAAGGGCGAGGAATCGGGGCATGTGCAGAAGGTGAAGGAAATCCGCCTCGATTGCGACGAAGACGTGATCTTGCTGACGGTGGAGCAGGTGGGCGGCATTGCTTGCCATACCGGGCGCCATCACTGTTTCTTCCAGAAACTGGAAAACGAGGAATGGGTGACCACCGAGCCGGTGCTGAAGCAACCCGAGGACATTTACAAGAAATGAACGACATCCTGCAACGCCTGACGCAGACCCTGGCCGAGCGCAAGCACGCCGATCCGGCGAGCTCCTATGTCGCCAAGCTCTACGCCAAGGGCGAGGATGCAATCCTGAAGAAGGTCGCGGAGGAAGCGGCGGAAACGCTGATGGCGGCCAAGGACGGTGATAAACTGCATTTGGTGCGCGAAGTGGCGGATTTGTGGTTCCACTGCCTGGTGCTGCTGGCTCAGCATGATCTGGGCGCGGATGCGGTGCTGGCGGAATTGGCGCGACGCGAGGGCGTATCGGGCATCGAGGAGAAAGCGGCAAGGAAGGGCGGCTGACAGCGATGGACAACTGCATATTCTGCAAAATCGCCAAGGGGGAAATCCCCAGCAAGAAGTTGTACGAGGATGATGACGTGCTGGCGTTTCACGACATCCACCCTGCGGCGCCGGTGCATTTCCTGCTGATCCCGAAGCAGCATGTCGAATCGCTGCTCGACATCGAGGAGGCGCACCGCGACCTGATGGGGAAAATCATGGTGCTGGCGCCGCGTTTGGCCAAGGAGCAGGGCTTGAGCGGCGGTTTCCGCACCATCGTCAATTCCGGTCGTGCCGGCGGCCAGGAAGTGTTTCATCTGCACGTGCACGTCATCGGCAACCCCAAGGGTTTGCCGCCGATGATCGCGCGTTCTTGAGGAGAGAGTCATCATGGGTTCGTTCAGTATCTGGCATTGGCTGATCGTGTTGCTGATCATCGTGCTGGTGTTCGGCACCAAGAAGTTGCGCAACATCGGCAGCGATCTCGGCGGTGCGGTAAAAGGGTTCAAGGAAGGCATGCGCGACGACGAGGAAAAGCCGGCGCCGCCCCAGCAAATTACCGGCCAGACAATAGAAGGCGAAGTCAAGGAAAAGAACCAGACTAAAGTCTAGTTTGGCATTGGCCGGAGCTGGTCATGTTCGACATCGGTTTTTCCGAGCTGGTCGTGATACTGGTGGTCGCGCTGATTGTGATCGGCCCGGAGCGCCTGCCTAAGGTGGCGCGCACGCTGGGTTTCCTGCTCGGGCGCGTGCAGCGCTACGTCACCCGGGTCAAGGTGGACATCCAGCGCGAGATGAATCTGGCCGAATTCGAGAAGGCGCAGGCCGAAATGAAGGAAGCGGCGCGCACGCTGGAACGCTCGGTCAGCACCCAGGCGCTCAAGGTGCAACAGGAGGTGAACAGCATTGCTGCTGCTGCCCCCGCCCTTCCCGATGCCCAGCCTGAGGACGGCGCCGCCGATGCGCGCGCCGCCAGCCCGGCCAAGCTGCAATAATCCCGCCCATGCTGTCGCAAGATACCTTCATGTCGCATCTCATCGAGATGCGTACGCGCCTGCTGCGCGTGCTGCTTGTTTTCCTGGTGGTGTTCGTTGCGTTGATGCCTTGGGCAAGCGATCTCTACACCTTGTTGGCGCGGCCCATGCTGGCGGTGCTGCCCAAGGGCGGGCAGATGATCGCCACCGACGTGACCACGCCGTTCTTTGTGCCGATGAAACTGGCCATGATGACGGCGTTTGTCATCATCCTGCCTTACGTGCTGTACGAGGCCTGGGCGTTCATCGCGCCGGGGCTGTACGTGCACGAGCGGCGCTGGGTGGCGCCGCTGATCATCGCCAGCACCGCGTTGTTCCTGTGCGGCATGGCGTTCGCCTATTTCGTGGTGTTCCCGGTGGTGTTCGGTTTCATGACGGCGACCGCGCCACAGGGCGTGGCGGTGATGACCGACATCGGCAAGTACCTCGATTTCGTGTTGACCATGTTCGTCGCTTTCGGCGTCACTTTCGAGGTGCCGGTGGCGGTGATTCTGCTGGTGCGCATGGGGGTGGTCAGCGTTGCCAAACTGAAGGAAATTCGCCCCTACGTCATCGTCGGCGCCTTTGTGCTGGGCGCTGTCTTCACCCCGCCCGACGTGGTGTCGCAAATCCTGCTGGCGGTGCCATTGTGGCTGCTGTATGAGGCCGGCATCGTGGTGGCGGTGCTACTGGTCAGGCCGCAGCCTGTTGCGGCCGAGGACACCCGCCAAATCTGACGGGCGCGGGATGGCGTCCTCTGCGCCCTCTGAATTTTCTGCGCCTCAGCGGCGAAAATTTTACGCGTGCTTAGGAGTTGTCTTCCGGCGGTTGTCCATCGTTTTTCGCCACCGGGATACGGTAGTTTTCCGATGCCCAGGCGCCAAGATCGATCAGCTTGCAGCGTTCTGAGCAGAACGGGCGGTAGGGGTTGTTGCGGTCCCAAGGTAGCGTTTTTCCGCATTGCGGGCAGTTGACCAGGCGGGTCTTCTCGGTCATTGCAACGGCTCGATTACAGGTTGCAGAAGGTGAGTTCGAACGCCACGTCCTGCTCGCACAGGCGAGCTTTCTGCGCGCCGTCCTGGGCGGTGAAGCGGATGTTGAGCGCGTATTTGTTGGCGCTGATTTCGGGCACGCAGGCGTATTCGTCGCCGACGCGCAGGCGCAGCATCTGCGCGAGGCGACCGCCCTGCATTTGCTGGAACACGCCCTGCGCCGCGACCTGCGGGCTGGATTTGCCGCTATCGCGCAGCAGTTGCAGCACGATGGCGATGGCGGCGGAAATTGGCATGAACGGTGCCAGCCATTGTGAGATCTGGCGGCGGCGGATTGCAGCGTCCTGGTGCAGCCAGTAATGGTAGGAGGGCAGGTCGAATTCGCAGGCGCCGCCGGGGATGATGGTGCGCTGCTTGATCGCCATCAGCCATTCGTTGTCGCGTAACTCCTGTCCGGTCTTGCCCGACATGCGCAGCAGGTTGGCGCTAGTGGTTTCGATGTTGAGCAGGATGGCGTCGAGCGCTTCCTGGGCGACGGCGGGATTGTTGCGCCATGCTGCGAGAGCCTGTTTCTGACGCTCGAGTTCCTGCAACAGTTCGGACTTGAGGTCGGAGCGGCTGGCGACTTCGAGGATTTCAAACAGCAGTAGCAGGGCGACGTGGTGTTCGGCAGGTTCCGATTTGGCGGTGAACAACTGCGATTTCTGGAATAGATCTTCCAGTCGCAGCAGGGTGCGTACGCGTTCGTTGAGCGGGTATTCGTAGAGGATCACAGTCGGGGCGCCGGATAATGCGGCAATTTTGCAGCATTACGGCAAGAAAAGTAAACCATTGTCTGAAATTGGCTACTTTTCGGCCAGGCCGAGGTAGCGCCGGTGCAGTGCTTCCACCTGCTGGCGCAATACTTCCGGGCTGCCGTTGTTGTTGACCACGTCGTCGGCCTGCGCGATGCGCTCGCGGCGCGGCCATTGTGCGGCCATGATGGCGCGCACCTCCTCCTCCCGCAGGCCGCTACGCGCCATGGTGCGGGCGACTTGCTCGGTTTCCGCGCAGTCCACTACCAGCACGCGCTGCACGATGTGGCGGTAGGCGCCGGTTTCCAGCAGCAGCGGCACCACCAGAATGAGGTAGGGCGCGCCCTCGGTGGCCGCGATGCGCTGCGCCACCGCGGCGCGGATTCTGGGATGGAGGATGGTTTCGAGGCGCTTGCGCGCCGCGGTATCGCTGAACACCTGGGCGCGCAGTGCGGCACGGTCGAGTTCGCCGCTGGCGGTGAAACAGGCATCGCCGAATTGGCGGCGGATTTCCGGCAGCGCGCCGCCGCCCGGTGCGGTCAGTTCACGTGCGATGGCGTCGGTGTCGATCACGGTGGCGCCCAGTTCGGCGAAAATGCGCGCGGCGCTGCTCTTGCCGCTGCCAATGCCGCCGGTAAGGCCGACCACCAGCATCACCAGCCTTGCAGGTAGGCGTGCATGATGTCCTGCCCCCAGATCATGGCGATGAGCCCGGCGGCGGCGAGATAGGGGCCGAACGGGATGGGGGTGTGGCGGCCATGCCTGGCGAATACGATCAGCACGATGCCGACCACGGCGCCGACCAGCGATGATAGGAGGATTACCAGCGGCAGCATCTGCCAGCCCAGCCAGGCGCCGATCGCGGCAAGCAGCTTGAAGTCGCCGTAACCCATGCCTTCCTTGCCGGTGGCGAACTTGAACAGCCAGTACACCAGCCATAGCGCCAGGTAGCCGCAGGCGGCACCGATCACGGCGCTGGGCAGCGTGGTGTAGACGTTGCCGAGGTTGACCAGCAGCCCGGCCCACAGCAGCGGCAGGGTGAGGTCGTCAGGCAGGAGCTGGGTGTCGAGGTCGATGAAGGTGAGCGCGACCATGTTCCAGGCGAACAGCAGCGCCGCGACGGCAGCGAGGCTGGGGCCGAAATGCCAGGCCAGCAGGGCGCTCAATACACCGCTGATGGTCTCGACCGCCGGATAGCGCGCGGAGATGGGCTTGCCGCAGTCGGCGCATCTGCCGCGCAGCGCCAGATAGCTGACGATGGGAATGTTTTCCAGTAGGGTGATGGCATGGCCGCAGTGTGGGCATGCCGAGCGCGGCACGACCAGGTTGAAGCGCGGCGCATCGACAGTAGGTTGGTTGTTGATCTGCGCGCATTGTGCCTGCCAGTCGCGCTCCAGCATCTTCGGCAGACGGTGGATCACCACGTTCAGGAAGCTGCCCACCAGTAAGCCAAGGACGGCGCAGACGGCAACGAATAGCGCCGGATAGGCTTGCAGGGCTTCAAGCATGAGAGGGATGGGTTAAACCACCTGGCCCATCTTGAAGATCGGCAGATACATGGCGATGACCAAGCCGCCGATCAGGGTGCCGAGCACCACCATGATCATCGGCTCCATCAGGCTGGACAGCGCTTCCACCGAGTCGTCCACCTCCGCCTCGAAGAAGTCGGCCACCTTGGAGAGCATGGCGTCGAGCGAGCCGGATTCCTCGCCGATCGCCACCATTTGCAGCACCATGCTGGGGAAGACTTCGCTGTTTTGCATCGCCACGGTCAGGCTGGTGCCGGTGGAGACTTCATTCTGGATTTTCTTGGTGGCGTCGTAATACACCACGTTGCCGGCGGCGCCGGCCACCGAGTCGAGCGCTTCCACCAGCGGCACGCCGGCGGCGAACATGGTGGACAGGGTGCGCGTCCAGCGCGCCACCGTGGCCTTGCGGATCAGTTCGCCGAATATCGGCAGACGCAGCAGCAGGCGATCCATCACCAACTGCATTTTGCGCGAGCGTTTCCAGAAGTAGAAAAAGGCGTAAAAACCGCCGCCGATGCTACCGAATATCGCCCACCAGTATTTGACGAAGATGTCGGAGATTTCCATCACCACCAGTGTCGGGGTCGGCAGGTCGGCGCCGAAGCTGGAGAACAGCTCCTTGAACGCGGGGATCACGAAGATCATGATCACCGCAGTGATGATGAAGGCGACCACGATGATGGAGACCGGGTAGAACAGCGCCGATTTGATCTTGCTCTTGATGGCGAGGATTTTTTCCTTGTAGGTGGCGAGGCGATCAAGCAGGCTGTCGAGGATACCCGCCGCTTCGCCGGCGCCGACCAGGTTGCAGAACAGCGCGTCGAAATATAGCGGGTACTTGCGGAACGCCTGGTTCAGGCTGCTGCCGGTCTCGACGTCGGCCTTGATGTCCATCAGCAGTTTCTGCACCGAGGGATTGCTGTGGCCTTTGCCAACAATGTCGAAGGCCTGCAGCAGCGGCACACCGGATTTCATCATGGTGGCGAGCTGGCGCGTGAAGATGGTGATGTCCTTGTCGGTGATCTTCTTGCCGCCACCCAGTTTTTGCCGCTTGACCCGGGTGACGGTGATGCCTTGCCGGCGCAGGGTGGCGTTAACCACGGCTTCGCCGCCGGCACGCATCTCGCCCTTGACCAGCTTGCCGGTCTTGTCCTTGCCTTCCCAAGTGAAGGTATATTCTTTGACGTCTCTTATTGCGGCTTGGGCCATGATGGTCTCCCTACGCGTTGGTGACCGCTTCGATTTCCTCGAGCGAGGTCAGTCCCTGTTTTACTTTCAGCAAGCCCGACTGGCGCAGGTCGCGTACGCCTTCGCGGCGCGCCTGATCGGCAATGTCGATGGCGTTGCCATTGGTCATGATGATACGGCTGATCTCCTCCGAAATCGGCATCACCTGGTATATGCCTACACGCCCTTTATAGCCGGTATTTTTGCACGTTTCGCAGCCGACGTGGGTGTAGGGCTGCCAGCTGCCGTCGAGGTCGGCCTCGGTGAAGCCGGCGCGCAGCAGCGCTTCCTTGGGGATATCCACCGGTTTCTTGCACTGGCTGCACAGGCGCCGTCCCAAGCGTTGCGCGGTGATCAGGATCACGCTGGAGGCGATGTTGAACGGTGCCACGCCCATGTTCACCATGCGCGTCAGCGTGGTTGGCGCGTCGTTGGTGTGCAGCGTGGAGAACACCATGTGGCCGGTTTGAGCGGCCTTGATCGCGATGTCGGCGGTTTCCAGGTCGCGGATCTCGCCGACCATGATGATGTCCGGATCCTGGCGCAGGAAGGATTTCAGCGCGGCGGAAAAGGTGAGCCCTGCCTTTTCGTTGACGTTGACCTGATTGATGCCGGGCAGGTTGATTTCCGCCGGATCTTCCGCAGTGGCGATGTTGATGCCGGGCTGGTTGAGCATGTTGAGACAGGTGTAGAGCGATACCGTCTTGCCGCTGCCGGTGGGCCCGGTCACCAGCACCATGCCGTAGGGGCGGTAAATTGCTTCCAGCAGGCGTGCCTTCTCCTCCGGTTCATAGCCGAGCGCGTCGATGCCCAGTGTGGTGCTGGACGGATCCAGGATACGCATCACGATTTTTTCGCCGAACAGCGTGGGCAGCGTGCTGACGCGGAAGTCGATGGCGCGCGACTTCGACAGCACCAGTTTCATGCGCCCGTCCTGCGGCACGCGCTTTTCCGAGATATCGAGCTTGGAAATGACCTTGATGCGCGAGGCGATCTTTTCCTTGATGGCGAGCGGCGGCTGGGCGATTTCATACAGCGTGCCGTCCATGCGGTAGCGGATACGGTAATATTTTTCGTAGGGTTCAAAGTGAATGTCGGAAGCGCCGGCGTTGATCGCATCGAGCAGGATTTTGTGGATGTACTTCACCACCGGCGCATCGTCGATTTCTGCGGTCGGTACCTCTTCCTTTGCTTCGGTACTTTCTATGTCGAGGTCGATGTCCTCGTCGACTTGTAGTGAGGTTTCCGCGGATTCGGTGAGCTTGGCGATCAGCTTGGCCAGCTTGTCATCTTCCACCACGATGGGCTCGATGCCCTTGCCGGCCTGGAACTTGATTTCGTCGAGCGCGGCACGGTTGGTGGGATCGGACATCGCGACGAACAGCCGGTTGCCGCGCTGATAGAGCGGCAGCACGCGCCGGGTCTGCATCACCTTGTCATCGAGAACGGCTTTTGGGATCAGTTCGATGTCGATGGCGTTGAGGTCGAGCATGGGCAGGCCGAAGGTGACGGCAGTGAACTCGGCCAGTTCCAGCGCGCTCATTTTCTTGCTGCCGACCAGTTGCTCGGGAAAGCCGCCTCCGGCGTTGTTGGCCAGCGCCTGCAAGGCTGCTGCATCTCCTTCCGGCAGGTGGCCTTTTTGCACCAAGGCGTTGGCGAGGCCGGAGAGGGCGCTTTGCACGGTTGCCGACATTTATTTCCTTGTTAAAACATACGCATAATGCACCGCTGGCGTGCCTTTGTAAAGTTGCGCCCGGTACGGGTTCACGGCAGGGTGATCTGCGGAAAGATGCGCACCGCCTTGACCACGCGGTCTTGGGTTTGCACGATTTCCATCGGGTGGCCGGCTATTTTCAGGCTGGTGCCGGGCTCGGGAATGTCCTGCAAATGTTCGAGGATCAGACCGTTCAACGTTTTCGGCCCATCCAGTGGTAACTGTAGGCCCAGTTTTCGGTTGAGGTCGCGCAGCAGGCTGCCGCCTTCGACCAGGATGCTGCCGTCTTCCATCCGGTGGTAGGCGCCGGTTTGTACCGGCGAGTGGGTGGCGAATTCACCGATGATTTCTTCCAGGATGTCTTCCACCGTCACCAACCCCATCAGTTCGCCGTATTCGTCCACCACCACGCCGATACGCCCCTGGTTTTCCTGGAACTGCTGCAACTGTGAGAACAACGGCGTGCCGGCCGGGATGAAATAAGGCTCGCGTATTACCTCGCGCAGTTCCTCCATACCGGCATTTTCGTCCTGCAACAGCGCCAGCGCCTTGCGCACCTGGATCACGCCGACGATGTTGTCGAGCTGGTCCCGGTAAACCGGCAGACGGCGGTGGTAGGCGGTCGAGAGCTGGTGGCGGATTTCCTCCGGCGGCATGTTGAGGTCGATGGCCTCGATCTGGTTGCGCGGCGTCATCACGTCGTCCACGCTGATGTTCTCCAGCTCGAACAGGTTGAGCAGCATGCTCTGGTGCTTCTTCGGGAAATAGTTGCTGCTTTCCAGCACTAGCGAGCGCAGTTCCTCCAGGCTGAGGCGCTGCTCCTGAGGCTGCGGCTTGAGGCGCAGGATAGCGAGGAGGCTCCGCACGAACAGGTTGACGAACCAGATCAGCGGATAGGATAACCGCAGCAACGGGGCGATGACGTAGCTCGACGGATAGGCGATGCGCTCCGGATGCGCGGCGCCAATCACCTTGGGAGTGATTTCGCTGAACACCAGGATGAAGAACGTGACCGCGCCGGTGGCGATGGCCAGCGCGGTTTCGCTCTCGCCGAGCAGGCGCTGGGTAATTTCGCCGACCAGCAGTGCGGCCAGGGCGTTGAGCAGGTTGTTGCCGAGCAGCACCACGCCGAGCAGGCGGTCGGGCTTTTCCAGCAGCTTGCTGGTGAGTTTCGCGCCGGGGTGACCGGTTCTTGCCATGTGGCGCAACCGGTAGCGGTTGAGCGCCATCATGCTGGTTTCGGAAATCGAGAAGAACCCGGAGATCAGGAGAACGACAAAAAGTGCGCCGATTAGCGTACCTATGGTGATGTCATCCAATGCAGTGCGACCCGGTAACTATGGAGAATGCAGTATCGGTGCCGGGTGTGCCCTTGTCAAGACGAGGCGCCCGTTGCCGCTCAGCGATGCAGGATGATTTCGAGCACGAACTTCGTGCCGAGATAGGCAAGCAGCAACGTGATCAAACCGCCCCAGGTCCAGCGCAGCGCGATGCGTCCGCGCCAGCCGTAGATCTGGCGTCCGCCCAGTAGCACTGCGAACACGATCCAGGAGATGAAGCCGAACAGGGTCTTGTGGTTGAATTGCAGCGGACGGCCGAACATTTCCTCGGAAAACAGGATGCCGCTGCCCAGCGTCAGGGTGAGCAGCACGAAGCCGGCGCCGATGATGCGGAACAGCAGCATTTCCATGGTCAGCAGCGGCGGCAGGTTTTCCAGGAAGGCGGGCAACTTGTGGCCATGCAGCTTGCGCTGCAGCAGCGACATGAGCACCACGTGCAGCGCGGCGATGGTGAAAAAACCGTAAGCCAGCAGCGAAATCAGCAGATGCGCCTTGAATGCCGGCAGGCCAGTGGACAGCAGGGGATGCGTGGCGGGGAACACCGCCGGCAGCAGCGAACATAGCGCGGCTAGCGGCACCACCAGCGCCTGCAGGCCTTGCAGGTTGAAGAAGAAGTTGCCGAACCAGTAAATCAGCACCGCCAGCCAGGCAGTGATCGACAGCGCATCGCCGACGCCGAGGTAAATGCCATATTCGGAAAATACCGCCTGGAACAGCAATATTCCATGCAGCGTAAGCGGCAACAGCACCGCATAATGAGGCCAGCCGGGCGCGGCGGGATGTTCGCCGACGGGGCGCTTCTGGTTGCGCCAGATGGTGAGCGCGAGCGCGCCGTAGAGCAGCGCGGTGACGAGGAGATAGGGTAGAATACCGGGCATCTTTCTTGTTGGCGGCAACTGTTTGAAGGGCTGCCAAGTTTACAACATATCGTAGCAGTCTGTTAATAAACTCTACGGGAGCCGCGTTTGACACGAAAAATGCACAGATGCAAGGCGTGCGACGAAGGTCATAGCCGGGCCTACGATGCCGAGGGGCGCCGCGGCTCCCGTAGAGTTTATTAACAGACTGCCGCCCGCACCATGCTCGATAACCTGACGCAAAAACTTTCCGGTGTCATCAAAACGCTACGCGGCCAGGCGCGGCTGACCGAGGCGAACATCCAGGACGCCTTGCGCGAGGTGCGCATGGCCCTGCTGGAAGCCGACGTGGCGCTGCCGGTGGTCAAGGACTTCATCGCCCGCATCAGGGAAAAGGCGCTGGGCGAGGAGGTGGTCGGCAGCCTGACGCCGGGGCAGGCGCTGGTCGGCGTGGTGCAGCGCGAGCTGACCGAATTGATGGGCGGGCACAACGCCGCCCTGAACCTGGCCACCCAGCCGCCGGCGGTGATCCTGATGGCCGGTTTGCAAGGCGCGGGCAAGACCACCACCAGCGGCAAGCTGGCGAAGCTGCTGCGCGAGCAGGCGAAAAAGAAAGTGCTGCTGGCGAGCTGCGATGTCTACCGCCCCGCGGCGATCGAGCAGTTGCGCCTGGTGGCGCAGCAGGTCGAGGCGGAATTCTTCCCCTCCGAAGTCGGGCAGCAACCGCTCGACATCGCGCGGCGCGCGCTCGACCATGCCAAGCGTCACTACTTCGACGTCCTCATCATCGACAGTGCCGGACGCCTGGCGGTGAACGAGGCGATGATGCGCGAAATCCGCGAACTGGAAGCGGCGTTGAAGCCGATCGAAACCCTGTTTGTGGTCGATGCCATGCAGGGTCAGGACGCCGTTAACACGGCCAAGGCATTTGCCGAGGCGCTGCCGCTCACCGGCGTCGTCCTGACCAAGCTCGACGGCGATGCGCGCGGCGGTGCGGCGCTGTCGGTGCGCCACGTCACCGGCCAGCCGATCAAGTTCGTCGGCGTCTCGGAAAAACTCAATGGGCTGGAGCCGTTCCACCCGGAGCGTATGGCCTCGCGCATCCTCGGCATGGGCGATGTGATGAGCCTAGTGGAGGAGGCGCAGCGCAGCGTCGACCGGAAGGAAGCGGAAAAGCTCGCCAAGAAGCTGAAGTCGGGCAAGAGCTTCGACCTGGAAGACTTCAAGGCGCAGATGCAGCAGATGAAAAAAATGGGCGGCGTGTCCGCGTTGATGGACAAGCTGCCCGGCCAGCTGGCGCAGGCGGCGCAGAAGGCGCCGGTGGACGACAAACAGCTGGCGCGCATCGAGGGCATCATCAACTCGATGACGCCACAGGAGCGGCGCACCCCGGAAATTCTCAAGGCGTCGCGCAAGCGCCGCATCGCCGCCGGCGCCGGCGTGCCGGTGCAGGAGGTCAACCGCCTGCTCAGCCAGTTCGAGCAGATGCAGAAAATGATGAAGATGATGCAGAAGGGCGGACTGGCGAAGATGATGCGGAACATGAAAGGCATGTTGCCGGGCATGCGTTGAAACCTGCTGCGTTTGCCCATCCCGCGTCGCGCGGTGCCGGGAATCCTCATGTACTGCCTGTACATTCCGGTTCCTGCGCGCCGCGCTCCTTGATTGGGCTGCGCTTGCAACGTTTCCCGACCAGTTTCGATCCTGCAAGGGATGGTTTGCCCTTATCCAGAACTGGAAATCGAGCCGTGGCGTGGATATGCATCGCCCCCGCCTTCCGGGAGATAACCATCGACTTGGCCGCTTGCGGGTTGAATCGAATGGCTAGTAGCCCCATCAGGGGATGGGGTGAGGGAGCTAATTTCTGCATATTGAGATCGTAATGAATAAGAAACCTGTAATTATTGTTTTGACCCTGCTGGCCTGGGCCGGCATCGCCGCGGTGTTCCTGACGCGCGAGAGCGATGCGCCGATGACCAGCTTTACCACGCTGGCTGGCGAGAAAACCTCGTTGCAGGAAATGCGCGGCAAGGTGGTGCTGGTGAATTTCTGGGCGACCACCTGCCCGCCGTGCGCGCGCGAGATGCCCAGGCTGGCGGAGGCGTACCGTAAATACCACGGGCGCGGCTACGAGACCGTGGCGGTGGCGATGAGCTACGATCCGCCGCTTTATGTGAAGCGCTTCACCGAGCAGTATCAACTGCCTTTCAAGATGGTGCTGGATGCCGATGGCACGATTGCCGCGGCGTTTGCCGACGTCAATGCCACGCCGACCAGTTACCTGATCGACCGCCAGGGCAGGATCGTGCGCCGCGTGGTGGGCGAGCTGGAATTCCCAGCGTTTGAGGCGCTGCTGGAAAAAGAACTGGCCAAAGGCTAGGTGCCACCTGCCCGCAGTTGCCAGTTGGCGTGGCAGCCCACGCATTTTTCCAGCGTGGTGGATAGCATCTTCATCAATTCGGGCGTGGACTGGCCTGTTTCGGCCGCAGCGGCAAGCGCATCCATGTCCTCGTGTACGCTCATCCCCAGCGACTTGAACGGCAGCGGCAGCCTAGCCATCAAGGCCGGATTGACGTCAGCCGCAGCCGCCATGCCGGAGGCGCGTGCGGCTTGCGCTATCTGTTTCGGATCTCCCCGCGCTGCACCTTGCACGATGCCATGAACCGAGGCCAGCAGGCCACGCATTTCCGTTAGAATTAAATCGCGCTCACCCGCCTGCAGTACGATGGCGGTGCGGTTGTCGGTGCCCGAGGTGGTGCTGCCGCGCACGAAGAACCAGCCGAATATTGCAATGGTGATTACCCAGAGCAGGATGGCGACGAGGGCGAGTGTGCCGGGTTTCATTGAATTCTCCTGATGCCAGCGAGGGGGGATTATTCTGCCACGCCCGCCGCATGCGCCTGCTGGTCGGCATGGTAGCTGGAGCGCACCAGCGGGCCGCAGGCAGCGTGACGGAAACCCAGCGCCCGCGCCCGCTGCTCGAAGTGCGCAAACGTGGCGGGCTCGACGAAACGAGTGACAGCGAGGTGATGGCGGCTGGGTTGCAGGTACTGGCCGATGGTGAGCATGTCCACGCCGTGCGTGCGCAGGTCGCGCATCACCTCGATGATTTCTTCGTCGGTTTCGCCCAATCCCACCATCAAGCCTGACTTGGTGGGAATGTCGGGGAAGCGTGCCTTGAACTCGGCGAGCAGCTTGAGCGAATGTGTGTAATCGGCGCCGGGGCGCGCCTGCTTGTACAGGCGCGGAACGGTTTCCAGGTTGTGGTTCATCACGTCGGGCGGCGCGCTGGAGAGCGCGTCCAGCGCCGCTTCCATGCGTCCGCGGAAATCCGGCACCAGGGTTTCGATTTGCGTGTGCGGCGAAGTGGCACGCACGGCGCGGATGCACTCGGCGAAATGCTGCGCACCACCGTCGCGCAAGTCGTCGCGATCGACGCTGGTGATCACCACATATTTCAGTTGCATGGCGGCGATGGTGTTCGCCAAGCTGGCAGGCTCATCGGCATCGGGGGGAAGCGGGCGGCCGTGGCCGACGTCGCAGAACGGGCAGCGTCGCGTGCACAGGTCGCCCAGGATCATGAAGGTTGCCGTGCCCTTGCCGAAGCATTCGCCGATGTTGGGGCAGGACGCTTCTTCGCATACGGTGTGCAGGCGGTGCTCGCGCAGTGCCTGCTTGATCTCGTAAAAGCGTGCGCTGTTGGGCGACTTGACGCGGATCCACTCCGGCTTGCGCAGCGGTTCGCTGGGCGCGACCTTGATCGGGATGCGCGCGGTTTTCGCCGCGCCTTTCTGTTTTTCCGGTGTGCTCATAAGACTTCTTTTACCGCTAAGGACGCGAGGGGCGCAAAGGATATAGGGTTTCCTTGCGTACTTTGCGTCCCTTGCGGTGAAATGGATTATTCACGGTTATTCACTGGTTATCGTTTGTAGCAGCTTTTCCAGCAGGCGCTCGCCTATCGTATCGACGGAATCGGCGATGCCGAGATCACGCATCTGCGTGACAGTCATGCCTTGATAACCGCAGGGGTTGATCGCGGCAAACGGCGCCAGGTTCATGTCGACGTTGAGTGCCAGGCCGTGGTAGCAGCAGCCGCGCTTCACGCGCAGGCCGAGCGCGGCGATCTTTGCTTCCCTCACGTACACCCCGGGAGCACCCGCTTTGAGTTCGGCGGCGATGCCGTAACCCGCGAGCAAGTCTAGCACGGCCTGTTCCATTCGCCGAATCAGCGCGCGCACGCCCAGCCCCTGCCGTTGCAGATCGAGAAGCAGGTAGACGATGATCTGGCCGGGGCCGTGGTAGGTGATCTGCCCGCCGCGGTCGACCTTGACCACCGGGATGCCGGTGTCGGCACGCAACAGGTGCTCCGGCTTGCCGTTCAGACCCAGGGTGTAAACCGGTGGGTGCTGCAACAGCCAGGCTTCATCCGGCGTGTCGGGGTCGCGCGCAGCAGTGAAGTCCTGCATCGCCCGCCAAGTGGGCTGGTACTCGAGCAGGCCGAAATGCCGGATGAGAGGAGTGCCCGCTTCTGCTGCGATTGCCGGCATCACAGTACCACTTTCACCAAAGGGTGGTCGCACAATTCCTGATAGAGCGCGTCGATCTGTTCGCGTGAAGTGACGGTGAAGGTGCAGGTCAGGCTGAGATATTTGCCGCCGCGGCTGGCGCGAATCTCCATGGTGGCCGCATCGAAATCCGGGGCGTGGCGCCGCACTACGGCAGCGATGGCCTCGGCAAAACCCTGCTCGGATTTTCCCATCACCTTGATCGGAAACCGGCAGGGATATTCGATCAGGGTTTCTGTCTTCATGGGCGACGCATCACCGTTTCTTTGTACTCTTGGTAGTAGGTGTGCATTTTGCGGAACAACGGCCCGGGCTTGCCGTTGCCCACCGGTCTGCCATCGAGCGTGGTGATCGCCAGCACTTCCTTGGTCGATGAGGTCAGCCAAAGTTCCTCGGCGGTGCGCACCTCGAATTCGGACACGTCGCGCACTTCGTGGGCGATGCCGTTGCCGGCGGCAAGCTCCAGCACCACATCGTAGGTGATGCCGGGCAGCATCAGGTTGTTCTTGGGCGGCGCCAGCAGGATGCCGCCGCGCACCGCGAAGATGTTGCTTGCCGCCCCTTCGGTGAGGAAGCCTTCGCGCAGCAGCAGGGTTTCAGTCGCGCCGGCATCTACTGCGACCTGACGCAGCAGCACGTTGGGCAAGAGCGAGATTGCCTTGATATCGCAGCGCAACCAGCGGTTGTCGTTGGCGCTTACTGCGGCCACGCCGGTGTCGAGCAGTTCGCGCGGCGGGGTGGTGAGTGGGTTGCTCATCATGAACACGGTCGGTTTGACGCCCTTGGGGAAAGCATGATCGCGTTTGGCGACGCCGCGGGTGATGTGCAGGTAGACGTACTGGTCCTCGTCCGGGTTGCGCGCGACCAGTTCGCGGATCAGCGCTTCCCATTCGGCATCGGTATGCGGATTGGCGAGGCGGATGCCGTCCAGGCTGTCTTGCAGGCGACGCAAATGCTCGGCCAGGCGGAACGGGTGGCGCGAGTAGACGGGAATCACTTCATAGACGCCGTCGCCGAAAATGAAGCCGCGGTCGAGCACCGGCACGCGTGCCATCTCCAGCGGCATGAATTCGCCATTCAGGTAGATCATGGCAGGTTCCTTATTTGAGCATCAGGCGCAGGTTGTCCCAGCCGCGCTTGAGGAGGTTGCCGATGCCGATGTTTTCCAGGGCAACGATGGAGGATTCGGCATAGGGTTGGCCATTCAGTACGAGCCTGAGCGTGCCCACCGGCTGGCCGGCGTCGACCGGCGCGATCAGCGGTTGCCTGGTTTCCAGGCGGGCTTGCAGGCGGCCTGCTTCGCCTTTTGGCACACTCACGTAAAAATCGCGGGTGAAGCCGGCTTTGACCTCGTCGGAGCCGCCTTTCCATACCGGCAGCACGGTGACGGCTTGATCCTTGGCGTACATTTTTATCAGGTCGTAGGACTGAAAGCCATAGTTGAGCAGCTTCTGTGCTTCTGTCGCGCGCGCCGCTTCCGAGGCCGTGCCCAGCACCACCGCGATCAGGCGGCGCTCGCCGCGTCTGGCGGAGGCGATCATGCAGAAGCCGGCAGCTTCGGTATGGCCGGTCTGGATGCCGTCGACGAACGGGTCTTTCCACAACAGCAGGTTGCTGTTGGTCTGGGTGCGATTGTTGTAGTTATATTCCTTGAGTGCATACATGGGGTAGAACTCGGGAAAGTCGCGCACCAGCGCGGCCGCCAGCAGCGCCAGATCAGCGGCAGTCGAATAATGCTGCGCATCGGGCAGGCCGGTGACGTTGGTGAAATGACTGTTGTTCATGCCCAAGCGCCGCGCCTCCTTGTTCATCAGGCGCACGAACTGATCCTCGCTGCCGGCAGCCCCCTCGGCCAGCGCGACCGCCGCGTCGTTGCCGTATTGCACGATCATGCCATGCAGCATCTCGTCCACGGTGGCGGGTTTCTGCGGGTCGAGGAACATGCGCGCCCCCGCGGCACCGCGCGCGTGCTCGGTCACGCGCAAGGTCTGGTCGAGTTGCAGGTCCTTGCGCTTGAGGGCGGCGAAGGCGAGGTAGGCGGTCATCAGCTTGGTCAGCGAGGCAGGCTCGCTGCGCTGGTCGGCATTGCGGCTGGCGAGCACCTGGCCGCTGCTGAAATCGTAGAGCAGGAAGGACTGCGCCGCGACGTCAGGCGGCGGTACCGGCTGCGCGAACAGCAGGGCGGGGAACAGCAGCAGGAGCGGCAACAGCAGTTTCATGGCAAGGCGCGTATTATAACATTGCACGCTGGGCGCCGACCTGCCAAAATCCAGCTCCATGCTCCATGGGAGGTGACATGTTTGCAAGCGTAATGACCCTCGCCGCGTTTCTATTTGCGGCAATCCGGCCGGCCCTGGCTGCCGACGTCGAAGTGAGCGGCGCCTGGGCGCGCGCCACGGCGCCGGGACAGGACAGCGCAGCCGTCTACCTGACCCTGAAGAGCACGGCGCGACTCAAGCTGGTCGACGTTGCCAGTCCGGTGGCGGGTAGTGCCATGTTCCACTGGATGGCGATGCAGGACGGCGTGATGAAAATGGGGCGCCAGGAACGCATGTCGCTGCTGGCCAACGAGCCGCTCGAACTCAAGCCGGGTGGCAGCCACATCATGTTGATGGACCTGAAAAAGCCGCTCAAGGAGGGCGAGCGCGTGCTGCTCACCCTTACCTTCAAGCGCCACGACAACAGCCAATTCAAGCTCGATGTGAACGCCGAGGTGCGCCCGCTCACCGGTGCGGCGCCGGACAATACCGCGGCAGCACGGGCTGGACACAATCACCACGACCATCGTTGACCCGTGTTGCCGGTGCGGTTTGACCGGCATCAAGGTTGTTGCGCCCCCCCCTTGAATTGCCGGACGGGCATCCTATATATAAAGCAAAGGTTGCTTGTGCCAAAACAGAAAGGAGAGGAGAAGATGGCTAACATTACCCGCTTCAACCCGTTCGACGATACCCTAGATGACCTGTTCCGGGGGTTTTTAGTACGCCCGGTGATGGAGGGTGCATCGCAGCTACAGATCAAAATGGACGTCAGCGAGGACGACAAGGCCTACAAGGTGCGGGCCGATATGCCCGGCGTGAAGAAAGAGGACATTCAGGTCACCATAGACGGTAACCAGGTTTCGATCAGCGCCGAGGTGAAGCAGGAGAAGGAGGAGCGTGATGGCAAGAAAGTGCTGCGCTCGGAACGCCATTATGGGAAAGTTTATCGTGCCTTCAGCCTGGGACATGAAGTAGACGACACTGCTGCGGAGGCCCAATACACTGACGGTGTGCTCGTACTTACGCTGCCCAAGCGCACGGCGACGGCAGCGAAGAGGCTTACGGTGCATTAAAAGAGTAAAACGCGGTTTCTCCGGCCCTCCCATCCCTCCCAGGATGTGGCCGGACAGGGCGGCCTGAGCCTTCTGCTGTAGGCCGCCTTTTTTGTGATGGTAGAATGGCGGCGTTTTGTTTTGACAAGAATGATCGCCATGCCACTTACTCCGGATTCCGCCAAAAGCAAAGCCAAAGTTCTTTCCGAAGCGCTGCCTTACATCCGGCGCTTTTTCGACAAGACCATCGTCATCAAATACGGCGGCAACGCCATGACCGACCTGCTGCTGCAGGAGGGCTTCGCGCGCGACGTGGTGTTGCTCAAGCTGGTCGGCATGAACCCGGTAATCGTGCACGGCGGCGGGCCGCAAATCAACGAGCTGCTGAAAAAGATGGGCAAGCAGGGCGAGTTTGTGCAGGGCATGCGCGTCACCGACGAAGAGACCATGGATGTGGTCGAGATGGTGCTGGGCAAGGTCAACAAGGATATCGTCAACCTCATCAACAAGCACGGCGGCAAGGCGGTGGGCCTGACCGGCCAGGACGGCGCCTTCATCCGCGCCGACAAGATGATGCTGGAGAGCAGCGACGAGCCGGGCAAGATGCTGGACATCGGCCAGGTGGGCGAGATCAGCAAGATCGACCCGGCCATCATCACATTCCTCGATTCCGGCGATTTCATCCCGGTGATCGCGCCGATCGGCGTCGGCTCCGACGGCGAAACCCTCAACATCAACGCCGACGTGGTGGCGGGCAAGCTCGCGGAAATCCTCAAGGCGGAAAAACTGGTGTTGCTCACCAATACCCCCGGCGTGCTCGACAAGGCGGGCAATCTGCTCACCGGCCTCACTCCGAAGGAGATCGACGGTCTGGTCGCCGACGGCACGCTGTCCGGCGGCATGCTGCCCAAGATCGGCTCGGCGCTCGATGCTGCGCGCGGCGGCGTGAAGAGCGTGCACATCATCGACGGCCGCGTCGAGCATGCATTGTTGCTGGAAATCCTCACTGACGAGGGCGTTGGCACCCTGATCAAGAGCCGATGAGCGGTGCTTTGGCATGGGTGTTCGACCTCGACAACACCCTGCACGATGCCAACCCGCACATCTTCCCGCACATCAACCGCGCCATGACGCGCTACGTGCAGGAGCAGCTCGCGCTCGACGAGGCCGCTGCGAGTGCCCTGCGCCAGCATTACTGGCGGCGTTACGGCGCCACCATCCTCGGCCTGATGCGCTACCACGGCACCGACCCGCACCATTTCCTCTGGCACACCCATCAGTTCCCCGACCTGCCACGTATGCTGGTGCATGAGCCGCAGTTGCGCCACGTACTGCGCCGACTGCCCGGGCGCAAGGTGGTGTTCTCCAATTCGCCGCTACATTATGCGCTGGCAGTGCTGCGGGCGCTTGGCATCGACCTCCTGTTCGACGGGGTGTTCGCCATCGAGCACGCGCGCATCCGCCCCAAGCCGGATGCCTACGGTTTTTATCGCCTGTTGCGCAGGCATGGTTTCAAGCCGGCGTGCACGGCGATGGTCGAGGATGACCTGGAAAACCTGCGCACCGCCAAGCGCCTGGGCATGAAGACCGTGTGGGTGAGCGATGAGCTGCGCCTGCCAGATTATGTCGATGTGCGTGTTGGTAGCCTGGCCGAATTGCCGCGTGCGATGCTCAAGCTGTGATAGCGGCGCGGCTTCCGCTACACTAGTCGTATCTGGGGTGAATCGGGGGGCGACCATGCCGGCCAAACCGGGCGAACGTAAGCTGCAAATCCTGCAAATCCTTGCGCAGATGCTGGAGAATCCGCGCGGCGAGAAAATCACCACCGCCGCGCTGGCGGCCAGGCTCGATGTTTCCGAAGCGGCGCTGTACCGCCACTTCGCCAGCAAGGCGCAGATGTTCGAGGGACTCATCGAATTCATCGAGCAGACCCTGTTCGGGCTGATCAACAAGATTGGCGCGGAAGAAAAAAGCGGGGTCAGGCAGATAGAGGCGATCCTGGCGATGCTGCTCGGGTTTGCGCAGAAGAATCCCGGCATGACGCGGGTGCTGATCGGCGATGCGCTGGTACATGAGGACGAGCGTTTGCAGGTGCGCATCAACCAGCTGCATGACCGTATCGAGGCCACGCTCAAGCAGGCGCTGCGTTTCGCCGTGGGACAGAAGGAAATCGGGGACGCTATCGATGCCGCTGCCGAGGCCAATGCGCTGATGTGCTACGTTGCCGGGCGCTGGCACCAGTTTGCCAAGAGCGGCTTCAAACGCCTGCCCATGGAATACTGGCCGGTGCAATGGCAGACGCTCAGGCCGGCATAGGCGCATGCCCGGTGCGGTAGCCATGAAAATCCGCACTGCCTGTTTTGCCGGCGTGCTGCTGGCGTGGTGTGCCGTTGCGCAGGGCAGCGAGCAGTTCGACCTGCCCGTGCCGGAGAGTGCGGCGCAGGGCGTGCCGCCGCGCGTGTACGACCTCACCGAGCCGGGCAAGGGTGACGAGCTGGCGGAGGCGCTGCTCGACCGGCGCGCCGTGTTCATCGGCGAAATCCACGATCGGCTCGATCATCACCGGAACCAGTTGCGTCTGATCGAGGCGCTGTACCGGCGCCATCCCGACCTGGCGATCGGTGTCGAATATTTCCAGCAGCCGTTCCAGCGCCACCTCGACGATTATCTGGCGGGTCGCATCAGCGAGAAGCAGATGCTGGTCAGGACAGAATACTACAAGCGCTGGAACCTCGACTACCGCATGCTGCGCCCCATCGTCGAGTTCGCGCGCGCGAAACATCTGCCGCTGCTGGCGCTCAATATTTCCGACGAACTCCACAACAAGGTGTTTCGAGAAGGGATGGGCAGCCTGACCACGCAGGAGCGGCAACAACTGCCGGCCGACATCCCGCCGGCAAGCGCGTCCTATCGCGCGCGCCTGCAGGCGATATTCGACACGCATCCGCAGGGCGACAATTTCCAGTACTTCGTCGAAGGCCAGTTGCTGTGGGACGAGAGCATGGCCGAGCGCGCCGCGCGTCATTTGCAGGAACACCCCGGCACACACATCGTGGTGCTGGCCGGTTCCGGGCACATGCTGTACGGCGACGGTATCCCGCGCCGGCTCAACCGCCGCCTTGGCGCCGAGGATGGCGCGGTGCTGCTCAACGGGGACGAATTCGGCGATTACGGCGGCATTGCCGACTACCTGCTGGTCGCGCACGGCAGGGAGTCGTTGCCGGAGCAAGGCAGGCTGGGTATCACCATGGACGGCGACGAGCGCGGCGTGTACATCCGGCAATTCCCCGCCGGCAGCGCGGCGCAGGATGCCGGTATGGAAACCGGGGATTATCTGATGGCGCTGGATCGTACCCCGGTTGCAACCTCGGCCGACGTGCGCAGCATGATGTTCGACAAGCAGCCGGGCGAGTCGGTGCACGTCAGGGTGCGGCGCGAGCACCTGTTCGGTGCCGATGAAGAATTGGAATTTGAAGTAAGGCTGCGCTAATCAAGTAATCGGTTGCAACGTGTTGAACCTCCGACCCTCATCCCCGCCCCCTCCCGAGGGGGCGGGGATGAGGGTGCGGCATGGTTTCAACATCTTGCGGTCGGTTGAATAACTCCGGGCCGTTTCTATGGTATCGCCACTTCCTTTACCAATTGCGCCGCGATGTCCTCGTCGCTGACCCGCGCGTAATCTCCCGTCGCTCGCAGGCGGTGCCCGGCCACACTGGGCAGGATTGCCTGCACGTCTTCCGGCAGCACCTTGTCACGACCTTCGATCAATGCCCAGGCGCGCGCCGCTGCGAGCAGCGCCAGGCCGGCACGCGGACTCAATCCCGTCGCGTAATCGGGCGACTGGCGCGTGTGCGCAATGATGGCCTGGATGTAATCGAACAGGGCCGGCGCGGCATGCACTTGCTTCACCTGCTGTTGCAATGCCACCAGTTGTTCGGTGCTCATCGCCGGGGCCAGGTGCGCGATCAGGTCGCGCCGCTCCACGCCTTGCAGCAGGGCGCGTTCGGCGCCGGCATCGGGGTAGCCGAGGCGCAGGCGCATCAGGAAACGATCGAGCTGGGATTCCGGCAGGGGGAAGGTACCGACCTGGTACGACGGGTTCTGCGTGGCGATGACGAAGAACGGCTCGGGCAGGGGGCGCGTTTCGCCCTCGGTGGTGACTTGATGCTCTTCCATCGCCTCCAGCAATGCGCTCTGCGTTTTCGGCGTGGCGCGATTCACCTCGTCGGCGAGGATCACCTGCGCGAATATCGGGCCGGGATGAAACTTGAACGCGCTACTGTCGCGTTCGAACACTGCCACGCCGAGGATGTCGGCGGGCAGCAGGTCGCTGGTGAACTGGATGCGCTGGAAATCGAGGCCGAGCGAACCGGCCAGCGCATGCGCCAGGGTGGTCTTGCCGACGCCGGGCAGGTCTTCGATCAGCAGGTGACCGCGCGCCAGCAGGCAGGCCAGCGCCAGGCGGATCTGCCGTTCCTTGCCGAGCACGATGTTGCCGATCTGTGAGATGACGGAATTGATGGTTGCGGACATGGGGCGCGGTAAATGTCGGATAAAGTTTTTTTTATGATAGCCGATAAGAGCCAATCATAAAGAAATGGGTTTTTGCAAAGTGTGACGGAAGGCTTGAAGTTGAGGGCATATTTTAACCCTACGGTTGTTTCCGCACTGCGGAAACGATATTGGTGGTTCCCTCCCGTGTTGCTTGTCGTGATCGGCATTGCCTGGATCTGGCAGGACAACAGGATCGGCGAGCCTGCGGAGAATCCTCTTGCCGACATGATGTGGATGGAGACGCTGTCCAGCGAGCCCATCGATCCCATTCCGGCGGTCGAAGCCCTCGAGCGGGGCAAGGTGGAGCTCGGCGCGCGCCTGTTCCATGATGTCGCGTTGTCGCGCGACGGGACATGGTCCTGCGCCACCTGTCACGGGCTGGGAAGCGGCGGTACCGACCATTTGCCGCACCCGGTGCTGGTCAAGGGCGGGCATGGCAACTACAACACCCCTACTGTTTTCAACAGCGGCATGAATTACCGCCAGTTCTGGGACGGACGTGCGGTTTCGCTGGAAGACCAGATGGATGACCATTTCCGCAAGGAAGGGATGATGGGGGTCGGCTGGAATGAGGTGGTCGCCAGGTTGCGCGCGGACGCGCGCTATGTCGCTTCCTTCAAGGCGCTTTACCGCAACGGCGTCCAGGCCGAGAGCATCCGCGATGCCATCGCCGTTTTCGAGCGTTCGCTGACCACCCCGAATTCACGTTTCGACCGTTACCTGCGCGGCGACAAGAACGCCCTCACTGCCGTCGAACGGCAAGGCTACCAGCTGTTCAAGAATTATGGCTGCGTATCATGCCACCATGGCAGGCTGGTGGGGGGGAACATGATGGAGGAGATAGGCGAAAGGCGCGACTACTTCAAGGATAGAGGGTTTGAAAAGGACATCGACCTGGGGCGCTACAACCAGACCGGCATCGAGCGGGATAAATATCATTTCAAGGTGCCCGGGCTGCGTAATGTTGCGCTCACTGCACCGTACTTCCACGATGGTTCCGTCGCCACGCTGGAACAGGCGGTGGTATTGATGGGGCGCTACCAGCTTGGCGTGGAATTGCCGGCGGAGCACCTGGATGCCATCGTGGCATTCCTCAACACCCTGACCGGGGAGTATGGGGGCAAGCCACTGTGATCGCCCGGCACAAAAAGATGTTCGGCTGGGCTGCCGCCCTGGCGGTTGCCGCGGCCATGATCTTCCTGTTCATCAAGTCCGGTGGCGTGGATTCCCGCGCGGACATGGAAACGCGCAAGAACCTCGGCCGGGTGGAGGAGCTGGATGCGTTGTTCAACCAGCGCATCCTGCAACTGCGGAACAGCGATGTGTTCAACTATGACCAGGTCAACCTGCTGGCCGAGGCGGTGCGCCTGCACATCGGCCGGCTCGGCAGCGGCAAGGCCGCACTGGGCAGGTTCGGCAATGCACATATCGACAATGCGCTGTGGGCGCTTTCCAAGGAATTCACGCGCAAGGAAGAAACGCTGGAAGAATTCAAGAAGAACCATTCGTCGCTGCGCAGCTCCATGCTCTACTTCCCGCGCGCGGTGGACAAGGCCTTGCTGCAAATGCGCGTCGGCAGCCCGCTCTACGAGGAAGTACAGGGGGTGGAGCAGGATCTGCTGCGGGTGTACATGGGCAACCGCGAAACCGACCGGAACGAGGTCAAGGGGCGACTGAAGCATCTTGGCGACGCCGCGGTGAAACTGCCCTACCCGTTGCGCGCCGACCTGGAAAACGTCGTCTGGCACGGCGAGGTCATCCTGCGCCAGGTGGACAGCGTCAATGCCTTGCTGGTCATGCTGACCGGCGACCATATCAGGAACCTGACCCGGAACATGTCCTTGGCCTACAACCGGCAGCATGACCAGCTGGCGCAGCGCGCCAGCACGGCGCGCATGCTGCTGCTGGGCATTGCGCTGGCGCTGTTTGCCTACGCTGTTTATTCATTCCAGCGCTTGCGCGCCAAAACGGCGGCACTGGGCGAGGCGATGACCGAACTGGAGAATCAGAAATTCGCGCTCGACCAGCACGATATCGTCAGCGTGTCCGACGTGGCCGGGAACATCATTTATGTCAACGACAGGTTTTGCGAGATCAGCGGCTACAGCAGGGAAGAACTGCTCGGGCAGAATCAC
Source organism: Pseudomonadota bacterium (assembly GCA_040756015.1). Classification (GTDB taxonomy): domain Bacteria; phylum Pseudomonadota; class Gammaproteobacteria; order Burkholderiales; family JBFMAC01; genus JBFMAC01. The sequence continues at coordinate 66,476 of JBFMAC010000008.1, forward strand.
CGTATCATCAAGTCCGACCATCATCCCCAGGAATACTTCCGCGAAATGTGGCGTACCATCGCGTCCGGCAGGGTGTGGCACGGCGAGATCAAGAACCGCGCCAAGGATGGCAGCCACTATTGGGTGAATGCGACCATGGTACCGTTCCTCAACAAGCGCGGTAAACCTTACCGGTACATTTCCATGCGTACCGACATCACCGAGAACAAGCGCGTGGAAGAGGCGCTGCGTGTCGCTACCGTGGCAGCGGAGGCAGCAAACCAGGCCAAGAGCGATTTTCTGGCCAACATGAGCCACGAAATCCGCACGCCGATGAACGGCATCATCGGCATGACCGACCTGTTGCTGGAAACCGAGATGAATACCGAGCAGCGCGAACTGCTGGGCATCGTGAAGTCCTCGGCTGACGGGCTGCTCGCCATCATCAATGACATCCTCGATTTTTCCAAGATCGAGGCGGGGAAGATGACGATCGAGACGATTCCGTTTTCGTTGCGCCATTGCGTTGCGGAAACGCTGAAGCCGCTTGCGTTCCGCGCCCACGCCAAGAAGCTGGAACTGATCGGCAGCATCGACCCGGAAGTACCCGATGCGTTGCTCGGCGACCCCGGCCGCGTGCGACAGATCCTGATCAACCTGGTCGGCAACGCGCTCAAGTTTACCCAGCACGGCGAGGTCGAGGTTGCGGTGGATACCGTTGCCGTTGCCGGGGACGATGTCTGGCTGCATTTTGCGGTGCGCGACACCGGCATCGGCATTCCCGCCGAGAAGCAGAAGAGTATTTTCGAGGCGTTCTCGCAGGCGGACACGTCGACCACGCGCAAGTACGGAGGTACCGGCCTGGGGCTGACCATATGCAACCGCTTAGTGGAAATGATGGGCGGTCACATCACCGTCGAGAGCGCGCCGGAACAAGGCAGCATTTTCCATTTCACGGTGCGGCTCAGGCTGAATCACGATGCGCAGCCGGCGATGGCTCCGCCGGTGGGGGTGGAAGGATTGAGGGTGCTGGTGGTGGATGACAACGCTGCTAACCGCAAGGTGCTGGAAATGATACTGGCGCACTGGAAAATGCGCGTGGCGACGGCAGACGGTGCCGATGCCGTGCCGGCGATGTTGCATCACGCCCAGACCGATGGCGACCCGTTCCGCCTGCTGCTGCTGGATGCCTGCATGCCGGGCAAGGACGGCTTTGCCCTGGCTGCCGAGGTCAAGCAGGCGCAAGGCTTGCTGCAGCCGAAAATGGTCATGCTGACTTCCTTCGGCCAGCGCGGTGATGCCGCGCGCTGCCGCGAGATCGGCATCGACGGTTACCTTGTCAAGCCGGTGTCCGAATTCAACCTGGCCGAGGCGGTACTCGCCGTACTCGGCCAGCCGGACGGCGCGGATGCGTCACTGCTGGTGACGCGGCACAGTGTCGAGGAAAACCTGCGCCCGCTTGCCATCCTGCTGGCCGAGGATAATGAGGTGAACCAGATGCTGGCGGTGCGGGTGCTGGAAAAAATGGGGCATGCCGTCACCGTTGCCAGCAACGGCAAGGAGGCGCTCGCCGCGCTGGACCAGAAGAATTACGACATCGTCCTGATGGACATGCAGATGCCGGAAATGGACGGTGCCGAGGCGGCGCAGGCAATCCGCGCGCGCGAGCAGGGAAGCGAGGCGCACCTGCCCATCATCGCGCTGACCGCTCACGCCATGTCGGGAGACCGCGAGCGTTGCCTTGCGGTGGGCATGGACGGTTACGTCAGCAAGCCGCTGCAACCCACCGAACTGCTCAATGAAATGCGGCGCGTGCTTGGCCAGGCCGTTCCGGCACCGGCCGGGTCAGGAGTGCCGCAGGCTGCGGTGCCGGTTGTCGCGGCCGGGGCGGCGGCAAGCCAGCCTGCGCCCGAGGAAGCGCCAGTGGGCGAGGTGTTTGCAGTATTTGACTATGGCGAAGCGCTGGCAAGGATGGGCGACAGCGTGGAATTGTTGCAGGAGATCGTGAAAATGTTTATCGAGCACCACCAGCAATACATCCAGGATATCCGCGACGCCATTGCCAGCGGGGATGCCTATCGTGTGGAGCGCGCCGCGCATACGCTCAAGGGAACCGTCGGTAACCTGTCGGCACATGCCGCATTCGCGGCGGCGCGCAAATTGGAGCAAACCGGCAGAATGGCGGCGCTGGATCAGGTGCCGGAAGAATTCGCCGCACTGGAGCGGGAAATGACGCGCTTGCTGCCGGTGTTGGAAGCGCTTCTTGCTTCGCCGGTTGACGTCAAAGCCGAGGTTGTAAGATGAAGCCTGCCGATTGCCGTATTCTCGTGGTGGACGACGACCATATCATCCGTCATTTGTTGCGTTCCATCCTGCGCAACGAAGGGTTCAACGTGATGGGCGAAGCGACCAGCGGCGAGATGGCGCTGGAAATGTGCAAAAAACTGGATCCCAACCTGGTCCTCCTGGACGTCAACATGTCGCGGATGGACGGCTTGCAGGCATTACAGGAGATCAAGGCGCAGCACCCCGCCATGAAGGTGCTGATGATCAGCGCAATGCCGACCATGGACAGGGTGAAGTTTGCGCAGGGCATGGGCGCCGACGGCTTCATCGTCAAGCCGTTCAACGCCGCCAAGATACTGGACACAATTATCAGTTTGACGTAACACAGCAAGACGGTGGGACGTATTCGCCAGACGGTGTACCAGGGTTTGCAAAGGGTTGACCAGCACTTCAAACCCACCATGACGGCCAGCGATCTGGTGAGAATTGCCGGAATGCCGCGTGCGGCGCCGCAAGGAGTGTATCGATGAAGAGGCAAGGGGTGCGGGAAGTGCGTCGGAACGTCGGCGGCGTATCGAGGCAACATCAAATGGGTATGCAAAGTTCATTCAATGGTCTTGCAAGAATGCATGCGGCACAAGAACCGGGGAGAATTTCAACAGCCTGTTAAGTGATGGAGAAGACTATGGAGAGGGCTATCTTGTTGGTGGACGATGAGGAAAATATCATCTCGTCATTGTCCCGCTTGTTGCGTCGGGATGGTTACCAAATCTTTAAGGCAAACAGCGGTCGTGAGGGTTTGGAATTGTTGAAGCAACATGACGTGGGAGTGGTAATTTCAGACCAACGCATGCCGGAAATGATCGGCTCGGAATTCCTGAGCAAGGCGCGCGACCTGCGTCCGCAAACGGTGCGCATCATGCTGAGCGGCTATACCGATTTGCAGTCAGTGACCGACGCGATCAATCGTGGCGCGATTTTCCGTTTCCTGACCAAGCCGTGGGATGATGACCTGCTGCGCCAGAATATCGAAGAAGCATTCCGTTATCACGAGATGGCTGCCGAGAACGAGCGTCTGACAAGGGATCTGAAGATCGCCAATGATGCCCTCATGGCAGCCAATATCCGGCTTGGCGATGAGACCAAGGTGCTGAGCCGCGATGTTGAACGCAACTTGCGGGTACTAGAGGTTTCTCAGGAGGTGCTGGAAAGCTTGCCGCTGGCGGTGATAGGAGTGGGGAATGATGGCATGGTCGCCGTTGCCAATAGCAAGGCACGCGAGCTGTTTGGTACGGAAATAATGCCGGGGGAGCAGCAGAATGCAGTGCTGCCGGAGGAGGTGATAACCCTGATGGGGCAAGGCTCGAACGGCAAGAAACGCATCACCCTGCATGGGGTCGAGGTGGATTGCTGGTGCTTTGTCATGGGCCAGCATTCCCGGGCGCAAGGAAGCGTGACGGTGCTGGCTCCGGTCTGAGGCACGTTAATAATGGAAAAAATGTAGGGGGGCACATGTCTGCAATCGATACGTTGCTGGATCAATTGGAGCAGATGCCAGTCATGTCCGCAGTGGCTCTGGAACTGGTTGCCGGTTGCGATGGCGACCTTACGGTGACAGCATTGGCCGAGTATGTTGGCAGGGATCCGGGGCTGGCGGCGAGAATTCTGCGCGTTGCAAATTCAAGCTTTTACGGTTTGCCACGTCAAGTCTCTACCATTCAGGACGCGGTGGTTGTGCTGGGAATCAGCACCGTACGCAATTTGGCGCTGGCTGCCAGCTTGTCCAAGGCCTTTCGCGGCGTGACGAATGATGCTTTTGATTACATGGCATTCTGGCGGCGCAGTATGATGGTGGCTAGGTATGCCGCGCTGCTTGCCGCACAGACACGCCAGCTTGCCGGAACGGCCTACGCTGCCGGTTTGTTTCATGCCATAGGCGAAGCGGTGATGGCGCTTTGTCTGAAGGAAGCCTATGCCACGCTGTGGAAGCAGCACAGCAATCGGGCAGATTTGTTGCGGGCCGAGCAGGCGAAATTCGGTTTCAATCATGTCGAAGTGGGCATGGCTGCGGCGCGGCGCTGGAACTTCCCAGAGGTGATAGTCAATGCCATCGGTTATGACGAGGGTATCTGCTGCGAGCCATTTTGCGCGGAGACGGCGCTGGTATATCTGGCCTACCGTTACGTTGCGCGGGAGGACAGAGAGGCCGACCAGGATATGGAGCTGGCGTGCCGTCGGTTGGGCACGGACTGGGTAACGCTTAGCCGTGATTTCCCGGAGAAAAGCCAAATCGAAGCCGAGGTCGGGATGATGCTCCATGGATGAGTATGCGATTCCGTTAGGGAAACTCCGAATAAGTCCGTTCGCCCCTTGTCGAAGGGTTGCTCATTTAACCCATAGAACTGATTAAATCCTCGTGTTCCACAAGCTCACCACGAATGGAGGGCTTAATCAGGCCTTCCTTAGAGTGGCGTATGCCCTGCCCGGTCGGATAGTTTCCGAGCACGGCGATCCCAATTAGGTTCAGGGCGTCATCCTGGATCGCATTGTGCAGGGGCGCGCGCCGACAATGGCTTGCCCGATGCCCTGACTATCAGTGCGGAAGTGCATGTTTCGCCGGGTGTGGCGGGAAGCCGGATACGGCTGGGTGCATGCCATTGTCGAGCAAGGGGTGATTTAGCGTGCGCCCTGGGGCGGAAGCCGATCAAGTTTGGGTAGCGGTTGCCGATACAGGGGGTGGGATTGGCCCTGGAGCATTTGCAGCGTATTTTCGCCCCATTCTTCTTTACCACCAGGCCGGTGGGAAAAGTCATCGGGGCTAGGCTTTCCCTGCCGTATGGCAGGGTACAGAAGCATCATGGTCGGATAGAGATGCAAAGCGAACTGGGCAAAGGCACCCTGAGCACCCGGCTGCCACTAAGGCGTAAGAACGCCGTGATGGTAGGGACAGGGTTGGTGCGGTCATTTGAATTAGGATTCAATCAGGAAGCAGCATGTCGATAAGGTGGAAAATTGTCATTGGCATTACGCTGATCCAGATGGCTCTGCTGGTGTTGCTGTCGTGGCAATCCATGCGAATGACCATAGAGGCGAACGAGAGCGAATTGCGCGGCCGCGCCCATACCATGGTGGCGCTGTTCGCTGGCATGAACGAGGATTCCCTGCAGCGGGGAGAAGATGGCGCGCTGGAACACAATGCCACGGTGGCGGCATCCCAGCAGGGGGTGGTGTACGCCAGAATTCGCAGGGATGGCCAGGTGGTCGCACAAGCCGGGGATACTGCAACGCTGTCTCGTCCCTTCGTGGAGGACAACCGCTATCTGGACGTGAAGGATGGCGTGTTCGATGTTTCCAGTGAAGTCAGGGTGGGCGGGAAACAATATGGCACCGTGGAAATGGGTTTTGCCACATCCAAGATCGACCAGATCGTTGGCCAGGCGCGCACGCGAATTATAGGGATATCGGCCGGGATGGTGCTGTTGGTCGCATTGTTTGCCCATGTCTTTGCCACCTTGCTGACGCGCAGGTTCAGGAAGATGGAATGGGCGGCAGGGGAGATCACGGCGGGAAAACTTGGTGTTCAGGTAGAGGTCAGTGGCAACGACGAACTGACCATGACCATGCGTGCTTTTAATAGCATGTCCAGCAAGCTGATGCAGAGTGAGCGGGAGCTGGCAAAAACGATGCAGGAAGCGCTGGGAACGAAAATTCGCATGCAGGCTATCGTGGATCATGCTGCGGAAGGCATTATCACCATCAGCGAGACTGGCATCGTCGAAACCTTCAATCATGCTGCTGCAAGGACTTTTGGTTATATGCCGGAAGAAGTCATTGGACAGAATGTCGGTATGCTGATGCCGCAGTTGCACCGGGCGGGACACGATGACCACATTCAGCAGTATTTGCAGACGGGGGAACAGAAAGTGCCGGGGGTTCCCAACCGGGAGGTGGTCGGGGCGAGGAAAGATGGTAGCACGATACCGTTACGCCTGTTGGTCAGCGAGGCGAGAATTATGGGGAAGCGCAGTTTTGTCGGCATATTGGAGGATATTTCGGAGCGCAAGCATGCTGAGCTGGAGCTGCAGAGGAGTTTCAACGAACTGAAGCAAGCTAATGAAAAACTGAAGCAAACCAATGAAAAACTGGAACAAGCGCAGAATCAACTGATGCAATCGGAGAAAATGGCTTCGGTGGGGCAGCTTGCCGCCGGTGTGGCGCACGAAATCAACAATCCCATCGGCTATGTCTATTCCAATCTGGGCTCGCTGGAGAAATATCTGAATGAAATGTTCGGCCTGCTGAACACCTATGAGCAGGCCGAGGCTTCTATCGCCGATGCGGCGATGGCGGAAAGGGTGCGGCAGGAAAAGCAAAAGGCGGACCTCGAATTTCTCAGGGAGGATATGGGGTTGCTGATGCGCGAGTCGAAGGAGGGTATCACCCGCGTCAAGAAAATTGTGCAGGACCTCAAGGATTTTTCCCATGTTGATCAGGACGAGGAATGGAAGATGGAGGATTTGCACAAGGGACTCGACACTACCCTGAGCATCGTGCACAACGACCTCAAGTACAAGGCCCGGGTGGTCAAGGAATATGGCGACGTCCCGGAGATCGAGTGCATCATGTCCCAGCTTAACCAAGTGTTCATGAACATGCTGGTCAATGCCGGGCATGCCATAGAAGACCATGGGAAGGAGCAGGGCGTCATCGCTCTGCGCACCGGATGCCAGGGCAACGAGGTATGGGTAGCCATTTCCGATACTGGAAAGGGTATTGCGCCGGAGAATCTCAAGCGCATATTCGATCCGTTTTTCACCACCAAGCCGGTGGGCAAGGGCACCGGCCTCGGCCTGTCCCTTTCCTACGGCATTGTACAGAAGCATCATGGACGTATCGAGGTGGAGAGTGAGGTCGGCAAGGGCACTACCTTCAAGGTGATTTTGCCGATCAGGCAGCCCGAGGCGGCGGCTGCATAAGGGGAGAGGTGGCGGTGGAAAACGCGGTGGCGATACAGACGGAAAGTGTAGAAGCGGTTGGGCAGGCCACGCTGCTGTTCGTTGACGATGAGGCGAACATCTTGTCCGCTCTGAAGCGTCTGTTCCGCCCATTGGGGTATCGCATATTTGTAGCGGAGAGCGGCGCGGCAGGGCTGGAAATTCTTGCCAAGGAAAAGGTGGACTTGGTAATTTCCGATATGCGTATGCCGGAGATGAACGGCGCGCAGTTCCTGGAAAAGGTGCGCGAACAGTGGCCGGATACGCTGCGCATCCTGTTGACCGGTTATGCCGACATTACTTCTACCATCGATGCCATCAACAAAGGGCAGATCTTTCGCTATATCTCCAAGCCATGGGAAGACAATGACATCACCCTGAGCGTCAAGCATGCGCTGGAACGGCGCGACCTGGAGCGCAAGAATCAGGGCCTGGAGGAGCTGACGCGCAAGCAGAACCAGGAATTGAAACAGCTCAATGCCGGACTCGAGGAAAAGGTCAGGGCGCGTACCGAGGAGGTACGACAGACCATGCAATTCCTCGAGCAGGCGCACGAACGGTTGAAGCGGAGTTTCCTGGCCTCGATCCGTGCATTTTCCAATTTGATCGAGATGCGTGCCGGCGGTGTGTTGGCCGGTCACGCCAAACAGGTAGCCGATGTCGCGCGCAAGCTGGCACAGCGATTGGGCATGAAGGACACCGAAGTGCAGGACGTGGTATTCGCCGCCCTGCTCAAGGACCTCGGCAAAATGGGACTGCCAGACCGACTGCTTACCAAATCACTGGCAGATCTGGACGAGGAGGAGAGGAGGTTGCTGGCCAAGCACTCAATCCAAGGGCAGGCCGCCTTGATGTCGCTGGAGCAGTTGCATGAGGCCGGCAAGTTGATCCGCAGCCAGCATGAATGTTATGACGGCAGTGGCTATCCGGATCGCCTGAGCGGTTTCGCCATCCCGCTGGGTGCGCGCATCCTCGCGGTGGCCGGCGATTATTACGCCATGCAGATGGGATTGCTGCAAGCCAGGCGCATGAGCGCAGAGGATGCGTTGGCTTTCTTGGTGGCTCACCGCGGCAAGCGTTACGACCCGGTGGTGATCGATGCTTTTGTCGAATTGCGCAATGAAACGCTGCCCCCTGGTGCGGCAAGCGAAGTCGTGCTGGGTAGCTTCCGGCTCAAGAGCGGCATGGTGCTGGCGCGTGACCTGCAAACTAAAGAGGGTACTCTGCTGCTGGCACGTGACCACGTGCTGGATGATGCTGTGATCGCCCAGTTGCGCGCCTATGAGAAAGCGATGGGCATAGCCTTAAGCGTCACTGTTCGCGCCGGAAAGTGAGGTTGGATCATGTATCGCGTACTGCTCCTGGATGATGAGGAAAACATTCTTTCCGCACTGCGTCGCTCGCTCAAAGAGGCGTTGCCGGCACTGGGTATCCAGGTTTGCCTGGAGACATTCAATTCCCCTGCTACGGCGTTGCAGCGTGTGAGCGAACAGGCGTTCGACCTCGCCATTTCCGACTATCGCATGCCAGAAATGAACGGTGTGGAGTTTCTCAAGCGGCTGCGCGCCGCCCAGCCCGGCACGGCGCGCATCATTCTGAGCGGTTATGCCGACCATGATGCATTGCTCGGGGCGATCAACGAAGCGGGGATTGCACGTTTCCTGGAAAAACCGTGGGATAGCCATGCGCTGGCGGGTGCGGTGCGCGAAGTGCTGCAACAGCGCGACCGCGCGCTGGAGATCGAGCACCTGGCGGACGAGATGCGGGTGCAGCGTGGGACCATCACGCCGCAGGATCTGGCGCTCAAACGACTGGAAGAGGAATCGCCTGCCATTACCAAGGTCAACTGGGGGCCGGACGGTTCCGTACGGCTTGACGATCTCGATGATTTTGACGGTTTCGGGGATTTCAAGGCGGAGTGAGGGCGGCGTGGCTGAATATGATGAGCAGGGCGGTAAACTCACATTTAAGCTGGTCTACTACGGGCCGGCGCTTTCCGGCAAAACCACCAACCTGATGCGTTTGCATGATCTTGCCGCTCCCGAACTGAAGGGCGAGATTATGACCCTGGAAACGCAGAACGACCGCACCCTATTCTTTGATCTTTTGCCGTTGGGATTCAAGGCGCCGAGCGGCTTGCTGATCAAATTCAAGCTCTTCACCGTGCCCGGCCAGGTCGCGCACGACGGCACGCGCAAGGCGGTACTGTCGCGTGCTGACGGCGTGGTGTTCGTGGCCGATTCGCAGCGCAACCAGAGCGTCAACAACGGCGAGTCGTTCCAGAACCTGGCCGACAATGCGCAGCGCGTGGGGCTCGATTTTGAGCGGTTGCCACTGGTGGTGCAATTCAACAAACGCGACCTGCCCAATACCCTCGGCGAGGATGAAATCCGCGGGCGCTGGGGCAGCACGCCGTGGCCGCTGGTTTTCGCCTCCGCGCTCACCGGTGCCGGGGTGGCGGAAACCTGCAAGGAAGTGTTGCGCCGGCTGTACCGGAGGGTAACGAGCGAATATGGTCTGTCGGAACATCACCAGTTGAGCGAGCAGGATTTCGTGAAGATGGCTGGCGTATGAATGCGGAACATTTTGACCAGGACATGACCCTGGGTGACTTGTTGCCGCTGACGTTGCGCCAGCAGTTACACACGGTGTTGCCGCCGCTCCTGGACGCGCCATTTTGCCTGCTCGACGCGCGTGGCGTGCCGTTGGCCGATGAAACGGAGGTGACGGGGCAGCGTGTTGCGCTGGTGTTGGAATTGGAGCCGCTTGGTTATTTGCAATCTTCATGTGTCGATGCCGCGTGCCTGCGTGCTGTTGCAAGATTGACTGAATTGCTGATGCGCAATGCCGCGCGTTATATGATGGCCTCACGTTTGCATCTGGAGTCGGTACGCGCCGATTATGAGGCGCTGCAAGCCAAGCACCTTGCCTTGCAGGAATCGGAGGCGCGCTATCGTGCGCTTTCCGAGAGCCTGGAGCGGCGCGTACAGGAGCAGGTGCAGACGCTGGAATGCGCGCAGCGCCAGCTTTATCAGGCCGAGAAAATGGCATCGATTGGCCAGCTTGCTGCCGGCGTGGCGCACGAAATCAACAACCCCATCGGCTTCATCCGCAGCAATCTGAACACAGCCTGTGAGTATGTGAAGAGGCTGGGGGCATTGACACCGCTGGTCAAGGCACAGGACGTGAATCGGCTCGGTGCCGCATGGCGGGAGGGGGATGTCGATTTCCTGCTGGAAGACTTCAGCGCTTTGCTGAAAGAAAGTATGTCCGGCGCTGATCGGGTGGCGCGTATCGTTGCCGATCTGAAGAACTTTTCCAGCGTGGATCGCGCCGAAACGGAGGTTGTCAACCTAAATGACTGCATTCGTGGTGTGTGTAACATGGCGGAGCCGCAGTTGCGCGGGCGGGCCGAAATCCGGCTGGAACTTGGCGAGTTGCCGCCGTTGCATTGCCACGCCGGGCATCTCAACCAGGTATTCCTCAACCTGTTGCTCAATGCGGCCCAGGCACTGAAGCAGGGTGGGGAAATCCGCGTGCTGAGTGGGGTGCAGGGTCAAGAAATCCGGGTGGCGGTCGTAGATAATGGGGTGGGTATCCCTCCTGAGGTACTTCCTCGCATCTTCGACCCGTTTTTTACCACACGCGAGGTCGGACAGGGTACCGGACTGGGGTTGACTGTGTGCCGCGACGTGGTAAACGCACACGGTGGACGTATCGAAGTGGAAAGCGAACCGGGGCGCGGCACGGCGATAACGGTGTGTCTGCCGTTCGCCTCGTAGAGAGGCGGAGGCCGGAGACAGGAACTTGAACTACGCTACGCTATTTACCGGAAACACCGTCGAATCCACGGCTGCGGCGGACAAGGCCGTGGCGTACCGTATTTTGCTGGTGGACGACGAGCCTAACGTGCTGCGTGCCCTGCAGCGCGTGTTTCGCCAGGAAAACTATCAGGTTTCGATAGCCGCTAATGCCCAGGAAGCGCTGGATCTGCTGCGCAAAACCTCCTTCCATCTCATGATCAGTGATTACATGATGCCCGGCATGAGTGGCGCCGAACTGCTCAAGCAGGCCAAGTCTCAGCATCCGGACATGATACGCATCATGCTTACTGGCCATGCCGACACCGGGGCTGTGATGGGCGCGATCAACGAAGGCGCGGTGTACAAATTCATCCTCAAGCCGTGGAACGACGACGATTTACGCGTTACCGTGGCGCTGGCTCTGGAGCAATACGAACTGATCCAGAAGAATCGCGTGCTGCAAAAGGAAAACGCGGACAAAACCAGGGAAATCAGCGCGCTGGCCAAGCTGGCGGTAGGCAACCGCAGTCATCTCGCTATCATGCTTAACAAGCGCAATATGTTGAACACCCAGCAGGTACAGGAGCTGCACCGCTTGCAACAGGCGCGCAAGGAGCCGATGATCAGGCTGTTGCTGGAACGCGGCTGGGTGGCGGAAAAGGCGATCCACGACATCCTGCGCAAGGAATTGCTGGTTGAGGAAGTGGCGCTGGCCGAATTCCAGGTTGAGCCGGCAGTGGCATCGCTGATCCCGCAGAGTTTCTGTCAGCGCCAATGGGTGGTACCGCTCAAGCTGAACGGACGGCGCCTCATGCTGGCACTGGTTGACCCCCTCGATTCCGGCCTGCTCGATGATTTGCGTTTTGTCACCGGACTGGAGATACAGCCGCTGATGGCATCGTCTGCCTCGATCAAGGCCAAGATCGCCGAGGTATATGGAGGCGGCGAGGAGGTGTCGTTCAAGGAAATGGAAACCTTGGTCGCTGGCATCGATCCGATTGAAGGCATTGAGGTGGTGATCGACGAGGAGGGCGAAGAGGAGCTTTCGCTGGAAGAGTTGCTGCAGGGTACCGAGGAGCCCCCGGCGATCCGCCTCGTCAACGCGGTGATACTGGAGGCGGTGCGGCTGGGGGCGAGTGATATCCACATCCAGCCGCGCACCAAGAGCGTGGTGGTGCGCATGCGCATTGACGGCATATTGGTGGATAAGATACACATTCCGCACCAGTTGCATCAATCCCTGGTTTCGCGCATCAAGGTGATGGCCGAGCTCGACATCAGCGAGCGGCGTCGCCCGCAGGACGGCCGCATCACCGTAAAAACGCCGTTGCGCATCGTTGATCTGCGTATTTCCTGCCTGCCTACCATCAACGGCGAGAAGGTGGTGATGCGTATTCTTGACCGTAATGCCGCGGTCCAGCGCATCGAAGATCTTGGTTTTTCCACGGCGGACCTGGCCAAGGTGCTTACTATGGTGGCTAAGCCGCAGGGTATCGTGCTGGCTACCGGCCCCACCGGTAGCGGCAAGACCACTACCCTGTATGCCATGCTGCAACATGACGCCACTCCAGAAAAGAACTACGTCACCATCGAGGATCCGGTGGAATATTACCTGGACATGGCGGGTCAGGTGATGGTCAAGGAGAAAATTGGTCTGACCTTTCCGTTGGTACTGCGTTCAATTTTGCGTCAGGACCCGGATGTGGTGCTGCTGGGCGAAATACGCGATCTGGAAACCGCCGAAGTAGCGTTCCATGCGGCGCTGACGGGGCACCAAGTGTATTCCACCCTGCATACCAATTCGGCGGTGGCAACCATTTCGCGTCTGCTCGACCTCGGCATGAAACCCTACGTGGTGGCGACTGCGCTGGAAGGCGTGATCGCACAGCGATTAGCACGCCGTATTTGTGAACATTGTCGTGAAGAAACTACAGGAGATGCGCGCGTATTGTCCCAACTTGGGCGGACTTTTGCACCGGGCGCACTGAAATTGTTCCGGGGCAAGGGGTGCGAACACTGTCATGGTAGTGGCTATCGTGGCCGTGTCGGGATTTATGAAGTATTTTTACCGGATGAACATTTGCGTCACCTTATTGCCAGTGGCGCCAGCATCATGGAAATCAACCGCGCGGCACGCGAAGCTGGCAACACCTTGCTGATCGATGACGCGCGCGCCAAAGTGGAACAGGGGTTTACGACCGCAGAGGAAGTGTTACGTATGCTGGGGCCACAGGGAAAATAGATGTATTGTTTGGTTTGGGGTGGAAGCACAATAGTTACCCTGTCGACATGATGCGGTCGCGCCCGGCCTTTTTCGCGGCGTAAACCGCGCAGTCCGCTTCCTTGATGAGCACGTCGCTGGTGGCGGTCTGCGCGTTCCTGCTGGCCACGCCTATGCTGATGGTGAGTGGCAGGATGAGCGCGCCATTGCGGAACGCGTCGGCATGCATCGCCTGGCGCAGGCGCTCCGCGGCCTGCATTGCCGCTGCCATGTCCGTGTCCGGACAGATCACCAGGAATTCTTCCCCGCCCAGGCGGCAGACCACATCGCTGGTGCGACCGTGCTGCTTCAGCGTGTTGGCTACATGCTGAAGCGCCGCGTCACCGACGTCGTGGCCGTGGGTGTCGTTGACCTGCTTGAAATGGTCGATGTCGATCAGCATGCACGATAGCGGCCGGCCGCTGCGGGACGACATCGCCCATTCCTGCTCGATGCGCCCCATGGCGAAGCGCCGGTTGGGCAAACCGGTGAGGAAATCCATCGTCGCCGCTTCTTGCAGCCGGCGGTTGGCCACCGCCAGTTCGGCAGCGAACTGGCGGATTTCCTCGCGGTCGCGTTCCACTTCCCGTTGCAGCGCGATCACGCGCTGCCCGGCGCGCAGCCGTGCGCTGAGCACGCGCTGGTTGAGTGGTTTCAGCACGTAATCGTCCACGCCCGCCTCGAATGCCTCGACCAGCCGCGACTCATCCTCCAGGCCGGTAAGGATCAGCACGTAAATGCCGCGGCCGATCTTGGTGGTGCGCAGTTCCTTGCAGAAGGCGACGCCGTCCATCTCTGGCATCATCCAGTCGGTAATGACGATGTGCGGCTGCACTTCGAGCACACGCTCCATCGCCTCGCGCCCGTTCTTGGCGGTGAACACCGTATATCCCGCCTTGCCCAGCGTCGCTTTCAGCATGATCAGCATGGTGGCGTCGTCGTCTACTACCAGCATTTTGAGCTGTGCGGCAGCGGCGGTGGGATTGGACGGTTCCCCCGGCTCGTTTTCCGGCATGGAGTCCGCCAGGTCTGCGTACGAGCGCAATGCTTCGGTGCGCACGTGGAGGAACTTGCCCCACTCCTGCCATTCCACGACGACCTGGTCCATGAGCGCGGTCATCGCCTCGGTTTCGAAGCCCAGGCGGCTGCCCAGCAGGAACAGCTTGGGCAGCATGGTTCTGCGTTCCTGCTCGGCTGACAGGCAGGCCTTGGCGAGCAGGCTGGCGCAAAACAGCGAATGGGCCAGCAACCACGTGCGCGAGCCGTCGACGAATTTTCCGTCTTCCGGGGCTTCATGGTGGTGCGCGGGATCTATCAGCACCTGCGGGAAACCCCAGTCGGCGAGCATCGCTGCGGTGAGCTCGTTGTGATCCATGTTGAACGCCGTACGTTCCAGCGCGGCCAGTTCCTGCAGGGAGGCTCCGTCCCATGAGCGCAACAGGTCGGCGTATTTTTCCGGGTAGAGCGTGGCCAGGGCAAGCCTGCCGATCTGTGCGAGCAGGCCGAGCGCGAAGACTTCTTCCGCAGCCGTCGCGCCGGTGCGCAGGGTGAGCATCTGCAACGCGATGGCGGTGGCCAGCGAGCGCGACCAGAATTCCCCGTAATCGAAAGCCGCGCACTTGCCGGTGCTGTGGCTGGAAATCAGGGAAAATCCCAAGGCAAGGCGACGTACCGTGGCCAGGCCGGTCACCGCGAGCGCGTCGGGCACTGAGGCTATTGGCCGCAGGCCGCCGCCGTGAGCTGCGTTGGCAGCCTTGATGATGCGCCCTGCGAGCGCGGGATCGGCCTTGATGACGCGGGCGACTTCCTGAAGGGTGACGTCTTTTTTCTTCAGCAAGCGCATGACTTCCAGCGCTACGCCGGTGGGCGAGGGCAATTCGCCGCTGGCGCGGATTTTGTCGAGATCCAGGGGCTCCTGGCCTGTGGCGGATGGCCTGGGCTGCATATGAGGTACGGTGCTTTAGCGGAAGGTATCTATGGTGTTTTTATCGGAGTGGCGGAGGATCTCTTGAGGGATTTCTTTACGACACGGCGCCATGACTCTGCCGTGTCCTGCCTGGGTGCTGCCCATCCCTGCGCTCATTTCTCGCCGATGCCATTGGCGATGAGCCGGCGTGGATCCACCTCCACGCGCAGCAGCCTCTCTTCCACCATGACTTTGACCAGCCGATTCGCCGGCTGGAGCAGGGCGGGGTTGGCGCCATGCAGCAGACGCATGTTTTCCTCATGGTTGGGGATGCGCAGCCCGCGCAGCGATTCAAGGAATTGCGGCGCGGTGATATCCAGGCGCCTTGCCATGCGCTCCGCCGCATCCTGCGGCCGCTCGCGCAGGTAGTCGAGCGCCCGGAACCAGGCTTCCTGCAGGCGCGCCACCTGCTCGGGATGGCGTGTGGCGAAATCCTCGCGTATCACCAGCACGTCGAAAATCTCATCGGGGATGCGGCTGCTGTCGAACAGGACGTGGGCACCTTCCGCCAGCAGCTTGGTGCGCACCGGCTCGAACGTCACTACCGCGTCCACCAGGCCGGATTTGTAGGCTTCTTCGTGCTGATCCACCGTGAGCGGCACGATGCGGATATCGGAAGGTTTCAGCCCTGCCGCTTCCAGGGTGCGGCTCAGCATGTAAGCGCCCAGCGCGAAGCTTTCCACGCCCACCCGTTTGCCCGCCAGGTCGGCGAGCGACTTGATCTCGCGCCGCGCCATGACGGCGTCGCTGCCGTTGGAGATGTCCGTTACCAGCAATATCCTGACCGGGATTTCGTCCTGCGCCAGCAATAGCACTTCATCCAGCGTCAGGGCGGCGGCATTCACGTGGTCATTGCGGAAGGCGTCGATCACCCGCGAGGCGGAAGGCAGTTCGACCAACGAGGTGTTCGCGCCGCCGAGATAACCGAGCTCGCGCGCAAGATACAACGGCTCGTAGCCCGGCCAGCGGTTGGTGGCGATGGACAGCGTCGTTTCTCCCCCGCCGCAGGAGGCAAGCGCCAACATCAGCGACAAGGACAGGGTGACCATCCCCAGCCATCTTTTTATTGGCATCTTGCTCCCTCCCCTGTTATTGATCGTTATACATACATGACATGTGCACAGCGGTGTGGGTGCGCAAGTTTGTGTCATGTACTTTTCAAACTTCAATAGGAATTCCTCCCGAACAAGTTCCATGTGGCGACTCATGGCTGGCTTGCCCAGAGGTTGCCTCTAGTATAAGTGTTTTTGTCACGCGTTTCACCGTGGCGTCGTCTGCATTGTCCACAACGGCGAAGCCGAGCGTGGCGAGCAGGCGCAGCGTGACTTCGGTGCCATCCGGCAATTGCCAGTACGTGACGAGGTGGGCTGGATAGGGGTAGATCGCCATGTGCGCGTAGCGGCCGGGGCGTGTCCGGGCGCGGAGTCCCGCCGATGCGTGGCGTCTTCTCCAAGTGCTTCGTAAATCGGAAAAAATTTCGCCGTGTGGTTCCTCTAAAGTTGCTACGGAATTTTGCCGTTAAGCCTGCCAGAAACAGGATACACGTGTCAGATTTACTTTAGGGGCGAACATGAAAAACTGGTGGCATTCGTTGTCGATGCAGTCCAAACTGCAAATCCTGATCCAGGGCTTTTTGCTCATCGTGCTGGTGCTGGCGCAACGCTGGATTATGGGCAACTATCACGATCACGTCATGGAAGCGGCGCGAAGTCGCGCGCTGGTTTCCGCCGACGGGGTGATCAACGGCATGAACATGCTGATGGTGACCGGCACCATATCCGATCCGGAAAACCGCAAGCTCTACATCAAGAAAATGAACTCCTCCGATGGTGTGAAAGAATTACGCATCATCCGTGCGAAACAGGTTTCCGACCAGTTTGGGCCGGGCTTGCCGGAAGAACAGGCACAGGACGAAATGGATAACCGCGTGCTGCAATCCGCCAGGTCGGAGTTCAAGCTGATCAAAGACCAGGACACGCCGATGCTGCGCATGGTGGTGCCTTTCATCGCAAGCAAGGATTTCCGCGGCACCAATTGCCTGATGTGCCACCAGGTGCAGGAGGGGTCGGTCAACGGCGCTGCCAGCATCACCTTGGATTTGTCCAGTGATTATGCCGTGATGCGGAAAATCAATGCATTGCTGTGGGCCGGGGAGCTGGGTTTGCAAGTAATACTGTTTTTCGTGATCGGCTGGTTCATCCGCAGGGTGTTGAGGCCGGCACAGGACCTGCGCGCGGCGATGACGCAAATGCAGGCCGACGGCGACTTGACGCGGCGCGTCAAGGTATCTTCCAACGATGAAATCGGGCAAACCGCTGCGGCGTTCAACGCCCTGGCCGAGAATTTCCAGGGCATCGTGCGTCAGGTTCACGATTACGCCGGCCAGGTATCGTCTGCCGCGGCCGAATTGAGCGCCACCGCCAATCATGTGGCGGCGAGCTCGCATAAGCAAAGCGAGGCGGCGGCGGCTACCGCTGTGGCGGTGGAACAGGTCACTGCCAGCATAGGCCAGGTGGCCGACGGCACCCACGAAACGGTGGAAATATCCAACAAGGCCAAGGATCTGTCGGTGAGCGGGCAAGAGGTGGTGAACCATGCCGCCGAGGAAATGATGCACATCGCTGAGGCAGTTAACCAGTCGACCAACTTGATCACCTCGTTGGGGCAGCGCTCCCATGAAATCAGCAGCATCGTGCAGGTGATCAAGGAGATCGCCGACCAGACCAACCTGCTGGCGCTGAACGCAGCGATCGAGGCGGCGCGTGCTGGCGAGCAGGGCCGCGGTTTTTCCGTGGTGGCGGACGAGGTGAGGAAGCTCGCCGAGCGTACCGGCACGGCGACGGCGGAGATATCCGGCATGATCGAAATGTTCCGCAACGAAATCGGCACGGCGGTGTCGAGCATGGAAGGCGGCAGCGTGCAGGTGCGCAATGGCGTGGCTCTGGCCAACGAGGCGGCGCAGGCGTTGGCCCAGATCAACCAGGGCGCCGATGCGACCCTGGCGCGGATCGAGGTGATGGCTGCAGCGGCACGCGAGCAGAGCGCATCCAGCCACAAAATTGCCGCGAGCGTCGAGCATATTGCGCGTATTGCCGGGGAAAACTCGGCGGCGATCGACAAGACCACGGCGGCCTCGCAGCAACTGGAACAACTGGCCGCCAGGCTCAAGCAGACCGTGGACAAGTTCAAGGCATGATGGCCTAAATGTTTTCGGAAAGTTGCCGTAAACAGAGGGCAGTGCCGAAAGCGGGATGTGGTAATGCTTGATTTTTACGGATTGTTTGAGGAGTGGGGTTATGTCTGAATTGCTGAAACAGATCGATGCTCGCACCAAGCTGGCGGGCACCAACAAACTCGAAATCCTCATGTTTACCCTCGGTGTGGACAGTCACAGCCAGCGGCGGGAAATCTATGGCATCAACGTGTTTAAGGTGCGAGAGGTGATCCGCACCCCGGAAATCACGCGCGCGCCGGAAATGCCGCCGGCGGTGGAAGGCATGGTGAGCTTGCGCGGCATCTTGGTGCCGGTGGTGGACCTGGCCAAATACGTGGGCGTGGAAACCGAGACCAAGCTGGAAATCATGATCGTGACCGAATACAACGGCCATACCCAGGGCTTCCTGGTGGAATCGGTGGATACCATCCTGCGCCTCGATTGGTCGTCGATGCGGGTGCCGCCGGAAATGCTGACCGTCCGAACCGGCGGCCTGGTCACTGCGGTGACTGAGCTGGCCGACGGCAAGCTGGTGATGATGATGGACGTCGAAAAAGTACTGTCCGAAACCACTTCCGTCGATGATGATCTCCAGTTTCATGATCTGAAGCCGATCGATAAACCCGATCGCACTATTTTCTTTGCCGACGATTCGGCGGTGGCGCGCAGCCAGGTGAAGCGCACCTTGGAGGCGATGCACGTCGGCTTCAAGTCCGCGATGAACGGCCGCCAGGCCTGGCAGGAGCTGGAAAAAATCGCCGCTTATGCCGATTCTCAGCACAAGCCGGTCAAGGACTACATCCAGCTGGTGCTCACCGATGTCGAAATGCCGGAAATGGACGGTTACATGCTGACGCGCAAGATCAAATCCGATTCGCGCTTCGTCGGCGTGCCGGTGCTGATGCACTCGTCGCTGTCGAGCATATCCAACCAGCAGTTGGGCAAGGCGGTGGGGGTGGATGAATACGTGCCCAAATTCGAGCCGCAGCGCCTGGCGGCGACCTTGACGCGTCTGCTGGCTTGATGGGAGGCAACATGGATATTTCTGAAAACCAGAACGTCATTGATTCGGTCGACGCGCGCACTAAGCTCGCCGGCTCGAACAAATTGGAGGTGCTACTGTTCTCGCTCGGCACCAACGAAATTTTCGGCATCAACGTGTTCAAGGTGCGCGAAGTCACCAAGACGCCGCCGATTACCAAGACGCCCAACATGCCAACCGGTGTGGAGGGTCTGATCAGCCTGCGCGGCAACGTCATTCCGGTGATCAGCCTGGCACGCTTCATGGGCGTGGCGGAAGGAGCGAGCAGCTGCTCCACCATGATGGTGACCGAATACAGCCGCCATACCCAGGGCTTCCTGGTGCACGATGTCGACCGCATCATCCGCGTCGAATGGGACCGCGTAAAGGCGCCGGAAACCATGCTGGCGGGAGGCGATGCGCTGATTACGGCGATCATCGAGTTGCCCGATGAGAGACTGGTGTCCATCCTGGATGTCGAACAGATACTGGTGAATGCCTTCGGCGAAACCATGGTGCCGGCGATTTCGCCGATCCAGCACAGGGATGAGCAGTCCACCATGTTCTTCGTCGACGATTCCACGGTGGCGCGCAAGGAGATCGTCCAGGTGCTGGACAAACTGGGCGTGAAATACCACCAGGCGACCAACGGGCTGGAAGCCTGGAACAAGCTGGATGCGATGGCGGGGCGTACCGTCAATGATGATTCCCCGCTGCACAACCACCTGAAGTTGATCCTGGTCGATGCCGAAATGCCGGAAATGGACGGCTACGTGCTGACCAAGAAAATCAAATCCGACCGGCGTTTCGAGGGTATTCCGGTGGTGATGCACTCCTCGCTGTCATCCGAAGCCAACAGGGCGATGGGCAAGAGCGTGGGGGTCGATGCCTACGTGGCCAAGTTCGATCCTTCGATGCTGGCGGAAACCTTGCGGCCGCTGTTGCAGCGCTGAAAGGAAACGGCATGAAGCAGGCATTGAGCAACAGTAAGATGGTGATGGGTGTCCAGACGGAGTGTGGCTATGGTAGATAAAAGCATTAAGTTCCTGGTGGTGGATGATTTCTCGACCATGCGTCGTATCGTCCGCAACCTGCTCAAAGAGCTCGGTTTCACCAATGTGGACGAGGCCGAGGATGGAGTGGTGGCGCTACAGAAATTGCGCGAGAGTAAGTTCGATTTCGTGGTTTCGGACTGGAACATGCCCAACATGACCGGCATCGACCTGTTGCGTGCGATACGCGCAGACGCATCGCTCAAGCATTTGCCGGTACTGATGGTGACGGCGGAAGCGAAAAAGGAAAACATCGTTGAAGCTGCGCAGGCCGGCGCCAGCGGTTACGTGGTGAAGCCGTTCACCGCCGCCACACTGGACGAGAAGCTGACCAAGATATTCCAGAAAATGGAACAACCTGCGCAAGCAGCCTGATGACACGAGATGCGATTGGAGTACAGCCGTGAGTAATGGACAAAACACCGCAGACAGCCCTGATCTGGAAGCGCTGTTCGACAGCATCGTCGAGGCGAACGCTGTTGCCGCCGTTCCGGAAGAAAAAAATGAACAGCCCAAGCTGGGCGAACATGAGGCGGACAACTGTCCTGCCGAGAAAGTGATCAACGAGATCGGCCACATGACGCGCGCGCTGCACGACAGCTTGCGCGAGCTGGGCTACGACAAGATGCTGGAAAACGTGGCGCAGGGGATACCGGATACCAAGGACAGGCTGGCCTACGTTGCGGCGATGACCGAACAGGCCGCGGAGCGGGCGCTGAATGCCACCGAGGTGGCGCGGCCGATCCAGGAGAAACTGGGCCGCGCCGCCAGCGAGCTGTCGGACAAATGGCAGAAGCTGCTGGATCAGCAGCTCGGCGTCGACGAATTCAGGCAACTGGTCATGCAGACGTGCGATTACCTGCGCGAAGTGCCGATCCAGACCAATGCCACCAATGCGCAGTTGACCGAGATCATGATGGCACAGGATTTCCAGGACCTGACCGGGCAGGTGATCAAGAAAGTTACCGATGTGGCGCAGACCATGGAGCAGCAGCTGCTCAAGCTGCTGCTCGATAACGTGCCGGTCGAAAAACGCGCCGAGGCGGGCGGTTTGCTCAACGGTCCTGTGTTCAACGCTGCCGGACGCACCGACGTGGTGACCAACCAGCAGCAGGTGGACGATTTGCTCGAAAGTTTGGGTTTCTAACAAGCGGGTGCGATGATGAGCGACTTTCAAGGAATGGAAGAACTGTTGCAGGATTTCCTGCTTGAAGCGGGAGAGCTGTTGTCGGACGTCGACAACAAAC
The DNA here is from genome assembly GCA_040756015.1 of Pseudomonadota bacterium. Lineage (GTDB taxonomy): Bacteria > Pseudomonadota > Gammaproteobacteria > Burkholderiales > JBFMAC01 > JBFMAC01. Next base: position 88,298 of record JBFMAC010000008.1, read on the forward strand.
TGGTTGAGCTGGAGAGGCGCCCGGAAGACAAGGACCTGCTGAATTCCATCTTCCGCGGTTTCCACACCATCAAGGGTGGCGCCGGCTTCCTCAACGCCACCGAGATGGTCAAACTGTGCCACCTGACCGAGAACCTGTTCGACAAGCTGCGCAACGGCGAAATGAAAGTGACGCAGGAATTGATGGACGTCATCATGGATGCCACTGCCGGGGTGCGCGAAATGTTCGGCGCCCTGTCGCAATCCTTGCAGCCCGCCGCAGCCGATACACGTATTATCGCCGCGCTGGAAGCGGCATTGAAGGGCGAGAGCGTTGCCAAGGCTGCCGCTGTGCCTGCCGCCCCCATTCCCACTCCTGCATCCCCGCCGGCGGCAGGACAAGGCCCCGACTGGAATGCCTTGTATGGCGCCCTGGTGGGTGGTGGTGCCAAGGCCGAAGCCGGATCGCAGGCCGCACCCACTGCGGCGCAGGTGATGATGCAGCCGGCCCAGGAACCCGAAAAACCCAAGGCCGCGGCGAAGACTGCCGAGGTGCGTCCGCAGGTCGAGGTCAAGGACACCACCATCCGCATCGACACTGCGCGTCTGGATCAGGTGCTCAACCTTTCCGGCGAGATCGGCCTGACCAAGAACCGCCTCACCTGTCTGCGCAGCGAGATACTGCATGGCAAGAACGACATCAACACGCTGCGCGCGCTCGACGAGGCGGTCAGCCAGCTCGATTTGCTGGTGGGTGATTTGCAGAACGCGGTGATGAAGACCCGCATGCAGCCGATCGGTCGCCTGTTCCAGAAATACCCGCGCTTGGCGCGCGACTTGGCGCGCCAGCTCGGCAAGGAAATCGAACTAGAGCTGGTGGGCGAGGAGACCGAACTCGACAAAACCATGATCGAGGATCTCAACGACCCGCTGGTACACCTGGTGCGCAACGCGGTCGACCATGGCGTGGAAGAGCCGGAGGATCGGCGCGCCCATGGCAAGCCGGAGAAAAGCGTGATCCGCATGAGTGCGGAGCAGGTCGGCGATCACATCGTCATCGAAATCAGCGACGATGGCCGCGGCATGCGTCCCGACGTGCTGCGCCGCAAGGCGCTGGAGAAGGGGCTGATCGACGAGGAAACCGCCAACAGCCTGGACGACCGCAGCAGCTTACACCTGATTTTCCTGCCCGGCTTTTCCACCAAGGACCAGATTTCCAGCGTGTCCGGCCGTGGCGTTGGCATGGACGTGGTGAAGACCAACATCCAGAAACTGAACGGCCGCATCGAGATCAATTCGGTGGTGGGACAGGGCACCACTTTTACCATTTTCCTGCCGCTGACGCTGGCGATCCTGCCGGTGCTGGTGGTGCGCCTTGCCGAGCAGTCCTTTGCGGTGCCGCTGGCAATGGTGCGTGAGATCATCCCCATCGTGCCCGGCCAGGTGCAGGCGGTATCGGGCAGGGCCACCATGGTGGTGCGCGACGAAGTGCTGCCGGTGCGCTCGCTCTCGCGCATGCTGGACTGGCCGGAAACGACGCGTCCTGCTTACGGCGTGCTGATGCAATCCACCACCAGTTCATACGTGCTCGCCGTGGACGGCTTCGTCGGCCGTGACGACGTGGTGATGAAGTCGCTCGACGACATCCGTCCCAAGGGCATCGCCGGCGCGACATTGTCCGGTGATGGATCGGTGGTGCTGGTGCTGGACATGGAAGAGCTGCTGCAAACGCCCGACCACGAAACCAGGGCGGACGTATTCGCCAAGGCTGCTTGATCCGGCCATCTTCCGAAAACGGCAACGCAGCGCGTTGCCGTTTTCATTTCAAACGGCTTGTGGTTAAATGAGCCACCACATAAGACCGCAATTTTCCATGGAAGACCACGCCTTCATTGGCCGTCAGCCGGTAGTCGACAAGGAGCAGAAAATTGTCGGCTACGAATTGTTTTTCCGCGACTGTCCCGATGCGGTTACGGCGACAGGCGGCGGCCTGGAGGCCGATGCGCGCGTCATCGTCAATGCGCTGAGCAACATGGGCACGGTCTGGCTGCTCGGCGACAAGCTGGCCTTTTTCAACATTTCCGATGCGATGTTCGAGAGCGACTTCCTCGACCTGCTGCCGATCGAGCAGGCGGTGCTGGAAGTTCACGCCGATGCGGCATCGGCGGGAAAAACCAAGGAGCACCTGGCCAAGGCGAAGAGGCGTGGCTTCAGCATCTGCCTCGATGATTTCGTGCCGAGCGTGGCCACCGTGCCGCTGCTGGAATTTGCCAGTTACGTCAAAATCCAGACCCACGGCGCGGATGCCAAGAAGCTCGCCGATACGCTCAAGGTGTTGAAGTCCGCCAACGTCAAGGTGATCGCCACCAAGGTCGAGACCAATGAAGATTTCAAGGCGGCGGAAGAGGCAGGCATCGGTTTGTTCCAGGGATATTACTTTGCGCGCCCGGTTACGCTGAGCGCCAAGTCGATCAGCCCGGCATATGTGAACATCGTCAAGCTGATGACCATGGTGCGGCGCAATGACGAAGTGCGCGATATCGAGGCGGCACTGAAGCGCGACGTGGCGCTGTCGTTCAAGCTGTTACGCTTCATCAATTCCACTGGTTTCGGCCTGTCGTGCGAAATCCAGTCGTTCCGCCACGCCGTCACCATCCTCGGTTATGAAAAACTGTATCGCTGGCTGAGCCTGCTGCTCACTACTGCGGACAAGAACGCCTCGCCACCGGCGCTGATGAAGACTGCTGCCACGCGCGGCCGCTTGGCCGAGCTGCTGGGAAAGAATTATTTCGACGACCCCGCTGATTACGACAACCTGTTCGTGGTCGGCATGTTCTCGCTGCTCGATATCATGCTCGACATGCCTATGGAGCAGGTGCTGGAACAGTTATTCCTGCCGGAAAATGTCACCGACGCCCTGCTTGGCCGGCAAGGTGCGTACGGGCCATTCCTCGATCTCGCCGAAGCCTGCGAAAACCCCCAAGTGGAACGTATGCAGGAACTCGCCGGCTTGCTGCAACTCTCCCCGCAGCAGGTCAACCAGGCGCACATGGAAGCGTTGGTCTGGGTCGAAGGCCTGGGCATCTGAATCACCTTCACCTCCGGATTACATTGCCCCGAACAGGAGGCAATTTTTTACTCGCCCTGCACCGTTACCATGATGCGCCGGCTGCCGCCGTGGTTGCGGTGCTCGCACAGATAGATGCCCTGCCACGTCCCCAGTGCCGGACGGCCGTTGGCAATGGGGATATTCAAACTGCATCCGAGCAGGCTCGCCTTGAGGTGCGCGGGCAGGTCGTCGATACCTTCATCCTGGTGCAGAATACGGCTCGTTTTCGCGCACTGCATGGTTGAACCAACTCTCGAAATCCTGCCGCACCGTCGGATCGGCGTTTTCGTTGATCGTCAGCGAGGCCGAAGTGTGCAGGATGAACAGGTTCATCATGCCGACCTTGAACTTGCGCAGCTCGGGCAGTTCACGCAGCACCTCGTCGGTGAGCAGGTGAAAGCCGCGCGGGCGGGGATCAAGGCGTATTTCTTTTTGCATCCACACGGATCGCCTCGCCCTCGATCACTTCCCCGTCGGCTGGCCCCTGCTCCAGGCCACCACCGGGTGGGGGAATATCCCGCATCTGCTGCGTCATTTGTTTTCGCAACCCGCGCGTCTTCCACCACAGTATGGCGAACACCACTGCGCCGACGGCCAGGAGAAACGTAAGTATCACCGCCGAAAGAATCAGCGCCACGCCGGCCAGGGCGGTGGCTGCGACGATCATGGCGGACTTGCGCAACAAGCCCGGGGGCTTGCCCGGGGGCGGGTGGATGTATCTCATCTGCATGGCGCAAGTTTATCCGATTCCTGATGCGGGTGTGGCGGCAGTGGCGTAAGATACAGACCCATAAATAGGGGGAACGTGAGCCCGACCAAAAACAACCCGCTCTCCGCCAGTGTGCCCTGGATATTGTGGCGACGTGCGAACCCTGCGCACGCTGAATACGCCGCCGACTTCGGATGAGAGGTTGGGGATGGCGGAATCCAGGCCCATCGTCCTTGGCATCAACGCAGAATCCGGGCGACTTGCTGCAAGCTAACGGGGTCGGCATCGCAACGGTTCTGACGAAATTCGCCAGAGCTACCTGATTCAAACGCCTTCCTGCGTCGTGAACCGTAAATCAGGGCTAAGCCTGGGTTAGAATATGCGCAGATTTCATCGCAATTGTTTTTATCCAGACTTTGGTTCCTGCTCCTCACTTTCCGATGCGCGTCGCCCAACTACGCCAACGCCTGCGCGACCTCGGCGCCAAGCCGTGCCACGAAGATCGTCTGCTGCGCGGCTGGAGCCAGGTCAGCTCGTACGATACGAAGCACAGTCCTGCGGCAGACTTCTTTCCGCTGACGCTGCGCAATGAGCTGCCCGCCATCGAGGCGTGGCTGGATGAGCTGGCGCGCCTGCACAGCGAGCATCCCGCCGGTGAGGGTGTGGCGCGGCTGCTGGTGGAACTCTCCGATGGCCAGATGGTGGAGAGCGTGCTGCTGCCGCGCGGCGGGCTGTGCGTTTCCACCCAGGTGGGTTGCGCCGTGGGCTGCACGTTCTGCATGAGCGGTCGCGCGGGCTTGCAGCGCCAGCTCGGCAGCGCCGAGATCGTCGCCCAGGTGGTGCTGGCGCGCAAACGCCGCGCGGTGAGCAAGGTGGTGTTCATGGGCATGGGCGAGCCGGCGCACAATCTGGACAGCGTGATGGAGGCGATCGAGCTGCTCGGCACGCAGGGCAACATCGGGCACAAGAATCTGGTGCTTTCGACGGTGGGAGATTTGCGGGTGTTTGAGAGGTTGATGGAGAGATGCGGTTCGCTCTCCAACGATGCTCCTCTCCCCCCAGCGGGAGAGGGGGTCAGGCCAGCTCTCGCACTTTCACTGCACAGCACCGATGCTGAATTGCGCGCGCAATTGCTGCCCAACGCGCCGCGTATCCCGGTGGAGGAGCTGGTGGAACGCGCCGAAGCGTATGCGCGCGCCACGCACTACCCGACGCAATACCAGTGGACGTTGCTCGATGGCATCAACGATGGCGATGCCGAGCTGGAACGCATTGCGCAACTGCTTACGGGAAAATATGCGGTGATGAATTTCATTCCCTTCAACGCGGTGGATGGTCTGCCCTACCGCCGCCCCTCGCGCGAGCGCATCGCGGCGATCGTGCGCATGCTCAATCAGTGCGGCATCTACACGCGCATCAGGGATTCGGCGGGGCAGGAGGTGGAAGGCGCGTGCGGGCAGTTGCGCGCGCGGGCGTTGAAGAAGCAAGCGGCCTGACCAAACAGGAAGCCCGCTATGGCCGGGCTTCCCCTCTTCCGCTTCGGGAGAGGGGGTGGAGTGGCTATTTTCCGAACTTCATCACACCATCCTTGCAGTCCACTTTCACCGTATCCTTGGCGGCGAACTTGCCTTCGAGTATCAGCTTGGCGAGCGGATTCTCGATCTGCGCCTGGATCGCGCGCTTCAGCGGGCGGGCGCCAAACACCGGGTCGAAGCCGACGTTGGCGATTTCCGCCAGCGCCGCATCGGTCACCTCCAGCTTCATCTCCATCTGCGCCAGGTGTTTTTCCAGGTAGGCCAGCTGGATGCGCGCGATGGACTGGATGTGCTTCTCGTCGAGCGCATGGAACACCACCACCTCATCGATGCGGTTGATGAATTCTGGGCGGAAATGGGTTTTCACTTCCGCCATCACCGCCAACTTGATCACCTGGTAGTCATCTCCCGCCATCTGCTGGATCATCTGCGAGCCCAGGTTGGAGGTCATTACCACCACGGTGTTCTTGAAGTCCACGGTACGGCCCTGGCCGTCGGTCATGCGTCCGTCGTCCAGCACTTGCAGCAGCACGTTGAATACGTCCGGGTGCGCCTTCTCCACCTCATCCAGCAGGATGACGGAATACGGTTTGCGCCGCACCGCCTCGGTCAGGTAGCCGCCTTCCTCGTAGCCGACGTAGCCGGGCGGCGCGCCGATCAGCCTCGCCACCGAGTGCTTCTCCATGAATTCGCTCATGTCGATGCGGATCAGGTGCTCTTCCGAATCGAACAGGAAATTGGCCAGCGTCTTGCACAGCTCGGTCTTGCCCACGCCGGTGGGACCGAGGAACAGGAAAGAGCCGTACGGCTTGTTGGGGTCGGCGAGGCCGGCGCGTGAGCGGCGGATGGCATCGGACACCAGGCGCACCGCCTCGTCCTGCCCTACCACGCGCTGGTGCAGCACCTCTTCCATGTGCAGCAACTTGTCGCGCTCGCCCTGCATCATCTTGGAAACGGGAATGCCGGTGGTGCGCGAAACGACCTCGGCGATTTCTTCCGCACCGACCTGGGTACGCAGCAGCTTGTTCTTCTGCGCGCCTCCTTCGGCCTCGCGCTGCGTGGCTTCCTTCAGCCTGGCTTCGAGCTGCGGCAGCTTGCCGTATTGCAGTTCGGCCACCTTCTCCAGCTTGCCCTCGCGTTGCAGTTTGGCGATCTCGGCTTTGGTACGGTCAATCTCTTCCTTCACGTTGGCCGTGCCTTGCGCCGCGCCTTTTTCGGATTTCCAGATTTCCTCGAGGTCGGCATATTCGCGCTCCAGCTTCTGGATCTCCTCCTCGATCAGGCCGAGGCGCTTCTTCGAGGCTTCGTCCTTTTCTTTCTTCACCGCCTCGCGCTCGATCTTGAGCTGGATCAGGCGGCGGTCGAGCTTGTCCATCACTTCCGGCTTGGAGTCGATTTCCATCTTGATGCGCGCGGCAGCCTCGTCGATCAGGTCGATGGCTTTGTCCGGCAGGAAGCGGTCGGTGATGTAGCGGTGTGAAAGTTCGGCGGCGGCGACGATGGCCGGGTCGGTGATCTCGACGCCGTGGTGGAGTTCGTATTTCTCCTGCAGGCCGCGCAGGATGGCGATGGTCGCTTCCATCGTCGGCTCGTCCACCAGTACCTTCTGGAAGCGGCGCTCCAGCGCGGCGTCCTTCTCGATGTACTTGCGATACTCGTCCAGCGTGGTGGCACCGATGCAATGCAATTCGCCACGCGCCAGCGCGGGCTTCAGCATATTGCCGGCGTCCATCGCCCCCTCGGCCTTGCCGGCGCCGACCATGGTGTGCAGCTCGTCAATGAACACGATGATGCGGCCTTCTTCCTGCGCGATCTCCTTCAGCACGGCTTTCAGGCGCTCCTCGAATTCGCCGCGGTACTTGGCGCCGGCCAGCAGCGCTGCCATGTCGAGCGACAGCACCTTCTTGCCCTTCAGTGTGTCCGGCACTTCGCCGTTGACGATGCGCTGCGCCAGTCCTTCGACGATGGCGGTCTTGCCCACGCCCGGCTCGCCGATCAGCACCGGGTTGTTCTTGGTGCGGCGCTGCAAGACCTGGATGGCACGGCGGATTTCGTCGTCGCGCCCGATCACCGGGTCGAGCTTGCCGTGTCTTGCGCGTTCGGTAAGGTCCAATGTGTATTTCTTCAGCGCCTCGCGTTGGCCCTCGGCTTCCTGGCTGCTTACCGCTTCGCCGCCGCGTACCGCGCTAATTGCCTGTTCCAGCGCGGCACGCTGCACACCGTGCTCCTTGAGCAGCTTGCCCGCTTCGCCTTTGTCCTGCGTCAGTGCCAGCAGGAACATTTCCGAGGCGATGAACTGGTCGCCGCGCTTCTGCGCTTCCTTGTCGGTGAGGTTGAGCAGGTTGTTGAGGTCGCGCGACACGCTCACCTCGCCTGCGGTGCCTTCCACCTTGGGCAGGCGCTCGATGCTTTTCTTCAGCGCGTCCTTGAGCGGGGCGACGTTGGCACCGGCGCGCGCCAGCAGCGAGGCGGTGCCGCCGTCGTCCTGCTGGAGCAACGCCAGCAGCAGGTGCTGCGGCTCAATGTAGGCGTGATCCTGTCCGACCGCGATGCTTTGCGCGTCGGCCAGTGCCTGCTGGAATTTGGTGGTGAACTTGTCGAAGCGCATGTCGTCCCCTTTTTTGTCCTGTGTTAGACGCTATTGATCAGGCGAATAGAAATCACGTTCCGTTCGGCCTGAGCCTGTCGAAGGCCGTGTAGCCATTCGTTCATGTTTCGACAAGCTCGGCACGAACGGCTTCATACTCCATCCGTGCCGAACTATAGTTTGGGGGCGACGCAAAAAAATTCAAGGGCTGCCGGGGGAGGCTGGGCAGGCGGGGTAGGGGTGCAGGATGTTGAGTGCCACACTGTGGTGCGCGGTCTGCACCATGCGCACGTGCTCGCGCCTGAGCTCGCGCGCGTGGCGCACGCCACAGGAGTGGGCAATCATGTCGATTTCGTGGTTCATGTTGCGCGCGTAGTTGGCGACGCGCAGGTATTTTTCCTCCACCACCAAGCCGCGCTGGAGGCGCTTGTTGTGGGTGGTGATGCCGGTGGGGCAGGTGTTGGTGTGGCAGCGCATCGCCTGGATGCAGCCGAGCGAGAACATGAAACCGCGCGCGCTGTTGACGAAATCGGCGCCGGCGCACAGCGCCCAGGCGGCGCGCGCCGAATTGACCAGCTTGCCGGCGGCGATTACCTTGATGCGCGACTTCAGTCCGGATTCGATGAGGGCATCGACCGCGCGCGGCAGCGCTTCCATGATGGGCAGTCCCATGTGGTCGGCCAGAGTCTGCGGGGCGGCGCCGCTGCCGCCTTCACCGCCGTCGATGGCGATGTAGTCGGGCGCGTATTCAAGCCCGCGTCGCAGCACCGCGTCGCACAGCTCGTTGAGGAAATGCCAGCCGCCGATGGCAGTCTTGATCCCCACCGGGCGGCCACTCCATTCACGTACTGCGGCGATCTGGTCGAGCAACTGGTCGACGTTGGCGATGTCGGGGTGGCGGCTGGGGCTGAGCGAATCCTGGCCGACCGGGATGCCGCGGATGGCGGCGATTTCCGGCGTGACCTTGCCGCCCGGCAGCACGCCACCTTTGCCCGGCTTGGCGCCCTGCGACAGCTTGATCTCGAAGGCCTTGACCTGCGCGGATATCTCGCGGATGCGCTGCGGCGACAGCTTTCCGTCCGCGTCGCGTACGCCGTATTTGGCGGTGCCGATCTGCATGACGAGGTCGCAGCCGCTTTCCACATGGTAGGGCGACAGGCCGCCTTCGCCGGTGTTGAGCCAGCATCCGGCCAGTGCCGCGCCCCTGGACAACGCGCGCACCGCTGGAGCGGAAATCGCGCCGTAACTCATGCCGCTGATGTTGATGAGGGAGCTCGCGGTGAACGGCTCGCGGCAATAGCCCGCGCCGATCGCCAGCGGCGGGGCCGGCATCTGTTCCTGTTCCAGTACCGGGAAGGCGGCGTTGACGAAGATGATGGAGCCGGGCTCGCGCAGGTCGTTGGTGGAGCCGAAGCCGATCACACCGCCCTCGTTCTTGGCGGTGCGGTACACCCAGGCGCGGGTGGCGCGGTTGAACGGCATCTCCTCGCGGTCGCCGGTGAAGAAATACTGGCGGAAATATTCGCCCTGGCGCTCGAAGAAATAGCGCAGGCGGCCGATCACCGGGTAGTTGCGCAGCACCGCGTGCTTCTTCTGGGTGACGTCGCGCACGAACCAGAACAGCACGACCAGCGCCATTGCCACGCCGAGCAGCGAGCCGATACCGTAAGTGACGATTTCTTGCATGAGCCTAATCAAGGTAAGCTATCGCTACAATAACGGCCATAAGCGGAGAAAATTGATGGATTTGGAACGGGCTGTCGCCGCCAACGTCAGCACGGCGCTGGCGGAAGACGTAGGCGACGGCGATCTTACTGCCCAGTTGATTCCCCCAGAGCAACTGGCGCGGGCGACGGTGATCACCCGTCAGGATGCGGTGCTGTGCGGGGCGCCGTGGTTCGACGCCTGCTTCCGGCGGCTGGATGCGCGCGTCGAGATCCGTTGGCTGGTTGCCGAAGGTGGCCGCGTCGTGCCCAATCAGGCGCTGTGCGAAATTACGGGCAATGCGCGCGCCATGCTCACCGCCGAGCGCCCCGCGCTGAACTTCCTGCAAACCCTGTCGGCCACGGCCACCTGCACGCGCGCCTATGTCGATGTGGTGGCGGACACCCAGGCACGGATCATGGACACGCGCAAGACCCTGCCCGGCCTGCGCGAGGCGCAGAAGTACGCGGTGCGGGTGGGCGGCGGCGCCAACCAGCGCGCCGGCCTGTACGACGGCATCCTCATCAAGGAAAACCACATCATCGCCGCCGGCGGCATTGCACAGGCGTTGCGCGAGGCGGAGCGTATCGCCGAAGGGCGCGTGCTGGTGCAGATCGAGGTGGAGAGCCTGGGGGAACTGGAACAGGCGTTGGCCGCCGGCGCGCGCCTGATCCTGCTCGACAACTTTCCCTTGGAGCAGATGCGCGCGGCGGTGCGGCTCAATGCCGGGCGCGCGCAACTGGAGGCGTCGGGCGGCATCACCCTGGATACGGTGCGCGCGGTGGCGGAAACCGGCGTCGATCGCATCTCCATCGGTGGCCTGACCAAGGATGTGCGCGCCGTGGATCTGTCGATGCGATTTGAGGAACAAAGCCGGTAGCGGGTAGCCAGTAGCATGAGCCCCCTGGTTTTGCTACTTGCTACAAGCCCCGCGATACAACTCAGGAAATGCCATGTGCCAATTACTGGGCATGAATTGCAACGTGCCGACCGACATCTGCTTTTCTTTCACCGGCTTCCAGCAGCGCGGCGGCGCCACCGACGTGCACGCCGATGGGTGGGGTATCGCCTTTTTCGAGGGCAAGGGCGTGCGCCTGTTCCTCGACCCGCAGCCGTCTGCGGTTTCTCCGGTAGCCGAGCTGGTGCGGCGCTACCCGATCCGCTCGCTCAACGTCATCGCGCACATCCGCAAGGCCACCCAGGGCGTGGTGCGGCTGGAGAACACCCATCCCTTCATGCGAGAATTGTGGGGGCGCTACTGGATCTTCGCGCACAACGGCGACCTGCCGGATTTCGCGCCGCGGTTCGACGGAAGCTTCGTGCCGGTGGGCGATACCGACAGCGAACGGATTTTCTGCTGGCTGCTGCAAAGCCTGCGCCAGCGTTTTGGCTTGGCAATGCCGGAGCGCGAGGCGCTGTTCGAGGAACTGCAACGCCTTACCCGCGATATCGCCGGTCTCGGCATCTTCAATTACCTGCTTTCCAACGGCGACTGCCTGTTCGCACATTGTTCCACCGACCTCGCCTACATCGTCCGGCACGCGCCGTTTTCGATGGCGCACCTGAAGGACGAGGATGTCAGCGTCGATTTCAGCGAGGTGACCATGCCAGACGATCGCGTTGCGGTGATCGCCACCCAGCCGCTCACCGACAACGAGGTGTGGGCCACGATGCCGCCGGGCACCTTATGGATGTTTCATGAAGGCGAGGTGGCGGCGCGGCGCGCCACGCTGGCCGGCAAGAAAGCGGGAGGCGTGTCGCCTCCCGCTGCGAAGCACAGTTAAAAGTTAAACGCGGGAAGCGGCTGAGCGTGCCTTGGAGGCTGTCAGCCAGTTGTTGCAACTGGCATGCCGCCTCCGCGCCCTGTTGCATGACTGCGTCGTTTTCCTCGGCCGTTTTCGCGATGCGTTCGATGTGGCGCAATCTAGCTGCTGGCTGGTTCGTGCGTACATCGGGAACCAGGAAGAGGAAGGCGAGCGATACGATCAGATGAAGCTTGCTATGGGGTAGCCGTCATTGGTGGCTCACGGTTTCGTGGGCGCCCTTGAGGCGCTCACAATATCAAGCCACCGGATTTGCGGTGGTATCTGACTTTTCATTTTTTCGCAGCGTTCAGGCCGCGTGCTTGGCGATGTAGTGCTTGATGGCGGCAACGTCGGCGTTCATGACTTCGACGCGCTGTGGTAGCGCTTCCAATCCTTGCAACGCGGCGGGACGTTGCGGTTCGCACCCCAGCGCTTCGCGTATGGTGTCCTCGAACTTGGCTGCCTGCGCGGTTTCCAGGCAGACCAGCGGCACGCCCGCTGCACGGTTTTCGAGTCCGACCTTGATGCCGTCGGCAGTGTGGGTGTCGACCATGATGCCGTACTTTTCCCACACGCTGCGTATGGTGGCGAGCCGGTCTGCGTGGCCGCTGCTGCCGGAAGCGAACCGGAATTGCGCGATGTCATCCCAATACGGCGTGCCACGCAGGTCGAAGGCGCCGCCGGCGTCGACCTTGTTCCACAGCGCGCGCACCTGCGCGGCGTCGCGGCCGACCAGGTCGTACACGAAGCGCTCGAAGTTGGACGCCTTGGAAATATCCATCGACGGGCTGCTGGTATGGTGCGTTTCCGCTGTCGCACGCGGGCGGTACACGCCGGTGCGGAAGAATTCGTCGAGCACGTCGTTTTCGTTGGTGGCGAGGATCAGCTTGCGGATCGGCAGCCCCATCATGCGCGCGATGTGGCCGGCGCAGATGTTGCCGAAGTTGCCCGACGGCACCGAGAAGGCGACTTCCTCGTCATTCGATTGGGTCGCGGCGAAGTAGCCCTTGAAGTAGTACACGATCTGCGCCGACACGCGCGCCCAGTTGATCGAGTTGACCGTGCCGATGTGATGTCGGGCCTTGAAGGTGTGGTCGTTGGACACCGCCTTGACGATGTCCTGGGCGTCGTCGAACACGCCGCGGATGGCGATGTTGAAGATGTTGGCGTCCTGCAGCGAATACATCTGCGCCGTCTGGAAGCGGCTCATCTTGCCGTGCGGCGACAGCATGAACACGCGGATGCCGCGCTTGCCGCGCATCGCGTACTCCGCCGCCGAGCCGGTGTCGCCGGAGGTGGCGCCGAGGATGTTGAGTTCCTCGTGGCGCTGCGCCAGCGCGTATTCGAACAGGTTGCCGAGCAGCTGCATCGCCATGTCCTTGAACGCTAGCGTCGGGCCGTTGGACAGTTCGAGCAGGTGCAGGCCGGGTTCCAGCGTGCGCAGCGGCGTGATGTCGCGTGCGTCGCTGCCGGCACGGGCGTGGCAGTATACCTGCGCCGTGTAGGTCTTGTGTACGATGGTCTTGAGGTCGGTGGCGGGGATGTCGTCGGCGAATTTGGACAGCACCGCGTAAGCCAGGTCGGCATACGACAACTTGCGCCAGGCATCGAGTTCGGCACGCGACACCTGCGGATATTCTTCCGGCAGGTACAGGCCGCCGTCGGGGGCGAGGCCGCCGAGCAGGATGTCGGTGAAAGTTTGCGCCGGCGCCAGCCCGCGCGTGGAGATGTATTCCATTCGAGTGTTGCCTTAATCGGTAGGCACAATAACCAACGGGCATTGTGCCGCATGTACGTCAAAACATTCGGTGCGATGCGCTATGCTTATTGCACCCTGCAACTGCAATCCAAAGGTTTAATTGGGTACCAACTCAACAGCCACCGGATTTATTTCCCTAACTCTTCCAGGCGTATGCGCGTCACCTTGCCGGCTACCACCTTGAGCGACTCGATCTTGGCGATGGCGGCGTCGATGCGCTGTTCGCGCGTCTGGTGCGTGAGCATGATGAGGTCGGTCTGCTCTTCGTCTTCGCCGGGCTCTTTCTGGATCACCGCGTCGATGGAAATTTGCTCGTCGGCAAGGATGCGCGTGATGTCGGCGAGCACTCCGGGCTGGTCCTGCACGCGCAGGCGCAGGTAGTAGCTGGTCTGCACTTCGCTCATCGGCAGCGCCGGCACGCTGGCCAGGCGGTCTGGCTGGAAGGCGAGGTGCGGCACGCGGTTTTCCGGGTCGGCGGTGTGCATGCGGGTGACGTCGACCAAGTCGGCGATCACCGCAGAAGCGGTCGGTTCCGCGCCCGCGCCCTTGCCGTAATACAGCGTGGCGCCGACCGCATCGCCCTGCACCACCACCGCGTTCATCGCGCCTTCGACGTTGGCGATCAGGCGCCGCGCCGGGATCAGCGTCGGGTGCACGCGCAGCTCGATGCCCTGCGGCGTGCGCTTGGTGATGCCCAGCAGCTTGATGCGGTAGCCGAGCTGTTCGGCATACTTGATGTCCTCCGCCTGCAATTTGGTGATGCCCTCGACGTAAGCCTTGTCGAACTGCATGGGCACGCCGAAGGCGAGCGCGGACAGGATGGTGATCTTGTGTGCGGCGTCGATGCCTTCGATGTCGAAGGTGGGGTCGGCCTCGGCGTAGCCCAGGCGCTGTGCTTCCTTGAGTACCGTGTCGAAGGGGAGGCCCTTGTCGCGCATTTCCGAGAGGATGAAGTTGGTGGTGCCGTTGATGATGCCGGCGATCCACTCGATGCGGTTGGCGGAGAGGCCTTCGCGCAGCGCCTTGATGATGGGCACGCCGCCGGCCACCGCCGCCTCGAAGGCGACCATCACGCCTTTCTTCTGCGCTGCGGCGAAAATTTCGTTGCCGTGGGTGGCGAGCAGCGCCTTGTTGGCGGTGACCACATGCTTGCCGTTTTCGATGGCCTTGAGCACCAGGTCTTTGGCGACGCCGTAGCCGCCGATCAGTTCGATGATGATGTCGATTTCCGGGTCGGTCACCACCGCGTAGGCGTCGTCGGTGACGCGGCACGCGCCGCCGGTGATTTTCTTTGCCAGCTCCAGGTTCTTGTCCGCGACGGCGGTGATGCGGATCGGACGCCCGGCGCGGCGAGTGATTTCCTCCTGGTTGCGGTTCAGCACCGTGTAAGTGCCGCCGCCGACGGTGCCGATGCCGAGCAGGCCTGCGTTGATAGGCTTCATTTTATTTCCTTGTCGTTGATTCTTTGCTTGTGGCCCGTAGCGCCTAGCTTGTAGCGGGTAGCCTATCCCTTTTTGCTACAAGCTACGCGCTACACAGGCTTATGTTCCATGTTTCTTGCGATAGCGTTCCAGGAAACGCGCAATGCGGCCGATCGCTTCGGTGAGGTCGTCGACGTTGGGCAGAAACACCACGCGGAAATGATCGGTGTGCGGCCAGTTGAAGCCGGTGCCCTGCACCACCAGCACTTTTTCCTCGACCAGCAGTTCCAAGATGAATTCGAGATCGTCCTCGATCGGGTAGATCGCGGGGTCGAGGCGCGGGAACAGGTACATGGCACCTTTGGGCTTGACGCAGGTGACGCCGGGGATGGCGGTGAGCATTTTCCAGGCGAGGTCGCGCTGGCGGCACAGCCGCCCACCCGGTGCAACCAAGTCGTTGATGCTCTGGTAGCCGCCCAGCGCGGTCTGGATCGCGTGCTGTGCCGGCACGTTGGCGCACAGCCGCATCGAGGCGAGGATGGTGAGTCCTTCGATGTAATCCCGGGCATGGCCCTTGGCGCCGGAAACGATCAGCCAGCCGGCGCGGTAGCCGGCGGCGCGGTAGTTTTTCGACAGGCCGTTGAAGGTGACGAACAACACGTCGTCGGCGAGCGCGGCGATCGAGGTGTGGGTGGCGCCGTCGTAGAGTACCTTGTCGTAGATCTCGTCGGCGTAGACGATGAGGTTGTGCTCGCGCGCGACGGCAACGATCTCGCGCAGCACCTCGGTTGGGTAGATCGCGCCGGTGGGGTTGTTGGGGTTGATGATGACGATGGCGCGTGTGTGCGGCGTGATCTTGGCGCGGATGTCATGCAGGTCGGGCAGCCAGCCGGCGTCTTCGTCGCACAGGTAATGGCGTGGCGTGCCGCCGGCCAGCGTCACCGCCGCAGTCCACAGCGGGTAGTCGGGTGTTGGGATCAGCACTTCGTCGCCGCTGTTAAGCAGCGCCTGCATCGCCATGACGATCAGCTCGGAAACGCCGTTGCCGATGTAGATGTCTTCCAGGTGCACGTTCTTGATCTGTTTTTCCTGGGTGTGGTGCATGATCGCCTTGCGCGCGGCGAACAGCCCCTTGGAATCAGAATAGCCGGAGGCGTTGGGCAGGTTGAGGATGACGTCCTGGAGGATTTCCTCAGGCGCCTCGAAACCGAACGGCGCCGGGTTGCCGATGTTGAGCTTGATGATGCGATGTCCTTCTTCCTCCATCTGGCGCGCGCGCTCCAGCGCAGGGCCGCGGATGTCGTAGCAGACATTGCCTAGTTTTGCCGATTTCAGGAAGGGCGGCACAGTATGGATTCCTTGCGAGAGTTCTTCAACGGACGTGTGGCTGTTCAAAGCGCCGGAAAGGTCGTAATCTTACCCGACGGCCATGCTTCCCACAATCTGAGCGCCTTAATGAAATTGCACCTCACCCTGCCTGACGGCACCAACATGTTCACCGGTTACGGCGACGGCTACGTCGAAGTGAACCGGCAGCGCTGCGAGCAGAGCCTGGTGGTACTGCCGGATCGCATGCTGAGCGACTGGAGCGCCGGCGGCTTTGCCGGATTGAGCGCTGCCGATTTTGAGGCGCTGGCCGCCCTGGCGCCGGAGATACTGCTGCTCGGTACCGGCCCGGTACTGCGCTTCCCCGCCCCTGCCGTGCTGCGGCCGCTGATCGAGGCGGGCATAGGCGCCGAGGTGATGGACACCCAGGCCGCCTGCCGCACTTACAACATCCTGGTCGCCGAAGGCAGGCGCGTGGCAGCGGCTTTACTGCTCTCCTGAAAGCTCGGCGAGGTTGTAAGAACTCCGGCGATTCAGTATAATGCGCGTCTTCGTGGGTGGGCTTTCAGCCCATTTTTTATTTGTGGCATCGGATTTGTGATGGACTTGGAAGCTTTGCTGGATGCGACCCTGGCCGGACTTGGCTATGAGCTGGTCGATCTGGAGGTGTCCGGCAAGCGCCGCTTGTTGCGGGTGTTTATCGACAAGGCGGGCGGTGCCGGCGGCATCGGCGTGGACGACTGCGAGCGGGTGAGCCATCACCTGACGCGTTTGTTTGCGGTGGAGAACGTGGATTACGACCGGCTCGAGGTTTCCTCGCCGGGGCTGGATCGCGCGCTGAAGAAGGAGCGCGATTTCACCCGCTTTGCCGGGGAAAAAGTCCAGGTCAAGCTGCGCCTGCCGCTGGAGGGGCGCAAGAAATTCGTCGGTGTGCTGCGCGGCGCGGCGGCGGGCAGGTTGCAAGTGGAAGTAGACGGGCGGTTGCTGGCGCTGGAATTGTCGAGCCTGGACAAGGTGCGCCTGGTGCCCGAGTTTTAGTGTGGAGATTGGTATGAGTCGCGAGATTTTGCTGTTGGTCGATGCGTTGGCACGCGAGAAGAACGTTGAAAAGGATATCGTTTTCGGCGCGCTCGAGCTGGCTCTGGCGTCGGCGACCAAGAAGCGTTTCCAGGACGATGTGGACGTGCGTGTCGCAATCGACCGCGATACCGGTGATCATCGGGCGTATCGCCGCTGGCAGATCGTGGCCGACGATGCCGTCGAACTGCCGCCCCAGCAGATCGCACTGACCGAGGCGCAGAAGATCAAGGCGGATGCCCAGCTCGACGACTATATCGAGGAAGAGCTGGAGCCGGTGGAGTTCGGTCGCATCGGCGCGCAGGCGGCAAAGCAGGTGATCCTGCAGAAGATCCGCGATGCCGAGCGCGAACAGATACTCAACGATTTTCTTGCCCGTCGCGAGCACTTGGTGAGCGGTACGGTGAAGCGCATGGAAAAGGGCAGCGCCATCATCGAATCAGGCCGCATCGAGGCCTTGCTGCCGCGCGACCAGATGATTCCCAAGGAAAACCTGCGCCCTGGCGACCGCGTACGTGCCTTCCTGCTCAAGATCGACCGCAGCGCGCGCGGCCCGCAGCTGATTCTGTCGCGCATCGCGCCCGAATTCCTGGTCAAGCTGTTCGAACTGGAGGCGCCCGAGATCGAGGAAGGGTTGCTGGAAATCAAGGCGGCGGCGCGTGACCCGGGTTCGCGTGCCAAGATCGCGGTAAAGTCGAACGACCCGCGCCTAGACCCTATCGGCACTTGTGTCGGCATGCGCGGTTCGCGCGTGCAAGCGGTGACCAACGAGCTGGCCGGCGAACGTGTCGATATCATCCTGTGGTCGGTCGAGCCCGCCCAGTTCGTGATCAACGCGCTGGCGCCGGCGGAGGTGTCCAGCATCGTCGTCGACGAGGAAAACCACAGCATGGACATCGTGGTCGAGGAAGATCAGCTTGCCCAGGCGATCGGCCGCAACGGCCAGAACGTTAAGCTGGCGTCGGAACTGACCGGCTGGGAACTCAACATCATGACGGTGGACGAATCGGCCAAGAAATCCGAGCAGGAACTGGCCGGCGTGCGCCAGGTGTTCATGGAGAAGCTTGACGTCGACGAGGAAGTGGCCGACATCCTGGCGCAGGCTGGCTTTACCACGCTCGAGGAAATCGCCTACGTGCCGATCAGCGAGCTGATGGAGATCGACGCCTTTGACGAGGATACGGTGAACGAGCTGCGCAGCCGCGCGCGCAATGCAGTGCTGACCCAGGAACTGGCCACGGAAGAGCAGGTGGAAAACAGCGACCTGATCAAGCTCGAGGGCATGGATCAGCAGACCGCCAAGATGCTGGCTGCCAAGGGCGTGCTGAGCCAGGAAGACTTGGCCGATCTTGCCGTCGATGACCTCATCGAATTGACCGGCATGGATGTCGAGCGGGCCAAGCAATTGATCATGACGGCGCGTGCGCCGTGGTTCGCCTAATCATAACGGGAGTTTGTGCATGGCATTGACTAGCGTTGCCCAACTGGCCACCGAACTGAAAATGGATGCTGTTCGCCTGATCGAGCAGCTGCGGGCGGCCGGTGTCAACAAACAGTTGGCCGAGGATACGCTGACCGAGCAGGACAAGACCCAACTGCTCGACTACCTGCATCGCATGCACGGTTCCGCCGAGCCCAAGAAAAAGATCACACTGACTCGCAAGTCGACCACCGAAATCAAGAAGGCCGATTCCACCGGCAAGTCGCGCACCATCCAGGTCGAGGTGCGCAAGAAGCGCGTGCTGGTGAAGCGCGAGGCCGCCGAGGGCGCTGCCGTACCGGAGGCGGTGGTCGCCACCGCGCCGGTGCTCGATGAGGCGCAGCTCGCCATCCGTGCCGAAGAAGCGAAGCGCCAGGCAGAACTGATTGCGCGCCAGAGTGCGGATGCGCATCTCAAGCAGGAAAAGAAGCGCCGCCAAGCGGAAGAGGCTGCGCCCAAGGAAGTCGAAGCGCCGGCCAAACCGGTGGCCAAGGAAGGCACGCTGCACAAGCCGGCGGCCAAGCCCGAGGACAAGGGCGAGAAGAAGGGTGTCAAGAAAACCGGCAAGGAAGCCGTGCCGTGGAAGGAAGAAGGCGCCAAGAAGCGCGCTCTCAAGGTGCGCGGCGTGGCCGATGTCGGCACCGGCGCCTGGCGCACGGTGCGCAAGGACAAGCACAAGAGCGCCGAAGCCGGCGAGCACGGTTTCTCGCTGCCGACCGAACCGATCGTGCATGAGGTGATGGTGCCGGAAACGATCACCGTTGCTGATCTCGCGCACAAGATGTCGGTGAAGGCCGCAGAAGTGATCAAGGTGCTGATGAAACTGGGCAGCATGGTCACCATCAACCAGGTGCTGGATCAGGATACGGCGATGATTGTGGTGGAGGAAATGGGGCACGTCGCCCAGCGCGCCAAGCTCGACGAACCGGATGTTTATCTCAGCGAAGCCAATGCCGGTGCCCAGGCGGAATTGCTGCCGCGCGCGCCGGTGGTGACGGTGATGGGGCACGTCGACCACGGCAAGACCTCTCTGCTCGACCACATCCGCCGCACGCGTGTGGCAAGCGGCGAGGCGGGCGGCATTACGCAGCATATCGGCGCCTACCATGTGGATACGCCGAAAGGCACCATCACCTTCCTAGATACCCCGGGCCATGAGGCGTTCACCGCGATGCGCGCGCGCGGCGCCAAGGTCACCGACCTGGTGATCCTGGTGGTGGCGGCGGACGACGGCGTCATGCCGCAGACCATAGAGGCGATCCACCACGCCAAGGCGGCGAAGGTGCCTATCGTGGTCGCGGTCAACAAGATCGACAAGCCGGAAGCCAATCCCGAGCGCATTCGCCAGGAACTGGTGGCGCAGGAAGTGGTGCCGGAAGACTGGGGCGGCGACACCATGTTCGTCAACGTCTCCGCCAAAACCGGCGTGGGCATCGATACCCTGCTCGACAGCGTGCTGCTGCAGGCCGAGGTGCTGGAATTGAAGGCGCCGCGGGAAGTGCCGGCCAAGGGCATCGTGATCGAATCGCGCCTCGACAAGGGGCGTGGTCCGGTAGCGACGATACTGGTGCAGACTGGCACGCTGCGCCGCGGCGACGTGGTGCTGGCCGGTGCGGTGTACGGCCGCGTGCGCGCCATGCTGGACGAGGCCGGCGGCACGGTGCAGGAGGCAGGGCCGTCGATCCCGGTGGAAATCCAGGGGCTGTCCGACGTGCCGGTGGCGGGCGAGGACGCGCTGGTGCTGCCGGACGAGCGCAAGGCGCGCGAAATTGCGCTGTTCCGCCAAGGCAAGTTCCGCGACGTCAAGCTGGCGCAGCAGCAGGCGGCCAAGCTGGAAAACATGTTCAGCCAGATGGGCGAGGGCGAGGTGAAGACGCTAGCGCTCATCATCAAGGCCGACGTGCAGGGTTCCTACGAAGGTCTATCGCATGCCTTGCAGCGGCTCTCCACCAATGAGGTGAGGGTCAACATCCTGCACGCGGCGGTGGGTGGTATCACCGAATCGGACGTCAACCTGGCGGGCGCTTCCAAGGCGGTGATCATCGGCTTCAACACGCGTGCCGATGCCGGCGCGCGCAGGCTGGCCGAGAGCCTGGGCGTGGACATCCGTTACTACAACATCATTTACGACGCCGTCGACGAGATCAAGGCCGCGCTGTCCGGCATGCTGTCGCCGGAGAAAAAGGAAAATATCATCGGCCTGGTCGAAGTGCGCCAGGTGTTCCACATTTCCAAGGTGGGTGCGGTGGCTGGCTGCTACGTGCTGGAGGGAGTGGTCAAGCGCAATTCGCACGTGCGCCTGTTGCGCGACAACGTGGTGATCCATACCGGCGAACTCGATTCGCTGAAGCGCTTCAAGGACGATGCCAAGGAAGTGAAGGCGGGGTTCGAATGCGGCCTGTCGCTGAAGAACTTCAACGATATCCAGGTCGGCGACCAGCTGGAAACCTTTGAAGTCGTGGAGGTGGCGCGCTCGCTGTAAAGCGCGCCCGTCCTTGCCGGCATCCGCCAGCTTGCTCCCATGCCCAAGGATTTTTCCCGGTCACGTCGCATCGGCGAACAAATTCAGCGTGATCTCGCCGAACTGATCCGTCTGGAGCTGAAGGATCCGCGCGTCGGCATGGTGACGCTCACCGGTGTGGAGGTGACGCCGGATTATGCCCACGCCAAGGTGTTTTTCACCGTACTCGGCGACGCTGCGCAAATCGGCAAAACTACCGAGGCGCTGCAACACGCTGCCGGTTTCCTGCGCAGCCGCGTCGGCCAGGGTCTGAAACTGCGTGTCATCCCGCAACTGCATTTCGTGCACGACGAGTCGGTGGAGCGTGGCGTCAATCTGTCGCGCCTGATCGACGATGCGGTGCAGGCTGATTCGCGTTTCCCGCACGAAGATTGAAGGGGAAGCCGGTGAAGCGGATGAAGAGGATGGTGAGCGGCGTGCTGCTGCTCGACAAGCCTCTCGGCCTGTCCTCCAACCTGGCTTTGCAGCAGGTGCGGCGTTTGTATTCAGCCGCCAAGGCCGGGCATACCGGCACGCTCGATCCGCTGGCGACCGGCCTGTTGCCGGTATGCTTTGGCGAGGCTACCAAGTTTTCCCATGCCCTGTTGGATGCCGACAAGACCTACCAAGCTACCATCAAGCTGGGTGTCACCACCACCACTGGCGATGCCGAGGGCGAGGTGACGGCGCAGAGCCCGGTGGCCGTGAGTCCGCAGCAGATGGTGGCCGTACTGGCGTGTTTTAGCGGCGTCATTGAACAGATGCCGCCCATGCACAGCGCCTTGAAGCATCAGGGCAGGCCGCTTTATGCTTATGCGCGCGCCGGGGTGGCGGTGGAGCGCACCGCGCGCCAGGTGACGGTGCATGACCTGCACTGTGACTCGTTCGCGGGCGACCTGCTCGGCATCACGGTGCGGGTGAGCAAGGGCACTTACATCCGTGTGCTGGCCGACGATATCGGCGCAGCGCTGGGATGCGGCGGATATTTGCTGGCGTTGCGGCGCACCGCGATCGACGGTTTGCGGGTGGATGATGCGGTCACGCTGGAGCACCTCAAAAATCTGGACGTCGGTGAACGCGACAGGCTGCTGGCGCCCTGCGACAGCCTGCTCGGCGAGATGCCGGAATGCATCCTGGATGAAGCCAGCGCGGTGCGCCTGCAGCAGGGGTTGAACGTGCCAGTGCCGGTGCAGGACGGCTTGGTGCGGCTGTATGCGCCACAGCGCCGCTTTCTGGGGCTGGGCGTGGCGCGCGCCGGCACGGTTGCGCCCAAGCGCTTGCTTGCTGCCGGCGATGGCCGGGGGCAAATGCAAGAATTGCTTGAGGAAACAGCCCGTTCGCGGGTAGAATAACGGCCTTCGTTTTGGAGAGACAGATTATGGCGATTACTACAACACAAAAAGCTGAGATCGTGCGCAATTTTCAGCGTGCGAAAAGCGACACCGGCTCACCGCAGGTGCAGGTTGCGCTGCTGACGGCGCGCATCAATGAACTGACCGAGCACTTCAAGGAGCACGTCAAGGATCATCATTCACGGCGTGGATTGCTACGTCTGGTCAGCCGCCGCCGCAAGCTGCTGGACTACCTGAAAAGCACCGATGCGGAAGGCTATCGCGGCCTGATCGAGCGACTTAACCTGCGCAAATAAGGCGAATAATGATTGCGGCGGCCCAGAGCCGCCGTTTTGTTTAGAAAAGGAAGTACATTGAACCCAGTCAAAAAGTCGATTAGTTATGGCCGCCATACGCTGACCCTGGAAACCGGCGAGATCGCCCGTCAGGCCAGCGGTGCCGTCATGGTGAGCCTGGACGATACCGTGGTGCTGGTCACCGTGGTCGGCAAGAAGGATGTGTCGCCGGGGCAGGATTTTTTCCCGCTGACTGTGGACTACCAGGAGCGCACTTACGCTGCCGGCAAGATTCCCGGCGGCTTCTTCAAGCGCGAAGGCCGCCCTTCGGAAAAGGAAACGCTGACCTCGCGCCTGATCGACCGTCCGTTACGCCCGTTGTTTCCCGACGGTTTCTACAACGAGGTGCAGGTCGTCGCCACCGTGATGTCTTCCGACAGCGAGATTGATTCCGACATTCCGGCGATGATAGGCGCCTCGGCGGCGCTGGCGATTTCCGGCATTCCGTTCAACGGCCCGATCGGTGCCGCGCGCGTCGGCTATGTGGACGGCCAGTACGTGCTGAACCCGACCAAGAGTGAATTGCAAACCTCACAGCTCGACCTAGTAGTGGCGGGCACGCAGCAGGCGGTGCTGATGGTCGAATCCGAGGCGCAGCAATTGCCCGAATCGGTGATGTTGGGTGCGGTGGTGTTCGGCCATGAGCAGATGCAGGCGGTGATCAACATGATCAACGAACTCACTGAACAGGCGGGCGCGCCGCTGTGGGACTGGAGCGCGCCGGCCAAGGACGCCGCGCTGGTCGAAAAGATCGCACAACTGGCCGAGGCCGATCTGAACCAGGCTTACCGCATCAAGCAGAAGCAGGCACGCGTGGCCAAGGTCGAGGAGATCCGTTCGCGCGTACTGAGCGCGCTGGCGACCGAGGGCGGGCCTGACGAAAACACCATCAAGGACCTGTTCTTCTCCCTTGAGGCGAAAATCGTGCGCGGCCAGATCCTCAACGGCGAGCCGCGCATCGACGGCCGCGACACCCGCACCGTGCGCCCGATCTCCATCCGCAACAGCGTGCTGCCGCGTACCCACGGCTCCGCCCTGTTCACGCGCGGCGAAACCCAGGCGCTGGTCGTCGCCACCTTGGGCACCGCGCGTGACGAGCAGATCATCGACGCCTTGCAGGGGGAATACAGCGACCGCTTCATGCTGCATTACAACATGCCGCCCTATGCGACCGGTGAAACCGGCCGCGTCGGCACCCCTAAGCGCCGCGAAATCGGTCATGGTCGCCTTGCCAAGCGCGCGCTGCTGGCAGTATTGCCCAGCCAGGAAGAGTTCGCCTATTCAATCCGCGTGGTGTCGGAAATCACCGAGTCCAACGGCTCCAGCTCGATGGCATCGGTGTGCGGCGGTTGTTTGGCGCTGATGGACGCGGGCGTACCGGTGAAGGCGCACGTGGCCGGTATCGCCATGGGCCTGATCAAGGAGGGCAACCGCTTTGCCGTGCTGTCCGACATTCTCGGCGACGAGGATCATCTCGGCGACATGGACTTCAAGGTGGCGGGCACCGAAAATGGCATCACTGCCTTGCAGATGGACATCAAGATCAACGGTATTACCAAGGAGATCATGCAGGTCGCCCTGGAGCAGGCGCGCGCCGGGCGCATGCACATCCTGGGCATCATGAAGGAGGCGTTGGGCGGTTCGCGCACCGAACTGTCGACTTTCGCGCCGCGCATGATCACCATGAAGATCAAGCCGGACAAGATCCGCGACGTGATCGGCAAGGGCGGCGCGGTGATCCGCGCCATCACCGAGGAAACCGGCACCACCATAGACATCGCCGAGGATGGCACCGTGACCATCGCCTGTACTTCCTCGGAAAGCGGCGATGCCGCGAAGAAGCGCATCGAGGATATTGTTGCCGAGGTCGAGGTGGGGCGCGTCTACGACGGCACCGTGCTGAAGCTGCTGGATTTCGGCGCCATCGTCAGCGTGTTGCCGGGCAAGGACGGCCTGCTGCATATTTCGCAGATTGCCAACGAGCGTGTCAGCGCGGTTTCTGACCACCTCAAGGAAGGTCAGCCGGTGCGCGTCAAGGTGCTGGAGGCCGATGAGAAGGGTCGCTTGCGCCTCAGCATGAAGGCGGTCAGCAGCGAACAAGAGCCGGCGTAATCCGGCGCGGGAAATAAATCAGGGCAGCGCAGGCTGCCCTTTTTTATGGTTCATCGCGCCTTTCCGGGGAAGGCATCCTTGATTTTCAGGAAGAAGTAAGCTGAATCGCGGAAGCCATAGGCCATGCGCTTGATGACCTTGATGCGGTTGTTTACCCCTTCGA
>JBFMAC010000009.1:0-101975 GCA_040756015.1 Pseudomonadota bacterium
GTTGTAGCTCCCTCTCTCACCCCGGATGAGCTACCATACGCCGCACGTGGACGCCCGTCCAGCCTAAGCTGGACGGGCGTTTGCCTTTCAAAAATTGCTTCAAAACAGGAGCAACTGGTTGGTCTTGACTGCTTTTTCTTGAAAAAGCGGCAGGCCGACAAGTAGCTTCATGCTGGCAAATTGCTTCTCCGTCACGCTCAGGCAGCGTACCGAGCCTTCCGGCGGCAGGTTATCCACCAAGCGCTTGTAATGTTTCTCCAGTGCATCGTTGCCGTTCAGAATGCGCCCATATACCGAGAACTGGATCATGTCGTAGCCGTCGTTGACCAGAAAGCGGCGGAACACGGTATAGGCGCGGCGTTCTGCCTTGGTGACGACAGGGAGATCGAAAAATACGAGCAGGCGCATGAATCGTCTGGTCTCCGTGCTCACGGTTTAACACTCCAGTCGGTGTTGCTCCAGTCCGATGATGCTCGGCATTTCGAGCAAGGTTTCGCTGCTGCCGTCGTAGATACGGGCGAGACTTTCTATCATCTGCTCAATGGCGGCGAGCACCGACATCTTGCCGCGTGGCATACCCACATCCACATTGAGGAGGCTTACCAGCGCTGCCTTATCTTCCGGGTGCAACTCATCATCAGGTTGTGGTGCCATCTTGTACACGAACAAATCTACCAGCGGACGAAAAGGTTCGATCACGTCATCCGCCAGGTTGAAGGCGTTCTGTTCACTGGCGTGGAAGATGCCGATGGAAGGTAGCAGTCCATGCGCCACCAGTCCTCGAGCGATGGCGCCGCGCAGCACGGCATAGCCATAGTCCAACGCCGCATTGATAAAGCGTGCCTGATCGCGGTGGAAGTCCTTGCCGAAGAGTTGGGTGAAGTAGAAGAAAGCGGCTTGCCCTTCCAGATTGCCTGCGTCCCCCGAGCGCACACGCCGCGCGTAGGAATCGAGCCGGTCTGCGCCATCGCGTCCGGCCATGTGCAGGCAGACGGCCTGGTTGGAAATCTTCTTGCGCACGATAGATGCCCAAGTTTGTTTGGCCACCGGACGCGGCAGGTTGAGTTGTAAACGCAGCCAGCGCGTGGCGCGCGAATGTGGCAAAAAGGGGATGAAGACGCCGCTGGGGTGGTGCGTATCGCCCGTGGCGAACAGGCTGATGCCGTATTCGCCGCAGGCCGAGAGCACGGGATGGGTGAGACTGATCTCGCGGTGGTTGAGCACGATCACCGCGATGTCCTTGAAAGGCACGAAGGCCGTTTCCTCCTGGTCGATGGCCAGCGAGAAATGCTCCCGCCGCAGCCGGGCGGGGCGGGAGATCATGACGCTACGCCAGACCATTTTGCATGCGCGACCAGCTTGTAGTTGCCAAGCGCATCCACGCGGAATTTCTTTATTTCTTTGATGCCACTGATGCTGAAGCGTGGGAGTGAATTGTCTTTATCGTCTTCATTCTTGTCGGTAGTGTCGGTAGTCTCGGCTTCCTCTTCTGAATTCTTCTTTTTGCGCTTTCCCTTGCCAGGGCGGTCATGCGTTCGTATTTGAATACGCCCGTCGCCTTCATACACCACGAAATATCCGGGGAAGCCGTTGCCGGGAATGATCTTGCCATCCGTCTTAACGACCTCTATAGGCTCGTCAATCCGCAAGTTGAACAAGAGCCTTGCACCTGTAGGCGGTTCTTCCAGCCCGAAAGTGGCTTCCTCGGCGGCTTGGTATCGAGGCCGGAAGAAAAAGCCGTTATCTGTCATCCAAACTTCAGTAGAGAGACTCTCCCCCAGCCCCGTAATTCCACCGCGTACCAACATCCCGCTGCCATATGTATCGGGAAGGCGGATGGAGCGAATGACGGGCCTTTCCTTTCCCTTCTTGCCTGGCGGTGGCTGGAAAGGCTGGGCGAAAGCGTCTTTAGCCTTCTTGTCGCCCAAGTGTTCTTTCAACGCATCGATCAGTTCCCTGTTGCGCTGGTAAAAGCTGCTGCCCAATTCCGCTTCCGAGAGCATCTTCTGCGTGAGGCTGGTCAGGGGGACGGTCTTGCGTGCGGTCTTCGACAGGTTTTCGTACAGCTTCGCAACTTCTCCCTTGCGGCTTTCTGCGTCTTTGCGTCTTCTCGCATTCTCCTTCGTCAGCTCCTTGCTTCGTTGCTTGCAATAAGCATTAGGCAAGCTCCACAACGGCATGGCGATGCTGTATATGCGTTTGGGTTTGCCATGTTTTCCTTCGACTTCGTAACCGTTGGCAAACGCGACTTGAGCGTCGCCGTTAGTCGCCTGCAATGCCGTGAGCAGCGTTTCGTAGTTTTCGCGGCGGCGCCCGGTGATCTCGCGCAATTTCTCGGCAGACAACATCTCTTCGGTCAGATGAACAAGCGGGACGGGCAGATAGCGTATGCCTTTCGGGTTGGCATCGTGAATTTCGGTCGCAGATTTGCGCTTGGGGCGGCGGGAGACGAAAACTTTGTTCAGCGCATCCATCACCTCACGGGGCTTCCATGGCGCGGGTAGATAGAGACCATGTTCTATTGCCTCTTCCTTGCTGAGAATTTCCCCCGTGGCACGATGCTTGTATGTGCCGTCGGAATTGCGCTTGAAGCTGTATTTTCCAGGCTCCTTCTCTTCTTCCGCAAAGTAGTTGTTGATCTGCTGGATGGTCTTCGGCGAGCAAGCCGCGATAATACAGGCATCCAGCGCGTGGTGCAGATCGCTTTTCTCCCTGTCCTTCAGATGCGCCAACCCCCATTTGCCGCGCAGGAAGTCCACCAGTCGACCTTGAGGACTGCGAACGCGAGCGCGCTGATAGCGATTCCAGCGGGTCTTGCCATCGTCGTCCGGCGAGATGGCTTCCAGTTCCTCGGGTGTCGCGCCGCCAGCGAACAAGACCCGCTCGCGCAACATGGTGGAGAACAGGCGTGTGGCATAGCGGGTGTCGACAAGGTTTCTGGCAAGAAATTCGTCGGCGTCTTCCAGGCTCTTGGACAACAGACGGCGCTGTTTCTCGGCGCTGATGCCTTTGCAGGCCAGAACCCGCATCTCGAATTCCCGCCAGCGCGGATCGCCGCCCGCGCCGTTGAAGAACTCGTAGGGGATTTGGTTCCGCTTGTTCTGGTTGGCGCCGGCTATCACCAGCACGCGATTGTCGAGGCTGTTGTCGAAGGTTTTCGAACGCGGCCAGATATGGTCGATTTCAACAACGCTTTCGTCGCTTGTGAGCATCGCGTCAATGTATGGCTCTAGCGATTTTCCTGTGTAGAGGCATTGTCCGTTTTGCTCAAGATAGAGGCGCATCTTGAGAAGTTGTTCGCCGCTTGGTTCATGCCCAAGCCTGCTTTTCAGGTCGCTGCGGATGCTTTCGATGCGCTTGCGGTTCGCGTCCTGTTCCCTGCCGATCTTGTCGCGCATCTTCTTGGAACGCGCCAGATCGCGGGCCGTTTCGACATGAACATAGGTCGGTGAGCCGTACTTGGCGACGAGGTCATTGAAGACGAGGCGCGCTTGATTGAAGGAACGTGCAACAACGGGATTGAGCAGCTCTTTGTAGCGATTCTCCTTGTGCCCGGTGAGCTGTCCATGACGGTAGCGCTGGTAGATGTAGGTTCCCAACGGAGGGAGTTTGCTGCCGCGAATCTGCGCCTTCTTCTCTGAGTGCGATAGTCCTGCCAACTCGCAGGCCTTGCTGTAGACGTGTCCGTCTTCAAGGTGGGGAAGAATTCTGTATAGCGCGGCAAGGCTAAGGTTGCGGAATTTGCTGAAGCTGACGGCTTGAAGGGCGTCGATTTCTTCTTCGTCCGTACAGCCACGCTCTCGCAGTTTCTTTTCGATTTCGTGGTCGGTCTGGGCCTCGGTCAGTATGGTGGCGATATCGTCTACGTCATGCGCAGCGCGTTGGCCTTCGTCGCTGGTCGGGCGTTGGTAGGCAACCTGTAGCTGTGCCCATTTGTCAGGACAACGCTCGGCCAAAGCCAGCCGCAAGGCGTGCCAGCCTTTCAGTTCCACAAGTTTGTGTTCGGCTTCGACGGATTGCGCATCCTCGAACTTTAGGGGAACTTGGGTCTCCGCTTCATCCTTTGGCTCGATGGCCGTTTCTGTTGAAATGGAGTGCTCGAATTGCCAGGTGCCGGACATGCCCGGTATGGTCGCTATGACTTTGCGCCAGTCGGCCAGCGTTGCGGCGGACTGTGAGCGAAGGTCGGCAACAAATTTCCATACAATTTTTGGAAAGATTCTAGGCTTGCCATCTGTCGAGATGTAGCGGAATGAATGACCGGGTGCAAGAAGTCCATTGCCATCGGATGGGAATTGGAGGTGTTCGTATGCCTCTCTGTCGTGCGGGATGATGGTGGTGTCCTTGATCCGGCTTACAAATCGGTCGAAATCCGCGAGGCCAAGTTGCTTGCGCAGTTCCTTGAACGTGACGATGCCGCCCATCAGCATTTTCTTGGCTTCTTTCAATTTGTCTTTCCGCTCTTTGTTGTCTGCCCACTTGGCGAGGCTGACGGGTTCCTGGTCGCGCGAGGCAACGAATATCCACGCACCATCGTTCGCAGGTTTGGCTTGGTAAGACGCGACGTTGAAGCTGGCCTCCTGCCACGAGGCGGGAAAGCCTGTTTGGGCCATCAAGGATTCGCGCACGAGCTTGAGCGTTACTTTGTTGTGCTCGTAGGGCAGGTTGATGAGCGCGGCGCGTTCTTCCGCTGAAAGCGGGGTTTCTTTTCCGCCGCGGCGAACACGGAGCTTGTTGAGCGTTTCAAGCCATGTGGCGCGTTCCGATGAGAAAGCGTTTTTGGATGCGCGCGGCTGTCCTTCAATCAACTCACATTTGCCGACCATCTCGCGAATTTGTTCGCCGTAGAGCGGAGGATGCTGAAGATCGAACAGGTCGAGAACCGCTTGCTGGAACGTTTGCCCTACCGGGCGTGATTCACTTCCAACCGGAATGGCTTTTTCTGGCGTTAGTCTTGTGTTGTCATGGGCGAGCATGTGCCGCGAATATTCGCCATCGGCAGGCAGGTTCAGGGTGGTGTAGGGATTGCCATGTCGGGTTTGTGCGGCAAACAGCTCTTGCAATTCGCGACGCAGTGCGGCACGGAAAAATGCGTGCCGGTAACTGCCACTTTTATTGTGAAAGGACGTTATGCGGTCATCCTTATCGGGTCGTGGTTCTCCCGATGCGTAGTCTTTTTGCGCCAGCCAGACGAGCAAAGCGCCCACGGTCAAGGGCGCTTCGCGATATGCCTCAAGAGGCTTGCGGTATTTTTCGAGGAGATCGCTGGTTTTCTTAAGTGCGCTGTTGAGCTTCTCTTTTTCCTTGGCCATGAAGGCATCTTCGGCGGGAATCTCCTCTTTGCCCTGCATGTCTTCGTCCGAGGCTGGTTGAGATGCATCGGGTGTTCGCGATGACTTCAACTCGCTTTTTCGGAAGAATTCGAAGCCCCGGTGTTTGACCAGGTGATACAGTACGCGCGCCCATTCGATGGGTTCGAGTTTCTCCTTCAGTCCCTTTGCCCGCAATTGCCATGGGCCGTCCTCATCAGGCGGCGTCATGAGCAGCTTCGGATCGGGACGGCCAATGATTCCGGCATCGCAGAACAGGCGAAGCAGCTGACGCAAGCGCCAGCGGCGCATGTGCAGCCGATTGCGAGCTACTCTCGCGCTGCGTCGCGTTTGGTTGTGTGGTTTCCCATCGTTATCTTCGCCGGCGTCGAAACACCGCACGCCCAAGCCGACGATGCGATTTCCCTCGCCAAGCACGCACCAACCGACCGAGGCGATGCCAATATCCAAGCCAAAAGTTAGCTGCCCAAGATTTTTCTGCTTGCCTGTCATTGTTATTCTCCCTTATGATCCTCCCCGTAGCTTATCCGGGGTGAGAGCCGTTGCTACAATAAAGAATCGAAAGATTCTGTATCCAAAAGCCCGACGGGTTTCCCCGTCGGGCTTTTACTTTATCAAGCCAGTTTTATTGTGATGGCGTGGGCCCGGAGCGAATGGACGCCCTCTTTGCGAAGGCAAAGGCCAAGTCATTCAGGTTCTGGCTTGTTCCATTATTACCCCACCCTTCCCGGCTTGCCGGGAAGGGTGCAGCCGAATAGCCGTGCATAGTTTGCCCGATTCGCATTGACAAGGCCATGCCCTCCCGATACACTTCGGCCCCCTGCGTGGCGAATTAGCTCAGCCGGTTAGAGCGACGGAATCATAATCCGCAGGTCCCCCGTTCGAATCGGGGATTCGCCACCATCATTCCTTTCGCCGTGAATCTTATAGTCTTGTCCGCCGTGGGTGATACAGTGTCTGTGCGTACCTTTTTAGTCGGTGCCTTGCTTCTTGTTCTCGGCCTGCCCCAGGCAGGGCTGGCCGGGCGCATCCTGCCGCCCGAAGCCAAGCGAGGCGTGCTGCAGGATGTCGCCTACCCGATGCTGAAAATCAGCGGCATCGCCTATCGCCTGGCGCCGGGCGCAAAAATTTTCGACCAGTTCAATCGTATCACCATGCCCAACAGCGTGCCGGTTCCGTCGAATGTGGTGTACACCTTCGACATGAACGGCGATCTCGCCAAGGTCTGGCTGCTCACTCCGGAAGAGCAATCCCTGCTGGAATCTTCCGCTCCCTGACTTCGTGGCGCGCAAAGTTTACATCAAGACTTTCGGCTGCCAGATGAACGAGTACGACTCGGACAAGATGGCGGATGTGCTGCACGCTGCTGAAGGTATGGAGCAGACCGACAATCCAGACGATGCCGACGTCATCCTGTTCAACACCTGCTCGGTGCGCGAGAAGGCGCAGGAGAAGGTGTTCAGCGAGCTGGGGCGGGTACGCCATTTGAAACAGCGCAATCCCGGGCTGGTGATCGGCGTCGGCGGTTGCGTGGCGAGCCAGGAGGGTGCGGCCATCGTGCAGCGCGCGCCGTTCGTGGACATGGTGTTCGGCCCGCAGACTCTGCATCGTCTGCCGCAGTTGATCGCGGCACGGCGCGCTTCCGGGCGCCCGCAAGTGGACATCTCCTTTCCCGAGGTGGAAAAGTTCGACAACCTGCCGCCGGCGCGCCTGGAGGGGGCTTCCGCCTTTGTTTCCATCATGGAGGGGTGCAGCAAGTACTGCACTTTCTGCGTGGTGCCGTACACGCGCGGCGAGGAGGTGTCGCGCCCGTTCGACGACGTGCTGGCCGAAGTGGCCGGGCTCGCCGCGCAGGGCGTGCGGGAAATCACCCTGCTCGGCCAGAACGTCAATGCCTATCGCGGCGCCATGGGCGATGGCGAAATTGCTGATCTCGCCGATTTTGCCCTGCTGCTGGAATACGTGGCGGCGGTGCCGGGTGTTGAGCGTCTGCGTTACACTACTTCGCACCCGCGCGAGTTCACGCAGCGCCTGGTCGACGCATACGCCAGCATCCCGAAACTGGTGAGCCACCTGCACCTGCCGGTGCAGTCCGGTTCCGACCGGGTGCTGGCGGCGATGAAGCGCGGCTACACCGCGCTCGAATACAAATCCATCGTGCGCAAGCTGCGCGGCGCGCGCCCCGACATCTCGCTATCGTCCGATTTCATCGTCGGCTTTCCAGGTGAAACCGAGCGTGACTTCGAGGCCACCATGAGACTGATCGACGAGGTCGGTTTCGACGCCTCGTTCAGCTTCGTCTACAGTCCGCGTCCCGGTACGCCGGCCGCCGACCTGCCGGACGAAGTGCCGCGCGAGGTCAAGCTGGAACGTCTGGCGCGCCTGCAGGAAAAAATCGAGGGCCAAGCGCAAGCCATCAGTCGCGCCATGGTGGGCAGCCGCCAGCGCATCCTGGTCGAAGGCGCCTCGAAAAAGGACGCGGCGGAGCTGGCCGGACGCACCGACAACAACCGCATCGTGAATTTCCGCGGCACACCGGAATTGATCGGACATTTCGTCGAGACCGTGATCACCGAGGCGCTGCCACATTCGCTGCGTGGCGAACGGGTGACATGAAGCCGTTCGAACTGGCCTTTACCCCGGTCGACAACCAGCGCCTGGCCAATCTGTGTGGCGCACTCGACGAAAACCTGCGCCAGATCGAGGCCGCGCTCGACGTCAGCATCGCGCGGCGCGGCGAGCGCTTCTCGCTGAGCGGCGAGGCTGACAATACCCGCCTCGCGGCGCAGGCCTTGCAGAATTTCTATCGGCAGGCGGCTAATGTGCTGTCGGTCGAAGATGTGCAACTGGGCCTGGTGGAGGTGACCAATCCGCGCCCGCTGGCGAAAGCCGCCGACATGCCGGTGTTGCTTACGCGCAGGCAGGACTTGCACGGACGCACGCCGCGCCAGGTGCAGTACTTGCAGCAGATTCTGGGGTATGACATCACCTTCGGCATCGGCCCGGCGGGTACCGGCAAGACCTACCTTGCCGTGGCCTGCGCGGTGGATGCACTGGAGCGCGATGCGGTCAAGCGCATCGTGCTGGTGAGGCCGGCGGTGGAGGCCGGCGAGCGGCTGGGTTTCCTGCCCGGCGATATGGCGCAGAAAGTCGATCCCTACCTGCGTCCGCTTTACGATGCCTTGTACGACCTGATGGGCTTCGACAAGGTGGCCAAAATGTTCGAGCGTAGCGCCATCGAAATCGCGCCGCTCGCCTACATGCGCGGACGCACCCTTAACCACTCCTTCGTCATCCTGGATGAGGCGCAGAACACCACGCCCGAGCAGATGAAGATGTTCCTCACCCGCATCGGCTTCGGCAGCAAGGCGGTGGTCACCGGCGACGTCACCCAGATCGACCTGGCGCGTGGCCAGAAAAGCGGCCTGGTGGAGGCGCGTACGGTGCTGGAAAAAGTACGCGGCATTGCTTTCACCCATTTTCTCAAGGAAGACGTGGTGCGCCACCCGCTGGTGCAGCGGATCATCCATGCCTACGAACAGCACGAGCAAAACAAATAAATTCGCTGCGTCGAAATTGAGCCTGACAGTGCAATACGCGACCACCGCCGGAAATCTGCCGCAACGTGCGCAGTTGCGGCGCTGGGCCAGGGCCGCGTTGGCGCGCGAGGCCAGCGTTACCCTGCGCATCGTCGGGCAGGCTGAGGGGCGGCGATTGAACCGCGACTTCCGCGGCAAGGACTACGCCACCAACGTGCTGACTTTCGTGTACGATGACGATGCGCCGCCGGGTGCGCCATTATGCGGCGACATCGTGCTGTGCGCGCCGGTGGTGGCGCGCGAGGCCAGGGGGCGCGGGATAGCGCCGGCCGCGCATTATGCGCACCTCGTCGTGCACGCCATGCTGCACCTGCAAGGCTACGAACATGAGACCGACGCCGAGGCCGCGGTCATGGAGAAACTGGAAAGTGCAATCGTGACTCGCCTCGGCTACGCCGACCCTTACATCGTATAGCGCTTTTATGGACAACAACAAGCCGACATTGCTGGAACGCCTCTCCGCGCTGCTGATGCGCGAACCGGAAGATCGTGAACAGTTGATCGAATTGCTGCATTCTGCCTACGAGCGCAATCTGCTCGACGCCGATGCCCTCACCATGATCGAGGGTGTGCTGCAGGTGTCGGAAATGCAGGCGCGCGACATCATGATCCCGCGCGCGCAGATGGACGTGATCGACGTCAACGAGACTCCCGAGCAGTTCATTCCGCAGGTGATCGCCACCGCGCACTCGCGCTTCCCGGTGATAGGCGAAAACAAGGACGATGTGATCGGCATCCTGCTTGCCAAGGACCTGCTGCGCTATTACGCCGGCGAGGAATTCAACGTGCGCGACATGCTGCGCCCGGCGGTGTTCATCCCGGAATCCAAGCGCCTCAACGTGTTGCTCAAGGACTTCCGCAGCAACCGCAACCATATCGCCATCGTGGTGGACGAATATGGCGGCGTGGCCGGGCTGGTCACCATTGAGGACGTGCTCGAGCAGATCGTCGGCGAAATCGAGGACGAATACGATTTCGACGAGACCGAGGACAACATCATCCCGGAAAAAAACGGCGCTTACCGCGTCAAGGCCATCACCGAAATCGGCGATTTCAACGCAGCGTTCGGCACTGCCTACAGCGACGAGGATTACGACACGGTGGGCGGCCTGGTGCTGTCGCGCTTCGGGCGGCTGCCCAAGCGCGGCGAGCAGATCGGTTTCGACGGTCTGTCGTTCAAGGTGCTGCGCGCCGACAGCCGGCGCATCCATTCCCTGCTGGTGGAAAAACTGCCGCAGGCACTTGCCGGTTAAAGACAGATGTGCATCTGCCGTAAATGTAAGGTAGCCCCGGCAGGGTCGGCCGTACTATAATCAAGCACTTTTGTTAAGCTTCGTTATGCAGTTATTTGCTTTTGGCATCAACCACCAGACCGCGCCGGTTTCCGTGCGCGAGCAGGTGGCTTTCGGCCCCGAGAACCTCGAGCAGGCCTTGCGCGACCTGGTGGATCGCCGCCAGGCGCGCGAGGCCGCCATCATTTCCACCTGCAACCGCACCGAGGTGTACTGCAATACCCCCGCCCCGCAGCAGGCGATCGCCTGGCTGGCGGAGTTCCACCAGCTTTCACTCCAGGCCATCGAACCTTATCTTTATACGCTGCCCAAGGAACAGGCGGTGAAGCATGCCTTCCGCGTCGCCAGCGGCCTGGATTCCATGGTGCTGGGCGAAACCCAGATCCTCGGCCAGATCAAGCAGGCGGTGAAATCGGCGGAACAGGCCGGCACCTTGGGCACATTGCTCAACAAATTGTTCCAGAGCACTTTCTCGGTGGCCAAGGAAGTGCGCACCCGCACCGAGATCGGCGCCAACTCGATTTCCATGGCCGCCGCCGCGGTGCGCCTGGCGCAACGCATCTATCCCAGCATTGCCGAGCAGAGCGTGCTGTTCATCGGCGCCGGTGAAATGATCGAGCTGTGCGCCAACCATTTTGCTGCGCAGACGCCGCGTCACATGACCTTCGCCAACCGCACCGTCGAGCGTGCCGCGTTGCTGGCGCAAAACTACAGCAACGCGCATGCGGTATCGCTCAACGACCTCCCCGAGCAATTGCCGCTGTCCGACATCATCATCACCTCCACCGCCAGTCCGCTGCCCATCATCGGCAAAGGCATGGTCGAGCGCGCCATCAAGCTGCGCAAGCACCGCCCTATTTTCATGGTTGACCTGGCGGTACCGCGCGATGTCGAAGCCGAGGTGGCCGAGCTGGACGATGTGTTCCTCTACGCCGTGGACGACATCGCCGAAGTGGTACAGGACGGTCTCGATGCGCGCCAAGGCGCGGTGGAGCAGGCCGAGTCCATCATCACCACTTGTGTCGCCGATTTCGTGCACTGGATGGGCACGCGCGAAGTGGTGCCCACCATCCGCGCCCTGCGCGACCATGCCGAACGCCTGCGCCGGCACGAAATGGAGCGTGCTATCAAACTGCTGGAAAAAGGCGAGCCGCCCGAGAAAGTGCTGGAAGCATTCAGCCAGGGCCTGATCAACAAGTTTCTGCATTCCCCCACCCACGCGTTGAACCACGCCGACGTAAAGGATCGCGAAGAGATGGTTGCGCTGATCAGCCGTCTCTACCAGATCCACCACGAATGAAACCCAGCATTGCCGCGAAGCTCGAGCAGCTGACCCAGCGCTTGCAGGAGTTGAACCGTCTGTTGAGCGCGGAAAACGTCACCGCGGACATCGACAACTACCGCAAGCTGACGCGCGAGCACGCCGAGCTTACCCCGGTGGTCGATCTGTTCCAGTCCTACCGCCAGTGTGCGCGCGACATCGAGGCCGCGCAGGAGATGGCCGGCGACGCCGAGATGCGCGAATTTGCGGAACAGGAAATCCGCAACAGCAAGATTAAGCAGGAACAGATCGAAGCCGAGTTGCAAAAGCTGCTGCTGCCCAGGGATCCCAACGACGAGCGCAACATCTACCTGGAAATCCGCGCCGGTACCGGCGGCGACGAATCGGCGCTGTTTGCTGGCGACCTGTTCCGCATGTACTCCCGCTACGCCGAGCGCCAGGGCTGGCGTGTGGAGATCGTTTCGCAAAGCCCGGGCGAACTGGGCGGCTACAAGGAAATCATCGCCCGCATCGTCGGTTTCGGCGCTTACTCGCGGCTCAAGTTCGAATCCGGCGGCCACCGCGTGCAGCGTGTGCCGGCTACCGAAACCCAGGGGCGTATCCACACCTCGGCCTGCACCGTCGCCGTGATGCCCGAGGCGGACGAGGTTTCCGATGTCACCATCAACCCGGCGGAAATCCGTATCGATACCTTTCGCGCCTCAGGTGCCGGCGGTCAGCACATCAACAAGACCGATTCAGCGGTGCGCATCACCCATCTGCCCACCGGCATCGTGGTCGAATGCCAGGACGACCGTTCACAGCACAAGAACAAGGCGCAGGCGTTGGCGGTGCTGGCAGCGCGCATCAAGGACGCGCAGCTGCGCGAGCAGGCGGCGCAGGAGGCGGCGACGCGCAAATTGCTGATCGGTAGCGGCGACCGCTCCGAGCGCATCCGTACCTACAATTTTCCGCAGGGGCGTATCACCGACCACCGCATCAATCTGACACTGTACAAGATCGACCAGATCATGGATGGCGATCTCGACGATCTCACCCAGGCGCTGGTGGCCGAGCACCAGGCCGAGCAGCTCGCCGCGTTGGCCGAGGAAGCACAGTAACGCAGCCGGCTACGCTGGTGCCTGCCGGGAAGTGGGAATGGGGGCTTATGAATTGTGAACTGTGCTTAAGCGCCGGTGGCGAAGTGCTCTGGCGGGACGCCGCGTTGCGGGTGGTGCTGGTCGATGACGCCGACTACCCGGGTTTCTGTCGTGTGATCTGGAATGCCCACGTCAGGGAAATGACCGATCTCGCTACGGCAGAGCGCGAACATCTGATGCGCGCCGTGTTCACGGTCGAAGCGGCGTTACGCGAATTGCTGGAGCCGGACAAGATCAACCTCGCCAGCCTGGGCAATGTCACCCCACACCTGCACTGGCACGTGATCCCGCGTTTCCGCGGCGACCCGCATTTTCCCAACCCGGTGTGGGGCAAGCGCAAGCGTGATGCGGCAGTCCCCCTGCCGCCGGGCTGGCTTGAAAAATTGCGCCACACACTGCACACTGCGCTGATCGGCAACTAACAGGCATCGAATGACCACGCATGCTGTCGATCACGCTGCCCACGCCTGACCCGCAGGCCAACCCGAAATTCCGTGACGTGCGCGGTTGCGAGCACTGGCTTTCGCAATTGCAGTTCACCAACATGGCCGGCGCGCAGCAAGCCATCGCGCATGAGGTCGATGCGCTCAACCGCACCGAATTGCCCGCCGTGCGCCGCCTGGAAATCATGGAAGCACTGCGCGAATCGCTGGAGTTTGCCCAGGCCGGCTGCGCGCGCAAATACAGCGCACGTCCGCTGCCGCTGGCCGAAAGCGAACTGGCCGTACTCAACGCGGTGTGCAATCTGTGGCATGGCGTGAGCGTGGCCTACCAGCATTGTTTCATCGCTGCCACTGCGGGCGACCAGGAACTGGCGCCGCGCCTTGCGCTGATTTGCGAGCGTTGTTTGCATTATGCCGGCTTGAAGATCGTCGAGCACTATCGCGCCGGCCAACAGTTCGACAATTCCCTGTGGCGCCGGCTGCACCGGTTCTACGCCTATGCCGAGGAGCACGGCTTTGCCGAAGCCGAGGTCAGCGGCAGCACGCATGAAACCGCAGCGTCATGCCGCGATGCCTATGTGTACACCCTGCTTTCCCACCTTGCCAACATGTTCGAACTCAACCGCAGGCAGATGCTGGCCGCGATGCGCTGGCTTGCGCAGTGGAGCAACCTGGTCGGCGTGAGCAGGACACCACCGGAAGGCGCACTGGCGCCGTGGCTGGTGGTGGACCTGGACAGCGAAGGTGGCGTGCAATATCTCAAGGATGCACCGCTGTCGCACGCCGTGCGCTATCTTGATGTCAGCGAATTGAGCAAGACCATGCGGGTCAACCGTATCCTGCTGGAGCAGGGCCAGGATCCGGTCGACCTGGGGCTGGGCAGCGGCCTTGCCGGCACCGAATGCCTGGAGCTGCTGAATTATCTGCACCAGCACCTGTGCGAAGGGCGCAGCACCCGCCTGGTCGGGCGCGCCAACGTAGAAAACAAGGTGCAGGTCTGTTTCGGCCTCGCCGCCGCGCATTATTTCACCACCGGCAAGCCGTTCCGCCAGCCGCGCAAGCCCGGTTCCAGCCTGAGCAGGCAGGAGCGCCACCAGCTTGAGGCGCTTGGCCACGTCAGCATCCTCGATCCCAAGCTGCGCACCGTGGACACCATGCCGGCGCTGGAAAGCTGGGATTTGCAGGAGGAGAGCGCGCTGGGATTGCGGCTCAGGCGCGACGGGGGCGGCGGTCGGCGCGTGAGCGTCGGCCAGTTGATTGCGATACGCCTGGAAAAAATGGAGAACTTCATGTTGGGCGATGTGCGCTGGCTAATGGTGGACGGCGCCGGCGACCTGCGCGCCGGCGTGCGCACCATGGCCGGCGTGCCGCAGGCTGCGGCGGTGCGCGCCACCGGCATCAACCGGACGGTATCCGACAAGTATACGCAGTGCTTCATCCTGCCGGAAATCCCGGAATTCCGTGCACGCGCCAGCATCGTGCTGCCGGTGGGCTGGTTCAAGTCCAAGCGCATCGTCGAAGTGTTTGTCGATGGCAACGACCGGCCGATCCAGTTGCTGGACTTGCTGGGAAAGGGCGTCGATTTCGAGCACGCCAGCTATGCGCAGGCTTTCGCCAAGGTCCATTGAACGTTCGCCGAATGTTTGTCATGGCGAATCTCGGCAATGCCCACCCCTCACCCCGAGCCCCCTTCCCCACTTGGGGGAGGGGAGGCGGGAAATGGTTCGTCAACCATTTCCCGGATGGCGGCTGACCTGGATACCCTCCTTATGAAATATCCGGGCTAAATCGAATCCCCCAACCCGCTTTTCAGTTGCGTGGCGTAATCGTCGTAGCGTTCCAGCTCGCGGTTTCCCAGTGGGCGTAAGCCGCTGTGCCCGGTGATTTCGGCGAACTGCTGCCCGGCCGCAGTGCGCATGAAGTCATCCAGTAGCTGCTGCAATTGCGTGCCGGTGCCGCCGGATGCGGCGGGGTGGGCCAGGTATATCGCGTCGGGGACGGGTTGCGACTGCGCGGCGATGTGCACCGCCTCCTTCACTGCCACCGGCATGCGGTTGAGGGTCTTCCAGCTGGTGATTGCCGCGCCCGCCTTGCCCTGCGTGACCGCCAGCACCGCGCTGATATGCAGCGGAAATTCCGCCAGTTGATAATCGCGCCCGGCCTGGAGTTGCTGCGCGGCGATCAGGTCGAGGCCCAGCATGGACACCAACGACAGCCGGTCCGGCAGGGTGACGGTGGTGCCGCGCAATTCGGCCAGTTGTTGCAGCGGGTGGTTTTTGTCTACCACCACCACGGCAGTGATCTCCGCGCGACTGGCGGCGAGCGCCTGATAGCCGCTCTCCCGTTGCGCAAGCCGCGCGAGGTGCGGCGGCACGACGATGAGACCGTAATCGCCGCGCTGGATGTGTTCGACGAAGGTTTTCTGGTCCGGGGCGGTGTGCAGCTCGACCGGCCGCTGCAATTTTTCCTGCAAATAACTTTGCAGCGGCTGGTAGCGTGCTGTCGCCAGCGGTGTGCCTAGGTGCGGCATCACGCCGAGGCGCAGCGGCAACGGTTCGGCCAGTGTCGCTGTGCTGGCCGCCAGCATCAGGCAATACAACCAATGCAGCCGGCGCAGCGCACACACCATGTTCACAACCCCTTGACGAAAATTTTGGAACGGCGCTGAAAGTTGTACAGCACCTGCTTTTCCCGCGGCAGCGCTGCTACGTCGGTTTCCTGGAAGCCGCGCTCGACAAACCAGTGCGCCGTGCGCGTGGTCAGCACGAACAGGCGCTTGCAACCATGTTCGCGCGCGCGCGCCTCGATGTAATGCAGCAGGCGTTCGCCGCTGCCGGCGTTGCGGTATTCCGGGTGCACTGCCAGGCAGGCGAGTTCGCCGGCATTTTCGCTGGGGAAAGGGTAGAGTGCGGCGCAGCCGACGATGACATGGTCGCGTTCCAGCACGGCGAAGCGGCTGATTTCCATTTCCAGCAGTTCGCGTGAACGCCGCACCAGGGTGCCGTCCGCTTCCAGCGGTTCTAGCAGCGCGAGGATGCCGCCGACGTCGTCGATCTTGGCCTGGCGCAGGTTTTCCAGCGCATCCTTGGTCACCATGGTGCCGACGCCGGTGTGGGTGAACAGCTCCATCAGCAGCGCGCCGTCGTCGTGACGCGAGATCAGGTGCGCGCGCCCCACGCCGTGGCGGCAGGCGCGCAGCGCACAGGGCAGGTACACGCGGCTGTCCGGCGTGAGCCTGTCATTCTGCGCGAGCAGTGCCTCGGCCTGCACCGGGTTGAGCTCGCGTTGCAGTTCACCCTCCGCGTCGACCACGCCGGCCTCGTTCATCAGGAACACCAGCTTGTCGGCGGCGAGCGCGGTCGCCGCCGAGGTGGCGACGTCCTCCAGCGTGAGGTTGAAAATTTCCCCGGTGGGCGAATAGCCGAGCGGCGACAGCAGCACGATCTCGCCATCGTCGAGGCGGTTGCGGATCGCGGCGGCGTTGATCTTGCGTACCGCGCCGGTGTGCAGCAGGTCCACGCCGTGCACCACGCCGATCGGCTTGGCGGTGACGAAGTTGCCGCTGGCGACACGGATGTCGGCGCCGGCCATGGGCGAATTGGGCAGCCCCATGGAAAGCTGCGCCTCGATTTCCACGCGCAGGCGGCCGTTGGCCTCCTTTACGCATTGCAGCGCGAGGTCGTCGGTAATGCGCAGGTTGTCGATGTAGCGATCCTGCGCGCCGCGTGCGGAGAGCATTTCTTCCACCTGCGGGCGCGCGCCGTGCACCAGCACCAGGCGCACACCCAGGCTGGCGAGCAGGTTGAGGTCATGGGTGAGCGCGGTGAACTTGCCGTCGGCCACCACTTCGCCGCCGAAGGCGATGACGAAGGTGTGGCCGCGGAAGGCGTGGATGTACGGCGTGGCGGCGCGAAACCACTGGACAAATTGATCTGCGGCGGCAAGTGTCATGAACGCGGCATGGAGGTCGGGTAAATGGTTTTCCGCATGATATGCAATCCGGGCGGGGGAGCGCAACGAAAATGGCGAACTTGACCGCGCTCAAATTGTTTACCACAATGACGTTATGAAGCTCATGTCGACCCGGCACCATCCCTTCTTGCGCTGGCTGATACTGGCGCTGCTGTTGTTCGCGCAGGCCGCGCAGGCTGCATTGCCATGCCTGAACGCGGGCGACGATCTGGCTATGGCAGCGATGGCATTTTCTGATCCTGATCCTGCTTTCGAGGCCATGCACATGGACGGGCATGACGGCATGGCCGCCGACGAAGCCTGCCCGCACGACACCAATCCGAACGCGTGCCTCAACCAGTGCACCCAAGACGGGCAGGCCAGCGGGCATGCCGAACTGCCTGTCATTGCGCCAGCGCTTGCGCCGGTGCTGACCGTGGCGCGGGTGCAAGCTGCACTGCCGGCTTATGCGTGCGACAACG
Source organism: Pseudomonadota bacterium (assembly GCA_040756015.1). Lineage (GTDB taxonomy): Bacteria > Pseudomonadota > Gammaproteobacteria > Burkholderiales > JBFMAC01 > JBFMAC01. The sequence continues at coordinate 17,519 of JBFMAC010000009.1, forward strand.
TCGGCCTGCGCGTTGCCCCCGACCCGCCCATCCCGATCCGCTTCTGCTCCTTCCTCAACTAGCCTGCGCGTGAACCGACGCGCCGCTTGGCGGCGCCTTGTTCGTTCATTGCGGAGGCATCATGTTTTTTCGTTTGCTGTTGTGTTTGATTGCGCTGGCGGCGTTGCCGCTCTTTGCCCATGCCGGCCACGAGGCCGCTCATGCGGGCGAAAACGAGGCACTGCTGGGCAGCAGCGTGGCCGGCTTGCTGGAGTGGGTGGAAAGCGAAAACCCGGAACTGGCCGCGCTCGCCGAGGAAAGTGCGGCGGCACGGGAACGTGTCCAGCCCGCCGGGGCGCTGCCCGATCCCAGCCTGCGCGTGGAATGGCAGGACATTCCGCGCAACAACCCCACGCTGCTGCCGGATCGGGTGGGCGCGGTGAAATATACCTGGCTGCAAGCCATCCCGTTCTGGGGCAAACGCGATTTGCAGCGCGACATTGCCGCTGCGGGCGCCGACGTGGCGCTCAGTCAGCAGCAGGTCGTGCGCGCCGACGTGCGCGCCCGCGTGAAGATCATTTATGCGCAGTATTATCAGGCCAGCCATGCCGCTCGGCTCGTCGAGGACGCGCTGCGCCTGTCTCGGGACCTGGAAGAAATCGCGCTGGCGCGCTACGCCGGTGGCATCGCGCCGCAGCAGGACGCGATCAAGGCGCAGGTCGAGCAGACCGCCCTGCAGGCGGAGCTGATCGTGCTGGAGACCGAGCAGGATCATGCGCGCGCGCGTCTCAATGCGGTACTTAACCGCGCCGCGACGGCGCCGCTTGCCGCTCCCGGCGTATTGCGCACGGTGCCTGCGCTGGCTGTGCTGGAAGACCTGGAGCAGCGGTTGCGCACCGCCAACCCCATGCTGGCCCAGCAAACCGCGCAAGTCATCGCGGCCGAGCATGCGCGTGCGTTGACTTATAGGAACCGCTATCCCGATGTCATGGTCGGCTTCTCGCCGGTGCAGCGCGGCAGTGGGGTGAACAACTGGGAAGCGATGGTGGAAATCAGCATTCCGTTGCAGCAGGGCAGTCGCCGCGCGCGCGAGCGTGAGGCGGAAGCGCTGCTCGTCGCGGCGCAGTCGCGGCAACAGGCGGTGGTGAACGGCATCCTCGGCGAATTCCACGAATCGCTGGCCGCGCTGGAGGCCGCGCGCAAGCAGGAACTCCTGCTGCAAACCCGGCTGCTGCCGCAGGTCGAGCTCGGTTTCCAGTCGGCGCTGGCCGGCTACCAGACCGGCAAGGTGGATTTTGCCACCTTGCTTGATGCGCAGCGCCAGATCAGGCAGGCCAGGCTGGATGAGCTGAAGGCGCGCGTGGAACAGCAAGTTCGCTTGGCCGAAATCGAACGTCTGGCAGGAGAAGAGTTATGAACGCAACACGCTACGCGCTGCTTGCTGCTACGCTTGCCGCTGCACTGGGCGGCGGTTATTGGCTGGGTGGCAGCCAGAGGACAGAAGACGGAAGACAGAAAACAGAAGTACAGCGCTCTGCGCCGACACAGGAACGCAAAATCCTCTATTACCGTAACCCGATGGGTTTGGCCGACACGTCGCCGGTGCCGAAAAAAGATGCCATGGGCATGGACTATGTGCCGGTGTACGCGGATGCGGAGGAGGTTGCGGGGCAGGTCGCCATCAGCGCGGAAAAAGTCCAGCAATTGGGCGTGCGGACGGAAATGGCAGCGATGCGCGTACTGGACCGTATGGTGCGTGCGACAGGGCGTGTTGAAATCGACGAACGCCGTATTCATGCCATTGCGCCCAAGTTCGAGGGCTGGGTGGAAAAACTTCACGTCAACGCCACCGGCCAGGCGGTCGCGCAAGGCCAGCCGCTGTTCGACGCCTACAGTCCGGAGCTGGTTTCCACCCAGCGCGAATACGCCATTGCCGTGCAAGGCACGCAGTCGCTGCAAAGCGCAGGCCGGGAGGCGCAGGCAGGCATGCAGCAGCTCGCTGCGGCCAGCCTGACACGGTTGAAGAACTGGGACGTGTCGGAGCGGCAGATCCAGGCGTTGGCGCAGTCGGGCGGTTCGCAGCGCACCCTTGCCTTCCTCTCGCCGGTGTCCGGCGTGGTGCTGGAGAAAAAGGCGTTGCCGGGGATGCGCTTCATGCCCGGGGATATGTTGTATCAGATCGCCGACCTGTCCCGGGTGTGGATCATCGCCGACGTGCCGGAACAGGAAGTCGCCGCCGTGAAACAAGGCAATGCCGCCGAGGTGCACGTCGAGGGGCTGCCCGGACGGTCGTTCACGGGACGTGTGGATTTCATCTATCCGACGATGAATGAGATGACGCGCACGGTGCCGGTGCGCATCGAGATCCCCAATCCGGATGGCGCATTGAAGCCGGCGATGTACGCCCAGGCGACCATCGCCTCCGGCGCGCATGGCGCAGTGCTGGCGCTGCCCCTCTCCGCCGTGATCGACAGCGGCGTGAAACAGGTGGTGCTGGTGAACAAGGGGGGCGGCCGTTTCGCGCCGCGCGAAGTGAAGCTCGGCATGAAGGGCGGCGATTATGTCGAAGTGATCGGAGGTGTGACCGAGGGCGAAGAGATCGTCACCGCCGCACAGTTCCTGCTCGATTCGGAAAGCAATCTCAAAGCGGCGCTTGGCGGCATGACCGAGGCAGGGCTGGATTCATCCCGACAAGTCGGGCCAACGCCCGACCTGCAGACGAAATCCGTCGGCCATCAGGCGCGCGGCGTGCTGGAAGCCGTGAATGAAGATGGCACGGTGAGCATCACCCACGAACCCATCCCCTCGCTCAAATGGGCGGGCATGACCATGGACTTCGCCCTGGCCAATCCCGCACTGGTTGCGAATGTGAAACCGGGCAGCGCCATCGAGTTCGAGCTCGTCGAGCGCGGGGAAGGCGCATGGGTCATCACCCGCATGACAACAAGGGGGAAAAGCCGTGCTGAACACCGTCATTGAGTGGTCGGCGAAAAACCGTTTCCTGGTACTGCTGGCCACGCTGTTCGTCACGCTGGCGGGTCTCTATGCGCTGATGAGGACGCCGCTGGACGCGCTGCCTGACCTGTCCGACGTGCAGGTGATCGTGTTCACCGAGTATCCGGGACAGGCCCCGCAGGTGGTGGAGGATCAGGTGACCTATCCGCTCACCACGGCGCTGCTGTCAGTGCCGAAATCGAAAGTGGTGCGCGGCTTCTCCTTCTTCGGCGCATCGTTCGTGTATGTGATCTTCGAGGATGGCACCGATCTCTATTGGGCGCGCTCGCGCGTGCTGGAATACCTGAGCCAGGTTGCGGGCCGCCTGCCGCCCGGCGTCGCGCCCAAACTGGGGCCGGACGCCACCGGCGTGGGCTGGGTCTATCAGTACGCCCTGCAAAGCGACCGGCACAATCTGGCCGAGCTGCGCAGCATGCAGGACTGGTATCTGCGCTACCAGCTCACCAAGGCGCACGGCGTGGCCGAGGTCGCCAGCATCGGCGGTTTCGTGAAGAGCTATCAGGTCACGGTGGATCCGGTGAAACTGCGCGCCTACGGCATCCCGCTGATGCAGGTGACTCAGGCGATCCGCGCCTCGAACCGCGATGTCGGCGGGCGTGTGGTGGAGATGGCCGAGGCCGAATACATGGTGCGCGGGCGCGGCTACCTGAAAGGTGCGGAGGACATCGCCAACATCGTGGTCAAGACCGAGCGCGGCACGCCGGTGCTGATCCGCGACATCGCGCGCGTGGAACTGGTGCCGGAAGAACGGCGCGGCATCGCGGAGCTGAACGGCGAAGGCGAGGTCGCCTCCGGCATCGTCATGGCGCGCTTCGGCGAGAACGCGCTGGCCGTCATTGACAACCTCAAGGCAAAGATCGCCGAGGTCGCCAAGGGTCTGCCGCAGGGCGTCTCCATCCAGACCGTGTATGACCGCTCGGAGCTCATCCATCGCGCCATCGAAACGCTGAAACACACGCTGCTGGAAGAAGGCGTGATCGTGGCGCTGGTGTGCATCGTGTTCCTGATGCACGCGCGGAGCGCACTGGTCGCCATCCTGATGTTGCCGGTAGGCGTGCTGATCGCCTTCATTGCCATGCGCGCGCTGGGACTCAACTCCAACCTGATGAGCCTGGGCGGCATTGCGATCGCCATCGGCGCCATGGTGGATGCGGCGATCGTGATGATCGAGAACGCGCACAAGCATCTGGAGCATATCAAGGAGGATAAATCGCGTGCAGAAGCGATCATCGCGGCCTGCAAAGAGGTCGGTCCCTCCCTGTTCTTCTCGCTGCTCATCATCACCGTTTCCTTCCTGCCGGTGTTCACCCTCGAAGCACAGGAAGGCCGCCTGTTCTCGCCGCTGGCCTTCACCAAGACCTTCGCCATGGCAGGCGCGGCGCTCTTGTCCGTCACGCTGGTGCCGGTGCTGATGCTGCTGTTCATCCGCGGCAGGATCAAGCCGGAAGCGGAAAACCCGCTCAACCGCGTTCTCATCGCGGGCTACCGCCCGTTCATCCACTGGGTGCTGGAAAGGAAGAAGACCACCCTGGCCATCGCCGTCGCCATGCTCGTGTTGAGCGCCTATCCCGCGATGAAGCTGGGCAGCGAGTTCATGCCCACGCTGAACGAAGGCACATTGTTCTACATGCCCGCCGGACTGCCCGGCATGTCGGTCACCAAGGCGGCGGAACTGTTGCAGACGCAGAACAAGATCATCAAGAGCTTCCCCGAGGTCGAGTCGGTGTATGGCAAGGCCGGACGCGCGCAGACCGCCACCGATCCGGCGCCGCTGGAGATGTTCGAGACCGTGATCAACCTCAAGCCGGAAGATCAATGGCGGCCTGGCATGACCACCGACAAGCTGATCGCCGAGATGGATAAGGCACTGCAATTCCCCGGCATCGCCAATTCCTGGACCATGCCGATCAAGGCGCGGCTGGACATGCTCGCCACCGGCATCCGCACCCCCATCGGCATCAAGGTGTTCGGCAAGGACCTGGCCGAGATGGAGCGCATCGCGCGCGAAATCGAAGCCGCAGTGCGCAAGGTGCCCGGCACCCGTTCGGCCTATGCGGAACGGCTCACCGGCGGCTACTACCTCGACATCGAACCGGATCGCGCCAGGCTCGCGCGCTACGGCCTGACGCTGGACGCGGTGCAGGAGACCATCGCCACCGCGCTGGGCGGCGAAGCGGTGACGACCACCGTGGAAGGGCTGGAACGCTATGGGGTGGCGGTGCGCTATCCGCGCGCGTTGCGTGACGCGCCGGAAACCATCGCGCGTGAGGTGCTGGTGCCCGCCATGAACGGGGCGATGATCCCGCTGGGCGAGGTCGCCCGCATCGTCATCCGCAAGGGCGCGCCCTCCATCCGCACCGAGAACGCCCTGCTCTCCGCCTACATCTACGTGGACACCGGCGAATCCGACCTCGGTGGTTTCGTGAAACGCGCACAGGCGGCAGTGGCCAACGAGGTGCCATTCCCGCCCGGCTACTACGCCACCTGGAGCGGCCAGTTCGAATACATGGAACGCGCGGCGGCAAAGATGAAGATCGTGGTGCCGCTCACGCTGCTCATCATCTTCCTGCTGCTCTACCTCAACTTCGGACGCATCACCGAGTCGCTGATCGTGATGCTGTCGGTACCGTTCGCGCTGGTCGGCGGCGTGTGGCTGCTGTGGCTGCTCGACTACAACTTGAGCGTCGCGGTGGCAGTCGGCTTCATCGCGCTGGCCGGCGTGGCCGCCGAGACCGGCGTAGTGATGCTGATCTACCTGGAGAAGGCATGGCAGGAAGCGCAGGCCCGTTGCGCGGCCGCAGGGAGACCGGCCGGGATGAACGATCTGTATGCCGCCATCATGGAGGGTGCGGCGGAACGCGTGCGTCCCAAGATGATGACCGTGGTCGCCATCATGGCCGGTCTGCTGCCCATCCTGTGGAGCAGCGGCACCGGATCCGAGGTGATGCGCCGCATCGCCGCGCCCATGGTCGGCGGCATGGTGTCATCGGCCGTGCTCACGCTGCTGGTGATTCCCGTCATCTATGCCCTCGTCAAGCAACGCCAACTTTCATCAACCCACCCAGACCACTGAAAGGAGAACCCCATGAAACGATCCGCACTCGCATTTGCACTCCTGGCCGCCTTCGGCCTCGCCCAGGCTACCTCGCATCAACACGACATGGCCGCGCATGAAACACAGGCCGCCATGCCCCAGGGCACGGGCGTGGTCAAAGCCCTCAAAACGGGCAAGGTGCAGATTGCCCACGAACCGATCCCGGCCCTGGACTGGCCCGCCATGACCATGTGGTTCGATCTGAAATCGCCTGCCGCTCACGACATCAAGGTCGGCGACCGGGTCCGCTTCGAGATGATGCAGGACGACAGGAAAAAGTGGGCCATCGTCAAAATGGAACACCAGTGACATTCAAGGCACAAGGAGCATCCAATGAAACGACGCCAAACCGGGGAAGTCATGCTGGCAATGATGGTTGTGATGCTGGCTATCGCGTTATTTGCTCGCGGACACATGGGGATGATGGGTCATGCTTCGCACGCGGCGGAAACTGCGCCGCAGAACCCAACCGCCCCAGCGCCGCCCCCCGCGCCCGCCGAACCTCAACCCTGAAGTGCAAAGGAGCCGCTCATGATCGAAGTGATTCCGAACTGGCATCCGTTGTTCGTGCACTTCCCGATCGCGCTGATTTCGCTGTCGGCATTCTTTCATCTGGCAGCGATCCTGCTGCGCAGTCAGTCGCGCTTCGCCCCCCATTGCGCCGTACTCGCCCATGCCACCCTGTGGCTGGGTGCGCTGGCGGCCTTCCCCACCGTGCTGTTCGGCTGGCTGGCTTCCAATGCGGTCAACCACGACGAGGCCGGCCACGCGGCGATGCTGTTGCACCGCTCATGGGCGCTGACAACCTTGCTGCTGCTGACCGCGCTGGCAAGCTGGGATGCCTGGCGCAACAAAGTGGGAGCCACGCCTGCCTGGCCATTTGCCGGCGCGGTGGTGCTGGCCTGGGCGCTGGTCGCCAGCACCGCCTGGCACGGCGCGGAACTGGTTTATCGCCACGGCCTGGGGGTGATGTCATTGCCGGAACCGGAGGGGGCGAACCATACACATGAGCACGGCAACATGCCAGTGCAAGGTGAAGCTGCGCCGTACGAGGCAGAAGAAATGGAGCACGCCGATGGCGGACACAGCAGACCCCATCAACATTGACTGTTGCTCATCTGGGAAGGGTTTATCAATTCGTTTTCGAGAAAATCGATCCCATCCTTTGAAAGGAGCATGAAATGGCAACCGATCCCGTATGCGGCATGACGGTAAAACCAGACTCTCCCCATCACTGCGAATTTCGCGGCGTCGAATATCATTTCTGCAACCCGAAGTGCCTGGCCAAATTCCAGGCTTCGCCGGAGACTTATCTTGAGCCGCACCCGATGGAGTCGCGGGTTGCCAAGTCCAACGCAATGTACACCTGCCCCATGCACCCGGAGGTCCGCCAACCCGCGCCAGGCAACTGCCCCAAATGTGGCATGGCGCTGGAGCCGGAATCTCCACCAGTTCCGGGCGCGGTCGAATACACCTGCCCGATGCATCCCGAGGTCGTGCGCAGCGAACCGGGCAACTGTCCGATCTGCGGCATGGCGCTGGAGCCGCGCGGCGCGGTGGCGGAAGACAATGCCGAGCTGAAGGATATGACGCGGCGCTTCTGGATCAGCGCGGTGTTGGCGTTGCCGGTGTTCGTGCTGGCGATGGGTACCGAGCTGTTTCCGCAACTGATGCAGGGCATCCCGATGACGGCGCTGGTATGGGTGGAGTTCCTGCTCGCCACCCCCGCCGTGCTGTGGGGCGGCTGGCCGATCTTCCGGCGCGGCTACGAGTCCCTCGTCAACCGCAGCCTCAACATGTTCACGCTGATCGCGCTGGGCGTCGGCGTGGCGTGGATCTACAGCGTCATCGCCATGCTGTTGCCGGGCATCTTCCCGCCCGCGATGCGCAGCATGATGGATACGGTGCCGGTGTATTTCGAGGCGGCGGCGGTCATCACCGCGCTGGTGCTGCTTGGGCAGGTGATGGAATTGAACGCGCGCAGCCAGACCAGCGCCGCGATCAGGCTGCTGCTGGGACTCGCGCCGAAGACCGCGCGCATCGTGCGTGCCGACAGTAGCGAAGAAGATATCCCGCTGGAGCAGGTGCAGCCCGGCGACGTGCTGCGCGTGCGCCCCGGCGAAAAAGTGCCGGTGGATGGCGTGGTGCTGGACGGAACGAGCGCGCTGGACGAATCCATGGTCACGGGCGAATCCATCCCGGTGGAAAAGACGGCGGGCGCGCGGCTGATCGGCGCGACGGTGAACGGCACGGGCAGTCTGCTGATGCGCGCCGAGCGCGTCGGCGCCGACACCCTGCTGGCGCAGATCGTGCACATGGTGAGCGAGGCGCAGCGCTCGCGCGCGCCCATCCAACGCCTGGCCGATGTTGTCTCCGGCTATTTCGTGCCGGCGGTGGTGGGTATCGCGCTCGTCACGTTGATCGTGTGGGGGCTGTGGGGGCCGGAGCCGCGCCTCGCGCATGCCATCGTCAACGCGGTGGCAGTGCTCATCATCGCCTGTCCCTGCGCGCTGGGGCTGGCCACGCCGATGTCCATCATGGTCGGCACCGGGCGCGGCGCGCTGGCCGGCGTGCTGATCAAGAACGCCGAGGCGCTGGAGACGATGGAGAAGGTGGATACGCTGGTGGTGGACAAGACCGGCACGCTGACCGAAGGCCATCCGAAACTGGTGTCGGTGGTCGCGCTCGCCGGGTTCGATGAAGACGAAGTGCTGCGCCTCGCGGCGAGCCTGGAGCGCGCGAGCGAGCATCCACTGGCGGCGGCCATCGTCGGCGGCGCGCAGGAAAAAGGCCTGACGCTGGCTACCGTGGATGGCTTCCAGTCCCACACCGGCAGGGGCGTGGCGGGCAAGGTCGAGGGCCGCGCGGTCGCGCTGGGCAACCTCAAGCTGTTCGAAGCGTTGGGTCTCGATGCGGGCGAACTGCCGACGCGCGCCGAGGCGCTGCGCGGCGACGGCCAGACGGTGATGCTGCTCGCCATTGACGGCAAGGCGGCGGGATTGATCGGCGTGGCCGACCCGGTCAAAGCCTCTACGCCGGAGGCGATCCGCGCGCTGCACGAGGAAGGCATCCGCGTCATCATGCTCACCGGCGACAACCGCACCACGGCGGAAGCGGTGGCGCGCAAACTGGGCATAGATCACGTCGAGGCGGAAGTGCTGCCCGAGCAGAAGGCCGCCATCGTGAAGCAATTGCAGGAGCAGGGCCGCTTCGTGGCGATGGCGGGCGACGGCGTCAACGATGCCCCCGCGCTGGCGCAGGCGCAGGTGGGTATCGCCATGGGCACCGGCACCGACGTGGCGATGGAAAGCGCGGGCGTGACGCTGGTCAAGGGCGACCTCACCGGCATCGTGCGCGCCGTGCGCCTGTCCCGCGCGACGATGAAGAACATCCGCCAGAATTTATTTTTTGCCTTCATCTACAACGTGCTCGGCGTGCCCATCGCGGCGGGCGTGCTGTACCCGGTCTTCGGCCTGTTGCTGTCGCCCATCATCGCTGCAGCGGCGATGAGCTTCAGCTCGGTATCGGTGATTATGAATGCGCTGCGGCTCAATCGCATGCGGCTGTAGTTGTATTTTTCAATACGCAGGGGGGAATTCATCGCATCGCAAGCGAAGTACGGTGCTTGGGAAAAAATCCAGAAACCATCGAGGCATGGTTCGAATGCCGTTTCCCATAACTGTAGAGGAGAAAAACATGGAAGGCTTGTTTCCACTGCTGGTATTTGCGGGGCTGTTCCTGGCAATCACGTTCATCCTGTGCGTGGCGTTCGACCTGATTTTCCCGCAGCATGCCATGTGCGAGGCATGGCATGCTGCTGCCGGGATTCGAGTGGATCAGCTGGTCCAGTTTCGGGTTGGGGCTGATCGAGAGCTACGGCTGGTATTTCGCGCTGATCCGGGTGCCGCTGTACAACTTTTTTCTGTGCGGCTCTGGGTGCATTCCCGGGCAGTGCGGCAGCAAACATCAAGCCAAGTAACCGGGGGCTGACATGCAATATGTCTGGCTGGTCTGGTCTCTCGTGTTCCTGGTTCCCTGGGCGTTGCTGTACCGGGCCAGGTCCGGTTTCCGGCGGGAAATGCTGCGGGTCAGCCTGGCGACCAGTTTGCTCGGCTTGAGCGAGCCGATCTTCGTGCCTGAATACTGGAATCCGCCGAGCTTGTTCGACCTTGCGCAGCGCACCGGTTTCGACATCGAGAGCCTAATCTTCTGTTTCGCAATCGGCGGCATCGGCGCGGTCATGTACAACGCAGTCACCAATCGAAGTCTCGGCAAGGTTTCGCATGCGGAGCGGCATAGCGGACGCCACCGCTGGCATCGCCTTGCCATTTCGGCCCCGTTCCTGTCGTTCCCCTTGCTGTATTTCCTGCCGTGGAACCCGATTTATCCGGGCATCGTTGCGCTGGCAATTGGCGGCATCGCCAATGTGTTGTGCCGCCCGGATTTGCTGCGCAACACACTGATCGGCGGCATGTTGTTCTTGTTGCTTTATGCAATTTTCATGTGGTTACTGATCATTTTTGCGCCGGGCTATATCGAACGGGTGTGGAATTTGCCGGCCATTTCAGGAGCATTGTTGGGCGGCATTCCGCTGGAGGAACTCGCTTTCGGTTTTGCCTTTGGACTGTACTGGGCAGGAATTTATGAACACTTTACCTGGCACCGCAGCCGGTCGATCCAGGGGGAGTAATGGTGTGCGTGACCCTGGTGTCAGAGTATACGGGATTACCTGCGGGTGAGCGGGAAATGGTGGCCCAGCCGCAAGAACAGCTTTGCGTTGAAGGCGAGCATGGATGGAGAAAGGATGGTTCTGGATGAAACTATTTTTTATTGCTGTTTTTGAATGTTGCTTTCTAACCTGAGAGGAGATCGAGCATGAACAAGATCACGATTCTGGCTGCCATTGCCTCGTTGTCTGTGGCGGCGTTGCCGATTTATGCCGACGATGCGCATCACCCCGAGAAGGCACAGCAGGCAGCGCCCATGCCTAAAGCAGAGGCGATGGAGAAGACCGCCAGTTCCGAACCGGCAGCCGACCGGCAGATGGGACAGGCGCAGGAAACCATGCGCAAGTTGCAGGACCTGATGGGAAAGATCCGCCAAACCAGCGACCCCGGGGAACGCCGGAAGCTGATGCAGGAACACATGCGAACCATGCAGGAAGGCATGAAGCAACTGCGCGGCATGGGCGGCCCGATTATGGGGATGGGGGACGGCGGCAAGCAGGGTGGCATGATGATGGGCATGGGGAGCGGCGAGAAACAGGGCGGCGGCATGATGATGGGAGACATGATGAAGACCCACAACATGATGGAAATGCGCATGGAAATGATAGAGACGATGATGGATCACATGATGCAGCGTGAAGAGATGCGCGACGCCATGCAGCCGAAATAAGGCCGCTGTGTCCGGCCGGTGGTTGTTCCCAGATGGGACGGCAACTGCCGGCCATGTTTTGGCATGGTCAAAACACGGTTGAAGGGGAGAGTTATGGTTGGCGAGCTGGAGAAACGGTATTTGTCGAAAGGGCGGCTGGTGTTTGTCGGCTTTCTTGTATTTGCCTTATTGCTGTTGCTGACGGAGCATCGGGCGCATTTTTTTGGGATACTTCCTTACCTGATTTTGCTGGCTTGCCCGTTGATGCACTTGTTCATGCATCACGGCAATGGCGGCTATGACCAGCACACACATGGTCATGAGCCGCCGAAAGGAGAGCCAAAATGAATACAGACACCCCCGATTATGGCCTGTGGTGGCTGGTTATCATCAACTCTGCGGTATTCATCATTTTTGCGCTAAGTTTCGCCAAGCCGCAAAGCCAGCGCGACTGGCGATCATTCGGCGCATTCTCCGCCTTCCTGGTGGCGCTGTTTACCGAGATGTACGGTTTTCCGCTTACCATCTATCTGCTCTCCGGCTGGCTGCAAAGCCGCTATCAGGGCGTGGACTGGTTCGCGCACGATTCCGGCCATTTGCTCGAAATGTTGTTCGGCTGGCGAGCAAACCCGCACTTCGGACCATTTCACCTGTTCAGCATGGCGTTCATCATCGGCGGTTTTGCACTCCTGTCATCCGCGTGGAAAGTACTTTACCAGGCACAGCGTGCGCACCGCCTGGCGATCACCGGCCCTTACGCCAAAGTCCGCCATCCGCAGTACGATGCCTTCGTGCTCATCATGTTCGGCTTCCTGCTGCAATGGCCGACGTTGGTCACGCTGGCGATGTTCCCCATCCTGGTCACCATGTACGTGCGCTTGGCGCGGCGCGAAGAAGACGAGGCACTGGACGCATTCGGTGATGCTTACCGCGACTATATGGCGCGTACCCCGGCGTTTTTCCCGCGTTCCGTTGGTGCGGTGGGGTAGGTGATTTGGGATGCAAGGCGATCGGCCAGGACGGTCGCGGCATAAGCGGGCAGTCCATCTGTCCATTTTTAACTGGAAGGAGTGAACCATGAAAAGCAAAGTGTTGGTTGTCGTTGCCGTTATGTTGGCCTTGGGTACTGCCTACGCTGCCGAGGAAAAAGCGGCGGGTGAGAAGGCGGTAGAACAAAAGGTGGATGGCATGGAAACCCCCAAGTCCAAGTCCAAGAAGAAAATGAAGAAGCATAGCCACATGGAAGAAAAAACCGGCATGCCTATGCCGATGCGAGAGGAGGGTGCATCGGATGAAGTGAAGAAGCCACTGCATGAGCACCGCAAGGAGCACAACAAGAATTAGGTATGCCATTTCCCGGTGGGTGCGAGCCCGCCGGGGTCCACTTCAGGAGAAATGAGTGATGAAAACATGGAGCACAATCCTGCCGGCTGTATTGTTCGCCGGCAGCGCATGGGCGCAGGGTGTTTACGACAAGATGGGGCCGGACATGGGCGCAGGGTTGCGCAATGTCGCGAAAGCGGAAAAAACGCACTGGGCGAAGGGTGTGGTGAAAAGCGTGAATGTGGAAAAAGGCGAGGCCATGATTTCCCATGAGGCGGTGCAATCGCTCGGCTGGCCGGCCATGACCATGTCGTTCCGCGTCAGGGATAGGGCACTGCTTGGCAAGTTTACGCCCGGCAAAAAAGTCGAGTTCGAACTGGCGAAACAGGGACAGGGCTACGTGGTGGTTGGCGCCCGGTAGATGGAGGACGTTATTCGACGACCAGGGTGGCGCGCATGCCGTTTTCCAGGTGGCCGGCCATGCCGCAGATGACGTCATAGGTGCCGGGCTCGGCAGGTGCGGTGAAGGTCACCAATTTCTTCTCGCCGGGCTGGACGTCAACTTCAGTGTAGACGTCCTGCTTGTGGTCTTCGGTGAAGGGCGGCGTCGCATTGACACCTTTCTTCAGCAGCACCCACTCATGTGAGGCGCTCCCTTCGTTGATGATGGTCAGTGTGAGCGGTTTGCCGGCGAGCACGGTCCAGCTCGTGGGCGTGAAATGAAAATCGCCGGTGGTGACGGTGATGGAGTTGGCGGGTTTTCCCGCGCAGGCGATGAGCGCCTGGCAACAGGCTGCTAGTATGACCAGTTTGCTGCATTTACCCATAAGGCCCTCATGTAGGCGCGGCGGTTGCTCGTATTTTCGGGCCATCATACTCCAACGCAGGGAGCATATAAACCATATTTAGTTGTCGTGGCTAAAATCTCCCCACAGCGCCTGCATCGCGGCCAGCGCGGCCAGCGCCGCGGTCTCGGTGCGCAAGACGCGCGGACCGAGGCGTACGGCGGTGTAACCTTGCGTCAGCGCCAGCTTTCTTTCCTCCGGCGCGAGGCCGCCTTCCGGCCCGATCAGCAGGGTGAGCGCGCCTTGCGGTCTGGGCAGGGCGGCAAGCGCCGTTTCGGCGTCGGGGGAAAGCAGCAGTTTCGTGCCTGGTTGTGTCTCGGCGAGCCAGACATCCAGCGGCATGGCCGGCAGCACCGGTGGCACACGGTTACGCCGGCATTGTTCGCACGCTGCGATCACCACGCCCTGCCAATGTTCGACGCGCTTCTGCGCGCGTTCGCCCGACAGCTTCACCACCGAGCGCTGCATGGCGAGCGGCTGGATACGTGCCACGCCGAGTTCCCCGGCTTTTTGCAGGATGAAGTCCATCTTGTCGCCGGCGGCGATGCCCTGTGCCAGCGTCACCGGCAGCGGCGATTCGCGCTCGGCCGCGCGCCAGGTGCCGGTTTTTGCCGCTACTTCGCTTTTCGCCACGCGAGTGAGGACAGCGGGGTATTCGCCGCCGTTGCCGTCGAACAGCACGACGGCGTCGCCCGCCTGCATGCGCAGCACGCGCGCGGCGTGGTGCGCGGCGGCCGCGCTGAGCGCCACTTCGGTGCCGGGGCCGAGTTTATGCGGGTGGTAGAAGCGCGGTGTGGGCATGGTGTAAAACCGGAAAAGGCTATTAAACCGCAAACGACACCAGAGACGCAAAGGTAAGCGCTGCTCGATGGGGATTTACGCGATGGATGTGCCGTGGGTGGTTTAAGATAAACTATGTGCCTTGTAATGTAGCGAGGAGCGAATATGGTACGTACCGAAACCCCGATTTGCGATTTTGGCTGGAAGGCCGTCGATTTCGACTTGCCCGGCGTGGACGGCAGGCGCTACAGCCTGGCCGACGTGCGCGGCGCGAACGGCCTGCTGGTGATGTTCATCTGCAACCACTGTCCGTACGTGAAGGCGGTGCGGGAGCGCATCGTGCGCGACTGCAACGAACTCAGGCAACACGGCGTCAACGCCATCGCCATCATGTCTAATGACCCTGCCGATTACCCGGAAGACAGTTTCGACAACATGAAGGCGGTGGCGCGCGAGTTCCACTATCCTTTTCCTTATGTGCTCGATGCTACCCAGGAAGTGGCCAGGCGATACGGCGCGGTGTGCACGCCGGATTTTTTCGGTTTCAACGCTAAGCTGGAACTTCAGTACCGTGGCCGCCTCGACGCCTCGCGCAAGGAGCTGGTGCCCGACGCGCGCCGCGACCTGTTCGAGGCGATGAAGCAGGTGGCGCAGACGGGGCAGGGGCCGCGAGAACAGATACCGTCGATGGGATGTTCCATTAAATGGAAGGAAGAAAGGGGTTAGGTCAGGGTCTAGGGAAAAACCATGTACAACACGGCGCCAAATCGAGCATCAACACCCACCCCCAGTCCCCGTCACCAGCCCCCTGCTTTATGATTAAATCCGTCATCGCCGCCGTCAAGGAAGTCGCTGCGCGCGAGATCATGCCGCGCTACCTGAGCGTGGCGCACAGCCGCAAGGCCGACGGCAGCCTGCTCACCGAGGCGGATCTGGCGACGCAGACGGTGCTCAAGGAGATGTTGCGCGGCATCCGTGACTGCCCGGTGATCGGTGAGGAAATGACGCGCGAGGAGCAGGCCGAGTCGTGGCTGGCCGGCAGTGAGGGCCTGTGGTGCATAGACCCGATCGACGGCACTTCCAATTTCGTTAACGGCGTGCCGTATTTTGCGGTGTCGGTGGCGCTGATGGAAGGCGGGCGCAGCGTGCTCGGCGTGGTCTACGACCCGGTCGCCGGGGAAGCCTTCTATGCAGAGCGAGGCAAGGGCGCTTACCTTAACGACGAGCGCCTGCCGATCAAGACGAACGCTCCGCTACTGTACCAGGCGATGGCCAGCGTCGATTTCAAGCGCTTGCCGCCGCAGCTGGCTTGCGAACTGGCTGGTACGCCGCCTTATGCCTCGGCGCGCAACTTCGGCGCTTGTGCGCTGGAGTGGTGTTACACCGCTGCCGGTCGTTTCGACCTTTACCTGCACGGCGGCATGAAGCTGTGGGATTACGCTGCCGGTGCGCTGATCCTAGAAGAAGCGGGCGGGTGCATGGCCACCCTCAGGAACGCAGATTTCTGGAGCGATGGTCTTTGGCAGCGCTCCGTGGTGGCGGCACTGGATGCTGCACTGTTCGGGCAATGGCAAGGCTGGATACGCGCACACCATTCTGAATAGCGGCCGGCGTGGCATTTTCCGCCGCATGATGGTACCTTTGCGGGATCAACTCTCGGGGGCGACGACGATGCAGCAGGCCACTTCCTCGCCGCGGGCGCCGGCCAGACTGGCCGGCGTCAAGGTGATGGTGATCGACGACAGCAACACCATACGCCGCAGCGCAGAAATCTATTTGCTCCAGGCCGGCTGCGAAGTGATCCTCGCGGAAGACGGCTTCGATGCGCTCGCCAAGATTGCCGACCGTCAGCCCGACGTGATTTTCGTCGATATCCTGATGCCGCGCCTCGACGGCTACCAGACCTGCGCTCTCATCAAGAAAAACGCCAGGTTCCAGAATACCCCGGTGATTATGCTGTCGAGCAAGGACGGCCTGTTTGACCGCGCGCGCGGCAGGATGGCGGGTTCCGACCAATACCTGACCAAGCCCTTCAGCAGGGATGGCCTGCTCGAAACGGTGGCGGCATTCGTGCCGCAGGCGCCGGCATGAGACGGTCATGGCGATCCATACCATATTGGTGGTGGACGACTCGCCGACCGACCGCTATGTGCTCGGCCAAATGCTCGGCAAACGCGGCTACCAGGTGGTGATGGCGGAAAGCGGCGAAGAAGCGCTGGAGAAATCGCGCAGCCTCAGGCCCGACCTCATCCTGATGGACGTGGTGATGCCGGGTCTCAACGGCTTCCAGGCGACGCGCGCACTGTCACGCGATGCCAGCACCAAGGACATTCCCGTGATCGTGTGCACGGCCAAAGGCCAGGAGACTGACCGCATCTGGGGGTTGCGCCAGGGCGCGCGCGAATACCTGGTCAAGCCCATCGTGGCAGATGTGCTGCTGGCGAAAATTTCCGAACTGAACTGACATGGCTAAACGCATTGATCTGCGCGAATACCAGGAAAATCTGCTGGCGCGCTTTCGCGAACAGGCCGGGCAGGATGTGCCGGCGGTGCGGCTGGGTATGCTGGCGGGCGGGCGGCGCTGGCTGATCGACCTGCATGAAGCGGGTGAAGTGGCGCCGCTCATGGCGTTGTCGCCGGTGCCCGGCGCGCGCCCCTGGCTGC
Organism: Pseudomonadota bacterium; assembly: GCA_040756015.1. Taxonomy (GTDB): domain Bacteria; phylum Pseudomonadota; class Gammaproteobacteria; order Burkholderiales; family JBFMAC01; genus JBFMAC01. Next base: position 34,595 of record JBFMAC010000009.1, read on the forward strand.
GCGGCATCGCCAGCGTGCGCAGCGAAGTGTGTGCGGTCAATGATCTCGCTGCCCTGGCAGGCGCAGCCCCCACGCCGCTTGCCGGCGCTAGCCTGCTGCTCGTCAATGCGCGCGTCATCGAGCGTACCGCGCTGCTGGTGGAGCGCACGCTCGGCCTTCGCAAGCTGGCGGATTTTTCGGCAGCGGGCAGACCGTCCGCTGCCCCGGCCTGGATCATCGCGGAGTATCGCGACGGCGTGGGCGCCACCTGGCAGGAGATCAGTTTGACTGCATTGATGAGGGAGCCGGGCTTTATCCATGCCGTCGCATGATGCATGGTGCTATGAGTGGGAATCCATGAGAGGGGACGATGAAAACCAATGACAAGAGTGCGCCGCCCAGCCGCCTGCCGCTGATCGGGCGGCTATCGCTGGCGTGGCAGTTCCAGATACTCGGCACGCTGCTGTCGGGCCTGCTGATCGCGGCGGGCATGATGGTGTATCTCGACAGCCGCAAGGGCGAGCAGGCGATGGCGTACCTGCAAACCGCCGGCGAAATGCAGGTGCTCGCGCAGCGCATGGCCAAGGCCGCCGTGCTGGCGGCGCAGGGCGACGCCAGCGCGCCGCAGCAGGTGCAGGAGGCGCGTGACCAGTTCGCCGCCGCGCTGGCGCTGCTTTCCGGCGGTGGCGTGCGCAGCGGCGTTGTCCTGCCGCCATCCTCGCAGGAAGTTCAGCCCCTGCTGCAAGTGCTCAGGTTCCAGTGGCCCGCCGCCGAAAAAAATGCCACCGCGATCGTTGCGCAGCAGAAAATACTCGCCGACATGAAGCACAACGCCGCCGCGGCCGATCCCGGAACGCTGGCGGTTACGTTGCGCGCCGCGGCGGAACTGGCCAAATCCGGCGATACCCTCATGCTGTCCGCGCAGAAACTTGTCAGCGCATACCGCGAGGAAGTGCGCGGACGCAGTACGGTGCTGACGGTGGCGGCGTTGTTCGGTGCCATGGCGCTGGCGATCGTGGTGCTGTTCGGCAAGATCATGTTTGACGACGCGCGCCGCCGCTTCGAGCAGAACGAGCGCGAAAACCGGCGCAATCAGGACGCCATCCTGCGCCTGCTCGACGAAATCAGCACGCTTGCCGAAGGCGACCTGACCGTGTGTGCGCAAGTCAGCGAGGAGCTTACCGGCGCCATAGCCGACGCGATCAACTACACCGTCGATGAACTGCGCACCCTGGTTGCCGGCATCAACAAGGTAACCAGGGAGGTCGCCACCATGAGCACGCAGGCGCAGGAAATTTCTACGGGCCTGCTGCAGGCGGCGCAGGCCCAGGCGCAGGACATCCAGCGCACCACCGCGGCGGTGCAGAGCATGGCGCAATCGGTGGCCGAAGTGTCGGCCAACGCGGAACAGTCGGCAAAGGTGGCCGAGCAGTCGCTGGCGACCGCCGAGCGCGGCGCGCAAATCGTGCAGGACACGGTGCACGGCATGAACGAGACGCGCGCGCAGATCCAGGAGACTGCCAAGCGCATCAAGCGCCTCGGCGAATCGTCGCAGGAAATCGGCGAGATCGTCGACATGATTTCCGACCTCACCGAACAGACCAACGTGCTGGCGTTGAACGCGGCTATCCAGGCCACTTCCGCTGGCGAGGCCGGGCGCGGCTTCACCATCGTCGCCGAGGAAGTACAGCGTCTTGCCGAGCGCTCCGCAGAAGCGACGCAGCAGATCGCCGCCATCGTCAAGACCATCCAGGGCGACACCCAGGACGCGATCGCGGCGATGGAAAAAAGTACACGCGGCGTGGTCGAGGGCGCCAAGTTGTCCGAATCGGCCGGGCGTGCGCTGGCGGACATCAGCCATGTCTCGCATGCGCTGGCCGAATTGTCGGCGGCGACTTCCGCAGCCACGCGCACGCAGGCGGAATCGGCGGACACAGTGGCGAAAAGCATGCGTGCGATACTCGAGGTTACCCAGCAAACCACGCAAGGTACGCGCATGACCGCCGCGTCGGTGGCGCAACTGGCCAGCCTGGCCGCCGAACTGGAAAATTCGGTGGCCGGCTTCAAGCTGTCGTAAGTCCAGAATGAGCGCGGCAGCAGCGTTTGACGTCGGACCGCTTGCCTGGGTGCGCGGCGAGATCGACCTCGCCCTCGACGAAGTGCGCGCTCATCTCGCCGAATTCTCTGCGTGTCCGGAAAATGCTGCGCCGCTCGCAGCAGCGCAGGCGCCGCTGCACCAGGTGGGCGGCGCGCTGCGCATGGTCGGCCTGGACGGCGCAGCGCGCATCACCGATGCAATGGAAGCGGTGCTCGCAGTGCTGCGCGAAAACAAAATCGAGATCGCCGCCTGGCGCTCGCTCGACCGTGCCGCATTGGCGTTGGGGCAATTCGTCGCCGACCTGATGGGCGGTGCCGCCAATCGGCCGTTGCAACTGTTCCCTGTCTATCGCGAATTGTCGGAAGCGGTAGGCAATGCCGCCCATCCTGGCGATCTGTTTTACCCCGACCTGGCCGAGCTGCCCGCCAAGCCCACGCTGGCCGCGCCGCTGCCGCCGCGGCAATGGTCGGAACTGATGACGGCACAACGCGCCGCCTTCCAGCGCGGCTTGCTGGCCTGGCTCAAACAGGACGCGCGGGGCAGCGCGGAAATGCGCGCCGCGCTGGAAAAGGTGGAAGCCGCGCAAAGCCGTCCTGCCGAGCGCATGTTCTGGCGCAGCGCCGGTGCGTTCATCGAAGCGCTGGGCGCGTGCGGCCTGGATGAGCAGGCGCTGGGCGAAGCGCGGCAATTGTGCGCGCGCCTCGACCTGCAATTGCGCCGCATCGCGGCCGCGCCTTCGCCGGTCGCGGAGCGGCTGGCGCGCGACGTGCTGTACTTCCTGGCGCGCACGCACGCCGGTACGCCGCTGATCGAGGAGATCCGCCATCATTACCGCCTCGACACCTTGCTGCCCGCTGCCACGGAGGAAGCTTACGGTGAAGAGCGTGTGGAAAAGCTGCGCCGCGCAATGGCCGAGCGTGTGGAGCGCGCCAAGGTGGCCTGGCTGGCTTACACCTCGGGCGATGCCGGGCGCCTGCTCGAAGTGGGCAGGGAACTGGCCGAACTCAAAACGCTGGCGGCCGATGGCGGCAACGACGGACTGAAGCGCCTGCTCGGCGCCTTGCATGACATCGCCGCCACCCTGCCGGGAAATTTCAGCGCTGCGCCGCAGGCACTGGCGCTGGAAGTGGCGACCGCCTTGCTGCTTGCCGAGAACCTGCTTGCCGAGCTGGCCGCACCGGCAAGCTACGGCGCCGCTGCGATCGATGCCATGTTGGCGCGCCTGCGCGCCGTATCGCGGGGCGAAGCGCCGGAAAAACTCAGCGGCCTGCCGTTGCTCGACGAGGCAAGCCGGCACGCGCAGGAAAAAATCACGCTCGCGCAGGTGGCGCATGAGATGCGTGCCAGCCTGGGGCAGATCGAACAGGCGCTCGACGCATTCTTCCGCGACCCCGAGCAACGTGCCATGTTGCCCGGCCTTGCTGCGAACTTCGCACAAATCCTGGGCGCATGCGACATGCTGGCCTGGGATCAAGCCGCTGCGCTGCTGCGTGCCTGCCAGGCCAGGGTGGATCGGCTGGCCGATGTGCAGTACCGGCCCGGCACGGGCGAATTCGAATTGCTGGCCGAGGCGCTGGCCGCCGCCGGTTTTTACCTCGACGCCATCGAACACGGCGCGGTGCAGGCGGAACAGGCGGTGGCCGACGCCTTGCAGCGCCTGCAGCAGGGCGTGCCGCTGGCGCCGCCTGCACCGGGCCCGCACGTGCCTGGTCAGGCCAGCTTGGAAGACCAGATTGCGCAGCGCCGTGCTGCGCTGGCCGGATTATTCGATGCCTGGTGGGGAGAACCCCAGGATGCTGCACGCCGCACGGCATTGCGCGAAGCGCTGGAAACGCTGGCGCAGGACGCGCAACTGATCGCCGATGCGGTGCTGGCGCGCGTAATGGAAGATGCGCTGGCCGCGCTCGCACGAGATGACGGCGAGGAAGTGCATGCTGCCATAGTCCGGATCACCGGCGTGCCTGTGGCACCACCCGCACCATTCGCGCAGCCGACCGCAGCGGCGCCGGCGGCCGTCGATGACGAATTGCTCGCGGTGTACCTTGAAGAAGCGGAACAAGTGCTGACTGCCGTCACGGAGCAGCTGGCCGCCTGCCGCGCCAACCCGCAGGATCGCAACGCGCTTGCCGAAATTCGCCGCGGTTTCCACACCCTGAAAGGCAGCGGGCGCACCATAGGCATGATGGAACTGGGCGAAGCCGCCTGGCGCGTCGAGCAGGTGCTCGACCGCTGGCTGGAAGGAGGCCGCAAGATCACGCCGGCATTGCTCGATTTCATCGGTGCCGCGCATGCCGCATTCCGGAACTGGGCGCAAACGCTGGAACAGGGCGGCACGGTGGCAGTGCAGGCAGAGGATTGGTTCGCGCATGCCGAACGCTTGCTTGGCGATGTCGCTGTGCCTGCGGCTGCGCCCGCAGGTGCGGGCGAAGTGCAGGTTGGCACGGTGAAGCTGCCGGCGGAACTGTATGCGATCTTCACCGACGAGGCCGCGCGCCACTTGGCCACCCTCGCCGGTACGCCTGCATCCTTGCCCGTGTCATCCGGGGCGCTGCGTGCCGCGCACACGCTAGCGGGCATCGCCCGCACCGCCGGTTTTGCCGCGATGGCGGAACTCGCCGCGGCGCTGGAGCAGCATCTTGCCGGCGCGCCGCAAGCGCAGGCAGTAGAGCGTGCGGTCGCCGCGCTTGACGCCATGTTGCAGGCAATCCGGCGCCGCGAACTGCCGCCGGCCGATGCGGGTGCGCTGGCCGGTTTAACTGCAACACACGAACCGGTACGTGCTGCCGGTGTACAGCCCGACCGGCCCGACGTATTGCTGCTGCCGGTGTTCCTTGCCGAGGCCGGGGAACTGCTTGCCACCATAGTGGAACGCTTGCGGTCGTGGCAGTCCGCACCGCTTGACGAGGCGGCCAGCCTGGATTTGCGCCGCGCGCTGCATACGCTGAAAAGCAGCGCGCGCACCGTGGGCGCAATGCAGTTGGGCGAGCAGGCACATGAGCTGGAAGCACAGGTGGCAGACGCGCTCGCCGCCGGCGGTGCCGCCGACCTGCTGGCCGCGGCCGGACACATGACGGAATCGCTGGAACGGTTGCGCCGCGGTGAAGCTCCTGCGACGCTGTTGCACATTTCTCCCGCCGTTATCGCCAGGCTGGTGGGCGAAGTCGGCGAAGCCAGCATCGCGCGCGCGCGCATGGCCAGCGAAGTCGATGGACTGCGTGCCGCGCTGGGCGACCTCAACAATAGCGTGGTCAAGCTGGCCGGACAGTTGCGCGATCTGGAAATCGAGGCCGAAAGCCAGCTTGCTTCCGGGCATGGCGTTCGTACTGCCGGCATTGCGGAATTCGACCCGCTTGAATTTGACCGCTACACCCGCTTGCAGGAACTCACCCGTTTTCTGGCGGAAAGCGTCAATGACGTGGCCACGGTGCGCCAGTCATTGCTGAAAAACGTCGTTGCTGCCGATGCCGCGCTGGCACAGCAGGGGCACGTCATGCGCGATTTGCAGCAGGGCTTGCTGCATCTGCGCCTGGCGCCGTTTGCCAGCCTGACAGAGCGCTTGCAGCGCGTGGTGCGCCAGAGCGCGCAGGAATGCGAGCGGCAGGCGCGGCTGGAAATCCGCGGCGGCGATGTCGAACTCGAATGCGGCCTGCTCGACCGCCTGGCCGCGCCGCTGGAGCACCTGCTGCGCAATGCTGTAGTGCATGGCATCGAGGCGGCGCCGGTGCGTGCCGCACACGGCAAGGCGGCGGAAGGTACGGTGCGGATCGAAATTGGTTACCAGGGTGACGAGGCCGTGCTGACGCTGGCCGATGACGGCGCCGGCCTCGACCATGCCGCGATTCTCGATAAGGCCAGGCAACTGGGACTGGTGGCCGCAGATAGCGTGCTCTCCGAGCAGCAGATCGAGGAGCTGATATTCCTGCCGGGCGTTTCTACCGCGCAGAAAGTCACGCCGCTGTCGGGGCGCGGCATCGGCATGAATGCCGTGAAAACCGGGGTGGCATTGATGAACGGGTGCATCGAGGTGACGACACGTCCCGGCCTGGGCACCACGGTGACGCTGCGCCTGCCGCTCAGCGTGCCGGTGGTGCAGGCGGCGCTGGTACGTATCGGCGCTGCGGTTTACGCATTGCCCGGCTATTTCGTGGCGCAGGTGCAGGAATTGAAACCCGCTGCCATGCACAGCCTGCTCAAGGCGGGCAATCTGGATTGGCAGGGCGTATCCTATCCGCTGCATTACCTCGCGCACCTGCTCGGCGAGCCGATCTTCGAACCGGAGCAGCGCCCATATTACCCGGTATTGTTGTTGCAGGGTGGTGCGCGGCGCGTGGCGCTGCTGGTCGATGAAGTTCTGCGCCAGGAGGAAGTGGTGGTGAAACCCCTGCCGCCGCAACTGGCCGGCATGGCCGGTCTCAGCGGCGCTACCGTGCTGGGCAGCGGACGCGCCGCGCTGATTGTCAACCCGTTCCGGCTGCAGGGCCCCACGCAACAGCCCGCTGTTGCAGAAGTGGTGAAGGAGGAGGTGTATTCGCCGCTGGTCATGGTGGTGGACGATTCCATCACCGTGCGCAAGGTCACCGGGCGCCTGCTGCAGCGTGCCGGCTACCGCGTGACGGAAGCCAAGGATGGCGTGGAAGCCCTGCAAATGATAGGGGTGGCGATGCCGGATGCGGTGCTGCTCGACATCGAGATGCCACGCATGGACGGCTTCGAACTGACCGGGCATCTGCGCGCCTTGCCACGCAGCGCCAACCTGCCCATCATCATGATCACCTCGCGCTCCGCCGACAAGCACCGCAATCACGCGCTGGCTCTGGGGGTTAACGTCTATCTGGGCAAGCCGTTTCAGGAGGTCGAGTTGCTGCAACATCTCGCTGCGCTTGCCAGGAGGCCGGCCGGGCAGCGCGTCGCCTGATGGTTCCTGTAGAATGAGGGCAGATACAGGCCCTGCACGAAACGTCGCTCCCCATGAAACCCGATGAATTGTCCAATGCGGTGCGCGCCGCGTACGAGCGCCACCAGCGCGGTGATCTGTCCGGCGCGGAAGCCGGATACCGCCACATTCTCGAGCACCATCCCGACGACGCCAACGTCCTCCACCTGCTCGGGTTGGCGCTGTTCCAGCAGGGCAACGCCGCAGCAGGCAGCGTCGCAGTGCGTCGCGCCATCGCGGCCCGGCCGCGCGAATCGTTGTTCCATTTCAACCTCGCTGTCATCCTCGGAGAAACCAAACAGATGGCCGAAGCCGAGGCCAGCCTGCGCCAGGCGCTCGCCCTGAAACCAGATTACCTTGATGCCGTCCTGGGGCTGGCCAATTTATTGAAAGGTAGCGGCCGCGCCGCCGAGGCGGCTGCGCTGTGCCGCAGGGCATTGCAGTCCGGGGCCAACGCCGGCAGCGCGGCACTGCATCACAAACTGGCCACCCTGTTGCAGGAACTGGGCAACTGGGAGGCTGCGGTCGAGAGCTATCTGCAAGCACTGCGCATCGCGCCGGGCATGGCCGACGCCCGCTTGCAACTGGCGCATCTGCTGCACACGCAAGGCCATGTCGAACAGGCCGTGGAGAATTACCGACAGGTGCTGGCGGTGCAGCCGGAGCATGCGATGGCGCACATGTACTTGGGGCGGGCGCTCGCCGCGCTGGGGCGCGGCGAAGAGGCGGTCGGCCACGCCCGCAAGGCGGTAGCGTTGTTGCCGCAACATGCCGATGCCTACCGTCATTTGGGCGCGGTGCTGTTCGAAGCGGGATATCGCCAGGAAGCGAGTGACGCCTACCGGCAGGCGCTGGCGCTGCGCCCGGGCGATACCGTGATACAGCACCTGCTCGATTCGCTGGAAAGCGTCACCACCGAACGTGCCAGCGCCGAGTACGTCAAAGTGGTGTTCGACGAATTCGCCGGCCGCTTCGAGCAGGACCTCCAGCAGGGCTTGGGATACGACGTACCCGCGCAGCTACGCCGCCTGCTGGAAAAGAACCTGCCGCAGGCGCGCTTCGATGCGCTGCTCGATATCGGTTGCGGCACCGGGCTGTGCGGTGTGGCCATGCGTGACGTGGTCGGGCATCTGACTGGCGTCGACCTGTCGGCAAAAATGCTGGCGCAGGCGCAGCAGAAGCATATCTATCACAGCCTGGTCGAAGCGGATGTCGAGACCTATCTGCAGGACTGCGCCGCCGATGCCTTCGACGTGGTGGTTTCGGCCGACGTGTTCATTTACATCGGCAAGCTGGAGCACAGTTTCGCGCATATCGCCAGGGTGCTGCGGGCAGGCGGGGTGTTCGTCTATTCGGCGGAAAGCACGGATGCGGCCGACTACGTGCTCGGCGCCACCGGGCGCTACCGGCACCATGCCGACTACCTGCGGCGCCTGGCGCGACAGCATGGTTTGCATGAACTGGATTTTTCCCCCACCACTATTCGTTCCGAATTCGGTAAGCCGGTGCCCGGCTACATCGTACTGCTGCGAAAACCCCCAGCGTAGGCGGGCTGTCAGGTGGAATTTTCCACTCCATGCTTTTTGTGGGTACCTTGTGGCATTGCAACCCGTATAACATGGGATGGTGGCGTGCAACCGCGGTTTTACCCGAGCGGGCGGCCGTGCGCCGCGGCCGAGCTTGCCAAGTGGGCAGAAACCGGCGTAAAATCGCGCCCTTTTCGACAAATTCGGACGAGGTTGTCATGGTAGTGATTCGACTCGCGCGCGGCGGCGCCAAAAAGCGGCCCTTTTACAACGTGGTGGTGGCGGACAAGCGCAACGCCCGCGACGGCCGCTTCATTGAGCGCGTCGGCTTTTACGACCCGAAGGCACCGGCAGGCAGCGAAGCCCTGCGCATCGCGATGGATCGCGTGACCCACTGGCAAGGCCAGGGCGCGAAGCTGAGCGATACCGTGGTGCGCCTGGTCAAGCAGTTCGGCGCGAAGGCCGCCTGAGCGCATGATCGTGATGGGGCGGGTGGCCGCCCCTTTCGGTGTGAAGGGCTGGATCAAGGTGCAGGCTTACACCGAGGTGCTGGACAGCCTGTGCGACTACCCGGTGTGGTGGCTGGGCCGGGAAGGTGCGACAGCAGACGCTTGGCGCGAAGTGCCGTTGGCGGAGTGCGCGGTGCACGGGCAGGCGTTGGTTGCGCGGCTGGAGGGCTGCAATGATCGCGATGCTGCTGCGATGTTGCGGGGATTGCAGATTGCGGTGCCGCGTGCGCAATTGCCCCCCAGCGGGAAAGATGAATTTTACTGGGCCGATTTGATCGGCCTGGCAGTGGTGAACCGCCGTAACGAACAATTTGGCACGGTGGCGGAATTGTTCGAAACCGGCGCCAACGATGTGCTGGTGGTGCGCGGCGGGCCGGATGGCAGGGAACGTTTGATTCCCTTCGTGGCAAGCGTGATCGACAAGGTTGATTTGGCCGCGCGGCGCATTACGGTGGATTGGGAAGCGGATTACTAGGGGATTGCTGATGGAATTCGATGCCATCACGCTGTTCCCGGAAATGTTCGCCGCGATCACCGAGGCGGGCATTACGCGCCGCGCCAGGGAACGAGGCGCATACCGTCTGGCGTTGTGGAACCCGCGCGATTTTGCGTACGACAATTACCGCACCGTGGACGACCGGCCTTATGGCGGAGGTCCCGGCATGGTGATGCTGGCGGAGCCGCTGGAAGCGGCGATTACGGCAGCGAAAGCGCGCCAGCGCGAGGCCGGCGTGGCACAGCCCAAGGTAGTGTACCTGTCACCGCAGGGACGCTTGCTGGATCACCGGCTGGTGATGGAATTGGGACGCGAGCAGGGGCTGGTGCTGCTGACGGGGCGTTACGAGGGCGTGGACGAGCGCCTGCTTGAACGCCAGGTGGACATGGAAATTTCCATCGGTGACTACGTCATGTCTGGCGGCGAGCTGGCGGCGATGGTGCTGATGGATGGTTTGATTCGGCAGATGCCCGGCGTGTTGGGTGATGCCGATTCGGTGGCGCAGGATTCGTTCGTCAACGGCCTGCTGGATTGCCCGCATTACACCCGGCCCGAGGTGTACCAGGGCGTGGCGGTGCCGCCGGTGTTGCTATCCGGTAACCATGCGGAAATCAACCGCTGGCGGCTGAAGCAGGCGTTGGGCCGTACTTGGCAGCGGCGGGCGGATTTGCTGGAAAAATTGCTGGCGGAACGCCAGTTGACAACAGAGGAGTCTCGGCTTCTGGCGGAGTACCAGAAGGAACAAGATTCCCATAACAGGAGTGAAACATGAACTTGATCGAGCAGCTGGAAAAAGAAGAGATTGCCCGTCTGGGCAAGAACATTCCCGACTTCGCGCCGGGCGACACCGTGATCGTCGGTGTCAACGTGGTGGAAGGCAACCGCAAGCGCGTGCAGGCCTATGAAGGCGTGGTGATCGCCAAGCGTAACCGCGGCCTCAATTCAGCCTTCACCGTGCGCAAGATTTCCTCTGGCGAAGGTGTGGAGCGTACCTTCCAGACCTATTCGCCGAGCATCGCCAACATCGAAGTGAAGCGCAAGGGCGACGTACGCCGCGCCAAGCTCTACTACCTGCGCGAGCGTTCCGGTAAGTCGGCACGCATCAAGGAAAAGCTGGCGGGCGCGGGAAAAGACGCGCAATAAGATTTTCCGCCGCAAACAAAAAGGCGATCGGGGTTCCGGGTCGCCTTTTTTGTTTGCGGATGTTTTAGAATGCGGTATGCAAATTTTTTCCGGCATCCTGCTTGCCCTGTTGCTTGTTGCTTCCACTCATGCCGCCGGCGAGACGCTGGCCGACGCGCAGAAACTCGCCGATGCCGGCGCCCATGAGCTGGCGTTGCGTCGCATCGAGCGGACCCAGCCGCATGTTGATGACCCGCGCTGGGCGGAGTGGGAAGCGCTGCGCTTCGACCTGCTCGACCGCCTGGGCCATGCGGAGGAAACGCTGAAGCGCGCCGCCATCATGCCTGCCACGACGCCGGAGGCGTTACGCCGCAAGGTGCACTTGCAGGCGGCGCAGGCGGCGATCAGGCTCGGCGATGGCAAGCGCGCACGCGAAGAGCTGTTGCCGCTGCTCTGGCGGTTCGCGGCAGACGCTGGCGAGCAGCGCGCGCTGCGCATGCTGGTGGTGGAAAGTTACTTGGCCGACAAGAACGGCGAGGAGGCATACCTGGCGATGCTGCGTTACCAGCAGGATTACCAGCCACTGACCAGGGCTGAGGCCGAGCGTTTTGTCGAAGGTCTGCTGGCACGCGGCATGGCCAACGAGGCGATCAACTGGCTGGCGCAACTCGACGAAGAAGGCGCCCTGAAACTCAGGCTGCGTTTGCAAGCTGGGTTGATCGCGGTACCAGTGGCGGTGGAGCAGGCGCGCGCGGGCTGGCAACGAAGTGGCGAAATGGCGTTTGCCGAAGTCATGCTGCAAGCGGCGACGCTTGCCAATGACGTGCTGCTGCGTATCGAAGCGCTCGAGCACCTCGCCAATGCTGCGCAGGGCGAGTTCAACGCGGGCGAGCTGTGGCGCGCCTATCGCGAGGCCGCGCCGGACGTGGCCAATCGCTACCACCTGCTCAACGGCGATGACGCAGGTTGGCTGGAGGCGGCGGCGAAGCTGCCCATGGAGGAGGTGGTGGCGGCACGCACTTTGTTTGTTTACCTTACCACCCAGGCACTGTCCGAAGCGGTGCGCGCGGAAGCGCGGCGGCAGCTGCTGCTGTCGCTGGTGGCGACGCACCACGACTTTACTGCGCTGCGCCTGTTTGAGCAATCCACCGCCCAGGTGCTGGTGCTGCTTGATGGACAGGACAAGGCGGATGCGCTGATGCTGCTTGGCGGGCTTGCGCAGCGCGGTGGCGATGCTGCCGCAGCAGCGGAATATTTCCTTGCCGCAGCCGATGCCAGGAACGATGCATTCGGGCGCAAGGCGCGCCTGGCGGCGGCGGCCAGCCTGCTCCAGACTGGTTACCTAGAAGACGCACTGGCACAGTACGACTGGCTGCTGAAAAATCCTCCCCCCGCCAAGGCCGCAAAAGCAGGAAAAGCGGCCAGGTCAGGTAGAGCGGCCACTACCCCTCCTGCCCAGCCATGAGCTACCAGGCCAAGCTGGCGACGCCGTTCGCGGTGCTTGGCATCCGCACCGAGGATGAACGCCTCATCGGCATCGAGTTCCTGCCGCGCAATACGCTGGCGCTGGCCGCGCAAACGCCGCTGGTGCGCGAAACCTGCCGCCAGTTGCAGGCGTATCTCAAGGATGCGCACTTTGTTTTCGATCTGCCGCTGCATCTCGATGGCACAGCATTCCAGCAGTGTGCGTGGCAGGCGCTGCGTCGCATCCCGGCGGGCAAGACGCTTACCTATGGCGAGCTTGCGCAACGGTTGCACACCGCCGCGCGCGCGGTGGGGGGTGCCTGCGGCGCCAATCCCATCCCTATCGTGGTGCCCTGCCATCGCATCGTTGGCGCGCATGGCCTGGGTGGTTTCATGAATGCCGGCGATGGCGACCCGCTCGCGATCAAGCGCTGGTTGTTGTGTCACGAAGGCCATGACGTCTGAGTTTGATGCACTGCTCGACGAGTTTGCCGATGCGCTATGGCTGGAAGACGGCTTGTCGAAAAATACGCTGGAGAGCTACCGCCGCGACTTGCGCAAATTTGGCGCCTGGCTCGGCCAGCGTGGCAAGACGTTGATCTCTGCAACGGAAGCCGACCTGCATGCCTACCTCGCCTACCTGCATCCGCACACCAGGCCGAAAAGCACGGCACGCCTGGTTTCCAGCCTGAAGCGGTTTTACCGTTACCTGTTGCGGCAGGGGAAAATCACCGTCGATCCCACTGCGCAACTTGCTTCGCCCAAGATGCCGCGCAGCCTGCCGAAAAGCCTGACCGAGGCCGATGTCGAATTGTTGCTTGCCGCGCCGCAAGTGGAAACGTCGCTCGGCCTGCGCGACAAGGCGATGCTGGAAACGTTATACGCCAGCGGCCTGCGCGTGTCGGAACTGGTGGGGCTCGGTGTAGGCCAGGTGAGCCAGGACATGGGCGTGGTGCGGGTGCTGGGCAAGGGAGACAAGGAGCGCATCGTTCCATTGGGGGAGGAAGCGCTGGCCTGGTTGAAGCGCTACCTGAGCGAAGCGCGCCCGGCGCTGCTCGGCGGCCAGTCGAGCGCAGCGCTGTTTGTCACCGCACGCGGAGCGGGAATGACGCGCCAGGCGTTCTGGCATTTGCTCAGGCGCTACGCGCTACGCGCCGGCGTCACCAAGCCGCTGTCGCCGCACACGTTGCGCCATGCTTTCGCTACCCATCTGCTCAACCATGGTGCTGACTTGCGCGTGGTGCAACTGCTGCTCGGCCACGCCGACATTTCCACCACGCAGATTTACACGCATGTGGCACGGGAGCGACTTAAACAATTGCATGAGCAGCATCATCCTAGGGGGCGAACTATCGGCTAATATTTTAGTTTAGGAAGGCCTGATTAATTCCTCCGTTCATGGTTCGACAGGCTCACCACGAACGGACTTATTCAGAGTTTTCCTAATTATTTCCTGTGCGTTCAATCGTCACGCCCACCTGCTTGACGCCGCGCAGCATGCCGAGCTTAGCGACGCTGATTTTGACCCAGGGTGCGCCGAATTCGGTGAGGATGAGACGGGCGACATGTTCGGCAAGGCGCTCCAGCAACATGAAGCGCTGTTCGGCGAGCGCCACGCGCAGTCGCTCGACCACCTTGCCGTAGTCTATGGTGTCGGCGATGGCGTCGCTGTGCCACACGTGCGAACCGGGGATGCCAATTTCGAGGCTGAGCTCTATGGTTTGCGGCAGGTGTTTTTCCCACTCGTAAATGCCGACCAGGGCTTCGAGACGTAATTCGCGGATGAATATGGTGTCCATGTAGAAGATGGCTCGCTGTCGGGAAGGTGTGCGGCAAGCTGACATGCCGTAAAATGTCGGCAAATTGTATGCGATCCCTGTGGCGATGACGATCCTTTTCATTTTTCTGGCTTACCTGATCGGTTCGATTTCCTTTGCGGTACTGGTGAGCCGCGCCTTCGGCCTGCCCGATCCGCGCAGCTACGGCTCGCACAACCCGGGCGCCACCAACGTGCTGCGCACCGGCAAGAAAGCGGCGGCAATACTGACACTGCTGGGCGACGCGACCAAGGGTTGGGGGGCGGTGACATTGGCGAAATTCGCGGTGCCGGATGCAGGCGCAGCCTTGCTCGCGGCGGCCGGGCTGGCAGTGTTCATCGGCCATTTGTTTCCGGTGTTCTTCCGCTTCCAGGGCGGCAAGGGGGTGGCCACCGCGCTCGGCGTGCTGCTGGCTTTCAGTCCGTGGCTGGGCCTGAGTGTGCTCGGCATGTGGATCACGGTGGCGGTGGTGTCTAAAATTTCATCGCTGGCCGCGCTGGTTGCCGCAATCTGCGCGCCGTTCTTTGCCACCGGCATGTTGGGCTGGGGCGTGCAGGCGGCGACGGTGGCAGTGATTGCCGCGTTGCTGGTCTGGCGACATAAAACCAACATCCAGAAGCTGCTGGCCGGCACCGAGGGCAAGATCAAGCCGGCGGAAAAGTTCTGACGGGGCGCACATGGGCTGGGTCGAAAACAAACTGGATTATGCAGGTGGCCGGCTCGAACAGGCGGTGGAGCATGCCGCGACCAAGCTCAACGAAGTGGTGCGCGACGGCATCAACCACGCCGGCGGCGAACTGCGCGACGTGGTGGTGGAGGCCAGCCGAGAGGTCGACGCCAAGCTGGAAAAAATTTCCGAGGAGCTGCACAGCCAGCGCCATTTCACCAAGGCGGACGTGCAGGAACTGGTGGACTACGCTGCGGCGCAATTCGGCGCCACGCTCGATGCGCGCATCGAGCGTCTGCGCAGCGAGGCTGAGGCGCTGATCGCGCGCCGCCAGGCGGAAGTGGTGCGCGAGCGCAAGCGCTTCGTGGTATTCACTTTGATTGCGGCGGGTGTCGTGGTGACGCTGACGACGCTGCTCATGGCGGCCGCCCTGATGAAATAATCCTTAGTTGCTCGCAGCGGTGATCGTTTCCAGCGGCCAGCGCGATTTCACGGTGT
The DNA here is from genome assembly GCA_040756015.1 of Pseudomonadota bacterium. Lineage (GTDB taxonomy): Bacteria > Pseudomonadota > Gammaproteobacteria > Burkholderiales > JBFMAC01 > JBFMAC01. The sequence goes on from JBFMAC010000009.1 coordinate 49,704, forward strand.
AGCTGCCGGTGGCGGCGGTTTGCTTTTGCAACCGCAGCGCGCCGGCAAAAGCGATCATGGCGCCGTTGTCGGTGCAAAATTCCAGCGGTGGGTAATACACGCGGCAGCCGTTCTTTTGGGCGGCCTCGGAGAGGCGATGGCGCAGCATGGTGTTGGCGCCCACTCCGCCTGCCACCACCAACTGGCCTAGGCCGGTCTGTTCCAGCGCGGCCAGGCTCTTCGCCGCCAGCACGTCGACGATGGCTTGCTGGGTGGCTGCGGCGAGGTCGGCGCGCGCCGCCTTGTCGGGCGTGCCATTTTTATTCTCCTTGAGCGCGGTGAGCACGGCGGTCTTCAAGCCGCTGAAGCTGAAGTTGAGGTCGCCGCTGCCCAGCATGGGGCGCGGCAACTTGTAGCGTTTGGCGTGGCCGTGTTCGGCGAGCCTGGCCAGTGCCGGCCCGCCGGGATAGTCCAAGCCGAGCAGCTTGGCGGTCTTGTCGAATGCCTCGCCGGCGGCATCGTCCACGGTTTCGCCCAGCAATTCATAATCGCCCACGCCGGCGACGCGCATCAGTTGCGTGTGGCCGCCCGACACCAGCAACGCGACGAAGGGGAAGGCGGGCGCAGGGTCGGCCAGCAGCGGCGAGAGCAAATGCCCTTCGAGGTGGTGGATGGGGAGGGCGGGGATCTTCAGCGCATAGGCCAGCGCGTTGGCAATGCCGGCACCGACCAAGAGCGCGCCGGCCAGTCCCGGCCCTTGTGTGTAGGCGACGGCATCGAGATCGGCCAGGGTGCAGCCGCAAGCGCTCAGTAGTTGACGTGTGAGCGGCAGCACACGTCGGATGTGGTCGCGCGAGGCGAGTTCCGGCACCACGCCGCCGTACTCGGCGTGCATTGCCACCTGGCTGTAAAGGCGGTGGCCAAGCAGGCCGTGTGCGCTATGGTAAAGCGCGACGCCGGTTTCGTCGCAGGAGGTTTCGATGCCGAGGACGAGCATGGTTCGGAATTATAACCTGTCCGCTTCGGTGGATCCGGGTGGCTTGCCCCGGCTTTGAAAAAACGGGGGGGCTCTGGTAGAATGCCGCCTTTTCGCAATTTCGGGAAGGAATGATTTCATGCCCAGCGTACGTGTCAAGGAAAACGAGCCGTTTGAAGCCGCCATGCGCCGCTTCAAGCGCACCGTGGAAAAAACCGGGCTGTTGACGGAACTGCGCGCCCGCGAGTTCTACGAGAAGCCTACCGCCGAGCGCAAGCGCAAGCTTGCCGCTGCGGTCAAGCGCCACTACAAGCGTATCCGCAGCCAGATGTTGCCGCCCAAGCTGTACTGAACTTGAGCCTCAAAGCCACGATCACCGAAGACATGAAAGCCGCGATGCGCGCCAAAGACGCGCCGCGGCTTTCTGCCATTCGTTTGCTGTTGGCGGCGATCAAGCAGCGTGAAGTGGACGAGCGCATCGAGCTCGACGACGCGGCGGTGGTTGCGGTGATCGAAAAGATGCTCAAGCAGCGCCGCGATTCGATCGAGCAATACGAGGCTGCCAAGCGTCAGGACTTGGCCGAAGCGGAGAAGTTTGAAGTCTCCGTGTTGCAGGCCTACATGCCGCAGCAGCTGTCGGAAGCAGAGATCGCCGGTGCGGTGGCGGAAGCGGTGGCGACCAGCGGCGCCCAAGGCGCGCAGGACATGGGCAAGGTGATGGCGATATTGAAACCCAGGCTGGCCGGTCGCGCCGACATGGGCAAGGTGTCGCAGATGGTCAAGGCCAGGCTGGCCGGCTAAGCATCTTGCAGCACAACCCGCGGCGCGCGGGTTTAAGTTTCAAATTTGAATCATGCGCCGGCTTGCCTATAATCAGCCCATGCAGGGTTCAGCCAAAAGGGACGGAGACGCAGCCAACCTGATTTCACTGTTCCGTCCATGATTCCTCAATCATTCATCCAGGATTTGCTCAACCGTGTCGATATCGTCGACGTGGTCGAGCGTTACGTGCCGCTGAAGCGCGCAGGCGCGAATTATGTCGCCTGCTGCCCCTTCCATAACGAAAAATCGCCGTCGTTCACGGTGAGCCAGTCCAAGCAGTTCTACCATTGTTTCGGCTGTGGCGCCCACGGCAGCGTGATCGGCTTCGTCATGGAATACAGCGGCATAAGTTTCGTCGAGGCGGTGAAGGAACTGGCGTCGGGCGCGGGTATAGTGGTGCCCGAAGAAAAGCGCGATGGTGGCGCCGAACCCAGGAAAGTGCCGCCCAGCACCGATCTGTACGAGATGATGCAGCGTGCCGCGCAGTACTATAAAGGCGAGTTGAAGCGCTCGGAAACGGCGATCGCCTACCTCAAGCGGCGCGGCCTGAGCGGTGAAATCGCGGCGCGCTTCGGCTTGGGCTACGCGCCGGACGGCTGGCAGAATCTGGAGGCGGTCTTCCCTGCCGAATATGCCGGCCAGTCCATGCTCGATACCGGGCTGGTGATCGAGAACGAGCAGGGGCGCCGTTACGACCGCTTCCGCGGGCGCGCCATGTTCCCCATCCATAACGCCAAGGGCTTGATCATCGGATTCGGCGGACGTGTGCTCGACCAAGGCGAGCCCAAGTACCTCAATTCGCCGGAGACGCCGCTGTTCGAGAAGGGGCGTGAGCTATACGGACTGTTCCAAGCGCGGCGTGCGATCCGCGATGTCGGCCGGGTGCTGGTGGTGGAAGGCTACATGGACGTGGTGGCGCTGGCGCAGTACGGCGTCGAATATGCGGTGGCGACGCTGGGCACGGCAACCACGCCGTTCCATGTGCAGAAATTGCTGCGCCAGGCGGACGAAGTGGTGTTCTGCTTCGACGGCGACGATGCCGGGCGCCGCGCGGCGTGGCGTGCGCTGGAAAACAGCCTGGCGCAACTGGTGGACGGCAAGCAGTTGAGCTTCCTGTTCCTGCCGCAGGGTGAGGACCCGGACAGTCTGGTGCGCAAGATCGGCAAGGAAGCGTTCGAGGCACAGCTCAAGGATGCGCTGCCGCTGTCGGCTTTCCTGCTGCGCGAACTGATTCAGCGCGTCAACCTGCAAACCCAGGAAGGACGTGCCAGGTTGCTGCAGGATGCGCGTCTGCTGGTGACGCAGATTGCCGCGCCGGCGCTGGGGCTGATGTTGCGCAAGCGCCTCGCCGAACTGGCCGGCGTCAGCCAGGAAGAGCTTGAGGCGATGTACCAGATCCGCAGCGAGAGTGCCAAACCCAAGGTGCCGCCCAAGGCTGCGCGCGCGCAGCCATCGGTGGTGCGGAAGTTGTCGGAGATGCTGCTATATCGTCCCGACTTGGCTGGTACTGTGGATACCACATGCCTGGAAGAGGCGGAGGGGTTGGCGCTGGCCGGCGTTAACGCCGAGGAAATTGCATTGTTGCGCGAGATGCTGGAATTTCTGTGCGCCCATGCCCATATACAGAGCAGTGCGGCGGTGCTGGAGGGTTTTCGCGAATGCCCCGGTGCCGCGCGCTTGCAGCATCTGGCCGGCGGCTTGTTTGCCTGGGAGGAGAGGCAACTGGACGAGGCGGCGCTGGCGCAGGAATTCGACGGCGCCTGGCAGCGCTTCCAGGAACTTATCCGCAATGCGCATATCCACCGCTTGCATGCCAAGTTGCAGCATGAAGGTTGGGATGAGGCGGACAAGGCGCGCTACCGAGAATTGCAGCGGCGCGCGACGGCTTCGCCGAAAAATCAGGAAAATAAAGAAAATCGGGTATAATGCGCGGTTTTTTCAACGCGAACTTTAACGGAACCAAGGTTATGGCGAAGGAAATGGCGAAAGCAGCGGCGAAATCCAAGAAGGACTCCAGGGTCAAGGCGCCGGCAAAACCAACCCCCAAGGCGCCGGCAAAGCCAACCCCCAAGGCGGCGGGCAAAGGTGCGGGCAAGGTGGTCAAGGCCGCAGCAGTGAGCGCCAAGGCCAAGACGGTGAGAGTGCCGGCCAAGGCTGTTGCCAAGGCGCCCCCCAAGCAGGTTCCCAAGGCGGCACCCAAGGGTGGCGCAAAAGTTGCCGCCAAGGCCATGACGAGAACGCCCGCGGCCAAGCCGGTGGCGGCACCTGCGCCCGCCGCTTCCGCCGCGACGAAGAAAGCGGCGGCCAAGCTGGCGGCCAAGGCGGTGGCCAAGCTGGAACAGGCGAAGATGGAGCAGTCTTCCACGCAGCAGGCCGGAGATGCCGAGGCGCGTCGCACGCGCCTGAAGAATTTGATCGTACTGGGCAAGGAGCGCGGCTACCTCACCTATGCTGAGGTTAACGACCATCTGCCCGACGACATGCTGGATGCCGAGCAGATCGAGAGCATCATCAGCATGATCAACGACATGGGCATCCAAGTGTATGACGAGGCGCCGGATGCCGAATCGCTGTTGATCACCGAGGCGCCGACCCCGGTGGTGACCGACGAGGATGTCGAGGAAGAGGCCGAAGCAGCGCTGTCCACGGTGGCTTCCGAATTTGGCCGCACCACCGACCCGGTGCGCATGTACATGCGCGAAATGGGCTCGGTGGAATTGCTGACGCGCGAGGGCGAAATCGAGATTGCCAAACGCATCGAGGACGGCCTCAAGCACATGATCCAGGCGATTTCCGCCTGCCCCACCACCATCACCGAAATTCTTGCCCTGGCCGACAGGGTGGCGCGCGACGAAATGCGCGTGGACGAGGTGGTCGACGGCCTGATCGACCCCAACGCCGAGGAGGTGGTCGAGGAGGTCGCCGTCGAGGAGATGGAAGAAGACCTCGATGAGGAAGCGGAGGAGGAAGATGAGGGCGCAGCCAACAGCGCGACGCTACTGCAACTCAAGGTTGATGCGTTGCAGCGCTTCGAGGTGATCCGCGCGCTGTTCAACAAGATGCAGAAGGCGCTGGTCAAGAACGGTCCGCGCAGCCAGGCTTACCTCAGCGCGCGCGACCAGATTTCTGCCGAGTTGATGGGCATCCGCTTCACCGCCAAGCAGGTGGAATCGCTGTGCGACAGCCTGCGTGGCCTGGTGGATAAGGTGCGCAGCCACGAGCGCGAGATCATGGAACTGTGCGTGGTGAAGGCGGGTATGCCGCGCAATCATTTCATCAATGTATTCCCCGGCAGCGAGTGGGACCTCAACTGGGTGGTGCGCGAAATTTCCGCGCGCAAGAGCTACAGCGAAACGCTGGCCCGCTTTGCGCCGGCGGTAATCGAGCGGCAGAAACAATTGCTCGAGTTACAGCGCATCGTCGGCATCCCGCTCAAGGACCTGAAGGACATCAACAAGCAGATGTCCACCGGCGAAGCCAAGGCGCGCCGCGCCAAGCGCGAGATGACCGAGGCCAACCTACGCCTGGTGATTTCCATCGCCAAGAAATACACCAACCGTGGCCTGCAATTCCTCGATCTTATCCAGGAAGGCAACATTGGCCTGATGAAGGCGGTGGACAAGTTCGAATACCGTCGCGGCTACAAGTTCTCGACCTACGCGACCTGGTGGATCCGCCAGGCGATCACGCGCTCCATCGCCGACCAGGCGCGCACCATCCGCATCCCGGTGCACATGATCGAGACCATCAACAAGATGAACCGCATCAGCCGCCAGATCCTGCAGGAGACCGGGCTGGAGCCTGATCCGGCGACGCTGGCGCAGAAGATGGAAATGCCGGAAGAGAAGATCCGCAAGATACTGAAAATCTCCAAGGAGCCGATCTCGATGGAAACGCCGATCGGCGACGACGAGGATTCGCACTTGGGCGATTTCATCGAGGATTCCGCGACGATGGCGCCGGTGGATTCGGCGATCTATGCCAGCCTGCGCGACGTCACCAAGGACGTGCTGGATACGTTGACGCCGCGCGAGGCCAAGGTGCTGCGCATGCGCTTCGGCATCGAGATGAACACCGATCACACGCTGGAAGAAGTTGGTAAGCAGTTCGACGTGACGCGCGAGCGCATTCGCCAGATCGAAGCCAAGGCCTTGCGCAAATTGCGCCACCCTTCGCGCTCCGAGCGTCTGCGCAGCTTCCTGGACAAGGAAGGCTGAAATCCGTTTTTCATTGGGTCTGTAGCTCAGTCGGTTAGAGCAGGGGACTCATAATCCCTTGGTCGCTGGTTCGAGTCCAGCCGGACCCACCAGATTTTTGTTTGACATTGGACTGAAAATCAAACAAAATTCGCGGTTTCGGTTTGGAGGGGTGCCCGAGTGGCTAAAGGGGGCAGACTGTAAATCTGTTGGCTTACGCCTACGCTGGTTCGAATCCAGCCTCCTCCACCACAACACAGTGGTCAGCGGGTGTGCGGGTGTAGCTCAATGGTAGAGCAGAAGCCTTCCAAGCTTACGACGAGGGTTCGATTCCCTTCACCCGCTCCAGGTTGTGCGCCTTGCGCAAGCGGGGCGGAATAGCAGTACCGGCAGTGCCGGCATTGCCCATGTAGCTCAGTGGCAGAGCACTCCCTTGGTAAGGGAGAGGTCACCAGTTCAATCCTGGTCATGGGCTCCATAGGATTGGAGCGGCAACGGCCGCTGCGGCGGAAATGCTGCGATGGGTTCAACTAATATTTATTTGGGGAAGCGAGATCATGGCAAAGGGAAAGTTTGAGCGGACGAAGCCGCACGTGAACGTAGGGACGATTGGGCACGTGGACCACGGCAAGACGACCTTGACTGCGGCGATCACGACGGTGCTGTCGAAGAAGTTTGGCGGCGAGGCGAAGAAATACGACGAGATTGATGCGGCGCCGGAAGAAAAGGCGCGCGGCATCACCATCAACACGGCGCACGTCGAATACGAGACTTCCAACCGCCACTACGCCCACGTTGACTGCCCGGGGCACGCCGACTACGTCAAGAACATGATCACCGGTGCGGCGCAGATGGACGGTGCCATCCTGGTGGTATCGGCGGCCGACGGCCCCATGCCGCAGACGCGCGAACACATTCTCCTGGCACGCCAGGTAGGCGTACCCTACATCGTCGTGTTCATGAACAAATGCGACATGGTTGACGACCCCGAGCTGCTCGAACTCGTCGAAATGGAAGTGCGTGAACTCCTGTCCAAGTACGAATTCCCTGGCGACGACATTCCCATTGTCAAGGGCTCTGCCTTGAAGGCCCTGGAAGGCGACGCTGGCGACCTTGGCGAAGGTGCCATCATGAAGCTCGCCGAAGCCTTGGACACCTACATCCCCGAACCCAAGCGCGCCCTGGACGGTCCGTTCCTGATGCCGGTGGAAGACGTATTCTCCATCTCCGGACGCGGCACCGTGGTGACTGGCCGCGTCGAGCGCGGCATCGTCAAGGTTGGCGAGGAAATCGAAATCGTGGGCCTCAGGCCGACCACCAAGACCACCTGCACCGGTGTTGAAATGTTCCGCAAGCTGCTCGACCAAGGTCAGGCTGGCGACAACATTGGCGTTCTGCTGCGCGGCACCAAGCGCGAAGAAGTCGAACGCGGCCAAGTGCTGGCCAAGCCCGGCTCGATCACCCCGCACACCAAGTTTACCGCCGAAGTGTACGTACTGAGCAAAGAAGAGGGCGGCCGTCACACCCCGTTCTTCAACGGCTACCGTCCGCAGTTTTACTTCCGCACCACCGACGTGACTGGCAGCATTGACCTGCCGGCGGGCACCGAGATGGTGATGCCTGGGGACAATGTGTCGATCACGGTGAACCTGATCCAGCCGATTGCGATGGAAGACGGGCTGCGCTTTGCCATCCGCGAGGGCGGTCGCACCGTCGGTGCCGGCGTCGTGGCAAAGATTATTGAATAACCAGCGGGTGGCTCGTAGCGGGTAGCAAAGCTACTGGCTATCAGCTGCCAGCGACTAGCTAAATAGGCCAGTAGCTCAATTGGCAGAGCGTCGGTCTCCAAAACCGAAGGTTGGGGGTTCGAGACCCTCCTGGCCTGCCACCCAACGGACAGGTGTATGGCGGACAAGATAAAAATAGTGTTGGCATTGCTGCTGGTTGCGGCAGGTGTGGTTGGCTTCTATTACTTCAGCGACGGCGCCATGATCGTGCGGGTGGGCTCGGTGCTGGCTGGACTCGTGGCAGCGCTGGTGGTGTTCTGGTTCACCGCGCAGGGCAGGCAGTTTTATGCCTTCAGCCAGGAATCGGTCGCCGAGACCAAGAAGGTGGTGTGGCCGACTCGCAAGGAAACCTTGCAGACTACCGGCGTGGTGGTGCTGTTCATGGTGGTGATGGCGCTGTTCTTATGGGCAGTCGATGCCACTTTGTTGTGGCTGGTGAAGATGTTGATGGGCCGGGGGGAATGATGGCGAAGCGTTGGTACGTGGTGCATGCATACTCCGGCTTCGAGAAAAGCGTGATGCGCGCCCTGCTCGAGCGCATCCAGCGCGCTGGCATGCAGGACCAGTTTGGCGAAATACTGGTACCGGTCGAGGAAGTGGTCGAAATGAAGAGCGGCCAGAAGAGCATCTCCGAGCGCAAATTTTTCCCCGGTTATGTGCTGGTGGAAATGGAGATGACCGACGAGACCTGGCACCTGGTGAAGAACACGCCCAAGGTGACCGGCTTCGTCGGTGGCACGGCGACCAAGCCGACGCCGATCAGCGACAAGGAAGTGCAGGAAATCCTGCAACAGATCCGCGAGGGCGTGGAAAAGCCGAAGCCCAAGGTGCTGTTCGAGGTGGGCGAGATGGTGCGCGTCAAGGACGGCCCGTTCACCGATTTCCACGGTTCGGTGGAAGACGTCAATTACGACAAGAGCAAGATCCGTGTGTCGGTGTCGATCTTCGGACGCTCGACGCCGGTGGAACTGGATTTCGGCCAGGTCGAGAAGGCCTAGCCGGGCAAGTGGGAAGAGGGGCTCTCTTCCCTTGTGTGTAACCGGGGAGGGCATGATGCCCGCTACCACCCACTAGGAGAGCAACATGGCAAAGAAAATCGTCGGCTATATCAAGCTGCAAGTGCCGGCCGGCAAGGCGAATCCGTCGCCGCCGATCGGACCAGCGCTCGGTCAGCGCGGTCTTAACATCATGGAATTCTGCAAGGCGTTCAATGCCCAGACCCAGGGCATGGAAGCCGGCTTGCCGGTACCGGTGGTGATCACCGCCTACGCCGACAAAAGCTTTACTTTCATCATGAAGACGCCGCCGGCGACGGTGCTGATCAAGAAAGCCGCGGGCGTGCAGAAGGGCAGCCCCAAGCCGCATACCGACAAGGTCGGCAAGATCACGCGCAAGCAGGCGGAAGACATCGCCAAAACCAAGATGCCCGACCTGACCGCGGCCGACCTCGAGGCGGCGGTGCGCACCGTTGCCGGCAGCGCGCGCAGCATGGGCATCGAAGTGGAGGGGGTATAACATGGCCAAACTATCCAAGCGCACCCAGGCGGTCCGTGCCAAGGTGGATCGCAGCAAGTTTTACGCGCTCAATGATGCTCTCAAGCTGGTGAAGGAAAACGCCACCGCGAAATTCAACGAGTCGATCGACGTCGCCATCAACCTGGGCATCGATGCGAAAAAATCCGACCAGCTGGTGCGTGGTTCCGTGGTGCTGCCGCAGGGCACTGGCAAGACCGTGCGCGTGGCAGTGTTTGCACAGGGCGCCGCTGCCGAGGCAGCCAAGGCGGCTGGCGCCGACATTGTCGGCTTCGACGAGCTCGCCGCCGAGATCAAGGGTGGCAAAATGGATTTCGACGTGGTAATCGCATCGCCGGACGCGATGCGCGTGGTCGGTCAACTCGGCCAGATTCTCGGCCCGCGCGGCCTGATGCCGAACCCGAAAGTGGGTACGGTGACTCCGGACGTCGCCGGCGCGGTGAGGAACGCCAAGGCCGGCCAGGTGCAGTACCGCACCGATAAGGCCGGCATCGTGCAATGCTCGATCGGCCGTGCTTCGTTCACGGTCGAGGCGCTGCGCGAGAATATGCTGGCGCTGGTGGATGCCCTGAACAAGGCCAAGCCGGCCACCTCGAAAGGTGTTTATCTGAGGAAGATCGCCGTCTCCAGCACCATGGGGGCAGGCGTGCGCGTCGACCAGTCGAGTCTGGCGGCGCAGTAAGCCATTCTTTCGGCACGGTGCAGCCAGGCCGGGTCGATGGAAATTTGGACTGCTGGCAGCAAGGCAGATTGTCCAAGACCGCAGGAGCGGCCAGGCAGCAGGAATCGGAGGTCAGGTATCAGATGGCCGTGGATTTCGTGTTTGGTGCTTAATTGAAGGACGGTTCGGGTGGGCGGGATTTCTGATCCATCTGACTCTGGTTCCCGAATCCCGCGCAGATGGTGTGCCCGCGAGCAGGGGTGTTCGAACAGCAATGTTCTCTCCTCCTTGTCTTGAGGACGCGTGTGTTAACGATGGAATGTCCGCGTGGATATTCCGCTTGAAGATGGAGGAAGACTTTGGGTCTCAATCTGCAGGAAAAGCAGGCCGTGGTGACTGAGGTGAGTGCGCAGCTGGCGCAAGCCCAGACCATCGTCCTGGCTGAGTATCGTGGCATCGAAGTCGGCGACATCACCCAGTTGCGCGCCAATGCGCGCAAGTCCGGGGTGTATTTCCGCGTGTTGAAAAACACGCTGGCGCGCCGCGCGGTGCAAGGCACTCAGTTTGAGGGGCTGGCAGACAAAATGATCGGGCCGCTGGCATACAGCATCAGCCCGGATCCGGTGGCCGCCGCCAAGGTGGTGCACGAGTTTGCCAAGGCCAACGAGAAGCTGGTGATCAAGGCGGGCTTCTACAACGGCAAGGTGCTGGATGTGAAGGGCGTGAGTGCGCTGGCAACCGTGCCGAGCAAGGAGGTGTTGCTGGCGCAACTGCTCGGTTTGTTGCAATCGCCGGTTTCCGGCCTTGCGCGCGTGCTCGCCGCCGTCGCGGAGAAAAAAGCTTCTGCCGCTTGATCGCTTTCAAACTTTCGAACTTTTAAATTTAGGAAGACCAACATGGCATTCGATAAAGACGCATTTTTGCAAGCCCTAGACGGCATGTCCGTCCTGGAACTCAATGAACTGGTGAAGGCAGTGGAAGAGAAGTTCGGCGTTTCCGCTGCCGCCATGGCGGCGCCTGCTGCTGCGGGCGGCGGTGCTGGCGGTGCTGCCGCTGCGGCCGAGCAGACTGAGTTCAACGTGATCCTCACCGCAGCCGGCGCCAACAAGGTCAGCGTCATCAAGGTGGTGCGCGAGATCACCGGCCTCGGCCTCAAGGAAGCCAAGGACTTGGTGGACGGTGCGCCGAAGCCGGTGAAGGAAGGTGTGCCCAAGGCCGACGCCGACGCGATGAAGAAGAAGCTGGAAGAAGCAGGCGCAAGCTGCGAGATCAAGTAACTTTGCAGCGCATTGCGCTTCGTAACGGGAGGCAGGCTGGCGGAAACACCGCCAGCCTTTCCCATTTCAAGAGGTCATGCGTGAGGCGATGCGAGCGTCGCCTGATCACTGACTTCTGCCGTCTCACTGTGGAGTAACCATGACCTACTCTTTTACCGAGAAAAAGCGTATCCGCAAAAGCTTCGCCAAGCGCGCCAGCGTGCTGCCGGTGCCTTTCCTGCTGGCTACTCAGATCGACTCCTACGCCACTTTCCTGCAAGCCGGTGTGCCGGCGGACAGGCGCAAGACCGAGGGTTTGCAGGCGGCGTTCCACTCGATCTTCCCGATCACCTCGCATTCCGGCAATGCACGCTTGGACTTCGTCAGCTATGCGCTGGGCGAGCCGCCGTTCGACGTGAAGGAGTGCCAGCAGCGCGGACTGACTTTCGCCGCACCGCTGCGCGCGCGTGTGCGCCTCACTATTCTCGACAAGGAGGCGAGCAAGCCTACGGTGAAGGAGGTGAAGGAGCAAGAAGTGTACATGGGCGAAATCCCGCTGATGACCGCCAACGGTTCGTTCATCATCAACGGCACCGAACGCGTGATCGTGTCGCAGCTGCATCGTTCGCCCGGTGTGTTCTTCGAGCATGATCGCGGCAAGACGCATTCCTCGGGCAAGCTGCTGTTCTCGGCGCGCATCATCCCCTATCGGGGCTCCTGGCTCGACTTTGAGTTCGACCCGAAGGACTACCTGTATTTCCGCGTCGATCGTCGCCGCAAGATGCCGGTGACCATTCTGCTGCGCGCACTCGGCTACACCCCGGAGCAGATCCTCGCCGAATTTTTCGTCAACGATACCTTCTACCTTGGCAGCAAGGGCGAGATCGAGTTCGAGCTGGTGCCGGAGCGCATGCGCGGCGAAATCGCGCGCTTCGACATTGCCGACAAGAAGGGCAAGACGATCGTTCCCAAGGACAAGCGCATCACGGTCAAGCACATCCGCGAGATGGAGCAGGCCGGCATCAAGAAAATCGCCGTGCCCGAGGAGTTTCTGCTCGGCCGCGTGCTGGCACGCAACGTCATCAACGCCGACAGCGGCGAGGTGGTGGCGCTGGCCAACGACGAGATCACCGAGGAGGTGCTCGGCAAGCTGCGCGCTGCCGGCATTGCTGCGATCCAGACCATCTACACCAACGACCTCGACCAGGGTCCGTACATTTCGCAAACGCTGCGCATCGACGAAACTGCCGACCTCAGCGCCGCGCAGGTGGCGATCTATCGCATGATGCGTCCCGGCGAACCGCCCACCGAAGACGCGGTGACGACGCTGTTTGGTCGCCTGTTCTTCAGCGAGGAGACTTACGACCTGTCCAAGGTGGGTCGCATGAAGTTCAACCGCCGCATCGGCCGCCCCGAACTGGATGGCGCCGGCACCCTCTCGACCGAGGACATCATCGCCGTGATCAAGGTGCTGGTCGAGCTGCGTAACGGCCGCGGCGAAATCGACGACATCGACCACCTCGGCAACCGCCGCGTGCGCTCGGTGGGCGAACTGGCGGAGAACCAGTTCCGTGCCGGTCTGGTGCGCGTCGAGCGCGCCGTCAAGGAGCGACTCAACCAGGCCGAGTCGGAAAACCTGATGCCGCACGACCTTATCAACGCCAAGCCGATCTCGGCGGCGGTGAAGGAATTCTTCGGCTCCTCGCAGCTCTCCCAGTTCATGGACCAGACCAACCCGCTGTCGGAGATCACCCACAAACGCCGCGTCTCCGCGCTGGGCCCGGGTGGCTTGACGCGCGAGCGCGCCGGCTTCGAGGTGCGCGACGTGCACCCGACGCACTACGGCCGCGTCTGCCCGATCGAGACGCCGGAAGGCCCGAACATCGGCCTGATCAACTCGTTGGCGCTGTATGCGCGCACCAACGAATACGGTTTTATCGAGACGCCGTACCGCAAGGTCAACAACGGCAGCGTCACCGACAACATCGAATTCCTGTCGGCGATCGAGGAAAGCCAGCACGTCATCGCCCAGGCTAACGCGGCGATGGACAAGAAGGGCAAGCTCGCCGACGAGATGGTGTCGTGCCGCAGCCAGAATGAATTCGCGCTGGCATCGCCGGAGCGCGTCAACTACATGGACGTGGCACCTTCGCAGATCGTCTCGGTGGCGGCGTCGCTGATTCCGTTCCTCGAGCATGACGACGCCAACCGTGCGCTGATGGGCTCCAACATGCAGCGCCAGGCGGTGCCCTGTCTGCGCGCCGAGAAGCCGCTGGTCGGCACCGGCATCGAGCGCACCGTGGCGGTCGACTCCGGCACCACCGTACAGGCGCGCCGCGGCGGCGTGGTCGATTACGTCGACGCTTCGCGTATCGTGGTGCGCGTCAACGACGACGAAGCCAGCGCCGGCGAGGTCGGCGTCGATATCTACAACCTGGTGAAGTACACCCGTTCCAACCAGAACACCAACATCAACCAGCGCCCCATCGTCAAGGTCGGCGAGATCATCGCACGCGGTGACGTGATCGCCGACGGGGCCTCCACCGACATGGGTGAACTGGCGCTGGGGCAGAACATGCTGGTCGCGTTCATGCCATGGAACGGCTACAACTTCGAGGACTCGATCCTGATTTCCGAGCGCGTGGTGGCCGATGACCGCTTCACCTCCATCCACATCGAAGAGCTGTCGGTGGTGGCGCGCGATACTAAGCTGGGTCCCGAAGAGATCAGCCGCGACATTTCCAACCTGTCCGAAGGCCAACTGGGCCGTCTCGACGAATCGGGCATTGTCTACATTGGTGCCGAGGTCGAGGCCGGCGACGTGCTGGTTGGCAAGGTTACGCCCAAGGGCGAAACCCAGCTCACCCCGGAAGAAAAACTGCTGCGCGCGATCTTCGGCGAGAAGGCGTCCGACGTGAAGGACACCAGCCTGCGCGTGCCGTCCGGCATGTCCGGCACGGTGATCGACGTGCAGGTGTTCACGCGCGAAGGCATCGAGCGCGACAAGCGTGCCCAGCAGATCATCGACGACGAGCTGAAACGCTACAAGAAGGACCTCGCCGATCAGATGCGTATCGTCGAGGCCGATACTTTCGCCCGTATCGAACGCCTGTTGGTGGGCAAGACCGCCAACGGCGGCCCCAAGAAGCTGGCCAAGGGCACCAAGATCACCAAGGCCTACCTGACCGAGGTCGAGCCACATCATTGGTTCGACATCCGCATGGCCAATGAAGAAGCGGCCGTGCAGCTGGAGCGCCTCAAGGAAAGCCTCGACCAGAAGCGCGTCGAGTTCGACGCCATGTTCGAGGAGAAGAAGCGCAAGCTCACCAGCGGCGACGAGCTGCCGCCGGGCGTGCAGAAAATGGTCAAGGTCTACCTGGCGGTGAAGCGCCGCCTGCAACCCGGCGACAAGATGGCGGGCCGCCACGGCAACAAGGGCGTGATCTCCAAGATCGTGCCGGTTGAGGACATGCCGCACATGGCGGACGGTACGCCGCTCGACATCGTGCTCAACCCGTTGGGTGTGCCGTCGCGCATGAACGTCGGCCAGATCCTGGAAACCCATCTGGGCTGGGCGGCAAAAGGCCTGGGCAAGCGCCTCGGCCAGATGCTGGAGGCACAGGCCAAGATCGGCGACCTGCGCAAGGCGCTCGATTTGATCTATAACTCAAGTGGCAAGAGCGAGCAGATTGATTCCCTGTCCGACGCGGAGGTGCTCGAACTGGTGCGCAACCTGAAGCAGGGTGTGCCGTTCGCCACGCCGGTGTTCGACGGTGCCACCGAGGACGAGATCAAGGCGATGCTGGAACTGGCGGGCATGCCGCGCTCCGGCCAGATCACCCTCTTCGACGGTCGTACCGGCGAGGCGTTCGACCGCCAGGTGACGGTGGGTTATATGCACATGCTCAAGCTGCACCACTTGGTCGATGACAAGATGCACGCGCGCTCGACCGGCCCGTACAGCCTGGTGACGCAGCAGCCGCTGGGCGGCAAGGCGCAGTTCGGCGGCCAGCGCTTCGGCGAGATGGAGGTGTGGGCGCTGGAAGCCTACGGTGCCTCCTACACGCTGCAGGAGATGCTCACCGTCAAGTCCGACGACACCGAAGGGCGGCGCAAGGTGTACGAATCTATCGTCAAGGGCGAGCACAAGATCGACGCCGGCATGCCGGAATCGTTCAACGTGCTGGTCAAGGAAATTCGTTCGCTTGCGATCGACATCGATTTGGAACGCAATTAATCATCCCCGCCACGGCCACGAGGAGTAAACATGAAGGGATTGCTCGATTTATTTAAACAGGTCACGCAGGAAGAGGAATTCGACGCGATCAAGATCAGTCTGGCGTCGCCGGAAAAGATCCGTTCCTGGTCCTATGGAGAGGTGAAGAAGCCGGAGACCATCAACTACCGTACGTTCAAGCCGGAGCGTGACGGCCTGTTCTGTGCCAAGATTTTTGGTCCGGTCAAGGATTACGAGTGCCTGTGCGGCAAGTACAAGCGCTTGAAGCACCGCGGCGTGATCTGCGAAAAATGTGGTGTCGAAGTGACCTTGTCCAAGGTGCGCCGCGAACGCATGGGCCACATCGAACTGGCTTCGCCGGTGGCGCACATCTGGTTCCTCAAGTCGCTGCCGTCGCGCCTGGGCATGGTGCTGGACATCCCGCTACGCGACATCGAGCGTGTGCTCTACTTCGAAGCCTACGTGGTGATCGACCCGGGCATGACGCCGCTAGGCCGCTGCCAGTTGCTGTCCGAGGACGATTATCTTGCCAAGGTCGAGGAATACGGCGACGATTTCACCGCGATGATGGGCGCCGAGGCAGTGCGCGAACTGCTGAAAGGGCTGGACCTCAACCGCGAAATCGAGACCCTGCACAAGGAACTGGAAGCGACCAGCTCCGAGACCAAGATCAAGAAGATCGCCAAGCGCCTCAAGGTACTGGAAGCATTTCATCGTTCCGGCATCAAGCCGGAGTGGATGATCATGGAAGTGCTGCCGGTGCTGCCCCCCGACCTGCGCCCGCTGGTGCCGCTCGATGGCGGCCGCTTTGCGACCTCCGACCTGAACGACCTGTATCGCCGCGTGATCAACCGCAACAACCGCTTGAAGCGCCTGCTCGAACTGAAGGCGCCGGAAATCATTGTCAGGAACGAGAAGCGCATGTTGCAGGAAGCGGTCGACTCCTTGCTCGACAACGGTCGCCGCGGCAAGGCGATGACCGGCGCCAACAAGCGTCCGCTCAAGTCACTCGCCGATATGATCAAGGGCAAGGGCGGCCGCTTCCGCCAGAACCTGCTCGGCAAGCGCGTCGACTATTCCGGCCGTTCGGTGATCGTGGTCGGTCCGCAGCTCAAGCTGCACCAGTGTGGTCTGCCCAAGAAAATGGCGCTGGAATTGTTCAAGCCCTTCATCTTCCACAAGCTGGAAGTGCTCGGCCTGGCCACCACCATCAAGGCGGCGCGCCGGCTGGTCGAGCTGGAGGTGCCGGAAGTGTGGGACATCCTCGAGGACGTGATCCGCGAGCACCCGGTGATGCTCAACCGCGCGCCGACGCTGCACCGCCTCGGCATCCAGGCGTTCGAGCCGGTGCTGATCGAAGGCAAGGCGATCCAGTTGCACCCGCTGGTGTGTGCGGCGTTCAATGCCGACTTCGACGGCGACCAGATGGCGGTGCATGTGCCGCTGTCCCTGGAGGCGCAGATGGAGGCGCGCACGCTGATGTTGTCGTCGAACAACGTGCTTTCGCCCGCCAACGGCGACCCCATCATCGTGCCGTCGCAGGACATCGTGCTCGGCCTGTATTACACCACGCGCGAGAAAGTGAACGCGCGCGGCTCCGGCATGGCTTTCGCCAACGTCGCTGAAGTGGCGCGCGCCTATGAAACGCGCCAGGTCGAGATCAACGCGCGCATCATGGTGCGCATCAAGGAAGTCGACGTCGACGCCGACGGCGGCAGGCACGAAAAAATTACTCGCTACGAAACCACCGTGGGACGTGCCCTGCTGTCGGAAATCCTGCCGCCGGGGCTGCCGTTCTCGGTGATCAACAAGGCGCTCAAGAAGAAGGAAATCTCCAAGCTGATCAACGCGGCGTTTCGTCGCTGCGGCTTGCGCGAGACGGTGATCTTCGCCGACAAGCTGATGTATGCCGGCTTCAGCTATGCGACGCGCGCCGGTATTTCCATCTGTGTGGACGATATGCTGGTGCCGCAGCAGAAGAGCGACATCCTCGCCGCCGCAGAAAAAGAGGTGCACGAGATCGAGGCGCAGTACACCTCAGGTCTGGTGACCCAGGGTGAGCGCTACAACAAGGTGATTGACATCTGGGGCCGTGCCGGCGATTTGGTCGGCAAGGTGATGATGGAGCAGCTGGGCGCCGAGCCGGTGATGCAGTGGGATGACAAGCACGGCTGGGTGGCGGTGCGGGACAAGAAGGGCAACGCGGTGATGCAGGAATCGTTCAACTCCATCTACATGATGGCCGATTCCGGCGCGCGCGGCTCCGCTGCACAGATCCGCCAGCTGGCGGGGATGCGCGGACTGATGGCCAAGCCGGACGGTTCCATCATCGAGACGCCGATCACGGCAAACTTCCGCGAAGGCCTCAATGTGTTGCAGTACTTCATCTCCACGCACGGCGCGCGCAAGGGTCTGGCCGACACTGCGCTGAAGACGGCCAACTCAGGTTACCTCACCCGCCGCCTGGTGGACGTGACGCAGGACCTGGTGGTGACCGAGGACGATTGCGGTACCGCCCAGGGCATCGTGATGAAAGCGCTGGTCGAAGGCGGCGAAGTGGTGGAGGCATTGCGCGAGCGCATCCTCGGCCGCGTGGCCGCCAACGACGTGATTCATCCCGATAACGGCGAGACGCTGTATGCGGCCGGCACCCTCCTCGACGAGGATGCGGTCGAGACCATCGAGAAGCTCGGTGTCGATGAAGTCAAGGTGCGCACCCCGCTCACCTGTGAAACCCGTTACGGTCTGTGCGCCAAGTGCTACGGTCGCGACCTCGGCCGCGGCTCGCTGGTCAACGTCGGCGAAGCGGTGGGCGTGATCGCCGCGCAGTCGATCGGCGAACCGGGCACGCAGCTGACCATGCGTACCTTCCACATCGGCGGCGCGGCATCGCGCACCGCAGTGGTGAGTCAGGTCGAGAGCAAGTCGAACGGCGTGGCGCGCTTTACCTCCGGCATGCGTTACGTGACCAACGTGCGTGGCGAACAGGTGGCGATTTCGCGCGGCGGAGAAGTAGTGATTCAGGACGACAACGGCCGCGAGCGCGAGCGTCACAAGGTGCCTTATGGCGCCACGCTGCTGGCGCGCGACGGCATGGCGGTGAAGGCCGGGCAGGTGCTGGCGACGTGGGACCCGCACACCCGTCCCATCATCACCGAATACGCCGGGCGCATCAAGTTCGAGAACGTCGAGGAAGGCGTCACCGTGGCCAAGCAGATCGACGAGGTGACCGGTCTGTCCACCCTCGTGGTGATCGATCCCAAGCGCCGCGGCACCGCGCAAACCAAGGGCCTGCGCCCGCAGGTCAAGCTGTATGATGCCAAGGGTCAGGAAGTCAAGCTGGTGGGCACCAACCTGCCGGTGACCATCACCTTCCAGATCGGTTGCATCATTACCGTGAAGGACGGCCAGGAAGTCGGCGTCGGCGAAGTGCTGGCGAGGATTCCGCAGGAATCCTCGAAGACGCGCGACATCACCGGCGGCCTGCCGCGCGTGGCGGAATTGTTCGAGGCACGTTCGCCGAAGGACGCCGGCATGCTGGCGGAAATCACCGGCACAGTGTCGTTCGGCAAGGACACCAAGGGCAAGCAGCGCCTGGTGATCACCGATCTGGAAGGGGTGGCGCACGAATACCTCATCCCCAAGGACAAGCATGTCACGGTGCACGACGGTCAGGTGGTGAACAAGGGCGAGACCATCGTGGACGGCCCCGCCGATCCGCACGACATCCTGCGTCTGCTCGGTGTGGAAGCGCTGGCGCGCTACATCATCGACGAGGTGCAGGACGTGTACCGCCTGCAGGGTGTGAAGATCAACGACAAGCACATCGAAGTGATCGTGCGCCAGATCTTGCGCCGCGTGCAGATCACCGATGCGGGCGGCACCGGTTTCATCCAGGGCGAACAGGTTGAACGTGCCGAGGTGCTGGCGGAAAACGAGCGCGTGGTGGCGGAGGGCAAGCAGCCGGCCACTTTCGAATACATGCTGCTCGGCATCACCAAGGCGTCGTTGTCGACCGATTCCTTTATCTCGGCAGCGTCGTTCCAGGAAACCACGCGCGTGCTGACCGAGGCCGCGATCATGGGCAAAAAGGACGACCTGCGCGGCCTGAAGGAAAACGTCATCGTCGGCCGCCTGATCCCGGCCGGCACTGGCCTGGCCTATCACAGCACCCGGCGCAAGCAAAGTCAGGGCGTGGATATGGCCGAGGGGCGCGGCTTCGGCGACGAGGTGCTGGAGACGCCCAGCGACGAGCAAATTGCTTGACAGGGGGGGCTAGGCCCCTTAGAATCCGCAGTCTTTTTTAGCCGAGAAGTGTGGGCTGCGAACAACGCGGGACGGCATCATTGCCGTCCCGGGTTTTTTGAGAGTTGAGTTTTCAGGGAAAAACATGCCAACGATTAACCAGTTAGTGCGTACCGGGCGTTCTTCGCCGCGCACCAAGAGCAAAGTGCCGGCGCTGGCGGGCAGTCCGCAAAAGCGCGGCGTGTGCACGCGCGTGTACACCACCACGCCGAAAAAGCCGAACTCGGCGCTGCGCAAGGTGGCCAAGGTGCGCCTGACCAACGGTTTTGAGGTTATTTCCTACATCGGCGGCGAAGGACACAACCTGCAGGAGCACTCGGTGGTACTGATCCGCGGTGGCCGGGTGAAGGACTTGCCGGGCGTGCGTTACCACATGGTGCGCGGCAGCCTGGATACCGCAGGCGTGAAGGATCGCAAGCAGGCGCGTTCCAAGTACGGCGCCAAGCGCCCGAAGGCCGCGTAACTGGAATCAACGGAACAGATTAGAGGTTAGCTATGCCAAGACGTAGGGAAGTGCCGAAGCGCGAAATTCTGCCGGATCCGAAATACGGCAACCAGGATGTGGCCAAGTTCGTCAACACGTTGATGACGCGCGGCAAGAAGTCGGTCGCCGAGCGCATCATTTACGGCGCCCTGGAACAGATCGCGAAGAAAACCGGCAAGGACCCGATCGAAGTGTTTTCCCAGGCGCTGGCCAATGCCAAGCCCATGGTGGAAGTAAAGAGCCGCCGCGTCGGTGGCGCCAACTACCAGGTGCCGGTGGAAGTTCGCCCGGTGCGGCGCATGGCCCTGGCGATGCGCTGGCTGCGCGACTCCGCACGCAAGCGCGGCGAGAAGTCGATGGGCGCGCGCCTGGCCGGCGAGTTGCTGGAGGCGTCGGAAGGCCGCGGCGGTGCGATCAAGAAGCGCGAGGAAGTGCACCGCATGGCGGAGGCCAACAAGGCATTCGCGCATTATCGTTTTTAATTTAAGAAGACTGGATTTTAGCCGTGGCTCGCAAGACCCCGATCGAACGTTACCGCAACATCGGCATCAGTGCGCACATTGATGCCGGCAAGACCACGACCACCGAACGCGTGCTGTTTTATACCGGCCTCAGCCACAAGATCGGCGAGGTGCACGATGGCGCCGCCACCACCGACTGGATGGAGCAGGAAAAAGAGCGCGGCATCACCATTACTTCGGCGGCGGTAACCTGCTTCTGGAAGGGCATGGGCGGCAATTACCCCGAGCACCGCATCAACATCATCGACACCCCGGGTCACGTCGATTTCACCATCGAGGTGGAGCGTTCCATGCGTGTGCTGGACGGCGCCTGCATGGTGTATTGCGCGGTGGGCGGCGTGCAGCCCCAGTCGGAAACGGTATGGCGCCAGGCCAACAAGTATCGTGTACCGCGTCTGGCCTTCGTCAACAAGATGGACCGTACTGGCGCGAACTTCTTCAAGGTGCATGACCAGATGCGTCAGCGCCTCAAGGCCAACCCCGTGCCGGTGCAGATCCCGATCGGCGCCGAGGAAAAGTTCGAGGGCGTGGTCGACCTGATCAAGATGAAGGCGGTGTTCTGGGACGAGGCTTCCCAGGGCATGAAATTCGAATATCGCGACATTCCCGCCAACCTGCTGGCGTTGGCGCAGGAGTGGCGCGAGAAGATGGTGGAGAGCGCTGCCGAAGCTTCTGAGGATTTGATGAACAAATATCTCGAGTCCGGCGAGCTGAGCGAGGCCGAGATCAAGCAGGGTTTGCGTCAGCGCACCATCGCCGGCGAGATCGTGCCGATGCTGTGCGGCTCCGCATTCAAGAACAAGGGCGTGCAAGCGATGCTGGACGCGGTGATCGACTTCCTGCCGGCGCCGACCGACATTCCGGCGGTGAAGGGCGAGAGCGAAACCGGCAAGCCCGATGAGCGGCATGCTTCGGATGACGAGCCATTCTCCGGTTTGGCCTTCAAGATCATGACCGACCCCTTTGTCGGCCAGCTGATTTTCTTCCGCGTCTATTCCGGGGTGGTGAGTTCCGGCGATACCATCTACAACCCGGTCAAGGGCAAGAAGGAGCGCATCGGCCGTATCGTGCAGATGCATGCCAACGAGCGCCAGCCGCTGGAAGAAGTGCGCGCCGGTGACATCGCGGCGGCGGTGGGTCTCAAGGAGGCCACCACCGGCGACACGCTGTGCGACCTCAACAACCCCATCATTCTCGAGCGCATGGAATTCCCGGAGCCGGTGATCCACGTTGCGGTGGAGCCCAAGACCAAGGCCGACCAGGAAAAAATGGGCATTGCGCTGAACCGTCTGGCGCAGGAAGACCCGTCGTTTCGCGTGCGCACTGACGAGGAATCCGGGCAGACCATCATTTCCGGCATGGGCGAGCTGCATCTCGAGATCATCGTCGACCGCATGAAGCGCGAGTTTGGCGTGGAAGCCAACGTCGGCGCGCCGCAGGTGGCGTACCGCGAGGCGATCCGCAAGCAGGTCGAGCAGGAAGGTAAATTCATCAAGCAATCCGGCGGCCGCGGCCAGTACGGCCATGTATGGATCAAGATGGAGCCGAACGAGGCGGGTAAGGGTTTCGAGTTCGTTGACGCGATCAAGGGCGGCACCGTGCCGCGTGAGTACATCCCGGCAGTGCAGAAGGGCCTGGAGGACACGCTGCCCAACGGTGTGCTCGCCGGCTTCCCGGTGGTGGACGTGAAAGTGACGCTGTTCGACGGTTCCTACCATGACGTCGACTCCAACGAAAACGCGTTCAAGATGGCGGCGTCGATGGCGTTCAAGGACGGCATGCGCAAGGCCAACCCGGTACTGCTGGAACCGATGATGGCGGTGGAAGTGGAGACGCCGGAGGAGTTCATGGGCAACGTCATGGGCGACCTGTCCAGCCGCCGCGGCATCGTGCAGGGCATGGAAGATCTGCCTGGTGGTAAGGCGATCAAGGCGGAGGTGCCGCTGGCCGAGATGTTCGGCTACTCCACCACGCTGCGCTCGCTGTCGCAGGGGCGCGCGACTTACACCATGGAATTCAAGCATTATTCCGAGGCGCCCAAGAACGTCGCGGATGCGGTCATCAACAAAAAATAGCGAGGTAGATCATGGCAAAGGGAAAGTTTGAGCGGACGAAGCCGCACGTGAACGTAGGGACGATTGGGCACGTGGACCACGGCAAGACGACCTTGACTGCGGCGATCACGACGGTGCTGTCGAAGAAGTTTGGCGGCGAGGCGAAGAAATACGACGAGATTGATGCGGCGCCGGAAGAAAAGGCGCGCGGCATCACCATCAACACGGCGCACGTCGAATACGAGACTTCCAACCGCCACTACGCCCACGTTGACTGCCCGGGGCACGCCGACTACGTCAAGAACATGATCACCGGTGCGGCGCAGATGGACGGTGCCATCCTGGTGGTATCGGCGGCCGACGGCCCCATGCCGCAGACGCGCGAACACATTCTCCTGGCACGCCAGGTAGGCGTACCCTACATCGTCGTGTTCATGAACAAATGCGACATGGTTGACGACCCCGAGCTGCTCGAACTCGTCGAAATGGAAGTGCGTGAACTCCTGTCCAAGTACGAATTCCCTGGCGACGACATTCCCATTGTCAAGGGCTCTGCCTTGAAGGCCCTGGAAGGCGACGCTGGCGACCTTGGCGAAGGTGCCATCATGAAGCTCGCCGAAGCCTTGGACACCTACATCCCCGAACCCAAGCGCGCCCTGGACGGTCCGTTCCTGATGCCGGTGGAAGACGTATTCTCCATCTCCGGACGCGGCACCGTGGTGACTGGCCGCGTCGAGCGCGGCATCGTCAAGGTTGGCGAGGAAATCGAAATCGTGGGCCTCAGGCCGACCACCAAGACCACCTGCACCGGTGTTGAAATGTTCCGCAAGCTGCTCGACCAAGGTCAGGCTGGCGACAACATTGGCGTTCTGCTGCGCGGCACCAAGCGCGAAGAAGTCGAACGCGGCCAAGTGCTGGCCAAGCCCGGCTCGATCACCCCGCACACCAAGTTTACCGCCGAAGTGTACGTACTGAGCAAAGAAGAGGGCGGCCGTCACACCCCGTTCTTCAACGGCTACCGTCCGCAGTTTTACTTCCGCACCACCGACGTGACTGGCAGCATTGACCTGCCGGCGGGCACCGAGATGGTGATGCCTGGGGACAATGTGTCGATCACGGTGAACCTGATCCAGCCGATTGCGATGGAAGACGGGCTGCGCTTTGCCATCCGCGAGGGCGGTCGCACCGTCGGTGCCGGCGTCGTGGCAAAGATTATTGAATAGAGATGAGCATGCAAAGCCAAAAAATCCGCATCCGCCTGAAGGCGTTCGACTATCGTCTGATTGACCAGTCGGCGCTGGAAATTGTCGACACCGCCAAGCGCACCGGCGCCGTGGTCAAGGGCCCCGTGCCGCTACCGACGCGCATCGAGCGCTTCGACGTGCTGCGCAGCCCGCATGTCAACAAGACCTCGCGCGACCAGTTCGAGATCCGTACGCATCTGCGTTTGATGGACATCATCGACCCCACCGACAAGACCGTAGATGCGCTGATGAAACTCGATCTGCCCGCGGGCGTGGATGTAGAAATCAAGTTGTAACAGGAGGACGCGGGCATTGCCCCGCGACTTCTGAATTTAAAACTGCCGGCCAATTGTAGTCGGCGCCTTTGATAAAGGGTAAGAAAATGAGCTTAGGACTTGTCGGTCGCAAGATTGGCATGACTCGCATTTTTACCGAGGACGGCAGCACCGTTCCGGTGACGGTGCTGGACGTGTCCAACAATCGCGTCACCCAGATCAAGACCCCCGAAACCGACGGCTATGTCGCGGTGCAGGTGGCGTTCGGCAAGCGCCGCGCCTCGCGCGTGAACAAGGCGGCGGCCGGACATTTCGCCAAGGCCGGCGTCGAGGCGGGCCATATCCTCAACGAATTCCGCGTGTCCAGCGAAGAGCTGGGCAAGCTGCAACTTGGCGGCACCATTGGTGTTGACCTGTTCCAGGTCGGCCAGAAGGTGGACGTCACCGGTACCTCGCACGGTAAGGGCTTTACCGGTGCGATCAGGCGCCACAACTTCTCCTCCAACCGTGCCAGTCACGGCAACTCCAAGTCGCACAATGTGCCCGGCTCGATCGGCATGGCGCAGGATCCGGGCCGCGTGTTCCCGGGCAAGCGCATGGCGGGCCACTACGGCGACGTCACCAGCACCGTGCAAAGCCTGGAAATCGTGCGCATTGACAGCGAACGTCAACTGCTGCTGCTCAAGGGCGCTGTGCCGGGTAGCAAGGGCGGCGACGTGATCGTGCGTCCTGCGATCAAGGCAAAGAAATAAGGGGCCGCCGAGATGGAACTGAAACTGATCAACGACAAAGGCGAGAAGACGGCCAGCGTGACCGCTTCCGACACCTTGTTCGGACGTGAATTCAACGAAGCGCTGGTGCACCAGGTCATTGTCGCCTACCAGGCCAATGCCCGTTCAGGCAACCGCGCGCAGAAGGGGCGCTCCGATGTCGCCAAGAGCACGCGCAAGCCGTGGCGTCAGAAGGGCACCGGCCGCGCCCGTGCCGGTATGGCGTCGAGCCCGTTGTGGCGAGGCGGCGGCAAGATTTTCCCGAACAGCCCGGACGAAAATTTCAGTCACAAGCTGAATCGCAAGATGTACCGCGCCGGTGTGTGTTCCATCCTGTCGCAGCTGGCGCGCGAAGGCCGCATTGCGGTGGTGGACAACTTCACCGTGGAAGCGCCCAAGACCAGGCTGCTGGCGCAGAAGGTGAAGAGCATGGGCTTCGACAACGTCCTCATCATCACCGACAACTGTGACGACAACCTGCTGCTGTCCGCGCGCAACCTGGCCAACGTGCTGGTGCTGGAACCGAAGGAGGCCGACCCGGTGAGCCTGGTGCGCTTTTCCAACGTGTTGCTGACGCGCGGCGCAGTGGCGAAAATCGAGGAGATGCTGGCATGAGCGCATTCAACCAAGAGCGGCTGATGCAGGTGATCCTGGCACCGCAGATTTCGGAAAAGAGCACCCACGTTGCCGACAAGAACGAGCAGGTGGTGCTGCGCGTGGCCTCCGATGCAACCAAGCCGGAGATCAAGGCCGCGGTGGAGCTGATGTTCAGGGTGCAGGTGGAAAGCGTGCAAGTGGCCAACGTCAAGGGCAAGCAGAAGCGCTTCGGCCGCTACCTGGGTCGGCGCAACAACTGGAAGAAGGCTTATGTCTGCCTCAAGCCTGGCCAGGAAATCAACTTTGCGGCAGGAGCGTAAGCAATGGCACTGATTAAAGTAAAACCGACTTCCCCCGGCCGCCGTGCCGTGGTCAAGGTGGTGTCCCCGGACTTGCACAAGGGCAAGCCCCACGCACCGCTGCTCGAGAAACAGTCGAAGCGTGCTGGCCGCAACAATCGTGGCCATATCACCACGCGCCACCAGGGCGGCGGGCACAAGCAGCATTATCGCATCGTCGATTTTCGTCGTGACAAGGACAACATCCAGGCCAAGGTGGAGCGGCTGGAGTACGATCCGAACCGCAGCGCCAACCTGGCCCTGCTGTGCTACGCCGACGGCGAGCGTCGCTACATCATCGCCCCCAAGGGTGTGAGTGCGGGCATGCAGCTGGTGAGCGGGCCGGAAGCGCCGATCAAGAACGGCAACACCCTGCCGCTGCGTAACATCCCGGTTGGCAGCACCATCCACTGCGTGGAGATGCTGCCCGGTAAGGGCGCACAACTGGCGCGCTCGGCCGGCACCTCGGTGCAGCTGCTGGCGCGTGAAGGCGTGTATGCGCAACTGCGCCTGCGTTCCGGCGAAATCCGCAAGGTGCACGTCGATTGCCGCGCCACTCTGGGCGAGGTCGGCAATGAAGAGCATAGCCTGCGTTCCATCGGCAAGGCCGGTGCGCAGCGCTGGCGTGGCATCCGCCCGACGGTGCGCGGCGTGGCGATGAACCCGATCGACCACCCTCACGGTGGCGGCGAGGGCAAGACCGCCGCCGGCCGTCATCCGGTGAGCCCGTGGGGCACCAAGACCAAAGGCTACCGCACCCGCCGCAACAAGCGCACCAGCAGCATGATCGTGCGCCGGCGCTATTCGAAATAAGAGGTAAGAGATGGCACGTTCAGTTAAAAAAGGCCCGTTCGTCGACGCCCACCTCATCAAGAAGGTTGAGGCTGCGCACGCGACCAACGACAAACGCCCGATCAAGACCTGGTCGCGGCGCTCCACCGTCCTGCCGGATTTCGTCGGCCTGACCATCGCGGTGCACAACGGCAAGCAGCATGTGCCGGTGTACGTTTCGGAAAACATGGTCGGCCACAAGCTCGGCGAGTTTTCCCACACCCGTACCTTCAAGGGGCACACCAAGGCGGCGGACAAAAAAGCCGCGGCGAAGAAATAGAGGTGATGACTATGGAAACCACATCCATTTTGCGCGGCGTGCGCCTGTCGGAACAGAAGGGGCGCCTGGTGGCGGACCAGATTCGCGGCCTGTCGGTGGAAAAGGCGCTCAACATCCTGACCTTCAGCCCGAAAAAGGGCGCGCGCATCATTCGTAAGGTGCTGGAATCGGCGATTGCCAACGCCGAGCACAATGACGGTGCCGACATCGACGAGTTGAAAGTGGTGCGCATCCACGTCGAGCAGGGCATGACCCTGAAGCGCGTTATGCCGCGTGCCAAAGGGCGGGCGAACCGCATCAGCAAACAGACCTGCCACATTTTTGTGACGGTCGGCGACAAAGGAAACTAGCCATGGGTCAGAAAATCAATCCTACCGGGTTCCGCCTTGCGGTTTTGCGCAACTGGACTTCGAAATGGTATGCCAGCAGCAAGAATTTCGCGGGCATGCTCAACGAAGACATCAAGGTGCGTGACTACCTGAAAAAGAAGCTGGCTCATGCGGCGGTGGCGCGCGTGGTGATCGAGCGCCCGGCGAAAAATGCGCGCATCACCATCCACAGTGCCCGCCCCGGCGTGGTGATCGGCAAGAAGGGCGAGGATATCGAGACCCTGAAGAGCGGCCTGCAGAAGATGATGGGCGTGCCGGTACACGTCAATATTGAGGAAGTACGCAAGCCGGAACTGGACGCGCAGCTGATCGCCGATTCGATCGCGCAGCAGCTGGAAAAGCGCATCATGTTCCGTCGCGCCATGAAGCGCGCCATGCAGAATGCAATGCGCCTGGGTGCGCAGGGTATCAAGATCATGAGCTCGGGGCGCCTCAACGGCATCGAGATCGCACGCACCGAGTGGTACCGCGAAGGCCGCGTGCCGCTGCACACCCTGCGCGCCGATATCGATTACGGTTTTTCCGAAGCCAAGACCACCTACGGCATCATCGGCATCAAGGTGTGGGTGTTCAAGGGCGAGGTGATGGGCAAGGGCGAGGCCCCGGCAGTGGCGCCGGTCGAGCCGACGGCCGAAAGGAAGTCCGCCCGTCCGCCGCGCGGTGAGGGGGAGGGTAAAGGCGACAAGGCCAAGGTAAGAAAGTCAGGAGCAAAACATGCTGCAGCCAGCTAGAAGGAAATACCGCAAGGAGCAGAAGGGCCGCAACACCGGCATCGCTACGCGCGGCAACAAGGTGAGCTTCGGTGACTTCGGTTTGAAGGCGGTCGGGCGCGGCCGCCTGACCGCGCGCCAGATCGAGGCGGCGCGCCGTGCCATGACCCGTGCGATCAAGCGTGGCGGGCGCGTGTGGATCCGCATCTTCCCGGACAAGCCGATTTCGCAGAAACCGGCAGAGGTGCGCATGGGCAACGGTAAGGGCAATCCGGAGTACTACGTCGCCGAGATACAGCCCGGCAAGGTGCTCTATGAGATGGATGGCGTGGATGAGGCGCTGGCGCGCGAGGCGTTCCGCCTGGCGGCTTCCAAGTTGCCGATCCAGACTACCTTTGTGGCAAGGCAAGTGGGGTAAACGATGAAAGCGAGCGAATTGAGGGCGAAAAACCCGACGGAATTGCAGCAGGAGCTGATCGAGCTGCTCAAGGAGCAGTTCGGCCTGCGCATGCAGCTGGCTACCCAGCAGCTGTCCAACGTAAGCAAGTTGAACAGGGTACGCAAGGACATCGCGCGGGTGCGCACGATTTTAGGTGAGAAGGCGAGACAGGCATGAGCGAAACGAAGACAGTGCGCAGCCTGACCGGCACGGTGGTGAGCGACAAAATGAACAAGACCGTGACCGTGCTGGTGGAGCGCAAGGTGAAGCACCCGTTGTACGGTAAGGTGATGGTGCGTTCCAAGAAGTACCACGCCCACGACGAGAACGGCGAGTGCCATCAGGGTGATGTAGTGATGATCGAGGAGTGCCGCCCGATTTCCAAAACCAAGGCTTGGCGTGTGGCCAAGTTGCTGGAAAAAGCGAACACCGTATAAATTTGTTGCGCGCGGCTGCGCTTTTCCATATAATGCGCAGCTTTCGCCGCGCCCTGTCGGCGCGGCAGCCTGACCCGAACCACGGGTTCCAAAACTGACCGCCGCGGGCGGGTAAAGTTGGAGAGTGAAAAATGATACAGATGCAGTCCGTATTGGATGTTGCCGACAACACCGGTGCACGTTCCGTCATGTGCATCAAGGTGCTGGGCGGTTCCAAGCGCCGCTATGCCGGTATCGGTGACGTGATCAAGGTGAGCATCAAGGATGCCGCGCCGCGCGGCCGCGTGAAGAAGGGCGAAGTCTACAACGCGGTGGTGGTGCGTACTGCCAAGGGTGTGCGCCGTTCCGACGGCTCGCTGGTCAGGTTCGACGGCAACGCCGCTGTCCTGCTCAACAACAAATTGGAGCCGATTGGCACGCGCATTTTCGGGCCGGTGACGCGCGAGTTGCGCACCGAGCGCTTCATGAAGATCGTGTCGCTGGCGCCGGAAGTGCTGTAAGCAAGGAACTATCATGAACAAGATCAGGAAAGGCGACGAGGTGATCCTCATTGCCGGCAAGGATAAGGGCAAGCGTGGCGCAGTGCTGCGCATGGTGGACTGCGAGTACGTCGTGGTCGAAGGGGCCAACAAGGCGAAGAAGCACCAGAAGCCGAACCCGATGAAGGGTTCCGCCGGCGGCATCGTCGAGATCGAGATGCCGGTGCACGTGTCGAACGTGGCATTGTTCAACCCGGCCACGCAGAAAGCCGACCGCGTCGGTATCAAGTCGCTGCAGGACGGGCGCCGGGCGCGCTATTTCAAGTCCAACGGCGAACTGATTGACGCCTGATAGGTGGGGATAAACATGGCTCGTATGCAGGAATATTACAAGGACGCCGTGGTCAAGCAGCTGATCAAGCAGTTTGGCTACAAGTCGGTGATGGAAGTGCCGCGCATTGAGAAGATCACCCTCAACATGGGGGTGGGCGAGGCGGTGGCCGACAAGAAGGTGATGGAGCACGCGGTCGGCGATATGCAGAAAATCGCCGGGCAGAAACCGGTGGTGACCAAGTCGAAGAAGGCGATTGCCGGCTTCAAGATCCGCGAGGGTTATCCGGTGGGCTGCATGGTGACGTTGCGTCGTGCGCGCATGTACGAGTTTCTGGATCGCCTGATCAATATCGCCATCCCGCGCATCCGCGATTTCCGCGGCATTTCCGCCAAGGCGTTCGACGGGCGCGGCAATTTCAACATGGGCGTGAAAGAGCAGATCATCTTCCCGGAAATCGAGTACGACAAAATAGATGCGCTGCGTGGCATGAACATTAGCATCACCACGACGTCGAAAACCGATGACGAAGCGCGTGCATTGCTCGCTGCGTTCAAATTTCCGTTTAAGGGCTGACAAGACATGGCCAAACTTGCATTGATCAACCGGGAGCAGAAGCGCCGCAAGCTGGTGAAGAAGTTCGCTGCCAAGCGTGCCGCGCTGAATGCGATTATCAAAGACGCCAAGGCTAGCGAGGACGAGCGCGACGCGGCGCGCGCCAAGTTGCAGCAGTTGCCGCGCAACACCAGTCCGACGCGTGTGCGCAATCGTTGCGAGCTGACCGGGCGTCCGCGCGGTTATTTCCGCAAATTCGGTCTGGCGCGCAACAAACTGCGTGAAATTGCCATGCGCGGCGAAATACCCGGCATGATCAAGGCAAGCTGGTAGCAGGAGAGAATTCATGAGCATGAGTGATCCGATTGCCGATATGCTGACGCGCATTCGTAATGCGCAGGGTTCGGAAAAGGTGTCCGTGGCGATGCCGTCTTCCAAGCTGAAAGCGGCGATCGCAAAGGTGTTGAAGGACGAAGGTTACATCGATGACTTCGCGGTGCGCGAGGCGGATGGCAAGGCCACGCTGGAAATCGGCCTCAAGTACTATGCCGGCCGCCCGGTGATCGAGAAGATCGAACGCATCAGCCGCCCCGGTCTGCGCATATACAAGGCCAGCCGCGATATCCCGCGCGTGATGAACGGCTTGGGCGTGGCTATCGTGTCCACCTCCAAGGGGGTGATGACCGACCGCGCGGCGCGTGCCTCCGGCATCGGCGGCGAAGTGTTGTGCATCGTGGCGTAAGGAGGAAGACATGTCACGAGTAGCGAAAAATCCAGTAACGATCCCCGCCGGCGTCGAGGTGATGCTGTCCGGCGCGGAAATTTCGGTGAAGGGTCCGCTGGGCTCGTTGAAGCAGCCGCTCAACGGTGACGTCTCGGTGGAACGCGAGGGCGACAAGCTCAGCTTCAAGACCGCTGGCGAGAGCAAGCAGGCCAACGCCATGTCCGGCACGCTGCGTGTCCTGGTGGCCAACATGGTGCACGGCGTTACCAAGGGCTTCGAGAAAAAGCTGAGTTTGGTTGGCGTGGGTTACCGCGCGCAGGCTGCCGGCGACACGCTCAACCTGAGCTTGGGCTTTTCCCACCCGGTGGCACACAAGATGCCCAAGGGGGTCAAGGTGGAGACGCCCAGTCAGACTGAAATCGTGATCAAGGGCATCGACAAGCAGCAGGTCGGGCAGGTGGCGGCGGAAGTGCGCGCCTACCGTCCGCCCGAGCCCTACAAGGGCAAGGGTGTGCGTTACGTGGATGAAGTCGTGGTCTTGAAAGAGACCAAGAAGAAATAAGCGGGGCTGACATGGCTGACAAAAAACAGGCGCGCGTGCGCCGTGCGCAACAAACCCGGGCGCGCATTGCGCAACATAAGGCGGTGCGCTTGGCGGTGCATCGTTCCAATTGCCACATTTATGCCCAGGTGATCGACGGCGCGCAGCAGAAAGTGCTGGCAAGTGCCTCCACTCTGGAAGCGGAGGTGCGCAAGAGCCTGCCCAACGGCGGCAATATCAAGGCGGCCGCGCTGGTCGGCCAGCGCATCGCGGAAAAGGCGAAAAAGCTGGGCATCGAGTCGGTCTCGTTCGACCGCTCCGGGTTCAAATATCATGGCCGCGTCAAGGCGCTGGCGGATGCCGCGCGCGAGCACGGCTTGAAGTTCTAAGAGGGTGCGATGGCTAAAGTTCAAGCGAAAGTGCAGCAAGGCGAAGAGCGCGATGACGGTCTCAAGGAGAAGATGATCGCGGTCAATCGCGTCACCAAGGTGGTGAAGGGCGGGCGCATCCTCAGTTTCGCCGCGTTCACCGTGGTCGGCGACGGCGACGGCGGTATCGGCATGGGCAAGGGTAAGGCGCGTGAAGTGCCGGTGGCGGTGCAGAAGGCGATGGACGAGGCGCGCCGCAAGATGTTCAAGGTCAAGCTCAAGAATGGCACCCTGCAGCATCCGGTGATCGGCGAGCACGGTTCCGCCAAGGTGCTGATGCAGCCCGCTTCCGAAGGTACCGGCATCATCGCCGGCGGCCCGATGCGTGCGGTGTTCGAGGTGATGGGCGTGACCAACGTGCTGGCCAAGTGCTTCGGCTCGACCAATCCCTATAACGTGGTGCGCGCCACGCTGAAAGGGCTGGCGGCGATGAACACCCCGGCCGAGGTGGCGGCCAAGCGCGGCAAGACGGTAGAGGAAATCCTGGGGTAAATCATGGCCAAGGAACAAGCGAAAAAAATCAGGGTCACGCTGGTGAAGAGCGTGATTGGCACCAAAGAGTCGCACCGCGCCTGTGTGCGCGGGCTGGGTTTGCGCCGCATGCACCATACGGTGGAACTGGTGGACACCCCTGCGGTGCGTGGCATGATCAACAAAGTCAGTTATCTGGTGAAGTGCGAGGCATAAATGCGGCTCAATGACATCAAACCGGCGGCCGGCGCGAAGCACGCCAAGAAACGTGTCGGGCGCGGCATCGGCTGCGGCTGGGGCAAGACCGCGGGACGCGGGCACAAGGGGCAGAAGTCGCGCACCGGCGGCTTCCACAAGGTGGGTTTCGAGGGCGGGCAGATGCCGCTGCAACGGCGCCTGCCCAAGCGCGGCGTTGTTTCGCTGGCCAAGGGCGACACGGCGGAAGTGCGTTTGTCCGATCTCGACAGGCTGCCGCTCGACAGCATCGACATCGTGGCGCTGAAGCAGGCCGGCATCGTGGCGGCGCATGCGCTGACCGCGAAGGTGATTTTGTCCGGCAGCATCAAGCGCGCGGTGAAGCTGCACGGCGTACTGGCCACCAAGGGTGCGCGCGCGGCAATCGAAGCTGCCGGCGGCAGCATAGAAGGATAAGCGTTGGCGGCGAACAGTTCCATGCTCGGCATGGCCGGCAAACTGGGCGACCTGAAGCGGCGTCTGTGGTTCTTGCTGGGGGCGCTGGTGGTGTACCGCATCGGCGCGCACATCCCGGTGCCGGGCATAGACCCGGCGCAGCTGGCGGAGCTGTTCAAGTCGCAAAAAGGCGGCATCCTGGACATGTTCAACATGTTCTCGGGTGGTGCGCTGTCGCGCTTCACGATATTTGCGCTGGGGATCATGCCGTATATTTCGGCGTCGATCATCATGCAGCTGGTGACGGTGGTGTCGCCGCAGCTGGAGCAACTGAAGAAGGAAGGCGAGGCCGGGCGCCGCAAGATCACCCAGTACACCCGCTACGGCACGGTGTTGCTGGCCACGTTCCAGGCGCTGGGTATTGCGATCGCACTGGAGCGGCAGGCCGGGCTGGTGATTGATCCGGGCCTGATGTTCCGCCTCACCACGGTGGTGACGTTGGTGACCGGGACGATGTTTTTGATGTGGCTGGGCGAGCAGATCACCGAACGCGGCGTGGGCAACGGCATTTCGCTGATCATCTTCGCCGGTATTGCAGCGGGGTTGCCGCAGGCGGTGGGCGGCACGCTGGAGCTGGCGCGCACCGGCGCGTTCTCTATCCCGCTGGTGCTGATGCTGTTTGTTGGCGCGATCGCGGTGACGGCGCTGGTGGTGTTTGTCGAGCGCGGCCAGCGCAAGGTGCTGGTCAACTATGCCAAGCGCCAGGTTGGCAACAAGATTTATGGCGGGCAGAGTTCGCACCTGCCGCTGAAGCTGAACATGTCCGGGGTGATCCCGCCGATTTTCGCGTCGAGCCTGATTTTGTTCCCGGCCACGGTGGCGGGCTGGTTCGGGGCCAGCGAGAGCATGCGCTGGCTGCAGGAGGTGAGCAACATGCTGCGCCCGGGGCAGCCGATATACGTGCTGTTGTACGCTTCGGCGATCGTGTTCTTCTGTTTCTTTTACACGGCGCTGGTGTTCAGTCCGAGGGAAACGGCGGACAACTTGAAGAAAAGCGGCGCATTCGTGCCGGGTATCCGGCCGGGCGACCAGACGGCGCGCTATATCGAGCGCATCATGACGCGGCTGACGCTGGCCGGCGCGATTTACGTGACGCTGGTGTGTTTGCTGCCGGAATTTTTGATCGTGAAGTGGAACGTGCCGTTTTATTTCGGCGGCACCAGCTTGCTGATCATCGTGGTGGTAACCATGGATTTCATGTCGCAGGTGCAGGCCTACGTGATGTCTCACCAGTATGAGAGCTTGTTGAAGAAGGCGAATTTCAAGGGTGGCGGGGTTTTCCCGACACGCTGAACTGAATGTCCAAGGAAGAAACGATCCAGATGCAGGGGGAGATTCTGGAAACCCTGCCCAACGCGACGTTCCGCGTCAAGCTGGAAAATGGACATGTGGTGCTGGGGCATATTTCCGGCAAGATGCGCATGCACTATATCCGCATCCTGCCAGGTGACAAGGTGACGGTGGAGTTGACCCCTTATGATTTGACCCGGGCGCGTATCGTGTTCCGCGCCAAGTAAGGGATGAAAGGAGCAGGAAAATGAGAGTACAGGCTTCAGTTAAGAAAATTTGCCGCAAGTGCAAAATTATCCGGCGCAACCGCGTGGTGCGCGTGATCTGTGAAGATCCGCGCCACAAGCAGCGCCAAGGTTGAGCACTTTGACGACTATCGTTATAATTCGACACTTTTTGCTTGCAAGGTGAGTTATGGCCCGCATTGCTGGGGTAAACATTCCCAATCATCAACACGCTGAAATCGCACTGACCGCGATTTACGGTATCGGTCGCCCGCGCGCCCGGCGGATTTGTGCCGCCGCCAACGTGAACGTTTCCACCAAGATCAAGGACCTGACCGACGCCGAGGTGGACAAGTTGCGCGAACTGGTCGGTAAATTCACCGTGGAAGGTGACCTGCGCCGCGAGATATCGATGAACATCAAACGCCTCATGGACCTCGGCACCTACCGCGGCATGCGCCATCGCCGTGGCCTGCCGGTGCGCGGCCAGCGCACGCGCACCAATGCGCGCACCCGCAAGGGCCCGCGCAAGGCGATGACCAAGTAAAGCAGTGAGAGGATAAGCAGATCATGGCAAAAGCGACCAGCACGCGGGTGCGCAAGAAGGTTAAGAAGAATGTGGCGGAAGGCATCGCCCACATCCACGCCTCGTTCAACAACACCATCGTGACCATCACCGACCGCCAGGGCAACGCCCTGTCGTGGGCGACTTCGGGCGGCGCTGGCTTCAAGGGCTCGCGCAAGAGCACCCCGTTTGCCGCGCAGGTGGCGGCGGAAGCGGCAGGCAAGGCGGCGCAGGAATGCGGCGTGAAGAACCTGGAAGTGCGCATCAAAGGCCCCGGCCCCGGCCGCGAATCGGCGGTGCGCGCGCTCAACGCGGTGGGTTTCAAAATCACCAGTATTTCGGACGTGACTCCGGTGCCGCACAACGGCTGCCGCCCGCCGAAAAAACGTCGTATTTAAGGAGAGAGTGACGTGGCTCGTAACTTGGATGCCAAATGCCGCCAGTGCCGCCGTGAAGGCGAGAAGCTGTTCCTGAAAGGCGAGAAGTGCTACACCGACAAATGCTCGATCGAGCGCCGCAGCTATGCGCCCGGCCAGCACGGCCAGAAGGCAGGCAGGATGTCGGACTACGCCGGCCAGTTGCGCGAGAAACAGAAACTGCGCCGCATCTACGGCGTGCTCGAGCGCCAGTTTCGCAAGACCTATGAGGAAGCCGAGCGCAGCCGTGCGGTGACCGGCGAAGCGTTGCTGCAACTGCTGGAATCGCGCCTGGATACGGTTTCCTACCGCATGGGTTTCGGTGTGTCGCGCTCGGAAGCGCGCCAGGTGGTGCGCCATAACGGCATCCTGGTGAACGGGCGGCGCGTCAACATCCCGTCCTTCCAGGTGCGGCCGGGTGATGTGATCGAAGTGACGGAAAAGGCCAAGGCCCAGTTGCGCATCAAGGCCGCAGCCGAGGCGGCGGAAAACCGCGGTTTCCCCGAGTGGATCGAGGTGGACGTGAAAGCGTTGAAGGGTACCTTCAAGGCGCTGCCGCAGCGCGCCGAGTTGCCGCCCACCATAAACGAATCGCTCGTCGTGGAATTGTATTCCAAATAATTGACAAAGGGTTCAGCACATGCAAAGCAGCGCTTTCTTGAAGCCGCGCATCATTGATGTACAGAATCTTTCCTCGGTCCATGCCAAGGTGACCATGGAGCCGTTCGAGCGTGGCTACGGCCATACGCTCGGCAATGCTTTGCGTCGCATCCTGCTGTCTTCGATGCCGGGCTACGCGCCGACCGAAGTCAAGATATCCAACGTATTGCACGAGTACTCGACGCTGGACGGCGTGCAGGAAGACGTGGTCGATCTGATCCTCAACCTCAAGGGGGTGGTGCTCAAGCTGCACAACCGCAGCGAGGCGCTGGTCACCCTCAAGAAAGAGGGCGAGGGCGTGGTGACCGCAGCCGACATCGAGGGTGGTCACGACGTCGAAATCGTCAATCCCGGTCACGTCATTGCGCACCTGTCCGCTGGCGGCAAGCTCGACATGCAAATCAAGATCGAGCAGGGCCGCGGCTACCTGCCGGCGATGGCTCGCATCAGTGCCGCGCAGGAAAACCGCAGCATCGGCAACATCGTGCTGGACGCCTCCTTCAGCCCGGTGCTGCGCGTGAGCTACAGCGTGGAGAGCGCGCGCGTCGAGCAGCGTACCGACCTCGACAAGCTGATCATGGACATTGAAACCAACGGCGCCATCGATCCCGAAGAGGCGATCCGCTACGCGGCGCGTATCCTGGTCGAGCAGCTGTCCGTATTCGCCGACCTGAAGGGCACCACGCTGCAGGTCGAGCAGCCCAAGCTGCCGCAGGTTGATCCCATCCTGCTGCGCCCGGTGGATGACTTGGAACTGACCGTGCGCTCGATGAACTGCCTCAAGGCGGAAAACATCTACTACATCGGCGACCTGATCCAGCGCACCGAAACCGAGCTGCTGAAAACGCCCAATCTGGGCCGCAAGTCGCTCAACGAGATCAAGGAAGTGCTGGCTTCACGCGGGCTGACGCTCGGCATGAAGCTGGAAAACTGGCCTCCTGTGGGCCTGGAAAAAGTGTAAAGAGGTAATACCATGCGCCACCGTTTAGGCCTGAGGAAACTCAACCGCACCAGCAGCCATCGCCTAGCGATGCTGCGCAACCTTACCAACGCGCTGCTCAAGCACGAGGTGATCAAGACCACGCTGCCCAAGGCCAAGGAATTGCGCCGCGTCGCCGAGCCGCTGATCACCCTGGGCAAGAAGCCGTCGCTGTCCAACCGCCGCCTGGCGTTCGACCGCACACGTGATCGCGACATCGTGGTGAAACTGTTCGACGAGCTGGGGCCGCGCTACGCCAAGCGCAATGGTGGCTACCTGCGCATCCTCAAATTCGGCTTCCGCCAGGGCGACAACGCGCCGATGGCGCTGGTCGAACTGCTCGACCGGCCGGAACAGCCGGCCGCCGAGTAAGGCGTCTGCATAAGGGAAAAGCCGGGGCACCCCGGCTTTTTTGTTTCCATGATCCTGTTGTTCACCGATTTCGGCGCCGGCCTGTATCCCGGCCAGATGCGCGCGGTGCTGGCGCGCTCCGCACCGGGCGTGGCGGTGGTGGATCTGGTGCACGACGCGCCAGCCTTCAACGTGCGCCTCGGTGCGCACCTGCTGGCGGCGCTGTTTGCCAGCGGCATGGCGGATGACGTGTTTCTTGCTGTGGTCGATCCCGGCGTCGGCGGCGCGCGCGATGGTGTGGTGGTGCAGGCTGATGGCAAGTGGCTGGTCGGGCCCGACAACGGCCTGCTCTCGGTGGCGGCGGCACGTGCTGCGGACGTGCGCGTGTGGCGCGTCAGCTGGCGACCGGCGCAACTGGCGGTTTCGTTCCATGGCCGCGACCTGTTCGCGCCGCTCGCCGCTGATCTCGCGCGTGGCGTTTTTCCCGACGACAAGCTGAGCGCAGTACCGGCCTTGCAATATGATTACGGCGCGGCGGATCTCGCGGAAGTCGTTTATCTCGATCACTATGGCAATGCCGTTACCGGGTTGCGCGCGGATCATGTGCCGCGCGACAAGCGCTTCATTGTCGCGGGCCGACAACTGGATTACGCCACCGTATTCGGCAGCGTGCCGCCAGGAGCGGCATTCTGGTATGAGAACAGCCTCGGGCTGGTGGAGATCGCTGTCAATGGCGGCAGCGCGGCACAGACGCTGGGGCTGCAGGTCGGCAATCCTGTCGCGGTCGCATAGTGCGCAGTCAGGAAAACCAGCGCAAGAAGGCGGCGGCAGTCAGCGCAGTGACGGCGAGCGCCGCGAGCGAACGCCACGCATTACGGCATCCCTTTTTGTTGCGGCGCTGACGGGTGCAAAGTGCAGCCAGCACGAATCCCGTTGCGGCACAAATCATTTTGACGGCCAGCGCGGCCGCGGCGATGCCGTGGATATCGGGAAACTGGCTGTAATAGTAATAACTGACGGCGCCGAAGGCGGCGCCGCTTGCCGCCTGTGCGCTCCATCCCGCCAGCACCAGCCAGGCCAGGCGACGCTGCGTCTGTTCCGTGCCGTACAAGGCCGCGATTGCCCCTCCCGTCACCGCGACCGCACCGAAGTTGTGCGCGACCTGGGTGAGGGCGTAGGCGAGATTCTGTATATCCAAGGTTACTGGGCGGTTACGTTGATGCAGTGCTCCATCCCGGTGGGGACGTGTGCCTTGTTGACCAGCTTGATGCAGACTCTATGGTTGCCCGGCGCCAGGGGATCGAGCACATATTCGCCTTTGTGCTGGCGCAACACTGCGGTTTCCTCATCGTCGACATAAAGGTGCACGTGGCCGCCGGCTGCGCCGAGAGTGGCTTCATACGTGACCTTGTTTTTTGTCGCGGCGCCGAGCTTGGCACCGTCGGCGGGGGAGAGAATGGTTACGTTGCCATCCGCGGCATGAGCAGCGGGGAGTGCATGGGGTGCATAAAGAGAACAGAACGAACAGAAGGTCAGCCAGCAGACGGGCAACAGTATTCGGGTTTTATGCATGAGATCTCCTCGGTAGCCGCCAGGTTTTTCACTATAGCACATCACCATTTGGTGACGCCGCCGGATTTCCTTACCGTTCCTGCCGTGCATCCGTCGCGCGTGGCAGGCGCTTTCGGGTATAATTCGCGCATTTTCCGTGGTTTTTAAGGAGTGGAGAAAAGTATGCCGATTTATGAATATCGTTGCTCGGATTGCGGATTCCAGAAGGAATTCATCCAGAAGATGAGTGATGCGCCGTTGACCACTTGCCCGGAATGCGGGCATGAAACGTTTGGCAAAATGATTTCTGCCGCCGGCTTCCAACTGAAGGGCGGCGG
Source organism: Pseudomonadota bacterium (assembly GCA_040756015.1). Taxonomy (GTDB): domain Bacteria; phylum Pseudomonadota; class Gammaproteobacteria; order Burkholderiales; family JBFMAC01; genus JBFMAC01. Next base: position 89,418 of record JBFMAC010000009.1, read on the forward strand.
CTGGTATGCAACCGATTTCAAGGGCAGTGCAAAACCCAAGGAAGAGCCCAAAGCCAAGCCGCCTTGCGCGGCCGGACCTTGTCCCGCCTGTCAGCCGTAATCGTGAAACGCTATTTCATTACCGGCCTGCTGATCTGGGTGCCGCTGGTGATTACCCTGTGGGTGCTGAACCTGCTGGTGGGCACTATGGATCAGACGCTGTTATTGCTGCCGGACGAATACCAGACCGAGTCCTGGCTGGGCGTGCACATCCCCGGCATGGGCGCGATCCTGACCGTGGTGGTGGTGTTCGTCACCGGGGTGTTGGGCGCCAACATCCTCGGCCAGCGCCTGGTCGCGTTCTGGGAGGCGCTGCTGTCGCGCATCCCTGTGGTGAAGTCGGTTTATTCCAGCGTCAAGCAGGTTTCCGATACCCTGTTTTCCGGCAGCGGCCAGGCTTTCAGCAAGGCGCTGCTGATCCAGTATCCACGCGCCGGCTGCTGGACCATCGCCTTCCTTACCGGACAGCCCGGCGGCACGGTAGCGCAACGCCTGCCCGGCGAATACGTCAGCGTCTACGTGCCGACCACACCCAATCCTACCTCCGGTTTTTTCCTGATGCTGCCGAAAGCGGAGGTGATCGAGCTCGACATGAGCGTGGACGAGGCGCTCAAATACATCATCTCCATGGGCGTGGTGGCACCCAATGGCGAATCCAAAACCAACCCGGCGCAAGCCAACGGATAACACAAAACTGTGACCATGCGTACTGAATATTGTGGATTGATCGATCGCAAACATCTGGGCAAAACCGTCACCCTGTGCGGCTGGGCGCATCGTCGCCGTGACCACGGCGGCGTGATCTTCATCGACTTGCGCGACCGCGAGGGGCTGGTGCAGGTGGTGTGCGATCCCGACCGCCCCGCCACCTTCAAGCTTGCCGAGCAGGTGCGCAGCGAGTTCGTACTCAAGATTACCGGCACGGTGCGCGAGCGCCCGGCCGGCACGGTCAACCCCAACCTGGTGAGCGGCGAGGTCGAGGTGCTGGCCGAACAGGTCGAGATCCTCAACCCTTCGCTGACCCCGCCATTCCAGATGGACGACGAGAACCTGTCGGAGACGGTGCGCCTCACCCATCGCTATCTTGATCTGCGCCGGCCGCAGATGCAGAAGAACATGCGCCTGCGCTACCAGGTGGTGATGGCGGTGCGCCGCTTCCTCGACGAGCACGGCTTCATCGACATCGAGACGCCGATGCTGACCAAGTCCACTCCGGAGGGCGCGCGCGATTACCTGGTGCCATCGCGCGTGCACGACGGCCAGTTCTTCGCGCTGCCGCAGTCGCCGCAGTTGTTCAAGCAGTTGCTGATGGTGTCCGGCTTCGACCGCTATTACCAGATCACCAAATGCTTCCGTGACGAAGATTTGCGCGCCGATCGCCAGCCCGAGTTTACCCAGATCGATATCGAGACCTCCTTCATGGGCGAGGGCGAGATCACTGCGCTGATGGAAGAACTGGTGCGCTTCATGTTCAAGGAGGCGCTCGGCGTCGAACTGCCCAACCCGTTCCCGCGCATGAGCTATGCCGATGCCATGCGTCTGTATGGTTCCGACAAGCCCGACCTGCGCGTGCCGCTGGTGCTCACCGAACTCACCGACCTGATGAGGTCGGTGGAGTTCAAGGTGTTCCGCGCCGCGGCGGAAATGCCCGATGGCCGCGTCGCCGCGCTGCGTGTGCCGGGCGGCGGCGCGTTGTCACGCAAGGAAATCGACGACTACACCAGCTTCGTGTCGATCTACGGCGCCAAGGGGTTGGCCTATATCAAGGTGAACGAAAAGGCGCGTGGTCTGGAAGGCTTGCAGTCGCCCATTCTCAAGTTTCTGCCGCATGACGTGGCGCACGCCATTATCGAGCGCAGCGGTGCGCACGATGGCGACCTGATCTTCTTCGGTGCCGATAAGGCCAAGATCGTCAACGATGCGCTCGGCGCGTTGCGCGTCAAGGTCGGCCACGAGCGCGGGCTGGCGGAAAAATCCTGGCGCCCGCTGTGGGTGGTGGATTTCCCCATGTTCGAATACGACGAGGAGGAAAAACGCTGGGTGGCGCTGCATCATCCCTTCACCTCGCCCAAGGATGGCCACGAGGAATACTTGGAGAGCGACCCCGGCAAGGCACTGGCAAAGGCCTACGACGTGGCGCTTAATGGATGGGAGATCGGCGGCGGTTCGGTACGTATCCACCGCGAGGACGTGCAGTCCAAGGTGTTCCGCGCGCTCAACATCGGCGCGGAAGAGGCACGGCAGAAATTCGGCTTCCTGCTGGAGGCGCTGCAATATGGTGCCCCTCCGCACGGCGGGCTGGCGTTCGGCCTGGACCGCATCGTCACCATGATGACCGGCGCCGAGTCGATTCGTGACGTCATCGCTTTCCCCAAGACCCAGCGCGCGCAATGCCTGCTCACGCAGGCACCCAGCCCGGTGGACGAGAAGCAGCTGCGCGAGCTGCACATCCGTTTACGCAACAACGAAGCGAAAAAATAGTTGGAAGTTCTGGATCGTAGCGCCGCGCCCATGCCAGTGTCGTCGATTGAGCCGTTGACCGTCATCGCCGACGACATGCGTGCGGTCGATGCAGTGATACGCGCGCGCTTCCACTCCGAAGTGGCACTGATCCGCCAGGTCAGCGAGCACATCATCAACGGCGGCGGCAAGCGCCTGCGCCCGGCGCTGCTGCTCTTGGTTGCCGGCGCGTTCGGCTACCGCGGTCACCATCACCACGAACTGGCGGCAGTGGTCGAATTCATCCATACCGCGACGCTGCTGCACGACGACGTGGTCGACGCCTCGGAGATGCGGCGCGGCCAGGAAACCGCCAACGCCGCGTTCGGCAACGCGGTCAGCGTGCTGGTCGGCGATTTCGTCTATTCGCGCGCTTTCCAGATGATGGTCGGTATCGATAACATGCGTGTCATGCAGGTGCTGGCCGATGCCACCAATACCATCGCCGAGGGCGAGGTGTTGCAGCTGCTCAATTGCGGCAACGCCGACGTGCGCGAAGAGGATTACCTGCGCGTCATTCATTGCAAGACAGCCAAGCTGTTCGAGGCATCGGCGCGCTTGGGCACGATCCTGGGCGGGGCGGATGCCGCGCTGGAACGGGCGCTTGCCGATTACGGCATGCATCTAGGCACTGCCTTCCAGTTGATCGACGATGTGCTCGATTATTCCGGCGACCTTGGCGAAATCGGCAAGAATGTCGGCGACGACCTGGCCGAGGGCAAGCCGACCCTGCCGCTGATCCATGCGATGCGCCACGGCACGCCGCAGCAGGCCGCGGTGATACGCAGCGCCATCGAGCAGGGCGGGCGCGAGGAACTGCCGCAGGTGCTGGCGGCAATACACGACACCGGTGCGCTTGCCTTCGCGCGCGCGCGTGCCAGGGATGAAGCGGAGGCGGCCAAAGTGTCTTTGGCGAAATTGCCGCATTCAAATTACCGGCAGAGTTTGCTACAATTGGCCGACTTTGCGGTTGCCCGCAAATATTAACGGGGTGTAGCTCAGCCTGGTAGAGTACTGCGTTCGGGACGCAGGAGTCGGAGGTTCGAATCCTCTCACCCCGACCAACAACTGGTAGGCAGAATTGGCTAGATTGCTGATTATCGTTGCCGGTATTGCGCTGGTCATCTGGCTGCTCAGAAGCTACCGCAAGGTGCTCAACCGCCCCACGCAAAAACCCGCGGCTGGCGGCGAGGACATGGTACGCTGCGCGCAATGCGGCGTGCACCTGCCAAAAAGCGAAAGCATCACATCCCGCGGCGAATTCTTCTGCAGTGACGAGCATCGCCGCCAGCATCAAGGCTGATCCTTCCCTTATGTCGAGCGTCTGGGAAAACGGCGCGGCCCATCCCGATTCGCACTGGCGTTCGATGGCTTATTTCGGTGCATACCGGGCGGGCCTGGCGGCGCTGCTGCTGGGGGTGGTGTGGCTGTTCGGCGGCTCGCTGGTGTTCGGCTCCCACAACCTGAAACTGTTCGTCTACGGCAGCCTTGCCTACCTCGCTTTTGCCGTGCTGTGCCTGTTCCTGATCCGCGCGCGCATGCCGCGCTTCAACCTGCAGCTCACTGCGCAGGTGGTCGGCGACGTGGTGTTCCTGGTGCTGCTGACCTATGCCAGCGGTGGCATGGAAAGCGGCCTGGGATTGCTGCTGCTGGCCATGCTGGCCGCGGCGAGCCTGGTCAGCCGCGGCGGGCTGGCCTGGTTCTACGCGGCGCTGGCGAGCATCGCGGTGCTGGGCGAGCAAAGCTACGAAGTGCTGAAGCTGGGCGCGAACCCGGCGCAATACACCCAGGCCGGCATGTTGAGCCTGGGCTATTTTGCCATCGCCTGGCTGGCGCGCACCCTGGCCCATTATACCCGCGCCAGCGAGCAGCTCGCCGCGCAGCGCGGCATCGACCTGGCGAACCTTGCGCAGGTGAACCAGTTGGTGATCCAGGACATGCAGGACGGTGTGCTGGTGGTCGATGAGCGCGGCGTGATCCGCCAGCGCAATGCCCAGGCCGAGACCATGCTGGGCGCACCGGTGGCGCGTGAACCGAAGCTGGATGAATATTCCCCCGGGCTGGCGGGGCAGTGGCAGCGCTGGCGGCTGGGCGACGACAGCGGATCAGTCACGCTGAATGGCACGCAGGCGAACCAGACGCTGGCTGCGCGCTTCGTGCCGGTGGGGCAGAGTCGCGACAGCGGCGCGGTGATTTTTCTAGAAGACTGGAGCCGTGTGCAGTCGCAGGCGCAGCAGATGAAGCTGGCTGCGCTGGGCAGGCTCACCGCCAACATCGCGCATGAAATCCGCAATCCCCTGTCGGCGATCCATCACGCTGCCGAGCTGCTGCAGGAGGAGAAGGGGGTGGGCGAGACGCAGACGCGGCTTGCGCAGATCATCCGCGACAATGCCCAGCGCCTGGATCGGATGGTGCAGGAAGTGCTGAAGCTCAACCGGCGCGACCGCGCTCACCAGGAAGCGCTGCATCTGGACAGTTTCCTGCGTGGCTTCGTCGAGCAGTTCTGCCAAGTCGAGAAAATCGAGCCAGGCACGTTCAGGTTGCAAATCGATCCTGGTCTGATGGCGTCGTTCGACCGCAGCCACCTCAACCAGGTCATGTGGAATCTGTGCCGTAACGCTTACCGCTATTGCCGGCGCGGCGAGGGGAGCATAGTCTTGTATGCCGGTTCGGCCGGGGTGCCCGGGGTGGTGAACCTCGACGTCAGCGACGACGGTCCCGGCGTGGAGGACGAAGCCGTGGCGCACTTGTTCGAGCCGTTTTTTACCACGGTGACGAGTGGCACCGGTCTGGGGCTGTATATCGCGCGAGAGTTGTGCGAGGCCAATCGTGCCAGCCTCGACTATGCTGGAGGCAGCGGCGGGGCACGGTTCAGGGTGCGTTGTAGGAGGGCATGAGGTGAGAGGCAGGGAGCCTAAGGTTCTGATCGTGGATGATGAGGCGGACATACTCGAGTTGCTCGAGTTGACGCTGTTGCGCATGGGGCTCGATGTCGAGCGTGCGTCCAACCTCAAGGATGCGCTGCAGGCGGTGCAGGGCCGGCATTACGATCTGTGCCTGACCGACATGCGCCTGCCCGACGGCGAGGGGCTGGATCTGGTGAGATACATCGGCGGCCACTGCGCCGACTTGCCGGTGGCGGTGATCACCGCGCACGGTAGCACCGAGAACGCCGTGGCCGCACTCAAGGCGGGTGCCTTCGATTACCTCGCCAAGCCGGTTTCGCTGGAGCAGTTGCGCGCGCTGGTCAAGTCGGCCCTGAAACTTTCCACACAGGAGGCGGACAAGCCGGGCGAGCACGCGCTGCTCGGAGAATCGCAGGCGATCAAGCTGGTGCGCGAGCGCATCGACAAACTGGCGCGCAGCGAGGCGCCTGTCTACATCAGCGGCGAATCGGGTAGCGGCAAGGAGCTGGCAGCGCGCCTGATCCACGAAAAGAGCGTGCGCGGCGAAAAGCTGTTCGTGCCGGTGAACTGCGGCGCGATCCCGGAAAATCTGGTGGAGAGCGAATTCTTCGGCTACAAGAAGGGTGCCTTCACCGGCGCAGACCATGACCGCGACGGCTTTTTCCAGGCTGCCCACGGCGGCACGCTGTTCCTCGACGAGGTGGCCGATCTGCCGCTGCAAATGCAGGTCAGACTGCTGCGTGCGATCCAGGAGAAGAAGGTGCGCAAGGTCGGCGCCACCCAGGAGGATCCGGTCGACGTGCGCATTATCAGCGCTACCCACCAGAATCTCGCCGATTGCGTGGAGCAGGGCAAATTCCGCCAGGACCTCTATTACCGCCTCAACGTCATCGACCTCAAGATGCCGCCGTTGCGTGAAATGCGCGAAGACATTCCGCTGCTGGTGCAGGCACTGCTGGTGCGGCTGGCACGCGGCGCGCCGCCGCGTACCCTCGACGATGATGCGCTACGGGCATTGATGCAATACGATTTCCCAGGCAACGTGCGTGAACTTGAAAACGTGCTGGAACGCGCCACGGCGCTTGCTTCGGGGAGCAATATCGGTGTTGCCGACCTGCAATTGACCCCGCCCGGATTTATGGTGCAAAACGGCGCGATCGACGACAAGCTGCCGTTACCCGAATACCTCGACGGCCTGGAAAAGCGTGCGATCCTGGAGGCGCTGGAGAAAACCCGCTACAACCGTACCGCGGCGGCAAAACTGCTCGGCATCACCTTCCGCGCGCTGCGCTACCGCATGGAGCGGCTGGGCATCAACTGATGGAAATCGACGGCGACGGCTTGCTGAGGGGGGTGCGCTACATTCCCTCGCCCAATTGCGACGAGCGCCCCGTGGAAGCGGCGATTGACCTGCTGGTGATCCACAACATCAGCCTGCCGCCGGGGCAGTACGGCGGCGACGGCGTGATCGAGCTTTTTACCAACCGCCTCGACCCGGAAGCGCATCCGTATTACCGCGAGATCGCGGGGCTCAAGGTTTCCGCTCATTTTTTCATCCGCCGCGACGGCGAGGTGATTCAGTTCGTGCCCTGCACCAAGCGTGCCTGGCATGCCGGCGTTTCCATGTGGTGCGGCCGCGAGCGCTGCAACGATTTTTCTCTGGGGGTGGAGCTCGAAGGCTGCGACGACGAACCGTTCAGCGATGCCCAGTATGATGCGCTCGCCGCGTTGACCCGGACGCTGTGCGCCGCCTATCCCATCGCCGGCGCGGTCGGTCACGTCGACATCGCGCCCGGCCGCAAAACCGATCCCGGTCCGCATTTTGACTGGGCGCGTTATCGCGCCGCAGCCCGTCTCGCGTAGTTTTCACGGCTGTTTTCCATGGTTCGTCGCGACGGGTGTCGCATTTTCGGCGCGCTGGTTCGCTCTACTACTTGTTGTGCCAATTTTTTATTGACACACAAGATGTAGTGGTCTATAAAACCGAAAAAACAAAACGTGATTTTTGCCTAGCCAGGGGGAACTTTATGCAGCTTGCTACCGATACCGTGTCTTACCAACCCGTCAGCGCTTACGTCGATCAACCCTCTGCTCCGCAAGCCCCAGATTACAACCAATACAAAGTGATTCGTCGCAACGGTGCGGTGGTCAGCTTCGAACCGGCCAAGATTTCCATTGCCATGACCAAGGCATTCATTGCCGTCAATGGCGGGCAGGGCGCGGCATCGGCGCGCATCCGCGAACTGGTGGCGCAACTGACCGGCATGGCGGTGAATGCCCTGTTGCGGCGCCAGCCGGAAGGCGGCACCTTCCACATTGAAGACATCCAGGATCAGGTCGAACTGGCACTGATGCGTTCCGGCGAGCATGACGTGGCGCGCGCTTATGTGTTGTACCGCGAGCAGCGCGCGCGCGAACGCGCCAAGCAGAAGGAAGAACAGGCGCAGGCCGCGCCAGCCATGAGGGTGAGCGAAGGTGGTCGGCTCAAGGCGCTGGATATCGGACACCTCACCGGGCTGCTGCGCGACAGCTGCGCGGGGCTGGGCAAGGCAGTCGATGCCGACGCGATCCTGCAGGCTACGCTCAATGACCTGTACGAAGGCGTGCCGATGGAAGAAGTGCGCAAGTCGCTGATCCTATCCGCGCGCGCGCTGATCGAAAAAGACCCGGCCTATGGTTTCGTCACTGCGCGCCTGCTGCTCAACAATATCCGCGTCGAGGTGTTGGGCGAGGAGGTGGCGCAGGCGGCGATGCAGGCGCGCTATGCCGAATATTTCCCCGAGTTCATCAAGCGCGGCGTCGCCGCCGAACTGCTCGACGAGCGCTTGGCGCAGTACGATCTGAAACGCTTGGGCGAGGCGCTCAACGCTGGCCGCGATTTGCAGTTCAACTACCTGGGGCTGCAAACGCTGTACGACCGTTATTTCCTGCACGTCGACGGCAAGCGCATTGAGTTGCCGCAAGCGTTCTTCATGCGCGTGGCAATGGGGCTGGCGCTCAACGAAGTAGAGCGCGAGGCGCGCGCCATCGAGTTCTACCAAGTATTGTCCTCTTTCGATTTCATGAGTTCGACGCCGACGCTGTTCAATTCCGGTACGCGCCGCCCGCAACTGTCTTCCTGCTACCTCACCACGGTGGCAGACGATCTCGACGGCATTTTCGAGGCGATCAAGGAAAACGCGCTGCTGTCGAAGTTCGCCGGAGGTCTCGGCAACGACTGGACTGCGGTGCGCGCGCTCGGTTCTCATATCAAGGGCACCAACGGCAAGTCGCAGGGCGTGGTACCGTTCCTCAAGGTAGTCAACGACACTGCGGTGGCGGTGAACCAGGGCGGCAAGCGCAAAGGCGCGGTGTGCTCCTACCTGGAAACCTGGCACCTCGACATCGAGGAATTCCTCGAACTGCGCAAGAACACCGGCGACGATCGCCGCCGCACCCACGACATGAACACCGCCAACTGGATACCCGACCTGTTCATGAAGCGGGTGATGGAAGGCAGCGAGTGGACCTTGTTCTCGCCCGCCGACGTGCCCGATCTGCATGACAAGTTCGGCAAGGCGTTCGAGCAGGCCTACGTGGCTTATGAGGAAAAAGCCGCGCGCGGCGAGCTCAAGCTGCACAAGAAAGTGCCGGCGCTGTCGCTGTGGCGCAAGATGCTCACCATGTTGTTCGAGACTGGCCATCCCTGGATCACCTTCAAGGACCCGTGCAACATCCGCAGTCCGCAGAGCCACGTCGGCGTGGTGCACAGCTCCAACCTGTGCACCGAGATCACGCTGAACACTTCCGACAGCGAAATCGCGGTATGCAATCTGGGTTCGATCAACCTGCTCAACCACCTTAAGGACGGCCAGATCGACCAGGACAAGCTCAAGCGTACAGTCAGCACGGCGATGCGCATGCTCGACAACGTCATCGACATCAACTATTACGCGGTGGCCAAGGCGCGCAATTCCAACCTCAAGCACCGCCCGGTGGGGCTGGGCGTGATGGCGTTCCAGGACTGCCTGCACGAGCTGCGCCTGCCTTACGCATCCGAAGCGGCGGTCGAATTCGCCGACCGTTCCATGGAGGCAGTGGCCTATCATGCCTACTGGGCGTCCACCGAACTGGCCGCCGAGCGCGGACGCTACGCTACCTATGAGGGCTCGCTGTGGTCGCGCGGCATCCTGCCGCAGGACAGCCTCAAGCTGCTTGCTGACGAGCGTGGCGGTTACGTCGAAGTCGATGCTTCCAGTACTTTGGCTTGGGATGCGTTGCGCGAGCGCATCGCCCGATATGGCATGCGCAACTCCAACTGCCTGGCGATTGCGCCGACCGCGACCATCGCCAATATCGTCGGCGTGTCGGCCTCGATCGAGCCGACCTACCAGAACCTGTATGTCAAATCCAACCTGTCTGGCGAATTCACCGTGACCAACCGTTTCCTGGTGGAGGATTTGAAGCGGCTCAACATGTGGGACGAAGTGATGATTGCCGACCTCAAGTATTTCGACGGCAGCCTGGCGCGGATCGACCGCGTGCCGGCGGAGGTGCGCAGCCTGTACGCGACCGCTTTCGAGGTCGAGCCGCAGTGGCTGATCGAGGCGGCCTCGCGCCGGCAGAAATGGATAGACCAAGCGCAGTCGCTCAACCTTTACATGGCCGGCGCGAGCGGGCGCAAGCTCGACGAGACCTACAAACTGGCTTGGCTGCGCGGGCTGAAGACGACCTATTACCTGCGCACCCTGGGCGCGACCTCGGCGGAGAAATCCACGGTCAAGGCCGGTGCGCTTAATGCGGTGCCGACGGATGGGGGCGTTGCTGCGGCCGAAGCCAAATTCTGCTCGATTGACAACCCCGAATGCGAGGCTTGCCAATAGGCAAGCCTCGCTTCGGGGTTGTAGCTACGGCTGGCCTGTGGGCCGTAGCTACAACCCGGGCGAAGGGTGCGTTGACCGATCTGCGAGGTTGCGGCGTAGGCTAACCCAGGCAGGGTAAGCGTTAGCGGCCGTAGTCACGGCCCGAAGTTGATTCGGTGTCGTATTGGGAGGGGTAAGCAAAGGCACGCACGAGGTGGGTAAAACAATTGGGAGCTCCGCTTTGGGGTAAGCGCGGCGGGGTGAGAGGGAGCGGGGAAGGCAGGGGGCTTGGTCTTTCCCGGAGTGGTGGGCGGCGGGATCCCCATTTTCCGCCGGCAAAGCAGTACCGGCCGCAAGGCCGGAGAAGCGAGGGTGTTTGATACGGTGCAAGCCCTGGCGTACGGGGCAGGCGATGTGTCCGGACATTTGCATACGTGAAGGGGGGAGAGTATGCGTCGCTTATGGAGGTCAAATCGTTTGCAGGAGGGGGGACTGGAAGTGGCCGCGGGTGCTTCGATGGTTGCGCCGCTTTCGTTGGGAGTGTCGAACGTATTCGATTCGTTCGATGCAGTGATGCGGTTGGCGGAAATGACCGGCGTGGCCGAGGATTTCGGCGAGTATGCGGCGTCGCGTAAGGCCACGTTGTTTTATGACGTATCGGAATTGGATCACACTTCGGCGGGCCAGGTGGTGGTGGATCGGAGGGCGCCGCGCGGCGCCGAGCGGCGCGGCACTGACCGGCGCAATATGGAGCGTCGGGCGCAGCAGGTGGCGCGTGTGATGGGAGCGGGGGCGGAAGATCGTCGCCGGGGGGAGCGCAGGCGGGCGGATCGCCGTGAGGGCGAACGCCGGCGCAGCAAGCAAGACTGAGAAGGGGAAGTTATGTTGAGTTTTGAAGAAGATTTTGGGACGGCATCGCGCTTTGCGTCGCCACGTTTGCAGCCTGCCGTGGCGGTGATCCCGCCGCAGCCGCCTGCTGCGGGCCGCAGCGACGCCGGCAGCGCCCTACGCCGCATCCGCGTGGAAGACAAGCAGATCATCAACTGCCGTGCCGACGTCAACCAGCTGGTGCCGTTCAAGTACAAATGGGCCTGGGAAAAGTACCTGGCGGCTTGCGCCAATCACTGGATGCCGCAGGAAATCAACATGAGCCGGGATATCGCGCTGTGGAAAAGCGCTGGCGGCCTGACCGAGGACGAGCGCCGCATTATCAAGCGCAACTTGGGCTTCTTCGTCACCGCCGACAGCCTGGCCGCGAACAACATCGTGCTCGGCACTTATCGACACATCACCAATCCGGAATGCCGCCAGTATTTGTTGCGCCAGGCATTCGAGGAGGCGATCCACACCCACGCCTATCAGTACATCGTCGAATCGCTGGGACTGGATGAGGGCGAGATTTTCAACATGTACCACGAGGTGCCGTCGATACGCGACAAGGACGAATTCCTGCTGCCGTTCATCGAAACCCTGACCAACCCGGATTTCAAGACCGGTACGCCGGATGCGGACCGCAAGCTTTTGAAGAGCCTCATCGTGTTCGCCTGCATCATGGAGGGGCTGTTTTTCTACGTCGGCTTCGCGCAGATCCTGGCGCTGGGACGGCAAAACAAGATGACCGGCGCGGCGGAACAATATCAATATATCTTGCGCGATGAGTCAATGCATTGTAACTTTGGCATCGACGTGATCAACCAGATCAAACTGGAGAATCCATATTTGTGGACACCGGAGTTCCGCGAGGAAATCAAGGGCCTGATCCAGAAGGGTGTCGAGCTCGAATATCGCTACGCCGAAGACACCATGCCGCGCGGCGTGCTGGGACTCAATTCTGCCCAATTCAAAGAATATCTCCGTTACATCGCCAACCGACGCTGCCAGCAGATCGGTTTGGATACCTTATTCCCAGGCGCTACCAATCCATTCCCCTGGATGGCGGAAATGATCGATCTCAAGAAGGAAAAAAACTTCTTCGAGACGCGCGTCACCGAGTACCAAACAGGGGGGGCATTAAACTGGGATTAAAGAATTACGGCAGCGATGCCGTAATAGACGCTGTTGTGATGCAAGTCACAACAGCAAGTTGTGTGTAACTTTGACAAGGAGGTAACAATGGCAACCAAAGCTAAAGCAGCCAAGAAAACCGCAGCCAAGAAGCCAGCAGCGAAGAAAACTGCGGCCAAAAAGCCGGCGGCGAAGAAAACCGCAGCCAAGAAGCCAGCAGCGAAGAAAACTGCGGCCAAAAAGCCGGCGGCGAAGAAAACCGCAGCCAA
>JBFMAC010000010.1:0-99566 GCA_040756015.1 Pseudomonadota bacterium
AAGACCAGTCCAGACATAACATCTAGCATGACGGGGTAAACAGGTTGGGTTGGATGGTTTGGCGACTACCAATTTACCAACCTCCGCCTCGTCAACCTACTCTTCCCCTAATATCCGCGAAGAACCTAAAAAAATGGGCAGGATGGCAAGTTAAACCACCTCCGGCAAAGACGGAGGCTTATACCTGTTAGCCTCCCAAAGGGGCAAGAAATTGGCGCCGCCTAAAGGGGGTAAAAATTTTGCGACTGCTGCCGATATTCTTCCGGTATTATTGTTGGCCAGCCAGAAGAATCATGGATTATCCGGAGGGTGGAATGGGGAAACAGGTGGTACATAGTCCAGATGCACCACAGGCAATCGGCACCTATTCGCAGGCGGTGCGTGCCGGTAACACGGTGTATCTCTCCGGGCAAATCGGCCTCGATCCGAAAACCATGCAGCTTGCCGAGGGGATCGAGGCGCAAATCCGGCGCGTATTCGACAATCTTCAGGCAGTGGCCGGCGCCGCTTCCGGCAGCTTGGCCGACGTGGTCAAGCTCAATGTTTACCTGACCGACCTCGCCCATTTCCCGCGCGTCAATGAAATCATGGCGCAGTATTTTGCCGAGCCGTATCCCGCACGCGCCGCCGTGGGCGTGGCGCAATTGCCGCGCGGCGCGCTGGTGGAAATGGATGCCGTGATGCATCTGCCCGGCTAACCCATGTCCGCGCTGCCGGCAAAATTGCACCCCGCACGCAGCCTGCGCGCCCGCTTGGCATTCACCGTAGGCGTGGCGGCGCTGCTGTTTGCCGTGCTGTTGAGCTGGGTAGTCGGCAGGAAAGCCAGCGTGGACGTCGAGGCCGACAAAGGCGTGCTGGCATCCCAGCTTGCACGCCAGATCGCCAACGAACTCGACGAGGGGCTGCACGAGCGCTGGCGCGAAATCCAGATGTTCGCCGTGCTGGAGACGATCCGCGACCCGTGGGCGCCGCTTGATAAAAAGCGCGCGCTGCTGGAGGCACTGCAACACAACAGTGACGATTATGCCTGGATCGGCCTGACCGACAGCCAGGGCAAAATCATCGCCGGCAGCGACAAACTGCTGGAAGGAGTCAATGTTGCGCAGCGCGAGTGGTTCACCGGCGCGCGCAATAGCCCTTATCTCGGCGACGTGCACGACGCCTTCATGCTCACCAAACTGATCCCGCAACCCAAGGGTGACCCGCTGCCTTTGCGCCTGGTCGACATCTCCGCTCCGGTGTTGGACGCGAACGGGCGCTTCCTCGGCGTGCTATGCGGCCATTTGAGCTGGTCGTGGGCAAGTCGGGTGCGCGACCAGGTACTGACCCCCCTGAAAACGCCGGGACAACTGGAGGCGATGGTGCTTAACCGCAACGGCAAGATATTGCTGGGCACCACGCTGACCACCGGCATGCAACAGCTCTCACTGGACAGCATCCGCCAGGCCGCAACCGGCCGCAACCATTACACGCTGGAAGACTGGCCGGACGGCCGCTACCTGACCGGCTATGCGCAGGCCAGGAACCGCGACCCCCGCCAATTCGGCGGGCTGGGCTGGGTGGTACTGGTGCGCCAGCCCGCCGGCCGGGCATTCGCCACCGCCACCACCCTGCAACGCGGCACGCTGATCACCGGCGCGGCATTCGCGCTGCTGTTCATGGCGTTGATCTGGGTAATAGTGGGCCGGCTGGTCAGGCCCATGGTCTCCATCGCCGAAGCAGCCGATCGCATCAGCAAGGGCGACGCTAGCGTGCGCATCCCGTTGCTGAAAGGGCATGACGAAGCCTCTGCGCTGTCGACGTCGCTCAGCAACCTGGTGGAAGCCATGGGCATGCAGAAGCAGGAACTGCAAACCCTTAACGACCGCCTCGAACTCGACATCTCGCGCCGTGAGAAAGCCGAGGAAGGACTGCGCCTCGCCGCGCAGGTATTCGCCCACAGCGCCGAAGGCATCATCATCACCGACGCCGACGCGCATGTGCTCACCGTCAACCAGGCGTTCACCGAAATCACCGGCTACAGTTACCACGACGTGATCGGACAGAATCCGCGCATCTGGAAATCCGACAAGCACGACGCCGAGTTCTACCGTGAAATGTGGCAGGAAATCATCAAGGAAGGCAAGTGGCAGGGGGAGGTCTGGAACCGGCGCAAGAACGGCAACATCTTTCCGGTATGGCTCACCATCAGCGCGGTCTGCAACGAATCCGGCCACGTCACGCATTACGTCGCGATTTACATCGACATGACCGAGCGCAAGGCGACGGAGGAGCGCATCCTTCACCTCGCCCAGCACGACGTGCTGACCGATCTGCCCAACCGCATGCTGCTGCTCGACCGCCTCGGCCAGGCGATCGCGCAGGCGCACCGCAACAACACGCGAGTGGCGCTGCTGTTCATGGACCTGGACCGCTTCAAGACCATCAACGACTCGCTCGGCCACCACGTCGGCGACAGCCTGCTGAAAAAAGTGGCACAGCAGCTGTCCGGTTGCCTGCGCGAGGGCGACACGGTGGCGCGCCTGGGCGGCGACGAATTCGTCATCGTACTGCCGCAGATCGTGGATGCCCAGGACGCCGCGCATGTGGCGCAGAAAATCACCGAGACGCTGGCGCAGCGCTTCGACATCGAGGGCCACCAGTTGCACGCCAGCGTCAGCATCGGCATCAGTATCTACCCGGAGGACGGACAGGACGTGGTGACGCTAATGAGGAATGCAGACACCGCGATGTACTATGCCAAGGAGATGGGGCGCAATCATTACCAGTTCTTCACCGGCGAGCTCAACGTGCGCATCCACGAAAAACTGCTGCTGGAAAACGCTCTGCGCCTGGCGGTGGAGCGCAACGAGTTCTGCCTGCATTACCAGCCGCAGATCGACATCGGTAGTGGCAAGCAGGTGGGCGTGGAGGCGCTGCTGCGCTGGAAGCACCCCGAACTGGGACTGATCTTCCCGGACCGCTTCATCGGCATCGCCGAGGAAACCGGCCTTATCATCCAGATCGGCGAATGGGTGCTGCGCGAGGCCTGTTTGCAGCGGCAGCGCTGGGCCAAGCACCACCCCGCCCTGCGCATGGCGGTGAACCTGTCCGCGGTACAGTTCCGCAACACCAACCTGTGCGACATCGTCGCGCGCGCATTGCAGAACGCCGCCATGGAGCCGCAGTTCCTCGAACTGGAAATCACCGAAACGGTGATCATGGGTTCCGCCGAACATACCATCACCACGCTGGAAAAACTGAGCATCATGGGTGTGCAGATCGCCATCGACGATTTCGGCACCGGCTATTCCAGCCTGAGCTACCTGAAGCGCTTCCCCATCGACAAGATCAAGATCGACCGTTCTTTCGTGCGCGACATCTCCACCGATCCGGACGATGCCGCCATCGTCGCCGCCATCATTGCCATGGCGCGCAACCTCAAGCTCAAGGTGCTGGCGGAAGGTACCGAAACCAGCGCACAGTTCTCCTTCCTGGAAACGCTACGCTGCGACGAAACGCAAGGTTATTATTTCAGCCGCCCGCTGCCCGGCGAGGAAATCGAGCAGCTGCTGGCGCAACAACAGCCGCTGCCGCTTGAGCAATAGGCGCGCAAACGCCATAGCACAGGATGGCGCGGACGGCATCGCCCCGGCGGTGCGCGGCAAGCTCGCCAAACTCGGCATCACCACCCTGTGCGACCTGCTGCTGCACCTGCCGTTGCGCTACGAAGATGAAACGCGCTTGTGCGAGATCGCCGCGGCGCCCCCCGGCGCCAGCGTGCTGGTCGAAGCAGTGGTCGAATCCAGCTCGGTGCAATACCGTCCGCGCCGCACCCTGGTGTGCCGGGTGCGCGACCGCAGCGGCGAGCTGCACCTGCGCTTCCTCAATTTCTACCCCAGCCAGATCAAGCAACTGGTGCCCGGCGTGCGTCTGCGCCTGCTCGGCGAAATCCGCGACGGTTTCTTCGGCGCGGAAATGGTGCATCCCAGATACCGCGTCGTGCAGGAAGGCGCTCCGCTGGCGCAAACGCTGACCCCGGTTTACCCGACCACGGCGGGATTGTCGCAAGCCGTGCTGGGCAAACTGGCGCAGCGCGCGCTTTCCGCCTGCGACCTCGGCGACACCCTCCCGGCGCAGTGGTTGCAGCGCCTCAACCTGCCGGCATTCGAGTCGAGTATCCGCTTGCTGCACCAACCCCCGCCCGGCACAGCCTTGCCGGAACTGGTCGAGCGCCGTCACCCGGCCTGGCGGCGGGTGAAGTTCGACGAGCTGCTGGCGCAGCAACTCGCGCTGCGTATTAACCACCGCAACCGCCACAGACGCGGTGCGCCGGCGCTACCCGCGTGCGGCCAGCTCACCCGGGCGCTGCTGGAACGGCTACCCTTCGCGCTGACGAAAGCTCAGGAGCACGCCTGGCAGGACATTGCGCGCGAGCTGGCGCAGCCGCACCCGATGCAGCGCTTGCTGCAAGGCGACGTGGGCAGTGGCAAAACAGTGGTGGCAGCGCTGGCCGCGTTGCAGGCGGTTGAGAATGGTTGCCAAGCTGCGGTGATGGCGCCGACGGAAATCCTCGCCGAGCAGCATTTCCGCAAATTTTCCGAGTGGCTCGCCCCGCTCGGCGTAGAGGTGGCCTGGCTGTCCGGCGCGCTGAGAAAAAAGGACAGGCAGGCCGCGCTACAAAAGGTCGCCGACGGCGGCGCGCAGGTGGCGGTCGGCACTCATGCCCTGTTCCAGGAACAGGTGGCGTTCCAAAAACTGGCGCTGGCCATCGTCGACGAACAGCACCGCTTCGGCGTGCACCAGCGCCTGGCGCTGCATACCAAAGGCGCGCAGGGCGGCGAGGTGCCGCACCAGTTGATGATGAGCGCGACACCCATCCCGCGCACGCTGGCAATGAGCTACTATGCCGACCTCGATGTGTCGGTGATAGCCGAGTTGCCGCCGGGGCGTACCCCGGTAACCACCAAGCTGGTTGACGAGCAGCGCCGCAGCGAAATCGTGCAGCGCGTGCGCGACGCCTGTATGGCCGGGGGACAGGCCTACTGGGTGTGCCCGCTGATCGAGGAATCGGAAGCGTTACAGCTGCAAACCGCGCTGGAAACCCACCAAACACTGCTGCAAACTTTTCCCGAACTCAAGGTCGGCCTGGTGCACGGTCGGCTGCCGCAGCAGGAAAAGGCCGCGGTGATGGAAGCATTCCAGCGCGGCGACATCCACCTGTTGGTGGCGACCACGGTGATCGAAGTGGGAGTAGACGTGCCCAACGCCACCCTGATGGTGATCGAGCACGCGGAACGCATGGGGCTGTCGCAACTGCACCAGTTGCGCGGGCGTGTCGGGCGCGGTACTGCGCAAAGCCTGTGCATCCTGCTTTACCAGCAGCCGCTCGGGCCGACTGCGCGCGAGCGCCTGAAAATCATTTATGAAAACAGCGACGGCTTCGAGGTTGCACGCCACGACCTGCGCCTGCGCGGGCCGGGCGAATTCCTCGGCTCCCGGCAGTCGGGCATGCCGATACTGCGCTTCGCCGATCTCGAGGCTGATCTCGACCTGCTGGAAGCGGCGCGCGGCACAGCGGAACAATTGCTGACCAGTGACATGGCCACGGTGCAGCGCCACCTCGCGCGCTGGCTGGGAGACAGGCACAATTATTTGCGGGTTTGAGCGCGCCGCTGAGATAATGGCACGCCGTGACCCACCCTGATTCCCACCGTTCGCGCTGGCTGGCACCCCCTTCGCCGCACTGCCGCTACCGGCACTGGCTGCTCGAAGCCGGCTCCCTGACCCGCGCCATCCAGTCGCGCTGCGACGAGTTCCGCGTGCGCCGCATCGCGCAGGGGCTCGCGTTGCCGGAGCGCGACGAGGCGGCACTGCTGCGGCTGCGCGAGCGCGAGCGCTGCGTGGTGCGCGAGGTGTTGCTGTGCTGCGGCAACCTGCCGCTGGTGTATGCGCACAGCATCATGCGCCGCCAGGCGCTGGCCGGACCCTGGCGCAGCGTGAGCGGGCTGGGCGAACGCCCGCTCGGCGCTGCGTTGTTCGCCGACCCGCGCATCGTTCGCCATCCGCTGCGCTTCCGCCGTCTCGACCGGCGCCACACCCTGTACCAGCACGCCTGCGCGGCGCTGCCGCAACCACCGCGCGAACTGTGGGCGCGGCGCGCGCTGTATACGCTGCAACGCGAACCCCTGCTGGTAACGGAAATCTTCCTGCCCGGCATCCTGGAACTGGTGCGATGAGCTGGACGGAACGGCTCACCCTGTACGGGAAGCTGATGCGGCTCAACCGGCCCATCGGCATCCTGCTGTTGCTGTGGCCGACGCTATGGGGGTTGTGGATCGCCGCGGATGGCTCGCCGTCGCCCACGTTGCTGTGGATCTTCGTGCTGGGCACGATACTGATGCGCTCTGCCGGTTGCGTGATCAACGACTATGCCGACCGCGATTTCGATCCGCATGTGGCACGTACCAGGGAACGCCCGCTCGCCGCCCGCCGTGTCAGCACGAGGGAAGCGCTACTGCTGGCCGGCGTGTTGAGCCTGCTCGCCTTCCTGCTGATCATACGGCTCAACCAGATCACCATCCTGCTCTCGTGCGTCGCGCTGTTCCTTGCCGCAAGCTACCCCTTCACCAAGCGTTTCTTCGCTATCCCGCAAGCTTACCTGGGCATCGCCTTCGGCTTCGGCATTCCCATGGCGTTTGCCGCGCAGACCGGCAGCGTGCCGCCGCTGGCCTGGGCGCTGCTCGTTGCCAACATGTTCTGGGCGATCGCCTACGACACCGAATACGCCATGGTCGACCGGGAAGACGATCTGAAAATCGGCATCAGGACTTCGGCGATCACCTTCGGGCACTACGACGTAACTGTGGTGATGGCGGCACATGCCATCTTCCTGTCGATACTGGCTGCGGCAGGTTGGACGCTGGGCTACGGCGCCTTCTTTTATGCCGGGTTGGCGGTCGCCGCCTTGCTCGCCGCCCACCAATATCGGCTCATCCGGGAGCGCAATCCGGCGCGCTGCTTCAAGGCCTTCCTGCACAACAACTGGGTGGGTGCCGCAGTATTCGCCGGCCTGCTGATCGAATACGCCGCGCGGCCCGGCCATTACCTGAGTAATCCATTCGGATAATGTGCTAGATTGGCGGCTTTACCGGAAGCCGCCATGCCCAACCGCCTCGCCCAGGAAACCAGCCCCTACCTGCGCCAGCACGCAGACAACCCCGTGGATTGGTACCCGTGGAGTGAGCCAGCGCTCACCTTGGCACGCGAACAGGACAAACCCATCCTGCTTTCCATCGGCTATTCCGCCTGCCACTGGTGCCATGTCATGGCGCAGGAATCGTTTGCCGACCCCGAAGTGGCCGAGCTGATGAACCGTCACTTCGTCAATGTGAAGGTGGATCGCGAGGAGCGCCCCGACCTCGACCAGATTTACCAGACCGCGCTCGCCGTCATGACCCAGAAGGGCGGCGGCTGGCCGTTGACCATGTTCCTGATGCCGGACGGCACGCCGTTTTTCGGCGGCACCTATTTCCCCAAGTACGACAAATATAACCTGCCCGGCCTGGTCAAGCTGTTGCCCCTGCTGGCAAAAGCCTATGCCGAGCAGCGCGGCAAACTGGAAGAGCAGAACGGGCATTTGCTGCGCGCCTTCCAGGGCATGATGCCCAAGGCGGCCGACCCGGCCATGGCGCTGACCAAAGCGCCGGTCGAAGGTGCGCGCGCCGACCTGCTCGCCAGCTTTGACGCGAAACACGGCGGTTTCGGCGATGCGCCCAAGTTCCCGCATGTGCCGGAACTGGAGTTGCTGCTGTCGGGCGACGGGGCCGAAGCACTGGCGGTGGTACGGCACTCGCTGCTGTGCATGGCGCGCGGCGGGATTTACGACCAGCTCGGCGGCGGCTTTTATCGCTACAGCGTAGACCGCGAATGGAGCATCCCGCATTTCGAAAAAATGCTGTACGACAACGCGCTGCTGCTGCGGCTCTACAGCACCGCCTGGCTGGCGAATCCGGAGCCGTTGTTTGCGCAGGTGGTGGAAGAGACGGCGCAATGGGCGATGCGCGAAATGCAGTCGCCCGCAGGCGGCTATTACGCCTCGCTGGACGCCGACAGCGAGCACGAGGAAGGGCGCTTTTATTTGTGGACGCCACAACAGGTCGCCGCTTTGCTGGATGCCGACGAGTACGCCGTGCTGGCGCCGCATTTTGGCTTGGATAGTCAGCCTAATTACGAAGAGCGGGCGTGGCATTTGCGCGTCCGTCGCGAAATCGCCGAAATCAGCGCGGCTTCCGGACGCGCCCGGGAAGAATGCACGCGCCTGCTGCAAGCAGCCAGACGCAAACTGTTCGACGCGCGCAATACGCGCACGCGCCCCAACCGCGACGAAAAAATCCTGACCGGCTGGAACGCGCTCATGGTCAAGGGCATGGCGCGCGCGGCACGCGCATTCGAGCGGAAAGACTGGCTCGCCTCGGCACGGCAGGCGTTCGATTGCATGCGTGCACGTGCCTGGCGCGAAGGCAGGCTGCATACGCTCTGCACTGACGACACGCGCCACGACGGGTGCCTCCTCGGCTACCTCGACGATTATGCCTTCCTGCTCGATGCCGCGCTGGAAATGCTGCAAGCCGAATTCCGCAAAGACGATCTCGACTTCGCGGTTGCCCTGGCCGATGCCTTGCTGGAAAAATTCGAAGACCCGCAAGCGGGAGGATTCTTTTTCACCGATCACGACCACGAACGCCTGTTCCACCGCCCCAAGCCCGGCCACGACCAGGCCACCCCTTCCGGCAACGGCGTGGCCGCTCTGGCGCTGACGCGCCTAGGGCATTTGCTCGGCGAATCACGCTATCTTGCCGCGGCGGAACGCACCGTGCGGTTGTATTACCCGGCCATGATGCGCTACAGTGGTGGGCTGGCCGCCCTGGCAGCGGCACTGGAGGAAGTGCTGGAGCCACCGCAAATTGCCGTGCTACGCGGAGCTGCCCAGGACTTGCCGGCATGGCTGCGCCGGCTGGAACGCACCTACCGCCCCCACCTGCTCGCCCTGGCCATCCCCGCAGAAATGGCGGGATTGCCGGCCGCGCTCGACAAACAGGCGGAGGCCGGCCATGTCAACGCCTGGCTGTGCCGCGGCGTTATATGCCTGCCGCCAGTGAAAACGTTAACGAAACTGCAAGCGCAGTTGGATGTGGCGGGGAGGTAGATTTTTCAACAACACTCTATAGGAGAAGACATGAAAACTCGTTTAGTTGCGATGTTGGCCGGTGCCGGTTTGCTGGTGGCGGGTGCCGCGAATGCGGCGGTGACCCAGGATCAAGCGTTCGCCCTGATCAAGGACAAAAAGTTGGACTGCCTGAACTGCCATGCCGTGGACAAGAAAGTGGTCGGCCCGGCATGGAAAGACGTGGGCGCGAAGTATGGCGCAGGCGACAAGGCCAAGCTGGTGGAGAAAATCAAGAAGGGCGGCAGTGGCGCTTGGGGCACGATTCCCATGACTCCGCACCCGACCGCCAGCGACGACGATCTGGGCAAGCTGGTCGATTTCATCCTGTCGCTGAAGTAAGCGATACAGCCCCGCGAAAAAAGCCGGCATGTGCCGGCTTTTTTCATGGCAGACGCCCTGCACACCGCTAAAATCCACTGGCTTTGCCCGGACACTTGTATATGATCTGCTGGTTTCAAAGGAGAACGCAACACGGGCAAGGCAAGTATCCCCCGGCATGCCGGCGCTTTAGCCTGCTCCTTCAGCGCAGTTTGATCTCCGTCCATATGCGCGACAGTACGCGGCGCTGATTGCGGTCGAGGTCGCGCAACATTTCCAGCCTCGCCAGGTGCCGCGCGTCGGGAAACACCACCTGGTTCTGCGCGATATCGGGTTTGATGTAACGCAACGCATCCAGGTTGGGGTTGCCCGATCCGATCAGATTGGTCAATTCGGCGGAATTGCTGCCCTCCAGCATGTAGTTAATAAAGCGTAGCGCCAGATCGGGACGCGGGCCGCTCTTGTGCAGCACCATGGAGTCAAGCGAGAGCACCGCGCCTTCTTTCGGGATGGCGGCAGCGAGCGTGAAGCCGCGCCCGGCATGCTGCGCATCGAGATTGGCCTGGAAGATGTCGTTGGAATAGCCGTGCACCAGCCAGATGGTGCCGACGGTAAGCTCCTTGATGTAGCTCGATGCGTTGAACGCCGCCCAGTAGGGCTTTGCGCGGATGATAAGGTCGCGCGCCTGCTGCCAGTGCCGTTCGTCGGTGTCATTGGCCGAATAGCCCAGGTACTTGAGCGCCGCCGCTATCAACTCGCGCTGCGAGTCGAGCACGGTGACACGGCCTTTCAGTTTCTCCAGATAGTGCGGCTCGAAAATGACCGCCCAGGTATCGGTGGGCAAGTTCAATGCGTGCATCTTCTCGACGTTGTAGCCAATCAGCGTGATGGTGTATGCATAAGGCACGGAGTAGCGGTTGCCGCGATCGAACTGCGTGTCGAGGTAGGCTGGATTGATGTTCTTCAGGTTAGGCAATTTCGATTTGTCGAGCGGGCGCAGCGCCTGCTGGCGGATCAGAGATTCCAGTGCGTTGCCGGTCGGCACGATGATGTCGTAGCCGACCGCCCCAGCCGCGAGCTTGGCCAGCATCTCCTCGTTGTCGGAGTAGTAGGCCTGCTCCACGCGGCATTCGCACTGCCTTTCAAAACGCGCCACCGTCTCGTCGGAAATGTAGTTGTTCCAGTTGTAGATATGTAGCACATCGTCGGCACGCGCAGGGCCGCACAGCAGCAACAGGATCGGCAGGAATATCCGCATCATGTTTTCCACCGCAACACATTCTGGACGATCCGCGACGCCACCATGATGATGGTCAGCGTCATCAGCATTAGCAGAGTGGACACCGCATTCACCTCGGGCGTGACGGCAATCTTGATCATCGAATAAATTTGCAGCGGCAGTGTGGAGACGCCGACTCCAGCGGTGAAGAAGGTGATGACGAAATCATCCAGCGACAGCGTGAACGCCATCAGCGCCCCGACGATGACGGCGGGCAGGATCAGCGGAAAGGTGATGTGGCGGAACGTCTGCCATGGGGAAGCGCCGCAGTCGCGCGCCGCCTCGAATAGGCTCTCGTCCATGCCCACCAGGCGGGTGCGCACGACGATGGCGACGAAGCCGATCGAAAAGGTGATGTGCGCGAGCATGATGGAGAGCATGCCCAAGGTAAGGTTGAGCACCTGGATGAAAAACAGCAGCAGCGACACGCCGAGCAGGATCTCCGGCATCGCCACCGGCGCCATCACCATGAAGGTCAGCACCCTCATCCGGTAGCGATGCATGGCGATGCCCGCCATGGTGCCGAGCACCGTCGCTGACAGGCTCGCCACTGCGGCGATGAGCAGCGAATTGCCGGCCGCCGCGATCATCTCCTCGTCATGCAGCAGCACTTCGTACCAGTGCCAGGTAAAGCCCATCCATTCGGCGTTGAGCCGAGAATCGTTGAAGGAATAGGCGACGACAACCAACAACGGCAGGTAAAGGAAGGCATACGCAGCGAGCGCGCCCGTCCACAGCCACATGCCGCGCCGTCCTTCACCCCCGTGCATGGTGCTTCCTCCCCGCGCCCAGCTTCGCAACGAGCCAGACACAGGCCAGCACTGCAAAAGTGAGCATGATGGAAAGCGTGGAGCCGAACGGCCAGTCGCGGGTGACGAGGAACTGTTCCTTGATGACGTTACCGATCAGCATGTCGCCGGTGCCCCCGAGGATGTCGGGGATGGCGAACATGCCCAGCACCGGGATGAACACCAGTACTGAGCCGGCGAAAATGCCAGGCAGCGACAGCGGAAAGGTCACGCGCCAGAAGCGCTGCCAAGCGGAAGCACCCAGATCCTGTGCCGCGTCGAGCAAATGGGGGTCTTGATTCTCAAGATTGATGTAGAGCGGCAGCACCATGAACGGCAGATGCACATAGACCAGCGCGACCAGCACTGCAACCGGCGAGAACAGGAGGTGCACGGAACCCAGGCCGAAAACGCCGAGCAGACTGTTGAGCATCACACTCGGTGCCGCCTGCGGCCCGAGCAGAATCATCCACGCATAGATGCGCACCAGGAAGCTGCTGGCGAACGGCAGTACTACCAGCAGCACCATCAAGTCGCGCCGCTTTTTCGGGCTGCGCGCGATCAACAGCGCCAGCGGGTAGGCCATCGCCAAGCAAAGCAGCGTGGTGATCAGCGCAACGACGAAGGACCTGATGAAGATTTCCGCGTAGAGAAAATCGCTGAAGAAGAACTGGTAGGTTTCCAGCGTGAGGCCATGCAGCACGTCCGGGTCTGCGGAGAATAGCGGCGCCAGCCCACCGAACTCGCCCGGGTAACGGAACGACGCCAGCACCATGATGAGCCCGGGCGCGGCGAAGAACAGCAGCATAAAAACAAACGGCGGGCCGCTCACCAGCCATTTGGTGAGGCGCTCGGCGGGAGACCATTTTTTGTGCTCCTCATTCATGCAAAAATACTCCTGCATCGTGCCGCCATCCCACCCGTACCGCATCGCCAACTCCGAAAAATTCGACCCGGCCCGGCGCGGAGTTGGGCAGCAAGGCTTCGATCATCAACCCCTCGGCAAGACGCACCTTGTACACGGTGACGTCACCGCTGTAGAGGAGATTGCGCACCTCTCCGGGGAAGTGATTCTTCAGTTCCGTCACGTCGCCATGTCTGCCGATGCGCACCTGCTCGGGACGGATCGCGAAGGCGCCCCTGGTGCCCGCCATCAACCCGGCCAGCGGCGGCGCGATGATCTCGCCGACACCGGAAATCGTCAATCGTGTGTGGCCGTGCACCGCCTCGATCACTTCCGCGTCGAGCATGTTGATATGGCCGATAAAATCGGCGACGAATCTGTTTTTCGGAAAACCGTAAAGTTTGGACGGCTCGTCCACCTGCTCGATGTGCCCGTTGCGCATCACCGCGATGCGGTGCGACAGGGTGAGCGCTTCGTCCTGTGCATGGGTGACGAAGACGAAGGCGACGCCGACCTCGCGTTGCAGGTTGATGAGTTCGATCTGCATCTCCTCGCGCAGCTTGGCATCCAGCGCGGCAAGCGGTTCATCCAGCAGCAGCAGATGCGGACGGTTGACCAGCGCGCGCCCGAGCGCGACGCGCTGCTGCTGCCCACCGGAGAGTTCGCGCGGGTAATGTTCCGCCTTGTCGGCAAGGCGCATGTGCTCCAGCGTTTCGCGCGTGCGCCGATTGATTTCGTCAGCCGGGCGGCGCGCCATCCTGAGCGGAAAGGCGATGTTCTGCTCCACCGTCATGTGCGGAAACAGCGCGTAGCTCTGGAACACGGTATGCACCGGCCGCCGCTCCGGCGGCGCATCGGTAAGATCCTGCCCATCGATGATGACCTGCCCTGCGTCGGGCAGGTCGAACCCGGCGATCATGCGCAGAATGGTGGTCTTGCCGCAGCCGGATGGGCCGAGCAGGGTGAAGAATTCGCCGGCCTCGACGCTCAGGCTGACGTCGTCCACGGCGGTGAAATCGCCGAAGCGGCGGGTGACGTTCCTGAGTTCCAGCAAGGCCATGTGCATTCCCCCGGTTGACAGTCTGATTCTAGATAAACACCTGCGGAATGCCTACAGGATAGCGCCATCCGGCTGATATTAATAAAAAGAGCTTGGCAATTTGCCGGAAGCAACCATGAACGTTTTTCGCGCATCGGCTGTTCTTCTGCTGCTAACGGTCCCCCCCATCGCGCATGCCCAAGGCATCATCGAAAGGGTGACGCTGTTCCAGAAATTCCTGTCCTGGAAAAACAAGGATGCCGGGCCGATGCCGGCTCAGGCCCGTACCCTGGAATCGGCGATCCCCGTCGAGGCCGGCACCTCCAGGCTGGAAGTGGTGGTATCCGGTATGGTGAGCATGGTGCGCGACGGTTGCGACAAAAAGCAACCCGTCAGCAGCAGGGTATCTCTACGGCTTGTCGCGGTGCGTATGCTGGTGCAGCGGCTCCGCGTGATGGGTCAATTCTGCGGCATGATGATGCAACGCCGCATGCTCGGGCTCCTGCGGCGGTACGTTGCCCACCTTGTTGGGCAAGAGCGAACCCAGCACCATGCCCGCCACGCTCATCAGGAAGCCGGCGAACTGCGGCGGCATCTCCGCTTCTGGCGCCAGGAATTCCAGCGGCAGCCAGGTGATCAACCCGAGCGCGATGGCAAGGTATGCACCCTGGGTAGTGGCGCGCCGCCAATACAACCCCGCCACCAGCGGCGTGAACGCCACCACCAGGGTGACCTTGTAGGCATTCTCCACCATCTTGTGAATACCGGTCTCCGTCTGTAGCGCCCACAGCGCGTAGAGGGTGACGCACGCCGCGAACACACCCACTACCCAGCGCGTCATCACCAGCATTTTGTGGTCGGGTAAATTGCGTCGCGTGAACCAGCCCTTGAGCACGTTTTCGGAAATGGTGACGGAAGGCGCCAGCAACGTGCCGGAGGCGGTGCTCATGATCACCGCCAGCAGCGATCCATAGAACACCACCTGCGCGAACAGCGGCAGATGCCCGACCACCAGGCTGGGCAGGATTTTCTGGCTATCTTCAGCGAGCAGCTTGGCGGTGAGTTCTGGATCAACCAGTGTCGCGGCGTAGGCCAGGAACAGCGGCACGGCGGCGAACAGGAAATAGGCGATGCCGCCCAGCACTGTGCCCCATACCGCGACACCCTCATTCTTCGACGAGTTGGCGCGCTGGAACACGTCCTGCTGCGGGATCGAGCCGAAGCCCATGGTAAGCAGGCCGGACAGGAAGGCGACGACCGCCGCCGCATTGAGCTCCGGCCAGAAACGGAACTTGTTGGCCTGCGTGGCACTCTCCAGCACCGGCGCGATGCCGCCGGTGAGGTCAGCCACCAGCCAAGCGATGTAGAACAGGCCCAGCACGATGATGATCATCTGGAAAAAGGTGGTCAGCGCCACCGACCACATGCCGCCGTAGAGGGTATAGAGCAGTACCACCGTCGCACCGATCAGGATGCCCTGCTCCTGGCTGATGCCGCCGTCGGAGAGCACGTTGAACACCAGGCCCAGCGCAGTCACCTGCGCCGACACCCAGCCCAGGTAGGACAGCGCAATGGCGACGCCGGCGACGATTTCCACCTTGCGGCCGAAGCGCTGGCGGTAGAAGTCGCCGATGGTGAGCAGGTTCATGCGGTACAGCTTGCGCGCGAAGAACAGGCCGAACAGCACCAGGCACAGCGACGCGCCGAATGGATCGGAAATCAGCCCGCCCATGTCTTCTTCGAGGAAGGTGGCGGGAATGCCCAGCACCGTCTCGGCGCCGAACCAGGTGGCGAACACCATTGCCATGACGATGTACAGCGGTAGGGAGCGCCCGGCGGTGATGTAGTCGCGCGCGTTGTGCACCTTGGTGGCGGCGTACATGCCGATACCGATGGAAAGCACCAAGTATAGGATGACGAAGCCGATCAGCATATTCAGTTCTCCGGATACAACATTACAACGTGGCGATTATAATCCTGCCCAGAGCAGGACTTGCCAGAACAGCAATGCCGCCAGCAGCGCGGCGATCAGCCCGAGCAGGCGATTGCGCCGCTTCTGCTCGGCGAGCAGTTCGAGCGCTGCCGCCTTGAGCGGCGTCACATTGTCGCGGCTGAGTGCGTCGTGAAGCAGGCGTGGCAGTTGTGGCAACAGCGCGCCCCACCGCGGCGCCTCTTCGCGCAAATTTTTGAACAGGCCACGCCAGCCAACCTGCTCGCTCATCCAGCGCTCCAGGAAGGGCTTGGCGGTCTTCCACAAATCCAACTCGGGATCGAGCTCGCGCCCCAGCCCCTCGATGTTGAGCAGGGTTTTTTGCAGCAGTACCAGTTGTGGCTGGATTTCCACGTTGAAGCGGCGTGAGGTCTGGAACAGGCGCAGCAGCACGCGACCGAAGGATATCTCCTTGAGCGGCTTGTCGAAAATCGGCTCGCACACGGCGCGGATCGCCGCCTCGAATTCGTCCACGCGCGTGTCCTTGGGCGCCCATCCGGATTCGATGTGCGCCTCCGCCACGCGCTTGTAGTCACGCCGGAAAAACGCCAGGAAATTCTGCGCCAGGTAATTCTTGTCGGTGTCGGTGAGGGTGCCCATGATGCCGAAATCGAGCGCGATGTAGCGCCCGTCCTGCGCCACGAAGATGTTGCCGGGGTGCATGTCGGCGTGGAAGAAGCCGTCACGGAACACCTGGGTAAAGAATATCTCCACCCCGGCGCACGCCAGTTTCGGGATGTCCACACCCTGTTCGCGCAACGCCGCCACCTCGCTGATCGGCAAACCGTGCATGCGCTGCATCACCATCACTTCGGTGGAGCAATAATCCCAATACACTTCCGGCACCAGCAGCAGGGGCGAGTTGGCGAAGTTGCGCCGCAACTGCGCACAGTTGGCAGCTTCGCACATCAAGTCGAGCTCGTCGTGCAGGTGTTTCTTGAATTCCGCCACCACCGCGCGCGGGCGCAAGCGCTTGCCATCCGCCCACATGGTCTCGAGCAGGCCGGCGCCAACATCGAGCAGTGCCACGTCATGGGCGATCACCTTGGCTATGCCGGGGCGCAGCACCTTCACCGCCACCTCGCTGCCGTCGTGCAACAGCGCCAGGTGCACCTGCGCCACCGACGCGCTCGCCACCGGCGCAAGATCGAATTCGCGGAACACGTCGGCGAGCGGCCTGCGGTAAACGCGCTCCAGCGTGGCCTGCACCAGTTGCGAGGGAAAAGGCGGCACCTGGTCCTGCAGCTTGGCCAGCTCATCGGCGATGTCGACGGGAAGCAGGTCGCGCCGTGTCGACAGCACCTGGCCGAACTTGACGAAAATCGGCCCCAGTGCTTCCAGCGCCAAGCGCAGCCGCTCGGCACGCGGCCGCCCGAACGTCCGCCAGAACAGCAGCGTTTTCACCAGCCCGCGCAAGCAGCGCGTGCGCTCGTGGCCAAGCATGAACTCGTCCAGGCCGAAGCGCAGCACGACAAAAACGATTTTGCCCAGGCGAAAGAAACGGCGCATCAATGCCCTTCCCGTGCCTTGGCCAGGCGCTCGATGCGTTTTCCCAGGCGCTCGGCGGCATCGCGTAACTCGTCCACCGCGCGCAAGTATTCGGCAACCGGCAACGGCTTGGCCAGCAAGGGACGCTCCTCGGTCCAATATTCGGCGAAGGCGCGCGCGACGTTTTCCGCCACCTGCGGCAGCCAAGCGGCGAAATGCCTGCCGGCCCGGGCCAAGCGGTGCGCGGCGATATCGCCGACCACGCGGCTCAATTCCTCCTCGACATCCCATCCCAGGTTACGAAACAGCCAGGAAATATCCTGCGCGAAAGCATCATCGCCGACCACTCGGATCTCGCGCAACGCCGCTTCGTCACGTAGCAGCAGGCGCGGCAGCTGCGCCGGGTGGATCGTCAGCGTGACATCCGGCACCGTTTCCGTCAGGGCAGTGGATACATCGCCGTTTGCCTGAACGGTCAGTCGCACATCGAACGGCGCAATGGCGAAATGCGCGGTCTTGCCGGCGTGCGTGCGCAGCCGGTCGCGCGCCCAGGTTTGCTGGCGCAGCAAGTGATTGAGGGAAACGGCCAGGCCGCAGTCTATGGCAAGTGGCATGGACATGGATTCTACCCGCAGCGCGGCACGGCGTGAACCGCGTGAAACTTCACCAGGGCTTTCTAAACTTTTTGCAGGATGACCAGGTGCCCGGCCACTGGCTGGTTGAAATTGTAGCGTATGGTATCGGAAGAAAAATGCAGCTCGCGGAAGCCGTGGCGCTCGCCCAGACCGCGCAAATAACCGGCATGGTGCGCATAGCGCCCGCTGGTTTCCAGCTTGTAGCCCAGCTCGCCAACCTCGCCCCCATCAGCCGCCTCGGTCGAATAGGCAAGGATGCCGCCGGCTTGCAGCACGCGCCGCGCCTCGGCAAAAACCGGCGCCAGGTCGCCCAGATAGATGAACACATCCGCCGACAGCAGCAGGTCGAACGCGGCATCGCCACTTTGCTTCAGGTAGCCGATCAGGTCGGCGGCGTGCAACTCGTCGTAAACCTGTTTCTGCCTGGCCTGCTCCAGCATTTTCTCGGACAGGTCCACACCCGCCATGCGCCGCACCAGGTCGCGCATCGGCACGCCAGACAGCCCGGTGCCGCAGCCCATGTCCAGCATCGATTCGAACTTGCGCTCCGGGAACTGCCCGCCCAATAGTTCACGCAGTTTGTACGGCACGTCATACTTCAGGTCATCACGCAAATGATTCTCGAACGTGCCGGCGTAGTGGTCGAACACGGCGCGCACATATTCGGGGTCGGGGCGCTGCGGCGTCACGTTCTCCAGTGCGTTGAGCAGATGACGCGTCACCACGTCGTCCGGCTGCAGTTGCAGCGACCGTCGGTAAGCCGCCCTGGCTTCTTCCTGTCGCCCCAGGTGCATCAGCACCTCGGCGAGGTTGGGGTAAGCCTCCTTCAAGTCGGGATCGTATTGGATCGCCTGCTGGTAATGCTCCATCGCACCCCGCATGTCGCCCTCCTCCTTCAGGAGATTGGCGAAATTGTTGTGGGCCTGGGCGAAATCCGGCCTGAGCGTCACCGCCGCCTGGAAGTGTTGCCTGGCGTCGGGATAATTCTTCTTCAGGTAATAGGCCGACCCCAGGTTGTAGTGCGCCATGAAATTGTCGGGGTCGAGTTGCAGCGCGCGCTCCAGGGAGGGGATCGCCTCATCCACCCTGCCCAGCCGCAGATAGGCCGAACCGAGGTTGTTGTGCGTCTTGGTGTGATCCCGACGCAACGCCGCCGCAGCCTGGTAGGCGGCGATGGCCTCCTCCAGCCTGCCCAGATCATGCAGTGCGACCGCCAGGGTGTACACGCTCGCCACGTGGCGCGGATCTATCCTGCTCGCTTTTTGCAGGTAAGCGGCGGCGCGCCCGAATTCGCCCAGGTCATGCAGGGTATCGCCGGCCAGGTAAAGCAGTTCCACGTTTTCCGGCTCCAGTTGCAGGCCACGCTCGAAGCAGGCAAGCGCCTCCTCGGGATCGTGACGACTCTTCGCCTGGTTGCCCAATTCAATGAAATGTTGGATGTTGCTCATCGGGAAGTCTCGTTGGTATCCAGTGGTATCCCGTGCCGCATCAGATGCGTTCGAGCAGCACGATATAACCGGGCACCGGCTTGTTCAAATTGGTGCGTACGGTGGTGGGGGAAAAATGCAGCTCGCGGAAGCCGTGGCGCTCGCCCAGACCGCGCAAATAACCGGCATGGTGCACATAGCGCCCGCTGGTTTCCAGCTTGTAGCCCAGCTCGCCAACCTCGCCCCCATCAGCCGCCTCGGTCGAATAGGCAAGGATGCCGCCGGCTTGCAGCACGCGCCGCGCCTCGGCAAAAACCGGCGCCAGGTCGCCCAGATAGATGAACACATCCGCCGACAGCAGCAGGTCGAACGCGGCATCGCCACTTTGCTTCAGGTAGCCGATCAGGTCGGCGGCGTGCAACTCGTCGTAAACCTGTTTCTGCCTGGCCTGCTCCAGCATTTTCTCGGACAGGTCCACACCCGCCATGCGCCGCACCAGGTCGCGCATCGGCACGCCAGACAGCCCGGTGCCGCAGCCCATGTCCAGCATCGATTCGAACTTGCGCTCCGGGAACTGCCCGCCCAATAGTTCACGCAGTTTGTACGGCACGTCATACTTCAGGTCGTTTTGCAGATGCGACTCGAATTTTCCCGCATAATCGTCGAACAGTTCGCGCACGTAATCCGCGTCGGCGCGCTCGGGAGTGACGTTTTCGATGCTGTTGAGCATGTGCCGGGCATTGACGTCGTCCGGCTTGAGTTCGAGCGCGCGGCGGTAGGCCTGCGCCGCTTCCTCGCGGCGGCCCAGCATGAGCATCACGCTGCCCAGGTTGCGGTGCGCATCGGCATGCTGTGGCATCAGCTGCACCGCCTTCTCGCAGTGCTCGATCGCCAGCCCCGCCTGGTTCAGGCCGGCCAGCGCGCGGCCAAGGTACATGTGCGTTGCGCCGTGCTGTGGCCGGGCAGCCAGCACCTGGCGGTAATGCGGCACCGCTTGGTCGAGGCGCCCCAGGAGGTGCAACACATAGGCAAGCTGGAAGCGCGCTTCCAGCGCGGCGGGGCGCAGGTCGAGCACGCGCTGGTAACAGGTGGCCGCTTCGCCAAGGCTGCCACGCTTTTGCAGCAGCCCGCCCAGCTTGTACAACAATGCGACGCTGCCGGCGTTGTAGCGCAGCGCCTCGCGGCACAAGGCGGCGGCATCGTCGTCGCGCCCCTGACTTTCCAGCAGGTTGACCAGGTTCTGCGCGGCCTCGAAGTGCGCGGGCTGCATCGCCAGCGCCTGCCGGTAGTGCTGCTCGGCCTGCGCAAAATCGCCGGACGATTTCAGCACGTTGCCGAGATTGAAACGAAACGCGACTTCGCCGGGATTGAGCGCGATCGCCTGCTTAATCAGGCCCACCGCCTCGATGAACTTGCCCTGCTGGTAGAGAGCGAGCCCGAGCAGGTTCAGGATGCCGGCATCGTTGGGCGTGACCGCCAGGATTTGCCGGTATATCTCTATTGCTTCAACCAGTTTGCCGGATTGATGATGGGCAAGCGCCGTCTGAATCGCCTGCGGAATGTCGTTCGCCTTCATGCGGCGCTACTTTACTCCCGCGCCGGCTTTTTGGCGAGCTTGCGTTGCAGGGTTTTGCGGTGCATTTTCAGACTGCGCGCGGTCGCGGAAATGTTGCCGTTGTTTTCCGCCAGCACGCGCTGGATGTGTTCCCACTCCATGCGATCGACCGATAGCGGCTGCGGGCTGACCGGCACCGAGACATCGCCGTCGTCGCGCTGCAGGGCGGCAACGATTTCCTCCGCATCCGCCGGCTTGGCCAGGTAATGTGTGGCGCCGAGCTTGATCGCCTCGACCGCGGTGGCGATGCTGGCATATCCGGTCAGCACCACGATGCGCGTCTGTTCGTCGAGCCGCTTCAAATGCTGTACCAGCACCAGCCCCGACTCGCCCGGCATTTTCAGGTCAA
This sequence comes from Pseudomonadota bacterium, assembly GCA_040756015.1. Taxonomy (GTDB): domain Bacteria; phylum Pseudomonadota; class Gammaproteobacteria; order Burkholderiales; family JBFMAC01; genus JBFMAC01. Next base: position 21,041 of record JBFMAC010000010.1, read on the forward strand.
TCACCGCAAACTCCGGCGGGTTGCGCTCCGCCAACTTCATCGCCTGCGCCACATCCCCCGCCATTTCCACCACGTAACCGCGCTTCTCCAGCGCACGCGCCAGCACGTGGCGGAATGTCGGGTCATCGTCCACCAGCAGCAGGCTGGGGCAATCTTCGCACGGGTTCATGCCGCGTCCGCCCTGAGGATGGCGAGCGGCAGCATTACTTGGGTGCAGGCGCCGCCGCCTTCTCGGTTGAACAGGCGCACGGTGCCGCCGAAACGCTCGATGTTGGCGTTGGCGAGAAACAGGCCGATGCCGAAGCCCTGGCCGGGTGCCTTGTTGGTGAAAAACGCGCGCCCGGCCTGCGCCAGTGCCTCGTCGTTGAGGCCGGCGCCGCGGTCGCGGATTTCCAGTTGCAGCTCGTCGGCGCTCCAGCGGCTCTCGATTTCCACACTGTCGGGGGAAGCATCGGCCGCATTGTTGAGCAAATTGAGGATGGACTGCGACAGTGTCTGTTCCGCCACGATGCGCGGCGCCGGCGTGTCACCTGCAACACGGTAATCGAAGCGCACCGAGGGACGCATCAATTGCCATTTGCCCAGCACTTCATTCAGAAAATCGTCGAGTGTTTGTACGCGGCCACCTTCGGCACGCTTCTGCCCGGCATGGGCAAGCAGGTCGTTGAGCACGCCCTTGCAGTGTTCGACCTGACCGCGCAGGATGTCCAGACTGTGTTGCAGGTCGTCATCCTGCGGGCGTTCGTTCTGCAGCTCACGCGTCACCACCGCCATGGTGGCAAGCGGGGTGCCCAGTTCGTGCGCAGCGCCGGCGGCGAGCGCGCCCAGCGCCACGATTTGCTCGTTGCGCATCACCTCGATGCGCGCCTGCTCCAGCAGGCGGTCGCGTTCGCGGATCGAGGCGTTCATGCGCACCACGAACCAGGCAATCAGCAGTGCGCTGCCAACGAAAGTGAGCCACATGCCGAGCACGTGCAGGTTGAATGCCTCGCCGCTGGCATCGTGGCGATGCTGTTGCGGCAGCGGCACATTGTAGGACATCAGCACCGAATAACAGGCGATGGTCAGCAACGCCATCGCCCACGCATATGCCAGCGGCAGCGTGGTGGCGGCGATAATCAGCGGCAGCAGGTAAAGCGACACGAAAGGATTGGCGGAGCCACCGCTGTAGTAAAGCAGCGCAGTGAGCGCGGCGACATCGAACAGCAGCTGCGCGAAAAATTCGGCATCGCCGACCGGCCATGGTTTCCTTAACCGCAGGGCGGTGAGAAAGTTCAGCAATGCCAGGATGGTCACCACGGCCAGCATGGATGCATATGGCAGGCTCAGTTCCAGCCAGTGGTACACGGCGGCCAACGTCATGCCCTGGCCGAGCACGACCAGCATCCGCAACACCATCAGGCGACGCAGGTTCTTGCGCAGCGGGGAATCGCCGGAAGGGAGGGAATGCGCGGGATGCGCGGAAGGAAGGGAAAACTTCATGGCCACATTTTAATCGCAGCCCCCACCCTTGCAAACTGCGTCAGATTGACGCGCGACGATATGCTGCATTCCCTTCGTGCGAATCCGCGCTTACCATGTGCAGCGTTTTCGTGTCGCATGACGAAAACCCCCTCTCCGCACGCATACCTCCCCGGTTCTCATGGCGGAGAGGGTTTCTCAATACTCGAACAGGAGGACGCATGGAAAAAATATTGTCGTTCCAGGGCGGCGCGACTTATGGCATGCCGGTGATGCTTTACGGCCTTGCCGGGCTCGCCTGCGGCGGGCTGATCGCCGACCACGCGATCATGCAAAACGTCTGCTACGGAATGATGGCGTTCGGGCTGATCTGCGGCGCGTATTTGCTGGCCATCCGGCACGAAGTCATGAGCGTACCAACGGTGGTGTGCGGGCTGCTGTACGGTTCCGGCTCGCTGCTCGTCCATCACGACACCATGGCGGAATTGTGCTTCACCCTAGGCATCGTTTCCTGCATCAACGGCGCGATGATGTTCGCCATGTCCCACCAGGCAGAAGCTGCCGCCACTCCGGTTTCCGGCATCCCCACCACCGCTTCGTAATTTCCCCTCGCAACTCCCCTCGCCGGCCGTGCAGCGAACAGCTCGCGGCCGGTTTTTTGACCCCCACCGGATGGATTGGATAGATCGCTTCGGCGCGGAAGCGCGTCCCGACAGCAAGCACATCGGGTACCACTGAATGGGATGTGCGGGGTGCGTCATCGTGTCGCACCTCCGCATTTTTTGATCGAGTAGACTCGCCGCACAGTGGCACCATGCACCACCTGCCGCACCACTTTCCGCATTACCTTTCGCTTACCCAACCAAGGAGAAGATCATGCCGGCCACGCGGGGCTGGTGAGGGAATTGCAGGGCAGCCTGATCCCGTGCCGGCCGGGGTGCGGCACTATGCCGCATTCCGCCGCGCCCGCCCCCCCGCGATAATGCGCCCTCTCATCTTGGAGGGAATATGAAAAAATCGTTCGTACTATCCTGCCTGGCCACCACCCTGCTGAGCATGGCGATATTGAATGCCCATGCCTCGTGTGGCTCCACGTTTTGTTCGGTGAACACGCACTGGGATACGCAGGGCATGGTCAATGACGGCCTGCGTGTCGATCTGCGCTACACCTATGCCAGGGCTGATACACCGCGCGTGGGCACCAACAAGGTCACCAACGATCCGGCTTTGGCTGCGCCCGGAGACGAGGTGGAGAATTTGCGCACCGTCAACCAGTCGCTGAATATAGATTTCGATTATGCGATAGACCATCAATGGAATATCGCGGTCGATGTGCCGCTGGTGATGCGCGATCATGCCCACACCATCGCACCGGATACGGTCGAACAGCGGAAGTTTACCGAACTGGGCGACATCCGCGTGGCAGGCAGCTACAAGTTCGGCAGGACGGATCATGCCACGGGCAGCGGCCTGCGCTTCGGCCTCAAGCTGCCCACCGGTCGCACCAACTGGGAGCTCGTGCCCGGCGCCGGCCAGGCGGAAAGAAGCCTGCAGCCCGGCACGGGAAGCACCGATGCGATCCTCGGTATATATCACCACGAGGGTGTGGCAAATACGCCGTGGGGATGGTTCGTGAGCGGCCAGGTGCAGACTGCGCTGACCAGCCACGACGGCTATCGCCCCGGCAACACCGTCAATCTGGATGCCGGCGCTTCGTATATCCTCGGCCCCTCCGTCACCGGCCTGCTGCAATTGAACGCCCAATTCAACGAACGCGACAGCGGCGTGAACGCCAATCCCCATTCCGGCGGGCGTTCCATAAGCCTGGGTCCGGGACTGGGCATCGCGGTCGCGCCGCAGACCAAGCTGTACGGTCTGGTGCAATTGCCGATCTATCAATACGCCAACCCGGATCCGGCCGGCGGCCCATCCGGCTTGCTGACCGCACCGTGGTCGCTATCGCTGGGTATCAGCCAGATGTTCTGATGAATGCGGCTGCCGGGGCGCGCGATTTATTCGATGACCGGCATGGGCTTGATATTCGGTACGCACTACCCCGCCTGCGTCTGCGACACTATGCCGCATTCCGCCGCGCCCTGCCACCCCGCGATAATGCGCCCTCTCATCTTGGAGGAAACATGAAAAAATCATTCGCACTATCCTGTCTGGCCGCCGCCCTGAGCGGCAGTGCCTGGGCAGGGGACACCACGCAGCTCGACGAAATCACCGTTACCGGCACGCGCGAAGCACAGCGCAAGGCGGAAACCCCAGCCACCGTGGACGTGATACAGGGTGAAGACCTGCGCGCCGCACGGCCGGCGCATCCTACACAGATCATGGGGCGCGTGCCCGGCGTGTGGGTCAACGTCACCGGCGGCGAAGGGCACCAGACCGCGATCCGCCAGCCGCTCACCACCAATCCGGTGTATCAATATCTGGAAGATGGCATACCGACGCGCTCCACCGGCTTCTTCAACCACAACGCGCTGTACGAAATCAACCTGCCGCAGGCCGGCGGCATCGAAGTCAACAAGGGGCCGGGCACCGCGCTGTACGGCTCCGATGCGATCGGCGGCGTGGTCAACGTGCTCACCCGTCCGGCGCCGCTCGCGCCGGAAGCCGAAGCCAGCGGCGAACTCGGCGGCTACGGCTGGAAGCGCCTGCTGCTGTCCGGCGGCAATACGGTGGGCGACAACGGCTATCGCGTCGACCTCAACCTGACCACCACCAAGGGCTGGCGCCAGACCACCGGCTACGATCGGCAAAGCGCCACTGCACGCCTGGACCGGGCACTGGGCAACGACGCCGTGCTCAAGTTGGTGGCGACCTATTCCAACATCGACCAGCAGACCGCAGGCAGTTCCACCATCGTCGAAAGCGATTACCTCGACAACCCCACCCTCAACTATACGCCGGTTTCGTTCCGCAAGGTCAAGGCGTTCCGTTTGTCCGCGGCCTATGAAAACCAGTTGTCCGGCGATGCGCTGCTGAGCCTGACGCCATACTACCGCAACAACAGCATGGACCTGCTCGCCAACTGGTCGCTGTCCTACGACCCCACCGTGTACAACACCCGCAACCAGTCGTTCGGCGTGCAGGCAAAATACCGGCGCGATTTCGCGCCGATGCGCGCGCGCCTCATCGTCGGCGTGGACGTGGATCACAGCCCGGGCAGCCGCAAGGAAGACAGCATCGTCACCACCAACGTCGGCGCCGGCGCCACCCGCCAATACATCGCCTACACGGTAGGCACGCGCATTTACGATTACGACGTCGCCTACCAGGGCGTGTCGCCCTACCTGCACGGCGAGCTGTCGCCGCTGCCGCAATTGCGCGTCACCGCCGGCCTGCGCTACGACGACATCAGCTACGATTACCGTAACAACCTGGCGAGCGGCGCCAGCGTGGTCGGCAACAAGAACTACGGCCACGCGCCCGACACCACCACGCATTACACCCATGCCAGCCCCAAACTCGGCCTGACTTACGCCTTCAGCGACAACTTCAACGTGTTCGCCGCGTACAACCACGCCTTCCGCGCACCGTCGGAAGGACAGTTGTTCCGCCCCCCCTCCTCTTCCAACGCTGTACTGGCGCAAACCGTGGCGCTGGCGGCCACGCAACTGAAGCCGATCAAGGTGGACAGTTATGAAATGGGCGTGCGCGGCAAAGGCGATACCGGGCTGGGATATGAGGTTTCGCTGTACCGTATGGAAAAACGAGACGATGTGGTGAGCTACCGCGACCCGGCCACCACCGCCACGACCTCGACCAACGCCGGCAAGACCCTGCACCAGGGCATCGAAATCGGCGTCAACGCCGAACCCGTGAAAACGCTCAGGCTCGATCTCGCCTACAGCTACGCCAAGCATACCTATGAAGACTGGAACGTGGTGACCGGCACCATCAACTCCAACCTCAGCGGCAAGGAAATGGAGACCGCGCCGCGCACCATCGCCAACCTGCGCTTGACTTATGCTCCCGGCTTCATGAACGGCGGCAGCCTGGGTGCGGAGGTGGTGACGCTGGGCAATTACTGGATGGACCAGAACAATACCCAGAAATACAGCGGCCACGATCTGCTCAACCTGTCCGCCAGCTATCCCGTCGGCGGGCTGGAACTGTTCGCGCGCGTCAATAACGTCGCCGACAAGCGTTTCGCCGAAAGCGCGTCGTATTCGACCAACAACGGCCGCGTGTTCGCGCCCGGCCTGCCGCGCACGGTGTATGCTGGGCTACAATACCGCTGGAAATGAGTTGCTGAATACAACTGATGAACCGCAAGGGGCGCAAGGGAATTCATGAATAGCCTTTACCTCATATCCTTTGCGACCTTGGCGGTAACGGGTTTTTACATGAAAAAACTGTTGATCACCGGAATCGCCTTGTTGTGCGTCACCACCGCGCAGGCGGTCGAGCATGACCACGGCACCAAGCCTGCACCATCTGCAAAACCAAGCAAATCCGACCCTCCCCTCAAACCAGCCAAGCCCACAAGATCCGGCCCGGAAAAGATGTGGATGGAAATGCTCGCCAGGAAGCAGGTGCTGGCAACGTCGGTGGCATTCGACGCCAGCGGGCGCTTGTGGCGCGTGCGCGCAAAGGATCGCCATGTGTTGGTGGATCGTTCCACCGACCTGGGCAAAACCTTCGGCACAGCAGTGGCGGTGAACGCCAAGCCCGAAGCCATCGGTGCCGACGGCGACAGCCGACCCAAAATCGCCATCGGCAGTCTCGGCACGGTGTACGTATCATGGACGCGGATGCTGGACAAGCCGTTTTCCGGTGACGTGCGCTTCGCGCGCTCGCTGGATGACGGCAAGACCTTTTCCGCACCCATCACCGTCAATGACAACCACGAGGTCATCGGCCACCGCTTTGACGCGCTCGCGCTCGGCGCCGACGGCCGTGTGTACCTCGCCTGGCTGGACAAGCGCGACTCCGTTGCGGCGAAAGTGCAGGGGGCACAATACGCTGGCTCGGCACTCTATTACGCGGTGTCGGGCGACGGCGGCGCCAGCTTCTCCGCCAATACCAAGCTTGCCGACCATTCCTGCGACTGCTGCCGCGTCGCGCTGGCTGCGCCGCCCAAGGGGGCGCCGGTCGCGTTCTGGCGCCATGTGTACGAGGGCAACGTACGCGACCATGCAGTGATGGAACTGAAGGCCGGCGCGACACCGGTGCGCGTCAGCCATGACGAGTGGCAGGTGGAGGCCTGTCCACACCACGGCCCGGCGCTGGCGATCGCGGCCGATGCGGTGCAGCACTACGCCTGGTTCGACAACGCGCCGCAGGCGAAGGGCCTGTTCTACGCACAATCCATCGATGGCGGCAGCCTGTTCTCCGCGCCGCTACATTTCGGCAACGACGCGCGCCAGCCCGGCCACGCCGACGTGCTCAGCCTGGGGCGCGATGTCTATCTGGCATGGAAGGAATTCGATGGCGAAAACTCGACCATACAGGTGATGCGCTCGCGCGATGGCGGGGCCACTTGGGGCGCGCCGCAACAGGCCGCTGCCACCCGCGACGCTTCCGACCACCCGCAACTCGCGGCGTACGGCGGGCGCGCCTTCCTGTCGTGGAACACGCACAAGGAAGGCTATCGTTTGATCGCGCTGGAGGCGGTGCCATGATACGGGCGCTGGCGCTCTGCCTGGGTTTATGTGTTTGCGTTGCGACGCAGGCGCAGGAAGTACGCCCTTTCATGCGTGGCAGCCAGCAGGCCATCGTTGCGGCGCATCAGGGCCAGTCTTTCGTGCTGGCGTTGTGGTCGCTCGATTGCGCGCATTGTCGTGACGATCTCGCCCTGCTCGGCAAGCTGCAGGCAAAATACCGCAAGATCAAGGTGGTGCTGGTGGCCACCGACGCGCCGGCGCGGCAGCGGGAAATCCAGGCAGTGGCCAGACAATACCGCCTGCACCGCGCCGAATCCTGGGTGTTCGCCGACAGCTTCGTTGAGCGCCTGCGCTACGAAATCGACCCGCAGTGGTACGGCGAACTGCCGCGCACTTACTTTTTCGACACGCACGGACAGGCCACGGCAGTCAGCGGCAAACTGGCGCCGCAGGCAACGGAAGATTGGGTGCGGGGTGCGACACTTTGACGCTCCCGACAACCGGGCAAAAGCATGATAATCAGCACCTGCCCGACCGAAGCTTCCCCAGCGTTACCCATGAACCCAAGCGCTCGAACCTCCCCATGGCCGGCCGCATTCGCCATGTCGTTATGCTGCCATGCACTGGTGTTGCTGGCCTGGCCGGCTTCCCCATTGCGGCCATTCGCCGATGGCGGCGCCTCGCTGCGCGACATTGAAGTGACGCTGTCGGTGCCGCGTCCCGTCATCGCGCCCGCCGCATTCCGTGCCGACGTGGCGCGCCACATTGAACACCTAGAACGCATGGAGCATTTGCCGGCGCCTGCGGCGGGACTGCCCACACAGCCGGTCATGCTGGCCCCGGCTGCCGAGGCCCCTACGACCGTGGCCAGCGCAGCCGAAACGCCGCCACCCGCAATGCAAGTTCCCGTCGAGCAGGCATTGGAGCCGCCACGCTTCAATGCGGCCTATCTCGACAACCCGGTACCGGCTTATCCGCTCGCCGCTCGCCGGCGCGGCATCGAAGGCAAAGTGCTGGTGCGCGCCGAAGTGCAGGACAATGGGCACTGCAGCCAGGTGACGCTGAAGCAATCCAGCGGTTACGACATGCTCGACCAAGCCGCGCTGGCGGCAGTACGCAACTGGCATTTCGTGCCCGCCCGGCGGGGGGAAACAGCGGTGGTGGCGTGGGTGGATGTGCCTATCGTGTTCAAGTTGCAGGACTGATTAGAGTCTATCTCAAAATCGTAGCGAGCATATGTCAGCCGGGGAAGGACGGAGCACAGGAACCGGAGTGTATGGAAATACATGAGGATTCCGAGCACCGCCCGACCATGGATCACATACGCACAGCAGATTTTGAGATAGGTTCTAGAAATCGCGCAGCAGCGCCTTGACGCCCAAGGTGCGCTCCAGCCTTTCCGCAATCGCGCGCGCCGAAGTGCGGTCGGCGAAAGGCCCGACGCGCACGCGGAACAGGCCGTCCTGCACCTCCATGCCCAAGGTACCGCCGATTTCATTGACCTCATCGCGCAGCCGCGCCAGGAAATTTTCCGCGTTGTCACGCGCGCTGAACGCGCCCAGTTGCAGATACACGCCGCTGCCTTCCGCGCTTAGCGCCATGGTGGGCGCCTCGGTTTTCTGCGTGGCCGCAGCCACTGCCGGGATTTCGGGCGGCGCGTTTTCCATCCCCGGCACCAGACTTTCCACTTCCACCTCGCCACTACCGCTGCCGACCAGCCCCAGCTTTTGCGCTGCGGTGTAGGACAGGTCGATGATGCGGTCGGCGTGGAACGGGCCACGATCATTGATACGCACCACTACCGAGCGACCATTTTTCACGTTGGTGACGCGCGCATAACTGGGGATGGGTAGCGTGGGATGCGCCGCGCTCATCGCATACATGTCGTAGATTTCGCCCGACGCCGTCTTCTGGCCGTGAAAGCGCCTGCCGTACCAAGAGGCAATGCCGCGCACACGGTAATGGCCGGCCCTGGATTGCGGCGTATACATCCTGCCCAGCGCCACGTAAGGCCGGTTGGCGTAGCGGTGCAACGGCTCCAGTTTGGGCTGGGCATCGGGTATCGCTTCCAGGTCGGCAGGCGGATGGTCGCCCGGACCGTCGTCGAGGTAATAGCCGCCCTTCTGCGCTTTTGCCCCAGCCTGTTCGACACTGTCGATTTTCGCCTTCGGCGGCGCGCTGCCGCAGGCCGCCAGCAAAAGCGCCATTGCCACCAGGGCAAGTTCCGGCCTCCGCATCATGTACGCACCAGTTTCTTGTTGGTCTGAATGCTCATCAGCATGCCCATGCCCAGGCAGATGGTGACCAAGGCGGTGCCGCCGTAGCTGATCAGCGGCAGCGGCACGCCCACCACCGGCAGGATGCCGCTGACCATACCCATGTTGACGAAGGCGTAGGTAAAGAAGGTAAGAGTGATGGCACCGGCCAGCAGGCGAGTGAACAGGGTAGAAGCGCCGGCGGTGATCAGCATGCCGCGCCCGATAACGGCGAGAAACAGCAGCAGCAGCACGAGGTTGCCGACGAAACCGAATTCTTCCGAGAACACCGCGAAAATGAAATCGGTGGTGCGCTCGGGCAGGAAGTCGAGGTGCGCCTGCGTGCCATTGAGCCAGCCCTTGCCGATGAAACCGCCGGAGCCGACCGCGATGGTCGCCTGGATGGTGTGATAGCCGGCGCCGAGCGGGTCGGACGAGGGGTCGAGCAGGGTAAGGATTCGCCGCTTCTGGTAGTCGTGCATCATCGACCACAGCACCGGCATTGCCGCACCGGCGGCAACCGCCAGGCCGACGATGATGCGCCAGTTGAGCCCGGCCAGGAACAGTACGTAAAAGCCGGCGGCGGAAATCAGCAGCGCCGTGCCCAGGTCGGGCTGCCTGGCGATCAGCGCCACCGGAATGACCAGCAGCAGCGTGGCGATGGCGAAGTTTTTCATGCTCAGAATCGCCTCGTAGCGGTCCAGGTACCAGGCCAGCATCAGCGGCATGGCGATCTTCATCAGCTCGGACGGCTGGATGCGCGCCACGCCCAAGTTGAGCCAGCGCCGCGCGCCGTTTGCCACCTCGCCGAAGAGGGCCACCGCCACCAGCAGCAGCACGCCCAGCACATAGAGCGGCAGGGCCAGCCGCATCAGGTAGTGCGGCGGCACGTTGGCAGCGCCCCACATCACGGAAAGCGCCAGCAGCATGTTGAGCGCCTGGCCGCCGACGCGCGCGGGACTCATGTCGGAAGCGCTGAACAGCACCGCCAGCCCGACCAGCATCAGCCCCGCCACCGCAATGAACAGGTACTGGTCTACGTGCACGATCATGCGTCGCAGCCAGCGCTTAATCATCTTCGCTTTCCTCGCCGTCGTCCGCCTTGGCCAGCGCCGGCTTGGCCGGCACCTTGCCGAGCAGGTAGTAATCGAACACCTGGCGCGCCACCGGCGCCGCCGCGCTACCGCCATGGCCGCCGTTCTCCACCAGCACCGCCACCGCGATGGCGGGTTTTTCGGCGGGTGCGTAGGCGATAAACAGGGCGTGGTCGCGGTGGCGCTCCTGCACGCGGCGTTCGTCGTATTTCTCGTTCTGCTTCATGGCGATCACCTGCGCCGTGCCGGTCTTGCCGGCAAAGGCATACGGCGCGCCGTAACCCGAGGCGGCGGCAGTGCCACCCGGGCGCACCACATCGACCATGGCCGCCTTCACCAGGCCGATGTTCTCCGGCTTCAGGCGCACGGTATAAAGCGATTCTGGCTCCAGCGCCCGCACCGTGCCGTTCCTGGCATCGCGGATTTCCCGCACCAGGCGCGGGCGCATCGCCTTGCCGTCGTTGGCCAGGGTAGCGACGGCGTGCGCGAGTTGCAGCGGCGTGGTCAGATTGTATCCCTGGCCGATACCAACCGAAATGGTATCGCCAGCGTACCATTTCTGGCCGTAGCGCTTCTGCTTCCATTCCACCGAAGGCAGCAGCCCCGACACTTCGCCCTCGAGGTCTATGCCGGTTTTCTTACCCAGGCCGAACTGGCCGATGAAATCGTGGATGCTGTCGATGCCGAGGTCGTTGGCAAGACCGTAAAAAAAGGTGTCGCAGGAAACCGTGATGGCACGGCGGATGTCGACCGTGCCGTGTCCGCCGGTTTTCCAGTCGCGGTAGCGATGTCCGCTGCCGGGCAGGAAATAATAGCCGGGGTCGCGGATGGAATAATCCGGCTTGCGCTTGTTCAACTCCAGCCCCGCCAGCGCCATGAACGGCTTGAACGTGGAGCCGGGCGGATATTGCCCCTGCAGGGCGCGGTTGTTCATGGGGTGGTCGGGGGAATTGTTGAGCGCATCCCAGTTCTGCGGGTCGATGCCGTCGACGAACAGGTTGGTGTCGAAGCCGGGCTTGCTCACGAAGGCGAGCACTCCGCCGGTGTTGGGATCGATCGCCACCAGTGCGCCACGGTAGTTGCCGAAGGCGCGTTCGGCAACCTCCTGCAACTTGGCGTCCATCGACAACACCAGGTCATCGCCGGGCACCGGGGGGGAATGTTGCAAGGTGCGGATGGCGTGGCCGTTGGCATCCACCTCGACCTGCTCGAAGCCGGTGGTGCCGTGCAGCACTTTTTCATAACTCTGCTCCAGTCCGGTCTTGCCGATATGGTCGGTACCCTGGTAGTTGGCGGACAGGCCATCCGCTTCGATGCGCGTCAGGTCTTCCTCGGTGATGCGGCTGATATAGCCGACCACGTGCGAGGCCATGTCACCCATGGGATAGTGGCGGAACAGGCGCGCCTTGATTTCGACGCCGGGGAAACGGTAGCTGTTCACCGCGAACTGCGCCACCTCCTCGTCAGTGAGGCGGGTGCGGATGGGGATACTCTCGAAGCTGTGGCTTTCCTCCAACAGCTTCTTGAAGCGCCTGCGATCTTTGGGCGTGATCTCGACGATCTTGGCGATTTCGCCGATCACCTCGTCCAGCTCACCGGCCTTGCTCGGCGTAATCTCCAGCGTATAGGCGGAAAAGTTATGCGCCAGCACGACGCCATTGCGGTCGAGGATGAGGCCGCGATTGGGGATGATGGGCACCAGCGAAATGCGGTTGTTTTCCGCCTGGGTGACGTAGTAATCGTGCTGGATCACCTGCAAATAAAAGAAGCGCAGCAGCAGCAGGCCGAACATGACCAGCACGAAAACCGAGGCAATGCCCAGCCGGATCTGGAAGTAGTGCAGTTCGCGCTGGTAATTGCGCAGTTCTGCGCGTCGCGTCATACCGGCTCAGGACGCCGCCGCTCCGGCCATTGCAGGATGCGGCAGATCAACGGCCACAACAGCGCGCCGGTCACGCTGGGCATGAAATAGTCCACGCCGGGGAAATCCGCCCCAGCGACCTTGCGCACCAGCAGCATGATGAGCTGCATGACCAGCAACATACCAAACAGGTGCGCGACCTGGTGCTTTATGCCGAACATGAGGATGCGGCGGTGCAGGTGGATCACCAAGTAGAGCAGCACGATATAAGCCAACGCATGCTGGCCGAACAGCGTCGCATCGGAAACGTCCATGACCAGGCCCAATGCCCACATCGCACCGAAGCCGAGGCGCCCGGGGTGGTAAACGCACCAGTACACCACCGCCAGTGCGAGGAAATCCGGGCGCAGCATGAGCCAGAATCCCGACCACGGCAGCATGTTGAGGATCAACGCGGCAAACAGCGAGAACGCGATGAAGCCGCCCTTGACCGTCATCATGATGGCATTGGAAGAAGCGGGCATCATGGGCTGCCTTTCCTGGGTTTCTTGTGCTTGACCGGCGCCACCTCGACTTCGAGCGCCGGGTTCTCCGGCAGCTTGCGCTCGCCCAGCACCATGACGTGGGCATAGTTGCTCACCCCGGTACGCGGTGTGCAGTGTATCCTGGCAAAGGCATAAGCCGGATCATGCTCGATGCGGGTCACCGTCGCGATCGGCAGCCCCGACGGATACACGCCGTCGATGCCGGAAGTCACCAGCACGTCACCCTCTTGGATGTCGGCGTTGTTGGGCATGTAGCGCATGTCGAGCGTGCCCTCCTCGCCGATGCCGAACACCACGGCGCGCAGACCGTTGCGCACCACCTGCACCGGCGTAACGTGATCCTTGTCGGTGAGCAGCCGCACTTCCGCCGCCCAGGCAAACACCCGCGTGACCTGGCCGATCACGCCGATCTCATCCATCACCGGCTGCCCGGGCTTGATGCCGTGCTGCGAACCCTTGTCGATCACCACGCGGCGCGTGAACGGGTCGCGTGCCTCATACATGATTTCCGCGGCGATACCCGGCGCCTCGAAACGCGGGTGCAATTCCAACAACTGGCGCAGGTGTGCATTTTCGGCAACCAGCGTTTGCAGACGCAGCAGGGCGGCCGCGTTGTCCAGGTTTTGTTGCTTGAGACGGGTATTTTCGCTTTCCAGGCGGGCATGGCTGGAGAAAAATTCGCCTACATCCTCGATTACCGCGCCGGGAGCGCCGGCCAGGCGTTGCAGCGGATACAGCAGCACCGCCGCGACCTGGCGCAAATTGTCGAGGTAGGAAAAGCGTGCGTCGGAAAACAGCAGCAGCAGGGAAAGCAGCGAAAAAAACGCCAGACGTGCCAGCGGGCTGGGGCCTCTCCTGAAAAACGTGGGCGCCTGATATGCCATCAAATTTATTCGTTGGCGAAAATGCCGCCCATTTTCTCCATTTGTTCTAGCGCCTTGCCGGAACCGCGCACCACGCAGGTAAGCGGATCGTCGGCGACGATCACCGGCAGGCCGGTTTCTTCCATGAGCAGGCGATCGATGTCGCGCAGCAGCGCGCCGCCGCCGGTAAGCACCATACCCTTTTCCGCGATGTCGGCGGCTAGCTCGGGGGGGGTCTGTTCCAGCGCCGACTTTACCGCGCCGACGATGCTGTTGAGCGGCTCGGTGAGCGCCTCCAGGATTTCGTTGCTGGAGATGGTGAAGCTGCGCGGGATGCCCTCCGCCATGTTGCGCCCCTTGACCTCCTTCTCGCGCACCTCCGAGCCGGGGAACGCAGAGCCGATTTCCTTCTTGATTTCCTCGGCGGTGGTTTCGCCGATCAGCATGCCGTAGTTGCGGCGGATGTAGTTGATGATGGCCTCGTCGAACTTGTCGCCGCCGACGCGCACCGAGCTGGCGTACACCAGGCCGCCCAGCGAGATGACGCCGACTTCGGTGGTACCGCCGCCGATGTCGACCACCATCGAGCCAGTCGCGTCGGCTACCGGCAGGTCGGCGCCGATCGCCGCCGCCATCGGCTCCTCGATCAGCTCCACCTTGCGCGCACCGGCACCGTAGGCCGATTCGCGGATGGCGCGGCGCTCCACCTGGGTGGAGCCGCACGGCACGCAGATGACGATGCGCGGGCTGGGCTGGAACAGGCTGTTGTCGTGGACTTTCTTGATGAACTGCTTGAGCATCTGCTCGGTGACGGTGAAATCGGCGATCACGCCGTCCTTCATCGGGCGGATCGCGGTGATGTTGCCCGGGGTGCGCCCCAGCATCTGCTTGGCGGCCAACCCAACCTGCAGGATCACTTTTTTACCGTTGGGTCCACCTTCCTGGCGAATCGCCACCACCGAAGGCTCGTCCAGCACGATGCCCTTGCCGCGCACCCAGATCAGGGTGTTGGCGGTGCCCAGGTCGATGGCCAGATCATTGGAAAAATAACCGCGAAAAAATTCAAACATAAGTCCCGCCGCAGATGCGCCCAAGAAATGGTTTATGATACCCTATAAATCTCAAATGGATAAAGCCTGAAGCATCATCATGTCATTGACCTTGGCCGATATCGGGCGCATCGCCCAGCTTGCCCGCATCGAAGTGAATGAAACCGAGGCACAGCAAACCCTCAACCAACTGAGCGGAATTTTCACCCTCATCGAACAGATGCAGGCGGTGGACGCCAGACACATCGAACCGATGGCGCACGCGCAGGATATGCCGCTGCGCCTGCGCGCGGACGAAGTGACGGAAAGCAACCAGCGCGAAGCATTCCAGGCGATCGCCCCGCAGGTCGAAGAAGGTCTCTACCTGGTGCCCAAGGTGATCGAATAATATTAACAGCCGGTAGCGGGTGGCTTGTAGCCGGTGGCAAGTTTTCCACGAGCTACCCGCTACAAGCCACTGGCTACCGGCTTTACGACAACTTCAAATGATCAACGCAAGCCTCAAACAACTTTCCGCGCAACTGGCCACGAAGCAGATTTCCAGCGTCGAGCTCACGCGCCTGTTCCTGGAACGGGTACGCGCACTCAACCCGCGCTACAACGCCTTCATCACCGTGGACGAGGAAAAAAGCCTGGCGCAGGCGCGCGCGGCCGACGCCATGATCGCCGCCGGCCGAGCCCAGCCGCTCACCGGCATTCCGATCGCGCAAAAGGACATCTTCTGCGCACAGGGCTGGCTCACCACCTGCGGCTCGAAAATGCTGTCCAATTTCGTCTCGCCCTACGACGCACACGTGATCGAACGCTTCAACGCAGCCGGCGCGATCAACCTGGGCAAGACCAACATGGATGAATTCGCCATGGGCTCGTCGAACGAAACCTCGTTTTACGGGCCGGTGAAAAATCCATGGGATGAACAAGCGGTGCCGGGCGGTTCGTCGGGCGGGTCGGCAGCCGCGCTGGCCGGGCGCCTCACCCCCGCCGCTACCGGCACCGATACCGGCGGCTCGATCCGCCAGCCCGCCGCGCTGTGCGGCGTGTCCGGCCTGAAACCCACCTACGGGCTGGTGTCGCGCTACGGCATGATCGCATTCGCCTCCAGCCTGGATCAGGGCGGGCCGATGGCCAAAAGCGCGGAAGACCTGGCGCTGCTACTGAACACGATGGCCGGCTTCGACGCGCGTGATTCCACCAGCCTGCCGCGCGATGCCGAGGATTACGCGCGCGACCTGGCGCGCCCCATCGCCGGGCTCAAGATCGGGCTGCCCAGGGAATTTTTCGCTGCGGGACTGGGCGACGACGTGGCGCGCGCGGTGGAAGCGGCGATTGCGCAGTATAAAAAACTTGGCTGCGAAGTGGTCGAGGTGAGCCTGCCCAACACCCATCTGGCGGTGCCGGTGTATTACGTGCTGGCGCCGGCGGAAGCGTCGAGCAACCTGTCGCGCTTCGATGGCGTGCGCTACGGCTATCGCGCGCCGCAGTACGGCGACCTTTACGACATGTACTGCAAATCACGTGCACAGGGCTTCGGCGCGGAAGTGAAGCGGCGCATCCTGATCGGCACCTACGTGCTCTCCCACGGCTATTACGACGCCTATTACATCCAGGCGCAGCGGTTGCGCCGCCTGATCGCGCAGGATTTCAGCGATGCCTTCAAGCAGTGCGACGTCATCATGGGACCGACCGCGCCGACTACGGCGTTCAACCTCGGCGCAAAAAGCGGCGACCCGGTGCAGATGTACCTGTCCGACATCTACACCATCGCGGTCAACCTGGCCGGCCTGCCGGGTATGTCGATCCCGTGCGGCTTCGGCGCCGACGGCCGTCCGGTGGGGCTGCAGATCATCGGCGATTATTTTTCCGAGGCGCGCATGCTCAACGTCGCGCACCAGTACCAGCAGGCCACCGATTGGCATCTAAAAACGCCGAAGAATATTGGTTAAACCGATAGGGACGCCAAGGGCACGAGGTAAGCAAACGTGAAATATGGAGAGCATCGCACTTCTCAGCACCCTCGGCGTCCTCTGCGATTGAAGATTTCAAGCCTTGGCGTCCTTCACGTCCTTGGCGGTTAACAAAGGTCTAACGACATGGAATGGGAAGCAGTGATCGGGCTGGAAATGCATGCCCAGCTTTCGACCAGGAGCAAGATATTTTCCGGCGCGTCCACCGCGTTCGGCGCGGAAGCCAACTCGCAGGCGTGCGCGGTGGACATCGCGCTGCCCGGCGTGCTGCCGGTGCTGAACCAGGGCGCGGTGGAGCGCGCGATCCGCTTCGGCCTCGCTGTTGGTGCGGAAATCAACCGCCGTTCCATTTTCGCGCGCAAGAATTATTTCTATCCCGACCTGCCCAAGGGCTACCAGATCAGCCAGTTCGAGCTGCCCATCGTGCAGGGCGGCGAAATCCGCATCCAGGTGGGCCAGACGGAAAAGACGGTGCGGCTGACACGCGCCCACCTGGAAGAGGACGCCGGCAAATCACTGCACGAGGATTTTCACGGCATGACCGGCATCGACCTCAACCGCGCCGGCACGCCGCTGCTGGAAATCGTCTCCGAGCCCGACCTGCGCTCTGCCGCGGAAGCGGTGGCCTACGCCCGCGCGCTGCACAGCCTGGTGCGCTGGATCGACATCTGCGACGGCAACATGCAGGAGGGCTCGTTCCGCTGCGACGCCAACGTGTCGGTGCGTCGGCCGGGCGGGCCGCTCGGCACGCGCCGCGAGATCAAGAACCTCAATTCGTTCCGCTTCCTCGAGCAAGCCATCGAATACGAAGTGCGCTGGCAAATCGAGACGCTGGAGGACGGCGGCAAGATCGAGCAGGCCACCGTGCTGTTCGACCCCGACAGCGGCGAGACGCGCATGATGCGCAGCAAGGAAGAAGCGCACGATTACCGTTATTTCCCCGATCCCGATCTGCTGCCGCTGGTGGTGGCGCAGGAGCAGATCGACCAGATCAAAGCGAGCCTGCCGGAGCTGCCGCAGGCCAAGCACGAGCGTTATGTCGCCGCTTACGCCTTGTCGCCTTATGACGCGGGGGTGCTCACCGCATCGCGCGAGATGGCGGATTATTTCGAGCGGCTTGTCGAACAGTTGCCAAGCCAGGCCAAGATGGCAGCGAACTGGCTGATGGGCGAAGTCAGCGGCCGCCTCAACAAGGAAGGCCTGGACATTGCCGCCTGCCCGGTCGGCAGCCGCCAGCTCGCCGGGCTACTCGCGCGTATCGCCGACGGCACCATTTCCGGCAAGATCGCCAAGGAAGTGTTCGATGCCATGTGGAACGGCGAGGGCGGCGGCAATGACAACGCGGCCGACGCCATCATCGAAAAACGCGGCTTCAGGCAGATTTCCGACAGCGGCGCGCTGGAGAAGATCGTCGACGAAGTGCTCGCCGCCAACCCTAAATCGGTCGAGGAATACAAAGCCGGCAAGGACAAGGCCTTCAACGCCCTGGTCGGCCAGGCCATGAAAGCCACCAAGGGGCAGGCCAACCCGGCCCAGCTCAACGAGATCCTGCGCAAAAAGCTGGCGTAACTGCGCCGGTTGTGAGAAAATGCGCGCCGCGCTGAAGTAACGGCGCACGCAACGGCCCAACCTATCGAGGCCGCTGCGTACGAGCATCGCCCCCAGCCATAAACCCGATCCGGGTCCGCTTGCAGTTTCTGCATTCCGTCTGTTGGCCGATGTTTTAACCAACGTACTGATGGAATAAATCATGACCACGACTTTCGAGGCCTTGGGCCTTGCTACACCTTTGCTGCGCGCCGTCGAAGCGCTCGGCTTTACCCAACCCACGCCGGTACAGGCTCAAGCCATTCCCGCCGCCATGAACGGTGGCGACTGGATGGTGAGCAGCCAGACCGGCAGCGGCAAGACCGCCGCATTTTTGATCCCGATTTTTCATGCCCTGATGAGCGCACCGCAGAAACCGCGCTCGCCGCTGGCGCCGGCCGCGCTGGTGCTGTGCCCGACGCGTGAACTTGCCCAGCAGGTCGCCGCCGATGCCATCAACCTGGTGCGCCAGGCCAAGGGCATCCGCATCGCCACCGTGGTGGGCGGCATGCCGTTCGGCAAGCAGATCGCGCAACTGAAAGGCGCGGCGCTGGTGGTCGCCACGCCGGGCCGTTTGCTCGACCTGGCGCGGCGCCGGCAAATCCGCATCGACGCCATCGACCATTTGGTAGTGGACGAAGCCGACCGCATGCTCGACCTCGGCTTTGCCGAAGACCTGGAAGCCATCCACGCGCTATGTGCGCAGCGCAAGCAGACCCTGATGTATTCCGCCACCTTCGCGCCGCGCATCATGCAACTGGCGCAGCGCCTGATGCGTGAACCGGGTAAACTGGAACTCGCCACCGCGCAGGACGTGCACCGCGACATCGCGCAGACGCTGCATTGGGCCGACAACCTCGGCCACAAGAAAAAACTGCTCAACCATTGGTTGCGCGACGCCGCGCTGGAACAGGCAGTGGTGTTCGCCAGCACTCAGATCGACACCGAAACTCTGGCCGACGAACTGGCCGCGCAAGGGCACTCGGTCGAAGCCTTACACGGCGCCATGCCACAGAGCGTGCGCAATCGTCGCCTGAAGAACCTGCGCGACGGCCGCATCCGCATCCTGGTCGCCACCGACGTCGCCGCACGCGGCATCGACGTACCCAGCATCAGCCACGTCATCAACTTCGGCCTGCCGATGAAGGCGGAAGATTACGTGCACCGTATCGGCCGCACCGGCCGCGCCGGCAAGAGCGGCACCGCCATCACCCTGGCCGAGTTCCGCGATCGCTCCAAAGTTCATGCCATCGAACGCTATACGCGCCAGCCGCTGGCGGCAAGCGAAATCCCCGGCCTGGAACCGTCGCCGACGCCCAAACATCGCCCACCGCAGAAAAGTTTCGGCGCCGGGCGTGGTGGCGAACGCAACCGCTCCGGCAACGGAAATCGTAATGGTAGCAATAGCGGCTTTGGCGCGAATTACCCCGAGCGCAGGCCGGCGGGAACCCGCGAAGACAAACCGCGCCGCCGGGCATCCTGGTAAGCAACAGGCGCTGACAGAAAAGGCCGGTTATGCCGGCCTTTTCTCATTGGTGCTGCGGATTATTTTTGCAATGCATCGGCGAGGAAAACTTGGGTTTGCGCCCACGAATCCTTGTCCGCCTCGGCGCTATAGGCGAGCGGCATGTTGAACTTCTTGCCGTATTCATCGGCATCGGGATTGGTGAAGCTGTGCTTGGCACCAGGATAAACCACCGCTTGATAGCTGACGCCGGCCTTGTCCATTTCCGCCTTGAAGGCCTCCACCTGCGCTGCTGGGATCAGCGGGTCATCGGCGCCGGTAAACGACATCACGCGCGCCTTGACCTTGCCGGCCTGCGCCGGGGTATCGGTGTCCAGCCCGCCGTGAAAGCTCGCCACCGCTTTCAGGTCTTCGCCCGCACGCGCCATTTCCAGTACCACGGTACCGCCGAAGCAATAGCCTATGGCGGCCAGTCTGCCGCCGTCGACATTGGTCTGGCTACGCAACAATTGCATCGCCGCCTCGAAGCGCGCCCGTGCCAGTGGCTTGTTTTGCGCCAATTCGCCGGCGAACTTGCCGGCGTCACCCGGGTGGTGTGCCTGCTTGCCGTCGCCGTACATGTCCAGCGCCAGCGCCACGTAGCCCAAGCCTGCGAGCATTTCGGCGCGCTTTCTGGCGTAGGCGTTGTGCCCCCACCACTCGTGCACCACCAACACTGCCGGGCGCTTGCCCTTGACGGCATCGTCATAGGCAAGCCAGCCCCTCATGGTGACGCCGTTGGCGGAATAGCTGACTTCCTTGCCCTGCACTGCGGCCAACGCAGCAGTACAGGCCAGCCAGAGCAACACACCGAACGACGCAATTTTTTTCATGGCATCCTCCATGATAATGGGCAGGCTATGTTACTGCGCGGCATGCACAGGTTCAACGCTGCATGAAAGAAGCATAGAAGAAACTTGGCGCGCGTGCCGGAAACTGGCAGCATAGCCACCGAAATTATCGATGAACCACAATATGAAAATCGCCACCTGGAACGTTAATTCGCTGAAGGTGCGCCTACCGCAGGTGCTGGACTGGCTCGCTGCCAACCAACCGGACGCGCTGTGCCTGCAAGAAACCAAGCTCGAAGATGCGGCCTTCCCGTCGGCCGAAATCGAAGTGGCTGGGTACCACGCGGCGTTCGCGGGGCAAAAAACCTACAACGGCGTCGCCATCCTGAGCAAGGTGCCGGCAGCGAATGTGGTAAGGGCGATCCCCGATTTCACCGACGAGCAGAAGCGCGTCCTGGCCGCCACCGTGGCCGGCGTGCGCATGATCTGCCTGTACGTGCCCAACGGGCAAAGCGTCGATTCCGACAAATATCAGTACAAGCTGCGCTGGCTGGCCGCGCTCTGCGCCTGGCTCAAGGCCGAGCTGGCGCATCACCCGCAACTGGCAGTATTGGGCGATTTCAACATCGCGCCGGAAGACCGCGACGTGTACGACCCCCAGGCCTGGGCCGGGCAGGTACTGTGCTCCGAGTCCGAGCGCGCGGCGTTCCGCGAATTGCTCGCACTCGGATTCAAGGACGCTTTCCGCCTATTCGAGCAGTCGGAAAAATCCTACACCTGGTGGGATTACCGCATGATGGCGTTCCGGCGCAACATGGGCCTGCGCATCGACCACGTGCTGCTCTCCGAAACGCTGGCGGCGCGCTGCACCGCGGCGCGCATCGACCGCGAGCCGCGCAAGCATGAACGCCCATCCGACCACGTCCCGGTGTTGGTGGAAATCGGCACATGACGTTACGTACTCTACTGTTGTGGCTGTGTTGCAGCGTCGCCGTTGCTCCCATCGCCCATGCCGACAAACTGCCGCGCCCCGACCATGTCGTAATCGTGATCGAGGAAAACCGCTCCTACGCGCAGATCATCGGTAACCCGGAAGCGCCTTACATTAACGCACTGGCGCAGCGTGGCGTGCTGTTCACCCGATCCTACGGCGTGACGCACCCCAGCCAGCCGAACTACCTGGCGCTGTTTTCCGGCTCCACCCACGGCGTGAACAGCAACGCCTGCCCGCTGGAACTCTCCGGCCCCAACCTCTCCACGGCGCTGTACGCACAGGGGCTGAGCTTCGCCAGCTACGCCGAATCGCTGCCGCGGGCCGGCGATCCGGTGTGCGTAGCGGGGCCGTATTTCCGCAAGCACAACCCGGTGGCAAACTGGCGCGAACTGGCCGACGCCAACCTGCCCTTTACCGCTTTCCCGGATGATTACACGCAATTGCCGACGGTGGCGCTGGTGATCCCCGACCAGCGCCACGACATGCACGACGGCGGCATCGCGGCAGGGGATGCCTGGCTGAAGCAAAATCTCGACGCCTATGCCGAGTGGGCGATGCAGCACAACAGCCTGCTCATCGTCACCTGGGACGAGGACGATTATCATGGCGACAACCACGTCGCCACGCTGATGCTTGGCCCCATGCTGCATCCCGGCAAGAGCGCGCAGCGCATAGACCACTATGCACTGCTGCGCACCCTGCAGGAAATGTACGGGCTGGAAACCATCAATGCCAGCCGCGACGCCAAGCCGGTTGCCGGCGTG
Organism: Pseudomonadota bacterium; assembly: GCA_040756015.1. Classification (GTDB taxonomy): domain Bacteria; phylum Pseudomonadota; class Gammaproteobacteria; order Burkholderiales; family JBFMAC01; genus JBFMAC01. The sequence continues at coordinate 43,388 of JBFMAC010000010.1, forward strand.
TGGCGCAAGGCCGGACAAGGAGGAAGAAAATGAAACATATCTTGTGGCTGTGCTGTTTTCTCGCGGCATGCACCACGGCGCCGCTAGGCGCACGCATCAACCCCTACCTCGATGTCGAACGTTCTCAAATCGGCGCGGGCCGGCATGTATCGGTGGCGGTGATCGACGCGCGCGCCGACAGATCGCTCGGCGAGGGCCCAGTGGAGGGCTTCAGCGGCGATGCCGTCGCGGCACTGCGCGATGCCCTCGCGGAAGGATTGCGGCGTCAAGGCTACGACGTCACCGTGCAGGACGGCATGTCGGGCATCACGCTGACATTACTGGAACTGAAATATCGAATCGAACCAGAGAGCCTGGTACAAACGCGGTTGGCGGCGACGGCGGTGGTCAAGGCCACGGTACGCCATCGCGGCGGTTCTTACGAAAACACTTACCGTGCCGCGCAGGAAGAGCGCGACCCACTTTCGCCTTCCGCCAACGACGTGGAGCGCATGCTGAACGGCACACTGTCGGACATCCTGGCGCGGATCCTGCGGAACGACGAGGTGCGCGCGGCGCTGGCGCGCCAGTAACGGGACTTAGCCCTCCTCGTCCTTGGCAGCCGGCTCCAGGCCGAGTTCCTGTATCTTGCGCGTCAGTGTATTGCGTCCCAGGCCGAGCAGGTTGGCCGCCTCGATGCGGCGACCACCGGTATGGGCGAGCGCGCGGGTGATGAGAGCGGCTTCGAATTCCCGCGTCAGGTTGTCCATAATGCCGTGCTCGCCGCGTTGCAGGGCGAGCCCCACCTCGCGCTCCAGCGCCACGCGCCAGTCGGTCGCGGCCACGCCCTCCTCGCTGCGCATCTCCGCTGGCAAGTCGGCGATGTCCACGCTGCTGCCCGGCGCCATCACGGTGATCCAGTGGCACAGGTTTTCCAGCTGGCGCACGTTGCCGGGGAAGTCCTGCACGGACAGGTAGCGTAGCGCGGCATCGGTGAGGCGCTTGGGTTCGGCACCGAGTTCGCGCGCACTTTTCTGCAGAAAATGCTTGGCCAGCAACGGGATGTCTTCGCGCCGCTCGCGCAGCGCGGGCAGGCGCAGGCGGATCACGTTGAGGCGGTGAAACAGGTCTTCGCGGAACAGCCCCTGCTTGACGCGGCTCTCCAGGTCCTGGTGGGTAGCGGCGATGACACGCACGTTGACGCGGATCGGCTGGTGGCCGCCGACGCGGTAGAACTGCCCGTCGGAGAGCACGCGCAGCAGGCGCGTCTGCAAGTCCGCCGGCATGTCGCCGATCTCGTCGAGGAACAGGGTGCCGCCGTCGGCCTGTTCGAAGCGACCGCGCCGCATCGCCTGTGCCCCGGTGAACGCGCCTTTTTCGTGACCGAACAGTTCCGATTCAAGCAGGTCCTTGGGAATAGCGGCGGTATTGATGGCGATGAACGGCTTACCGGCGCGCGGGCTGTGACGGTGCAGCGCGCTCGCCACCAGTTCCTTGCCGGTGCCGGATTCGCCATTGATCAGCACGGTGGCATGCGACTGGGAAAGCCGCCCGATGGCGCGGAATACCTCCTGCATCGCCGGCGCTTGGCCAAGGATTTCCGGCATCGACTCGTCGAGTTCGGCGGCCTCGCCGGTGCGCGCGCTCTGCTCCATGGCACGCCGTATCAGTTCCACGGCATGGTCGACGTCGAACGGCTTGGGCAGATATTCAAAAGCCCCCCCCTGGAACGCCGCCACCGCGCTTTCCAGGTCGGAATAGGCAGTCATGATGATCACCGGCAGCGCGGGATGGCTGGCCTTAATGCGCTGCAACAGCTCCAGTCCGGAGTTGCCCGGCATGCGGATGTCGCTCACTACCACTTCCGGACGCTCGCTCTCGAAGGCGCGTATCGCCTCCTGCGCGGAAGCAAAAGTCTTGAACGGGATGCTCTCTCGCGCCAGCGCTTTCTCGAACACCCAGCGGATGGAACGGTCGTCGTCGATGATCCACACTGCATTCATGATGGCCTCTGCCCTGCACTGCCATTTTCAACCAGCGGCAGCAAAATGGTGAAACAGGTGCGTCCCGGCACGCTTTCCACTTCGATCGTACCATGGTGCTGGGTAACAAAGGTCTGAGCGATGGTGAGGCCGAGGCCGCTGCCGCCTTCGCGCCCCGACACCAGCGGGAAAAATATCTTTTCGCGCAGCTCCTCGGGAATGCCGGGGCCATCATCGATGATCTGCAGTTGCAGGGCGTGGCGGTAGCGCTTCTTGGCCAGCGTCACTTGGCGCGCGACACGCGTGCGTAGCACGATTTCGCCCGTGCCTTGCAGTGCCTGTGCGGCGTTGCGCACGATGTTGAGCAGTGCCTGGATCAATTGCGCCCGATCGCCGACCACGGCCGGCAGGCTGATGTCATAGTCGCGGCGGATGGCAAGCCCGGGCATTTCCGCAAGGATCAGGCTGCGCACCTGCTCCAGCAATTCGTGAATGTTGATTTCGCACGGCTGCGGCAGGTGGTGCGGCGTGAGCATGCGGTCCATCAGCGCCTGCAGGCGGTCGGCCTCCTGCATGATGACCTGGGTGTATTCGCGCAGATCAGCGCGCTCCAGCTCGCGCGCCAGCAGTTGCGCAGCGCCGCGAATGCCGCCGAGCGGGTTCTTGATCTCGTGTGCCAGGTTGCGGATCAGTTCGCGGTTGGCCTGGTTCTGGTCGAGCAGGCGCTCCTCGCGCTCGATTTTCAGTTGCTGGTCGATGGGGCGGAATTCGATCAGCAGCATGCGGTTGCCGGTCACTTCCACCGGTGTGACGGTGCAGCTCAGGTGCAGGGCGGCATGCCCCCCCACCGCGAGCACCAGGTCATGCTCGGTATAGCTGCAATTCTGGCGATCTGCATAACCGATAGCCGCTTTCAGCAGCGCGGCATCGCCAAAGATATTTTCCAAACGCTGGCCGAGGACATGATGGCTGCTCACGGCGAACAGGTTTTCCGCGGCGGGATTGAGGTAACAGGCGGCGTGCCCCCCGTCGAGCACCAGCACCGCGGTGACCAGCAAATCCAGTCCGGAATAAGGAGTGGTCGTCATGGCTGCAACATCAGCAAGAAGCACGCCACTCATGGCCTCCCTCACTTCATCCCGGCCAGTTCTTCTTTCAGCGCGGAGATGTTTTTTTCATGCAATTCGACCGTGTCCTTGAGTCCCTGCACACGGTCGAGATATTTCTGGTAATTGTTGCGCTCATCGCCCAGCCGCACCGCCTCGCCCTCGGCCAGCGCCCTTCGCGCCTCTTCCAGAGAACGCTCTTCGGCAAGCAGTTCGTCCTCGATGATCTTGCGGCGCGTGTCGTCGCGCTTTTTCTGGGTTTCGCTGTCCACGCTGGGGAAGTCGTCGGGCTGCTGCTGCGGCACCACCTTGGGGCGCGATGTCGTGCCGGACGACGGCTGCGGCGGCTCGAAGCACTTTTCCTTCTTCGCGCCGCGCACCGGCACATTGGAATAGGTGACGTGGCCGTCGCTGTCCACATATTTGCACATGTCGGCACGGGCGGCCGACGCGGCAAGCAGAATGAGCGGAAGCAGGATAGGTCTGATGGGGATGCGTGCCATGAGTGGGGGATGGGTACGCCTGGAACCATTTCTCATATGGGCGCAGTCTATGTCAGCAAACCGATTTTTTCAACGCACGGAACGAAAAACGCACGGAACGAAAAACGGAAAACGGAAAACAAAAGGGCAGGGATGCCCCTGCCCTTTTGCCGTGCGTTTGTCGCGCTTCTGCCGCTTACAGGCTGTAGTACATGTCGTACTCGACCGGATGGGTGGTCATGCGGAAACGCGTGACTTCCTCCATCTTGAGGTCGATGTAGGCATCCAGCATGTCGTTGGAGAATACGCCACCGCGGGTGAGGAACTCGCGATCCTTGTCCAGGTACTCGAGCGCCTGTTCCAGCGAGGAGCATACGGTCGGGATCTTGGCGTCCTCTTCCGGCGGCAGGTCGTACAGATTCTTGTCGGCCGGATCGCCAGGGTGAATCTTGTTCTGCACGCCGTCCATGCCGGCCATCATCAATGCGGTAAAAGCCAGGTAGGGGTTGGCGGTCGGATCCGGGAAGCGCACTTCGATGCGGCGCGCCTTGTCGCTCTGCACGTAAGGGATGCGAATCGACGCAGAACGGTTGCGTGCCGAGTAGGCCAGCTTCACCGGGGCCTCGAAACCCGGCACCAGGCGCTTGTAGGAATTAGTACCAGGGTTGGTGATGGCGTTGAGCGCACGTGCGTGCTTGATGATGCCGCCAATGTAATACAGCGCGAACTCGGACAGGCCGGCGTAACCGTTGCCCGCAAACAGATTCTTGCCGTCCTTCCAGATCGACTGGTGCACGTGCATGCCGGAGCCGTTGTCGCCAACGATGGGCTTGGGCATGAAGGTCGCGGTCTTGCCGTAGCTGTGCGCGACATTGTGCACCACGTACTTGAGCACCTGCGTCCAGTCGGCACGCTTCACCAGGGTGTTGAACTTGGTGCCGATCTCGCACTGGCCGGCTGTCGCCACTTCGTGGTGATGCACTTCCACTTCGACACCCATATCTTCCAGCGCCATGCACATGGCGGAACGGATGTCCTGCAGCGAATCGACCGGCGGCACCGGGAAGTAGCCGCCTTTCACGGTGGGGCGGTGGCCGATGTTGCCGCCTTCCATCTTGTCGCCGGAAACCCACGCTGCTTCCTGGCTGTGCACTTCGCAGCGGCTGCCGGACATGTCGACATTCCAGGTCACCGAATCAAAAATGAAGAACTCGGGTTCCGGACCAAAATAGGCGGTGTCGCCGATGCCGGTGGACTTCAGATAAGCCTCGGCGCGCTTGGCGATGGAGCGTGGGCAGCGGTCATAGCCCTTGCCTTCGGACGGCTCGATCACGTCGCAGGTCAGGATCAGGGTGGGCTCGTCCATGAAAGGATCGAGGTTGGCGCTGTCCGGATCGGGCATCAGTAGCATGTCGGAAGCCTGGATACCTTTCCAGCCCGCGATCGAGGAGCCGTCAAAGGCGTGGCCGTCCTCGAACTTGTCCTGCCCGAACGATTTGGTCGGCACGGAAACGTGCTGCTCCTTGCCGCGCGTGTCGGTGAAGCGCAGGTCAACGAATTTCACTTCGTTGTCCTTGATCATCTTGAATACATCGGCTACTGACTTCGCCATTTTGCTCTCCCAATGCAAAGGTCAAAAATAACGGAAAACCACTACTGCAGAATCTGTGCCAAGTTGGCGCGAAAAGGAAGGCATTGTGCCACAAGTCATTAAACCGGGATAGCGCAAAACCGGCGCACCTTTTTTGTGCGGCCGCGTTGTTCGGCGCACAACCATGGTGCGGCAGCGCGCACCCTGCCGTCATGTCCCTCAATCGGCTACAATGCACGGACCGAGGCACATCAAACGGACAATCAGATGGGGAAAATCACCGAAATCCTGAAAGCCGCGCAGGAACGCGCCAAGAAAGACGACCTACCCTACGAGGGGGCGCTGACGCCGCGGGAGGCCTTCGAAATCTTGTGCGAGGCGCCGGCGGTCAAACTGGTCGACGTTCGCAGCCGCGCCGAGCTCGACTGGGTGGGGCGCATCCCCGGCGCGATCGAAATCGAGCTGCTCAGCTATCCCGGCATGCAGCCCAATTCCCAATTCCTGACGCAGCTCGAGCAGCAGGTGGACAAGGAAGGATTGCTGCTGTTCATCTGCCGCAGCGGGGCTCGCTCGCATACTGCCGCCACGATGGCCACCCAGGCCGGCTACATCGACTGCTACAACGTGCTGGAAGGCTTCGAAGGCGACAAGGACGCGCAGCAACACCGTAACAGCGTCGGCGGCTGGCGCGCGGCGGGCCTGCCCTGGGTGCAGAGTTAACCACGCATGAGCACCGCGATCGCTGCCCGGCTTGGCGGCTTTCGCGCCGACATGCTGCGCTTCGCCGTGCTGCAGCTGCGCGACCAGGCCGCAGCAGAGGATGCAGTGCAGGAAACCTTCGCGGCCGCCCTGGAGGGGGCGCAGGGCTTTGCCAGCCGCGCACAACTGAAAACCTGGCTATTCGCCATCCTCAAGAACAAGATCATTGATATCATCCGGCGCCGCAACCGCGAGCAGTCGCTCGGCAAGGATATCGAGGAAATTGCCGACGATACCTTTGATCCGCTGTTTGACGAACATGACCACTGGCAAGCAGTGGAAAGCCCGGCGGACTGGGGCGATCCCGCACAAAGCCTGGAGAATGCCCGCTTCTGGGAAGTGTTCGAGCTCTGCCTGCACCGCCTGCCGGAAAACACCGCGCGCGTGTTCATGATGCGCGAATTCCTCGGCATCGAAACCGGCGAAATCTGTAAGGAACTGGCGATCAGCACGTCCAATTGCTGGGTGGTGCTGCATCGCGCGCGCATGAGCCTGCGCCTGTGCCTGCAAGACAAGTGGTTCAACACCCGATGAGGACAGCGCGATGCTGAGCTGTAAACAAACAACCGAATTGTTGTCACAGGGCCAGGATCGCATGCTGAATCTGCGCGAAAAAATCGCCCTGCGCCTGCACCTGGCTGTCTGCGAGGGCTGCCGCAACTTCCGCAGGCAGATCGATTTTCTGCGCCATGCCTGCCGCCATTTCACCGCTGGCAACCGACACGAAGACAGCAACGACTGAAGCGGTACCGCACCGCCACTTCGCGACGGTTTCCCGCCGTCGTCAAAATCCTGTAAGGAATCGCCGTCTCCGCCGACCAATGGACGGAGAGCGTTTCTCCACTACATCAACCAACCAAAGGAGGTTCACATGAACAACATGGTATCTGTCGCCATCGGCGGCCTGCTGGCAGCCGCACTGGTCGGCGGCACCGCCCAGGCGGAAGAAAAGCAGGAAATGGAAAAATGTTTCGGCATCGCCAAGGCCGGCAAGAACGACTGCGCCAGCAACAAGAGCGCCCATTCCTGTGCCGGTCATGCCACCAAAGATCGCGACCCGCAGGACTTCGTCGCGGTGCCCAAGGGCACCTGCGAGAAAATTGCCGGCGGTAGCACCAAGGCAGCGTAACGGAAACAGCCATGCGACAGCCCGCAATCCACTGCCTATCTCAATTCGCAATGCAGGATTCCGGCAAGCAATTGAAGCGAGAACGCGAAGGCCAGGCAGGCCGCGCCGAGACAGTACATGAGAGTACGGCGAGAAGCGGCCAACGCCGCCGACAAAATTATCGTTTCGATTGCGAACCGGCATTACCATGCAACGCAGGCATTGGGTTGCGGGCGCCACACTACCGCGAGGTGCTGGAGCAACTGCCCGCAGTGGGCTGGGTAGAAGTGCACAGCGAGAATTTTTTCGGTGGTGGTGCACCCCTGCATACGCTGCTCAGGGTACGCGAGCATTATCCGGTCAGCCTGCATGGCGTCGGCATGGGGCTGGCTTCGCCCGCGCCGCTCGATACCGGACACTTGGCGGCATTGCGGAGATTGTGCGACGCGGTGCAGCCTGCCGTAGTTTCAGAACACCTGTGCTGGAACAACGCCGCCGGCGCGGTCATCAACGACCTGCTGCCGTTTCCCTACACCGAAGCAGCCCTGCATCACGTGACAGGGCGCGTGCAGCAGGTGCAAGAAACGCTGGGGCGCCGGTTGCTGCTGGAAAACCTGACCAGCTATCTGTCCTTCGTGTGCAGCGAGATGAGCGAAGGCGAATTTCTTGCCGAGGTATCGCGGCGCAGTGGCTGCGGTATCCTATTCGACGTCAACAATGCCTATGTGAACGCGCGTAACCTTGGTATCGATGCGCATGCATGCATCGACGCATTGCCGGCTCGCGCTGTGACGGAATACCACTTGGCCGGCCACAGCGCACGCGACGGCTGTCTGGTGGACACCCACAGCGCGCCGGTCTGCGATGAAGTGTGGGTGCTGTACGAATACGCACTGCAGCGCATCGGCACGCGCCCCACGCTGATCGAGTGGGACAACGACATCCCTGCACTGCCGCTGTTGCTCGGCGAAGCGCGCAAAGCGCAATACATCATGGAGCAATGCCATGCATGCGTGGCGTGACGACGTGGCGCGCTTCGCGCGGGCGGTGCGCGGTAAAGATGCGCTGGATGAATCGCGGGGCGCATGCATGCACTATCCGCTTGCCACGGCACTCGACATTTACCGCAACAACCTGCGCGGCAACCTGCAGGGCGCACTGGCCGTGGCATACCCGGTGACCGAACGCATTGTCGGCACCGACTTTTTCCGCCTGATGGCACGCGCCTACATAGACGACCATCCCTCCGCCAGCGGCAACCTGCACCACTATGGCGAACAATTCGCCCCCTTCATTGCCAACTTTGCCCACGCGCGAACGCTGGGATATCTCGCCGACGTCGCCGCGCTGGAGTGGGCCTGCCATCTCGCCTATTACGCCGAGGACGCGGGCACCATCGACCTGGAAAAACTCGCGCGGGTGCCGGTGCAATTGCATGAACAAGTGCGCTTGCTGTTGCACCCGACATGCCACCTGGTACGGTCACCCTATCCCGTTGCCGCGATCTGGCATGCGCACCAGCCAGGCGCGCCGGACGAATTCCGCATCGATCTCGACCAAGGGCCGTGCAACGCGCTGGTAACGCGCGTCGATGATGAAGTACAAGTAAGGGAATTGCCCGACGCCGACGCCGACTGGGTGCAACGATTACAGCAAGGACTGCCACTGGGTAAGGCCAGTGCCGCCACGCTGGCGCTGTACCACGTTTTCGATCTGCCGGCCGCGCTGCTCGGCCTGGTCAAGCACGGTACGATAGCCGGCTTCGTCCTACCCGAAGAGGAGGAGTCGCCATGAATCCGCTGTTGCGCATCGTCCGTTTCTACTACGCTGCCGCACGCCTGCCGGAACGTCTGGCGCCGCTGTTCGATCTCGGATTGAGGTTGTACCTGGCCGACGTTTTTTTCAAGTCTGGGCTGACCAAGATCCAGAGCTGGGACAGTACGCTGTACCTGTTCAACGAGGAATACCATGTGCCGCTGCTGCCGCCGGAAGCGGCAGCATGGCTGGCAACTGGCGCAGAACTCGGCCTACCGGTGCTGCTGGTGCTGGGACTGTTCGGACGCTTCGCCGCTGCGGGATTGTTCATCCTCAATGGCGTGGCGGTGATCTCCTACCCGGAGTTGAGCGAGGCCGGTGTCAACCAGCACCTCAGCTGGGGTCTGCTGCTGGCGGTGCTGTTGATCAGCCGCGGCCGCTGGTCGCTCGATACCTGGCTGGAGCGACGCTGCGGGCAACCGCCTGGGCCGGCCCATTGAGATTTTCGGAATTGCGGGATATGACCTGCGCCCTTACCTCACCGGCAAGCGGAGCGACAATTCCCACGCTACAACTGGGTTGCGTAATCCACCGTCAGCGGCGCGTGATCGCTGAAGCGCTCGTCCTTGTAGATAGCGGCTGATTTTGCCGTTTGAGCAATGCCTGGCGTGACGATCTGGTAGTCGATGCGCCAGCCCACGTTCTTGGCCCAAGCTTGGCCGCGATTGCTCCACCAGGTGTAAGCTTCCAGTTCCGGGTGCAAGGCACGGAACACATCGACGAAACCGGCTTCGTCGAACACCTGCGTGAGCCAGGTGCGCTCTTCCGGCAGGAAGCCAGAGTTCTTGCGGTTGCCGCGCCAGTTCTTCAGGTCAATTTCCTTGTGCGCGATGTTCCAGTCGCCGCACACGATCACTTCGCGCCCGCTAGCCCTCAGATCACGCAAGTGCGGCAGGAACGCCGCCATGAACTTGAATTTCACCGCCTGGCGTTCTTCGCCGCTGGAGCCGGATGGCAGGTACAATGACACCACGCTGAGCTTGCCTAACTGCGCCTCCAGGTAGCGTCCCTCCGCGTCGAATTCGGCGATGCCCAGCCCCTCGATGATTTTGTCCGGCTTGCTGCGGCAGTAAATACCGACGCCGCTGTAGCCCTTCTTCTCCGCGTAATAGAAATAGCCGTGGTAGCCGGGCGGCGCGAGGAATTCCGCCGTCATGTCGGCGGCCTGCGCTTTCAGCTCCTGCACGCAGACGATGTCGGCGTGCTGCTGCGCCAGCCAGGGGTAAAGACCCTTGCTTGCGGCGGAGCGAATGCCATTGAGGTTTAGCGTTATAATTCTCAGCATGGATTTCAGACAAGAGTTCGTGGCGTTCGCCGTGCAGCAAAACGTGCTGTGCTTCGGCGAATTCAAGACCAAGGCGGGACGCCTGTCCCCGTATTTTTTCAACGCTGGGTTATTTCATGACGGTGCCTCGCTGCATCGGCTGGCGCAATTCTACGCGAAAGCCATCCTCGCCGCGCGCGTACCGTTCGACATGCTGTTCGGCCCGGCCTACAAGGGCATCCCGCTGGCCGCGGCCATCGCCATCGCCCTCGCCGAAGCCGGGCATAACACGCATTTTGCCTACAACCGCAAGGAAGCCAAGGATCACGGCGAAGGCGGCAGCATCGTCGGCGCGTCGCTCAAGGGTCGCGTGCTGATCGTCGACGACGTGATCTCCGCCGGCACCTCGGTGCGCGAATCGGTAGAGTTGATCCGCGCGCAGGGCGCGACACCATGCGGCGTCGCCATCGCGCTCGACCGCATGGAGCGCGGCCATGGCACGCTGTCGGCCGTGCAGGAAGTGGAGCGCGACATGGCGCTACCGGTGATCTGCATCGCCACCCTCGACGATGTGCTGGGCTATCTGGGCGGACGCAGCGACATGGCCACCAACCTCGACGCAGTGCAGCGCTACCGCAACCAATATGGAGTGACCGAACATGCGTAAATTGATCTGGGTAGCGTTGCTGCTGGCCATGATGCCGATAGCGCAGGCGAAAATGTACAAATGGGTGGATGAACACGGCGCCACCCACTTCGGCGACAACGTCCCGCCGCAGTACCAAAACCAGGTCAAGGAAATCGACAAGAGCGGCAGGGAAATCAAGACCGGCCAGACCCCGGAAGAACGCAAGGCCCGGGAAGAAGAAAAGCTGCGCCAAAAGAAAAACCAGGAGCAGCACGCCGAGCAGAAACGCATCGACAACGCACTGCTGGGCACCTACTCCAACGAAAGGGAAATCGACCTCAAACGCGACCGTGACCTGCAACAGGTCGAGGCGGCGATTGCCAGCGTGGGAATGCGCATGAAGGCGGTGAAGGCCAAGCTCGCCGATTACCGCAGGCAGGAGGAGGCGCTAGTGCAGAAAAAGAAACCGGTGCCGCAAAGCCTGGCCGACGACATTGCCAGCACCGAGGCCGAGCGCCAGCACCTGCAGGACATGCTGACGCTGCGCCAGCGCGAGAAGGATGAGGTGTACAACAAGTACGAAGGCTACAAGAAACGCTTCATCGAACTGCACCGCAGTGAGCAGGCCACGCCCCCCGCGAAAGGCAGCAAGTAAACCCGAAACACGCAAGAATGGAGCGCCGCCGGGCGCCACGCCAAAAACTTCGGGTCAGTTTAATGCTCCATAGCAGTTCAAAAACAAATTTGAAGCCGCCCCCTTTAATCCTACGAACACAGGGATGGCCGCTGCTGTATGGCGGCCTCCTGAAGTTCGCTTAACTACGCCACGATGAGGCCAGAACAACACCGTGAAATCTCCGTTTGTGGGTTAATGCCGGGCCAATCCTGTCCGCAGTATCGGACTCACCCTTTCGTACGCGCCGGCACAGCAGATAGCGAGCGTTCCTAGGGAATTTCGGCGTAACCCATGCGCAACCGTATCCGCTCCGCCCGCGCCAGCATCTTGGGGGCACCACGATTGCGATCGTAAAATCGTGGATTCGGCACCATGGAAGCGAGGCGTGCCGCCTGCTCCTCATTCAGCGCGGCAGCGGATACGCCGAAGTAGTGGCGCGCCGCCGCTTCGGCGCCAAACACGCCATTGCCCCATTCAATCACGTTGAGATAAATCTCCAGAATGCGGCGCTTGCTCATCACCGTTTCCAGCATAAGGGTGATGACCGCCTCCTCAGCCTTGCGCCAGGGCGAACGTTTGCTGGAAAGGAACAGATTTTTAGCAAGTTGCTGGCTGATGGTGGAACCGCCAGCGACAATCTTGCCCTTCTTCAGGTTTTTTTCGTAGGCCCTCTGGATGCCCTCCCAGTCGAAGCCGTCATGGTCGAGGAACTTGTCGTCCTCCGCCGCGATGATGGCGCGCTTCAGATTGCTGGAAATTCGCGCGTAGGGCACCCAGCGATGCTGCAACTCGGCTTTCGGGTTCTTGTCCTGCATGACATCCAGCCGCGTTTCCATGAACGAACTGGTTTCCGGGTTGTACCAATTCCAGTAGCAAATATGGCCGAATATCCACAACTGGTAAAGCGCGATCACGGCAAGCAGTGCGACCAGCACGCGCCTCGTCCACAAGCCCGGCCTGCTCATGATGCCGCAATGAGTGCCCTTAGCCGGGCCAGCACCGGCACCGTGTCGGGGCGCACGCCGCGCCAGATGAAGAACGCCTCCGCCGCCTGCTCCACCAGCATGCCCAGCCCATCGGCCACGCGTGCCGCACCCTGCTCGCGCGCAAAAGCCATAAAGGGGGTTTCGCTGCCGTACATCATGTCGTAAGCCAGCGCGCCGTGCGCGAACAAGTGCGGCGGCAATGCCGGCAGTTCGCCGCCCAGGCTAGCCGAGGTGGCATTGATGACCGTGTCGAACTGCTGGCCGGCCAGTTCGGCGTATGCCCCGCCGCCCAGCACCCGCGCCGCATCGTACTCGCGGAATTGCCCGATCAGCTCGAGCGCCTTGTGCGGCGTGCGGTTGGCGATGAACAGCGCCGCCGGCCGCAACTCGAGCAGCGGCAGGATCACCCCGCGCGCGGCGCCGCCGGCGCCCATCAGCAGGATGCGCTTGCCGGTGAGTTCAATGTGCAGGTTTTGCGCGATGTCGCGCGTGAGGCCGACGCCGTCGGTATTGTCGCCGACGATGACGCCTGCCTCGAAGCTGAGCGTGTTCACCGCCTCCGCCGCCAGTGCCCGCGCCGACAATTCGTTGGAAAGGTGCCATGCCTCCTGCTTGAACGGCACGGTGACGCTCATACCCCTGCCGCCGCCAGCGCGAAACGCTTCCACCACCTGCCGAAACCGGTCCAGTGGCGCGAGAATCGCCTCGTAAACCAGGTTCTGGCCAGTCTGGCGCGCGAACTCGGCATGGATCAGCGGCGACCTGCTGTGCGCGATGGGGTTGCCGACCACGGCGTAACGGTCGCTCATCACTGGCTCACCAGCTGGTCGGCACGCGTGAACATCCAGGTGCGGGTAATGCTGAGAATGTCCGCTTTCCTACGCACCTCTTCCGGGAACACGGCGTACGGCGCGGCCAGGCGCACGATGCGCAGCGCCGATTCATCGAGGATCTTGGAACCCGAGGAGCGGTTTATCTCGACGTTCTCCAAACTGCCGTCAGCCTTGATCGAAACGGTGAGCAGCAGGTTGCCGTAAATTTTCTGCTGGCGCGCAGCCTCCGGGTAATTCAGGTTGCCGACACGCTCCACCTTGAGCCGCCAGTCATCGACGTAACGGGCCAGGCTATATTCCTGCGTGCGCGCGCCGACGAACAGGCGCTTGGGCAGTTTCTGGTACTGGTCCCAGTCCTTGCTGATCTGCGCTTCCAGCCGCGCCATTTCCAGGCTGCGCGCTGCCAGATCGGTGTGGGCCGCTTCGATGGTTTCCCGCTGCGGCCGTGGCACGGTCTCGGCGCGCGGCACACTTTGCTTCGCGCGGAGCTGGGTCAGCATTTCCTGCGCCTGCGACTCCAACTGCTGCACGTGCCGCGCCGCCAGTGCCACTTCCTCGTTCTGTTGCGGCAGCGCCGGCAAAGGGCTTTGCGCGCGGCGGTCGGCCTCGGTATTGCCGCCACCCTCGAGATTGGCCTGCGCCAGCGCATCTGCCTTGGTTGGGCGATTCCTGGATTTGCTGTTGACCAGCACCACCTCCAGCGGCTGGGTGAAACTATCGAGCCTGGCGGCAGGAAATTTGAAGTTGAGCGCGAGCAGCAGCGCATGGAACAGGATGGAGCATACCAGCGCCACGCCCAACACGCGCCTGGGCGCATCCGGGCCGGTAAAGAAAGCCTGCTGGTAGAAAGGGACAGTGCGCAAAATCAGATCGCATATCGGGCTGCAACCCGCGTATTTTAAGCGAGACGGCACCGGCTGTCATGCGCCATCGGCGGCGGAAAAATACGGGCCACCGCGGCAGGTGGCCCGTTCGGAACGAGAAGAATGCGCCGCTGCGGCTTACTGCCCGGCGTGACTCTGGTAATACTTGATGATCTCTTCCCGTTCTTTTTCCGTCGGCATGGTGCGATTGTTGGTCTGCATGTGGTTCATCATGCGATCCACCACTGCGGGCCACTCCGCCGCAGCATGCTGGTCGGCGCTGGGCAGCTTGTGGCATTGGCCGCAAATGTATTTTTCACGGTTGGTCAATTGCGGCCTGGAGTCGCTGCAAGCACTGAGGGCAAGGACAGAAATTAAAGTAGCAATGGTGTATTTCATCTTTTTTCCTGGCTATAAACGAAACCCGCGCGCATGAATGCGCGCGGGTAGTTGATTATACGGGATCGCCCGCTTTTAAAAACCGTGCTTGGCGTGGTGGTTATCCGACGGCGTCACTTGCATGGCGGCATGCTTGATGGTGCTTGCCGCAAAGTCCTTGGCATTGGCCAGGATTCTGGTAACCGGCTTCTTGTCGGAGGGTCTGCGCACCAGCAAGACCACCGCAGCAATGGCAACAGACAGGTAAGTCACGACGATCGCGGCATAAACTATCATTTGGTTGTCCATGTTCATCTCCTTTTCGGCAGCAAAACGCTTACCGTTGGAGCGAACTGTACGCGCGCAATATTAAGATTTGCTTACATGCAAGCCGTGCAGGCTTAAGGCTGGCTTATCCCTCAGTTAGGCAGGGGAAAGCAGGCTACATTTTCACGCCGAAGGTTTCCCCGATCGCCCGCAGCGTTTCCGGGCTATCCCACTCCAGCGCCCCGCGCACCTTGACCAGCACGCGGCCCTGCGCATCCACCAGTAGCGTAAGCGGGATGGTGTTGGCGCCCAGCATGTTTTCCAGGTAAAGCTGGCTGTCAAGATAGTTCGGGAAGGTCACTTTGGCCTGTTTGAGGAAGCTCTCGGCGCGGTCGCGATAGTCGTCGGTGGAAACGCCGATGACATTGAATTGCTTGCCACTGTAGCGCCTGGCGAGCCGCTCCAACGAACCCATTTCCGCGCGGCACGGCCCACACCAGCTCGCCCACACATTGATGATGAGCGGCTTGCCCTTATAGCTGGACAGCTTCCTGTCCTTGACCAAGAGGCCGCTCAATGATGCCTCGCGCAAGTAAGCGCCCTCCTCGACCTCGCCCGGAGTGCCGGCGAGCGCCGCCGCAGACCATCCGAACACCAAGTAAAAAACCAGAACTGCTGCCTTCATATCCACTTTGCCCATCCAATTCATGTTGGCGGTATTTTATTACAAGACGGCACCCCGCATCGGCCTGCATCACTTCATCCGCGACGGCAGCTTGATGATATCGCCGTCCACCGCGAACATGGCCCTTGCCGCGATGGTGCAACGTGCGCGGCGCCTTGATTGCCGGGTTGATCCATGCCTGCACCACTTCCAGGACGAAGAAATTGTAGGCATTCACCAGCCGGCTATCCGCCACCCGGCACTCGAAGTTGGCGTAGACCCGGCGATCAGCAGTGCCTGCATGCGCTTGGCGGGGACCGGCGTCAGGCCGAATCGGGCGAACTTGCCCACCTTGCGCGCCCACCTTCACTACTTTTTCCGCCAGCTCCCGGTGGGGATGCTGATCACGCACTCGCGCGTCGCGCGCAAAGCCTTGAAGCTGTAATTGTTACCGCTCCGTACACACCCCAGCAACGGCGGCTCGAACTCCATCGGTGTCAGCCACGACAGCCCCCTGAACAAGGGCCGGATCAGGTTTCTTCTTCACCGCAGCGATCCGCCGCAGCGCGCTTCAAGCGGTCGTTCACCGCCAGCCATTCCTGGGTCTGCGGCGGCACCTCCACCAGCAGGATGTCACAGCGTGCCGCATCAAGCGAGCGCAGGTTGGCGTAGAGGTCGTGGGCATAGGCAAGCGCATCGTCTGGCGCGTGAACCAAGGTCGCGCCGTGCAGTACCGCTGAGCGCGACAGCAGCAGCACTGCTACGCGCTGTCCTTGCATCAGCCGACGCTGCGCTTCCACCAGCAGCGCATCAGTAGCGAGCAGCCGCATAGGGGTATGTGGCGCATAGTGCGAAGCCAGCGAGCCGGACACGCGCGGGGAATATTTTTGCGGCGCGGCGAGCGGCATGCCCAGCACCGTCTCCAGTTCCGCTGCGGATATCTTGCCGGGACGCAGCAGCGCGGGCGCATCGCCGGAGAGATCGACAATGGTCGACTCGATGCCGACCTGGCAGGCACCACCGTCGAGAACCATATCCACGCTGTTGCCGAGTTCGTCGCGCACGTGCTGCGCGGTGGTCGGGCTGATGCGGCCGAAGCGGTTGGCCGACGGTGCCGCAATACCGCCGCCGAAAGCCTTGAGCAATTGCAACGCCAACGGGTGCGCCGGCACGCGCAAGCCCACGCTGTCCTGCCCGCCGGTGACGAAATCGCTCACGTGCGCTGCGCGGCGCAAGATAAGGGTGAGCGGGCCGGGCCAGAATTGCTGCGCGAGCCGATACACAGCCGGGGGAACTTCGCGCGCCCACTGCGCCAGTTGCGCGGCATCGGCCACATGCACGATCACCGGATGGTCGACGGGGCGCCCCTTGGCTGCGAAGATTTTCGCCACCGCCTGGGGGTTGGACGCATCGGCGCCAAGGCCGTAAACGGTTTCAGTGGGAAACGCCACCAGGCCGCCATCGCGCAGGATGGCAACGGCTTGGTCAATGCCAGCCATGAACATGGCGCCAATCAGTACCGCGAGTTACAGACAACGGCGTCAGGAAACCGTCACGAGCGCAGGCGGAACGTGGCGCGAAATGACAAGAACCGCAGTGTACAAAGCAGTACATGAGGATTTTGAGTCATTGAGCAACAAAGTTATGCCAAGCGCAGTAGGTTTCATCCGCCAGTAAGCAGGCGCAGCGCCTCTTCATACTTCTCCGCTGTCCGCTGCAACACTTCCGTCGGCAAGGCGGGAGCGGGTGGTTTCTTGTTCCAGTGCTGCTCCTCCAGCCAGTCGCGCACGAACTGCTTGTCGAAGCTGGGAGGGTTGGTACCGGGCTGGTACTGGTCGGCGGGCCAGAAGCGCGACGAGTCCGGCGTCAGCGCTTCGTCGATGAGGTAGAGCTTGCCGGCGGCATCGAGGCCGAATTCGAACTTGGTGTCGGCGATGATGATGCCGCACGTGAGCGCATACTGCGCCGCCTCGGAATACAGTCGGATGGCGGCGTCGCTCACTTGCGCGGCGAGTTCCTTGCCGATCAGCTGTTCGGTCTGTTCCAGCGAAATATTCTCGTCATGTTCGCCCACCGCCGCCTTGGTCGATGGCGTGAATAGCGGCTGCGGCAGCTTGTCGGCTTCGCGCAGCCCGGCCGGCAGCGGGATACCGCACACCGTGCCCGACTTCTGGTATTCCTTCCAGCCCGAGCCGGTGATGTATCCGCGCACGATGGCCTCGATCGGCAGCGGCTTCAGCTTCTTCACCACGAAGGCGCGGCCGGCAACCTGCTCGTGCTCGCCCGCCGATACCACGCTTTCCGGGACGATACCGGTAAGGTGATTGGGGATGACGTGCCCCAACTTCTCGAACCAGAAGTTGGACAGCGAGGTGAGCACCTTGCCCTTGTTCGGCACCGGCGTGGGCAGGATCACGTCGAATGCGGACAGGCGGTCGGTCTGGATCACCAACAGCTTGTCCTCGCCCACCGCGTAAATGTCGCGCACCTTGCCGCGATGCAGCAGCGGCAGGCTGTTCAGGTCGGATTGCAGCAATACGCTCATGGCTGGCCTAATGCAAAAGTGGAGTTGAGTTCAGCGCGCAACACAGCGGCATCGACCTTGCCGAGCACTTTGAGCTTGTTGCCGGCCGCATCATAAAAAATCAAGGCCGGTGGCGGCATGTTTTCCGCCGCAAAGCGGCTGCCCGCGTCACTGCTGACATCGGCCACCAGGAATTCGACCTTGCCGGCGTATTCGCCGCGCAGGCCATCGGTGACATGCATCAGTTCCAGGCTGTTCATCGAATTCTTGTCATGCACGATCACCACCACCGGCCAACCCTTGCCGATCATGGAAAGGTCATCCTTGTAGCCGCTCGGCAAGGCAAAAATAATCAGCACGCCGAGCAGCAGCATGCCGCCGACGATGGCCCACTTGATTTTCAGGGCGCGTGCCGAAGCGGCAGCGAGTTTGGCCTGGTTACCCTCGTTGACTGGCTCGCTCATGGTTTCCTCACAGCGTGGGCAATACCGCCGCTTTCACGGCCTCGGCTTGTTTAGCGCGGAATGCCCGCAATTTTTCCGCCAGCGCAGCATCGGTCAGGGCAAACATGGAAATGGCAAACAGCGCGGCGTTGGCGGCACCGGCATCGCCGATGGCGAACGTCGCCACCGGGATGCCCTTGGGCATTTGCACGATGGAGAGCAGGGAATCCAAGCCTTGCAGATACCTGGACGGCATCGGCACGCCCAGCACCGGCAGCGTGGTTTTCGCCGCGACCACGCCCGCCAGGTGCGCCGCACCGCCGGCGCCGGCGATGAAGCAGCGCACGCCGCGCGCCCCGGCACCGCTCACGCATTCATCCAGCAGATCCGGCGAGCGGTGCGCGGAAATTGCGCGCGCCTCATAAGCAATGCCGAAATCCTTGAGCTGCCTGGCGGCGGCCTGCATCACTTCCCAGTCGCTCTGCGAACCCATCAGAATGACAACCTGTGCTTGGCTCATCTTGTTTCCCTCTCTCCTATATCCGTCATGCAACGCCGATCGTTTGCCCACGGCACGCACCATGCCAGGATACGATCTCGGGCAGTGCGACGCCATCCAGATCCGGCAGTACCCTGATCGCCGCGCCGAAATCCTGTCCTTCGGTGTAGGCGTTGACGGTGACGATAGTGTCCAGGCCGGCGCGGGTGGCCGACACCAAGCCGTTTTCGGAATCCTCGAACGCCATGCATTCTGACGCGGCTACGCCGAGCTTGTCCATCACCCAATGGTAGATGTTCGGCGCAGGTTTCTTCTGCGGCACGCAATCGCCCGCACCGATGGCGGCGAACCAGGCAATGCTCTCCTCACCAAGGTTGGCGGTGAGCAGCGCGGCGATGTTGTCGTAGGTGGTGGTGGTGGCGATCGCCAGCAACAACCCGGCGGCGCGCGCCTCGTCGAGCAGGCGCACGATGCCGGGGCGCAGCGGAATACCGCCACTCTTCATCATCCCGACGTAATGGCCGGTCTTCACCTTGTGCAGCTCGGCAGCCAGCCCAACGATGTCATGGCTGGCGGCGAATTCGGGGTGGTGCGTCTGCCAGAAATGACGCAGCCGCTCCTTGCCGCCAGTGACGCGCAGCAGCTCGCGATACAGCGGCCGCTCCCAGCGCCAGTCGTAACCGAGTTCGACAAAAGCCCGGTTGAACGACTGGCGATGGGCGTCCTCGGTATCGGCAAGGGTACCGTCGACATCGAACAGCAGCGCGCGTAGCGCCATCACGCCACCTTTTTCGCTTCGCTGTGGTAGGACACGATGCGCTCGATTTCATTCTTCGACCCCAGGATCACCGGCACGCGCTGATGCAGGTCGCTGGGATTGATGTCCATGATACGCTCGTATCCGGTGGAGCTGGCGCCACCGGCCTGCTCGATGATGAACGACATCGGGTTGGCCTCGTACATCAGACGCAGCTTGCCGGCCTTGCTCGGGTCCTTGGTGTCCTTCGGGTACATGAACACGCCGCCGCGGTTGAGAATGCGGTGCACTTCCGCCACCATGGATGCCACCCAGCGCATGTTGAAATCCTTGCCGCGCGGCCCGGTCTTGCCGGCCAGGCATTCGTCCACATAGCGCTGCACCGGCTTTTCCCAGAAGCGCTCGTTGGATGCATTGATGGCGAACTCCCTGGTGTCCTCGGGAATGCGCATGTTGGGGTGGGTAAGAATGAATTCGCCCACTTCGCGATCCAGGGTAAAGCCGTTGACGCCGTGGCCGGTGGTCAGCACCAGCATGGTCGAAGGTCCGTATACGGCGTATCCGGCACACACCTGCTTGGTGCCCGGTTGCAGGAAGTCCTTGGCGGTGGGGTTGGTGATGCCTTCCGGGCAGCGCAGGATGGAGAAGATGGTGCCGACCGAAATGTTCACATCGATGTTGGAGGAGCCGTCGAGCGGATCGAACACCAACAGGTATTTGCCGCGCGGATATTTGGCGGGGATGGGGTAGATTTCCTCCATTTCCTCGGATGCCATCGCCGCGAGGTGGCCCGCCCATTCGTTGGAGCGGATCAGGATGTCATTGGTGATGACGTCGAGTTTTTTCTGCGTTTCACCCTGAATGTTTTCGCTGCCGGCACTGCCCAGCACACCGATCAGCGCGCCCTTGTTGACGGCGTTGGCGATCACCTTGCACGCGGTGACCACGTCGTTGAGCAAGCCGGTAAAATCGCCGGACGCGTGCACCTGGCGTTGCTCTTCGATGATGAATTGGGTTAGGGCGGTTCTTTCGTTCAACATGATTCAATTGCTCCTCAAGTTTGCTGCATTAAAAAATAATCTCAATCGTCTTCGCCCAATTCCGGATCCCAACCAAGCTGCCTGGCGCGCTGAATCGCCTCGGTATGGATGCGAACGTGGCGTTCGCGCAGATTGTCCGGCAGCTTGCTCGGCAAATGGCCATAGCGTTCCCATTCGGCATACACCTTTTCGTAGAGGATCTGCATCTGAGCCGAAGACCAGTTGGCACAGTCCTCATTTTCCGGGATTAGCCCAAACACCCAGGCATCCTTGACGATCTGTCCCAAGTGGGTCATGCCGCCATTTTCGTCATTAAAAAATCCGACATAATTTTGTGCGATCATGGTGTTACCCCGTCAATCCGGCATAACCCTGTGCGCGCAAAGGGTTAGCCTGCACTGAAAGCTGCCACCCACCAACTCTTTTATGCTTCCAGTGATTCCCCACATTATCGCGTCAATCCAGCGTAGAGAAGCGGCAGCTTTTCAGGCAATCGTTCGACATTGTCGACCACCATGTAATTTTTCTGTCCGAATATGCGCGACACGTACTGGTCGGCGCGCGGATCCAGGCTCATGCAATAAGTCACCACGCCGGAGCGCCCGGCTTCCTCCACGGCTTTCTTGGTGTCATAGCGCAAATACTGCGGGTCGCGCACATCCACATCGGCCGGCTCGCCATCGGTAATGACCAGCAGCAATTTCTTGGCCGATTTCTGCAGTTTCAGATAATACGCAGCATGGCGAATTGCCGCCCCCATGCGCGTGGAAAGCTGCCCGGTCATGCCTGCCAGGCGCGCTTTCGGCACTTCATTATAAGGCTGGTCGAAATCCTTATAGCGGAAATAATCGACGTTATGGCGTCCATCCGAACAGAAGCCGTGAATGGCGAAGGGGTCGCCAATCTTGGCGATGGCGTCGGACAGCAGCACGCAAGCCTGGCGCGTCAATTCCAGCACCGTGTAATCCTGGCCGGACACCTTTTCGTTGGTGGACTCCGACAAATCCAGCAGCACCAGCACGGATATGTCGCGAATCTTGCGCACCGAGCGCATCATGATGCGCGGATCGGGTTGCATGCCCATGCGCAGGTCTATGGTGCTGGCGATGGCGGCATTAATGTCGATCTCGTCGCCGTCTTCCAGCTTGCGGATGCGCGTCACCCCCTGCGGTTGCATCGCGTCAAGCAGGAATTTCATTTTCGCGATGATGCGCTTGTGCTGTGCGGTTATGTTGTCGATCAACTGCAAATCGCCGGACTTGGCACGCTTCTCCAGCACCGTTGCCCAGCTCGGGCGCTCAAGCTGAATCTGGTAATCCCATTCGGAATAATGGAAGGGATCGGAAACCGGCTCTTTGCCTTCCAGTTCGTTGATGGTGCAATCTTCCTGGTCGAGGTAGAACTCGGTACCCAGCACCCAGATTTCCTGCGCATCGTCGCCGGCCAGTTCGCAATCGACCTCGTTGGCCATTTCCATCACATTGACATACTTGCGCACCTGCTTCACAGACTCGTAGCCAGCCGTGGCGGCTTGTTCAAAATCGAATTCCTCGAACTCCCAGAAGTAGCGGTTGTCGTCCCGATACGGCGCGGTGAGGACATCGCTGCGCGGATTGAAGGCAAGGCGCTTGTCCTGGAAAGCATGCGCCAACGTGACGCCGATCTCCCACGACACCTGATGGCTGTCGAGCCGATCTGCGGCCTGCTTGAACAGCAAGCGCCCCTGCGCAATCCATGCATCGTCATCGACGTAATGGTCGTCGAGCAACGCACGCGCCAAGCGGTTGAGATAATCGCCGGCACTGGCCGACTGTTGCGGCGTGGCGGTATGCAAGCTGGCCCACAACTGCCTGAGCCCGGGGAAGCGGCGGATCGCCAGCGCTTCCACACGCGCATCCTCGATCACGCTGATCACCGCCATCTGCCATGGATTGAGCGCTTCTGCGGAAATCGGCTGCCTGGTCTCCACCAGATGCGCGGCACAGTGCGCGGCAGCGGCTCGGTAAAGCTCGACCCCATTGACGCCCGGGAAATTGTCGTAAGCATCGGGCAAATGCAACAAATAGCCTTCAATGTATGGTTTATAGCCTTCGCGTGTTTCAAAGTCGCCGGAAGTCGGTCGCATGAAGAAATCACGCGCCCACAGCGCACGCAGATACATATTGATGCGGCGCTGCACGTCGACGAACAGGGTGCCCTTGCGTTCCTTCTGTAACATCGCCAGCGACTCTTTCGAACTCAAGCTGAAGTAGCTGATCTGCGCTTCGTAATCGGTACGGTGCGCGTGCGCGCCCCACATCGCCCAACGCCGCAAACCGCCCAGAGTAAGCTGCCCGAACAGCACATCGAGATTGTCCAGCATCGGGCGTATGCCGCGCGGTGCTTGCGCAATCAGGTTATTGAGGAACTGCAAATAATTGCGGAACAGGTCGGCGTCGCCCAGACGCTTGGCGGCAGTAGGCGCAGTAGCCAGGATCAACTCGATCACTGCGCCGGAGGTGCGCGATGCCAGGCTCAGTGCGCTTTGCGCCAGATCGGCCACCACATCTTCGCCGACTTCCTTGGCAACCTGCGGCGCGTTGTCTATCCAGGTAGCAACCACCTCATGGCCTCGTCCAAGGCGACCCAGGGCGGCAGCCCCCTTCAGGTAATTGTCCAGGCCACGCGACGAGAATACCTTGGCAGCATCGTGCCATGCCGATTGCAGCGCCTCAAGGCACTGCGTCGGCAGGCCTTCCAGTAACTCCTGGTAATCACCGAGATTGACCGACATCTCGTTCTCAGAAGAAAGTAGTCACCGCTGCATCAAGCGCATCGCGCATGTCGGGATCATCGGTAATCGGCCGCACCAATGCCACCCGGCAGGCGTTCTTGGCATCCACGCCCTTGGCGATCAAGCTACCGGCATATACCAGCATGCGCGTGGAAATGCCTTCGTCAAGGCCATGCCCCTTCAGGTTGCGCGCACGCTCGGCAATCGACACCAGCTTGTCGGCGACGTCCTGTTTCACCCCGGCCTCGTGAACAACGATTTCGGTTTCGATGGCATGCTCGGGATAGTTGAAATCGAGTGCGCCGAAACGCTGCTTGGTCGATTGTTTCAAGTCCTTCATCAGGCTCTGATAACCGGGGTTGTAGGAAATCACCAGCTGGAAATCGGGGTGCGCCTGCACCAGTTCGCCTTTCTTTTCCAGCGGCAGCACACGGCGGTTGTCGGTGAGCGGATGGATCACCACGGTAGTATCCTGGCGCGCTTCCACCACCTCGTCGAGATAGCAGATGGCGCCGTAGCGCGCGGCAATTGCCAAGGGACCATCCTGCCAGCGAGTGCCGCTAGCGTCGAGCAGGAAGCGACCGACCAGGTCGGAAGCGGTCATGTCCTCGTTACAAGCCACCGTGATCAGGGGCTTCTTCAGTTTCCACGCCATGTACTCGACGAAGCGTGTCTTGCCGCAGCCGGTCGGCCCTTTCAGCATCATCGGCATCCGCACCGAATAGGCCGCCTCGTAAAGCGCCACTTCGTCCGTCACCGCCCGATAATAAGGCTCTTTGGAAATCATGTACTGCTTGATGATGTCGGTCATTTCATCCTCATAAGCTAGTAGCGGGTATCACATAGCCAATTACTGGCTCGCTTTGCGCAACGGCAAGCTCTCAAACTGAACAAAACAAAAGCCCCCATCGCCTAACGGCAACGGGGGCTTGCTGGTTGCTGCGTTTGGCCCGTGCCGTGCTAAACCGTCTTACCGCGATATACCACCATGGCGGTGCCTTGCGATTGGGCAAAGTTATCGTAACCGACTAGGCGCACATGGTTGTTCGGGTTGGCTTTGTGGCAGGCTTCGACTTCCGCCAGAATCTTGTTCACATCGGTCTCGCCGAACATCGGCAGCTTCCACATGTACCAATAGTTGTCCATCAGGTGCTCCGGCTCGGTATGCTCGACTGCCGGGTTCCAGCCTTTTTTCACGATGTACTCGACCTGCTTCTTGATCTGGTCGGTAGTCATTGCCGGCAGATAGGAAAAGGTTTCAAATTTTCGGCTGGCGGGATCGCTCAGGCGGCTTTTGTAATCCATCATTTCAGACATTGTTGTCTCCTGCTATTCGATTAAGTTTCCCCGGCACGCCGAGCGTGCCGGGGAATATGCATTACTTGTGTGCAACGTCCAGTTTGTCCACTGTGTCGAACTCGAACTTGATTTCTTTCCATGTTTCCATAGCGATCTTGAGTTCGGGACTACTCTTGGCGGCTTCGGTCAGGATGGTCTTGCCTTCCTTCTCGATCTGCACGCCTTGGTTGCGCGCTGCCACGCACGCTTCCAGCGCAACGCGGTTGGCAGCGGCACCAGCGGCATTACCCCAAGGATGGCCCAATGTACCGCCGCCAAACTGCAATACGGCATCGTCACCGAAAATCGCTACCAGCGCCGGCATGTGCCACACGTGGATGCCGCCCGAGGCCACGGCGAAGGCGCCGGGCATGGAACCCCAGTCCTGGTCGAAGAAGATGCCGCGGGAGCGGTCTTCCTTGATGTACTTCTCGCGCAGCAGGTCAATCCAGCCGAGGGTGGAGGCGCGGTCGCCCTCGAGCTTGCCGACCACGGTGCCGGTGTGCAGGTGATCGCCGCCGGACAGGCGCAGGATCTTGGTCAGCACGCGGAAGTGGATGCCATGATGAGGGTTGCGGTCGATCACCGCATGCATGGCGCGGTGGATGTGCAGCAGCATACCGTTGTCACGACACCAGTTGGCCAGGCCAGTATTGGCGCAGAAGCCACCCGTGATGTAGTCGTGCATGATGATGGGTGCGCCGATTTCCTTGGCATACTCGGCACGCTTGTACATTTCTTCCGGGGTCGGCGCGGTCACGTTCAGGTAGTGGCCCTTGCGCTCGCCGGTTTCACGTTCGGCCTTGTGGATGGCTTCCATCACGAAATCGAAACGCTGGCGCCAACGCATGAAGGGTTGGCTGTTGACGTTCTCGTCGTCCTTGGTGAAATCGAGACCGCCACGCAGGCACTCGTACACGGCGCGGCCGTAGTTCTTGGCGGACAGACCGAGCTTGGGCTTGATGGTGCAGCCCAGCAGCGGACGGCCGTACTTGTTCATGATGTCGCGCTCGACCTGGATGCCCATCGGGGGGCCGCCGCAGGTTTTCACGTACGCAATCGGGAAGCGCACGTCTTCCAGACGCAGGGCACGGATAGCCTTGAAACCGAACACGTTGCCCACCAAGGAGGTGAACACGTTGACCACTGAACCCTCTTCGAACAGATCGATCGGATAAGCAATGAAAGCATAGAAACAGGTATCGTCGCCGGGCACATCTTCAATTCGATAGGCGCGACCTTTGTAATAGTCGAGGTCAGTCAGCAGGTCGGTCCATACCGTGGTCCAGGTCCCGGTCGACGATTCAGCGGCCACCGCGGCGGCAGCCTCTTCGCGATCCACGCCCGCTTGAGGGGTAATCTTGAAACAAGCCAGAATATCCGTATCCAGCGGCGTGTATTCGGGCATCCAGTAAGTCTGGCGATATTCCTTCACACCGGCGTTATATTTTTTCACTGCCAAAGTTTCACCTCCACAAAGTTGACGCTCCCCGAAGGGGCAGCGCAGTTAAGACCAATCCTGCACGGATCGAATACTAAACACCCCGAACCATAAGAACAACTCAAATATTTTGATAATCGTGATAAGATGTAGCTTATCTTGTAGCGTCTGGAATTTCTCATGTTGCATTTTACACTACGCCAATTAAGGGTTTTCGAGCTAGTGGCCACTCACTTGAACTTCTCTCGTGCCGCCGAGGAATTGCACCTCACCCAGCCTGCGGTGTCGATGCAGGTCAAACAGTTGGAACACAACATCGGCTTGCCGCTGTTCGAACAGATCGGCAAGCGCATTTACCTGACCGAAGCCGGGAGGGAGGTGTTCAATTATAGCCGGGCGATCACCAAGCAAATGGAAGAGATCGAAGCGGTGCTCGACCAGCTCAAGGGTTTGGAACGTGGCAAGCTCAACATCGCGGTGGTCGGTACCGCCAATTATTTCGCGCCGCAACTGCTCGCCAAATTCTGCCAGCGCCATCCCAACATCACCGTCAGCCTCAACGTTGCCAACCGCGAACGCGTCCTGCAACAACTGGAACTGAACGAAACCGACCTCGCCATTATCGGCCAACCGCCGGTCGGTCAGGACATCGCCGCCGAACCCTTCCTGGCCAATCCGCTGGTCATGATCGCCACGCCCGGCCATCCGCTGGCGCCGGAGCAGCGCATTCCGCTGGCACGCCTAGCCCAGGAAACCTTCATCATGCGCGAACCGGGCTCGGGCACGCGCGCCGCCATGGAGCGGATTTTCGCCGAGCACCGCCTCCAGCCGAAAAGCGGCATGGAAATGAGCACCAACGAAGCGGTGAAGCAGGCGGTGCAGGCCGGCATGGGGCTGGGCATCATCTCGCTGCACACCATCGAACTCGAACTGGAAACCAGCCGGCTCAAGGTGCTCGATGTAGAAAACTTCCCGATCACCCGCCACTGGTTCGTGGCGCATCGCGAACACAAGCGCCTGTCCAACGTGGCACAGGCGTTCAAGACCTTCCTGCTGGAAGAGGCGGAAACCGCGCTGCAAAAACCGGGCAAATAAAAAGAGCGGCACGAAGCCGCCCTTTTTGACGTTCGCCGTTACTTCACTTCACAATTGCTTGCAGCTCGCCCTTGGCATATTTGGTCGCCATCGCATCCAGCGCGATCGGTTTGATCTTGCTGGCCTGGCCGGCGGAACCGAATGCTTCGTAGCGCGCCTTGCAGATGTCCTTCATCGCCTTGGTTGCGGCGACGAGAAATTTGCGCGGATCGAATTCTTTCTTGTTCTCGGCGAGGAATTTACGGATGGCGCCGGTGGAAGCCATGCGCAGGTCGGTATCGATGTTGACCTTGCGTACGCCGTTCTTGATGCCTTCGACGATTTCCTCGACCGGCACGCCGTAGGTCTGCCCCATGTCACCGCCGTAGCTGTTGATGATTTTCAACCACTCTTCCGGCACCGAGGAAGAACCGTGCATCACCAGGTGCACATTGGGAATGCGCGCATGGATTTCCTTGACGCGGTCAATACGCAGCACCTTGCCGGTCGGCTTCTGGGTGAATTTATAGGCGCCGTGCGAAGTGCCGATGGCGATCGCCAGCGCGTCCACGCCGGTCTTCTTGACGAAATCGGCCGCCTCTTCCGGATCGGTCAGCAACTGCGAATGGTCGAGCTTGCCCTCCGCGCCGTGGCCGTCTTCTTCGCCGGCCATGCCCGATTCCAGCGAACCCAGGCAGCCCAGTTCGCCTTCCACCGACACGCCAACCGAATGTGCGATGTCCACCACGCGCCTGGTCACGTCGACGTTGTACTCATACGACGACGGCGTCTTGGCGTCTTCCTTCAGAGAACCGTCCATCATCACCGAGGAAAAACCGGAACGGATGGCGTTGACGCACACGGCGGGACTGGCGCCATGATCCTGATGCATGACAACGGGAATGTGCGGATAGGCTTCCACTGCCGCAGCGATCAGGTGGCGCAGGAACGCCTCACCGGCGTATTTGCGTGCGCCGGCGGAGCCCTGCATGATCACCGGGCTGTTGCACTCGTCCGCCGCCTGCATGATGGCGTGGATCTGCTCCAGGTTGTTGACGTTGAACGCCGGCAGGCCGTAGCCGTTTTCCGCCGCATGGTCGAGTAATTGCCGCATTGAAACGAGTGCCATTTTGCTTCTCCCGATTCTAGGTAATAAAAAATCCGTACTTTGATCAAGCGCGGCGATGTTCGCCAACCTTGACGATTTTCATCGTGTTGGTGCCGCCCGGGCGCCCGAACGGCTCGCCGATGGTGATTGCGATCAAATCGCCCGGCTGTACCGCCCCGCGCTGCAGCAGTTCATCCTCGGCTTCATGCAGGGTAAGTTCCGGATCGCGTGTCCTGACCTCGAATTTTACCGGATAAACGCCGCGATACAAGGTCGCCCTGCGCAGCGTCCGCTCCTCCGGGGTCAGCGCATAGATCGGCACGCTGGAACTGAGGCGCGAGATCAACAGCGCCGTGCGCCCGCTCTGCGTGAAAGCGGCGATCGCCTTCACCTTGAGGTTGATCGCTGTGAAGATGGTGGCACGCGAGATCGCCTCCTCGATATTGTTCACTGTATGGTTAATGCGCCGCGATTCCGGCGTCAGGTGGTATTCCTTCTCCGCCTCGATGCACACGCGCGCCATCGCCGCCACCGCCTCCACCGGATACTGGCCGGCGGCGGTTTCGGCAGACAGCATCACGGCATCGGTGCCGTCGAGCACCGCGTTGGCCACGTCGGACACCTCGGCACGGGTCGGGATCGGGCTGGTGATCATCGACTCCATCATCTGCGTCGCGGTCACCACCACCTTGTTCCGGGCGCGCGCCTGACGGATCATGCGTTTTTGCAGGGCCGGCACCGCGGCATCGCCCACCTCCACGCCCAGATCACCACGCGCCACCATGATGGCATCGGCTTCCTCGATGATTTCTTCCAGCGCCGGAATCGCCTCGGCACGCTCGATCTTGGCAATGATGGCGCAATTACCGCCCGCTTCGCGCACCAACTGGCGCGCCCATTTGATGTCTTCTCCCGAGCGCGGGAACGACACCGCAAGGTAGGCCGCCTGCACCTGCGCCGCCACCTTGATGTCTTCCATGTCCTTCTCGGTCAGCGCCTTTGCCGACAGCCCGCCGCCCTTGCGGTTGATGCCCTTGTTGTTGGACAGCACGCCGCCGTGCTCGACCACGCAGATGATCTCGTTGCCACGCACCTCGGTCACGCCCATGACGATGCGTCCGTCGTCGAGCAGCAGGGTGGCGCCTTCTTCGACATCCTGCGGCAGGTTGCGGTAGTCGAGTCCGACGCGCTCCTGGTTGCCGAGCTTGCAGTCGGCGTCGAGGATGAAGCGGTCACCCTGCTTCAGGGTGATCTTGCCGTGCTCGAATTTACCGATGCGGATCTTGGGGCCCTGCAGATCTATCATCACGCCTACCGTCACCCCCATCTCGCCGGCGATTGCGCGCACCAGGTTGATGCGGTTGATGTGCTCCTGTGCGGTGCCGTGGGAAAAGTTGATGCGCACCACGTCCACGCCGGCGTGGATCATTTTTTCGAGCACCTGGCGTTCGTTGGAAGCCGGGCCCAGGGTAGCGACTATTTTGGTTTTACGCTGCATGCTCAGAGTGCCGGTTGTTTCTTGGCACGCTGCTCGAGCATCTCGACAGCCGGCAGTTTCTTGCCCTCGAGAAATTCCAGGAACGCCCCGCCCGCCGTGGAGATGTAGGACACCTTGTCGTAGATATCGTACTTCTGAATCGCGGCAATGGTGTCACCGCCGCCCGCCAGAGTGAACGCCTTGGTGCTGGCAATTGCCTCTGCGATCTTCCTGGTGCCGGCGCCGAATTGGTCGAACTCGAACACCCCGACCGGACCGTTCCAAACCACGGTGCCGGCTTTCATGATGATGTCGGCGAGTTCCTGTGCACTCTTCGGGCCGATGTCGAAAATCATTTCGTCGTCAGCAACCGCAGAAGCATCCTTGATCACCGCCGGTTCGTTAGCGTCGAATTTTTTGCCCACCACCACGTCGGTTGCAATCGGGATGGTGGCACCGCGCGCGCTCATTTTTTTCATCAATGCCTGCGCTGTCGGCACCAGATCATCCTCACACAGCGACTTGCCGACTTTCTTGCCGGACGCCTTGAGGAAAGTATTGGCAATGCCGCCGCCCACCACCAGTTGCTCGCACTTTTCGGAGAGTGACTCCAGCACGGTCAGCTTGGTGGACACCTTGGAGCCGCCGACGATGGCGACCAGCGGGCGCGCCGGGTTGGCCAGCGCCTTGTTGAGCGCATCGAGTTCCTCGGTGAGCAGGATGCCAGCACATGCCACGGGCGCAAACTTGGCCACGCCATGGGTCGATGCCTCGGCGCGGTGCGCTGTACCGAACGCGTCCATCACGAACACGTCGCACAGCTTGGCGTATTTCTGCGCGGTTTCGTCGACATTCTTCTTCTCGCCTTTATTGAAGCGCACGTTTTCCAGCAGCACCAGTTCGCCGGCCGCAACGTCGAAACCGCCGTCCACCCAATCCTTGACCAGGCGCACCGGCTTGCCCAGCTTTTTGCCGAGATCGTCGGCCACCGGCTTGAGCGAGTTTTCTTCCGAATATACGCCCTCTTCCGGGCGGCCCAGGTGCGACATCACCATCACCTTGGCACCGGCCTTCAGGCAATGCTGGAAGGTGGGCATGCTGGCGCTGATGCGTGCGTCGGAAGTGACCTTGCCGTCTTTCACCGGCACGTTGAGGTCTGCCCTGATCAGGACGCGCTTGCCCTTGAGGTCGAGATCGGTCAGGCGGATGAAATTTGCCATGTGAATGCTCCTGAAATAAAAAGCTGGAACCGGTAGCCCGTAACCCGCAGCTGGCAGCCAAAAAGCCACAAGCTACAGCCTACTGACTACCAGCCGAGTTACTTCGCGATATGGCGCACCATGCGCATCAGGTTGCAGGTATAGCCATATTCGTTGTCATACCAGGACACGACCTTGACGAAAGTCGGGTCGAGCTGGATGCCGGCTTCGGCGTCGAAGATCGACGGAGCGGTGCAACCGCGAAAATCGGTGGATACCACCTTGTCGTCGGTGAAGCTGAGCACACCATTAAGGTCGCCACTTTCCGAAGCGGACTTCATCGCGGCAACGATCTGGTCGTAAGTGGTTTCCTTCTTCAGTTCGCAGGTCAGGTCGACCACCGACACGTCAGAAGTCGGCACGCGGAACGCCATGCCGGTAAGTTTCTTGTTCAACTCGGGGATTACCACGCCTACTGCCTTGGCCGCGCCAGTGGAGGAGGGAATGATGTTCTCGAGAATGCCGCGGCCGCCGCGCCAATCTTTGTTGGACGGACCGTCCACGGTTTTCTGCGTCGCGGTCGCCGCATGCACGGTGGTCATCAGGCCACGCTTGATGCCGAAGTTGTCGTTCAACACCTTGGCCACCGGCGCCAGCGCGTTGGTGGTGCAGGAGGCGGCGGAAATGATGTTCTGGCCGGCGTAGGTTTTATGGTTGACGCCATAGACGAACATCGGGGTATCGTCCTTGGACGGCGCGGACTGCACCACCTTCTTCGCGCCGGCCGCGATGTGCTTCTCGCAGGTATCCTTGGTCAGGAAGAAACCGGTGCATTCGACCACGATGTCGGCGCCGGCCTCGTTCCACTTCAGGTTGGCGGGGTCTTTTTCCGCGGTCAGGCGGATCTTCTTGCCATTGACGATCAGGTTGTTGCCCTCGACCGCCACGGTGCCGTTGAAGCGGCCATGCACCGAGTCATGCTTCAGCATGTAGGCCAGGTAATCCGGCTCGAGCAAGTCGTTGATGGCGACCACTTCGATTTCCGGAAAATCCTTGGCGGCTGCGCGGAACACCATGCGCCCGATACGTCCAAAGCCATTGATGCCAACTTTAATTGCCATGTCATGCTCCCTAAGTAGAAACGAAAAATGTCAGCGCAACGTCATCTGCCTGCGGATGACGCTGCGTATGGATCAGCTGTTATAGAATGCCTTTGGCTGTTTTAACGACGTTGTCGACAGTGAAGCCGAAGTGCTTGAACAGTTCGCCGGCCGGGGCGGATTCACCAAAGCTGTCGATGCCCACCACCGCGCCTTCCAGGCCCACGTACTTGCGCCAGAACCCGGTCACACCCGCTTCGATGGCGACGCGCTTCACCCCTTTCGGCAGCACGCTGTCCTTGTAGGCTTGTTCCTGGCGGTCGAACACGTTGGTTGACGGCATCGACACCACACGCGTTGCCGTGCCCTGCTCTTCCAGCACCTTCTGCGCACCCAATGCCAGCGCAACTTCCGAACCGGTAGCGATCAGCACTAGCTGCGGCTTGCCGCCCTTGGCTTCGGCCAGCACGTAACCACCCTTGCCAATGTTGGCGATCTGTTCGTCGTTGCGCTGCTGGAAATTGAGGTTCTGGCGCGACAGGATGAGGCTGCTCGGTCCGGTTTTCTTCTCGACGCTGGCTACCCAGGACACGATGGTTTCCACCGTGTCACACGGACGCCATACGTCCATGTTGGGTATGTAGCGCAGCGTGCTGGTCTGCTCGACCGGCTGGTGCGTCGGGCCATCCTCACCCAGACCGATGGAATCGTGGGTGAACACGTAGATCACGCGTTGCCTCATCAATGCCGACATGCGCAGCGCATTACGCGCATATTCGGAGAACATCAGGAAGGTGCCGCCGAACGGCAGGATGCCGCCATGCAGCGCCATGCCGTTCATGATGTGCGCCATGCCGAACTCGCGCACGCCGTAGGAGATATAGTTGCCGGGTTGCTTGCCGTGGATCGGCTTACAGCCGGTCCAGTTGGTAAGGTTGGAGCCGGTCAGGTCGGCAGAGCCGCCGACGAATTCGGGCAGCACCGGCGCCAGGGCGTTGATGGCGATCTGCGACGCCTTGCGCGTCGCCACGGTTTCAGCCTTCTCGTTGATCTTGGCGATCACGTCCCTGGCATGCTGCTGCCAGTTGGCCGGCAGTTCGCCCGCCATGCGGCGCTTGAACTCCGCCGCCTCTTTGGGATATGCCTTCTGGTACTCGGCGAACTTGTTGTTCCACAGGTTTTCCAACCCGGCGCCCTTGGTGCGCGCATCCCAGCCTTCGTAAACATCCTTAGGAATTTCGAATGCGGGATGGTTCCAGCCGATATGCTGGCGCGTGGCCTGCACTTCGGCATCGCCCAGCGCAGCGCCGTGCACATCGTGGGTGCCTTCCTTGTTGGGCGAACCCTTGCCGATGATGGTCTTGCAGCAGATCAGGCTGGGCTTGTCGGTAACCTTTTTGGCTTCCTCGATGGCGGCGTTGATCGCGACCGGGTCATGCCCGTCGACGTTGGCCACCACGTGCCATCCGTAAGCCTGGAAGCGCTTCGGCGTGTCGTCGGTAAACCAGCCCTCGACATGGCCGTCGATGGAAATGCCATTATCGTCCCAGAACGCGATCAGCTTGCCCAGACCCCAAGTTCCGGCGAGCGCACAGGCCTCATGGGAAATACCTTCCATCATGCAGCCGTCGCCCATGAACACATAGGTATGGTGGTTGACGATTTCGTGGCCGGGACGGTTGAATTCGTGCGCCAGCAACTTTTCCGCCAGCGCCATGCCGACCGCGTTGGTAATGCCTTGGCCGAGCGGGCCCGTGGTGGTTTCCACCCCGGGGGTGTAGCCGTACTCCGGATGACCCGGGGTTTTCGAATGCAGCTGGCGGAACCTCTTCAGTTCATCCATCGGCAGGTCGTAGCCGGTCAGGTGCAGCAGGGCATAAATCAGCATCGAGCCGTGGCCGTTCGACAACACGAAGCGGTCGCGATCCGCCCATTTCGGGTTGGCCGGGTTGTGGCGCAGGTGGTGGTTCCACAACACTTCGGAAATTTCTGCCATACCCATGGGCGCGCCGGGGTGGCCGGAGTTTGCTTTTTGCACCGCATCCATGGCAAGCGCCCGGATCGCATTGGCCAAATCATTACGTGTCGCCATTGTGGTTTTTCCTTTATACAAAAATCCCCAGTCCGAACCACAAGGGAAACAAGGCCGCCACCTGCAAAATGCAGGTGCCTCCCCGGCCGGACTTTCAAAATTTTCGATTATTACTTAGCGCTGATGGTGTAACAATTATATATTCTTATGGATTACATCAGGCGGACTTTATAAGTAACATCATTCGCTGCCTTTTTTCGAAACCCTGATGCCCAGTTGCTTGAACTTGCGGTAAAGGTGCGTGCGCTCCAAACCGGATTTTTCGGCAACCTTGCTGATATTACCGTGTTCCTGGGCAATGTGGTGCTCGAAATATATTTTCTCGAAGGCGTCGCGCGCCTCGCGCAGGCCCAGGTGCAGCGGCAAGGCGGCGCCCGGCACCGCCTGCGTGACCTGGAATTGGGTCAGCACCCGTTCCACGTCGGCCAGACCGATTTCCTCGGCGAGCGCAGTCAGGGCTAGGGTTTTCACGCCGGCCTTGAGTTGCGCGATGTTGCCCGGCCAATCGTAATTGCGTAGCGCATTCAGGGCGGCCATGCTGAAATGGCGGCGCGGCAGTTCCTTTTCCTCCATGCCACGCAGCAAAATCAGGTTGGCCAGTTCCGGAATGTCTTCGCGGTGCTCGCGCAGGCTAGGCACTTTCAACACCAGTTCGCTCAAGGCCTGGAACAGGCGCGGATCGAATTCGCCGGCTGCCGCCTGTTCCTGCAGGGAGCGCGAAACCGTGCACACCAGGCGTACGCCGTATTTGTCCAGCTTGCCCAATAGCAATTTCAGGCCTTTTTGCTCCTGCTTCGACAACCCGCCGATTTCCGGTAAGTACAGCACGCCTTCGCGCGCTTGCTGCAGCAATGGTTCCGGCTCGAGCAGCGCGGCGGCATCTTCTACCTCCACCCAGGGCAGGTGCGGCCGGCGCAGGTAATGCGCACAGATTTCCGCTCCCGCGCCGGGTTCGGCAACCAGCAGCAGCGGCGTGTTCAGGCTGCTGACCAGTTCCAAGCGCTGGCGGAGCTCGGTGATTTGCGGTGACTTGCCCAATCCTGCCAGCGACCATTCCTGCATGGGCTGCGATTCGCCGTGACGCAAGGCGCGGATGACCGTGGCCAGCAGCTTTTGCAAGGCGATCGGTTTTTCCAGGAAATCGTAGGCGCCGATGCGCGTGGCCTCGACCGCGGTGTCTATGGTGCCGTGCCCGGACATCATCACCACCGGCATGGTCAGCAACCCCCCACCCGCCCATTCCTTGAGCAGGGTGATGCCGTCGGTGTCCGGCATCCAGATATCGAGCAGCACCAGGTCTGGTCGGCCCTGGCTGCGCACCGCGCGGGCCTGTTCGGCATTTTCCGCCACGCGCACCTGGTAGCCTTCATCGCTCAAGATGTCCGACAATAATTCCCGGATGCCGATTTCGTCATCCACCACCAAAATCTGATTCATGCCGCTTTCTCGCTTTGCGCCGGTATTGCCGGCAAAGTGACCCGTATGCAGGCGCCGTGTGGCTTGATGTTCTCTATCTCTATCATGCCGCCGTGCTCCTCCACGATTTTCTTGACGATGGCCAGCCCTAGGCCGGTGCCTTTGGGCTTGGTCGTGACATAAGGCTCGAACAACCGCGTCATCAGCGCCTGCGGGAAGCCGCTGCCGTTGTCGATCACGCTGAGCCGCACCCCTTCCGCAGCAAACTCGGTGCATACCCTGATGACCGGGCTGGCGGCATCGGCCAGTGCATCCTGCGCATTCTGCAGCAGGTTGTGGATCACCTGGCGCAGTTGCGCCGGGTCGCCGTTAACCATGAGGGGGTGGCTGGTGAGATCAAGTTGAAAATGCCGTTCCGGGGATTCATACAGACCCAGCACCTCACGCACGATAGTGTTGAGGTCGAGCAGACGCATGGTCGGCTCGGGAAGGCGCGCGTACTGGCTGAACGCGTCGACCATGCTCTTCAACGCCGCGACCTGGTTGACGATGGTCTGGGTGGCATGCGTCAGCATGTCCATGTCCTGCGCGTCGAGCTTGGCGGCGAGCTTGTGCTGCATGCGTTCTGCGGAAAGCCGGATCG
This sequence comes from Pseudomonadota bacterium, assembly GCA_040756015.1. Classification (GTDB taxonomy): domain Bacteria; phylum Pseudomonadota; class Gammaproteobacteria; order Burkholderiales; family JBFMAC01; genus JBFMAC01. Next base: position 79,693 of record JBFMAC010000010.1, read on the forward strand.
GCGTCAGCGGATTCTTAAACTCGTGCGCGAGACGCCGCGCCACTTCGCTCCATGCCGCATCGCGCTGGGCCTGTAGCAAATGCGTAATATCGTCGAACACCACCACGTAGCCGGTTTCCGCTCCCGCCGCCAATGCGGTACCGCGCAACAACAGGGTGCGCTTGCCGGATTTTACCCCGTACTCGAACTGCTGCTCCCACTCGGCCCGGCCGCTCTGCTGGAAGGCTTGCAGGATCGCATCGGCAAATTCCGCCAGGCGCGCCTCGGTGTCCCTCCATTGCTGCAATGGAATGCCCAGCAGCAACAGGAAACTCACGTCGAGAATGTTGCCGGCGCTGGGGTTGACCGCGCGCAACCGCATCGCCGCATCGAACGACATCACACCGGTGGTCAGGTTGGCCAGGATGCTTTCCAGGTAGGCCTTGGCGGCCTCCAGTTGCAACTGGTTGCGCTGCACCGCGGCACGCGCGTCCTCGAGCTGATGCGTCATGTTATTAAACGACTGCGTCAGCACGCCGAATTCGTCGCGACTATAAACCGTGTTCAGCTGGGTGAAGTCGCCCTGCGCCACCGCCCGCGTGCCTTCAGCCAGCACTTGCAGCGGCGCACTCAGGCGCTCGCTCAGCAGGAAAGCGAGCAGGATCGCGAACAACAGCGCCAGCAGCAGCGTCAGCGTCAACGTCAGTCCGAACAGCCGTTTCAGGCCGATACGCGACAACGATAGCTCCTGGTAGTCGCGGTACCCCGCCTGTACCATCTCGGCATCTTTCGCGATCACCTCGGGCACTGCCTGCATCAGTTGCAGGATGCGCACATTCTCGGTCGCCGACAACACGTTGACCGGCACCACCACCCGCAGGTACAAGCCCTTGTCCGGCAACGACTCGATGGCGCCGTAAGCCTGCTGCAGGCGTGCCTGGCGCAACACAGCCGCGCTCGGCAATTCAGGCACGATATTGCTCTGCTGCATGCCGGAAAAAGCGATCAGCGCACCGCGCTCGCTGAACAGCGTGGCCTCCTGCACTCCCGCCTGCTCGCGCAGGTGATCCAGCCCGGCGATCTGGGAAACGTCGGGATATTCGGCCAGCGTCTGCGCCATGGCATCGGCTTTCTTGCGCAGGTCGTGCAGCATGTTGTCGATGGCGTTGCGGCCCAGGTTCAGGCCGCCCTCCAGCGCCTTGTCCACCCTGACGTCGAACCAGGACTCGATGCTGTTACCAAGGAACAGCACCGAGGCACCGTACACCACCGCCCCAGGCAGCACCGCCATCAGCATGAACAGCAACACCAGGCGCAGTGTCAGCTTGGAGCCAAACACGCGGTTCTTCAGTTTGCGCCGCAGTTGCCACAACTGGTAGCCCACCAATGCGATCAGGCTCAGCACCAACATCGCGCTCGCCATCAGCAGACGCGGATAGTTGCGCGCCAGCAGATCGGAATTGGCGCTCGCGGCAAACAGCAGGTACAGCAGCACCACACCGCAAATCACGCACGCCAGCGTAACGTAGCGCACGACGCTGGAGGCGGGCTGCATGCCGGCGCGGCTCATGGCACCACGCTCCAGCGGAACCAGTCCGAATCGAGATCCCACTCGCGCGAGGCCAGCGCGTTGATCTGGAACGGCTTGGGCAGTTGCGATACGTCCAGACGTAAACGCAGTGCGGCCTGGTACTCCACCCCTTTCTGCCACAGCAACCCTTTGTCCATATAATGCAGCATGGTGGCGTATATGCCGCTTTGCTGGAACGCCTCCTTGCCACCTACCTGGCGCTCGCGCCAATTGCTCAGCACTGCCACCGCTTCGTGCAGCGTGGCAAAATTCTGGAACAGGGAGTCGAAGCCAAGACGGTATTGCTGGGTCAGCGCGTTATAGGTCAGCTTGATCTGGTGCTGAGTCTCAATGACTTTTTCGTCCGGCCAGTACCAGCGGCTGCGCACCAGTTCGAACTCGCCGACGAAATACAACGCCACGCCCTTGTTGAGCGCTTCTTCCAAGGTGGGGTTGATGCTGATGTCGAAATCGGCATCGAGCGCATAGCCGCCTTCGGTAAGGCGCAGCGCCGCCGTCTTCACCTGGATGCCATCCGCCCAGGCCGGCAGGCAGACCAGCAACAGCAAAAGCAGCAGGCTATGTTTTACGGAATAAGGCATAAAAAAAACCGTCATGCTGCGCATCAGGCAGCAACTGGCCGTCATCGGCACCCGGTAACGCCAGCGGCATGCTCTCGGCATCTGGCTGGCGCGCAAGAAACGCAGCGACCTGCTCCTGGTTTTCTTCGCGGAACACCGAGCAGGTCGTGTACAGCAATTTACCACCTCTGGCGAGGGTGCGCCATAAAGCATCGAGCAAGCGCCTCTGCTGCGCGGCAAACTGCGCGATGTCGCTCTCCCTGCGCAGCCACTTGATGTCGGGATGGCGCCGCACCACGCCGGCTGCCGAGCAGGGCGCATCGAGCAGAATGCGATCGAACGGCCTGCCGTCCCACCATAGCCCCACCTCACCCGCGTCCGTACATAGCAGTTGAGCCGACAACCCCAGCCGCCCGAGGCTGTCGCGGACCCGCTGCAAGCGGGTATCGTCGCTATCGAGCGCAATCAGTTCCACTGCCGCCGTTTCCAGGATGTGGGTGGTCTTGCCGCCGGGCGCGGCGCAGGCATCGAGCACGCGCAGGCCGTCGACCACATCAAGCGGGAGCGCCGCCCACTGAGCTCCCGCATCCTGCACCGAAACCATCCCCTCGGCAAAACCTGGCAACTTCTCCACCGCCACCGGCATGGCCAGCCGGATCGCACCCGCCTCGACGGACTGCGCTACGATTCCCGCCTGTCCCAGTAAAGCCAGATATTGATCGGTCGAGGTCTTGCGCCGGTTGACGCGCAGCGTCATGGGCGGGTGCAGATTGCCCGCATCGAGCACAGCACCGTACTGCTGCGGATACTGCCGCTTGAGCTTGTCCACCCACCACGCGGGATAGGAATAGCGCCCGCTTTCATCAGCGGCGGCCCTAGCCAGCAGGGCTTCGCGGCGACGCAGGAAATTGCGCAGCACGGCGTTGACCAGCCCCTGCGCTGCAACCTCGCCCAAGGCAGGTGCAACAGCAACCGCATGATCGACCACAGCATACGGCGCCGCTTTGCCATGCTGCAGTTGGTAAAGGCCGGCCAGCAACAGGCTGCGCAACCTTTCGCTGCGCAGCGGCTGGTGCAGCAGTTGCTCGAGTACCGCCTGCAGGGTGTGGCCGTGCCTGAGCGTGCCGTAACAGATATCCTGGATCGCACCGCGCTGTTGCGCGGTGAGTCGGGGATGACGCTGCCACGCCCGCAGCAGCGCCCGGTTGAGGTTGCTCCCGGCGAAGACCGCGGCCAGCGTGTCCGCGGCGACGCGCTGGATATCACGCACCGGCCAAGGCCAACAAGCGCGCCACGCGTTCCTGGGTTTGCGGGTGGGTGCTGAACAGGCTGCTCATGCCCCCGCCCGAGAGGGGATTAATGATCATCATCTGCGCGGTTTCCGGGTGATGCTCTGCGGCATCCATGGGCGTGCCGTGCGCATAGCGCTCGATTTTCTGCAGCGCGCTGGCCAAGGACTGCGGGTCGCCGCAAATATCCGCCCCACCGCGGTCGGCTTCGAATTCGCGCGAGCGTGAAATGGCGAACTGGATCAGCATCGCCGCGATCGGCGCCAGGATCATCACGAGCAACGCCAGCGCCGGATGCACGCCACGCTGGCGGCCACCACCGAACAGCATGCCAAATTGGGCGAGCGAGGAAATCGCACCGGCCACGGTGGCGGAGATGGTCGAGATCAGCGTATCGCGGTGCCTTATATGCGCCAGCTCGTGCGCCATCACGCCGCGCAATTCGCGCTCGGAGAGCAGGCGCAGGATGCCGGTAGTGGCCGCGACCGCCGCGTGCTCGGGGTCACGCCCGGTGGCGAAAGCATTGGGCTGCGCCTCGTCGATCAGGTAAACCTTGGGCATCGGCAAGCCAGCACGCTGGGACAGTTCGCGCACCATGTTGTAAAACTGCGGCGCACTCGCGGCATCGACTTCGCGTGCGTTGTACATGCGCAGCACGACCTTGTCGGAATTCCAGTACGCCCATACGTTCATCGCACCGCCAAAGGCCAGCGCCAGCAGCATGCCGCCCATGCCGCCCAGCGCCATGCCCACCGCACCGAACAAGGCGACGATGGCCGCCATCAGCAGCGAAGTCTTCAACCAGTTCCCAAACATGTTCACTCCTCCTGCGCCATTAAATGGCGCCAGTAACCCTGAATTCAAGCCGGCAACGCAAAGCGCACGCCGGGTTGGATGGCATAGCCGCGTAAAAATTCCCCGGCACCCAGCTTTTTGCCGCCGGCCTTCTGCAACTGTTCGATGCATAGCGCACCGCTGCCGCACGCCACCACGATGCCGTCGGCGCCAGCGTGCAGCACCTGTCCCGGCTGGCCAACGGCTTGAGTCGCATGCGCTTGCCATATTTTCAATGGCTCTCCGCCGAGGCTGGCCTGTGCCACCGGAAAGGGGTTGTAGGCACGCACCGCGCGCTCCAGTTCGGATGCAGTGCGCCGCCAATCCAGTTGCGCCTCCGCCTTGCCGATTTTCGCCGCGTAAGTCACCCCTGCCGCGCTTTGCGGCTGCGGCTGCAATTCGCCGCGCGACAACGCATCCAGGGCGCGCACGATGCAGGTCGCGCCGACCGCAGCGAGTTTGTCGTGCAGCGTCTGCGCGGTGTCGTTGTCGGCAATCGGGATTTTTTCCTCAAGCAGCACGGCGCCGGTGTCCAGTCCGGCGTCCATGCGCATGATGCTGATACCGGTTTCCCGGTCGCCCGCCAAAATGGCACGCTGGATCGGCGCCGCGCCGCGCCAGCGCGGCAGCAGCGAGGCATGGATGTTGAGGCAACCTAGGCGCGGCTGATCCAGCACCGCCTGTGGCAGGATCAGGCCGTAGGCCGCCACCACCATCGCATCGGCGCTTATGGTTGCGAGCTCGTGCTGAACCTCGACTGCTTTCAGGGTTTGCGGCTGCGACACCGCCAGACCGTTTTCCAGCGCGGCCTGCTTGACCGCACTAGACACGGCACGCAGGCCGCGCCCGGCCGGCCGATCGGGCTGGGTCAGCACCAGCGCGATGGTGTGGCCCGCTTCCACCAGCGCGCGCAAGGCGACGGCGGCAAACTCGGGGGTGCCGGCAAAAATAAGCTTCATCGGGATTACATCACTTCGCGCCGGTGCTTTCTCAGCTTGCCGACGATGCGGTTCAGCTTCAGGCGTGACAGGTATTCAACGAACACCCTGCCGTGCAAATGGTCAACCTCATGCTGGATACACACCGCCAGCAGACCTTCCGCGTCCAGTTCGAACGCCTTGCCCTCGGCATCCAGCGCGCGCACCCGCACGCGCTCCGCGCGCTGCACCTTTTCGAAAATGCCCGGCACCGACAGGCAGCCCTCCTCGCATTCGATCTGCCCGCTTGCGGCCAGTATCTCCGGGTTGATGAACACGCGCAACTGATCCTTGGTTTCGGAGATGTCGATCACGATCACCTGCACGTACTTGTCCACCTGCGTCGCCGCCAAACCTATGCCCGGCGCGGCATACATGGTTTCCGCCATGTTGCGCACCAACTCGCGTATCTTGTCGTCCACCGCCTTCACCGGCGCGGCGATCTTGTGCAAACGCGGATCGGGATAGTGCAAAATCGGTAAAATTGCCATAAAAGCTTGCTAAACTAATAAACTAGATGCAGAATTTAAACTAACTTTTAACCTTGGATCGTCGAACCTGGCCCAGGTTCGAAACTGCACTGCCAAAAACATCAAATGGGGACTTCTATGAGCAAATCCATTATATCGCTGATTCTGCTCTGCTGCTTACAGGCGGCGGCCCACGCCACCGAGCTGCAATTGAAGGAAGGCATCCCTGAACGCTACGTGGTGGTGAAAGGTGACACGCTCTGGGACATCTCGGCACACTACCTGAAAGACCCGTGGCGCTGGCCCGAACTGTGGCAGATGAACCGCGACGAGGTAAAAGACCCGCACTGGATTTACCCCGGCGACGTGCTGGTGCTGGATCTGTCCGGTGCCACCCCCAAGCTGCGCCTGCTGCGCGGCGATGAAGCCGCCGAACCGGCAGCAGCTCCCGTCGAAGCGAAAAACGAAGTGAAGTTGAGTCCGCGCATCCGCGTCGAGGATCGTCCGACGGAACCCATCCCGACCATCCCGTTGTCGGTGATCGGGCCGTTCCTGAGCCAGCCGCTGGTCGTCGAGGAGGAAGTCCTGAACAAAGGCCCGCGCATCGCCGCCTCGCAGGAAGGCCGCTTCGTGCTTGGCGCCGGCAACCTGGCCTACGTGCGCGGCATCACCGAAGATCAGGGGAAATTCTGGCAGATCTTCCGCCCCGGCAAGACGCTGATCGACCCCGACACCGAAGAAGTGCTCGGCCACGAAGCGATTTACTTGGGCGAGGCGCGCGTGCTCCAGTTCGGCAACCCGAGCACGCTGGAAATCATCAAGTCCACGCAAGAAATCGGTGTGGGCGATTATCTCATGCGCGGCGGTTCGACCTACCCGTCCAGCTTCACCCCGCATTCGCCCGCCGGCCCAGTCAAGGGCCGCATCATGTCCGCGTACGGCACCCTGAACGCCGCCGAACTCGGACAAAACTCGGTGGTGGCGATCAACCGCGGGCGCAATACCGGCGTCGAAGACGGCCAGGTGCTGGCACTTTACCGCAAGGGCGAAACCGTGAAGACCGCAGAGGGTCCGATGACCCTCCCCGACGAACGCTACGGTCTGCTGTTCGTATTCCGCACCTTCAACAAGGTGGCATACGGCATCATCATGAGCAGCACCCGCCCCGCCCACGTGCTCGACACGGTGCAAAACCCCTAACGAACACCTGGCGCATTTCCGGCATTGTCCGCGCAGCCCGACGCCGATCTCGAACCCTGGCTGGCACTCAGCCTGATCCCGGGACTAGGTGACGAGTCACTGCGCAAGCTGCTGCTTGCTTTCGGCAGTCCCGAAAAAACCCTTGCCGCCGGTTTTGGTGAGCTCAGCAAAACAGTCTCCGCGTCTTTGGCACAGCGCATCTGCGATGGTGGCGAGCGCGCGGCGCTGCAGCCGGTGTGGGACTGGCTCGCCGATCCCGCCAACAGCATCGTCACCCTGGCCGACACCGACTACCCGCAGCGCCTGTTGCAAATCGCCGATCCGCCGCCGCTGCTTTACGTCAAAGGCCGGCGCGACCTGTTGAATGCGCCGGCACTTGCCGTGGTCGGCAGCCGCAACGCCACCGCCCAGGGCATCGGCAACGCCGAGGATTTCTCCCAGGCGCTGAGCGACGCCGGCCTTACCATCATCAGCGGGCTGGCGCTGGGCGTAGATGCGGCAGCGCACCGCGGCGGCCTGCGTGGCAGGGCCGCCAGCATCGCGGTAATCGGCACTGGCCTCGACATTGTCTATCCTGCGCGCAACCGCGACCTGGCGCATCAACTGGCACGCGAGGGCACGCTGATCTCCGAATTCCCGCTCGGCATGCCGGCCATCGGCGGCAACTTCCCGCGCCGCAACCGCATCATCAGCGGCATGAGTCTGGGCGTGCTGGTAGTGGAGGCGGCGCTGCGCAGCGGCTCGCTCATCACCGCGCGCCAGGCGCTGGAGCAGGGCAGGGAAGTGTTTGCCATCCCCGGCTCCATCCATTCGCCGCTGTCCAAGGGTTGCCATGCCCTGATCAAGCAGGGCGCCAAGCTCGCCGAGAGCGCCCAGGACATCGTCGAGGAACTGGGCTGGCGCAATTCCGCAACCGTAGCGCCCGGCGCTCAAGTAATTTCCCCGGCTGCCGAAACCGTGCTTGAACACCTCGGTTTTGATCCATGCGACCTGGACAGCCTGTGTGCACGCAGCGGCTTGACGGCGGAAACACTATCCGCCATGCTGTTGCAACTCGAGCTTGAAGGCCTCGTCGCCAGCCTGCCCGGGGGATTGTTTCAACGTTTACGCTGACCAATTCAAGGCACTCAACACATTCAAGACTATGTTCGAAATCTTGGTTTACCTGTTTGAAAACTACTATGACCCCGACGAGTGTCCGGACCAGGATTCGCTGGAAAAACACCTATACTCGGCGGGCTTCGAGGACCAGGATATCCGTCGCGCGCTGGACTGGCTGAAGGAGTTGAGGCGCACCGCCGACGCCGAATACCCGGAAACGCTGGCCGACAATCGTTCGCTGCGCCATTACAGCGAGCGCGAGGTCGAAAAAATCGACGCTGCCGGGCGCGGCTTCCTGCTGTTCCTGGAGCAGGCCGGCATCCTCAACGGCCTGCAGCGCGAACTGGTGCTCGACCGCGCGCTGGCGTTGGGCGAAACCCAAGTGGGCATCGCGCAAATCAAGCTGATCGTGCTGATGGTGCTATGGAGCCAGAAGCAGCCGTTCAATTCATTGCTGCTGGACGAGTTGCTGTCGGGCGAAGAACCCGCCGTGATGCACTGAGACTGCATGACATCCCCTACACCCCACCGCCGCGTCCCGCGGCGTTTTTCATGTTAGGAGACCCGTGGGCAAAGCGCTGATCATCGCGGAGAAACCTTCGGTCGCCGCCGACATCGCCAAGGCGCTGGGTGGCTTCACCAAGCACGACGATTATTTCGAAAACGACAACTACGTACTGTCATCGGCAATCGGTCACCTGCTGGAACTGTCCGCGCCCGAAGAATTCGAGGTCAAGCGCGGCAAATGGTCGTTCGCGCACCTGCCGGTGATCCCGCCGCACTTCGCGCTCAACCCGATCGAAAAAACCGAGTCGCGCCTCAAGCTGCTCAATAAGCTGATCAAGCGCAAGGAAGTCGACACGCTGATCAACGCCTGTGACGCCGGGCGTGAGGGTGAATTGATCTTCCGCTTCATCGTGCAGCACAGCGGCACGAAGAAACCGATCCGGCGCCTGTGGCTGCAATCGATGACGCCTGCGGCAATCCGCGACGGCTTCAACCACTTGCGCGAGGGTGCCGCGATGCAGCCGCTCGCCGATGCCGCCACCTGCCGCGCCGAATCCGACTGGCTGGTCGGCATCAACGGCACCCGCGCCATGACCGCGTTCAACTCTAAGAGCGGCGGCTTTTACCTCACCACGGTGGGGCGGGTACAGACACCGACGCTGGCCGTGCTGGTCGAGCGCGAGGAAAAGATCAAGAAGTTCCAGCCCAAGGATTACTGGGAAATCCACGCCACTTTCTCAGCCAAAGGCGGCGAATACGCCGGGCGCTGGTTCGACGAAAAGTTTTCCAAGAAAGACGCCGAGGCCGACGCCAAGGCGGAGCGGCTGTGGGACGAGCAGCGCGCCGAGGCAATCCGTGCCAAGTGCGCAGGCAAGACCGGCGTGGTCAGCGAGGAAAGCAAGCCCTCCACACAACTGTCGCCGCTGCTCTACGACCTCACCAGTTTGCAACGCGATGCCAACGGCCGCTTCGGCTTTTCCGCCAAGGCCACGCTCGGGCTGGCACAAGCACTGTACGAAAAGCACAAGGTGCTGACCTACCCGCGTACCGATGCGCGCGCGCTGCCGGAAGACTATCTCGCCACGGTGAAGGAAACCCTGGAAGCGTTCAAGGGAACCAGCTACGCAACCTTCGCCGGCAACGTACTCAAGCAGGGCTGGGTCAAGCCCAACAAGCGCATCTTCGACAACAGCAAGATTTCCGACCACTTCGCCATCATCCCGACCACGCTCGCGCCCAAGGCCCTGTCGGAGCCGGAAGCCAAACTCTACGACCTGGTGGTGAAGCGCTTCCTGGCGGTGTTCCATCCAGCCGCCGAATACTTGGTCACCACACGCATCACCCGCGTCGAAGGCGAGCCGTTCAAAACCGAAGGAAAGGTGATGGTCAACCCGGGCTGGCTGGCGGTGTATGGCAAGGAAGCGCAGGATGAAGACACGCCCACGCTGGCGCCGGTCACGCCCAACGAAGTGGTGCGCACCGCCGCCATCGAAGTGCAGGCCAACCAGACCAAGCCGCCGGCGCGCTTCACCGAAGCCACGCTGCTGTCGGCGATGGAAGGTGCGGGTAAGCTGGTCAGCGACGAGGAACTGCGCGAAGCGATGATGGAAAAGGGCCTGGGCACGCCGGCCACGCGCGCCGCCATCATCGAAGGACTGATCACGGAAAAATATGTGGTGCGCCACGGCCGTGAACTGCAACCCACCGGCAAGGCGTTCTCGCTGCTTACCCTGCTGAAAGGGCTGGGTATCCCCGAATTGTCGTCGCCCGAACTCACCGGCGACTGGGAATACAAGCTCAAGCAGATCGAACAGGGCAAGCTCCAGCGTGCAGCCTTCATGCGCGAAATCGCCGAGATGACGCGCCACATCGTCGAGCGCGCCAAGAGCTATGAAGCCGACACCGTGCCGGGCGACTTCGCCACGCTGAAAACGCCGTGCCCCAAGTGCGGCGGCGTGATCAAGGAAAATTACAAGAAGTACCAGTGCCAGGGCTGCGATTTTTCCCTGTGGAAGGTGGTGGCCGGGCGCCAGTTCGAAAACGAGGAAATCGAGGAACTGCTGACCAAAAAAAGCGTGGGCCCGCTGCAAGGCTTCCGCAGCAAGATGGGGCGCGCGTTTGCCGCCGTCATCAAGCTCACCGATGAATTCAAGCCGGAATTTGATTTCGGCCAGGGCAGCGGGGCAGACAGTGCCGAAGCGGGGGTCGATTTCTCAGGCCAGCAAGCGCTCGGCGCCTGCCCCAAGTGCGGCGCGCGCGTGTTCGAGCACGGCATGGCCTACGTGTGCGAAAAAGCGGTGGGGCCGGAAAAAAGCTGCACCTTCCGCTCCGGCAAAATCATTTTGCAACGCCCCATCGAGACGGAGCAGATGAAAAAGCTGCTGGAAACCGGCAAGACCGACCTGCTGCAACGCTTCATTTCCAAAAAAGGCCGGCCGTTCTCGGCATATCTGGTGCGCGGCGCCGACGGCAAGGTCAGTTTCGAATTCGAGGAACGCAAGCCCAAGGCCGGCGCGAAGAAAGCCTCGCCGGGCAAGGCCGCGCCCGGAAAAACGACGGCAGAACCCGCTGCCAAGAAGACAACGGCAAAGAAACCCGCCGCCCGAAGCAGGAAATCGGCAAGCGCCTAGCCTTGAATTTTCGCGACGATCGTATAAAAAGAACCATAAGGCCGTCGTAGCCCGCGCTTCCCCCTCGGGACGAGGGCCTCTTTTTTTCGGCCATGTCCACGTTCATTTCCTCACATTCCACCGAAGCCCCCGTCCGGACAGGGGGTCATCCCGCGCCGCCCAGGGTCTTGCGCAACCTGCTGGCGGGCTCGGGTGTCGCCATCAACGGCCCCCAACCCTGGGACATCCAGGTTAACGACGAACGTGCCTATGATCTGGTGCTGGCGCAAGGCTCGCTCGGCGTCGGCCACGCCTACATGAACGGCCTGTGGGATTCCGCCCAGCTCGACGAGACCTTCCACCGCCTGATGCGTCACGACGCCGACCGTCGCGTGGACAGCCTGGTGCGACTGAAGCTGCTGCCGCAATTACTGCGGCACTGGCTGTTCAACCTGCAATCCCCGCAACGCGCCTTCCAGGTGGGGCAACGACATTACGACCTCGGCAACGACATCTTCGAGGCCATGCTCGATTCCCGCATGCTCTATTCCTGCGGCTACTGGGAAAAAGCGGCCAACCTGGAGGAAGCCCAGGAGCACAAGCTGGAGCTGACCTGCCGCAAGCTGGAGCTGCGCCGCGGCGAACGCCTGCTCGACATCGGCTGCGGGTGGGGCGGGCTGGCGCGCTACGCCGCCGAAAACTACGGTGTGGAAGTAGTCGGCATCACGATTTCCGCAGAGCAGCAGAAACTCGCCCAGGAGCGCTGCTGGGGGCTGCCGGTGCGCATTGAACTCATGGATTACCGCCAGCTCGGCGGCCGCTATGACAAGATCGTCTCCATCGGCATGTTTGAGCATGTCGGCCCGAAAAACTACCCGACCTATTTCGACGCCGCGCTGCGCCTGCTCGAAAACGACGGCTTGTTCCTACTGCACACCATAGGCTGCCACGCCACCTGCCGCAAAACCGACGCCTGGATAGACAACTACATCTTCCCCAACGGCAAGCTGCCCTCGGCGCGCGAGCTCGCCACGGCACTGGAAGGGCGCTTCCTCATCGAGGACTGGCACAACTTCGGCGCGGATTACGACCGCACCCTGATGGCGTGGTGGGACAACTTCGACCGCGCTTGGCCCACGCTGGCGCCACGTTACGGCGAAGCGTTCTACCGCATGTGGAAATACTACCTGATGGCCTGCGCCGGGTTTTTCCGCGCACGCCAGGGGCAGCTCTGGCAAATCGTGCTGAGCAAGCGTAAGCGTACGCAGACTTACCGCTCAGTGCGGTGATCAAAACCCCCAGCCGCGGCACAGCCGGCCGAACAGCGCGCGCGATTCATCCTTGGCCGCCTCCCGCCGTGCGCGCTGCTCGTCGGGAAGCTGCCTGCCTGCGCGGTTGATGTAAAACGTCAGCATGAATATCGCCGAGTGGTTCCGCTCGGCCTTGCGATGCCGCTGATGAGTATACGAGCCGCCTCTGTCGGCAGGGCTGCCAGTGAGCGGGCGAGGCCGATACCTTCCTTATGAAATATCCGGGCTAAAGCCCTCGGCTTTGCCGGGAGATACTTATCCGTCCTGTAATTGGGTGGTGCTTCGCTTAGAATAGTCGGCGCTGTACTCAAACCAACAAGATTCACATCGTTGGCACACATCAATAAGGTCCGACTCCATTGACCTCTTTTGTCTCTCGATACAGCGAGCCCACTGGCTGATTTCGCTTATAGGGCTGTCTTGCGACGCCCACCGCTGCTGTTCCGGAGTTGTTGCAAGGCCAGTTGCAGCGCTTCCTGGTAATGCCGGTTGGCCTGTGCTTCGTCGCCGCGCTGTTGGTGGAATTGCGCCAGCATAAGGTGGGCGGTATGGGTGGGTTCCTTATCTAGGCTGGCTTGCAGCCAGGCACGGGCACGCTCCGCATCGCTGTGCAGGTACAGCTGCCCCAGCACGAGCAGCAGCACCGCATCGTCGTGATGCCCTGGTAGTTGCTGCTTGGCCCAGGCAATGAGCGGACCGGTATCGTCCGTGGCGCAATCGGGGTAGAGCGCGAGCAGGTGCGGGTCCCATTCGTGTTCCAGACTGCGTTCCAGAATTTCCTCTGCTTGGCCATGCTGATTCAGCGCCAGGAAGGCACGTGCGGCGGTGAGGGCGACGTAGCCATTGAGCCGGTCCGGTTCGGCGATGCCTTCCCAGTATTTGCCGAGTTGATCGGGGCCGCAGCGCTTCAGCATTTCCGCATGCGCCAGATGGCGTAATTCCTCGGCCTGTGCCGCACCCAATCCATTCTGGGCCTGCAATTGTTCGATCAGCACCAGCGCCTGTTCCCAGTTTTGCAGTTGTTGCTGTGCGCGCAATTCGAGGCGCAGCGCGGCTACGTGTTTTTCCTTGAGCATGGCCAGCGCGGCCAGCGCTTCCTGCGGGCGACGCTCGTCGAGAAGGAATTCGGCGCGCGCCATGACGGGGAGGATGTTTGCGCCGCCGGCGGAGAGGGCGGTGGCGAGATGACGCTCTCGCCGTTCCGGCGCTTTGATGGATTGAGCGGCACGTGCGGCGATGGCCGCGGCCAGTTGCACCTGCTGTCCCAGTTCGATGCATTCTGCGGCGGCGCGCTCGGCTTGTTCATGACGCCCGGCGAAATAGGCGTGCAGCGCCTCTTGTAGCAGCGCCTGTCCTTTCTGTTGCCGGCGCTGCTCATGATAGCGGCGCGCCTTCTCCGGCAATTCGAGGAGGTTGATGGCGATGCGCAGTGCGCCGTAGCCGAGGGAGAAGGCGGCCGCGAGCAGGATGAGGGCGAGCGCCAGCGAGACTTCGATGCGGTAAGGTGGCAGCACCAGCAAGAGGTAGCTGTTGCTGAAATGCGCCGCCACGGTGAGACCTGCAGCCAGCGCAAACAGCGCCAGCACCCAGAACAGCGCTTTCAACGGGCGCCCCGTTGCTGGCCCAGCTTGCGCACCGCATCGAGGCTGGCGGTGATTTGCGGCAATTCCGCGCCGATGTCGCCGTCGGCAAACTGCTTCAATGCGGCGAGCGCAGCGGCGACACCCTGGTCCTGCGCGTCGTAATAGCGGCTCAGCCACACTTGTGCCGCTTCCATGTCGGCCTTGAAGCTGGCGCTGTCGCGTGCAAACAGCGCCAGGCGTGCGCCGAGCAGGCGCAGCTTCAGGTTCTCGCGCAAAAAGAAAACCTGGTCGGGCGCCAACAGGGGCAGGTCGGGGTGATCCATGGCTTGGATGCGCACCAGCTGCTTGAAGTCCTGCCATACTTCCCGGAGCAAGCGTTGCCAGGCGGACTCGCTGCCGCCGGCCGGCGGCAGCGGGTTGGGCTCGCGCGGCGGGCGCATTTCCTGCGACAGCGGCAAGATTTCCACGGCCGCGATCAGGCCGTCCAGACGTGCGCTCAAACCCACGATATCGGCATAGGGAGCGAGCTTGAGCTGTTCGATGTCGCGGTTGAGGGCACGGCGCAGGGCGGCAAACTGCGGACGATCCAGGTGTTGCAGGCGCGCATCCGCAGTTTGCAGCGCGATCAGCGCGGCCTTGATGTTGCCGGAAATCTGCAACTGCTGGCTGGCCAGCAGCAGGACTTGCTCGATCTCGGCAAGCACGCTTTCATCACGGCTGCGCGACAATTCCTGATACAGCGCTTCCAACGCGACCTGCTGGCTTTGCGATTCGGCCAGCTTGTTTTCCAGCAGGGCGAGACGTGCCTGGAAATCGCGCGCATGCTCCTGCGACTGCTCGGCGATGGAGCGGCTCTCCTTGCTGTAGCTGCCAGCTTCCGCCAGGCGCTGCGCCAGTTCCTTTTGCAGCGCGGCGATCTGGTTGCGTGTGTCGAACCATTGCCAGGCCAGCAGCACCATCGCAACCAGCGCCAGCACCAGTGCGAGCGGCGGTGTTTTCGCCGGCTTGGGAGGGGGGCTGGAGGACTGCTCGCTATCCATGGCAGAGCGGGAACAGGAGGGTCAGTGGACTGACTGGTTGAACCACCGTTTCAGGCCCAGCAGCAGGCCGTCATCGCCGGAGGCGGTGACGATCACCTGGGCGACGCCGAGTTCGCGCGCGAACCCGGCGATGCGCTCGTGCTGCGCGAACAACGGAGTTTTTTTCAGCCATTGTTGACCAAGCTTGCCAACCATGTCGAACAGGTTGTGCAGGCCTTCGCTGCTGGTGACAGTGACTGCATGGATTTCGTTGCGCGCCCACATTTTCAGCAGCGGCGCGGCGTCCAGGTTGGGTTTGCCGCGTCGGTAGCATTCCGCGTATTCCAGCGCCGCGCCGCGCGCCACCAAGGTATCGCCGAGCAGCTCGCGCCCGCCGTCGCCGCGGAAGATCACCACGCGCTTGCCGCGCATGTCCTGCAACTCCGGCAGCTCAAGCAGCGCCTCGCTGTCGAAGCGCCGCTTGGGAGCAATGCATTCGTTGACGCCGTAATGCTTGAGTTCGCGCTGGCTACCGCTGCCGACCGCGGCGATTTGCAGCGTGGCAGGCAATTCGCGGCGCGCGCGAATCAGGTTCATCGCTTTGTTGACGGCGTTGGGGCTGATGAAGATCGCCAGGTCGAACTGGTCGAGGCGGTCGATCAGTACGTTGATTTCGCGCAGATCGGCGACATCGGTGATTTCCAGCACCGGAAACGCTATGGGATTGCCGCCAGCTTCACGGATGGCGGTATTGAGCGCACGCGCCTGTGCTTCCGGGCGTGTGACCACGATGCCGCGGCCGGCAAGCGGCAGAGCATTGCAGTCGCGCGCCACGGCAGTCATGCCCTGGACAGTTCGTCGAGGATTTCCTGCGCGCCTTGGGCGATAAGTTTTTTCGCGATGTCGGTGCCGAGCTGTTCCGCGGCCTCGAACGTGCTTTCACCTTCGGCGGTGATGAAGCGCTTCCCGTCCTGGCTGGAAACGAAACCGCGCAGCCAGACCTTGCCGTTGCGGATCTCGGCGAAGCCGCCCAGCGGTACCTGGCAGTTGCCCTGCAGCGCGCGGCTCATGGCACGTTCGGCGGCGACGCACACCTCGGTTTCGCGGTGGTTGAACGACTTCATGATTTCCATCATGTCCTTGCGGTCGGCGCGGCACTCGATACCGAGCGCGCCCTGGCCTACCGCCGGCAGGCTTTGCGAAGTGGGCAGCAGACCCTTGATGCGCTCGCCCAGGCCGAGGCGTTTCAGGCCAGCGGCAGCGAGGATGATGGCGGCATACTGGCCTTCGTCGAGCTTACGCAAGCGGGTCTGCACGTTGCCGCGCAGCGGGTGCACCACCAGGTGCGGGAAGCGTGCGCGCAACTGGCTTTCGCGGCGCAGGCTAGAAGTGCCGACGATGCTGCCGGTGGGCAGATCTTCCAGTTTGCTGTAGTTGTTAGATACGAAGGCATCGCGCGGGTCTTCGCGCTCGGTGGTGGCGATCAGCGCGAAGCCCTCAGGCAGGTTCATCGGTACGTCCTTCATCGAGTGCACTGCGATGTCGGCCTGGTCGTTTTCCAGCGCCACTTCCAGCTCTTTCACGAACAGTCCCTTGCCGCCGATCTTGGCGAGCGAGGTGTCGAGGATCTGGTCGCCCTGGGTGGTCATGCCCAATATACTGATTTCCGTTTGCGGGTATAATGCGGCCAACCTGCTTTGGATGTGACGCGCCTGCCACATCGCCAGCGCACTTTCGCGCGATGCGATGACGATTTTGGCCGGCGCTTTTATGTTAATGGTGCTCAAGATTTTGCTCCTGACAGCTTACATGATGATTTTTAAGGCGGCCATTTTAGCACGGACGGCACGTGCCCGGGTGTCCATGGAGCGGCGATGAATACGCTGATCCACAGCGCGCCGAGCATGGACAAGGATCTGCCGCTCAAGGAGGACATCCGCCTGCTTGGTCGCATCCTGGGCGATACGGTGCGCGAGCAGGACGGCCAGGCTGCCTTCGACCTAGTCGAGAACATCCGCCAGACCGCGCTGCGCTTTCACCGTGCGCGTGAGTCGCGCGCCAAGATCGAACTGGAAACGATCCTGGCCAAGCTCGACCACGAGGAATCGATCTCCGTGGTGCGTGCCTTCAGCTTTTTCTCGCAGCTCGCCAACATTGCCGAGGACCTGCACCACAACCGCCGCCGCCGCGCGCACCAGATCGCCGGTTCCGCACCGCAGGAAGGCAGCATGGCGCTGGCGCTGGAGCGAGTGCGCGAGGCCGGTATTACGCGCGAGGAAATAACGGCTTTCTTCAATCATTCTCTGATTTCGCCGGTGCTGACCGCGCATCCCACCGAAGTGCAGCGCAAGAGCATCCTCGATTGCCAGCGGCAGATTTCGCGACTGCTCGACGAGCGCACGCGCATGCAGCTGACCCCGGACGAATTGGCAGACAACGACGAAGCGTTGCGCCGGCTGGTGCTGTCTTTGTGGCAGACGCGTATTCTGCGCGCCGCGCGCCTGAGCGTGAAGGACGAAATCGAAAACGGCCTGGCCTTCTACCGCTACACTTTTCTGCGCGAACTGCCCAACGTTTACGGACATCTCGAGGATGCGCTGGCCGCATTGCTGGGTGACAAGATCGCGCTGCCGCCGTTCCTGCGCATGGGCTCGTGGATAGGCGGCGACCGCGACGGCAACCCCTTCGTTACCAACGAAGTGATGCTATACGCCGTGCGGCGCCAGTCGTCGATGGCGATGGACTTCTACCTGGATGAAATCCACCAGCTCGGCATGGAACTGAGTCAGTCGCGGCGCCTGGTCAACGTGACCCCCGCGCTGGAAGAGCTGGTCGCGGCGTCGCCCGACAAGTCCGACCATCGCTTGGATGAGCCGTACCGGCGCGCGCTGGTGGGGGTATACAGCCGCTTGGCGGCGACTTCCAAGAGCCTGGATCACCATCCGGCCGAACGTCGTCCCATAGGCAATGCCGCGCCTTACGCCGATTGCACGGAATTCGCGCGCGACCTCGACATACTGACCGATTCGCTGGAACAAAACGGCGCCGCGCTGATCGTGCGCGGCCGACTGCGCAACCTGCGCCGTGCGCTCGACGTGTTCGGCTTTCACCTGAGCGCGCTCGACATGCGCCAGCACAGTTCGATACATGAGCAGGTGGTAGACGAGCTGTTCCGGCGCGGCGCCGACCGCGAGGGCTATCCGGGGCTGTTGGAATCAGAGCGCGAGCTCTGGCTGTTGCGCGAATTGGAAACACCAAGACCGTTGCGGTCGATGCATATCGAGTACAGCGAGCTGGTGCAAAAGGAGCTTGCCATCGTCGACATGGCGAAGGAAATCCACCGCCGCTATGGCGCTGCCGCACTGCCCAATTACATCATTTCCAAAACTGACGGCGTCAGCGACATCCTGGAAGTGGCGCTGCTGCTCAAGGAGGCGGGGCTGCTGCACCCGGGGAGCGAGCCGCGCCTCGCTGTCAACATCATCCCGTTGTTCGAGACCATTGCTGACCTGCGTAACAGCGGCGCAGTGATGGATGCGCTGTTCTCGCTGTCGTATTACCGCAAGCTGCTTGCCAGCCGCGGCAACGTACAGGAAGTGATGCTGGGCTACTCCGACAGCAACAAGGACGGCGGCTATCTCACCTCCAGCTGGGAGCTGTACAAGGCCGAGGTCGAGCTGGTAAAAGTGTTCGCCAAGCATGGCGTGGAATTGCGCCTGTTCCACGGGCGCGGCGGTACTGTTGGGCGTGGCGGCGGACCGGCCTACCAGGCAGTGCGTGCGCAGCCACCGGGCAGTGTCAATGGCCAGATCCGCATTACCGAGCAGGGCGAGGTGATCGCCAGCAAATATTCCGACCCGGAAATCGGGCGGCGCAACCTGGAAACCCTGATCGCCGCCACCATGGAAGCCACCCTGCTCGATAGCGATCGGCTGGGTGGCGAAACCGCGACCTACCACGGCGTAATGGAGGCACTGTCCGCCGACGCTTTCCATGCCTATCGCAGCCTGGTGTACGACACCCCGGGCTTCGTGCAATTTTATCGCGCCGCGACGCCGATCAATGAAATCGCCGACCTGCATATCGGCAGCCGTCCCTCTTCACGCAAGACTTCCGAAAACATCGAGGACCTACGCGCGATCCCCTGGGTGTTCAGCTGGAGCCAGAGCCGCATTATGCTGCCGGGCTGGTACGGCTTCGGCACCGCCGTGGAAAAGTTCGTCGCGCGCGAAGGCGAAGAGGGGCTGGAACTGCTGCACCAGATGCACCGCACCTGGCCGTTTCTGCAGGCCACCCTGTCCAACATGGACATGGTGCTGGCCAAAAGCGACATGTCCATCGCAACGCGCTACGCCGATCTGGTGAGCAATGCCAAGCTGCGTGAAGACATCTTCGGGCGTATCCAGGCTGAATGGGAGCGTACCGTCAAATACCTGCTGCTCATCACC
The DNA here is from genome assembly GCA_040756015.1 of Pseudomonadota bacterium. Taxonomy (GTDB): domain Bacteria; phylum Pseudomonadota; class Gammaproteobacteria; order Burkholderiales; family JBFMAC01; genus JBFMAC01. Next base: position 99,170 of record JBFMAC010000010.1, read on the forward strand.
GGCCATCCGGAACTGCTGAAAAACAACCGCACCTTGGCACGCAGCATCCGCAACCGCACCCCCTACATCGACCCGCTCAACCACTTGCAGGTCAACTTGCTGCGCCGCTTCCGCGCGGGCGATACCGACGAGCGCGTGAAGCGGGGAATATTGCTGACCATCAACGGCATCGCCGCCGGTTTGCGCAACAGCGGCTGATGGAAACACAGTCGCACCCGACTTGACGCGGTGGGCAATAAAAGGTTTTAATACACGCCTTTCGGCGGTGCCTCTGGTATCCCGTCTGATATGAAGTTTGCAACGGGGCCAAGTAGCTCAGTCGGTAGAGCAGAGGACTGAAAATCCTTGTGTCGGTGGTTCGATTCCGCCCTTGGCCACCAATATATAAAGGTCAACC
>JBFMAC010000011.1:0-95910 GCA_040756015.1 Pseudomonadota bacterium
TTGGTAGGCGCGATTGGACTCGAACCAACGACCCCCACCATGTCAAGGTGGTGCTCTAACCAGCTGAGCTACGCGCCTAAGGAGGCGGTATTCTAGCCTAAACGGTGCGCCGCTACAAACGGCCGGCTACGGGCGGTCACCTGGGTTCCTGCGCGGGCGGGTGGTGCGGCGGGCTTGCCGCTTCCCCGGCCAGCGCCTTGTGGTGCGCGATCTCCGCGCGGATTTCTGCGGTGCTGCGCTTTTCCGTCATATGGCGGTCGCTGAGCAGCTTGAAGAAAAACGGCACGAAGAAAATGGCGAGGAAGGTCGCCGCCAGCATGCCACCCATCACGCCGGTGCCGACCGCGACGCGCGCGCCGGCGCCCGCGCCGGTGGAAAACGCCAGCGGTGCCACGCCCAGGATAAACGCCAGCGACGTCATCAGGATGGGGCGGAAGCGCAGCCGCGCCGCTTCCAGCGCGGCGGCGGAAGGGGACAGCCCGTCCTGATTCTTGAGCAGGGCGTATTCGACGATCAGGATGGCGTTTTTCGCCGCCAGGCCGAGCAGCGTGACCAGACCGATCTGGAAGTAGACGTCGTTGGTCAGTCCACGCAGCCATACTGCGGTGAGCGCACCGAAGGTGCCGAACGGCAACGCCATCAGCACCGAGAACGGCAACGACCAGCGTTCATACTGCGCGGCGAGGATCAGGAACACCATCACCACTGCCAGCCCCAGCGCGATGCCGGAGGTGCCGCTGGATTTCTTTTCCTGGAACGAGGCGCCGCCCCAGTCGTAGCTGAAATCCGGCGACAGCACGCGATCGGCGATGCGCTCCACCACCTGGATCGCCTGCCCGGAAGACACCCCGGGCGCGCCCTGCCCCAGCAGCTTCACCGCCGGCAGGTTGTTGAAGCGGTTGAGCGCATCCGGCCCGGCGGTGTAGCTCACCCTGGCGAACGCCTTCACCGGCACCATCTCGCCCCTGGCCGAGCGCACATACAATTCGCCGATCGAATCCGGTTTGTTGCGATAGCCCGGCTCCGCCGACATCAGCACCTGCCAGGTGCGCCCGTAGCGGTTGAAGTCGTTGACGTAATAAGAACCCAGCGTCGCCGCCAGCGTATCGAACACTTCGTTGATCGGCACGCCCAGCGCCTTGGCCTTGTCGCGATCGACGTCGACGTAAAGCTGCGGCACGCTGGCGCGCCACAGGGTCTGCACGCCAGCCAGCTGCGGGTCCTGGTTGGCAGCGGCGAGGAACTTGCCCATTTCCTCGGCCAGTCGTTGCGCCCCGCCTTCGCCGCGGTTCTGCAGATAGAACTCGAAACCGCCGGCGTTGCCCAGGCCGAAGATCGGCGGCGGCGCGAACGCCAGCGCCAGACCTTCCTTGATGTGCGCGGTCTTCATGAAGTATTCGCCCACCAGTTGCTGGGTGCCGATGCCGGGCCGCTCGTCCCAATGCTTCTGGGTAACGAAGATGGTGGCAGCGTTGTTGCGGAAACCGCCGCCGATGAAATCGAGGCCGGTGAATGCAACCGCGTATTCGTTGGACGGGTTGGAGCGTATCGCCTTGACTACCTCGCTCACCACGCGGTCGGTACGCTCCAGGGTGGCGCCGTCGGGCAGGAACACCGCGCCGATGTAATAGCCCTGATCCTCGTCCGGCACCAGGCTGCCCGGAGTAAGCCGCCACAGCGCGACGGCGAGCACCCCCATGGCGACGAACAGCACCAGGGCGATGGCGCCGCGCCGCACCATCCAGGCCGCGCCGTCGGTATAGCGCAGGGCGACGCGCTGAAACCAGCCGTTGAACCAGTTGAAGAAGCGTCCCGGCGCCTTATGCTCGTGCCTGAGGATGAGCACGCACAGCGCCGGGGTCAGCGTCAACGCCACGATGCCGGACAGCACCACCGCGATGGCGATGGTGACGGCGAACTGGCGGTACAGCTCGCCGGTGAGGCCACCGAGAAAGGCGATCGGCACGAACACCGCGCACAGCGTCAGCACGATGGCGATGATCGGGCTGGTGACCTCGTGCATCGCCTGGATCGCCGCTTCGCGCGCTGACTTCTTCTCCTCGCGCATGATGCGCTCGACGTTTTCCAGCACCACGATGGCATCGTCCACCACGATGCCGATGGCCAGCACCATGCCGAACAGCGTCAGCGTGTTGATCGAGTAGCCGAGCAGGTAGAGGCCGGCAAAGGTGCCGATCAGCGACACCGGCACCGCGGCGAATGGAATCAGCGTTGCGCGCCAGTTCTGCAGGAACAGGAACACCACCAGGAATACCAGCAGCATCGCCTCGGCCAGCGTCTTCACCACCTCGCGGATCGACACCTCGACGAAGCGCGTGGTGTCGTACACGATCTGGTATTCCAGGCCGGGCGGGAAGCGCGTCGACAGCGACTGCATGGTCTTGGCGACTTCCTTACCCACGTTCAGCGCGTTGGCGCCCGGCTGCAGAAAGATGCCGAGCAGTGCCGATTCCCTGCCGTTGACGCGACCGATGAAATCGTAATCCTTGGACGCCAGCTCGATGCGCGCCACGTCTTTCAGGCGCAGCGCGGAGCCGTCGCTGTTGGCACGCAGGATGATGTTCTCGAATTCGCGTGGCTCGGCCAGCCTGCCCTTGGTGGTGATGGTGTACACCATTTCCTGCTTGCCCGGAATCGGCGACTGGCCGATCTTGCCGGCGGCAAACTGCGCATTCTGCTCGTTCAACGCGCGCAGCAGGTCGGCGGTGGTAAGCTTCAGCTGCGTCATGCGATCCGGGCGCAGCCAGATGCGCATCGCATAATCCTTGGCGCCGAACACCTGCACGTTGGTGGTGCCGGGAATGCGCTTGATGCTATCGAGGACGTTCAGCGTGACGTAATTGGAAACGTAGAGGTCGTCGAAGCGCCCATCGGGAGAGTTGAAGGCGAGTACCTGCAGGAACGAAGTGGAATTTTTCTCCACCGTCACGCCCTGGCGGCGCACTTCCTGCGGCAGCCGCGCCTCGGCCTGCTTGACGCGGTTGTTGACGTTGATCGCGGCCTGATCGATATCGGTGCCGATCTCGAAGGTGACGCTGATTTCGACCATGCCGTTGGACGCCGAGTTGGAGCTCATGTAGAGCATGTTCTCGACACCGTTGATCTGGTTTTCCAGCGGCGCGGCGACGGTCTGCTCCAGCACCTCGGCCGAGGCGCCCGGATAAACGGCGCGCACCGTCACCACCGGCGGCGCGATTTCCGGGTATTGCGCGACCGGCAGGATGCGGATCGCCGCCAGCCCGGACAGCACCAGGAAGATGGATAGCACCGCCGCGAATATCGGACGGTCGATGAAGAAGCGGGAAAACATGCGGCCCTGTTAGTGTGCGGCGGCGGGCGCCGGCTGCGCGATGGTTACCGGTGCGCCGGGGCGCGCCCTGACCAGACCGTCCACGATCACCTTGTCGCCCGGCTGCAATCCGCCGGTGATGATCCAGTCCTCGCCCGCCCAGTCGCCGACCTGTACCGGGCGCGGCTCGACCACGCCCTGCGCATTCACCGTCATCACCAGCTTGGTGTTCGGCCCTTCCAGCACGGCGCGCTGCGGCACCGCCAACGCATGCGGGCGCACGCCGCCGGAAAGCAGCACCCGGACAAACTGGCCGGGACGCAGCAAATGCTGGGGATTGACCACCAGCGCGCGCGCGTCGATGGTGCCGGTGGACGGGTTCACGCGCACGTCGGTGAAATCGACCTTGCCGGCATGCGGATATTCGCTGCCGTCGGCGAGCTTCAGGCCGACATCGAAGCGGTTGCCCTTGGGCAGCTTGAGCGCACCGCTGGCCACGTCGCGGGAAAATTTCAGGTGTTCGGCCTCGGTGAAGCCGAACACCACGTGCACCGGGTCGATCTGCGAAAGGGTGGTGAGCAGGGTCTGCTGCGCCTGCACCAGGCTGCCCTCGGGCTGGAGCGCACGGCCGCTGATGCCGGAGATCGGCGCCTCGACGCGCGTATAAGCAAGATTGAGTCGCGCCTCGACAACCAAGGCCTGCGCGGCCTTGACATCGGCGGCGGCAATCTCTTCCGCCGACACCGCGTCGTCGTAGCTCTTCTGGCTGATCATTTTCGCCTCGTACAGCGGCCTGTAGCGTTCCACGGTACGCACCGCCTGCGCCTGCCTGGCCTCGGCGCTGGCCAGCGCCGCCTCGGCTTTCGCCAGCGCGGCGCGGAATGGCGCCGGATCTATGGTGAACAGGCTCTGCCCGGCCGCCACGGTAGCGCCTTCGCTGTAATTCCAGCGCTCCAGGATGCCGGACACGCGCGGGCGGATTTCGACTTCGCGCACGCCAGCGATCTGGCCGCTGTATTCGTAAACCACCGGCAGGTCGCGCGACTGCACGACCGTCACCTGCACCTCGGGTGGCGGCATGCCGCCGGCAGGCGGGCCGGACTGGGAAGGCTGGCAGGCGGCGAGCGCCGCCCCGGCCGACACCGCGATCAGTTTCCGAGCCAGCCGCATATCGATCTGCATCTGCACTCCCGTAACATCACCGGCACGATTCGCCGGATTGGACCGGGTGCTTACTTCACCAGCACCACCGGCACGCTCACCGCATGGATCACCTTGGCCGCCACCGAGCCCAGCAACACGTTGGCGAGGCCACCCATGCCACGCGTGCCCATCACCACCTGGCCGCACTGCTTTTCCGCGGCATAGCGTGCCACGGTTTCCGCGATGTCGCCGACGCCGACGTGGTAATGATAGGGCACACCTGCGGCGTCGAGCAGCTTGCGCGCGCCGGCCAGGGCGGCCAGCCCTTCATCCTGATAATAGCTGTTCAATTCCTCATGGCTGAAAAATTTGCGCACGTTGCCGGAGGCGATCGGCAGCTGCACGTTGAGGAGGTGGATTTCGACCGGCTCCCGGTACAGCGGGATTTGCGCCATGGCGTGGCGTACCGCGTGATTCGCCCCTTCCGACCCGTCCGTCAGTACCAGCATTCTCAGCATGTCAGCCCCCTTCGCCCAAATCCACCAGTTCTTTTTTGCCCCGCGCCCTCGCCGCGATCCACTTGCCCATACCCACCACCAGCACGGCGCAACCGATGGGCGCCGCGCGATGCAACCAGTGCGCGTTACTGTCCACCCAATCTTTCACCGCCACGTCACTCACCAGCATTTCGCCGCCGACGTAGCCCAGCAGCGCGCCACCCAGCGTCACCACCACCGGGAAGCGGTCGATCAGCTTAAGCACGATCTTGCTGCTCCACACGATGAGCGGGATGCTCACCAGCAGACCGAACACCAGCAGCACCATGCTGCCCTTGGCCGCTGCCGCGACGCCCACCACGTTGTCCAGGCTCATCACGAAGTCGGCGACGATGATGGTCTTCACCGCGCCCATCAGGTTGTCGCTGGCGTCGATGTGATGTTCGCCCTCTTCCTGCTCGGGCAGGATCAGCTTGATGCCTATCCACAACAGCAGCAGCGCACCCACCAGGCGCAGATACGGCAGGGTCAAGAGACCTACGGCAAAGAAAGTCAGCGCGATGCGCAGGCCAATAGCGCCGGCTGCGCCGTAGATGACGCCGATCCTGCGCTTTTCCGGCGGCAGGCGACGGCAGGCGAGCGCGATCACCACCGCGTTGTCACCGGACAGCAACACGTCGATGGCGACGATTTGCAACACCGCCACCCAGAATGCGGGACTGGAAAAATCCATATCGAAAAAATGCTTTCTTAAAATTAGTCGAACACCACGGTACGCTTGCCATACACCAGGATGCGATTCTCCAGGTGCCAGCGCACCGCGCGCGACAAGATGATCTTCTCTAGGTCGCGCCCCTTCTGCACAAGGTCGTCGATGTCGTCGCGATGAGAAATGCGCACCACGTCCTGCTCGATGATGGGGCCATCGTCGAGGATTTCGGTAACGTAATGGCTGGTCGCACCGATCAACTTGACGCCGCGCTCGAACGCACGGTGATACGGCTTCGCACCGTGGAATGCCGGCAGGAAGGAATGATGGATGTTGATGATCTGCTGCGGGTAGGCGGCGACGAAATCCGCCGACAGCACCTGCATGTAGCGTGCCAGCACCACCAGGTCGATGCGTGCCGCCTTGAGCAGGGCGAGCTGGGCCGCTTCCGCCTGCGCCTTGTTGGCGGCGTTCACATCCATGCAATGGAAGGGGATGCGATAGAAGTCCGCCAGCGTCTGCGCATCGAGATGGTTGCTCACGATCAACGGGATGTCGCAGCGCAGCTCGCCGCTTTGATGGCGATAAAGCAGGTCGGCCAGGCAATGGTCGTACTTCGACACGAAGATCGCCATGCGCGGGCGCTCGCTGCTCTGCGCCAGCCGCCACTGCATGCGGAAGCGCTGCGCGACCGGCGCAAACTCGCGCTCGAAATCGGCGAGCGCCAGGTTGAAATCCGCCAGGTCCCACTCCACCCGCATCAGGAACAACTCCACCGACGCATCCTGGTGCTGGTCGGCGTGGAGGATGTTGGCGTTGTGGCGGTGCAAAAAGTCGGCGATCGCCGCCACCAGCCCCTTCTGATCCGGACAGCTTATCAGCAGTGTGGCAGTCTGCTTCGTGGCAGCGGTCATTTAAGCGCCGCCTTGAGCAACCTGCCCATTTCGGCGGGATTGCGCGTCACCTTGATGCCGCACTCTTCCATCACCGCCAGCTTTTCGCCGGCGGTACCGTGCCCGCCGGAAATAATCGCGCCGGCATGGCCCATGCGCTTGCCCGGCGGCGCGGTGACGCCGGCGATGAAACCGACCACCGGCTTTTTCATGTTGTCCCTGATCCAGCGCGCGCATTCCTCCTCGTCGCTGCCGCCGATCTCGCCCACCATCACCACCGCCTCGGTGGCGGGGTCGTCGTTGAACAGCTTCATCACGTCGAGATGCCTGGTGCCGTTGATCGGGTCGCCGCCGATGCCGACGCAGGTGGACTGCCCCAGGCCCAGTTCCATCAACTGCCACACCGCTTCGTAGGTGAGCGTGCCGGAGCGGGACACCACGCCGATCGGGCCTTTCTTGTGGATGTAGCCCGGCATGATGCCGATCTTGATTTCGTCCGGCGTGATCACGCCCGGGCAGTTGGGGCCGATCAGGCGCGTCTTTTTGCCCTGCATCTTGTAGCGCGTGCGCAGCATGTCGCGCACCGGGATGCCTTCGGTGATGCAGATCACGAGGTCGAGCTCCGCTTCCACCGCCTCATCGATGGCAGCTGCGGCATACGGCGGCGGCACGTAGATCACCGAGACGTTGGCACCGGTCTGTGCCTTCGCTTCCGCCACCGAATTGAATATCGGCACGCCTTCGAAGTCCTGCCCGCCCTTGCCCGGCGTCACCCCGGCGACGAAACATTGCGCGCCGTTGGCATAAGCGCGGCACTGCCGGGTGTGGAACTGGCCGGTCTTGCCGGTCATGCCCTGGGTAATCACCCTGGTGTTTTTATTTATCAGTATCGACATATCAGCCCCGTGCCGCCGCCACGACTTTCCCCGCGGCGTCGGCCATGTTGCCGGCGGAGATGATCGCCAAGCCGGAGTCGGCCAAGATCTTCTTGCCGATCTCGACATTGGTGCCTTCCAGCCGCACCACCAGCGGCACCTTCAAATGCACCTGGCGCGCCGCCTCCACCACGCCCTGCGCGATCACGTCGCACTTCATGATGCCGCCGAAGATGTTCACCAGGATGGCGCGCAGGTGCGGATTGCGCAGCATCAGCTTGAACGCCTCGGTCACCTTCTCGGCCGTTGCCCCGCCGCCGACATCGAGGAAATTGGCCGGGTTGCCGCCGTAGAGCTTGATGATGTCCATGGTCGCCATCGCCAGGCCGGCGCCGTTGACCAGGCAGCCGATGTCGCCGTCGAGCGCGATGTAGGAAAGCCCATGCGCGGAAGCCTCGATCTCGGCCGCGTCCTCCTCGTCGAGGTCACGCAATCCGGCAATCTCGGCATGGCGATACAGCGCGTTGTCGTCGAAATTCATTTTCGCGTCGAGCGCCAGCACGCGCCCGTCGCCGGTGACGATCAGAGGATTGATCTCCGCCAGCGAGGCGTCGGTCTCGTCGAACGCCTTATACAAGCCTTGCAACAGGGCAGCGGCCTGGGGTAGCGCTGCCTGCGGCACGCCGATTTTCTGCGCGATGGCCGCGGCATCCTGCGCGCCCAGGCCGGCAACCGGGTCGATCGCCAGCTTGTGGATTTTTTCCGGGGTGCGCGCCGCCACCTCCTCGATCTCGGTGCCGCCCTCGGAACTCGCCATCAGCACCACGCGCTGCGACACGCGATCCACCACCATGCCGACATAAAACTCCTGTTTGATGTCGGCGCCTTCTTCGATCAACAGGCGCTTCACCACCCGCCCCTGCGGCCCGGTCTGGTGCGTCACCAGCGTCATGCCCAGGATTTTCCCGGCGAGCTGGCGCACTTCGTCGAGCGAACCCGCCAGCTTCACCCCGCCGCCCTTGCCGCGCCCGCCGGCGTGGATCTGCGCCTTCACCACCCAGCGGCTGCCGCCCAGCTCGCGCGCGGCATTGACCGCCTCGTCCACGCTGAAACAGGGTTTGCCGCGCGGCGTGGCCACGCCGTAGCGGCGCAGGATTTCCTTGGCCTGGTATTCGTGTATTTTCATTGAGGATTATTCTCGTTGTCGGTGCCGGCAGTCTGACTCGAACAGACGACCTGCCGCTTACAAGGCGGCTGCTCTACCAACTGAGCTATGCCGGCGCACGCGGCATTATAGGGGCAGGCGCCGCGCCGCGGCAACGAACGTCGACGCCGACATCCAATCCACCGGGGAAAAAGCGCCTGCACTGCCGTTAATCGGCACGACCACCCCTCATCAGGAGCAACCCGATGAACAGCACGACGCACCGCCTCCTGCTGGCAAACCGTTTTCTGCTGATTGCCTGCATGCTCGTCATGCCCCATGCCGCGCTGAGCACAGCGTACAGCTTCCACAACCTGCCCGCCACCTTCGTGAACGATTCCGCCAGGACGGTGAAGCTGTCGGAGTGGCGGGCAAACCGGTGCACCATGCGGTGCACCATGGAATACGGCGAATGCCGCTTCATGTGCACCTTCACCTTCTCCAAAATGAAGGCGATCCGGCAAGCCGCGGCATCGAACGCGACAACTGGCACCTGCTCACCGGTTCCGACACGACCACCAAGGAATTCGCCGCCCTGGTCGGCATCAAGTACTGGTACACGGCCCGGCATTCGCTGCACGACCTCAAGATTGTGCGCCTCAATGGCGATGGCGTCATCACGGGGGAAATCACCGAGTACGACATCGACCCCGGCTATCTGCTGCAATACGCGGCCGTTTCGCCGCACCTCACACCACCCCGTCACCTATTTCCCTGAAAATAATCAGGGGTTTTACTTGACCGAAACGCGCCCAAACGCTACGCTTCGCGGTTCTCCTTGAATTAACCCGATATTGTTGAACATGGAAATCTCCGGCGCGGAAATCGTGGTGCGCTGTTTGCAGGAAGAAGGGGTCGAACATATCTTCGGCTACCCCGGCGGTGCGGTGCTGTTCATTTACGATGAACTCTTCAAGCAGAAGAAGGTAAAGCACATCCTGGTACGCCACGAACAGGGCGCGGTGCATGCCGCCGACGGCTATGCACGCTCCACTGGCAAAGTCGGCGTGGCGCTGGTCACCAGTGGCCCCGGCGTGACCAACGCGGTGACCGGCATCGCCACCGCTTATCTCGACTCCATCCCCATGGTAGTGATCAGCGGCCAGGTGCCGACGCGCGCCATCGGTGAAGATGCCTTCCAGGAAGTAGACACCGTCGGCATCACGCGCCCGTGCGTGAAGCACAACATCCTGGTCAAGGACGTCAACGACATCGCGAGCGCGATCAAGAAGGCCTTTTACATCGCGGCCAGCGGCCGGCCCGGCCCGGTGCTGGTCGACATCCCCAAGGACGTGAGCCAGCAGACGGCGAAATTCGATTACCCCAAGGAAATCAGCCTGCGCTCGTACAACCCGGTGGTCAAAGGCCACCCCATGCAGATCAAGAAGGCCGCGCAGCTGCTGCTGCAAGCCAAGCGCCCCATGGTCTACAGCGGCGGCGGCGTGATCCTCAGCGAAGCCGCAGCGGAACTGACCAAGCTGGTGCGCCAACTCGGCTTCCCGATCACCAGCACGCTGATGGGGCTGGGCGGCTACCCGGAAAGCGACCGGCAGTTCGTCGGCATGCCCGGCATGCACGGCACTTACCAAGCCAACATGGCGATGCAGGGGTGCGACGTGCTGTTCGCGGTGGGCGCGCGCTTCGATGACCGCGTCATCGGCAATCCGCAACATTTCTACAATCCCGAGCGCAAGATCATCCACATCGACATCGACCCGTCTTCGATATCCAAGCGCGTCAAAGTCGACATCCCCATCGTCGGCAACGTGCGCGACGTACTGCTCGACCTCGCCAAGCAGCTCGCCGCGGCGAAAACCAAGCCCGACAGCGCCGCGCTGAAAGCATGGTGGAAACAGATCGAAGAGTGGCGCGCCAAGGATTGCCTCAAGTACGACCGCAACAGCAAGCTGATCAAGCCGCAATTCGTGGTGGAAATGCTGCACAAGGTCACCAAGGGTGACGCCTTTGTTACTTCCGACGTCGGCCAGCACCAGATGTGGGCGGCGCAATATTACAAGTTCGACTTGCCGCGGCGCTGGATCAACTCCGGCGGACTCGGCACCATGGGCTTCGGCCTGCCGGCGGCGATGGGTGTACGTATGGCCAACCCCGGCGCGCCGGTGGCGTGCATCACCGGCGAGGCCAGCATCCAGATGTGCATTCAGGAGCTGTCCACCTGCAAGCAGTACCACCTGCCGATCAAAATCGTCAACCTCAACAACCGTTACCTCGGCATGGTGCGCCAGTGGCAGCAGTTCTTCCACGGCAACCGTTATTCCGAATCGTACATGGACGCGCTGCCGGATTTCGTCAAGCTGGCGGAAGCCTACGGCCACGTCGGCATGCGCATCGAGAAGCCGGTCGACGTCGAACCGGCGCTCAAGGAAGCCTTCGGCAAAAATCTGAAAGACCGCCTGGTGTTCCTGGACTTCATCACCGACCAGAAAGAAAACGTGTTCCCCATGGTGCCCGGCGGCAAGGGATTGTCGGAAATGATGCTGGGCGGGGAGGAACTGTAATGCGCCACATTATTTCCCTGCTCATGGAAAACGAATCCGGCGCGCTGTCGCGCGTGTCCGGCCTGTTCTCGGCACGCGGCTACAACATCGAGTCGCTCACCGTGGCGCCGACCGAAGACCCGACGCTGTCGCGCATGACCATCGTCACCACCGGTTCCGACGACGTGATCGAGCAGATCACCAAACAGCTCAACAAGCTCATCGACGTGGTGAAAGTGATGGACCTGTCGGAAGGCGGTCACCTGGAACGCGAACTGATGCTGGTCAAGGTGCGCGCCACCGGCGCGTTGCGCGAGGAGATGAAGCGCATGGCCGACATTTTCCGCGGCCGCATCATCGACGTCACCGACCAGACCTACACCATCGAACTGACCGGCGCCGGCTCCAAGCTCGACGCTTTCCTGGAAGCGCTCGACAAGAGCGCGATCCTGGAAACCGTGCGTACCGGCGCTTCCGGCATCGGGCGCGGCGAAAGGGTTTTGAAAGTTTAAATTCAGGGGCTAGGGGCTGGGGATCAGGGACCAAAATCCCGGACCCCAACCCCCAGTCCCTAACCCCTAACCAAAAAAGAGGAAACCATGAAAGTTTATTACGACAAAGATGCCGACCTGTCCCTGATCAAGGGCAAGGAAGTCGCGATCATCGGCTACGGCTCGCAGGGTCACGCCCATGCCAATAACCTGAAGGAATCCGGCGTCAACGTCACTGTCGGCCTGCGCCGTGGCGGAGCTTCCTGGGACAAGGCGCAGGCCGCCGGCCTGCAGGTGAAGGAAGTCGCCGAGGCTGCGAAAAATGCCGACGTGGTGATGATCCTGCTGCCGGATGAAAACCAGCCGGAGGTGTACTACGGCGAGATCGAACCCAACATCAAGAAAGGCGCAGCGCTCGCCTTCGCCCACGGTTTTAACGTCCACTTCGGCCAGATCACCCCGCGCAAAGACCTCGACGTGATCATGATCGCGCCGAAAGGCCCCGGCCACCTAGTGCGCTCCACCTACAAGCAGGGCGGCGGCGTGCCGTCGCTCATCGCTGTGCACCAGAACGCTTCCGGCAAGGCTTTCGACATCGCGCTGTCCTACGCCTGCGCCAACGGCGGTGCACGCGCCGGCGTGATCGAGACCAATTTCCGCGAGGAGTGCGAAACCGACCTGTTCGGCGAGCAGGCGGTGCTGTGTGGCGGCTGCGTCGAACTGGTCAAGGCCGGTTTCGACACCTTGGTCGAGGCGGGCTATGCGCCGGAAATGGCGTATTTCGAGTGCCTGCACGAGCTCAAGCTGATCGTCGACTTGATGTATGAGGGCGGCATAGCCAACATGAATTACTCTATTTCCAACAATGCCGAGTACGGCGAATACGTCACCGGCCCCAAGGTCATCAACGAGCAGTCGCGCGCCGCGATGAAGGAAGCGCTGGCCAACATCCAGAACGGCGAGTACGCCAAGCGCTTCATCCTCGAAGGCCGCACCAACTACCCGGAAATGACCGCGCGTCGCCGCCTCACCGCCGAACACCCGATCGAGGTGGTGGGCGAGAAGCTGCGCGCCATGATGCCGTGGATCAAGGCCAACAAGCTGGTGGATCAGTCGAAAAATTAAGCTAGTAGCGGGTAGCCCGTAACCCGTAACTCCCCTCTCCCTCCGGGAGAGGGGCTGGGGGTAAGGGTGCTACCAGCTACCCGCCACAGACTACACGCTATGAACTACCCCCACCCCATTATCGCCAGGGAAGGCTGGCCGTTCCTGGTCGCGGCCGTGGCTGCGGCACTGCTGGCCAGCTGGTGGTACGGCTGGTGGGCGTTGCCGCTGTGGCTGATCGCGCTGTTCGCCCTGCAATTCTTCCGCGATCCGCCGCGCCAAATCCCGCAGCAGGCCAACGCCGTGCTGTGCCCCGCCGACGGCCGCGTCGTGGCAGTGGAAAGGACCGCCGACCCCTACCGCCAGTGCGAAGCGCTGAAAATCAGCGTGTTCATGAACGTATTCAACGTGCACTCCAACCGCAGTCCGGTGGACGGCACGGTCGCCGCCGTGCAATACTTTCCCGGCAAATTCGTCAGCGCCGACCTCGACAAGGCCTCAGTGGAAAACGAACGCAACGCCGTGCTGATCAAGGCCACATCCGGCCAGGAGCTCACCTGCGTGCAGGTGGCCGGGCTGATTGCGCGCCGCATCCTGTGCTACGTCAAGGCGGGCGACCCGCTCAAGCGCGGCCAGCGCTACGGCTTCATCCGCTTCGGTTCGCGCGTCGACGTCTACCTGCCACTCGGCGCACGCCCCAAGGTCAGCGTCGGCGACAAGGTCTACGCGACCGAAACCGTCATCGCGGAACTGGCCTGATGTACGACCTCTCGCAGACGCGCAAGAACAAGCTGCGCAAGCGCGGTATCTACCTGCTGCCCAACCTGTTCACCACTGGCGCACTGTTCGGCGGATTCTATGCCATCGTGCAGGCCATGAACGGGCGCTTCGAACACGCCGCCGTGGCGATTTTCATCGCCATGGTGCTGGACGGCCTTGACGGCCGCGTCGCCCGTCTCACCCATACGCAAAGCGCCTTTGGCGCAGAATACGATTCGCTGTCCGACATGGTATCGTTCGGCGCCGCTCCCGCGCTGGTGATTTACGAATGGGCGCTGAAAGACCTGGGCAAGCTGGGCTGGATCGCCGCCTTCATCTACTGCGTGGGCGCCGCGCTGCGCCTGGCGCGCTTCAACACCCAGCTCGAAGTCGCCGACAAGCGCTGGTTCCAGGGACTGCCCAGCCCCGCTGCTGCCGCGCTGATCGCCGGGCTGGTGTGGGTGATGCTCGATTTCGAAATCGAAGGCCATGCCATCCGTTGGCTGGCCTGGGTCTTCACCATCTTCGCCGGGCTCACCATGGTCAGCAACGTGCGCTTCTACAGCTTCAAGGACATCAACCTGCGCCGCAGCGTCTCCTTCGTCGTGCTGCTGTTCCTGGTGCTGTTCTTCGTGCTCATCGCCACCCATCCGCCGGCAGTGCTGTTCGGCCTGTTCGTCGCCTACGCGCTGTCCGGCTACGCCATGTGGCTGTGGCAGCAGGCCGGGCGCAGCCAGCCGCCGCGCCCACCGGTTGCATGACGAAATAAAACCCTTTATATTCTCCCCATGCAATTCGCCTACCGCACCTTCGTGTCGTATCTCGCCAACGTCCTGTTGGTCACCCTGCTGCTGCGCGCCGGCGCACGCTGACTTTTCCCCATACCCGATTTGCGTGACGCCGCCCCCGGGCGGTTTGCCAACATTTTTTGTGCGGAGCATGACATGAACGACCAATTGATCATTTTCGACACCACCTTGCGCGACGGTGAGCAGAGTCCCGGCGCGGCGATGACGCGCGACGAAAAATTGCGCATTGCCCGCCAGCTGGAAAAACTCCGCGTGGACGTGATCGAAGCCGGCTTTGCCGCTGCCAGCCCGGGCGACTTCGAGGCCATCAAGACCATCGCCGAGACCATCAAGGATTCCACGGTATGCTCGCTGGCGCGTGCCAACGAAAACGACGTGCGCCGCGCCGGCGAGGCGATCCGCCCGGCAGCGCACGGCCGCATCCACACCTTCATCGCCACCAGCCCGATCCACATGGAGAAGAAGCTGCGCATGAACCCCGACCAGGTGGTGGCAGCGGCGATCAAGGCGGTGCAGCTCGCGCGCGAATACACCGACGATGTCGAGTTCTCTGCCGAGGACGCGGTGCGCTCCGATCTCGATTTCCTGGTACGCATCTTCGATGCGGTAATCCAGGCCGGCGCCAGGACCATCAACGTGCCCGACACCGTCGGCTACTCGATCCCGCAGTTGTGGGGCGAGCGCATCCGCCAGCTGATCGAACGCGTGCCCAATTCGGACAAGGTGGTGTGGTCCACGCATTGCCACAATGATCTCGGCATGGCGGTAGCGAACTCGCTCGCCGCGGTGCTGGGCGGCGCGCGCCAGGTCGAGTGCACCATCAACGGCCTGGGCGAACGTGCCGGCAATGCCTCGCTGGAGGAGATCGTGATGGCGGTGAAGACCCGGCGTGACGTGTTCAACGTCGACACCCGCATCGACACCACGCAGATCGTGCCCAGCTCGCGCCTGGTGTCCACCATCACCGGCTATCCGGTACAGCCGAACAAGGCCATCGTCGGCGCCAACGCCTTCGCGCACGAATCCGGCATCCACCAGGACGGTGTGCTCAAGCATCGCGAGACCTACGAAATCATGCGCGCCGAAGACGTCGGCTGGCACGCCAACAAGCTCACCCTGGGCAAGCTATCGGGGCGCAACGCCTTCCGCACGCGCCTGCAGGAACTCGGCATCACGCTGGAATCGGAGGAGGCGCTCAACGCCGCGTTCGCGCGCTTCAAGGAACTGGCCGACAAGAAGAGCGAGATCTTCGACGAGGACTTGCACATGCTGGTTTCCGACGAAGCCGCCAGCCAGGTGCAGGAACACTACAAGCTGGTGGCGCTCAAGGTCTGCTCGGAGACCGGGGAGATTCCGCACGCGCGACTCACCCTCGCGGTCGGTGGCAGCGAACGGCAGTCCGAAGCCGACGGCAGCGGCCCGGTCGACGCCACGTTCAAGGCGATCGAGGCACTCGCCGCGAGCAGCGCCGACCTGCAACTCTACTCGGTGAACAACATCACGCGCGGCACCGACGCACAAGGCGAAGTCACCGTACGGCTGGCGAAAAGCGGGCGCATCGTCAACGGCCAAGGCGCCGACACCGACATCGTGGTAGCATCAGCCAAGGCCTACCTCAACGCGTTGAACAAGCTGCACTCGAAACTGGAGCGCGCGCACCCGCAGGTGTAGGCCGGATATTTCACCGGGTCGTGGGATATTGGCCAGGTGATCGCAAGCTGGTTTGCACATGCCGCAATCGCATGGTTTCTGTAGGGGCATGCCCCATTATCGGCGTCGCCGCCTTGGCGTTCTCTGCGGTGGCGCCGGTTGCGGCATGCTTTTGGTTGTCACGTGCAGGACAGGTAGCCGGGGCACAACGGCGAGCGCGCCAGCATTTGCGGCCGGCCTTCCTGCCATGAGGATTCGTATGGCGGAGTATGTATCGTGATGTTCCAGATGGGGTCGCGCTGGAACACCGTGAAGCCGCTGTTAACCAGTCCGCTCGGCGCCGCCGTATCTTCGTCATTGTGCAGGCGGTAGTGGATGTGATCCAGCAGCATTTCCTCGAGGTCTTCATCCCCCACCAGCCTGTCGGAAGGATGAAGTTGATCTGGGTGGAAGGCTCCTGCGTCACCCAGCAATCCCAGGCATGGCCCGGCGGCTGGGTTGTGCACTTGCCGCCGCCCAAAAGAACATGGCGGCAGACTGCCGCCATGTCCTCATGTTCACGACATCTTCCTCATTTTTCCAGTACCATCTCCAGTTCGGTGGTATCGCCCTTGCGCACCGACACCTTCTCGCTGGCAGGCTTGTAGCCTTCCGCCTTCAGCTTCACCGCGTGGACGCCGGCATCCAGCTCCAGCTTGAGGGGGGTCAAGCCGAAATACACGTCGTCGACATAAACCTTGACGCGCGCCGGCGTAGTGGTCACCGAGAGGTACCCGCTGGCCACCACCGCCGCAGGAGCCGCATACGCCGCCGGTGGCACATAGGCAGGCACCGGGCCCACCGGCTGCACCGGCGCAGCCAGCACCGACACGCCGGGTATCACGGGGCCCGCCACCACCGGGTTGAACAATTCCGGATGGATCTGTTTCAGGCTGTTGGTGATCGCATCGGATGTCTTCTGCGTCACCGCAGTCAGGCCGTTGTCCAGATATTTGGCGATATCCTTCTTGCTGTTACCCATCACGCCGGCAAAGCGGTCGGTTTTTTCCGTGACCACGCCCGACCACACCACGGCGCCCGATTGCGTGTCACGCAAGGTGGTTTCCACCACAATGGCGAGCTCGTCACGCGCCAGGATATTGAGACTGAACTCGCGCACCACGCCGTTCACCTCGAATTGCGCGTTGGCATCGGTGACCTGATAGCCTGCCGCCTCGAAGCGGCCCTTCAAGGCCTGGCCAACCAGGTTGGTGACATCGTCTTCGACCACCAAATCGGGGCTGCTGATGCCCACCACGTTGGCCTTGATGTCGCCGATCTTGCGCGACCCGCTGTTGCGACGCGCATCCTGGTAACCGGCGATGCGCACCGTGACCGGCAGCCTGAATTGCGAAACCGCCGGCGCGGATTTTTTCGCGGCATCGAGTGCAATGGTATCCGAGGACCTCGACGGGCTGCCCGAACAGGCAGCTGCCAGCAATGTAGACACCAGCACTACAGCCGATTTGACGATGCGCAACATGTTTCTCCCTGTGGCGTGAATCACGGCATAATCATAAGCCAATCGCCGCCGGCCGCCAATAAAAAACGGGGAAGGCCTGACGGCCTTCCCCGTTTCCGGTTTCAACCCTGCTTATGAAATGCTTACCAGGCCATTTCCAGCAGGAAGGTGGTGAGGGTGTCACCCACGCTGCCAGCAACAGTTTTGTCCAGCGAATTGCCCACGTCGTAGGCGCTGCCGCTACGCTTGCTGTAGTTCACGTGCAGCGCGATGTTTTGCGCCAGGTCGTAAATACCCATCAGGCTCCAGGAATTGTCGCTTTCGTTGGCCCCACCAACTACTCCGCCAACCGCCGCACCCGTGTTGGCGCGACGGACCGCCGCACCCGTGTTGGCGCGACGGACCGCCGCACCGATGTGCGCCTTGTTCGGGATCACGCTCAGATCGGCGCCCACGGTCCATGCCTTGCGATCCTGCCCACCGGTAGCAACCAATGCTGGGTTGAACAGATTGCTGTTGTTTGCATTACCAGCCGGCGCCTTGGCATAAGTAAAGTAAACCCCCATCGGCAAGCCTGACACTGCACCATGCGCCTGTGCATCAATCGAAGTAGCCTTGGTGTCTTGGTTATTGCCGGCAGCCCCTACCCCATCCAGTATCTCGGATTGCCCACCCCAAATTTGCACACCGGCCTGCACATTCCACTCGCCTATGCTGGGGGTAACTGCCGCACGTAAGTAATGTGAGCTGAAACCAGTGGACGCCACAGCACCGCCATTGCTGCCAGGCATGTGATTAGGCGTCCAGCGGCTAAAGTTAACGTAACCCATATCGTGTTTGGCAACGAAAGCCAAGCCAGAAGCCGCCGTGGCGGTGCCCACGTATTGCTGCGCGGAAATATCCATGCGGTGTTCCGCCCAGCGGATATTTCGCACCGCACCGGTGCTGGCCAGTTCGAAACCGTAAGCCGCACCCAGGGCATCGGTGCTGAACGGGATCACACCGACCTTGAAGTCGCTGACGTCATACATGAATGGGATTTTGATGCCAGCCGCCAAAGCCGACTGAGGCACCCCCCCTACTGTTCCAGGATTCGGGCTCCCACCCAGGTTGCCCTCGAACATGAAGCCCACGTTTTCGGCCACACGGCCACCGAAGAACAGGCTGAACTCGTCGCCGAACTGCCATTGGCCGTTGTTGGTGTTATTGCCCGCACCACCACCCAAGCCCACTGCGCCTTGGTTGGTGCCGTTAGTTTTTACATAGCGCCCCTTGAACAGGATGGCCGCATTCAGCGTGCCGGGGATGGAGAGATGCTCGCCTTCCACCTGTCCTTGCGAGCCCATCATGGTGTAGCCGCTGGACTTGAAAGCCTGACCAAACGTATTCAACACCGGGAAATGCTGCTGGTGGCAGGCGTTGCACGCCGCACCCATTTGACGTGCGAAAGCGGGAACGGCATGGCTTTCGGTGGATACAGCCAATGAAGCGAAGGCTGCCGATACGACCCATAGGGATTTGACTGCTTTTTTCATTGCTCCTCCTGTTATCAAGCTTCCATCGTCGAAAAAACCGAATCTTATTTTTTTAACACGGGATACTCGGGGATTTTCTCAAGTTACGCAATGAACCATCTCCCGACAAATCCTTATGTGTTGCAATAATGATACATACGATTTCTGTTTTTTCCAGAAACGGTTCCTTATCGGCAGACTGGAATTAACCTTTAGTAATTATTGAAACAAATCCGATACGCCGGAGAATGGACGGTTGGCCGGCAGCAAAGCAGGGATTGGGGAAAAGGAAAATCGGCACCTCTTACTTGATGACGTGCAAGCGCGGACGCCCGCCGGTTGGCGGGGTGGTGGGCCGGTCGGGCTCCGGGGTCGTCGCGGCCGCATTTGCTGTGGCGGGTTGTACCATCCCCTGCGCGGGCACCTGGAACAGCAGCCCTTGGCCGTTTTCCTTGGCATAGATGCCGGTCACCGCCGCCACCGGCACATAAATATCGCGCGCCACACCGCCGAAGCGCGCGGAAAATCGCACGGCCTCGTTGTCCATCACCAGGTGGTGCGTTGCCGCCGCGCCGATGTTGAGGACAATGGTGCCCTCCTTGACATGCTCCACGGGGACACGCGTGTGCTCATCGACGCGCACCGAGAGATAGGGGGTGAAACCGTTGTCCCCGCACCATTCGTAAATGGCGCGAATCAGGTAAGGCTTGGTGGAAAGATCGTTCATGATTTAAACCATAGCATGAACCGCGAGGGACGCGAAACGCATCCAAACCGAACCATCTTAACATCGTAGCGAACGCGCGTCAGCCGGGGAAGGACGGCGCGCAGGAACCGGAATGTATATGAAAAATACATGAGGATTCCGAGCACCGCCCGACCCCGGATCACGCACGCGCAGCAGATTGGGGGACAGGTCTACTTGCGCATCACCTTTTCCGATACCGTCAGCGCCTCGATGAAGGCCGGGCGACTGAACAGGCGCTCGGAATATTTCAGCAGGGGCGCGGCCTGCTTCGGCAGCTGGATGCCGTAATGGTCGAGCCGCCACAACAGCGGTGCGATCGCCACGTCGAGCATGGAAAACTCCTCGCCCAGCATATAGCTGTTGCGCGCGAACACCGGCGCGATCTGGGTCAGGTTGTCGCGCACCATAAGGCGCGCCTTCTCTGCCAGTTTCTGGCTGCCGCTCTCGATCTGCTCGACATAGGTGAAGATTTCCTTCTCGAAGCGGAACAGGAACAGCCGCGCGCGCGCGCGCATCACCGGGTCGGCCGGCATCAGTTGCGGATGCGGGAAGCGGTCGTCGATGTACTCGTTGATGATGTTGGATTCATACAGCACCAAATCGCGCTCGACCAGGATGGGCACCTTGCCGTAGGGGTTCATCACGGCAATGTCTTCCGGGAGGTGGTGCATGTCCACATCGATGATATTGAAATCCATGCCCTTTTCGTACAGGACGAAGCGGCAGCGATGGCTGAAAGGACAAGTCGTGCCTGAATACAAGGTCATCATAGGGTAATCTCCCTTGGCGTGCGAGCCGGCCACCGAGGCCGAGGTCGTGGAAAAGGGGCTATTTTACCCAAAGCCCTGCAAAAACTTAAATTTTTCAACGCAAACCCGCGTGGCTGCTGGATTCTGGGGGCTATGGGCCAGGGTCTGGATCAAGGAGGAAATTCCAGTGCGCAATTGGGCCGATAACGCAAAGGCAAAGCAGGCCGCGACGAGGTAGTACACAGTAGCAACGGCCAACACAGCCGCAAAGTTATCGGCCCAATTGCGCACTGGAATTAGACCGGATTATCCAGATCGATAAACCGATGCTCCAGCCCGAAGCGTCCTGCCAAATGCTCTCCCAGCGCTTGGACGCCGTAGCGCTCGGTGGCGTGATGGCCGGCCCCCAGGTAAGCCACCCCCGATTCGCGTGCCAGATGCACGGTATGCTCGGAAATTTCGCCGCTCAAGTAAGCATCCACTCCCATGGCAACGGCCTGCGACAAGTAATCCTGCGCCCCGCCGCTGCACCAGGCGATGGTGCGCACCGGCTGCTGCGGGTCGCCGATCACCAGCGGCGCCCGGCCCAGGACATCGTGCACACGCCGGGCCAGCTCCCCCACAGTCAACGATGGCACCGTGCCGTGGGCAGCGATGTTCTGCTCGCCGAACCAACCCTGCAATGCAAACCCCAGGCGCGCGGCCAGTTGGGCATTGTTGCCCAGTTGCGGGTGGGCATCGAGCGGCAAGTGGTAGGCGAACAAATTGAGGTCATGGCGCAGCAGCAACGACAAGCGCTTGCGTTTCACGCCGGTCACCTGCGGCGCTTCGTTCTTCCAGAAATAGCCATGGTGCACCAGCAGCGCATCGGCACCTTCGTCGAGCGCGGCCTCGATCAAATCCAGCGACGCGCTCACACCGGCGACGATCTTGCGGATTTCCGCACGCCCCTCCACCTGCAAGCCGTTCGGGCAATAATCGCGAAAGCGACCCACGTCCAGCAGTTGCTCGATATAATCTCCCAGTTCTTGTCTTTGCACTTTTGCACCCCATGTAAATGCCACACCTTTAACCGCAAAGGACGCAGAAGGACGCAAAGGAAATTCAAAATCGATAAATCCCGAGCAACATCATCAGACAGGCGGAGTGCAACCCTATATGTCAGCGTGATCCAGTTGCCGACTTGTAACACTCATCATTTTAGCCTGCCTTCCTCTACGCCCTCCGCGTCCTCTGCGGTAGAATATTTGCCATGCACAAGCTCTGGCTCATTTTTACACAAACCGTGACCATCAGTCTCGCGGTGCTGTTCGTGGTCACCACGTTGCGACCGGAACTGCTGTCATGGAATTTGCGCGGCGGCACCGTCACCATCAAGGAAAGCGCCCCTGCCATGGCAACGGCCAGCCCCCCCACCTCGCTCAGCGCGGCGGCGAAAAAAGCCATGCCGTCGGTGGTTAACGTCTTCACCAGCCAGGAAGTCAAAACGCCGCGCCTGCCGTTCATGGACGACCCGGTGTTCCGCCATTTTTTCGGTGACCGCTTCGACACCGAACCGCAGCGCACTTCCAGCCTCGGTTCCGGGGTGATCGTCAGCGCGCGGGGTTACATATTGACCAACAACCACGTCGTCGAAAGCGCCGACGAAATCGAAGTGGCGCTCGCGGATGGGCGCAAGACGCCGGCGCGGGTGATCGGCGCCGATCCCGACACCGACCTGGCGGTGCTGAAAATCGAGCTCAAGGATCTGCCCGCCATCACTTTCGGTCATGCCGAACAGGCGCAGGTGGGCGACATCGTGCTGGCGCTGGGCAACCCTTTCGGTGTCGGCCAAACCGTGACCATGGGCATCATCAGCGCGCTGGGACGCAGCCACTTGGGCATCAACACTTTCGAGAATTTCATCCAGACTGACGCCGCCATCAACCCTGGCAACTCCGGCGGCGCACTGGTCGATGCCGCCGGCAACCTGATCGGCATCAACACCGCGATTTATTCGCGTAGCGGCGGATCGCAGGGCATAGGTTTCGCCATCCCGGCAAGCCTGGCCAAGCAGGTAATGGAACAGATCATCCAGCATGGCAGCGTGACGCGCGGCTGGATCGGCGTCGAAGTGCAGGATCTGACGCCCGAACTGGCGTCCTCGTTCCGCCTGCCCAACACCAACGGCACGCTGATCGCTGGCGTGTTGCGCGGCGGCCCGGCGTACAGCGCGGGCATCAAACCGGGCGATGTGTTGCTCGCGGTCAACGGCAAAACCGTGACCGATTCGTCGAGCATGCTGACCCTGATTGCAGCGTTGCAGCCGGGCAAGGACGCGACACTGACCATCCTGCGCAACCAGACCGAAAAACTGGTCAAGGTCACCGTCGGCAAGCGACCGAACAAACCCGGCAACGAGTGAGCCCCGATTTATCTGCCCGGAAAGCAGGGCCGGCCATATCCCGCCCTCTGCTTAGCCTGCCCCTAAAACCTGAACCCCGCCTTCACGCTATACGTATCCACCGACCCGGTCTTGTCGTACTCGACGGCGAGATTGACGCCGAGGTTGAAGTTGGCGCCGACGAACACCTTGCTCTTGGTAAAGCTCTCGGCGACCAGCCCCGCCACATTCGGTGTGCTGTCCACCCACACCTCACCCACGCCCGCATAAGGCGTCAGCATGGCGAAGCCCTTGGAAACGGACACGTCCAGACTTTGGGTGTCGAACGAAAGCTGACTCACGCCGGAAAGTCTGGTGAAGGCGCCGCGCACACCGACGGCCGGTTCGGTGACGCCGCCTGACAGGATGGCGTAACGCAGCTCAGCACCATACAGCTTGATGTCGGTACCGGGCACGGCAGAAAAAAATCCGCCGATGTCGAATCCGGCCGGCAGTCCTTTCTGTAGATGAATCTTGGGCAGCGGCAGGGTGCTGAGCGAGCTGCCGGTAGCCTTGCCCCACGATGCGGAACTCTTGAGCGAGGTGGCGGAGAAGCCAATGCCAAGATCGAAGCCGGTCACGCCCAGCGACGCGGCCGGGGTCACCGGTTTGTAGCTCAGCGCCGCGCCCAGATCCTCGGACAAGGCCCGGAATTCGGACTGCGCCAGGTTCTGCAAGGTAGAGATATTGTTCACTGCAAACGCGGGTTGCGCCAACGCGACCAGCGCCAATGCGGCAAGCAGACGATTCTTCATGGTGGTTCCTTTCCGTGTGTGAAGTGTAAATACCGCGCCATCCTAGCACGGCCCAACGTCGGGAAACTTAATGCCGCCTTAATATCACCTTAACCGTCCAGCCACACTGCGCGCATCGTGGCGATGCCGTGCGCGCCATGGCGCCAGGCGGTTCCCAGGTCATCCAACTGCATGCCGCCGAGCGCGTACACCGGGATGGCGCTGTCGCGCACCGCGTCGCGGAACGCCTGCCAACCCATGCCGGCGATGCCGGGGTGGCTGGGGGTAGGCTGTACCGCGCCAAGAACGGCAAAATCGAAACCGAGCATTTCGGCATGGCGCAGTTCCGCCGCGTTGTGGCAGGACGCACCGCACAGTGCGAGATCGGGGCGTTGCGTGCATGCCATCAACTGCGTCGCGGCAAAATGCACGCCATCCGCGCCCGCCGCGCGCGCCAGCTCGACATCGCCGTTGACCAAAACACGCGCGCCGTGGCGACGGCACAGTGCCACGACGCGCTGCGCCAGTTCCAGCAGCTCAACTTGCGGCAATGTCTTTTCGCGCAGCTGCACTAGGCGCAAGCCACGTTGCAACGCAAGTTCCAGTCTCTGCAAAAAAACTTCTTTACCCAGTTCGGCGGCATGGCTGATGCCGTAAACCGCAGGCAGCGCCAGCGCACGCAGGATGGGGGCGTTGGCCGGCAACATCGGCTCCACCCCCAATGTAGTATCGTGTCCGCCGTGCTGCCAGGCCAATTGCTGCCCTTCCCTGCCGTGCAGCTCGCCCCGCCATTCGGTGACACGGAAAAAATGCAGCTTCACCGAGGCATGCGGATAAACGTAAGCGCGGGTAAGCCAAGGATGGGCGACGATGGGCTCGATATTGAGCTCCTCGCGCATTTCGCGTGCCAGCGCGGCCAGCGCGGCCTCACCGGGCTCGATCTTGCCGCCGGGGAATTCCCAATAGCCGGCATAAACCTTTCCGGGCGGACGCTGCGCGAGCAGGTAGCTGCCGTCCGGCCTCACGATTACCGCCACTGAGGCTTCAACGATCTTGTCTGTCACCGTCAGCGTTTTTCCTGTAGCGATCGCCGCCCTGCCCAGTCACGCGCAAATTGGCAGGCCACGCGCCCGCTGCGCGAGCCACGACCCAGCGCCCATTGCAAGGCGGCGCGGCGCGCTTCTTCGCCCAGCTCGCCACCGCCAAAGTGCCGCAGCCAGTGCGTAACGATGGCCAAATACTCGTCTTGATTAAACGGGTAAAAAGACAGCCACAGGCCGAAGCGCTCGGACAACGAAATTTTTTCTTCCACACCTTCGCCGGGATGGATTTCCTCGCCGACATATCCGGTTCCCAGATTTTCTGCGACGTATTCCGGCATGAGGTGACGGCGGTTGGAAGTGGCATAGATCAGCAGGTTATCGGACAGCGCCGCGACGGAACCGTCGAGTACCGCCTTCAGCGCCTGATAGCCCGGCTCGTCCGCGGCGAACGACAGGTCGTCGCAGTAGACGATGAAGCGCTCCGGGCGTGCCGCGACCAGGTCGATGATGTCGGGCAAGTCGGCCAAATCGTGCTTGGCCACCTCGATCACGCGCAGTCCCTGCGCCGCATACTCGTTGAGCAATGCCTTCACCAGCGAAGATTTGCCGCTGCCGCGCGCGCCGGTGAGCAACACGTTGTTGGCCGGCAAGCCCTGCACGAACTGGCGCATGTTGCGCTCGACGGCCTCTTTCTGTGCGTCTATGCCAAGCAGGTCGGCGAGGCGGATGGCATGCAGGTACCGCACCGGCTGCAACGCACCCTGCGCACCGGCCCTGCGCCAACGGAAAGCAACCGCACCATCCCAATCCGGAGTGGCGTGCCGCGCCGGCACAATGAGCTCCAGCCGCTCCAGCAGATGATGGGCACGATGCAGCAGTTTGTCGAGGTCGTTCACAAAACACCTTTGAACCGCAACGGACGCGAAGGCAAAGCCAAAACCCGGGCCCCGGATGCACATTGATAAAACACGGATTATCCGTGTTCATCCGTGGCTGACAAGATTTCCCACTTTGCCTCCTTCACGTCCCTGGCGGTGAAACATCAACTGCGGTAATCCGCATTGATCTTCACGTAATCATAGGAAAAATCGCAGGTCCATACCGTGGCCTGCGCAGCGCCGCGGCTGAGTTCCACGCGTACGGTGATCTCGGCCTGCTTCATCACGCGCTGGCCGTCTTCCTCGCGGTAAGCTGGGCTGCGTCCGCCGTTTTCCGCCACCAGGACGTCGTCCAGATACAGCCTGACGCGATCCACGTCGAGGTCATCGACGCCGGCATAACCGATAGCGGCAAGGATGCGTCCGAGATTGGGGTCGGAAGCGAAGAACGCGGTCTTCACCAGCGGCGAATGTGCAATGGCGTAGCCCACCTTGCGGCATTCGGCCACGTCGCGCCCGCCTTCAACGCGGATGCTGATGAATTTGGTCGCACCTTCGCCGTCACGCACGATGGCCTGCGCGAGGAACACCGCCACTTCCGCCACCGCCGCCTTGAGCGCGGTGTATTGTGCGCTGCCGGCATCGCCGATTTCTGCACCCGTTTGCTGCGTGGCAATCAGCACCAGCGAGTCGTTGGTGGAGGTGTCGCCGTCAACGGTGATGCAGTTGAACGAGGCATCCGCCACCTCGCGCACCATGCGCTGAAGCAGCGCCTGCGCAATGCGCGCGTCGGTGGCGAGGTAACCCAGCATGGTCGCCATGTTGGGGTGGATCATGCCGGAACCCTTGGCAATGCCGGTGACAGTGATGGTTGCGCCATCAATTACCACCTGCCGGGACGCGGCCTTGGGAACGATGTCGGTGGTCATGATCGCATGCGCGGCATCGAACCATGCGTGATCGCGCAAATCCGCAATGCAGTCGGGCAAGCCGGCCAGCAGGCGCTGTATTGGCAGCGGCTCCATAATCACGCCGGTGGAAAACGGCAGCACCTGCTCGGGCGCGCAACCCAGATACTGCGCCAGTGCAGCGCAGGTGGCACGCGCATCACGCATACCCTGCCCGCCGGTGCCGGCGTTGGCGTTGCCGGTGTTGACCACCAGTGCGCGGATTTCCTTGCCGGCGGCGAGATGTTCACGCGCCACATGCACCGGTGCGGCACAAAAACGGTTCTGCGTGAACACCGCAGCGACGCGCGCGCCGGGAGCCAGTTGTATCACCACCAAGTCCTTGCGGTTGGCCTTGCGGATGCTGGCTGCGGCGATGCCGAGCCGCACTCCGGGAACGGATTGCAGTTGATGGGGTTGCAGGGCGGGTAGATTGACGGGCATTTATTCACTCACACGAAAACGCCGGACATCCGGCACGCTGCACAAAAACAAATGCGGGCCGTGCCCGCATTGTTGTCATCGGCCAGGCAAAGTCAAGCAAGCCTGCCGTGGCACTGCTTGTATTTCTTGCCGGACCCGCACGGACACGGGTCGTTGCGGCCGACCTTCATTTCCTGTCGCACAAACGGCCGCGGCGCCGCTTCCTGCGCCGGAGCGGCCTGCGCGGCCTCACCGCCATCCGTTGCCGCCTCGTTGAAGTCGGCGTGGTAATACTCGACCTTGGCCAGTTCGGCGGGCGCGGTAGCGCGCTGCATCTCATCTTCACTCCTGATCTGTACCGTCATCAGCACCCGCGTGACCTCGAACTTGATCAGGTCGAGCATGCCGGCGAACAGCTCGAAGGCCTCGCGCTTGTATTCCTGTTTCGGGTTCTTTTGCGCATAGCCGCGCAAATGGATACCCTGGCGCAGGTAGTCGAGCGCCGACAGGTGCTCGCGCCAGTGCGTATCTATACTTTGCAGCATGATGCCACGCTCGAACTGATGCATCGCCTCACGCTCGACGCGCGCGACCTTATCCTCGTAGTGGCGGTTGGCCGCTTCCACCACGCGCAGGCGCAGCGTCTCCTCGTGCAGGTCAGGATCGGCCTTGAGCCACTCCTGCACTGCTATGTTCAACTGCAACTCGGCGGCGAGGACTTTCTCTAGGCCGGCGATGTCCCACTGCTCCTCGACGCTTTCCGGCGGCACGTGCTGCTGCACGATGGTGCTCACCACATCCTCGCGCATGGCGCGGATGGTATCGCTAATGTCGGTGGCCTCAAGCAGCTCGTTGCGCTGGTGATAAATCACCTTGCGCTGGTCGTTGGCGACATCGTCGTATTCGAGCAGCTGCTTGCGGATATCGAAGTTGCGCGCCTCGACCTTGCGCTGCGCGTTCTCGATCGCGCGCGTCACCCAAGGATGCTCGATCGCCTCACCTTCCGGCATCTTCAGGCGATCCATGATCGCGGCAACACGGTCGGAGGCGAAGATGCGCAACAGCGAATCTTCCAGCGACAGGTAGAAGCGGCTGGAGCCGGGGTCGCCCTGGCGCCCGGCGCGGCCACGCAACTGGTTGTCGACGCGGCGCGACTCGTGGCGCTCGGTGCCGATGATATGCAGGCCGCCGGCTGCCAGCACCTGGGCGTGCACCTTCTCCCATTCCGCCCGCAATTCGGCAATGCGTTGCGCCTTCTGCTCCGCACTCAGCTTGGCGTCGTCCTGCACCTCATCCAACGCCCGCTGGATGTTGCCGCCCAGCACGATGTCGGTGCCGCGCCCCGCCATGTTGGTGGCGATGGTGATCATCTTGGGACGACCGGCCTGTGCCACGATCTCGGCTTCCTTGGCATGCTGCTTGGCGTTCAGCACCTGGTGCGGCAACCCATCTTTCTTGAGCAGGCCGGACAGGAATTCGTTGTTCTCGATCGAGGTGGTGCCGACCAGCACCGGCTGGCCGCGCTGGTAACAGTCTTTGATGTCGTCGATCACCGCCTGATATTTCTCGCGCATGGAGCGGTACACCTTATCCATCGCGTCCTGGCGCACCATGGGGCGGTGCGTCGGAATCACCACCGTTTCCAGCGCGTAAATGTGCTGGAATTCGTAGGCCTCGGTGTCGGCGGTGCCGGTCATACCGGAGAGCTTGGCGTACATGCGGAAATAATTCTGGAAGGTAATCGAGGCCAGCGTCTGGTTTTCCTTCTGGATGGGCACGCCTTCCTTGGCCTCGACCGCCTGGTGCAGGCCGTCCGACCAGCGCCGGCCTGACATCAGGCGCCCGGTGAATTCGTCCACGATCACCACTTCACCGTCCTGTACCACGTAATGCTGGTCGCGATGATAAATCGCATGCGCGCGCAGCGCCGCGTACAGATGATGCATCAGCCCGATGTTGGCCGCATCGTACAGGCTGCCGCCCTGCGGCAGCAGACCTGCCGCCGTCAGCAATTCCTCCGCATGCTCGTGACCGGCTTCGGTGAGCAACACTTGGTGGCTTTTCTCGTCCACGCTGTAGTCGCCGGGGCCATCCTCCTTCTCCTGCTTAACCAGCCTAGGCGCCAGCTTGTCCATCTTGAGATAGAGGTCGGTGCTATCCTCGGCCTGGCCGGAAATGATCAGCGGAGTGCGCGCCTCGTCGATCAGGATGGAATCGACCTCGTCGACGATAGCGAAGTTGAGCGGGCGCTGCACGCGGTCAATACTGCTGTAGACCATGTTGTCGCGCAGGTAGTCGAAGCCGTATTCGTTGTTGGTGCCGTAAGTGATGTCGGCGGCATACGCCTTCTGCTTGTCGTCGTGCTCCATCTGCGACAGGTTGACGCCGACCGACAGGCCGAGAAAATTGTAGAGCCGCCCCATCCACTCGGCATCGCGCTGAGCCAAGTAGTCATTCACCGTCACCACATGCACGCCTTTGCCCGACAAGGCATTCAGATAAGCGGGCAAAGTCGCCATCAGCGTCTTGCCTTCGCCGGTGCGCATCTCGGCGATCTTGCCGTAGTGCAGCACCATGCCGCCGACCAGCTGCACGTCGAAATGGCGCATGTTGAGCGCACGCTTGCCGGCTTCGCGTACCACCGCGAACGCCTCCGGCAACAGCGCGTCCAGGCTCTCGCCTTTTTGATGACGCGCCTTGAATTCATCGGTCTTGGCGCGCAGCTCGGCGTCGCCGAGCGACTGCACCGTGGATTCCAGCGCATTGATCGCGCGCACCGCTTGCATGTATTGCTTGATCAACCGCTCGTTGCGGCTGCCGAAAACCTTCTTTAGCAGACTGGCTATCATGGAATTCCGTCAGGCCTTCACCATAAAAAACGAGGGGCGAGGAGACGATCTCCTCACCCCTCGCGCATGTTCCTGTTGAGCTTAACTCGGCGTTTTCAGGAAACGCGCTGGATTCTGCGGCGCCCCCTTGTAGCGCACCTCGAAATGCAAATGCGTCCCCGTAGAGCGTCCGGTATTGCCCACCTCGGCGATCTTGTCGCCGCGCCTCACCACGTCACCCACCGCCACTAGGCGCTTGGATGCATGGGCATAGCGGGTGATCAGGTCGTTGCCGTGATCAATCTCCACCATATTACCATACTGGGGGTGATTATCAGAATAAACCACCACGCCGCCGGCAGCGGCGATCACCGGCGTGCCGGTCTCGGCGATGAAGTCGACGCCTTCATGGAAGGCGTTCTTGCCGGTGAAGGGATCGATACGCCAGCCGAAATTGGACGAATAGATACCCGAGAGGATGGGCTGCATCGAAGGCACCAGCTTTTTCCTGGCTTGGTCGATAGTGAACAGGGAATCAATGATGCCCAACTTGTCGCTGCGTTCCTCCAGTTCCCGCGAAAGGCGCGCCAACTGGCGGTTAAATTCGGCAAACGACATGTCCTGCTGCGGCACCGTCGATACCGCGCCGCCCTGCCCCGGCTGCCGGTCAAACAAAAACTCCTGAGGATTGAAACCCGCCAGCTTGGCCAGCCGCTCCCCCAAGGTGTCGAGGCGCAGCAACTGCGCCTGCAACTGGCCCAACTTGACCGCCATGGCATTGAGGTTTTCCTGCAAGTAGGAGGCCTGCTGCTGCTGCTCCTGCTTTTGCGCGTTCAGCAGCAGTGATTGCACGTAAGGACTGTCGGCGGCATGGCGCAGCATCAGCGTATTCAACAACCAGGCCATCGTCACCACCAGACACAACAGGGCGGCACCCAGCAACAGCACATGCCGGCCGTTCAGGGTGACGGTGCGCGACTTTGCCAAGTTGCTGGAAACTAGAATAATATCCATCGTTCTCCTTTATCCGGATATTGCGATGCCACCGGCTCACACCTTGGCCCATTACCTGCAGACCGCCGATACACTGCGTGCTTACACCCGGCAGGCACAGCGCCTCACCGAAGTGGCGCAAGCGTTGGCGCGCATCCTGCCACCGGCCGTGCGCCATGGCGCACGGCCCGCTTGCTGGAATGCCGGAACGCTAGTTATCACTACAGATAACGGCGCAATCGCCGCAAAACTGAAACAGCTTACGCCGGATTTGTTGTTTAAACTTAAAAATCAGGGGCATGAGGTTAGCGCAATTCGCATCGCGGTGCAAGTACGCGAATCCCGGGCCGTGCCGCAAAGCCCGCGCCCGCTCAGTTCGCCCGACCCGGCATCCTGGCGCTCGCTCGCCGACAGTCTGGAACCCGGCAACCTCAAAAACGCGATCGAACGCCTGCTGGCGCAACGCTCATAAGGCGACCAGCACCAGCCGTTCCAATGCCATCAGCACGGCCGCCGCCAAGCCGAAAATTAGCGCGAACTTGAACACCTGCCAGGCGAATGTCAGGTAGTGGCGATTGCGGGTGAACAGAAACATCGCCAGCGCTGCCCCCACCGTGACCAGCACCAGAAAAACCAGCAGCCTGACGATTACCATGCCGGCCGGCGCGCCGAGGTTGAATCAGGCAACTTGGGCTTGCAGGCGCAGGAAGGCCGGCGCATCCTCTTGCTGATCGAAGCTGGCATATTCCCACGCGCTCCGGTCTTCGAGCAAGTGGCGCAGCAAGGCATTGTTGAGGGCGTGACCGGATTTGTTGGCGGAAAATTCGCCGATCAGCGGGTGGCCGAGCAGGTAGAGGTCACCGATCGCGTCGAGCACCTTGTGCTTGACGAACTCGTCATCGTAACGCAGACCGTCGCTGTTCAGGACGCGGTATTCGTCCATGACGATGGCATTCTCCAAGCTACCGCCCAGCGCCAGCCCCTGCGTGCGCAACATCTCGACGTCCTGCATGAAACCGAAGGTGCGCGCGCGACTCACCTCCTTGACATAGGATGTGACGGCAAAGTCCACGCTCACCTGCTGCGCGGAAGCATCCACCGCAGGATGGGCAAAGGCGATACTGAAATTGACGCGGAAACCGTTGTAGGGATCGAAGCGCACCCATTTGTCGCCCTGGCGTACCTCCACCCGCTTCAGCACGCGGATGAAACGCTTCGCCACCGGCTGCTCCTCGATTCCCGCCGATTGCAGCAGGAACACAAAAGGGCCGGCACTACCGTCCATGATCGGCACTTCCGGCGCGGTCAGGTCGACATGGGCGTTGTCGATACCCAGGCCGGCAAACGCCGACATCAGGTGCTCGACAGTGGAAACGCGCACCCCATCCTGTTCCAGGCAGGAGGAAAGTCGGGTGTCGCCGACATGGTAGGGATCAGCGTGTATCTCCACCACCGGATCGAGGTCGACGCGGCGGAACACGATGCCGGTATCGGGCGCGGCCGGGCGCAAGGTCAGGTAGACTTTCTCGCCGGTATGCAGCCCGACGCCGGTGGCGCGGACCATGTTTTTCAGGGTGCGCTGCTTGATCATACCAACCGCCTGAATTGAAAGGCGGTCATTTTAACAAAATTGACCATGGCGGGCGAATCCAATCCACTCAATCCGCCTGCTTGCGCAGGAACGCCGGAATGTCGAACTGGTCCAGACCGGACTGTTTCATCGCCTCCACCGCCGCGTTGCGCTGGCTGCGCGTGCGGATCACCGTCGGCACCTCCAGTTCGCCGAAGTCCACATCCGGCACCACACCGTCGGTGCCGGTGCCGGCCACCACGGTCAACGGCAGCGGCTTGGGCTGGGTGCGCGCCACCGGCATGCCAAGCCCGGTGGCCACCATGGTCACGCGCAAATTCTCGCCCATTTCCTCGTCGATCACCGTGCCGACGATCACCGTGGCATCCTCGGCAGTGAACCCCTTGATGGTATTCATCACCTCGTGCACTTCCTTCATCTTGAGGTTCATGCTGGCGGTGATGTTGACCAGCACGCCACGCGCGCCGGCGAGGTTGACATCCTCCAGCAGCGGGCTCGCCACCGCCTGTTCCGCCGCGATCTGGGCGCGATCCAGCCCGCTCGCCTGCGCCGAACCCATCATCGCCATGCCCATTTCCGACATCACCGTACGCACGTCGGCAAAATCAACGTTGACCAGGCCGGGGCGGCTGATCACTTCGGCGATGCCTGCCACCGCACCGTGCAACACGTTATTGGCGGCCTTGAACGCATCCAGCATGCTGACGTCCTCGCCCAGCACCTGCATTAGCTTTTCATTGGGAATCACGATCAGCGAATCGACGTGGCGCGCCAACGCGTCCATGCCTTCCTGCGCAATGCGCAGCCGTTTGCCCTCGAAGGCAAACGGCTTGGTCACCACCGCGACGGTGAGAATACCCAGTTCCTTGGCGATCTCCGCCACCACCGGCGCCGCACCGGTGCCGGTGCCGCCGCCCATGCCGGCGGTGAGGAACAGCATGTCGGCACCCGAGATCATCTCGGCGATGCGCTCGCGGTCCTCCAGCGCTGCCTGACG
Organism: Pseudomonadota bacterium; assembly: GCA_040756015.1. GTDB lineage: Bacteria > Pseudomonadota > Gammaproteobacteria > Burkholderiales > JBFMAC01 > JBFMAC01. Next base: position 33,311 of record JBFMAC010000011.1, read on the forward strand.
CCCGATCTCCGGATTGGCTCCGGCACCCAGCCCCTTGGTGATACCAGTACCGAGATGCAGCTGGATCGACGCCTGGCTGCGCTTGAGCGCCTGCACGTCAGTGTTGGCGCAGATGAACTCGACGCCCTGCACGCCTGCACCGATCATATGATCAACAGCATTGCCGCCGCAGCCCCCAACGCCGATCACCTTGATCACGGCTTCCTGCGGTTGTGTATCGACGATTTCAAACATGGTTTCCTCCTCCGTTAATTTAAATTAAAAACCCCGATGCCTGCAAAAGTGGCGCTAAAAATTTCCCTTGAACCAGTTCTTCATTTTTTCGAACACCTGCTGGAACGAACCGCTCTGCATTCGCGCCAGTTCGTGGCGCTGGTGCTGCTGCAACCCGGCCAGCAGCAGGCCGACCCCGGTCGAGTAGCGCGGATTGCGCACCACCTCGGCAAGGCCGCCGACATACTGCGGCAACCCCAGCCGTACCGGCATGTGGAACACCTCCTCGCCCAACTCGACCATACCCTGCATCGCCGCGCTGCCGCCGGTGATGACGATGCCCGAGGACAGCAATTCCTCGTAGCCGCTGCGACGCAACTCGGCCTGCACCAACGAATACAGCTCCTCGACGCGCGGCTCGATCACTTCGGCCAGGGTCTGGCGCGAAAGCTGGCGTGGCCCGCGCTCACCCACCCCCGGCACTGCCACCATTTCCTGCGGATCGGCGAGCTGGCGCAGCGCGCAACCGTAATGGCGCTTGATATCCTCGGCATCCTTGGTCGGGGTGCGCAGCGCCATGGCGATATCGTTGGTGATCTGGTCGCCGGCGATGGGGATCACCGAGGTGTGACGGATGGCGCCCTGGGTGAACACGGCGAGGTCGGCGGTGCCGCCTCCGATGTCGAGCAGGCACACGCCGAGATCTTTTTCGTCCTCGGTCAGCACCGCCATCGCCGAGGCAAGCGGCTGCAACACCAGCTCGCGCACCTCCAGGCCGCAGCGGCGCACGCATTTCACGATGTTCTGCGCCGCCGACACCGCGCCGGTGACAATGTGCACCTTCACTTCCAGGCGCACCCCGCTCATGCCGTAGGGTTCGCGCACGTCCTCCTGCCCGTCGACAATGAACTCCTGCGGCAGTACGTGCAGCACGTGCTGATCGGTAGGGATGTTGATCGCCTTGGCGGTTTCGATAACGCGATCAACGTCGAACTGCGTCACCTCCTTCTCCTTGATCGCCACCATGCCGTGCGAATTGAAGCTCTTGATATGGCTGCCAGCGATGCCGGTATACACCTCACGGATCTTGCAGTCGGCCATCAGCTCCGCCTCTTCCAGCGCACGCTGGATCGCATTCACCGTCGATTCGATGTTGACCACCACGCCTTTCTTCAGGCCGCGCGAGGGATGCTGTCCCATGCCGATGATTTCCAGTCCGCCTTCCGGCTTCGCTTCCGCGACGATGGCGGCGATTTTCGACGTGCCGATGTCGAGACCGACTAACAGGCTCTTGTTATCCTTGATCTTGCTCATCCCCTTGGTTCCCCGCCCGCTGCATTTGCCACCTGCCGCACCGCAAAGCCGTTTCCGTAGCGCAAGTCCGCGTAATCGACGTGCCCCATGCGACCCACGGTCTGCGCGTAAGCCGCCACAAACCTGCCGAGGCGCTGCGCGACGTTGTCACGCCCCAGTTCCAGCGTCAGCCCGTCATCCAGCCTGACGCGCCAGGCATGCCGCGCCGACAACGCCACCACCGACGGCTCGCGTCCGGCCAGGCGCAACTCGCGCCGGAACGCCTCGTACTGCGCGGTCATTTCCGCAGCGCTGCCGGCCGGGCCATAAAACATCGGCAGCGTGCCATCGTATGCCGCCTCGAATACTTCGCCGTAAACATTGACCAGCCCGGCGCTGCCCCAGCGCGCCAGCGGCACGTGTTCCTCCAGCACCACCTCTAGGCGATCCGGCCAATGCCGGCGCACGCTAGCGCCGCGCACCCACGGCAGCTTCTCGAAAGCCCGCCGCGACGCCTCCAGGTCGATAGTGAAAAAGTTTCCCCTCAACTCCTGCTTCACCACCGCTTCCACCTGCTCGCGCGTGACGTGCCTGAGTTCACCGCCGATGCGGATTTCATGCAACGGAAACACCGGCAGATGCATCACCACGTAGAGCACTCCGTAAACCACCAGCAACCCCGCCAGCGCATATAGACCGTTGGCGATCAGCAACAAGGCCTGCGGCTTATCCCACATGCGCCGCCTCCAGGATGCGCAGCACCAGTTGATCGAATTCGATACCCGCCGCGCGCGCGCCCATCGGCACTAGGCTGTGGTCGGTCATACCCGGCACCGTGTTCATCTCCAAAAAATAAGGCTGATCGTTTTCGGTCAGCATCAGGTCCACCCTGCCCCAGCCTCGGCAGCCGAGCACGCGGAACGAGCGCAGCACCATCTCGCAGAGCTTGCGCTCGGTCTCCTGCGGTAGGCCGGGACAGTGGTAGCGCGTGTCGTTGGCGAAATACTTGGCGTCGTAGTCGTAAAATTCGTGCGGGGTTTCGATGCGTATGGAGGGCAGCACCTCGTCGCCAAGGATTGGGAATTGCACCTCGCGCCCGGCGATGAATTGCTCGGCGAGCACCAGGTCGTCATATTTCGCCGCTTCTTCGTAGGCCGCGCGCAGTTCCGCCACCGACTTGGCCTTGCTCACGCCGATGCTGGAACCCTCGCAGGCAGGCTTGACGAAAATCGGCAGGCCGAGCTCGCGCGCCACGGCGGCAAAGTCGCTGTGCGAGTCGAGCATCACGTACCTGGGCGTGGGAATGCCGCTTGCCAGCCACATCAGCTTGGTGCGCCACTTGTCCATCGCCACGGCGGAAGCCATCACGCCGCTGCCGGTGTAGGGTATGCCCATCATTTCCAGTACACCCTGGATAGTCCCGTCCTCACCATAACGGCCGTGCAGTATGACGAAGGCGCGGTCGAACTGTTTGAGTTCGGCCAACTCGCGCGCGGCCGGATCGAAAGCCTGCGCATCGACCCCCTGGCGCAACAACGCCTGCAAAACCGCCGCGCCGCTTTTCAGCGACACCTCACGCTCGGCGGAACGGCCGCCCATCAACACCGCGACTTTTCCAAATTTATTAGCCACGCTCACAACCTTTCCAACCTTCCCCCGCAAGGGGCGCCAAGTACGCAAAGGAAACCACCCCTCCCGTTCTTGGCGTCCTTTACGGTAATTCCTTGCCTCATTTCGCCTCTCCGATGATGCGCACCTCCGGTTCCAGCTCGACGCCGTGCACGTGCCGCACCGTTGCCTGCACCTGTGCGATCAGGGCTTCGATGTCCGCCGCGCTCGCACCGCCCACGTTGACGATGAAGTTGGCATGCTTCTCCGACACCTGCGCACCGCCGATGCGATACCCCTTCAATCCGCACGCTTCGACCAGGCGTGCCGCATGGTCGCCCGGCGGATTGCGGAACACCGAGCCGGCGTTAGGCAATTGCAGCGGCTGACTGGCGATGCGCCTGGCGAGCAGTTCCTTGATGCGCTCGCGCGCTGCCGCACCATCGCCGGGCGCGAACCTGAACCAGGCCGCGACGAACCATTCGCCCTCGATTGCGGCCCGCACCGAGCGATAGCCAATTTGGTAGTCCTGCGGCGTGCGCTCGTGCAGGCGGCCACTGCGATCCACAGTCTGCACCTTGGCCACTGCGCCCCAGGTTTCGCTGCCGTAGCAGCCCGCGTTCATCGCCAGTGCGCCGCCAATCGTGCCGGGTATGCCGGCGAGAAATTCGGCCCCTGCCAGTTCGTGCAGCGCGGCATGGCGCGCCACTTTCGGGCTCGCTACCCCTGCCTGCGCGTAAACCAGGCCGCCATCCATGCGCAGTTCCTTGAGCGCGCCGTGCATAAACACCACCGTTCCCCGATAGCCACCATCGCGCACCAGCAGGTTGCTGCCGAGGCCGACGAAGTAAAGCGACTCGTCGGCGGGCACGCTGCGCAGGAAGCGCGCAAGGTCGGCGAGATCGGCGGGAAAATACGCACACGCAGCGACGCCACCGGCACGCCAGCTGACGTGTCTGGCCATCGGCTCGTTGCTCCGCAACTCACCGCGCATGTCCTCGAATTTTTCCACTTCGCTCATATCCATTTGTTTCACCGCAAAGTACAGTACGAAAAGCAAATCTGTTTCCGTGGCGTCCTTCGCGTCCTTGGCGGTTACCCTCCCTTGCTCACCAGCCTTGCCGGCACACCGCCGATGGAGCCGGCACCCATGGTCACCACCACGTCGCCGTCGCGTGCCACGGCAATAATCGCCTGCGGCATTTCCACCACCTGCTCGACGAAGATCGGCTCAATCTTGCCGGCAACGCGTAGCGCGCGCGCCAGCGCGCGCCCGTCGGCAGCAACGATGGCCGCCTCGCCTGCGGCGTACACCTCGGTCAACAGCAGCGCATCGACGGTGGACAACACCTTGACGAAATCCTCGAAGCAATCGCGTGTGCGCGTGTAGCGGTGCGGCTGAAACGCCAGCACCAGGCGCCGCCCCGGGAACGCACCCCGTGCCGCGGCAAGGGTAGCCGCCATCTCCACCGGATGGTGGCCGTAATCGTCGATCAGCGTAAAGCTGCCGCCGCCAGACAGCTTGATTTCACCGTAGCGCTGAAAACGGCGCCCTACGCCCTTGAACTCGGCCAGTGCCTTGACGATGGCCGCATCGTCCACACCCACTTCGCTGGCCACCGCAATGGCTGCCAGCGCGTTCTGCACGTTGTGCAGGCCGGGCAAGTTGAGCGTGACGGGGATGCGCGTGGTGATGCCGTTCTGGCGCACGCAGTCGAAGTGCATGCGAGTGCCGTCAGCCTCGATGTTTTCCGCGCGCACCGCCGCCTTGGGATCAAGGCCGTAGCGCACGATCTGCTTGGATACGAAAGGCATAATTTCACGCACGCAAGGATCGTCGGCGCACAGCACGGCGACGCCGTAGAACGGCAGGCGATGCAGAAAATCGACGAAGGCGTGCTTGAGTCGCGCGAAATCGTGGCCGTAGGTCTCCATGTGGTCGGCGTCGATATTGGTAATCACCGCGATCACCGGTGACAGGTGCAAAAACGAAGCGTCCGATTCGTCCGCTTCGGCCACCAGGAAATCGCCGCCACCGAGACGGGCGTGCGCACCGGCGGCGTTGAGGCGTCCGCCGATGACAAAGGTGGGATCAAGCCCGCCTTCGGCGAGGATGCTCGCCACCAGGCTGGTGGTGGTGGTCTTGCCGTGGGTACCGGCAATGGCGATGCCCTGGCGCAGACGCATCAACTCGGCCAGCATCATGGCGCGCGGCACGACGGGGATGTTGGCGCTGCGCGCCGCCGCCACCTCCGGGTTGTTCATCGCCACTGCGGTGGACACCACCACCGCGTCGGCACCGGCAATGTGCTGCGCCGCGTGGCCGATGGCCACTGCCGCGCCCAGACTCCTCAGCCGCACCGTGGCGGCGCTCTCGGCAAGATCGGAGCCGCTCACCTGGAAACCCAGGTTAAGCAGCACCTCGGCGATGCCGCTCATACCGGCACCGCCGATGCCGACAAAATGCACGTGCTTGACCTTGTGTTTCATTGCGCCAGCTCCATGCATGCCCACGCCACCTTTTCGGTCGCCTGCGGCTCGCCCAGCGCGCGCGCCTTCATCGCCATTTGCAGCAAACGCTCGCGTGTCATCTCCTGCAACAACTGCGCGAGGCGCGAAGCGCTCAATTCCGTTTGCGGCAGCAGCACCGCCGCGCCGCGCTCGACGAGATAGCGCGCGTTCACGGTCTGGTGATCGTCCACCGCATGCGGGAACGGCACCAGGATCGCCGCCACGCCCGCCACCGCCAGTTCCGAGACGGTCAGCGCGCCGGCGCGGCAAATCACCAGATCGCACTCGGCATAGCGGCATGCCATGTCGTCGATGAAAGACAACAATTCGCCGTCCACGCCGGACTTGCGGTAATGCTCGCGCAGCGATTCGATATGCCGGGCGCCAGCCTGATGCGTGACCAGCGGGCGAACGCCCGGGGCAATCATGGCCAGCGCCTGCGGCAAGGTTTCATTGAGCGCCTGCGCCCCCAGGCTGCCGCCCACCACCAGCACGCGCAGCGGGCCGCTGCGCCCGGCATAGCGCGTTTCCGGCGCGGGCAGCGAGGCGATATCGTTGCGCACCGGATTGCCGGTCAAGACGCCACCGGGCAAGGCGTTCGGGAACGCCATCAACACGCGATCCGCCACCTTGGCCAGTATCCTGTTGGTAAGACCGGCGATCGAGTTCTGCTCGTGGATGAGCAGCGGCTTGTTCAGCAGCGCTGCCATCATGCCGCCCGGGAATGCAGGGTAGCCGCCCATGCCCAGCACCACGTCGGGACGTACCTTGAAGATCGCGCGCGCGCTCTGCCAGAACGCGAGCAGCAGCTGCACCGGTAGCAGCAGCCAGCGTAGCGCGCCCTTGCCGCGCACACCGGAGAAGCGGATGTGCACCATCTCATAGCCGCGCGCCGGCACCAGCTTGCCTTCCATGCCGCCCTGCGTACCCAGCCACACCACGCGCCATGCCGCAGCCTTGAGATAATCGGCGACCGCCAGCCCGGGAAAAACGTGCCCCCCCGTCCCTCCTGCCATGATGAGTATCGTGCGGCTCATGGATGCACACCCCGATGGCCAGCGGCAAGAGGCGCGTTCTCGGCGCAGGCTAACGTGGCGCAGTTGAGCGACACCCCCGCCGCGACGCCGAGTCCGCAGGGCGAAGGTGGAGCAAGTGGGGCGTAGCCGGGTGATCGCTCGAACGAAGGGATGGCCGCCGCCGTGCGGCGCTCTCCCGAAGTTCGCTCAACTGCACCACAATGGCTCGCCGCAGCATTCCGTCTAACCAGTTCATTTCGGTTCGTCATGCCGCACGCCCTTTCATGAGCTGGCGGTTTTCATAATCCACGCGCAGCAGCAGCGCCAGCGCGCAGCAGTTGGCGGCGATACCGCTGCCGCCGAAGCTCATCAACGGCAGCGTCAAGCCCTTGGTCGGCAGCACGCCGACGTTGACGCCGATATTGATGATGGCCTGCACCCCCAGCCAGATGCCGATGCCCTGCGCCACCAGCGCGGAGTAATAGCGTTCGAGAAATGCCGCCTGACGACCGATGGCAAAGGCACGCCAGGTCAGCCAGGCGAACAGCGTGATCACCACGGCCACCCCCGCGAAGCCCAGTTCCTCGGCGATCACCGCGAGCAGGAAGTCGGTGTGCGCCTCGGGCAGGTAGAACAGCTTTTCCACGCTACCGCCCAGACCGACGCCAAACCATTCGCCACGCCCGAACGCGATCAGCGCATGGGACAACTGGTAGCCCTTGCCGAACGGATCGGCCCATGGATCCATGAAACCGATGATGCGCTGCATGCGGTAAGGCGAACTCCAGATCAGCGCGAGGAAGCCCAGCAGCAGCAGCACGATCAGCGCAACGAAGAGCCTGCCGTTCATTCCACCCAGGAACAGGATGCCCATGGCAACGGCGACGATCACCACGAACGCGCCGAAATCGGGCTCGCTCAGCAGCAGGCCAGCGACAAACAGCATCACGAACAGCATCGGCAAGAAACCTTTCTTGAAACTGTGCATCACCCCTGCCTTGCGCACGGTGTAATCGGCGGCATATAGTACGGCGAACAGCTTCATGAATTCGGAGGGTTGCAGGTTCACCACCAGCAGCGGGATCCAGCGCTGGCTGCCGTTGACCGAGCGCCCTATGCCGGGAATCAGCACCAGCAGCAGCAGTGCTGCACCGATCATGAACAGATAAGGTGCAGCGTTTTGCCACAGCCTGAGCGGAGCCTGGAACACGACGATCCCCATCAGCAGGCCGATCAGCAGGAAGATCGAGTGCCGGATCAGGTAGTACAGCGGCTGGTGGTGCGTGGCCTTGCCGGCTTCGGCAATGGCGATCGAGGCCGAATACACCATCACCAAGCCGATGGCGAGCAGCATGACGCTGATCCACACCAGCATGGCGTCGTGGTCGGGCAGGATGCGCTGGCGGCCGGGATAGTACATCACGCGCCTTCCAGACGCTTCACCGCCGCAACGAATGCTTGCGCGCGGTGCTCGTAATTGCGGAACATGTCGAAGCTGGCGCAAGCTGGGGACAGCATCACGGCATCGCCCGCCTGCGCGGCTCGGAAGCAGATCTCCACCGCTTCATCCATGTTCTCGGCGCGCTGTATCGGCACGCCGCAGCCATGGATGGCACAGGCAATTTTTTCGCGGTCGCGACCGATCAGCACCACGGAACGCGCATGCTCCGCCACCGCCGGCTTGAGCGGAGAAAAATCCTGCCCCTTGCCGTCACCGCCAGCGATCAGCACCACCTTCTGCGCCATGCCGTTCAACGCTGCCACGGTGGCACCGACGTTGGTGCCCTTGGAATCGTCGTAGAACGATACCCCGTTGACCTGCGCCACCAGCTCAACGCGATGCGGCAGCCCCTTGAATTCGCGCAGCGCAGCCAGCAGCGGCGCCAGCGGCAAACCGGCGGCACGGCACAGCGCCAGCGCGGCGAGTGCATTGGCGACGTTGTGCAGACCGTGCACCTGCAACTCGTCGGCACGCAGCAAGCGCTTCTGGCCCAAGGCGAGCCACACCGCCTGTCCGTCGCGCAGCAATCCCCAGTCGCCGGTGCGCGCCGGCGCGTCCAGGCCAAAACTGACTTGGGATCTGCCCGGCAGCGCCAGCGCCATCACGCGCGCATCGTCACGGTTCAGCACCTGCACGCCTTCGCCTTGGAAGATACGCGCCTTGGCGGCGACGTAATCGTCCATGCCGGCATAGCGGTCGAAATGATCCTCGCTCAGGTTCAACACCACTGCAGCCGCCGGGTTCAGGCTCGCCGTGGTTTCCAACTGGAAGCTGGACAGCTCCAGCGACCATGCCTGCGGCAAGGCGCCCTCATCCTCGCAGCGCAGCAACGCATCCAGCACCGCCGGGCTGATATTGCCCGCCACCTCAGTACGCAAGCCAGCCCTGCGGCACATCGCGCCGACCATGCTGGTCACCGTCGTCTTGCCGTTGGAGCCGGTGATGGCGAACACCTTGGGCGCCGCACTACCGGCGTGCAGGCGCTGCAACTCCCGGGCAAACAATTCAACATCGCCCACCACCGGCACGCCGCGCCGCAATGCTTCCTGCACCAGCGGCTCCGCCAGCGGCACACCGGGGCTGATCGCGATCATGTCGATGCCGGTAAAGGTTGCAGTGCGGAATGCGCCGGTCGCCACTTCCGCCTGCGGCACCGCGGCGCGCAAGGCGGCGAGCTGCGGTGGCACCTGGCGGCTGTCAGCGACGCGCACGCGCGCGCCGTGCCGCGCCAGGTAGCGCGCCAACGACAGCCCGGTTTCGCCTAGGCCCAACACCAGAATGTTTTTTCCTTGCAATTCCATTTCAAAACCTTTTAACCGCAAAGGACGCGGAGGTCGCAGAGGAATGCTGTTTTGGTTTCCTCCGCGACCTCTGCGACCTCTGCGGTAAACAAATTTTTTCCTGGGTACTCATCGCAACTTCAACGTCGTCAGCCCGAACAATACCAGCAGCATGGTGATGATCCAGAAGCGCACCACCACCTGCGTTTCCTTCCACCCCTTCAGTTCGAAGTGGTGGTGCAGCGGCGCCATGCGGAAGATGCGCTTGCCGGTAAGCTTGAACGACGCCACTTGCAGCATCACCGACAAGGTTTCCATCACGAACACGCCGCCCATGATGAACAACACGATTTCCTGACGCACGATCACCGCCACCACGCCCAGTGCAGCACCCAGCGCCAGCGCGCCGACATCGCCCATGAACACTTCCGCGGGATAAGCGTTGAACCAGAGAAAGCCGAGGCCGGCGCCGGCCAGTGCCGCGCAGAACACGGTCAGCTCGCCTGCGCCGGGGATGTAGGGAAAGCCGAGATATTTGGAGAACACTGCATGACCGGCAACGTAGGCGAAGATGCCAAGCGCGCTGCCCACCATCACCGTCGGCATGATGGCCAGGCCATCGAGGCCGTCGGTGAGGTTGACGGCATGGCTGGTGCCGACGATGACGAAGTAGGTAAGCACGACAAAGCCGATCGCGCCAAGCGGATACGTCACCGTCTTGAAGAACGGTACGATCAGCTCCTGCTGCGCCGGCACCTTGGCTTCATATGCCAAGTAAAGTGCGGCACCGATGGCGAACAACGAAGTCCAGATGTATTTCCAGCGCGCCGGCAACCCTTTCGGGTCGCGGTGCACCACCTTGCGGTAATCGTCCACCCAGCCCACCGCACCGAACCCTATCATCACGCCGAGCGTGACCCACACCAGCGGGTTCTTCAGGTCCGCCCACAGCAGGGTGGTGATGGTAATCGCCACCATGATCAGCGCACCTCCCATGGTCGGCGTGCCGGCCTTGACCAGGTGCGACTGCGGACCGTCATCGCGTACCGCCTGGCCGATCTTGTAGGCGGTCAGCTTGCGTATCATCGCCGGACCTAGCACGAAGGAAATGGCCAGCGCGGTCATTGTCGCCAGCACGGCACGCAAAGTGATGTAGCCGAACACGTTGAAGGCGTGGATGTCCTGGGCCAGCCAGAGTGCAAGCGCGTGCAACATCAATCACCTCCCGTTTTCATGCATGCTCCACCGCGGTCAGCGCATCCACCACGCGCTCCATACGCATGAAGCGTGACCCCTTCACCAGCACCGTGTCCCCCGGCCGCAAGGCGGCGCGCAGTTCGTCAAGCAGCGTTCCCGGTTCGCGGTAGGGATGCGCACGCGCGCCGAACCGTCTGGCCGCCGATGCGCTCAGTTCCCCCAACGTGTACAGCTCGTCCACGCCAGCACGGTAGGCGGTTTCGCCGATGGCGACGTGCAGCGCTTCACCCTCCTCACCCAGTTCGCCCATGTCACCCAGTACCAAGATTTTCCTGCCCACCGTCTTGGCCAGCACGTTGATCGCCGCCTGCACCGAATCGGGGTTGGCATTGTAGGTGTCATCGATCACGGTGACGCCGTGCATGCCGGCCTTGCGCTGCAAGCGCCCCTTGACGCCGGCGAAGCGCTCCAGCCCGGCAGCGATGATGCCTATCTCCACACCCAGTGCCGAGGCCGCTGCCACTGCGGCCAGCGCATTGCGCACGTTGTGCTCGCCCGGCACCTGCAATTCGATCTGCGCCTCGCCTTGCGGCGTGATCAGCCGCAGCGCGCTGCCGTAAGCCTGGAGTGCATAACGCGCGGTCACCGCCGCCGACGGCTGGAAACCGAACTCGAGTGTGCGCCGCTCACCGGCAAGCTTGCGCCACAACGGCGCATGGACATCGTCGCCATTGATCACCGCCGTGCCGTTCGGCTTCAACCCCTCGAAAATCTCCCCTTTGGCGCGCGCCACCGCCTCCACCGAGCCCAGCCCGGCCAAGTGCGCCGCCGCCGCGTTGTTCACCAACGCCACGGTAGGCTGCGCGATGCGGGTGAGGTAGGCAATCTCGCCCGGATGGTTCATGCCCATTTCGATCACCGCATAGCGGTGCGCCACGCGCAGTTGCAGCAGCGTCAGCGGTACGCCGACGTCGTTGTTGAGGTTGCCCTGCGTGGCCAGCACCTCGGCATCGTCGTCGCAGTCTTTGCGCAGGATCGAAGCCAGCATTTCCTTTACTGTGGTCTTACCGTTGCTGCCGGTGATCGCCACCAGCGGCACCACGAACTGGCTGCGCCAGTAGGCGGCAAGCTCGCCCAGCGCCAGCCGTGTATCGGCGACCCTGAGCACGCAGCCCTCGACCGGCACGTCGCGGTGCGCAACCACGCCCACCGCGCCCTGCGCCAAAGCCTGCGCGGCAAATTCGTGGCCATCGAAATGCTCGCCGTGCAACGCGATGAAAAGATCGCCGGGTTTGATGTTTCGGCTGTCGATGCTCACCCCGGAAAACGCCTGGTCGCGCCCGTGCATCTGCGCGCCGATAGCGCGCGCCGCCTGGGATAAATGCATCATGGCCATCAATGCCGCCCCTCGCCCCAACTTTCCAGCGCCAGGCGCGCGACCTCGAAATCGCTGAACGGGAAGCGCGCCCCACCGATCTCCTGGTAAACCTCGTGCCCCTTGCCCGCGAGCAGCACCACGTCACCGGGACGCGCCTCGTGCACCGCTTGGAATATCGCCGCCGCCCGGTCTTCCTCGACGCGATAATTGGCGTGCGCGCCTTCGGTGATGTCGGCGATGATCGCCTGCGGATTTTCGCCGCGCGGGTTGTCGCTGGTGATGATGGTGTCGTGCGCCAGCCGCGTCGCCACTTCGCCCATCAGCGGGCGCTTGCCACGGTCGCGCTCGCCGCCGCAACCGAACACGCAGGTGAGACGCGACTGCTCCGGCAATAGTGCGCGCAATGCGGACAGCACCTTTTCCAGCGCATCCGGGGTGTGCGCATAATCCACCACCACCAGCGGCTGGCCGCCGCCGCCCAGGCGCTGCATGCGTCCTAGCACCGGCTGCAATTCCGCCAGCGCCACCACGGCATCGGCAAGATTCACGTCGCTGGCGAGCAAGGTCGCCAGCACCGCCAGCAGGTTGGCGGCGTTAAATTCGCCGAGCAGGGTGCTCTCCACCCGCGCCGCGCCCCACGGCGTGTGCACGTCGAACGCCATACCGCTTTCGTCCAGGTGCAGGTTTTCCCCGCGCAGCATCAGCCATTTGCCGGTACGCGCCGCATGGAAACCGTAACCTATGCAAGTGCCCGCCTCGCACTGTTCGATCAACCCCGCGCCGAACTCGTCGTCGAGATTGAAAATCGCGTACTTGAGATCGGGCCACTGGAACAGCCTGGCCTTGGCGGCGCGATAGCTCACCATGTCGCCGTGGTAATCGAGATGGTCGCGCGTCAGGTTGGTGAGCAGCGCAATGTCGAAAGCCACGCCGTTGACGCGCCCCTGCTCGAGGCCGTGGGACGACACCTCCATCGTCACCGCCTGCGCGCCCTCGGCCAGGAATTGCTTGAGGCGGCCATGCAGCACCACTGCATCGGGCGTGGTATTGACGGTATCTTCCAGCGCACCCGGGAAGCCGCTACCGAGCGTGCCGACCACTGCGGTCTTGCGCCCGAGCTTGGTCAGGCATTGCGCAATCCACTGGCTGCACGAAGTCTTGCCGTTGGTGCCGGTCACTCCCACCATCCACATGCGGTGCGACGGTCCGCCATACACGTAATCGGCGATCTCGCCGGCATGCCGCTTGAGACCGGCCACGGCGAGCTGCGGCACCTGCCACAGCGGATTCCACTTGAAACCGCGCTCTTCCCACAAAACGGCGGCGGCGCCGGCGGCAACGGCTTGGCCGATGTAGCGTCGGCCGTCGTTCCTTTCACCCGGATAAGCAAGGAACACGTCACCCGGCCGCACTGCCCGGCTGTCGGTAACCAGGTGCGCCAGCGGCACGCCCAATGCTTGCAACTGCCGGATGTCGAAAGCATGGGCCGCGTTCATACCTCCTCCTTCACCACCGGCATCTGCCCCGCGGACGGCGCGTTATGCGGCGCATCGGGCGACACGCCTAGCAGGCGCAGGCTGCCCGCCACCACACGGCTGAATACCGGCGCCGCGACGATGCCGCCGTAATAATCACCGGCGCTGGGCTCGTCTATCATCACCGCCACCACCACGCGCGGATTGGAGGCCGGCGCCAGGCCGACGAAGGAAGAAACGTATCGGTCGGCGGCATAACCGTTGCCCTCAAGCTTGTGCGCAGTGCCGGTCTTGCCGGCAACGCGATATCCCACCACCTGCGCCTGCGGTGCCGTGCCGCCGGGCTGCACCACCAGTTCCAACATGTCGCGCAACACGCGCGCAGTTTTCGCGCTGACCACCTGCACCCTCCTGGGCGGTTCGTCTCGCTTCAACAGCGACACCGGCAACAGCTGGCCATCAGCGGCAAATATCGTATAGGCACGCGCCAGCTGCAGCAGGCTCACCGAGATGCCGTGGCCATAGGACATGGTCGCCTGCTCGATCGGACGCCAGCTCTGGTAAGCACGCAGCTTGCCGGCACCCTCGCCGGGAAATCCGGAATGCGGCGCGCTGCCGAAGCCGACCTGATTCAGCATGTCCCACATTTTTTCCGGGGGCAGCGATAACGCGATTTTCGCGGCACCGACGTTGGAAGATTTCTGGATTACTTGCGCCACACTCATGACGTTCTGCGGATGCGCATCGTGAATGGTGGCGTTGCCGATGGTGAGTCGCCCGGCGTCGGTCTGGATCAGGCTGTCCGGCCTCACCAGGCCGGCTTCCAGCGCCGCCGCGACGGTGAATGGCTTCAGCGTCGAGCCCGGCTCGAACAGGTCGGTCACGGCGCGGTTGCGCGTCTTGCGCGCTTCCATCTTGCCACGGTTGTTGGGGTTGTATGCCGGCAGATTGGCCATCGCCAGCACTTCGCCGGTCTGCGCATCGAGCACCACGATGCCGCCGGCGCGCGCCTGGTGTTCCGCCACCGCAGCACGCAGCTCGCGGTAGGCCAGGTACTGTATCTTACTGTCGATACTGAGTGCCATATCCTGGCCATCCTGTGGGGTACGTATGCTCTGCACGTCCTCGACGATGCGCCCGAGGCGATCCTTGATCACGCGCTTGCCACCGGACTGCCCGGCAAGCACATCCTGATAGGCGAGCTCCATGCCTTCCTGGCCGTTGTCGTCGACGTCGGTAAAGCCGACCAGGTGTGCCATCACTTCGCCAGCAGGGTAGTAACGGCGATACTCCCGCTTCAGAAACACTCCGGGAATGTCGAGCTGCACCACTTTCTCTGCCTGTTCCGGCGGCAGCTGCCGTTTCAGGTAAACGAAGTCGCGGTCGCTGTCGGCGAGTTTCTGCCTCACCTCGGCAACGTTCATCTCCAACACGTTGGCGAGCCGCTCCTCCTGCTGCGGCGTGATTTCCAGATCGGCCGGGCTGACCCACACCGATTCCACCGGCGTGCTGATCGCCAGCGGCTCGCCATTGCGGTCGGTGATCATGCCGCGATGCGCGCTGATCTCGATCACCCTGCTGTAGCGCGCATCGCCCTTGCGCTTGAGGAAATCGTTGTTCATTCCCTGCAGGTAGAAAGCGCGCCCCAGCATCGCCACAAACACCAGACAAATGAATACCAGCACCAGGCGTGAACGCCACACCGGCAGCTTGAGCGACAATGCAGGCGCACGCATCAGGCTCACAGCGGCACCTTGGCGTAGCGGGTGGGCTGTACGATCTGCACGCGGCCGGGCGGCGGCACGCTCATGCGCAAGCGTCCGCTGGCGATCTTTTCGATGCGTGCGTGCATGGCCCAGGTGCTTTGCTCGAGCTGAAGCTGCCCCCACTCGACTTCCAGGCGCTGCACCAGATCCTGCTCCTGCTGCAATTCGACGAATAACTTGCGCGCCTTGTGCTGCGAAGTCACCACCCCCAGCGCACACACCACCAGCACCGCGAGCAGCATGAAGTTGAACTGGCTCATTCCGCCTCTGCAATCTTTTCGGCAACGCGCAGTACCGCACTGCGCGCGCGTGGATTGCCGGCAACCTCCTGCGCCGAAGGTCTCACCGGCTTGCCAACGATGTGCAGCCGGGGCTGCGGTAATTCGGCGGCGCGCAACGGCAGTCTTTCAGGCAACGTGTCCGGATGTGCGGCGTCGCGCATGAAACGCTTGACGATGCGGTCTTCAAGAGAATGGAAACTGATCACGGCGAGACGTCCGCCCGCCGAGAGCAAATCGAGCGCCTGGGGAAGAACTAGCGACAACTCCTCAAGCTCCTGATTGAGGTAAATCCGTAAAGCCTGAAAGGTGCGCGTCGCCGGATCCTGGCCAGGTTCGCGCGTGCGGACGGCTTTTGCCACGATCTCGGCAAGTTGCCGTGTGGTCGCAACAGCCCCCCCCGCTCTTGCCGCAACAACCGCTCTTGCAATCTGTTTAGCAAACCGTTCTTCGCCATAATTTTTTATCACCTCCCCGATCTGTTGTTCGGAAGCCGTTGCCAGCCACCGTGCCGCCGTGATACCGCGGCTGGTATCCATGCGCATGTCCAATGGCGCATCGAAGCGGAAACTGAACCCTCTTTCTGCCTCGTCGATCTGCGGCGACGACAATCCCAGGTCCAGCAGGATGCCGCCCACCTGCGTCACCCCCAACTCGCGCAACACCGCCTTCAATTGGGCAAAGCTCGCGTGCGCCATACGAAAACGCGCATCGCCAACCTCGCCCGCCGCTGCCACTGCCTGCGGATCGCGATCCAGCGCAATCAACCGGCCTTGCGGCCCCAGCCGCTCCAGAATCAGGCGGCTGTGCCCGCCGCGCCCGTAAGTGCCATCCACGTACACGCCGTCGGCCTTGATCGCCAGCGCATCCACCGCTTCCTGCAACAACACCGTGACGTGCCGTGAGCCCGCGCCCACCGCATGCGTCACAACGAGAATCCCTCCAATTCGCCAGGCAGTTCGCCATCGCGGAAGGTCAGCGCCTGCTCGCGTTGCTCGTTCCAGCGATCTTCGTCCCACAACTCGAACTTATTGCCCTGCCCCACCATTACCACGCGCTTGTCGAGATGAGCGAACTCGCGCAACGGCGGCGAAACCAGGATGCGCCCGGCGCCATCCATTTCCACATCCTCGGCGTGACCGACGAGCAGCCGCTGCCAACTGCGCACCTTGGCGTTGAAACTGGACAGGCTCATGAGTTTTTGCTGGATCGGCTCCCAGT
Organism: Pseudomonadota bacterium; assembly: GCA_040756015.1. Taxonomy (GTDB): domain Bacteria; phylum Pseudomonadota; class Gammaproteobacteria; order Burkholderiales; family JBFMAC01; genus JBFMAC01. The sequence goes on from JBFMAC010000011.1 coordinate 50,048, forward strand.
CGCACTGGGGATAGACGAGCAGACAGGCGCTGGGATCGGCAGTGATGACAAGGCGATTATTGCAGCGCAAGGCCAGCGCTTCGCGATAACGCGACGGCACGGCCAACCGGCCCTTGCTGTCAAGATTCAGCTGCGTGACACCGCGAAACATGCCCCTTGCGCCCCCTTGGAAGATGGAGGATTTCCCATATTCCCCCACTTTTTACCACTTCCGCCCACTATAGATAAAAAAAACCGCTCGGTCAAGCGGTTTCCGGTTTCGCGACAAAGACTTAGGCGCGCCTGTTCGAGCACAATTTCACGAAAATTATCTTCTTAATAAAGAATGAGATACGGGGTAATGCAAAGGTGGATTGTAAGGATCTGGCGGGGTTCGCCACATGCAGACCCGAAATGAGCGCGCATGAGATACATCAAACTGCCGCCACCTATGGCGGTTGTGATCGAGGAGAAAAGTGAGCTGGCCGATAAGCCGGGTTCTGTCGTGGACAGTCATTCCTCTGGGCATTGGGTTACCCCAACGCTCAAGCAGCCTACCCGGAAGCAGCGCGAGCCACGCTATCGCTTCCCTATTTGGCCTTGCTCCGGATGGAGGTTACCGCGTTTCACGTCCGCCGCAACCGAAGCCGCGGCATACTCGTCTCTGTGGCCCTATTCCTCGCCTCGCGGCGTCCGGCCGTTAGCCGGCATCCTGCTCTGCGGAGCCCGGACTTTCCTCCCGCCGCCTTGGCAGCGAGCGACTGTCTAGCCAGCTCGGCGTGAATTTTAGCACGCGGCAAGCCACCTGACTTCCAATCCGGCTGAACGCTCCTAATCCACCCGCAAACGCCACGCCACCGTCTGCCCGGCGCGCATCGGCACCAGCACTTCGCTCCCGAACGGCAGCTCCGCCGGCACATTCCATGCTTCCTTCACCAGCATGATCTGTTCGGTGTTGCGCGGCAGGCCGTAGAAATCCGCGCCGTAAAACGACGCAAAGGCTTCCAGCCTGTCGAGCGCATTGGCTTGCTCGAACGCTTCGGCATACAGCTCGATCGCAGCATGTGCAGTGTAGATACCGGCGCAGCCGCATGCCGCTTCCTTGCTATTTTTCGCGTGCGGCGCGCTGTCGGTGCCGAGGAAAAATTTCGGGCTGCCGCTGGTCGCCGCCGCCACCAGCGCCTGCCTATGCGTTTCGCGCTTCAGCACCGGCAGACAGTAATGGTGCGGGCGCATGCCGCCGGCAAACATGGCGTTGCGGTTGAGCAGCAGATGGTGCGCGGTGATCGTCGCGGCGACATTGGCCGGCGCGTCCTGCACGAAACGCGCCGCATCGGTGGTGGTGATGTGCTCGAGCACGATCTTGAGGGCAGGATAACGCTCCATCAGCGGCAACAGCACGCGCTCGATGAACACCTTTTCGCGGTCGAACACATCCACCTCGGGATCGGTCACTTCGCCGTGCATCAGCAACGGCAACCCGACTTCCTCCATCGCTTCCAGCGCAGGATAGCACTTGCGGATTTCGGTGACGCCGGAATCGGAATTGGTGGTGGCGCCCGCCGGGTACAGCTTCACCCCATGCACCCGACCGCTCGCCTTGGCATCGACGATTTCCTGCCGGCTGGTGTTGTCGGTGAGGTAGATCGTCATCAAGGGTTCGAATTTCACCCCCGCCGGCAGCGCGGCAAGAATGCGCTCGCGATAGACAATGGCCTGCGCGGTGGTGACCACCGGCGGCTTCAGGTTGGGCATGACGATGGCGCGCGCGAAGCGCCTGGCGGTATCCGGCAGTACCGCACGCATCAGCTCGCCATCGCGCAAGTGCAGGTGCCAATCGTCAGGGCGGACGAGGGTGATGGATTTCATGGCAGTCATATTACCAAAGGAAGCACTACTCAAGAATGGAATTCACCATGGAATGCGGCAACCTTTTTAACCGCAGAGGACGCGGAGGACGCAGAGAAATTCATTATCTGGACGCCATAAACACAAATTGTATTGCTACCCATCTGGCAAATTGTGGGGTGAATTGAAATGCCATGCTTCCCTCCGCGCCCTCTGCGGTTAGCCTGAGTTTTTCCCGGTTAGCACCAGCGCGATTTCGTACAGCGCATTTTTCTTCGCACCGCTGATCTCCGCAGCCAGCTTCACCGCCTGCTTGAGGGGCAGTTCGGCAAGCAGGATTTCCAGCACGTGTCGCCCTTCGTCCAGCACGGCATCCGCCCCAGCCTGTGCACCGCTCACCAGCAGCACGAATTCGCCCTTCAACCTGTTCCCGTCCTCACCCAGCCACGCCGCTGCATCGCCCAGCTTGCAGACATGGATGGTCTCGAACAGTTTGGTGAGTTCGCGCGCGATCACCACGTCGCGCGCCCCACCCAGCACCGAGGCCATGTCGGTAAGGCTCGCCTGCACGCGGTGTGGCGCTTCGTAAAACGCCAGCGTATAAGGCAATGCCTGTAACGCTTCCAGCGCGCGGCAGCGCGCGGCACCCTGCTGAGGCAGGAAACCATAAAACAGGAAATGCGGATCGGCTATGCCGGATGCCGCCAATGCCGCGAGCAATGCACTGGCACCGGGAATCGACTCGACGCGATGACCGGCGGCACGCACCATCGCCACCACTTTGGCGCCGGGGTCGGATACCGCCGGCGTACCTGCGTCCGACACCAGTGCCACCGATTTGCCGGCGGCAAGCAGCGCGATCAGACGCTCTGCGCCCGCGCGCTCGTTGTGCTGGTGCAGCGCCATCAACTTGGTACCGATGGCGTAGTGTGCGAGCAACCGCGAGGTCACGCGCGTGTCTTCCGCGGCTACCACGTCGACCGCTTTCAGCACGTCGAGCGCGCGCAGGCTGACGTCGCGCAAATTCCCTATCGGCGTCGCCACCACGTATAATGTTGGCTCCCGCGACCCCGGTTCATGCGCTTGATGCAACGTATCTCCGTCCTGCTGTTGGCTAGTCTGGCACTATACGGCGCCGCCCCGGCCTTGGCCAGCCCGCCGCAACCCGGCCCCGCCATCACCGCGCCGCTGGCGCAGGAACAGGCGCCCCCGTCCGCCGCCATCGCCCCGGCAGCAACACCCGAATCAGCAGAACCACCCGTGCCGCCGGCGGTACCGCACATCGCACTGCTGCTGCCGCTCGATTCAGCTCCGTTCGGCCACGTCGCGGATGCGGTGCGCGAAGGCTTCATCGCCGCCGCTTCGGTGCAAGGCACCGACCTGCCCATCATGGCCTACCCCACTGACGAGAACACCGAAAAAATCCTGGCAAGCTACCGGGAGGCGATAGCCGCCGGAGCCAGGATCGTGGTGGGCCCGCTCACGCGCAACGCGGTCGCGGCATTGGCTGCCAGCAACCTGGTCACGGTGCCCACCCTCGCGCTCAACGCACTGGAAAGCGAGCGGTGGCCACCGCAAATGTACATGTACGGGCTGCAAATAGAAAGTGACGCGCGCCAGGTCGCGCAACTTGCCTACGCGCAGGGCAAGCGCAAAGTGGTGGTGGTCGGCACCGACACCGCGCTGTCGCGCCGCATGCGCCAGGCCTATGCCGACGAGTGGAAAAAACTGGGCGCGGAAACCGCCGCCGAACTCATCCTCCATGCCGACAACGACATCCTGCCCACCCTGCGCGAAGAAGTGATGAAAAATGCCGCTGACGCGGTGTTCCTCGCCCTGGACGGGGAAAAAGCACGCACCGTCCGCTCTTACCTGGACAGCAGTGCGGCGATTTACGCGACCTCACAAGTATTCAGCGGCAAAACTGAAACGCTGGCGAATTTCGACCTCAACGGAGTGCGCTTCGTCGATATGCCCTGGCTGGTGCAGCCCGATCATCCCGCGGTAATGATCTATCCGCGCCCGGAAATGCCGTTGAGCGCGGAACTGGAACGCCTCTACGCCTTCGGCATCGACGCCTTCCGCCTCGCCGAAACCATGCTCCACCCACCCGCGGACTGGGACATCACCCTCGACGGCGTCACCGGACACATCGCGCTGGGCCGCGCCCATCAGTTCGTGCGCGAACTCGTCCCCGTACAGCTCAGCGAAGGCGATGCCGTCATCCTACCCTCGGCCAAGCCGTGAGCCGCTGACCCCGTGAACGACAAGGGCGCCCACGCCGAACAGGCCGCAGCAACATTCCTGGAACAGCGCGGCCTCAAGCTGCTGACCAGCAACTACCACTGCCGCTACGGCGAGATCGACCTGGTGCTGCAGGACGGCGACACGCTGGTGTTCGCCGAAGTGCGCCTACGCAACCGCGACGATTTCGGCGGCGCCGCAGCCAGCATCACTCCCGCCAAGCAGAAAAAGATCCGTCTCGCCGCGCAGCATTATCTCTCGGGATTGAGGACATCGCCGCCCTGCCGCTTCGACGCCGTGCTGATACGCAACAATGACTTCGAATGGATCAAAAACGCCTTCGGCGAGTGACCCTGTTTATGCCATAATTCGCGCATGCAAAAACGTGAGTCCCAATGAACCTGATCAGCCGCATCAACGGCCACTTTGCCGAGAGTGCCAACCTCAAGCTACAAGCAATGGACATGCTCGCCGCACCCATCGCCGTAGCGGCCGAACGTATCGTGCAATGCCTGATGGCCGACGGCAAGGTGCTCAGCTGCGGCAATGGCGGCTCCGCCGCCGATTCGCAGCACTTCGCCGCGGAGATGCTCAACCGTTTCGAGATGGAGCGGCCGGGGTTGGCCGCGTTCGCGCTGACCACCGATTCCTCCACGCTCACCTCGATCGCCAACGATTACGAATTCGAGCAGGTATTTTCCAAGCAGGTGCTAGCGCTCGGCCACGCCGGTGACCTGCTGCTCGCCATCACCACCAGCGGCAACTCGCCCAATGTGGTCGCGGCGGTGCGTGCGGCCCACCAGCGCGAAATGGGCGTGATCGCGCTGACCGGAAAGAGCGGCGGCCTGCTCGCCGAAGATCTGGCGCCTGAAGATATAATGATCTGTGTGCCTGCGGACAGCACCGCACGCATCCAGGAAGTGCATTTGCTGGCGCTGCATTGCATCTGCGATGCGGTGGATAGTCTGTTACTGGGAGTCGAATAAATGCGTAACCTGTTTTTTGCCCTGCTGCTGTTGCCCATGCTGCAAGCCTGCTTTCCCGTGGTCGCCACCGGCTTCGGCGCCGGCGTACTCATGGCCGACGACCGTCGCAGCAGCGGCATCTACATCGAGGATGAAAACATCGAACTGAAGGCAGGCAGCCGCGTCGGCGACATCGCCAAGGACAACGCCCATATCAACATCACCAGTTTCAACCGTCTGGTTCTCCTCACCGGCGAAGTCGCCAGCGAAGAAGTCAAGCGAGAAATAGAAAACGTGGTGCGCGAAATACCCAACGTGAAAAACGTGCAGAACGAACTCGTCGTGGCCGGCGTCAGCTCGATGCTGTCGCGCAGCAACGACTCCTATCTCACCTCGAAGGTGAAAATGCGCTTCATCGACGGCCAGAAATTCAACGCCAATCACGTCAAGGTAATCACCGAAAGCAACGTCGTCTACCTGCTGGGCCTGGTCAAGCGCCAGGAAGGCGAGGACGCCGCGGCGATCGCTGCCAGCACCAGCGGCGTGCAGCGCGTGGTGAAAGTGTTCGAGTACCTGGATTAATTTCCGGCCTTGTATCCCGCGCCCGCCTTTGAACGCAAGATATGCATACCGGACGAGCTGGCGCGGCGTCTGCCTGAATTGCCGCGTCCGCTGGTGTTCACCAACGGTTGCTTCGACATCCTGCACCGCGGCCACGCCACCTACCTTGCCCAGGCGCGCGCCCTCGGCGCCAGTCTGATCGTCGGCGTCAACAGCGACGCCTCGGTGAAGCGCCTGAACAAGGGCGCAGACCGGCCGGTCAATACGCTGGCCGATCGCATGGCGGTGCTGGCCGCGCTGGAATGCGTCTCGCTGGTCACCTGGTTCGACGAAGACACGCCGCTGCAACTGATCCGCACCTGCAAACCGGACATGCTGGTGAAAGGCGGCGACTGGGCACCCGACGCCATCGTCGGCGCAAGCGAAGTGAAGTCCTGGGGGGGCAGCGTGCATTCCATCCCCTTCCTGTTCGAGCGCTCCACCACCGCCCTGCTCGACAAGATACGGCAATGCTGACGCACCGCCTGTTTGCGCTGTTCGGCGCGCTATTGCCGGCATTTGCCATTGCCGCGCCGGCAAACATCGACTACAGGCAGGGTGGCAGCGTCACCCTGCCCGCCCCGTCGGCGCCGGCCACCGCACAGTTCGCCCTCATCCCCGGCGGCCCCTATCTGAAAAGCGAGATCACGCTGAAAAATCCCGCGCTGGCGCTGGAAAGTGACGGCCATTACATCTATGCTGCGGCCGGCGACAGCGGCTTGCTGATCCTGGATATCACCACCCGCCGCCTGCTCGCGCAAGTCAAAGGGCACGGCAAGCTCACCCATCTGGCGCTGCGCGACGGCCATGCCTACCTGGTCGACGAAGTCGGCGGCAGCAGTGCACTGTTGATCGTGGACGTGCACGACCCATTGCAGCCGCGCACCGTCGCCAGTATCCCGCTCTCCCATGCCGTCAACGCGCTGGGCATCGAACAGAAGCGCGTCTACCTGGTCAGCGGCCAGCGCCTCGCCATCTACGACGTGCGCCGCACGCAGTCGCCGAAACCGCTCGGGCAATTTACCCTCCCCGATGAGGCGGTGGCATTGCAGGTTTCCGGCAGCCACGCCTACTTCGCACTGCCCGAAGCCGGCCTGGTGGTCGTCGATGTCAGCAACCCCGCGCGTCCGCGCGAAACCGGGCGTTTCCGCGCCCAGGCATGGGACGTCGCCGTCGCGCAAGACCGTGTCTACCTCGCCAACGGCACCACCGGCCTGACCGTGGTCGACGTGAGCGACCCGCAGGTGCCGCGCTGGTTGGGCAGCGTTAACCATATCGGCATGGCGCTGGGCGTGAGCCACGACCACGGCCGCATCGCGCTGCGCAACGAGCGCAACGAAGTCGTGCTGATCAACGTCGACAATCCGCGCCTGCCGTCGGTGGTCGCGGTGCAGCCCTTGCAGCAGCCCGCCGGCGTCGTGCTGCTGCAAGGGCAAGGGGCGTTCGCGGCAATCGGCAACAGCGTGGTCCAGATCGATTTTTCGGTGCCGGCACCGGACGTGGTCAACCTCGGCGCCAATTACGGCGGCAGCCGCCGCGCCGCGCTCCAGGGCAACCTGTTCTATGTCGCCGACTGGTTTTCCGGCCTGCATGTGTATGACATCAGCATGCCCGATGCGCCGCGCCATGTCGCTGCCTATCACACCCAGGGCTCGCCCAAGGGCGTGCTGGTGCGCGACCATTACGCCTTCATCGCCGACGACGATCATGGCGTGCAAATCCTCGACATCGCCGATCCGCGCAGCCCGCGCAAGATTTCCTCGGTCGCCACCCCCGGCCTCGCCTACACCATGAAACTGGTCGGCGACACGCTTTATCTCGCCGACCATCGCGGCGGCTTCCACATCATCGACATCACCAACATCGCGCACCCCGCCATCGCCGGCAGCGCGCCGACACCAGGCAAGGTGTGGGCGGTGGACGTGCTCGATCGCACCGCCTATCTCGCCGCCGACAAGGCCGGCCTGCTGGTGTTCGACGTGAGCAACCCGCAGCGCCCACGCCAGATCGCCGAGTTCGACATCGACGGCGCCGCGGAAGACGTGGTGATCCGCGACAACCTCGCCTACGTGGCGAGCTTCGACCGCGGCCTGTTCATCTTCGACATCACCCACCCTGCGCTGCCGCGCCAGCTCGGCCATCTCGCCACGCCCGGCAACGCACGCGGCATTGCATTGCAGGGGCGCCTCGCTTACGTTGCCGACTGGGTATCCGGCATCCAGGTCGTCGATATCAGTAATCCGGGGCAGCCCGTATTGATCGGCTCGCTCGACACCGCAGGATGGTCGTGGGGAGTGAAGATCAAGGACAATCACGCTTACGTGCTGGACTGGTGGGGCGGCCTCAACGTCCTCGACGTGTCGAATCCGGAAGCGCCGAAACAGGTGGGGACCTACCACGCGCGCGGCAATACCGAAGATGTCGCGGTACGCAGCGACTATGCCTACGTCGCCGACGGCGACAACGGCCTGCAAATTTTCGACATCAAAAATCCGCTCAACCCGATCTGGATCGCCGGCGTCGATCTTAAAGGCGAGGCGAAAAGCGTGTGCCTCATCGACAGCGTCGCCTATGTCGCCACCGAAGCAGAGCTGGCCGCCGTCGACGTGAGCAACCCATTCGAGCCCAGGCTGTTGCGGACATATCTGTCCCAGGCCGACGTGGTACGCGCATGGGGACGTATCATCTACGCCGCCCAGCGCCAACGGGGCATCGCATTGATCGACCATACCGCCGCACAGCAGGCAGCATGGTATGAAGCACCGCTGCTCGATGCATGGGCCATGCCGGAGCGCCTGCTGCTGGCCACCGTGGATGGCGTCGAAATCATCTCCGTTGCAGACCCCTACCGGCCACGCCTGTTCAAGCGCCTGCCGCTGCGCGCGCAGCTGGTGCGCGCACAGGACGAACTGCTGGTGCTGTATGACCGCGATACGGGATTTACTCTCCTCGACCTCATCACCCAGCAGCCGCTCGGCCGCTTCAACCCCGGCGAGCAGATCCATGATTTCAGGCTTGACGGCAAGCGCCTCTACGCCAGCGGAGAGCAATCCGGCCTGCTGGTGCTCGACATCGCCGACCCCCGCCATCCCGTGCTCAAAGCCGCTTACCCGGCGGCCACGCGCGTGACCCGCTTCGATGTCTATGCCGGCACCGCCTTCATGGCCGGCAACGACATGCTCACCAGCGTGCGCCTGCTGCCCGACATCACGCTTGCATCACCCCGGTCGGGCATGCTCAACGCCAGCGTGCCCGCCAACCTGCCGCCCGGCGGCTACCACCTGCTTGCGCTCGACCCGGCCAGCGGCCAGCGCACGGTGCACCCCGACGCGCTGCGCGCCACTCATGTGCCATCAGGCAAGCCACGCTTCACGCGCGAGGACTTCGAGCGCGCCATGCGGGAGCGCGGCCTCGCTCCCGCCGAGCCATGACCGAACTGCCGCAGGGATTCATCGCCCGCCTCGCGGCGCTGCTGCCGCCGGATCACCTCTACACCGACCCGGCGGACTGCTACGCCTACGCCTACGATAACAGCCGCAAGATATTCCCGCCGCAGGCGGTGGCGTTTCCGCTCACCACCGAACAGGTGCAGGCGGTAGTGCGGTTATGCAACGAACAGCGCGTACCGCTCACCGCACGCGGTCGCGGCACCGGCACTGCGGGCGGCAGCCTGCCGCTCGCCGGCGGCATCGCCCTGTCGCTGGAGCGCATGCGCCGCATCGTCAAGGTCGACCCGGCCAACCGCGTCATCGTCGCCGAACCCGGCGTGCTCAACCAGGAAGTGCAGGACGCGGCAAAACCACACGGCTTCTTCTGGCCGCCCGATCCCTCCAGCGCCACGTATTGCAGCGTGGGCGGCAACCTCGCCACCGGCGCAGGCGGCCCGCACGCGGTGAAATACGGCACCACGCGCGACCACGTGCTCGGCTTGCAGGCGGTCACCGGCACCGGTACCTTGATCAAGACCGGCTGCTACACCACCAAAGGCGTGGTCGGCTACGACCTCACGCGCTTGCTGATCGGCTCAGAAGGCACGCTCGCGGTAATCACTGAAGCGACGCTGAAGCTCACTCCGCTGCCGCAGGCGACAGGCGGCCTCACCGCGCACTACCGCGACACGGCGAGCTGCGCGCACGCGGTGAGTGCCATCATGGCGCAGCCGCAGGTACCGAGCGCGCTCGAATTCCTCGACGCCGGCGCGCTCGACCTGATCCGTTCGCGCCACCCCGACCTGCTGCCCGCCGACACGCGCGCCATGCTGATGATAGAAGTGGACGGCGCCGCCTCCGAAATCGCCGCGGCGAGCGCGGCGGTGCTCGCCGCCTGCCGCAACGACGGCCTCATCCAGGCGCAGGCCGTGGAAAACACGCAAGCGCTGTGGGCGGCGCGCAAGGCGCTCTCGCCGTTGCTGCGCGACATCGCGCCGAAGAAAATCAACGAGGACGTAGTGGTGCCGGTTTCGCGCCTGCCTGAGCTGCTGCAAGGTTTGGGCGAACTCGCCGCGCGCCATCGCGTCACCAATGTCAACTTCGGCCACGCCGGCAACGGCAACATCCACGTCAACCTGCTGGTGAACCCGGATGACGCGCAGGAGTTGCAGCGCGCCGAAGCCTGCCTGGATGGCGTGTTCGATCTGGTATTGCGCCTCGACGGCACGCTCTCCGGCGAACACGGCATCGGCTCGGAAAAACGCGAATTCGTGGGACGCGAAATCGAACCGGCGACGCTGGCGTTGATGCGCGAGATCAAGCGCGTGTTCGATCCCAACAGCATCCTCAATCCGGGGAAATTGTTTCCCTCGGAGACAAAGAAATGAACGCACAACCTGTTGCTGCGCATCAGGCAAGCGCCCAATACTATCGTTTGACGTCACTACCGCAGTGCGATACCGTCAGCACCAATGATCCGATCCTTCGCTGACAAGGTTACGGCAGCGGTATTTTCTGGATATCAGGTACGGCAGTTGCCGCCCACTCTGCAAAATACGACCTGGAAATTGCCGCGCTCGAACTTCGGGACAAAATCAACGACGAAGTCGTTCCGCTTGCCGCATGAATTTTCCTGGCCGGGAGTATGTCTTCTTCCTAAGTGACGGAATGACCCTACTCAAGCCACTTTGCGCCCGTCTGCCGATGGCGGAACAATCAGGGACAGCACGATTTCTGAAAATTGCTGGCAGGCACAGCGTCGCCATGCCTCGTCCATACCTTAGCGCCTGAACAACCGCCGCACCAATCCCCTCACCGCATTGCGCAGCAAGCGCCGGCCCAGCATGGCAGCAATGCCGACGGCGATGCGCTTGATCATTTCTTTTCCGCCACGGCGCACTCTGCCGCTTTCAGTTCGCTGCCCGGGAACGACTGCTTCAGTTCGGCAAGGCTGGCGGTCATGCTGTCGTCCGGTTCGCGCACCACGAACACGGTCTGCTTGATCTGGGTGGTGTGCGCCCCCATGCGCGCCGAGCGCACGCCTTTTTCCTGCATCTTGGCGTGGAAGGCGTGCGCAGCATCCTCGGTCTTGAACACGCCCAGCGAGATGGCAAAGCGCCACTCGGCGTTGTCCTGTACCAGATAGTATTCCTCGACGCCGAGCTTATCGAGTTCACCCATTTTCTTTTCCGCCTCCGCCTTGCTCTTCAGCGGCGGGATGTACACCCAGTAGCCCACCGTGGCAGTGGTTTCGCGTTGGCTGAGCCTGTTCCCCAGCTTGAGCCTGGACAGCGCCTCCATCGCGCGCGCGGCTTCCGCCGGGTTGTTGAATCCGCTCCATTCCATGCAGGCAGCGGGCGCAGCCGCCACCTTCGCTGCGTGCGGAGCGGAAGCCTGAGCAACACCTGATGCCTGCGGCGCATGGACGATCTTGATCTTGTCCGCGTTCATCTGCATGCCCATCAGCCTGGCATCTGGATTTTCCTCCTTCGCCAGTTGAGTGTAGGCAACTAGGGAGAGATTCGCCAGCAACAACAGGAAAAATAGCCACTTCATGCGCGCACGATATCCTTTGCGATTTCCACCAGACCTTCCAGTACCAGATTATCCACGAGCTGGTGCGGCAAGTTAAGCCGCGGCACCAGGTCCTGCGCAGCGCCGCCGCTGAGCAGGCACAGCGGCGCCAGCCCGCGCGCGGCCATCGCTGCTGCCATGCGCTCGATAGCACCGCACAGCGCCTGCACCGCGCCGCTGTGGATGGCGTCTGCGGTGTTATCGGGCATTTCCTGGAAATGCCCATCACGCACTTGCAGCGCCGCGGTATTATTCGCCAAGGCCTGCTGCATCAGCGCCATGCCCGGCACGATGACCCCGCCGAGAAATTCACCATCGCGCGTGAGTGCATCGACCGTCATGGCAGTGCCGGCGCTCACCACCAGGCAATCGCCGTCGTGCAAAGCGCGCGCGGCAATCAGCGCGGCCCAGCGATCGCAGCCGAGCTGCGCGGGATCGGCATAGCCATTGCGCACCCCGCACTGCCCGGCGCGGCTCGTCGCCCAAATCACCTGCGCGTTCCAGTGAGGCATTGCCGCCAGCAGGGCAGCGCGCACCGAAGCACCGGCGACGTTGGCGATGGCCACCGCGCGCGGCACCGGTATCTGCCGCCATGCCGCCGCCAGTTGCGCGGCATCCTCGGTAGGCAGCACGTGGCGCGCACGCCATCCGCCGCCTTCGTGCAGGCCCCATTTGATGCGGCTGTTGCCGGCGTCAATGGCGAGGATCATCTGGCCGCCCGCAAGCTGATTTCGCCGCCGTGGAAACGCTTCGTGCCGGTGCGGGTGTGCAGCATGAGCGCGCCGTCCTCGGCCACGCCCACCACACTGCCGTGCTCGCTGCTGCCGTCGCCCAGACGCAGCGTGACATTCTTTCCCTGGTAGGCGTGATGCGCGCGCCATTCCGCGCGCAGCGGCGCAAAGCCTTCCTTGGCGAACAACGTCAGCACTTTGTCGAGTTCCTTGAGCAACATGACGAACACGGCATTGCGTTCCTGCGGCGCGCCGCAGGCACTGTGCACGTCGCTCACCGCCTGATCAATTTTCGCGCGCACGCTATCGGGCAGGTTGAGGTTGAGGCCGATACCGATCACTGCTGCGGTCGGCCCCAGCGCGTCCCCCTGGAGTTCGATGAGGATGCCGCCGAGCTTGTGGTGTCGCCACAAGATGTCATTTGGCCATTTCAGTTGCACATCGCTGGCGCCGAGCTTTTGCAACGTTCTCAGCAAGGCCACGCCCACCGCCAGGCCGAGACCGGATAAAAAGCCCACGCCTTGTGGAAAGCGCCACAGCAGCGAGAACATCAGCGCACCGCCGAGCCCTGCATGCCACTCGCGTCCGCGCCGGCCGCGGCCATGGGTCTGCCATTCTGCGGCAATGACGCTGCCGCTCGGCGCATCGAGCGCGGCTTTTTGCAGCAGCAAGGTGTTGGTGGATTCTGCGCTCTCCATGATTTCGATGTCGAAATGGCGCGCGTGCCTGCCCAGCGCGGCGCGGATTTTTTCCACATCCAGCCATTGCATCGGCCGCGCCAGGCGATAGCCTCGCCCGTGCACCTTGTGCACTTGCAGCCCGACCTCTTCCACGTCTTGCAAGGCGAGACTGACGCTGGCACGGGAAATCTCCAGCGCCTGCGCTATCTTCTCGCCGGAATGGAATTCGCCGTCGGCAAGTGCGCGCAGTATTTTGAAAGTCAGCGGCTTCATGAGGTCGTATAGAATAGACGAGATTGAGCAGGGGAAAAAGCAAAACCGTATGAAAGTCATCGTGCTCGGCGCCGGCGTGATCGGCGTGACCAGCGCCTGGTATCTGGCGCAAGCCGGCCACGAAGTGACCGTCGTCGAGCGGCAACCCGGCCCTGGCCTGGAAACCAGCTTTGCCAACGGCGGCCAGATTTCGGTGAGCCACGCCGAGCCTTGGGCCAACCCGCGCGCACCATGGCAAATCCTCAAGTGGCTGCTGCGCGACGACGCGCCGCTGCTGTTCCGGCCGCACGCCGATGCCGCACAGTGGCGCTGGATCATGCAGTTTCTGCGCGAATGCCTGCCCACGCGCACGCGCGCCAACACCCTTGCCATTTTCCAGCTGGCGCAGGAAAGCCGCGCCGCATTGCACGCGCTGCGCGCCGAGACCGGCATCGCCTACGACGCGCAGACGCGCGGTATTTTGCGCATCTACACGGATAGGCGCGAGTTCGATGCAGCCTGCACCAATACCGAATTGTTGCGTAGCCACGGCTGTGTACTGGATATCAAATCCGCTGAAGAGTGTGTAGCGCTGGAACCAGCGCTGCGCGACGCCACCCTGCCGTTGGCGGGCGGCATCCATGCACCACAGGATGAATCCGGCGACGCCTGCCGGTTCACACAGGCGCTGGCAGGTTTGTGCGCGCAACGGGGCGTTGCTTTCCACTACGACACCCACGTCGAGGCGCTGGAAGCCCAGGCTGGTTGCGTTTCCGGCGTGCGCATCGTCAACACCGCAGGGCAGCAAGGAACCCTGCGTGCCGACGTCTATGTGGTGGCGCTTGGCAGTTATTCGCCGTTGCTGCGCGGCCTCGGCGCCCGGCTTCTGGTTTATCCGGTGAAGGGCTATTCGGTGACGCTGCCTGCCTCCCAAGGCACGCCGCACCTGAGCCTCACCGACGAAGCGCACAAGATCGTGATCTCGCGCTTGGGCGAGCGGCTGCGCGTGGCCGGCACCGCCGAGCTGGCCGGTCACGACCCCACACTCAATCCGCTACGCTGCCAAGCAATCCTGAAACGCGCGTTGGAACTATTTCCCCATGCCGGCGATACGGCACAAGCTGAGTTCTGGGCCGGGCTGCGGCCAGCAACGCCGAGCAATATACCTATCATCGGCAAGATGAAATTCGAAAATATTTTCCTGAATACCGGCCATGGTACACTCGGATGGACGCTGGCATGCGGCTCGGGGAAGCGGCTGGCAGAGATGGTGGGGGGGTAGGTTGTACGCAGTACCTCTATATGGCCGCCATTTTATACAAGGCCAGGCCTTGGTTGCCGGGCAAGGCTCAAAGTTCTTGTGAGCACGCCTTAACAAGATGTTTATTGAATCAGGTACGCGACATCGAGGACGAGACGCTGAGTCGTTAATGAAGTTGGCGCATGCCGAACGAATGTGCGACAATTTCGCCATGCAGGTTGGGTGTGCGATAAAGCCGCACACCCAATGAAACATAAGCACCCCCTCAAATCATCGCCATGCCGCCATCAACCAGTATATCTTCACCTAGGATGTAAGACGAATCGTCGCTCGCCAACATCAGCACTGCCTTGGCCACCTCTTCCGATTGACCGAAGCGGCCTAGTGGCACCTTGCTTACCACCATTTCGGCCATTTGTTGCAGCACTTCCGCAGACATGCCGGTCTTGCCATAGATGGGCGTTTCGATAGGGCCGGGGCTGATAACATTGACGCGTACCCCTTGCCCGACCAACTCTGCGGACAAAGTACGCGCCAGCGAACGCACGGCAGCCTTGGTCGCCGAATAAACGCTCATACCGGCAAACCCTTGCCGGGTAAGTGTGGTCGAAGTGAGGATAATGCTGGCCGGATTGCGCAAGATCGGCAGCATTTTCTGAACGGTGTAAATCACGCCTTTTAAGTTAACGCCGATTTGCGAGTTGATATTTTCTTCGTCCACGTCCGCAAACGGCATCGGCTTGGCGATTCCGGCGTTAGCGAAAACAATATCGAGTCCGCCAAATTCTTTCTTGAGTCGCGCCGCGACTACCGCCATTTCTGAAGCGGAAGAAACATCAGCGCGTATGGCGATGGCATTTGCGCCGAGTATCGCGCCCGCCTCAGTCACCCGCCCGGCATCTTGTCCGGTGATCGCTACGCGAGCACCTTCTTGCAGAAATAATTTTGCCGTTGCCAAGCCAATTCCGGTGGTTCCACCTGTGATCAACGCGGTCTTGCCTGTTAGTCTTGTCATATTACTTTCCTTATGTGTGCCGTATTTTTAGCGATGAATGTTTAAATAACGACGTCGGCAGCTAATTTATGTACCGATTGGTACATAAGATACCGGTCAGTATAATAATTGTCAATTCACTTGGATCAGGAGCATCCGATGAGTCAAGAACGTGGACGCCCGCGCAACTTCGACCCAGACACAGCACTGGATCGCGCGCTTGAAGTTTTCTGGCAGCACGGCTTCCAGGCTGCATCGCTGGCTGATTTAACAGCCGCGACGGGTCTAAGCAAACCCAGCCTGTACGCCGCATTTGGCGACAAGGAATCGCTGTATTTAAAGGCGCTTGAGCGCTATGTGGCCTTGCAAGTCGCACAGCACACGGCCATTTTTGACACCGAGCCGGATGCGCGGCAGGCGTTGGAAAAATTTTTACGCACCATGGCGGCCCTGCTTTCCGATCCAACGCCACCGTGCGGCTGTCTCATCGTCAACGGCATGGCTGATTGCGGCTTGGCCTCTACGCCCCCGGCGATTGAGCAAGCGTTACGTAAAGCGGTGCAAGGAAGTGAGACCAGACTGTACAGTCAGTTCTTGCGCGCACAGCGCGACGGGCAGCTTTCCTCTAAAATCAACGCGGGCGACCTGGCCGCGTTCTTCACCTCGCTACTCGCCGGTTTGGCGGTGCTTGCCAAGAGTGGCGCCAGGCGCGCCAAGCTCGATGGCATCATTAGCGCGGCAATGGGTGCGTGGCCGAAGCCTCCGGTGTCGAAGACCAATCGGAAACGATGACACTATATGGACACTTTCATATGCAATCAAAACTTGCTCTACCCCGTTGTTTGACAGAAAGCAATCTTGAAATCGCGCTGCTGAATTACCAGGATCAAGCGAGAATTTATCAGGACATTGATGCGTTCCCTTCTGTCTGGATTGTCAAACAGGGCTACGTCAAGCTTCACAGAATATCTGCGCAAGGCAGGCAAGCCACGTTATCCATCTTAGGCAGAAGTGCAGTTTTTGGAACGATCGAGGCCGATCAGGCCACATTGGGCGAAATAGCCAGTGCCCAAGGCGATGTTCAAATTTACCGGATCAAGGTCAGCGTCTTCGACGAGTTGCTGTCCCGTGACAAGGATTTTTCTCAATTCTTTGTGCGCTCTTTGTATAAGCGTAAGGACGCGTTGCAGCGCCGGTTATTTTTTGTGATGCACAGGAAAGTAGAATCAAGATTGGCTGCCGTGCTGTGTGATCTGGTGAAAAACGAAGGTGAGAGATGCATCCATGGCGGCGATATTGATGCGCGGCTGACGCAGCAAGATCTGGCGGATATGATCGGTGCCAGCCGACAGGTAGTCAGCTCGGCACTCAATCGACTGCGCGAGCGCAACATCGTTCACTATACACGCGACTACATCTGCGTCTGCGACATGCCTGCACTTGCATCTCTCGCAGAAAATTAATTTCTCCTCTGTCAGAGATATGACAGACATCCTCCCGCAAGACCCCTAGCATGAACCTACGTTTGGCATATGCCCTGCGTCGTTTTAATTTCATAGAGGATAAATCATGCACAAAGTCGCAATCGTTGTTTTAGCAGACACCACGCCCGCCGATGGTATCGGTCGTATCGTCAACGCCCTTATGGCAGTCAAAGAATTCAAGGACGCAAAAGACGAAGTACAGCTTATTTTTTCTGGCGCAGGCACCAAATGGCTGGGGGAAATTTCCAACCCAAGCCACCAGTTACATCAAGCCTACGAGGATGTCAAAGGTAATATTGCCGGGGTCTGTGGTTTTTGTGCTTCTGCATTTGGTGTTACCGATTCAGCTCAGAACTGTGGCGTTAAAGTGCTGGAAGAATATGGTGCCAACATGAGCTTCCGCAGACTGTTGGATAACGGGTATCAGGTCATCACTTTTTAATTTATAGCCGTTGTCGATCTGGTAGCTGGATGAGATGGGCTATCTGAATCGCCCCGGGTTTTGAGGAAGTTAGCCGACGCCGGAATATCGCTGCGCGAAATTGTCTCCGTGTAAGCGCGTGCGATAAATACCCCGCAAAACGTGAGATAAATCCCCCTCCGCAAATTTTAACCCGTTGCAAAGAATTGTCACCAGTAGCAAAGCGCGGTTTCAGCGCCTCACCTTTCCACCCCAATTCCTGATAATCAACTCCCCGGTGGTTTTGCTGCGTCCTGATCCGCCGATCTGGTAGGTGATCGGCACGCGCTCCATCGGAAGCCCGTCAAATGCCTGGCGCATTTCCGGGATGTCGTTGACCGAGATGATCATCTTGCCCTTGATGGTTTTGGCCAGGCTGGCCATTCTGCCGTACTGCTCCAAGCCGAAGTCGACGCCGTAGCCTTCGGTGCCCCAATAGGGCGGATCACAATAGAAGAAGGTGTGGGAGCGATCATATTTGGCAATGGCGGCTTCCCAGCCCAGATGCTCGATGTAAGTGCGCGACAAGCGCAGGTGTGCCTGGCTCAAATCCTCCTCGAGGCGCAGCAGGTTGAGCTTGGGTGCTGACGTTGTGGCGGTGCCGAAGGTCTGCTTGTCGACCTTGCCGCCGAAGGCCAGCTTTTGCAGGTAGAAGAAACGCGCGGCACGCTGGATGTCGGTCAACGTCTCGGGCGGGGTGATTTCCAGCCACTTGAAGATTTCGCGGCTGGTTAAAGCCCATTTGAACTGCCTTACAAACTCCTCCAAATGGTGCTTCACGACCCGGTACAGGTTGACCAGGTCGCCGTTGATATCGTTGAGCACTTCGACCTTGACCGGGGATTTCAGGAAATACAGCGCGGCCGCGCCGCAGAACGGCTCGACGTAGCATTCGTGCTCGGGAAACGCCGGCAGGATGCGGGCAGCCAAGCGGCGCTTGCCGCCGATCCAGGGAATGATGGGTTGGTGAACGGTGTTTAACATGCTGCAAGCCATTTCTTATTGGCAAAAATTCCGCTAGGCTTGCCCGGCCGCGTCGACGTGGCAGGAAGCCTAGGCTTTGGCTCACAGGTCAGTGCTGTGGGTTAAAGTGGCCGGCGCGGTGCTTCAACACCTTGCCGGTCGCTTCCTCTCTTTGCCCCTCCTACCAGGTCACCGCTTGCAACGCGGCGATATCGTTTGCCGCGACGGCCGCGGCGATGGCATCCATGCGCGCCTGGCGGCGGCCGATGATGGCACCGCCCTGCGCAGCATAGGCATCGGCGTTGGCGATCACCCGCGCTGCCAGATCGGCAAGCGCGATGCCGCGCGCGGTGGCGATGGCGGAAAGCAGCGGCGTGGCTGCCGCATTGTCGGCCGTCCAGGCACGCGCCTCAGCTTCCTGTTTGGGCCAGGAATCGCGCTCGGTGGCGGGGTATTGCGCGGCGATCACGTCGATCGCCGCGGCGTAGGCGGCTTCGATGTCGGCGCACAGGCCAGCTTCGATTTCGTCAATGCTCACCGCTGGCGGCCGGAACGTTGCGCCGTCGTAACCCCAGCCTATTTCGACCGGCACTCCATCCGGCACCAGTATCGCGCCCATCGCGTCGAGCTTTTCGGCGGTGATATCGGGAGCGACCACGATCACATTCCCGACCACGCCGTTATTGACTACCCCGGCCTTCTTTTCCATTATGCGTACTCCCATACGAATATGACGCCAGAGCCACCCGGCCCACCCGCACCACCAGCACCGTAGTTTTGCCCGCCGCCGCCGCCCCCACCCCCTCCGGCGCCGGAATTGGCAGCCCCAGCGGTGCCGGGGCTACCAGCGAGGTTACCTGCGTTGGCGCCGGCACCACCACCCCCGCCCCCATATCCAGCATATCCCGGGGCACCTGCTCCGCCTGTCCCGCCGTAGCCCGAGTTCACGCGCGCCCCGCCCACACTACCGCTACTACCTCCACCACTACCCACTCCACCGCCACCACCACCGTTGGCCGTGCCCGCGGAACCTGGCGCACCAGATTGAGCCGTTACAACAGATCCGAAACTTGTACTTCCACCGGACGCGCCGATGACAACTGCGTAAGTGGATTGGGCGCCACTCAAAACAACCCCAGTTTTCACCTCGCCACCACCACCCCCTCCTCCCCCACCTCCGGCTGCGCCGGCACCGGAAGCGGTATAACCACTACCCCCTGGCCCTCCTGGACCGACACACTTAACAATAAGCTTTGTCGTATCCAATAATTTAGGCCAAGCCGGATCGCTTGCGGTTATGATGGAGAACCGGAGCAGCCCACCCTGCGCGGATTTTCCAATAGTGAAGAACGATGCACCGTCCCCGATCACTACCACACTTTGGCCAGCATAAAGCGCCAAAGTCCCCGCGCCATCGATGGTCTCAGTGCCGCTTGGATCGATGGTGATGGTGCCGGTACCGACGTTGATGATGCCGAAGGCGAACTTGCCCAGCGTGGCCGCCGCAGTGAGCGACAGCGCCCATGTGCCGGTGCATAGAAGCACAACGCCGCGATCCGCCGCCACAACAGTATAGGCGGCCGATTTCGCGGCGGTGTTGCCGCCCAAAGCCCCCAGCGCGCCGAGTGCGGTGAGTTGCGTCCCATCCGTGCCGAGCAGGCCGGCGAGGTAATCGTGCAACTGCGTGATGGCGGTCTTGACCTGGCCTTCGGTCTGCGTCGCGCCGGTAAAGTCTGTTGCTACGGGTAGTGCCGTCATATCAGTATCTCCACATCGCCGTGTTGGGGTTGGCGTTCCACATCAAATTGCTGTCTGTTCCGCTCCAGAAGTACGAGGCGCTGGAGCTGTATCCGATTTCCACCCAGGGGCCGCGCGTGGCGCCCACCGCGCACACGCGCAGCACAGTGCGCGCGCCGTATGGGGCGCGGGCGGCGTAGTTCGCGGTGCGGGTTTCGCCCATGCGTGTCCAGCCCTGGCCGGAATCGGAGGCCTCGACCAGGTAGTGATCGGCCGAGGGCGCCGGCCGCCAGGCGAGGAACATCTTGTCCGGGGTGTCCGGGTCGGAGCGCGCGGTAAGGTCGGCGATCACCGGTACGGTGATGCGCGTGGGCAGTTGCCAGGCGGAAGCGCCGGGCGCGGCGCCGGTATCGGCGGTGTGCACGTAGTCGCTCTCCACCACGGCAGAAATCTCCGCCGTGTGCGGCCCGCGCGGCCGCGCGGACATCATGCGCGCGCGGATGTAGAGCGCGCTGGAAGGGCCGAAGGCGTAATGCGTGCGTTCGCGATCGCCACCCACGTCCGGCACGATGGCGGGCGCGGCGGCAAGCTGGCACTGGTTCGCCTGCGCGCCTGCCGTGACGAGGTACGGCCCGTCCACGCCGCCGTCGCGCTTCCGAAAAACCAGGTAGTGGTTGCCGCCGGCACTGAAATCGAGCGGCTCAGAGGTGGTCGCGGTCAGGGTGCCGGCGTCCCACGCGGTGATCTCGCCGCCCTGTCCCCACTTGGGCATATCGTGCTGTACCGCGATCAAGTCGCCACGCGAGGGGATGAAGCCTTCCATCTCGGTGGAGAAAGTGACCAGGCGGCGGCGGTAGCGGTTGGCGGCGGCCATGTACATGCCCTCGCGCCACGCCTGGTCGCGCTCCGTCACGCCGGTCAACTGCACTTTGGCCACCACCTGCTCGGCGGAACCGGCCAGCGCAGCGCGCACGGTGCGCGGCTGCCACACCGCGCGGTCGAAGTAGCTCACGTCGACGGCGTCGGCGGTCTCCTCGCTCGGCGTCAGGTATTCCAGCTTGAAGCTGCCGCGCACGATGTTGCGCATCGTGAACATGGCCACCGGCAGGGTCTGCGCGGCGTCGCGCACGAAATGGACGATGCCGCCCTGGCGGTACGGCGCCGCGCGGCCGGCGCGCGCCGCCTGGGTGAGGGCGTCCCACGCCACGGTGGCGTTGTCGACCACGCCGTCGAAGTAGTCGCCGCGCGCGGCCCACACCGCATCGAGCGCGAGCAGCTCGGCCAGCCCGATGCGCGCGTCCGCAAGCCCCAGCCCGTAGTTAGCGCGGCAGATGTCGGCCAAGGCCCAGGCGATGGAGCGGGTTTCCTGCGGCGCGCTCCAGCTGGTGCCGTTCCACACCGGCAGCTTGCGCGTGACGATGCAGTTGATCTTGCGCGACGATTGCACGGTGAGCTGGTTGGTCGCGCGCAGCCGCATGGCCAGCACGGTGATGTTGCCGTACTGCTGCGTGCCGGGGAAATACGCGCGCAGGCCGAACCAGTTGAGATCGTTGCCGGCGCGGGTGCTGGTGTCCTTGGCGCTGGTGCGCGTGAGGCGCACTTCGTAGCGCCCCTGGGTGACGTAATACTTGAAGCTATAACGCTGCGGCGTGGTGGTGGCGGCGGCGAGCGTCTCGTTGGCCAGGGTGTTCCAGCCGCCCAGCGGCGCACCGTTGTCATCGATCTGCCGCGCCTCGACCTGGAAGGTGATGGTCTTTTGCACCAGCGAGCCGTCGGTATTGGCGAAGTAAAGCCCGCGCGGGCACACCACGTCGACCGCCAAGTAGTTGGCGAAGGTGCCGGCAGCGTTGGCGGTGAACGGGCCGAGCGCGGTGTTGTACACCGCTTCCTGCCCGGACACTTCCGCGCTGGAACCGACGTTGGCCGGGAACAGCGTCACCGATCCGCCGGGCGCGACTACCTGGTAGTCGATCTCCTGGAAGCTGCCGGTGGCGGGGTGGATGGCGCCATCCTGCACCACGCCGTTCTGGATGATGGTGTCCTCGATGCGTATCTGCTCGATGGTGTACTCGCCTTGGCCGACCACCAGCAGCTGGTAGAGGTACTGCTCGTTGCCGGCGTATTCGGTGTAGGGCTGCGCGCCGAAATCCGGGTAGACCAGGTGGCGGCCGTACACCACCGGGATCGGGCTGCCGATGCGCGCGGTATTGCCCTGCGCCTGCAGGTTGTAGGTGGGGCTGGGCGCGGCGAGCGCAGCGGTTGCCGCCTGCCCCGGCGCGGACGGCGTGGGCGGCGGCACCAGCGCGTTGACCAGCATCATGCCGCCGATCTTGAGCGCGATGCTGGCAGCCTGGAATCCGGTGACGCCCATGCCGAGATAAGTGCCGCCGGCGAGCGCGTTGGCGGCGTAGGGCGCGAAATAGATCACCGCGAGCATCAGCACGATGCGCAGCGGATCGGAACCGCCACCGCCACCACCGTCCTGCGGTAGCGCGACGAACGCCACCACGTCGCCGTCGCGCACACGGCGGTTCCAGGTGGCGCGCAGCGCGGGCGCGCCGTTGACCAGGCAGATGAAAGGGGAGCGCGTGCGCGGAGCCAACGCGCGCAGGCGGCGCCGGCGCCGCACCTCATGCACGCGGCGGTGATTGTGCGGGTTGAACGGATCGGTGACGTGTACGACGGCCGCGCGCATCAGGGTGCCCCGCAGAATTGATACAAGCCGACGATGTTCCAGCCGCTGGCGGCAAGGTTGCGGCGGTTGGTGTAGATCACTCCCGCGCCCCTGATCGCGTGCAGCACGCCGCCGGAATCGATGTCCAGCCACACGCCGACGTGATCCGGGTAATTGGCCTGGCTCATCAGCACCGCACAGCCCTCCGCCGGCGCGGCGAGTTCGGCCCATTTGCCTCCTGCCAGGCCATGCGCGATCGCGTGGCGCACGGCGAGCTGGTGGTGTGCATCCACGTCCACCACCGGCACCTGCACGCCGCGCACGGCTAGGTAGTAGGCGCGCAGCAGACCGAAGCAGTCGTAGGCATCCGGGCCGGTCGCGCCAGACTGCCACGGCTTGCCGATGGCGGCGAGGGCGAAGTCCTTGGGATTCATGACGCGATGAGCCCTGGGAAGCGCTGCGTGTCGTAGTTCTCGCCGGGGAAGCGGCGGTTGGCGAGATCGCCAAAACCGGCCACGGCAGTGACGCGGAACACGTCGGCGGTGATCTCGCGCACGGTGAGCGTGAGCGGCGGCACCATCTGCGGCACGGTCGGCGCGGAGGACAGGTAAGGCCGGTAGGTTACCTCGATCTTGTCCGCGGTCTGCGTGGCGGCATCCAGGTAACCGAGGATCTCGGTGCTGACGTTGTCGATGCTGATTTCCACCTCCGGCGAGGCGGAGGTGGAGACCTCGGGCAATTTGAAGTCGAACGCGAACGCGGTGAACAACACCGCCAGTCCGGCATCGAGTGGCGCGCCGGCTTCGAGCGTGAACGTCCAGTCCTTGTGGTCGCGCACCACGCGGATCGGCGCGACGAAGGAAGGGTGGCGGATTTCCAGCGTGTGCAAGATGATTTCGCCAGCGGGTGCGCTGGCGTAGGCTTCGGCGATGGCCTGGGAGAGGGTGGGATCAGGCAAGGGACGCCTCCGACACGTTACTGGCGTAGCCAGCCGATTGCGGGAGGGGGCGCCGGGCGGCCATTCCCGCCCCTGATGCTTCGCAACGCCGTGTCATGGCCGCCGAACTTCCAGTTTCGCCGTGACTTCCCAGTGCACCTTGGACGCGAGCTGCTTGTGGTAAGGCCCGATGAAGCGCACGGAGCGGGTATTCAGCCCGCCCAGGCCGTCGCGCATGGAAATATTGAACCAGGCCGAACCGAAGGAGATGGTGGTCTCGAAGAAGGCGATGAAGGTCTGCATCTCGGCTTCGGTGAACCACCAGGTCACGGAATAGTGCTCGGGCGGCGCGCTGGAACGCAGGCGCACGCGCGCCTGGCCGGATTCCATGTCGGTTCGCACGGTCGCGTCCTGCGGCTCGCCCTTGTAGCCGGCGACGTTGTATAGCGGCAGGGTTGCCGGGAAATCGGGCATCAGCGTCCCGCCCCGGCGGCGCGGTTAAGCCCGTAGGTGCGTTCCAGCACCGGCGCCAGGCCATCGCCATGCGCGATGCGGCGCGCCATCCCACCTTCGAGCTGCTCGACGATGACGTCGATGTTCATGCCGCCGGCGCCGTCCGGGCGCTGCTCGACGCGCGCCCGCGTGCCCGGCGCTTCCATCACGTTGACCTGCACGTTGACCGCCGTCGCGGCGCCGGACACACCCAGCCGGCCGGATGCGTCTCGCTTGAGCGGCATGATCGCTTCCGGCCCGGCCTCGCCCATCAGCCCGGTGCGGAATGCGCCGCCGCCGGCGAAGCGGAACAAGGTGGGCGATTCGACCACGCCGCCGCGCGCGAAGGCGGCCACGCCGGAATCGAAATACGCCCCCTTGGCGGCGGCCGGGCCGCCGAACAAGCTGGCGCCGATCTGCATCAGAAAATCCCCGCCGGCCTGCGCGGCCGGGCCGGTAACGCCGCGCTGGATGCCGATACGGATCAGGTCATTGATGACCGAATCCGCCAGATCGGAAAAATCCGCCTTGCCGCGGCGCACGAACTGCACCAGGCCATCCTCCGCGCCCTGGAAGGCATCGGTGAATACCTTTTTAGTCTGTGCGGCGGCGTCGGTGGTGCCGCGCACGTACTCCTGGATTGCGCTCCTGGCGCCGGTGCCCCAGGCGCGGTTGACGCGATCGCGCGCGGCGAGTTCGTCCTCGGCGGCGCGCTTGGCGATATCCGCATACTCGGTCGCTGCCTGGATCGCCGCTTCCTTGCCGGCGGCGTCCATCTTGTCGCTTTGCCCGATAGCGAGGATTTCCTTTTCCAGCGCCACCTGGATGCGGCGCTGTTCGGTGAGGATTTGCGCTTCCAGCACATTCTTGCCGATCAGCGAATTCTCGAACTGGAGCTGCTCCACGTACATGCGCGAGGACTCCGAGGCGCGCACGATGGCCTTGGTGGCCTCGTCGCGTGACTGCACCGCGCGTTCATGCGCCTGGTTGAGCGCATCCTGCGCCAGCGCGGCTTCGAGCCTGGCGGTGATGCCGATCTTCTCGGCATCGGTGAGCCTGGCATTGCCGGACGCGATCTGCTCCATGACGTCGATCGTCAGGCGCTGGGCTTCGGTGAGCTTGTTCTCCGCGCCCGCCTCCGCGTACAGCAGCGCAGTGCGCTCGCCGATCCGCGCGGTGATACGGTCGCCATCCGATTCTGACTTATCCTTGTCCTCGAACTTCTTGTCGATCTGGCGGCGCTTCTCCGCATAATCCGCGGCCAACTTGATCTGCATCTCCCGGCTGCCGCGAAAGCGTGCCGACTCCTGGACGTACAGCGCATCGAGCTTTTCGATGGCGTCCCGTTTTTTCTCGACATCGGAGCGATACAGCTCGCTCCACGCCGCGCTGAAATGTTTGGCCGCTTCCAGGTCTTGCCTGATGCGCTCGGCCTGCGACTCCGCTTCGCCTTTCAGCTCGGCCTTGCTGGGGAGCTTGAGCCGCCCCTGGGCGAAGACGCCCTGCAATTCCTGCTGCAACTCGGCAATGCGCGCCTGGTCGTGTTGCTTCGCGATGCTCAGCCCAGGATATTGCTTGCTTTGCAGCCTGGCGATCTCTTCCTGGATGTCGACGGCGCGGCGCTTGATCGCATCATCGCTGAATTTTCCCGGGCCGGTGGCGCCGGCCATAAAACTGCTCGGCGCCGCCAGGATGCCAAGGATACTGATCCACCATTTCCCCTCCTTATTGGCTTCTCTCATGGCCGCAGCGGCCTCGTTCAGCCCGTCGATCAGCCACTGCGGCCGCCCGGCCATGTTGGACGCCTGCCCGAGGTCGCGCTTGAATTGATCCCACGCCGAACCCAAGCGGTTGACCTTGGCGATGGCGGAATCGGCGGCGGCACCGGCCGCGGTACCGAAGGTCTTTTCCATCTCGGCGGCGAACTTCGGCAGGAAGTCCGCGGCGACAACCTGCCCGGCTTCGAGCATCTTGCCCAGTTCGGCAGTGGTGACGCCCATTGCGCGCGCGGCGATCTGGAACGCGCCGGGAATGCGCTCGCCCAACTGGCCGCGCAGTTCCTCCGCCATCACCGTGCCCTTGCTCATCATCTGCGACAGCGCGAGCATGGCACCGTTGGTCTCGTCTGCGCTCAGCCCCAGCACCACGGACGCCTTGGAAACCGACTCAAACACCGCCTTGACGTCGCGCATGCCCAGGCTGGTGCCCTGGGCCGCGGCAGCGAACTTGGCGAAAGCACGGGAGGCCGAATCCATGTCCACCCCGAGCCGGTTGGAAGTGCTGCGGATGTAATCGAGCGCCTCCGCGCCGGCCTTGGCGGAACCCGTGGCGAATTGGAGAGTGTTCTGGAGCCTGTCGGCGGCCAGGGCGGCGTCGGACAGCGCCTCGGCAAAACGGATGACTTCACGGATGCCAAAGTAGGCAGCGCCATAGTGGCCAATCCTGGACAGCGCCGCGGCAAGCGCGGTCGAGCTTTGTTCCGCCTCCCTGGCGCCGCTTCCGATCTGCTTCAGCGCCGTGACAACCTTGCCGCTCTCCACCACGGCGATCTTGCCGTCTGCGGTGATACGGATTCCGAGTTCGATGTTGTTCATGCTATATTGGGGCTATGTTCACCAATTTGCTCAGCGGATATTTCAAGGGCATCGCCATCGGCATCCTCCTGGTGGTGGTGTGGCTGGTGCTGGCCAGCATCTAGCCTCTCCGGTTCAGTTCCTCCAGCGCTGCGCGCTCCATCGACTGCAAGTCGCCGAACAGCTGGGGCATAGCCTCGATTTTCATCAGGCGCAACACGCTTTCAACCGCTGCATAATCCAGCCCCAGCACGCCGCCCATCACGCCGAACCGCCACTGCGTTTCACAGGCTAGGAACACGGTGAGCGCGGTTTCGTTTTCCGGCCACACCTCGAAGCATTCCGGCGCAACGTCTGCGCCGGTTTCGAGCTGCTCTGCCGCGCTGCGCACCGCTTCGTCTTCCGGCACCCCCCACGCGATCAGTTCGGCGGCCAGCGCATCGATGTCGCCCTGGCTCGCGCCGCGCACCGGCTTTGCCCACCGGCGCGCGGCCTCCGCTAGTTTTTTTCGCGCCCTCGCTTGAGGGAATCGAAAAACGCCTCGACGATGGCGCTCGGGATCGGGAAGATCGCCAGCAGGGTTTCCAGGGAACTCGCGGAAAAGTACATCTCGCCGTTGTCGTCCGACACGCCCTTCCAGCCGGCCATCACTTCGCGCGCGAGGCTTTTGTCATCGAGCTCGCCGCGCTTGGCGCGATCGAACAGGGAAGCGATCTCATCCTGCGACAGGCGCCGGAATTCGGCGTCGAACACATGCTTGGCCTTGCTGCCCGGAAACACGACGGTGACCGGATGAAGATACGTCGGGCTTTGCGTAACCTTGAACATCGTTTAATCCTCTTTACAGGGTGGTGACCGTCAGTTCGTCGTTGCCGGCGCTCCATGTGAATTCCAGCCCCAGCTTCAGCATCTCGATGCCGTCGACCTCGGTATCTTCCACGTTAGAGACCTGCACCACCGCCCCGTCGACCTTGAACTTATTGCCCGCCACCGTGCCGTGCGTGAGCGACAGCGCGCCGGTGGTGCCGGCTTCAGCGATGCCGTACCAGTTCTTGGTGGCGAGCAGGGTTTTTTCCAGTGTCACCGAGCCGGTCGACTTGCGCCCGACAATCTGCACCGATTCGCTGTTGACGCGGTTGATGTACTTCACCTCCTCGCCGAAGTCGATGTCGCAGTCCTGCATCACGCCGGAATAGCCGTGCAGCGTAAACACGGTGTTGGCCTGGTTGACCGCCACCGGCTTGATGGTGGGCAGCGTCGGGGTGGGCAGCGCCAGATCGGCCGGCGCCACACGCAGCCCAGTGAACTTGTAATGCATCATCGGCACGCTGCCGGCGCTGAACTTGAGCGACTTGCTGCCGCGAGCATAGAGCAGCGCGTATTTGACACCGTCGACGAAGTAGTAGTGCGTGAGCGACTGCTCGCCGCTGGATACCGGCGCGTAGACCACCGAGACGCCGGCGTTGACGGTTTCCGACATGGCGCAGCCCTTCATCAGCGGGCCCCACTTCGGCGCGGTACCGGCGACGCCGGAGCCTGCCGCCTCGACATCGAATTCCAGCGTGCCATATACGCCGGCGATCACCTTACCGTCGTTGCCAAAATACGGCGTAGCCAGGTTGCGCTCCTGCGCGTTGACCACCAGCGGCGCGAATTTCAGGTTTTGCACCAGCATGGCGTCGGTGCCGGCGACCGGTACGCTATCCACACCCGCGGTGGTTTCGATCTTGGACAGTAATACCTGTTTGCGTGACTTGAGCGGCATGTTTAGCTCCCGGTGGGTTCAGTGTCTGGTTTTGCGCTGCGCGGCTTGCTGCGCGGTGGTGCGGAAGTGTCCGCGGCAGGGGCGGCGCCATGCGGCCCTTCGGCTCCGCTCGGGACAGGCTGGCCGTCGGCGTCGCGCGCGCAGTTGCCGTCCGGGTGTTCCACCGTCTCCTCGACGCGCACGCGCTTGCCATCTTTCACCACATAGCTGCCGCCCTGGCCGGAGAATTCGTCCTGCAATTGATCCATCACACGTACCTCATATATTCCGCTGTCGAGAATTCGTCCCACCACCACAACACACCATCGCCGAGTTCCAGCAGCCTGCCGCCGTTGTAGGTAACCAGATCGTGATCCACGCTGGGTTCCCATCCAATCAAGCGCGTCTTTACGACGTTGCGCACCGATTCCAGGTCTAGCGCAGCCTGTCCTCCGCGCGCATCGCGCAAATTTGAGACCGCCAGGATCACCGCGAAGGCGACCGTGACGCGCTGCGAAACGGCGTTCGCCATCTGGTTGCGTGCGGCCTGCTCGCGCACCGGCAGCACATAAGCCGCCGGCATCTTGATCGGAACCGATTTGGCGGCCGCGGCAAAATCCGCCGCCACGCCCACCGTTTTCAGCGCCTGCACCTGCGCCGGGTCGAGGCGCGCGGTGACGAGGGCGAGATCCATCAGTAGTCCGAAAGCGAACCAGCGCTGAATACGCGATCGCCAGCCGCGACCTGCACGCCACCGCTCTGCGGCGCCGGTTGGTTGGCGCTGCTCAACCCTAGCGAAACATCGCCGCTTGCAACGGAGCGCAGAAAACGCACCGCGCTGTCATAACGCGCTTTCACCTGTTCCGTAGCGCGATCGTCGTATAGAAAATAGCGGGCCATGTCGGCTGCCAGCCGCACCAGAACCACCGGCACGCTGGCCAGCGGCAAGGTGTAACGCCCGGCCAGATAGCCATCGATCTCCGCGTCCGCATCGGCCAGGGCGCGTGCCACCACCGTCGCGTCGATCACGAAATTGTTGTTGCGATCGGTGAGTTGGATCAGCTCCTGCTCACCGAAGCGATCGACCAAGTCCTGTTGGGTGGCGTAGCTCATTCCTTACTAGCCTTGCAGCGCACTCCAGGCGGCATCGCGCTCGGCGGCAGAAACCTGCCAGCCGGTGACGGCGGCGATCGCCTCGGTTTTCGGGCGGCCGTCTTTAAGCCACAGATCGGCGTTGGCAGGATCGAGGCCGGCGATCGCGGCGGTCACCGCAGCCAGGCGTTCCTGCTCATCGGCGGGCGGCACGTTGCCGGATGGAGCAGGGGCCGTGCCGACCGAATCCTTGATCGCCAGCACCGCCAGCAACGGGGCGGCAGCGGCATCGTCCAGCGCCAGCTTGCTGCCTGACTCGTAGCGCTTGCCGTCGTGCTCGACAGCGGTCGCTACGTCGTAAGTCTTTTTTGCCATGTTTATTCCTTTCATTGACCCCGCCACCAAGTGGTGGCGGGGGTCGCGGCGCTGCTCTCTCAGGGTATTTCTTACGCCACGCAGTTCTGGAAGAAGTAACCCGAATCGGTGGAGACGATCACTTCTTTTACGCTCTCGCCGGAGCGGATGCGCACGCCGCCGCGCAGGCCGGCCTTGGCCTCGGGGATTGCACCGGCGATGCGGGTGCCCCATTGCGCAGTCCAGCCGAAGGTGGGCTGACCCAGCTGCGCCGCCAGCGAGTCGATGTGCAGCAGGGCACAGTGCTTGCCCCAGGCGCGGACATAGCTCGGGGTCTGGCCGCGCTTCGCGGTGTTGTAGACGGCGCGCCCGACGATAATCTCCTGCAGTTCCAGCAGGTCTGCCACTTGCTGCAGGCTGGCATAGCCGGCGGTCTGCGCGCTCTTGCCGATAGCCTGCACGATCTTCGGGTGCATGCGCAGTTGCGTCCAGGCGAGCTGGCCGATCGTCATCTTGTTGGGACGCACCAGCGGAATGTCCATCGCGGTGGTGATGGCGTTCAACGGATCGGAGTTTGCGCGATCCGACCACTGGCCGGTGCCAGACAGCGTCGCCTGGTTGCCGGCGGCGTAACTTGCGCTGTTAAACACCAAACCGGACACACGAATTTCGCGGTCGAGCTGCACCAGGCCGGTGAGCATCATGGTGGACAGCGCCTCGGGGGAGACCGGGCCGCCGGATGCCGGCTTGGGCATCGCGTTGTAGGCGTCGATCTCGTCGTTCGGCACCAGGTCGTCGAGGCCGTAGTCCTGGCACTCGTCGGTCAGGTCGGTGCCGCCGAAATCCACCATGTTCGGCTCGGACTTGCGCCCCACCTTCGTGTCCGGCACGGTGTAGCCCTGTTCGGCGCTGTACTTGGTGTACTTGAACTTCTTCGCGGTGGGCACGCGCGGCAGCACGCGATCGGCGATCAGTGCAGCATCGGGATTCTGGTAGCCGATCGCGATGGCAGTCAGCTCCGCGTTGACCGGAAATGCGGTGGTGGACAGCGCCACCAACATGCCCGTGCCGGCGGCCGCTTCCGGCATCCAGCCGAACGCCGCCGCGACGATGACCAGGCACGCAAACGTCACCTGGAAGAAATTGCTCTTGATATAGCTTTTCATGATCTGTAAATCTCCTTTAAAGGAATGAAAGTCCTGTCAGCTCAGGGATCGATTAACCCTGCAGCATGCCCTGGCTGATCTCAATCTGGCCAACATCGCCGACCACGCCGGACACCAGGGCGATGCCGATGATGCGGTTGTTCGCGCCGGCAGCCGGCGCGGCAGTCACCGCGCGACCGGAAGCATCGGCGGTGAGCAGGTCGCCACGCGTGACGGTGCCGCCGTAGAGCACGTCGGCCACGCCACTCAGGATCACGTCGCAGCGCTCGTTGATTGCCGCGGCGATGTCGGTGGTGATGCCGATGGATTTATCGGAAACGGCGGCAGCGGCCAGCACCTGCCCGTCTGCCGTCCCGGGCTTGACGATGGTGTACGCCGCGACGGCCGCCTCGGCCTTGAAATTACGGATCAGACTCGGGTTGGACATTGCCTTTCCTTTCTCGATGGGTTGACTGACTGCCTAGCCGACAGACTTCACGTGCTGCACGGCTTGGGCAATGTTGATGGTGCGACCGGCCTTGGCTTCGGACTCCTGAAATTCGAGCGCGGCCGCAGCGATGGCGGTGGCATCGTCGGCATCGGGCGCGGTGCCTTTCTTGTTGCCTGCCGCTTCGCCGAATTCCACAACCTTCGGGAACGCGGTCAGCACAGCCTGGAACGATGCCACGGTGAGGCTGGCCTTGTTGTCGCCCTCGCCGAATTCCAGCGGGGCATTCTGCGCGGCAATCAGGTCGAGCGCGGCGACCGCCACCGCCTGGTTGGCCGGCAGCAGCTTGCCGTCCTTGACCAGACCTTCTGCGAACGCCAGGTGGTCGACATGCGCGGCATCGCGCTTGCGCTTGGCTTCGGCCTCGGCAAACTCGGCATGCTGTTTTTTCAGATCGGCGTTCTCCGCCTCCAGCGCCGCGAGGCGCGCTTTTTCTTCCGCGGACATTTCATCTCCTTTCGGGGTGTGATCGGGTTCGCCAAATGCTGGCGCCGGAGCGGGCGAAGCGAGCTCGTCCGCAGGTTCTTTCCGAGCCTCTTCTTCGAGGGTGGCCACGGCATAATCGGGGATCACGCTATCGGCTTTTTCCAGGCCGAATTGCGCGATGAAGAAATCGCGCAGGCGCCGCCACAGGCTGGCGTTCTGCACGTCAGACCAGTCGGCGAATTCGACGATTCCCTCTTCCTCTTCGGAAAAACTGATGCCGTTCTGGTTAAGCCCCTTGATCGCCGGGGGCTGCGCGCCCAAGAAGCCAATATGGCGCAGGTAATACACGCCCGGCTTGGGGTTGTTTGGGGAGCCCGGAGTGTAGAGAGATGCAGAAACCTTGTTGAACAGTTTTTTGCGCACCCACTCCGCAAACTCGGGAACCACATCCTGCAGCTCCGCCGCGACCATGCCATCGGCGAACGACATGGCGCCGACGCCGCCATAGCGCGGGGCGTCGTGCCGGGGGTGACCGACAACCAGCGGCGCCTCATGGATGGCCGGGTCATACGCGGCAACCATCGCCTGCAGGTCGGATTCTGAGAAATCCAGCACCGCGCCGTTCATGGCGGTGTGCTTGCCCCGCTTGAAGATTTCGATGCGTTTCATGATGCCCCGTCGTATGAGTCGATGGGGCGATTGTGAGGCGATGCGAGAAAACGAATAAGGGTGACGCGCGTCACCCGGAAGGATTGCAGAGGAACTTTTTCAGGTTGCCAGAGGCGGGCGAAAAAATCAACGCCCGGCCATCCACGCGGTTTGCCAACTTGACCAACTTGACCAAAAAAGCAAACTGAACTTTATGCTTGAGAGCCGCGCCTAGAATCCGGCGCGCAGATAGCGGTTGAGTGCGTCGAGCACGGAGTCCCGCGCTTCCGCTTGCAGGTTGCCGGCGACGTCGACGGGCAGGTAGGGGCGGGCGGGAATCTCGGTCTTGTGTCCACGCCCGGCCTGGCCGCCGAACTGGTGGATGGCGGCGTAGGGCTTGGCCACGCCGACACCGGCATGGTCGGCGCCATAGAAGGGGTGCACTGCCGCCTTCAGCTCGCCACGGCGCTGCAGTATCCTGCCGGGCCAGTAGCCATGCTTCTCGCGCTGCTTGATGGTGGACGGCTTCAATACTTCCCAGGCGGGGCGGCCTTCGTCCTCGAAATTCTGCATGGTTTCGTCGTAGAGCGTCTCGGAGATCTCGCGCATCACCGGCGCCATGTCCTCCACGCGTGCCAGCAGGCGGTTGAGCGCGTCCATCACGCCGCGGTCTTCTACCTTGATTTCGTACATGGCCTGTCCTATGATTGCCCTAGGGCAGTAGCTTCCTCATGGAGAGGACGGGATGAGCCGCAAGGCTGTGCCGCTATCCGGTTCGAGTCCGGCGCTGCCCTACCTGATCTTTTCATACACCCCACCTTTCAAACCCGCTTCCAAGTCGAGCGCCGGCACCTTGAACACGGTGCGCACGGATTCGTGCGGATCGCGCTTTTTCCCGGCGCGGCCGGCCGCCACCACGATCTTGCCGCGGCGTCCGTCGTTTGCCGCGAACACATAGAGCAGCGTGCGGTTGTGCGTGTCGAACAGCACGGCCTCCGGATCGGCCAGGTGCAGCGGCAACACCTTCCATTCCTCCGCGGTGAGGGCATCGCCCGCCGTGACGTGTCGCTCCGCCTTCGCCCCTACCAGCAGTCGATCGGCCAGCACCACGGAACCATCGCCGATGGATTCCCCGCGCTTGGCCAGCGCCGCCGCATCGGCTGGCGCCACCCAGCCCAGCACCCACTCGCGGCCGGAAGACCGCCCGGCGGCGAACACCTCATCCACCCATACGCCGAACGCCGCCATGCGCGGCGCGGCAGTGGCCACCGATGCCAGAACCAGGCCGAGCTGCCGCTCCGGGAACAGCGCCGCCGCTTTCTCGCGGAATGCCGTATCCGTCCAGGAAGCCGCCTTGCCGGCGTTGTAGTCGAACCCGAGATCCGTGGCCACCGCACGGCGCATGCCCGGCCCCTTGTAGGTGGCCACGCGCTCGGTGAAACCGGAACGCTTGTCCACCGCCCATTTCTCGCCGAGATCGCCGCCGGACGCGGACACGTCCAGCCCGCGATCGGCCAGGTTCTTGTCGGTGAGCGCGCGCACGGTGCAGCGGCAGTTGAAGCCATTGGGCGGGTAGAAATGATTCCAGAACGGATCATCATGGCGGAACACCTTGCCGTTCAGCGCGGCATGCGAGGGCCGCGTGTGGCTGTCCATCACCGCGACATACTGCCAGTAGGGGCGGTTGGCGGTGTTCTCCATCATCTGCCGATAGCGGCCGGCCATGTAGGCGGTCTGCATGTTGGTGCGATAGATTGTCTTGAGCCGCCACGGGCTGCCGAGCTGCGCCACCTGCGCATTGCCTTCGCTGTCCACGATCACCTGCTTGCCCCACCAGCCGCGCGCCTTGAGGCGCGGCTCCAGGTTGCGGATAAAATCGCGCTCGGTGATCTCGCCATCAAGGGCGCGCTGCACTTCGGCGCGAATGTCCTGCAGGATGTCCACGCGCATCGCCTTGGCCACGGTGAAGGCGCGCGCGTGCGCTTCCTGCCACTGGTCATGCCAGTTCCAGGTGATGGCGTAGCCCTTGGAACGGAAATACTCGACCGCTTTTTCCGGGGGGAGGCCGATGGCGAGCTTGAGGTTAGGCGTTTCCGACATCGGCGTTCACGCGTCCCCACAGGTCGGAGACGAAGATCGCGCGTGCCAGCATCTCCTCCAGCCTAGCGGTATCCATGTCCGGGTAGGTTTCGGCCAGCTTGCCCATGATCTCGGAGAATTCCGCGCCGCCCTTGACCAGCGCCAGCACGGGCGCGAGCGCCTGCTCCATGTGCGCCTGCAACGTGGTATCGGGCAGGTTGTCGATCGCGGCATCGAGCGCCGCCTGCGCGGCCTGCTCCGGCACGGGCACGGATTCCGCGAATGCGGCCCCCTCACCCCGGGGGGGAAGGGGGGTTCCGCCCGCCGGCGGCGGTGTCTGCTCAGCCCACTTGCCGCCGTAGGTGTCATGGATGTATTGCAGCGTGGGGCGGAAGCCCATGTCGAAAATGGTCTTGTCGCGTTGCGCCAGTTCCTTGAGATCTTCTGGCTCCTCCACCTGGCGCCAGACCGTGGGCGGATTAGCGCCGGGCACATTGTATTCCGCGATCCATTTCACCAACGACGCGTTGAGTGTGCCGGACAGCAGGTCGGCATCGGCCTTGACCAGTTCCAGCCGCACTTCGTTGTGCACGCCGGCCTGATTGCTACCCAGCCCGGATGCTTTGGACGTGGTGGTCATGATCTCGCCCAATACCGCCTCGGAGATCTGCTCGTCCATATAGCGCGCTAGTTTCTCGTAGGCATCGGTCGAGCCCGAACGCGAGGCTTCGAGCAGCTCGATCAGCATGCCCTCCGGGACGATCACGCCGGTGTCCTGGGC
This sequence comes from Pseudomonadota bacterium, assembly GCA_040756015.1. GTDB lineage: Bacteria > Pseudomonadota > Gammaproteobacteria > Burkholderiales > JBFMAC01 > JBFMAC01. The sequence continues at coordinate 85,701 of JBFMAC010000011.1, forward strand.
AATGGCGCCCAGGGCATCGAGCAGCTTGGTCTGATCCGCCGCGCTGGCTCCGGACGGATACTTGCCGACGGCGGTGGGGCTGCCGAACTTGTCGGCAAAGGTCAGCCAGAAGGTGATGTCCTGGCGCTTGAAAAACACCGGCCAGAACAGGCGCGTGCCCAACCCGAGACCGGAGGGGGTGCCGTCCTTGCCGCCGAAGCTGTGCACGATGAATTTGCGCTCCGGTAACTCTTCGCCGCGCGTCATGCTCTGCGGCGTAAGCAGGCGCGGGCGATAATCGTCCCCGAAGGTGAAGCGGCGCTGGTCGCGCGGGATCACCCGCTCGGCAACGATGCCGGCGCCGGAAATGCTCCACATGATCTCGCCGACGGCATAGCCCTTGAGCAGCGCATCGAGCAGGTTGAGACACACCCGGTCGAAATCGAACGCGGCGGCGGCGAGCTGCGCGTGCACCGCCCCGGCGGCTTTCTTGTCCAGGCGAGAGTCGGTGGCGGGGCGCACTTCCCAGGGGCGCGATATGACCGCCATCTTGCGCTTCTGCATGACGGCATAGGCGTGGCAGTCGCGCTCGATGTCGTCGTAGACCTTGAGCCCCTTCACGCCGCCGCGGGTGAGCAGGGTATCGTCCTGGTTGCGCAGCAGTCCCATGAATGCCGGGAACGTGATGTCCTTGGCAACGGTGGCCACCTCATCGGTCATTTTTTGCCCGGCGCCGGAAATTTCACTCATGATCGCCCCCCAAACCGAAAACCCAGTCCACACACCAAATCAAAAATCGATTTTTACCCATTTAACACCCTTTTAACTCCGCGCCGAACGGCCTCATCCACCACCCTAGCCACCCGGTCGCACGAAACGATCCTGGCGCATTTTGGCGGGCTTTGAAAAAACCGCCGCCGAGGCCGCCCGGCAACCGCTTTATAAAACCTTTATAAAACGCCTGGGGCGATCTTTTCCCGCCGGGATATGCCTTTGCCTACCCTGGCGCGCCCAACGCGCCACAGGGCAGCTATCGCGCCCCAACATAATCCGCCATACCACCGCCCACTCGCTGCCGCCCCAGGGACTGGTATTCGATGGGGGCGGAAGGCGTGCCGGCGGCATTCACTGCCAGAAAACACGCCCATGCCCGGTCGGCATGGCCGGCGCTGTCGCTATCCGCCACGAAGCGCGGGGTGCCGGTCGGCCCGGTCACCTTTTGCAGCTTGTGCAGGTCGGCGCGCAAATCCTGCTGGCCGAGCGGGATGCGGATTTTCCGATCCTCGAAGGCTTCCTTGCCGTGCGTGGCCAGCGTCAGCTTGTTGGCCGCGGTGAACAGCACGCCTTCCACCCGGCTGCTGCCGTGGCGCTTTTGCGCGTCCTCCACGGGCTTCTCGCCCATGCCGGTCTGATCCATGCAGGCACGGATCACGCGATAGCGGCTGAACACATCGTCGAGCAGGAAATCCTGCTCGGCGAACGTGATGCGTCGGCGCGCGATGACCTCGCGCGTCCACAGCACGTCGCCCACCAGCTCCAGCACCCAGATCACGAACAGGTCGTTGCGCGCGGCGATATCGACGCCGACAAAGCAAGGGCCGCCCTGGTAATGCTCCGGATTGCCGGCGGCGTCGTGCTCGACGGCATTGATCAGCTCGTATGACAGCCAGGCGCTGGCCTCGTCCAGCCATTTGAGCTCGTATTCCTGCGCCCAGGCGTCTTCGTCGTTGAGCGCGGCGCGCAGCTCCTCGATGTCACGCGGCAGGCCGTCTTTCACGGCCTGGTAGATGTCGGTGACGTGACGGCTCCAGGCGCCGTCCTCTGCGGTCATCAGGTCGTAAAACTTGTTCCCCTTGCCGTTCGGCGTGCTCGATACGCGCAGCTTGTAGCCGTTGGAAATCACCGGGAACAGGGCCGCCCAAATCTTGCGGCTGTCTGCGTGGAAAGCGAATTCGTCCAAGAACACATTGGCCGAGAAGCCGCGCGCGGTGTCCGGGTTGGCGGGCAGGCCGGTGATGCGCGTGCCGCCCGGCAGCACCACCTCCAGGGCGTTGTAAGTGGTGCCATCGTTGCCGCGAAAGCCGTACTCCAACTCCTGGATCGCCATGTTGTAGGCGCGGCAATGCTTCTTCACGCCTTCTTCCATCGCCTCGCGCGCCTGGCGTTCGCCGCGCGACAGGATCACCCATCGCGTGCGCCCGCCCATCGCCTCCGCCTCGAAGCTGTCATCCACCACCTCTAGCGTGGTGGTGAAGGTCTTGCCGGTCTGGCGCGCCTGCATGCCGATCTTGAAGCGCGAACGGTCGGCGAACCAGCGCTTCTGGTAGGCGTAGAGCTGGATGGCGGGCGTGCTCATCCCACGATTCCGTAGACTTCCTCGCGCACACGCTTCAGCGTGGCCAGGTCAAACCCGGCCTTGCCAGGCGCGGCCTGGGACTCCAGCTGTTTCAGCCTGCTATCGAGCTTGCCGCGCACCTCGGCCTGCCACTTCTTCTGGTTCACGCTGGCGCGCGACAGCTCGGCGATGCTCTTGGCCACGCGGCCGAGCAGTTTGACCCGTTCCACCGGATCATCGAGCGCCTCGGCCTCCTGCAGCTCCACCAGGACATTGAACACTTCAGTCTGCACCAGGCTGATCACCGCGCTGCTGCGCAGATCGGCATCGTCCGGCGCGGCCTCGGCGATCGCGGTGGCGGCCTGCGTGCTGGCCTTGATGGCGGCGAGCTTGCGCTCCAGCTTCCGGCCGTAGCGGTGAATGCTGGATTTGCCGATGCTGAACCCGCGCGCCTTCAGCTCGACCTCCAGCGCTTCGTAACCGCTGAAATTGCCGTCGGCCAGCGCGCGGTCGAGCCATTGCTTGACGGCTGCGGGCAGGGCTTCGATGGCAGGGCGCTTGGGCATGGCGCTCACCAATACTTACGCGGGCGGGCGATGCCCGGATCGCATTCGACGGTGTACTCGACCACGTCCACGCCGTCGCGCGTCAGCTCCGCGTGCCAGATGGGGCCGTCGCGGCCGGTGATTTCAACCAGCTTGCGATCGGCCAGGTAATCCAGCTCGCGCCGCAGTTCCAGCGCGGTGACTTGGCCCTGCACGTCGTTGACCACCTGCAACACCAGCCCCTCGTTCGCGCCGATCGGGCGCGCCGAATTCAGCGTTTCCAGGATCAGCCAGCGCAGCTGATCGCGTCTTTGCTTATCGATATCAACCTGCATAGTTCCCTCCGCGTAACGCATCAATCTTGGCGGCCAGCGCATCCAGCTTGGCGTGGATCACCACTTCCTGGCGGATCGCATCCTCGCGCCGCATGTACTGGATGGGCAGATCGGCCTTGAGTTCGAGCAGGTCGCGCTCCACCAGGCGCCAGCCTTCCCCCTCCTGGCGGATGGTCTTCTCCAGGGCCGAGAAACGCTCATCCAGCGTTTTCTCGCGCTGCTTGCGCAGCTCCTCCTGCGCGTTGAACCGCGTATCGAGCAACTCCCTGAATTGGCCGACCACGACCCTGGCCAGCGCCCACGCGGCCGTTATGATTACCACGACGCCACCGCACACCCCGATGAGCAACTGCCAGCCTTCGACTTGTAGCGTGATCATGCTTCCCCTTCGTTACTCATCAATAAATCCTGCGCACCGGCAGCACGCCGTAGCATTCCAGGTTGCGCCCCTGGTTGGTCGCACACACGGTGTAGAGCAGGTAGTCGACCGCCAGTACGCCGCCTTGCACCTGCTGCAACACCTTTTTACTGGTTGCATCGATCTGCGGCGCCCCGGACACCACTGCCGCGTACCCCGCATCGTCGCCCTTGTGCAACGAAATGTATGTGGTTGGCGTGCCGGTGAGCGTCTCGCCTGCGCGCAAGTCCTTCGTGTAGTCGAAGGTCAGCACCACCACCTCGGTCGGCGCCTTGGGGTCGAAGGTGCGCGGAATCACTGCACCACCACCGTATCGGTCACGAACGCGCGGCCGCGCGCCGCCACCTCGAAGCCGCGCCCGATCGCGCCGACCTCGAACGCGCGATCATTGGCCGACTCGAACATCCGCCCGATCGCATCCGCCTCGAACGCGCGGCCGATGCCAGCCACCGCGAAGGCGCGCCCGATCGCCGACACCACGAAGCGCGGGTTGGAGACGAGTATCTGTTGCGAGCGCCCCAGTCCGCCGAACACCAGCACGCCGCGGTAACGGCCGCGCCCCATCCCGCGCGTAACCAGCAGGCTCATGCCAGCCGCTCCCTGCGCGCCGCATCCTGGCCGCGATAACGCTGCGTCTTCGCCACGTCCTCCCAGGCCGGCACGCGGAACAGCTCGGTAATACCGTCATCGTCGAGCACCACCCAGTCCCCGGTCACCTCGTCCGCGTAGCACTCGTTGCGCATGATCTTTTCGATCAGCGCCATCTTGGACACCACCGCCGCGCCGCTGGCGTTGGCCCACACTGCATCGGCGATCTGCTGAGGCGTCGCCGCGCCACCGCCGCCAGCCGCCACGCTTTCGGCGGTTGGCGGCTGAAAGTAGAACCGGCACTTGTTGGTCAGCAGCGAGTCGTCGAACGGGTCGCTGACATCATCCGTGAGCAGCGTGCCGGTGATCCACACCTTCGTGATGCCGTTGGGGATCACCAGCTTGGTGCCAGCCAGCAGCATCAGGTAGCGCGGCGTGTATTTGCCGCCCCCCATTGCCACGTTGCCGTAGGCCGCCATGAAGGCGTCATACGGGCGCACCGCCTCGTTGGTCTGGCGCTGCGTCTTGTATTCCGGGTACAAGTGCAGCACCGGGTGGAACGTCAGCTCGCCCGCGACGGCGTAGGCCGGGTCTAGGTAAATCCGGCGCGTCGCGCCGTTGATGGTCTGGATCAGCGGCATGCCGGTTACATATTGGTTTCTTGCTCAGGCTCGCAGGAGATGTTCACCACCGCGGTGCGCGTGATCGTGCCCGTGGCTTTTTTCTGCGTCGCCGTGCCGTTGCCCTCCACTTCCACCACGATGGCCTTGTCCACACCGGCCGACAGCCCGCCGTCTGTGTCGCTGTCGTACGGGTAACTGAACACGATCTCCTTGCTGGCAGTCAGGTACTTGATCGCCGTAGTGCCGTTGAACGCGGACAGTAGCCCCTTGACGGCATTACGCGTCGGCGTGCTGGCATCGCGCAGGGTGACAGCGTTGGCCGTATTGAAATCCTGCGCGCCAGCACCGTCGGCGAGGTACACGTGGAACCAGGCATTGGCGTCCAACTCCGGGTAGCTGCCGATCTTGATGCGCACCTCCACGTTGAATGGGTAGGTGTGGCCGGTACCGCTGTCGTCCGTCTGCACGATGCGCTGCTTGTCGGATTCCGGCAGGTTGTCGATGTGCAACCCCTGCTTGGTGACGATGCGCCCCTGCGCGTCGTAGCTGTACCAGGTGACGGCGCGCTTGCCGTTGATGACGCCGGCACCGATGTCGATGTCGTTGTCCGTCTGCGCGATCGCGTCCAGGTAGGCCACCACCTCGTTAAGCGTGCCGCTGTTGGTGTTGTGCAGGATGTAGCTGAAGTTCGCCGAGCCATCCACGAAGCCGCTGCGCGATTGCGCGGCGCCGTACTGCTCCAGCGTCATGCCCGTCCACGGCGCGATCTGCGCACCGCCATACACGTTGGCCAGCGTATAGCCGCCGGTGGTCAGGTGGTTGGATTCCCCCAGCGCGAAGCCCGCCGAGAAGCCATCCATCGCCGAAATGCCGGAATCGGAGAGCAGCTTGCGGTCGTGGTTCTTGCCGAAGGTGCGCAGCGACAGGGCAAGATAGGTGCGGCTGTCGAAGTTGCCCGCGCCGGTATCGCCGTTTGCGGTGGTGCCGTAAACCTGGATCATCTCGTTGACGGCACCCTGGTACGAGGTGTTCGTCGGCGCGCCGCCGGCGGCCAGCTGGTAATACGGCTGCGATGTCGCGCCAACGGAGCCGAGCGAGCGGGCGCCGAAATAAATCCGGTTGACCGCGCCGCTGGCCGCGCGCCACACCATGCCGGACGATCGCAGCTTCTTCACGTCCGCCGCGACGATCTTGCGACCGTTCACCATCTCATAAGCACCGGCGAACTTAAAAGACCCCTTCATGAAGTAGTCGTATTTCCGCAGCGCCTCATCCGCCTTACGCTCCTGCCGCTCGAACTTATACAGTGCGCGCGCCGTGATACCGCCAGCAGTGCCGCCGGAGTTGAGCAGCGGATTCGCCACCGGCCCACCGCCGAAATCGACCGTCGCCAGCTCGTCCGCAGTGATAAGCTGGATTTCCCCGTTGGTCAGGTCGAAGTAGATGTTGCCGTTCGGTGCTGAGCCGCGCGGGTTGGTGCTCTGCTTGAGCGTATTCGCCGGCAGGTTTCCGCTGCCGTCCAGGTCAATAGTAGCCATAGCTTACCCTTTCAAATATTCAAATCGCTTTCCAGACGCACCGTAACCGTTTGCCTGTCACCAGACGCCAGCGTGACAGGCGTAATGCTTTCCTCGTAGCCGTTCTTGATGATCTGCAATTTCAGGCTGCCGCCTGCCCACGGCGGCACCGTGATGGTGTGCTGGCTTTCCGCAGTGGATTCTTCGCCGGCGATTTCTTTGCTGCCGATGATCCCGGCCGCCGGATCGTCCACGTACAGTCGCCACTCGTACCCGGTCAGCGGGGTGTCGTTGATGTCCGCGACCTTGACGATGAGCTGCGACGCCAAGCGCACGTTCGATACCTCGACGGCGTTGTCGCACAGCACCATGCCATCCCCGCTGGTGATAGTGTCCGTCACTCTAGCGATATGGTCGTAAACGGTGATCGTGCCTGCGCCTGCATTCGTGAGCGAGATCGGCGTGCCGCTGCCATCCGGCATGGAGGTCAGCGATACAACACCGTTCGCCGCATTGAGATTGGCCGACGCGGCGTAATAAACTTGCCCGGCTGTGACACCGCCTATCATCGCCCCGGTGCTTTTTAGGAAGAGGGGATCGCCAGCCGCCCAGGAATGCGAAGTCGTGAGGACTATCGTATTCGTCGGGTCGATGTTGACGGTTTGTACGGTCTTGACACCCATGTTCAACCCATCGGCAGCGCCAGGTTGCCCGTCGCGGTCTTGGCGGTGCTGGTGTTCTGGATGAAGCGGTATGAATAAGTCCCCGCGCCGTTCTTCATCTTGTCCTTGTTCGACACATACGACGGCCCCATCCACACATCGCAGACCGTGCTGATGCTCCCACCAGGAAATAGGTTGGCAGGCGAGCGAAACTGGATTTCGTTTGCTGGCGCAAAATAATCCCCGGCACCATCCGGCACCTTGTCGCTGATCACACCCGTTGAAGTCCCCACCACGTTGATGCCCCCCCCGTTGCCGGAAACAAAACCCATCATCACCATCTTGAGCGAGGCATTGGCACCCGTCAGGTCACCACCAGCCGGATTCTTGTATCGGGGCGCATAACCTGCAATCACAGCGTTCACGGACGTCGCCATATCGCTGCCATTGGTCAGGATCGCAGGCGGATAGCCGTTGGCGAGCGTGTCCCACGGCGACAAGCGAGAGCGCTGGAAAATCCCCGTCCACTGGCTGGCTTCCGAGGCGCCGATACCGGCGTCCACCGCAGACTGCGCCACCAGATATTTCCCGGCGCCAGCCCAAAGCGACATCACGCGCGTGGTGCCCGCACCGACTGATAGCCGCTGCTGCTTGGTGGTAGCGAACGCGTTGGCCTGGAGGGTGCCAGCGTGCGTCGAGTTGTTCCATGTCTCAAACAAGTGCATCTGCATGAAACCGGCAGACGAGTAATCGAGCTGCGCGTAAATGTAGGTGCTCTGGCTCTGGTCATCGTGCACGGGCGCTTTCAGCACGCACTTGCGCCCCATGTAAAGCGTATGCGTGCCGGACTGAGAGCCGCCGGTGGTATCGATGGCTGCGCCCCCCACCGTGGCGGACAGGTTGCAGGTAGACGCGCCGACGTTTGTAACGTAGTAAACCGTGCCGGCCACGAACGGCGACGGCAGCGCGCCCGTCGTCGTCCACATCACCGGCATGCCGTTGGCCAGCCCGGAGGATGTGCCTTTATTGATGACCGCCGGGTTGGCGATGGTGATGGTGGATGTACCCACCGCCTCGGCGCAGCGGTCATGCAGCAACCAGCCGGCCGACGCAATGCTCTGCGAAATCGACGTGGCGTTCGTGTCGCAACCAGCGCTCAGGTTGGCGGTGTTGGTTTCTCCGGTCAGGATGGCGCGGATGTCGTTGATGACATCGACAAGGGTGGCACCGACCAGGTAGTTGTAAGTGGCTTCCATTGATTCCTTAGCCCCCGAGAATGCGCGCCACCGAGGCCGCCGGCAGCGGCGTATTCGGTAGCGTGGAAATGTAGTTGAGTCCCGCCTCAACGGTCGGGCTGTTCATGTTCACGTATTCTGCCGCCTCGAACACGCCCATGAACCAATCCACCACCGCGTCGGTCTTGCGCAGTTCTTTGATCCCCGCGTACTCGAACGGGGTGAACAGTTGTAGAAAATCCTTCTTGCTGATCGCGCGCTCGACCGGAAGCGTGACCACAACAGGCGGCGGCGCCGGATCGAAGCCGGCGAGCGTGGCGTAGGCGCCAAATACGCACTGGCCTACCTGGCCGTCTATCGAACGATCGGCGCCGGTGAACTCCCACGGTAGAGATGTGACGTAGTCCAGATACTGCGCTACGCTCATGCCGTCTGGGCGCGGAATGCGGTAGTAGTTCACCACGTCCTGCAAACCAACCAGGCAGTGCAGCCTGCCAGTACCAATACCAGCGGGTTGACGGCTTTCCACCAGTTCGGCGCAGTGGTGCCGTAATCATCCACGCGCGCCGTCCAGCAGTGGCGCGGGTCGCGGAATATTTTGCCGAGCAGCTTGCACAGCACGCATGCCCAGCGCTCGCCCTTCTCGGCGCGACGCCCGATGCGGCTGCTGAGGGTTTCGTATGGCGAGCCGGAAAACAGCAGCACGTTGATGCCGATGTCCAGCCAGATGATGATGTTGAGCAGGTAGCGCCCCATTACTGCCCGCCGCCCGCGCATGCCGCTGCCGGCGCGTACACCGCATCCCACTGCGCCTTGTATTGCGCCGCCAGTTCCGGCACGTTCTTGAGGTAGAGCGCGTTCTCGGCGTTGACCTTGTCGGCATTCACCGAATAGTTGAAGCTGCCGGTCTCGACATGCCGGCCGTCCACCACGATGAACTTGTGGTGCATGATGCGGAACCTGCCGTCGATGCGGCAGGCGATGCCGGACGCTACCATCGCGGCCTGCGAATCGCCGTTGGCCTGGGTGCGATCCAGCACCACTGCGACCTGCACGCCGCGCTTCTTGGCGGCGATGAGCGCGCGGACGATGTCCGGGTGCGTGAACTGGTAGGCTGCGAGATGGATGGATTTGCGCGCGTCGGCGATGGCGGCGAGCACCACTTCCTTGGCCGACGGCGCACCGCGTGAGAAGCCCACGATAATGCTAGCTTCGACTCGGCCAGCGGGGGAGCCGCGCAGCTTCGTGTCGGCTGCAGCCGCTGCCCTCGTCACAGCCACGTCAATTGCTGCATCGCTTGGCAGCGCAGCCCGCGCCGATACCGCCGCGACTGCCAGCACGATGCCGATGACGCACATCGCGATCACCGCGTGATGCATGTGTTCAATTTTTGCTGAACTCATTTACCCCCTCCTTTGCTTGACGGTTAACTTTCCGTGGCGCTCCAGCAGCCCCTGGCACTCGACGCAGTATTGCACGCCGGGGATGGCCTCGCGCCGCGCGTCCGGAATGCGCTCGCCGCAGTGCGGTGCTTCGCACCATTTCGCCGATTCTTTCGCTGCGCCCTCGGCGCTGCGTGATGCCTGGCGCGCGAGCGCGGCGTCGCGTTCCTGCTGTTCCAGTTCCTGCGCGCGATCGAATTGATCCATTACCACTTCATCCACACGCCGACGCCCACAAATCCCGCGCCTTGCGGGGCGAATGGCGAGGGTGCGAGCAGCTGGTCATACGACGCGATCACGCCGGCGTGCAGCGCTTTCACGGCGAAGATGCCTTGCCGCGCTTCCAGGCGCAGCGCAGGGCTACCGCGCGCGAGGCCGGCGTAGATGCCGGCTTCGCCGTGCGTATCCCAGGCGAACCACGGCAGCGGGTCGCGCTTGACGTAGGTCTCGGTCTCGCCGGTCTCGGTGTCGATCACGGTGGTGACGGTTTGTGGGTGATCGTCCGCCGGCACCTGGCTGGATTCGAGCACC
>JBFMAC010000012.1:0-80562 GCA_040756015.1 Pseudomonadota bacterium
CCACCACCAAAATTCAATGGGTTACGAAGTAACTCATTTCGGACTGTCAACCAAGTGTCAACCGAGCAAGCGGATTCAGGCTCTTGGCCTTCTGCAAATGCTCCGGTGCCAAATGCGCGTAACATGGTCAAGCTGCTATGACCGAGGATGCGTTGCAGCGTCACGATATTGCCGCCGTTCATCATGAAGTGACTTGCGAACGTATGGCGCAGCACATGCGTGAGCTGATCTCTAGGCAAGCTTAAGCCGGCCCGCTCCACCGCTTTCCTGAATGCCCCGCTGCTCGACATGAAAAACCGGCTCGCCAACTTCTTGCCGACCGCGACGCCGCGCCGCGCCGGGGAACCCGCAAGCGCAGCGGGGGGCGCGGCTTGGTCGGCCAGCCTTGGTTTTGGGTTTTGGAGTTTGCTGGTGTGTTGGTATGGTTTTCTTCCTGCTCTTGACTATAACCTTTTATAACCATAATATAACTCATGTCCTATACGGTCGTTATTAAGCGGCAAGCCCAAAAGAAGCTGCAAAGCCTGACGCGCCCAGATCGGTACAGAATTGCCGAAAAGATCGAGCTATTGGGCGATGACCCCGATAGCCCGGAGCTGGATGTAAAGAAACTGGAAGGCGCGCCGTATTGGAGGATGAGAGTTGGAAACTGGCGGGTGATCTTCGATCGACAGGATGAAGTTCGAATCATCGCCATTGAAAAAATTGGCGCCCGTGGAGACGTGTACAAATGAAACTGCAAACGATCAAATCCAGTGACGGCAAGGACGAGTACGTCCTGCTGCCGGTGGCAGTTTACCGGGTGCTCAAGCAGGAAATCGAAGGCGAACTAAAGCATGGCAAGCGGCAAAGACGGGCGTCCGACTACGTGCCCTTCCGCCTCGAAGACTATGTAGACAATCCGATCGCGCTTGCTCGCATGAAGGCCCGTTTCACCCAAGAAGAGCTTGCCGATCGCATGGGTGTCAGCCAAGCTTACATCAGCAAGATCGAGCGGCAGGAAAAGGTGACGGCCAAGCTATTAGAGCGCGTTCGCCAAGCGCTGCGGAGTAGGTAGTTTTCACTATCAACAAAGTGTCAACGCCGTAGCTCCGTAAAGAGCTTTATAGTGGCCTGACCTCTTCTAACACCTTGTAATGTGGCCGACATGCAGACGTGTCCGCCCCGCCACCGACAGTAAAACATCCAGATGCCGCAGCGGGATGAACTTCAGCATGGGTCGCCCCTGAAAGAGCCTGGAATTGCAAGCGCGTCAGCGACGGCAGGCGCCCCTGGCGCACGCTTGGGCAGTCTTATCCCAACGATTGGGATGCCCTCCAACAGACGAGTCGTGATGCTTCAAAATGGGTGTTAATGGGCGTAGTATTGGTTGCATGCTACGTTCAGACACCCTCCAGATCACTCCAGAGATCCTATCCCTCATCGCCAGGATCGACGAGTTCAAAGGCGCCTGGCGCGCCTTGGGCACGCTCGCGCCCGACCGGCTGTCCGCCCTGCGTCGCGCGGCCACGATCGAGAGCATCGGATCAAGCACCCGCATCGAGGGCAGCAAGCTGTCCGACCGGGAAGTGGAGCAGCTGCTGTCGAACCTGGAGATCAAATCCTTCGCCACCCGCGACGAGCAGGAAGTGGCCGGCTATGCCGAGCTGATGGATTTGGTGTTCTCGTCGTGGCAGGACATCCCGTTCACCGAGAACCACATCAAGCAGTTGCACCAGATTCTGCTGCGCTACAGTGAGAAGGACACCTGGCATCGCGGCAACTACAAGACCAACTCGAACAGCGTCGCCGCCTTCGATGAAAACGAGACACAGATCGGGATCGTCTTCGAGACCGCTACGCCGTTTGACACGCCACGGCTGATGGCCGAATTGGTGTCGTGGGTGAATGACGAACGGGAAAAGGGGGATCTGCACCCCTTGTTGATCATCGCGATCTTCGTGGTCGTGTTTCTGGAAATTCACCCCTTTCAGGATGGCAACGGGCGTTTGAGCCGGGTGCTGACGACCCTGCTGCTGCTCCAGGCCGGGTACGCCTATGTGCCGTACAACTCGTTGGAGAGTGTGATCGAGCTGAACAAGGAAGCTTATTACCTGGCGCTGCGTCAGACGCAAGGCACGATCCGCACGGAGTCACCGAACTGGCAGCCGTGGCTGGTGTTCTTCCTGCGTCCCCTGGCCGAGCAGGTGCGGCGTCTGGAGAAGAAGGTCGAGCGCGAAAAGATCGTGCTGGCCGCACTGCCCGAGCTGTCACTGCAGATCGTGGAATTCGCCCGAGAGCACGGGCGCGTCACGATGAGGGATGCCATCAAGCTGACCGGAGCCAGCCGCAATACTCTGAAGCAACACTTCCGCGACCTGACCGAGCACAACCATCTGGAGCAGCACGGCAGCGGACGCGGCGTGTGGTACGGGCTGAAGTGAATTGGGCTCTCTCTAGCGCGTGCCCCTGCGGGTTCGGCGTGAAACGGACAACCCCCGAAACCTTCCGCTCTAGCCCGAAGGCATAATTGTCAACAGACTCTAGGTCACGGTGGAGTGGGGTTGCCTGAAAACACGAAGGCGTCGGAGAAAAATTCTTCCTGTGGCAAGCCGCGCAGGGCGGTGAAATCGCGGTGCGCCGCTTCCACCATCACCGGCGTGCCGCAGGCGTAAACCTGACAACCACTCAAATCGACGTAATCGTCGAGCACGGCCTGGTGCACCAGGCCAGTACGACCTTGCCAGCCATCGCTGGCCAGCGGTTCGGAAAGCACCGGCACGAAGCGGAAATTGACATGCTCACGTTGCCACTGCTCCGGCAATGCCCCCATATAGAGATCAGCTCGCTTGCGCGCTCCCCAGTAAAGCACTATCGGGCGGGCAATACCGCTGGCAAAGGCGTGTTCGAGCATGCCCTTGACCGGGGCGAAGCCGGTACCACTCGCCACCAGCACAATGGGCTTGTCGCTGTCCTCGCGCATGAAGAAAGTGCCGAGCGGCCCTTCGATGCGCAGGATGTCGCGTTCCTTCATGCCAGCGAACACGTGCTCGGTGAAATCGCCGCCGGGTATGCGGCGCACGTGCAGTTGCAGGAATTCGCTGTCGTGCGGCGCATTGGCGAGCGAGAAGCTGCGGTACCTGCCTTCCTTGAGCAGGATGTTGACGTACTGCCCGGCCAGGAACCTGAACTTCTCGGTGGCAGGTAGCTTGAGATAAAGCACCATGACGTCGGGCGCCAGTTTCTCCATTTTCTGCACGCGGCACGGCAACTTCTTCACCTGGATATCCTTGATCGCGCCCACTTCACGGCACTCGATGACGAGGTCGGTGAGCGGCCTGGCCTGGCAGAACAGCGCCAGGCCCTGCTCTTTTTCGGCATCGGTGAGCGCGCTTTTCTGGTAATTGCCATAATCGACACGCCCATCCAGCACCTTGTTCTTGCAGGTGCCGCAGGCGCCGTCGCGGCAGCCATAGGACAGGCCGTAGCCTTCGCGCAATGCGGCTTCCAGAATGGTTTCATCCGTCTGTACAGTGAGCAGGTGATTGCTCGGCTTGATGATGACTTGAAACGACATGCTGCTTCCTACGGTTATCCTGCTAAACTTGTGCGATGCGATTGCTTATCATCGGCTGCGGTGACGTCGCCCTGCGCGCCCTGCCCGCGTTACGCCCGGCTTATTCCAGCATCTACGCCCTCACCCACAGTCCGCAGCGCACTTTCGAATTGCACAAGCTGGGCGTGCTGCCGCTGATCGGCGATCTCGACCAGCTGCACAGCCTGGGGCGCCTCGGCGGCATGGCGCATGACGTACTGCACTGCGCGCCACCTCCCAGCCAGGGCACTGTCGACACACGTACCCGTAACCTGCTGGCCGCACTGACAAAGCGCGGCAGTTTACCACATCGCCTGGTCTACATCAGCACCAGCGGGGTGTACGGAGATTGCGGTGGCGACATCGTGCCGGAAACGCGCCCGGTAAAGGCGCAAAGCGAACGCGCCCGACGTCGCATCGACGCGGAAGCGCGCCTGCGCGAGTGGGGAAAACGACTGGGCGTGTGCGTGAGCATCTTGCGCGTGCCGGGCATTTATGCCGAGAACCGCCTGCCGCTCGAACGCCTCAAAGCCAGCACACCCGCCCTGCTGCCGGATCAGGATAGCTACACCAACCTGGTGCACGCCGATGATCTCGCCGGCATGGCGGTCGCTGCCCTGCGCCGCGGCCAGCCCAACCGAGCCTATAACGCCAACGACGACAGCGCGCTGAAAATGGGTGACTACTTCGATCTGGTCGCCGATTGCTACGGCCTGCCGCGGCCGCCGCGTGTCTCCCGGGATGAAGCGCGGCAGCGCATCCCGGCAGGATTGCTTTTGTTCATGGAAGAATCGCGCCGGCTCTCCAATGTGCGCATGAAGCGCGAGCTGGGCATCACCTTGCACTATCCGACCCCGTGCGAAGGAGTGGCGGCAGCACGGGCCAAAACCAAGTAAAATAGCCGGCCCATACCCCACACTGCCGAGCAGCCGATGGATACAATCATCGTCCTCACCAACATGCCCGACCGCGCCGCTGCGCTGGCGCTCGCCCAGTTGCTGGTCGAGCAACGCGCCGCCGCCTGCGTCAACGTGCTCGGCGAATGCAGCTCGGTGTATCGCTGGCAGGGAAAAATCGAAACCGCCACGGAAGTGCCGGTGCTGATTAAGACCCGGCAGGCGATCTATCCGCGCCTGGAAGCCCTGATCAAGCAGCAACATCCCTACGAACTTCCGGAAATCATCGCTGTCCCTCTAATCAGCGGCCTGCCCACCTATCTTGCCTGGGTCAGTTCCGAAACCACTCACAGCCCATCATGAAACGTACACTTTTTACCTTGCTTACTTTTTGCGCGCTGCTGGCGGGAATACCATCGGCAATGGCACAGCAAAGTTCCGCCGCCCCCCAGGAGAGCAGCTTGCTCGACAAGCTGCGCGGCAAATTCGGTGGCTTGGGCAACTTCCAGCCTGCCTTCCTGCCGCCCGACCAAGCCTTCGGCCTGACCATCACGGCACGCGACACCAATACGCTGCTGGCCGACTTCCGCATCACCGAAAACTATTACCTGTACCGCAGCAAGATCGCCTTCACGCTGAAGAGCCCAGCCGGCGCCGAAGTGGTCCGCATCGACCTGCCGCAGGGCGACATCAAG
Organism: Pseudomonadota bacterium; assembly: GCA_040756015.1. Classification (GTDB taxonomy): domain Bacteria; phylum Pseudomonadota; class Gammaproteobacteria; order Burkholderiales; family JBFMAC01; genus JBFMAC01. The sequence continues at coordinate 5,166 of JBFMAC010000012.1, forward strand.
GAAGATCATAATTTCGGCCGCAGCGAGGTTTACCACAAGCCGTTCCAGGCGGTGCTCAGCGTCAGGCATGGCGGCGCCGACAAGCTCACCGTGGACGCGACCTACCAGGGATGTGCCGAACAGGGCCTGTGCTACCCGCCCATCAACAAGACCCTGGAAGTGCCGCTGCCCGGCATCGCCAGCGCCGCCGCCGCGACGCCGCCGCCCCCGGCAGCAAGCGCCGCACCTGCACGAGCCATCCAGACGCAACCCGCCGCCGAGCCGGAAGAATCGCGCATCGCTTCCCTGCTCAAGGGCGGCAGCTTCTGGCTGGTGGTAGCGAGCTTCTTCGGCTTCGGCGTGCTGCTGTCGCTGACCCCGTGCGTGTTCCCGATGATCCCCATCCTCTCCGGCATCATCGTCGGACGCGGCCATCACGCCACGCGCTCGCACGCTTTCGCCCTGTCGTTGGCCTACGTGCTGGGCATGTCGGTGACCTACGCGCTCGCCGGTGTCGCTGCCGGTCTGTCCGGCAGCATGCTGTCGGCAGCGCTGCAAAACCCCTGGGCGCTAGGCAGCTTCGCCGCCGTGTTCGTGGCGCTGGCGTTTTCCATGTTCGGCTTCTACGAACTGCAACTGCCCAGCGCGCTGCAAAGCCGGCTTTCCAGCGCCAGCAACCGCCTCGGTGGCGGCCACATGGTAGGCACCTTCGGCATGGGTGCGCTATCCGCCATCATCGTCGGCCCATGCGTTGCCGCGCCGCTAGCCGGTGCGCTGCTCTATATCAGCCAGACCCATGACGTGGTGCTGGGCGGCGTCGCGCTGTTCAGCATGGGCCTGGGCAACGGCGCGCCGCTGCTGGCGATCGGGCTTTCCGCCGGCACCCTGCTGCCCAAGGCGGGAGCCTGGATGCAGGCGGTCAGAAACTTCTTCGGCGTGGTGCTGCTGGGCGTGGCGATCTGGATAATTTCCCCCGTGGTGCCCGCCGTGGTGCCCATGCTGATGTGGGCGGCACTGCTGATCGTTTCCGCGATCTACCTGCACGCGCTCGATCCGCTACCGCCGGGTGCGTCGGGGTTCAAGAAACTGTGGAAAGGGGTGGGGGTCATCTCCATGCTCACCGGCATGATCCTCCTGATCGGGGCGCTATCCGGCGGGCGCGATGTGCTACAGCCGCTGTCCGGGTTCCGCACCGCGGTAGCCAGCGCCCCGGCACAAATCACCCACCTGCCGTTCCAGCGCGTGACCAGCACGGCAACGCTGGATGCCCTGCTTGATGCCGCACGCGGCCGTTACGTGATGCTCGACTATTACGCCGACTGGTGCGTGTCGTGCAAGGAAATGGAACGCTTCACTTTTTCCGACCCGCGCGTACAGGCACGCCTGAAGGATGCCGTGCTGCTGCAGGCCGACGTCACCGCCAACTCCGCCGAAGATACCGCCTTGTTGCAGCGTTTCGGCCTGTTCGGCCCGCCCGGCATCATTTTCTTCGACCGCAACGGCGCTGAAATCCCGGGCGCGCGCATCATCGGCTACCAGGACGCCGACACCTTCCTCGCTTCATTGAATTCCATCTTGCGATGAAACGGCTGCTCCTCATCGGCGGCGCGGTGCTGCTCGCCGTCATGATCGGCTTTGGCGTCGGCTACCGCGAGATGCAACGCCCGCCCGACTCGATCGAACTGGCGGCACGGGCAATTTACGCCACCACCCTCAACGACCTCGACGGCAAGGCACAATCCCTGGCGCAGTGGAAAGGCAAGGTACTGGTAGTCAACTTCTGGGCGACTTGGTGCCCGCCCTGCCGCGAGGAAATCCCGGGATTCATCAAGTTCCAGGAAAAATACCGCCAAAACGGGGTGCAATTCGTTGGCATCGCCATCGACGACCGCGACAAAGTGCGCACCTTCGCCGCCGAGGTCGGCATCAACTACCCCACGCTGCTCGGCGACTTCAGCGCCATCGAGTTATCGCGTACCAGCGGCAACCATCTGGGTGGCTTGCCTTTCACCGCCATCCTCGACCGTAACGGCGCCTTGGTGGCCACCAAGGTCGGCGAGTTGAGTGCGGATAAGCTGGAGGCCACGATCAAACCGCTGCTATAAGCGTCTATCTTCGATAAACTTCCAATATCTTCCCTTAACTTCAGTTAACGTTGCAGCAAAAATGGCGGGGTGAGATGGCCGACGGCCGGTTGCCGTACATACTGAAAATCTTGCGGGGCTAGCACACCTTTCAATCAAGTCAAGCCATTTTATTTGCCGTGAAATCTGGACAACTTGGGGTTAATTACGGCAAACTTGCCGCCATGAAAACAAAAGCAGGGGGAAAAGTGGCCGCATCTCGCCGCCAATCTGCGCCAACTGTCTTAGTCCTGCATGGCCCCAACCTCAACTTGCTGGGAACGCGCGAGCCCGGCCACTACGGCACCGACACCCTGGAAGTGATCGATGCGCGTTTGGCTACGCGCGCCGGCGCCGCCGGCGCAAAGATAATCTGCTTCCAGAGCAACGCCGAAGTCGAGCTGATCGAGCGCATCCACCAGGCCAAAACAGAAAAAATTACCTTCATTATCATCAATCCCGCTGCCTACACGCATACCAGCATCGCTTTGCGCGATGCCTTGGCAGCGGTAGGCATCCCATTCATAGAAGTGCATTTGTCCAACGTCCATGCCCGCGAGGACTTCCGCCACCGCTCCTATTTCAGTGACCTGGCGGTAGGCGTCATCACCGGCCTGGGGTCACAGGGTTACGACCTGGCGCTGGAATATGCATTGCACACCACACGAGGCTGGCATGGATTTGCGTAAACTGAAAAAACTAATCGACCTGGTGCAGGAATCCGGTATCGCCGAACTGGAGATCACCGAAGGCGAAGAAAAGGTGCGTATCAACCGTGTCAGCCAGGGCATGGCCATGGCACCCATGGCGCAACAAATAATGCTACCTGCGGCGGCATCCTCCGTATCCGCCGCCCCAGCAGCAAGCACCGATACCCAGGAACTTCCTGCACTCCCCTCCGGCCATGCCCTGAAATCACCCATGGTGGGCACCTTCTACCGTGCATCATCGCCGGGTGCCAAACCTTTCGTTGAAGTGGGTCAGACAGTCAGCGCGGGTGACACCGTATGCATCATCGAAGCCATGAAACTGCTCAACGAAATCGAAGCCGACAAAAGTGGCGTGGTCAAAGCCATCCTGGTAGAAAACGGCCAGCCGGTAGAATATGGCGAACCCCTCTTGATTATCGAGTGACCTTGGCCCGCCGCCCAATTCAGCCGCCCTTCCCACGCCTTGCTTGCCACTGACTTATGTTCGGAAAAATCCTGATCGCCAACCGTGGCGAAATCGCCCTGCGCATCCAGCGCGCCTGCCGCGAGCTGGGCATCAAAACCGTGGTGGTACACTCCGAAGCCGATGCCGAAGCCAAGTACGTCAAGCTCGCCGACGAATCGGTATGCATCGGCCCGGCACCCTCATCGCAGAGCTATCTCAACATCCCCGCCATCATCAGTGCCGCAGAAGTGGCCGATGCGCAGGCCATTCATCCCGGCTACGGCTTCCTCTCGGAAAACGCCGATTTTGCCGAGCGTGTGGAAAAATCCGGCTTCGTGTTCATTGGCCCGCGCCCGGAAACCATCCGCCTGATGGGTGACAAGGTCAGTGCCAAGAACGCCATGAAAAAGGCCGGCGTGCCCTGTGTGCCGGGCAGCGACGGCGCCCTGCCAGACGACCCCTCCGAGCTCATCAAGATGGCGCGCGCCGTCGGTTACCCGGTCATCATCAAGGCAGCGGGCGGTGGCGGTGGGCGCGGCATGCGTGTGGTGCATACCGAGGCCGCCCTGCTCAACGCCGTGGCGATGACCCGCACCGAAGCACAGAATGCCTTCGGCAATCCGATGGTGTACATGGAAAAATTCCTGGAGAATCCGCGCCACATCGAAATCCAGGTGCTCGCCGACGAACACAAGAACGCGGTTTATCTGGGCGACCGCGACTGCTCGATGCAGCGCCGCCACCAGAAAATCATCGAAGAAGCGCCCGCGCCGCTGCTCAACGCGCGCAGCCGCACGCGCGTGGGCGAGCGCTGCGCCGACGCCTGCCGCAAGATCGGCTATCGCGGCGCCGGCACCTTCGAGTTCCTCTACGAAAACGGGGAGTTCTACTTCATCGAGATGAACACCCGCATCCAGGTCGAGCACCCGGTCACCGAAATGATCACCGGCATCGACATCGTGCAGGAGCAGATCCGCGTCGCCGCCGGCGAGAAGCTGCGCTTCAAGCAGCGCGACATCGAATTCCGCGGCCACGCCATCGAGTGCCGCATCAACGCCGAGCACCCCTACACCTTCGTGCCTTCGCCCGGCCGCATCACCTCCCTCCACGTGCCGGGCGGCCCCGGCATCCGCGTCGACTCGCACGTGTACCACAACTACATGGTGCCGCCGCATTACGATTCGATGATAGGCAAGCTGATCGCCTACGGCGCCACGCGCGAGCAGGCCATCGCACGCATGCGCATCGCGCTGTCGGAAACCGTGGTGGGCGGTATCCAGACCAACATCCCGCTGCACCAGGAACTGATGATGGACGCGGCCTTCATGCGCGGCGGCACCAGCATCCACTACCTCGAAGGAAGGCTCGCCGAGAAGACCGGGCGCTTTGAGCGCCCGAACCTGGAATAAGCGGCTTCCCCCGCGGAGCACACGTTGGACATCTTCCTGCAGCAAATCGTCAACGGCGTGGTTCTCGGCAGCATCTATGCCCTGGTCGCGATGGGTTACACCATGGTGTACGGCATTTTGGGCCTGATCAACTTCGCCCACGGTGAAGTAGTAATGATGGGCGCCATGGTGTCCATCTCGGTGATCTCACTGCTGTCCGCGGGGGGGATGCCGGTGCCGGTTGCGGTAGTTGCCGGCGCCGCCACCGCCATGCTTGCTTGCATGCTGCTCGGCTTCGCCATCGAGCGCATCGCCTACCGGCCCTTGCGCCACGCACCGCGCCTCGCCCCGCTTATCACCGCCATCGGCGTTTCCATCGTCCTGCAAAACGTCGCCATGATGATCTGGGGCAAGCAATATCAGTCCTTCCCACAATTGCTGCCGGTCGACTCTTACGGCCTGGGCGGCGCACACATATCCAATGTGCAGATATTCATCGTCGTGCTCGCCACCGCGTCCATGGCCAGCCTGTGGCTGCTGGTACACAAGACCAGACTGGGCCGTGCGATGCGCGCCACCGCGCAGCACCCCGAGGTAGCCGGCCTGATGGGGGTGAACATCAACCGCATCATCTCCACCACCTTCGTGATCGGCTCCGCGCTGGCCGCGATCGCCGGCCTCATGGTAAGCGCCTACTACGGCTTGGCGCACTACTACATGGGCTTTACGCTGGGACTGAAGGCTTTTACCGCCGCAGTACTGGGCGGTATCGGCAACCTCGGCGGCGCCATGCTGGGCGGCCTGCTGCTCGGCATCATCGAAAGCCTGGGCGCAGGCTACATCGGCGACCTCAGCGGGGGCTTTCTGGGCAGCCACTACCAGGACGTGTTCGCCTTTTTCGTGCTAATCGCGGTGCTGGTGGTGCGCCCCTCCGGCCTGCTCGGCGAGCGCACCGGGGACCGCGCTTGAGCCTGGCGTCGCGATTTCGACTGTGGAAGCGCGACCCACGCGTGGCGTGGGTGGTGTTCATCGCGCTCGGCGTGCTGCTCGTGGTGCTGCCCTTCCTCACCGACATGGTGCTGGGGCGCACCTGGGTGCGCATCCTCGATTTCGCCCTGCTCTACGTCATGCTCGCGCTCGGCCTCAATATCGTGGTCGGCTTCGCCGGCCTGCTCGACCTGGGTTACATTGCCTTTTTCGCGGTCGGCGCCTATCTCTATGCCCTGCTCGCCTCGCCGCACTTTGGCCTGCACCTGCCGGCGTGGGCGCTGCTGCCGATGGGAGCGGGCGTCGCCTGCGTGTTCGGCGTGCTGCTCGGCGCGCCTACCCTGCGCCTACGCGGCGATTACCTCGCCATCGTCACCCTCGGCTTCGGTGAGATCATCCGTATCTTCCTCAACAACCTCAACGCACCGGTCAACATCACCAACGGCCCGCAAGGTATCAACCTGATCGACCCGATCAAGATCGATGAAGTGGGGCTGAACCAGACTCATGAAGTGCTGGGGCTCTCCTTCGCAGCAGTACACAATTACTACTACCTGTTCCTTGTGCTCACCGCAATCGTGGTGTTCCTGTCGCTGCGCCTGCAGGATTCGCGCATCGGCCGTGCCTGGGCAGCGATCCGCGAGGACGAGGTTGCCGCCGCCGCGATGGGCATCAACACGCGCAACGTCAAGCTGCTCGCCTTCGCCATGGGTGCCAGCTTCGGCGGCCTGTCGGGGGGGCTGTTCGCCGGATTCCAGGGTTACATCAGCCCGGAAAATTTCAACCTGATCGAGTCCATCATGATTCTGTGCATGGTGGTGCTGGGCGGCATGGGCCATATCCCCGGCGTGCTGCTGGGCGTGTTCCTGCTCGCGGTGCTGCCGGAAGCGCTGCGCTACATCGGCCCGCTGGAGCAGACCCTGTTCGGGCGCGTACTGGTCGACCCGGCCGATCTGCGCATGCTGCTGTTCGGCCTGGCTTTGGTCGGCGTGATGTTGTTCCGCCCAGCCGGCCTGTGGCCATCGCCGACGCGCGCACGCGAACTCACCGCCGAGGGTGACGCGCTGGCGCAGGAAACCGAGAGCGAATATGACGCCGAACGCTGACGTCCTGCTGCAAGCGCATGAGCTGAGCAAGCACTTCGGCGGACTCGCCGCCCTGTCCGCAGTGTCGCTCACCATCAGGCGCGGCGAAATCTACGGCCTGATCGGCCCCAACGGCGCCGGCAAAACCACCCTGTTCAACGTGCTCACCGGCTTGTATCAGCCCAGCAGCGGGTGCTTCCATTTCGACGGCACTAACCTCACCGGGCGCAAGCCGCACATCGTCGCGCGCCATGGCATCGCACGCACCTTCCAGAACATCCGCCTGTTCGCCAACATGACCACGCTGGAAAACGTCATGGTCGGCCGCCATGTACGCACCCATATCGGCATGATCGGTGCCATGCTGCGCGGCCCGCTGGCGCGCGCCGAGGAACATGCCATCACCAAGCGCGCTTATGAACTGCTGGAATACGTCGGCATCGCGCCGCGTGCCAACGACCTCGCCAAACATCTGCCTTATGGTGACCAACGCCGCTTGGAAATCGCACGTGCACTCGCCACCGATCCCAAGCTGCTCGCGCTCGACGAACCAGCGGCAGGAATGAACGCCACGGAAACCGCCGCGCTGCGCACGTTGATCGAGACCATACGCGGCGACGGCATCACCGTCCTGCTGATCGAGCACGACGTAAGGTTGGTGATGGGCCTGTGCGACCGCATCGCCGTGCTCGACTATGGCAAGAAAATCGCCGAAGGCGTGCCGGCCGAAGTGCAGCGTGACCCGGCGGTGATCGAGGCCTATCTGGGCGGAACCGTTGCATGAACCTGCTCGAAGTCCGCAACCTCAAGATCAGCTACGGCGGCATCCACGCCGTAAAAGGCATAGACTTCGATGTCGCTGCCGGCGAAGTGGTAGCGTTGATAGGCGCCAACGGCGCCGGCAAGACCACCGCGCTGAAAGCGCTGTGCCACCTCCTGCCGAGTTCCGGCACGGTACGTTACGACGGCACTGACCTCACCGCCTGCCCGGCCTTCGACTTGGTGCGGCGCGGCCTCGCGCTGGTGCCGGAAGGACGCGGCATCTTCGGCCGCCTCAGCGTGGAAGAAAATCTGGACATGGGCGCCTACTGCCGCAACGACAAAGAGGTGGATGCCGATCTGGAAAAGGTATACGCGCTATTCCCGCGCCTGGCTGAGCGGCACAACCAGACTGCCGGCACACTCTCCGGCGGCGAGCAGCAGATGCTCGCCATCGGCCGCGCGCTGATGAGCCGCCCCAAACTGCTGCTGCTCGATGAGCCTTCGATGGGGCTGGCCCCGCTCATGGTGCAGAAGATATTCGAAACGCTCAAGCAGGTAGCACGGGATGGCGTCACCCTCCTGCTGGTGGAACAGAACGCCAGGCTGGCGCTGCAAATCAGCCAGCGCGCCTATGTGATGGAAAGCGGCCTCATCATTTTGAGCGGCTTATCGCATGACCTGCTCGGCAACCCGCAGGTGCAGCAGGCTTATCTTGGCGAATAGCCGCTAAGCCTTCCGCTTGGCACGCGGGTGGGCCTGGTCGTATATCTTCGCCAGGTACTGGAAATCCAAATGCGTGTACACCTGCGTGGTAGAAATGCTGGCATGTCCCAGCATTTCCTGCACCGCGCGCAGGTCGCCGCTGGATTGCAGCATGTGCGAGGCGAATGAATGGCGCAGCATATGCGGGTACACGTGCTGCCGGATGCCGAGCTTGATCGCCCATTGCTTGAGGCGGTACTGGACGGCGCGACCGGTCAGCGGTTTGCCGTCCTTGTTCAAAAACAGTGCCTCGTCGTCGGCTTTCCCCCAGGTTGCGCGTGCGGCCAGCCACGCGCGCAGCGCCGCCTGGGCATGACCGCCCACCGGCACCACCCGCGTTTTCGATCCCTTGCCGGTGACGCGCAGCGTACCATCGCCGAAATTGACATCCTGCGGGGTAAGTCCGGTCAGTTCCGACAAGCGCAGGCCGGAGGAATAGAACAACTCGAAGATCGCCTTGTCGCGCAGGCTGAGCACGTCGCCGCCATCGACCTGCATCAAGCGTGCCGCCTCGTCGGGCGAAAGCGCATGCGGCAGGGTCTTCGCCGCCTTGGGCGGTCGGATACCGGCGCAGGGGTTTTGCGTCACGCGCTTTTCGCGCAGCAAGTACTGGAAAAAGCCGCGCCACGCCGACAGCGCACGCGCCAAACTGCGCCCGGACAAACCGCGACCATGCAGTTGCGCGACATAGCGGCGGATGTGATGGCCTTGCAGGCCGGCCAGCGGCGTGTCGCCAGCGAGTTGCAGCAGCAATGAAATATCGCGGCCGTAGCCTTCTATGGTGTGGCCGCTCAGGCGGCGTTCGCTGGTAAGGTGCTGGAGAAACGCGGCAAGGTCGGGATGGCATGCCGCCATGGGTGTAAACGGATCATCCACCGCGGCCCGCGCCAATCTAGTGTTGCCCGAGGTGATGCGCCAGCGCCACGCTGACGAGTTCGCCCAGCCGTTTCAGGTAGAGCGTGCCCATTTCAGGGTAAAAGCGCTGCGCGTCCTCGCTGGCCAGCACCAGCAGACCGAACGTCTGCTCGGTGCGCAACGAAACGTAGGCGAACGAGCGCAGATGCGACGCCGCCTCACCGAACCAGGCACCGGTATCGAGCATAGGCTGCGCACTGCAGTATGGCGCGGTCAGGCTGTTGGCGAACACGCGCGCTTCCTGGCCGATGGTCTGGAATTCCGGCAGTTCGCCATGATCGCCTGTCCACAGGCGCAGCGCCACGTGCGGCACGGCAAAGTCCTCGCGCAGATTGAAATACAGCGAGTGCAGTAGCGCGGGCAGGTCGCGCGCCAGCATCATCGCCAGGGTGATGCGATGCACGCGCTCGCCGATGGCGTCGTTTTCCTCGCCGAAGCGGATCAGTTCGCGCAGCTTGGTTTCCAGTAATTTGTTTTTCTCGCGCAGCGTGAGTATCTGCCGCTCGCTGATCGGGATGGCGCGCCCGCCGTGCGGATGTGGGATGTAGATATTGGCGAGCAGGTCGGCGTATTGCTCGAAGAATTCCGGATTGCTTTTCAGGTATTGTGCGACATCGTCTGCATTCGGTTTCATGGCGTCCTGTTCTTGTCGGTTGCCTGCATATTGTATGCGAGCCGGCTCCCGCTACAAATCAATTTCTCCTTCAAACACCGCCACCGCCGGGCCGGTCATCCATACCGGCTGCCCCTCGCCCGCCCAGGTAATCACCAGTTCACCGCCGCTCGTCTGCACGATGACGCGCCGGTCGAGCAGCCCGCGCGCGATGCCGGCCACCACCGCGGCGCAAGCACCGGTACCGCACGCCAGCGTCTCGCCAGCACCGCGCTCGTACACGCGCAACTTGATGCGGTCACGCGCAATCACCTGCATGAAACCGGCGTTGACCCGCTGCGGGAAGCGCGGGTGGTTTTCGATCAGCGGGCCGTCGCGCAGCACCGGCGCGGCTCCTGCATCAGCCACCACCTGCACCGCATGCGGGTTGCCCATGGACAGCGCGCTGATCTCGACGTTGCGACCGCCTACATCGAGCGTATAGGTCAGTGCGCGACGGTCGGCGATAAAAGGGATTTGCGCCGGCTCAAATGCCGGCACCCCCATGTTGACGGTGACTTCTCCGTCGGCTTCCAGCCTGGGCACAATCACGCCGGAGCGAGTTTCCACACGGATTTCGTTTTTCCCGGTGAGGTGCTTGTCGTGCACGAAGCGCACGAAGCAGCGCGCACCGTTGCCGCACTGCGACACTTCACCACCGTCGGCATTGAAAATGCGGTAGTAGAAATCGGTATCGGGCGAGCGCGCCGTTTCCACCACCAGGATCTGGTCGCAACCCACGCCGAAATGGCGGTCGGCGATGAAACGCATTTGCTCCGGCGTAAGCGCAAGCGGCTGCCGCGTGGCGTCGATCACCACGAAATCGTTGCCGAGGCCGTGCATTTTGGTGAATTTCAGGTGCATGTCATCATCGCCGGGTAGGCGGGATTTTCTCACGGAACGGGACGCGCGGATACTGCGAAAAACCTTCTACCGCAGAGGACGCGGAGGACACGGAGGGAAAACAAAGCTTGCTATCGAAATTTACAAAATTGCATGACATGAATCTGCACCCTCACCCCTACCCCGGTGGGTCTGCTAGCCATTCGCATAGACTGACACTGTTACGCGCATATATAACGACCAATACTTCTTAAGAAGCAATCTGGATTATAGTCCCTTGAATTTCTCTGCGCCCTCCGCGTCCTCTGTGGTTTAACTACAGCCCTCATTCATGCATCAACTGTGTGTAATCGATCTTGATGCAGCGGTCCATCACCACGGTGATGCCGGCCTGCTGCGCACGCAGCGCGGCGGGCTCGTTGACGATGCCCAATTGAATCCACAGACGCTTGATGCCAAGCCGTATACACTCGTCGACGATGGCGTCAATGTGCTGCGGCGCGCGGAACACGCCCACCAGGTCGATCTTCACCGGCACCTCGCTCAAGGAAGCGTAGGCGCGCTCGCCCAGCACTTCGGCCACCAGCGGTCGCACCGGAATCACCTTGTAGCCGAACCGCTGCAAGGCGCGTGCCACCCGGTTGCTCGGCCGCGCCTCGTTGGGCGACAGCCCGACCACCGCGATGTTGTGGATTTCCTGCAGCAGCTTGCGCCGTTCTTCGTCGCTGGGATTCCGGAACATGGTTATTCCCTCCTATCCCTTCCCACCTCGCGCGCCATGATGTAATCGTCCATCACGAAACCGTCGCCGATATCCCGCACCACTTCTTCGACCACCTCAAAGCCATGCTTGCGGTAAGCGGCGATGGCATTTTCGTTGTGCTTGTTCACCGCCAGCAGGAGCCGTGCGCAACCCGCATCCTGTGCGGCCATAACAGCATGCGCTATCAACTTGCCCCCATAGCCTTTGCGCTGATGCCCAGGATGAATATATAGCTTATCCAGCTTCATTTCGCTGCCGTTGACGAAGCAATGGGCGAAACCGATCAGCACGCCGTCGAGCAGCAGCCTGTCCCAATGGTGGCCGATGCTGCCAATCTGCCGGCGCAGCAATTCCGGCGCATAGCGCTGCGTCAGCATGTAGTCGATTTGTGCCCGACTGATGATGGCGGGGTAATGGAGATGCCAGATCACCCGGGCCAGCGCAGCGATGGTTTCGGCATCATCAGGTCTCGCGGGAACGATCACCGCTTCAATCATAGAAGCGAGCTTCTCCCGGCGGCCTGTTTTTAAATCGTTTGTGCAGCCAGTAATACTGCTCCGGCATTTCCAGCACGCGCTGCTCGATGAACTCATTCATGCGGCGCACGTCGGCTGCTTCATCATCAGTGGGGTAGGCTTCCCACGCCGGGTAGAATTTCAGCACGTAGCCAGCGCCACCGGGCAGCATGCGCGTCACACACGGCAGCACCACGGCGCCAGTAATACGCGCCAGGCGCGGCACCCCGGCGATGGTCGCCGCCCTTACACCGAAGAACGGCACGAACAGGCTGTCGCGCGTGCCGAAATCCATGTCCGGGAGGTAATAGAACGGCGTACCCTGCCTGATCAGCCTGATTGCGGGACGCAAGCCATCCTGGCGCGACACCAGCGTCTGCTTGCCGAAACGGGTGCGTCCCTTGAGCAGTACCGCATCGAAAGCAGGATTTTTCTGGTGGCTGTACATGGAAGCGGCATCGTAAGAAATGGCCAGGCGCACCCCGCCCATGTCGAGCCCGACAAAATGCGGCGCCAGCCAGATCACCGGCTTGCCAGCGACGGCGCGCATATATTCCTCCCCCTCGAATTGCACCAGGCGCTCGATGCGCTGTTGCGGCGCCCACCATGCCAGTCCACGCTCGACGATGCTGCGCCCCACCGCGCGGAAGTGGCGCCTGAGCAGGGTTGCGCGTTCGGCTTCACCCATCTGTGGGAAACACAGCTTCAGGTTGATGCGCGCCACGTTGCGGCGCTCTCTGCCAAGCAGGTAGAGCAGCATCCCGAACAGCTCGCCCACACGCGCCAGCAAGGGCAAAGGCAGGAAATGCAGCAGCCAGATCAACAAAAGTCCGATGCGCAGCATCATGATGTGGAGCCGGGTTCGGGTAGCGTTGCCGGCGCCGCGCCCTTGGGCACCTTGTAGCGGTTGTAGCTCCACAGGTATTGCGGAGGGTTGATGCGCACCAGTTGTTCCACCGCCGCATTCACGGCGCGTGGGGTGGCTTCGCCGGAAAACGCTTGCAAGCGGATATGGTAGCCGCGCCCCCACTGCAATCGCTCGGCAAATGCCAGAATCACCGTCGCCCCGGTGGCCTGCTGCAAGCGCCCGGCCAACGTCATGGTGTAAGCGGGGCGGCCGAAGAAATCCGCCCACTCGCCTTCGCCCATGCCCGGCGCCTGGTCCGGCAGCAGGCCGACCGCTTCGCCGCGCTTCAATGCCTTGAGCAGCAAGCGCACGCCGCGTAAATCGGTGGGAGCCAGCGTCATGCCACTACGGCCGGTGGCCATCAGCGGCTCCAGCCAGCGCAGCTTGGGCGGTCGGTAAAGCACGGTGATGGGCATGCGCTGCGCGGCGAACAGCGCGGAGACCTCGAAGCAACCCAGGTGCGGAGTGAGGAAGATGATGCCATGGCCGGCCTGCTGGGCTTCTTCGACGAGGTACAGGTTATCGCAACCGCGCACCAGCCTGGCCGCGTCACGGCGAAACCATACCGGGATGAGTTCCAGCGCCCCCTTGCCGACCTCGCCCACGGCGCGGCGCAACATCGCGCGATATTCGGCTTCGTCGCGAAACAAGCCGCTTTGCCGCAGATTCTCGCGCAGGCGCGCAGCGTAGCGCGGGGAGGCAAGATACCCCCCCCAGCCCAGCAACGCTCCCGTGCCATGGAACAGGGCCAGCGGCAGCAGGGCCAGCATGCGCAGCAACACCGTCAACACGGGCTCTTTCTATACATGGGGTTATTTGCTATTCTAGCCGGCCTTTTTGACCAAATTCGCGGCGTATTTATTGTTGCGCCCTATTGAGCGATGAACGAATACTTGTTTACTTCCGAATCCGTTTCCGAAGGCCATCCCGACAAAGTCGCCGACCAGATTTCCGACGCCATCCTCGACGCCATCTTAACCCAGGACACCCACGCGCGGGTAGCCGCAGAGACCCTGTGCAACACCGGTCTGGTGGTGCTGGCCGGCGAGATCACCACTTCCGCCAACGTCGATTACATCCACGTCGCGCGTGATGCCATCAAGCGCATCGGCTACGATAACACCGAGTACGGCATCGACTACAAAGGCTGCGCGGTGCTGGTCGCTTACGACAAGCAGAGCCCCGACATCGCCCAGGGAGTGAACAAGGCTTACGACGACAACCTCGACCAGGGCGCCGGCGACCAGGGCCTGATGTTCGGCTACGCCTGCGATGAAACGCCCACCCTGATGCCGCTGCCGATTTACCTTTCACACCGCCTGGTCGAACGCCAGTCCATGCTGCGCAAGGACGGCCGCCTGCCGTGGCTGCGCCCGGACGCCAAATCGCAGGCCACCGTACGCTACCAGGACGGCAAACCCTACGCCATCGACACCGTGGTGCTGTCCACCCAGCATGCGCCCGACATTCCGCTGGAAAAGCTGCGCGAAGCAGTGATCGAAGAAATCATCAAGCCGGTGCTGCCCAAGGAACTCATCAAGGGTCAGATCAAATACCTGGTCAATCCGACCGGGCGTTTTGTGGTCGGCGGCCCGCAGGGCGACTGCGGCCTCACCGGGCGCAAGATCATCGTCGACACCTACGGTGGCGCGGCTCCGCACGGCGGCGGCGCCTTCTCCGGCAAGGACCCTTCCAAAGTGGACCGTTCGGCAGCCTATGCTGGGCGCTATGTGGCGAAGAACATCGTCGCTGCCGGGCTGGCGAACAAATGCCTGATCCAGATCTCCTACGCCATCGGTGTGTCGCAGCCGACCAGCGTGTGGGTCACCACCTACGGCACCGGCAAGGTCTCCGACGAAAAGATCGCCGAGCTGGTGCGCACGCACTTCGACCTGCGCCCCAAGGGCATCGTCAACATGCTCAACCTGCTGCGCCCGATCTACCAGAAAACCGCCGCCTACGGCCACTTCGGCCGCGACGAACCGGAGTTTACTTGGGAAGCAACCGATAAGGCGTCTGCGCTCCGAGCAGACGCGGGCCTATAAGCCCCGCGCAAAGCGCGCTTAACGGTTGCTTCAGTGCAGACTAACTTGTCGTAGACAAGTTAAGCGAGCAAGTGCGAGGCCGTAGCTAAAACACGGAAAAGCATCGGCTCTCAAAGCCGATGCCGGCTTATAATTACAAACCGTCCCGCAGGGCTTTACCCTTGTTTCGGCGCAGACCAACCTTGCGCCGTAGGTGCAAGGTTATGTCGAAGCCAAAATACGGTTAAGGATTGCGTGAACATGGTCGTTATTATCTTGCCATGCTCAAGCGCATCCCGTCAAAACAACTCCGCGTCGGCATGTTTCTCCATGAACTGTGCGGTTCGTGGATGGAGCATCCCTTCTGGCGCAGCACCTTCCTCATCAAGGATCCGCAGGACATTCGGCGCATCATCGACGCCGGCATCGGCGAAGTCTGGATAGACACCGGCAAGGGCCTGGATGTGGCCAGCGGCGCCACACCGGAAACCGCTGAAAAACAGATCGAACAAGCGCTGGCAGAAACCGCTGCCGCACCGCCACTGGGGTCCAAGGTCAGCATGGCAGAAGAAGCGGCGCGTGCCGCCAAAACTTGCGCCCAGGCCAAGCAGGCCGTTTCTTCCATGTTCCAGGAAGCGCGCATGGGCAAGGCCGTCAGCGCCGAGGCCGCGCTGCCGGTGGTGGAAGAAATTTCCTCTTCTGTGATGCGCAACCCCGGCGCTATCATCAGCCTGGCGCGCCTCAAGAACAAGGACGATTACACCTACATGCATTCGGTGGCGGTGTGCGCGCTGATGGTGGCGCTGGCCAAGCAGCTCAACCTGAATGAGGAAGAAACCCGCCAGGCCGGCCTGGCCGGCCTGCTGCACGACATCGGCAAGATGGCGATCCCGCTCGCCGTGCTCAACAAGCCGGGCAAGCTGACCGATGCGGAATTCGATCTGATGAAAAGTCATCCGGTGGAAGGACACAAGATGCTGCTGGAAGGCAGCGGCATTGGCGCGATCCCACTCGACGTCTGCCTGCACCACCACGAAAAAACCGACGGCAGCGGCTATCCGGACAAACTTCCCGCCCAGCAGATCACCCTGCATGCAAAGATGGGCGCGGTATGCGATGTGTACGATGCCATCACCTCCAACCGCCCCTACAAGAACGGCTGGGAACCTACCGAATCGCTGCGCAAGATGACCGAGTGGTGTGAGGGCCATTTCGACAAGATCATTTTTCAATCTTTCATCCGTAGCATCGGCATCTACCCGGTCGGCTCGTTGGTGCGACTGGAATCCGGCAAGCTCGGCGTGGTGGTGGACCAGACCGAAAAATCGCTGATCGCACCGATAGTGAAAGTCTTTTTCTCGATCAAGTCCAACGCGTACATCAAGCCGGAACTGATCAATCTCGCCAAAGCGGGCAACCACGATAAGATCATGTCGCACGAAGACCCCGCCAAGTGGAAAATCCAGAACATCCATGAAATATGGAGCGGCATCGCCGGGGAGTTCTGGTAATCCCCTCGCCCGGTTCCGGGCATGCGAAAAGCCTGGTTTTCGGCTAAAATCCGCCTTTCCGAGGGGCGCTGCAGCGGTCCAACATGGTCACAGGACTCGTCAGGCTCGGAACTCAAAGATTCAGCAGCAACGGCGCCCATTCATTAATTTGAATGGAGAGCGCCATGAACGCCGTACCCAAATCCCATCAGGACTTCCGCGTTGCCGACCTGTCGCTGGCCGACTGGGGACGCAAGGAAATCAGGATCGCCGAAACCGAAATGCCCGGTTTGATGGCGATCCGCGAGGAATTCGCCAAGAGCCAGCCGTTGAAAGGCGCGCGCATCACCGGCTCGCTGCACATGACCATCCAGACCGCCGTGCTGATCGAGACCCTGCAAGCGCTCGGCGCGCAGGTGCGCTGGGCCTCGTGCAACATCTTTTCCACCCAGGATCATGCTGCCGCCGCCATCGCCGCCGCGGGCACGCCGGTGTTCGCGGTGAAGGGTGAAACGCTCACCGAATACTGGGATTACACCCACCGCATCTTCGAGTGGGCGGATGGCGGGTATTCCAACATGATCCTCGACGACGGCGGCGACGCCACCCTGCTGCTGCACCTGGGCAGCAAAGCCGAGAAGGATGTTTCCGTCCTGAACAATCCCGGCAGCGAAGAAGAGCGCATCCTGTTCGCCAGCATCCGCGCCAAGCTCGCCACCGACAAGACCTGGTACTCGACGCGCCTCGCCCAGATCAAGGGGGTGACCGAAGAGACCACCACCGGCGTGCATCGTTTATACCAGATGCATGAACGCGGCGAACTGAAAATTCCCGCCATCAACGTGAACGATTCCGTCACCAAGTCCAAGTTCGACAATCTCTATGGCTGCCGCGAATCGCTGGTGGACGGCATCAAGCGTGCCACCGACGTGATGGTCGCCGGCAAGATCGCCGTGGTAGCCGGTTACGGCGACGTCGGCAAAGGTTCGGCGCAGGCGCTGCGCGCGCTATCCGCACAGGTGTGGGTGACCGAGATCGACCCCATCTGCGCGCTGCAAGCCGCGATGGAAGGCTACCGCGTGGTGACCATGGATTACGCCGCCGACAAGGCCGACATCTTCGTCACCGCCACCGGCAACTACCACGTCATCACTCACGACCACATGGCGAAGATGAAAGACCAGGCCATCGTCTGCAACATCGGCCACTTCGACAACGAGATCGACGTCGCCTCCATCGAGAAATATAAGTGGGAGGAAATCAAGCCGCAGGTGGATCACGTGATTTTCCCGGACGGCAAGCGCATCATCCTGCTCGCCAAAGGGCGCCTGGTGAACCTGGGCTGCGCCACCGGCCATCCGTCCTACGTGATGTCGTCGTCGTTCGCCAACCAGACCATCGCGCAGATCGAGCTGTATACGCAGACCGCCAAGTACCCGGTCGGCGTGTACACCCTGCCTAAGCACCTCGACGAGAAAGTGGCACGTTTGCAGTTGAGGAAGCTCAACGCGCAACTCACCACGCTCACCGATCAGCAGGCGGCTTACATCGGCGTGGACAAGAATGGCCCATACAAGGCGGATCACTACCGCTATTAAGTCGAAGCGCGCATGGCCGCCGCCCGCAACGAATTTGCCGATTATGTGGTGGAGATGATGGCGGCGTGGGCGCCGGTATCGGCACGCAGGATGTTCGGTGGCCATGGCTTGTATCGTGAGGACTTGATGTTTGCACTGATTGCCGACGAGCGGCTTTATTTCAAGGCCGACGCCGGCAGCATCCCAAGGTTCGAGCAAGCTGGCAGCCAGCCGTTCACCTATCGCAGCGCCACCCGCACCGTCACCATGTCGTATTGGTCGGCACCGGAAAGCTGTCTGGAGTCGCCGGATGAAATGCGCGACTGGTGCCGGCTGGCGTACAACGCGGCACTGTCCGGAAAACGGGACAAGAAGGCTGCGGACAAGCCCGCCAAGAAGAGGACAACTTGATTATCTGCTGCTGCTTTGGGCGCTCAATGCGCTGGCGCTGCTCACCGTGGCCAACTTCGTGCCCGGCATCCACGTCGACATTTGCCTCGGTGCCGATCGCGGCGCTTTTCCTGGGACTGGTCAATGCACTGATGCGCCCAGTGCTGATCCTGTTGACGCTGCCGGTGACGATCCTGACGCTGGGGTTGTTCATTTTCGTGATCAATGGCCTGTTGTTCTGGTTCGTCGGCTCGGTGCCCAAGGACTTCGTGGTGGACAGTTTCTGGTATGGCCTGCTCGGCGCATCGCTGTACAGCGTCATTTCCTGGAGATTGTCGTCGGCAGCGGCGCAACTGATGAGAAGAAAGCATGAACAATAAAACTTTCAGCTTTGAATTTTTCCCGCCGCAAACGCCGGAGGGAGTGGAAAAGTTACGTGCCACGCGCAAGCAGCTGGCACAGTTCAGGCCAGCGTTCTTTTCGGTGACCTTCGGCGCCGGCGGCTCCACGCGCGACCGCACCCTCGAGACGGTCCTGGAAATCCAGCGGGAAGGGCATCAGGCGGCGCCGCACATATCTTGCATCGGCTCGACTCGCGAGAACATCCGCGCTCTGCTCGACGCTTATCGAGCGCAGGGTATCCGCCGCCTGGTGGCGCTCAGAGGCGACCTGCCCTCCGGCATGGCCGATGTCGGCGAGTTCCGCTACGCCAACGAGCTGGTGGCGTTCATCCGCGCCGAAACCGGCAACCACTTCCACATCGAAGTCGCTGCTTACCCGGAATTCCACCCGCAGGCACGCTCGGCGCAGGACGATCTGCTCAACTTCAAGCGCAAGATGGAAGCCGGCGCCAACTCGGCGATCACCCAGTATTTCTACAACGCCGATGCCTATTTCCGCTTCGTCGAGACGACACGCGCGCTCGGCGTGACCGCGCCCATCGTGCCGGGCATCATGCCGATCAACAAGTTCACCCAGCTCGCGCGCTTTTCCGATGCCTGCGGCGCGGAAATCCCGCGTTGGATGCGGAAAAAACTCGAGGGCTACGGCAACGACAGCATTGCGATTCATGCTTTCGGTCTGGACGTGGTCACCGAGCTGTGCCAGCGTCTGCTCGCCAACGGCGCGCCAGGGCTGCATTTCTACACGCTCAACCAGGCCGGGCTGGTCACCCAGATCTGGCAGCGGCTAGGCTTATAAGCATGCTGCGCACGCCCGAACTGTTGCTGCCTGCCGGCACACTGGAAAAAATGCGCGCCGCCTGCGATTTCGGGGCGGACGCCATCTACGCCGGGCAACCGCGCTATTCTCTGCGTGCGCGCAACAACGAGTTCAAGCTGGAGCAGTTACAGGCCGGCATCAGCGAGGCACACCAACGCGGCAAGAAATTCTACGTCGCCAGCAATCTGATGCCGCACAACGCCAAGGTGAAAACCTATCTGGAAGACATGGAACCGGTAATCGCCATGCGGCCGGATGCGCTGATCATGGCCGATCCCGGCCTGATCGCCATGGTGCGCGAGCGCTGGCCGGAAGTGGAAATCCATCTCTCGGTGCAGGCCAACACGGTAAACTACGCAGCGGTGAAATTCTGGCAGGCGCTGGGACTGACGCGCGTGATTCTGTCGCGTGAATTGTCGCTCGATGAAATCGAGGAAATCCGCCAGCAATGTCCGGACATCGAACTTGAAGTATTCGTTCATGGCGCGCTGTGCATCGCCTATTCCGGCCGTTGCCTGCTATCCGGCTATTTCAACCACCGCGACGCCAACCAGGGCACCTGCACCAACTCCTGCCGCTGGGACTACAAGATGGAGAACGCGGCTGAAAACGGCGCAGGCGATATCCAGAAGATCGACTTCGATTTCGACCGGGCGCTCAGCGAATCCACACTATCCGCTTGTGGGTCGCAGCCGCGCCACCCGCTCGCCGACCGCGTTTACCTGATCGCGCGTGCCGACCACCCGGGCGAACTGATGCCGGTGCTGGAAGACGAACACGGCACCTACATCATGAACTCGAAAGACCTGCGCGCGCTCGAACACGTCGAGCGCTTGGTGAAAATCGGCATCGACTCGCTCAAGGTGGAAGGCCGCACCAAATCCATCTACTACGTGGCGCGCACTGCGCAGGTGTATCGCCAGGCGATAGCCGACGCCGTGGCCGGGCGCCCCTTCAACCCAAGCCTGCTCGGCGCGCTCGACGCGCTCGCCAGCCGGGGTTATACAGATGGCTTCTACCAGCGCCACCACACCCACGAACAGCAGAACTACCTGCGCGGTCACTCGGAAAGCACGCGCCAGCAATATGTCGGCGACATCGTATCGTGTAAAAACGGCTATGCTGAAATCGACGTGAAAAACAAATTCCAGGTCGGCGACAAACTGGAAATCATCCACCCTTCCGGCAACCGTATCGTCGAACTGGCCGAAATGCGCGGGCTGGAAGGCGAAGCGCTCAGCGTCGCCCCCGGCAGCGGCCATCATGTGTGTATCCCGCTAAGCGACAACCTGACAAAAGGGATGGTAGCGCGGTTTTTATAAGTCTGGCCAATAATCCCTGTACCGTTCGCCCTGAGCTTGTCGAAGGGCGCATACTATCTGAACGTGTGAATTATGAGCTTCTGGGTTGATATTCCGCGCTCGATGATTTTTATTACACTGGCCATACTGACGAACTTGGCAAGCGCATTGGTAAGCACCAGAACAGGTTGTGTAATAGCTATACCACCAAACATTTGCCCGTTGAATTGGTGTTCAGCCAATAATTCCCCGCCCGCGAGGAGGAATTGACAGCCGAACAGCAAATCGAGGGCTGGGACCACAAGAAATGAACAGCCGTAAAATATTATGCCAACCGAAACGACTTTGACACACTATCAACGCATCGGCGGCGCCGATGCCGTGCGCGCGCTGGTGCGGCGCTTCTACCAGGCCATGGATGAGCTGCCGGAAACGCACGGCATCCGCAAACTGCACCCGGAAAATTTGCAGGGCTCGGAAGAAAAGCTATTCAAGTTCCTGTCGGGATGGATGGGCGGGCCGCAACTGTTCGTGCAGGAATACGGCCATCCCATGCTGCGGCGGCGCCACTTCCCTTTTCCCATCAGCGAAGTGGAGCGCGACCAGTGGCTGACCTGCATGAACATCGCGCTAGCAGAAGTGGTCAAAGATGCCGCGCTACGGGAAGAGCTCGCTGCGGCATTCGCCAAAGTGGCGGATCACATGCGCAATCGCTGAGCGCCTTGCCCCATGTGATTACTCCTGATCGAATGCCACATCCCCTGCACCCACCACGCCGCCCGGCCGCATATTCCTGAAATCGAACAATGCGGCATCAAGCAGGTGCGACGGTACCACGTTCTGCATCGCAGTAAAGATGGCCTGGGTGCGGCCGGGATAGCGGCGCTCCCATTCGTGCAACAATTCCTTGGTGTGCTGGCGTTGCAAATTCTCCTGCGAACCACACAGGTTGCAGGGGATGATGGGGAATTGCATGCCGCGCGCGTAGCGCGCGATGTCTTTCTCGGCGCAATAGGCGAGCGGGCGGATGACGATGTGGTCGCCCTGGTCGGTGGTGAGCTTAGGCGGCATGGCCTTGAGTTTGCCGGCAAAGAACAGGTTGAGGAACAGTGTCTCTATCATGTCGTCGCGGTGATGCCCGAGCGCGATCTTGTTGGCGCCGAGCTCGCGCGCCACCCGGTAAATCACTCCGCGCCGCAGACGCGAGCACAGTGAGCAGGTGGTCTTGCCCTCGGGTATCTTTTCCTTGACGATGGAATAGGTGTCCTGCGTTTCGATGTGAAATTCCATGCCGATGCTTTGCAAGTAATTCGGCAACACCTCGGCGGGGAAGCCGGGCTGCTTCTGGTCGAGATTCATCGCGACGAGGCGGAAGTCGATGGGCGCACGCTTCTGCAGCGTGCGCAAAATATCGAGCAGCGTATAGGAATCCTTGCCGCCGGACAGGCACACCATCACGGTGTCGCCGGCTTCGATCATGTTGAAGTCGGCGATGGCACGGCCGACCTGATGCTCCAGCCGCCCTTTGAGACGGTTGAAGTTGCCGGAATGCTTTTCGATGTGCTCGAATTGTATGGGGTGGATTGCGTTCATGACGTGCATTATCTCACCCCCGACCCGCCCAAGTAAAAAGGGCGGCTCGCGCCGCCCTTGCCTGTCCAAACCAAGCGATTATTGCTGGTAGCTGATCCCCATGAACAAAGTACGGCCGGGCGTGTTGTAACCATGCGCCAGCATGTAGTCGCGATCAAACAGGTTGTCCACGCGTATCGACATCGTCATACGCTTGTCGAAAGCATAACGGGCGGCAAGATTGATCACGTCATAGCTTGCCAAGTTAGTGCGGCTGAAGGTGTTGATGTCGTAATCCACCCGTGTCCCGCTGTGCTGCCATTCGGCTTGCGCCTGCCATGCGCCGAGCACATGGCCAATGCGCAAATTGGCATAGGTCTTGGCACGCCGCACCAGCACTTGGCCGGTTTGGGTATCGCGCGGATCTTGCGCAGTCAACGCAGCTTGCACGGTGGTATTGCCGAATCCGCCGACATATCCGATTTCGACACCATCGCTGCGTGCCTCGCCCAGATTGATCATGGTGCTGGCCATTTGCCCGTTGTTGGCGATCAGATCACGGACACGGTTGTCGAAATAGACCAGGTCGACGCGCTGGCCGGCAGACGCATAATGCGCGCCCACCTCCATGTTGCGCGAACGCTCCGGTTTCAAGTTGGGGTTGCCCTGATAGGTAAACCCGAAGCCATAGTCGGTGAAGGGATAAAACAGGTCATTCAGGGTCGGCGCCTTGAAAGCGGTGGCATAACTCGCGGTGGCGCGCCAAGCATCGTTGATGACATAGCCGTAGCCAAGCAGGCCAGTGTCCGCCGTGCCGAAATCAGAATAGCGATCCTGGCGCAAATTGGCTTGTACTTGGTGTACGCCATAGTTACCGGTGTAACCCGCAAACAGGCTATCCACCGTGCGCTTCGTACGCGTGAAGGCCGTGTTGGAAGACACCCGTTGTTCCAGCCGCTCCAGACCAGCCAATAGCTGTTTGCCTTCGCTTAGTTGCAGCGTATTTTGCCAAGCCAGTTGCTGGTTGGCGGTCTCGAACCGGCTATTTTCAATGCCGTTCAAAAAATCATGCCCATTGTCCTTGCCCTCGGCCAATTGCAGCTTGCTTTGCCAGGATGCGGAGAAACGATTTTCCGAAGCCAGCGACAGTTTCTGAATTTCAGATTTTCCGACGTTGACATCCGTGGCCATTCCAAACGCATTGTCGTATTGGTTATTACCGCGACTATGGAATACCGTCGCGGCCAAGCTGTGATCGGTATTGAAAGCATGGCGCACGCCGGCCGACAGCGTCGTATTGTCATAGCCATCCCGATCAGGATTAACGGTGGGCACGATCGCAGGTTTGATCGCCGACACACCATCGGTCTTAAAAGTGGAAGCTTGCAAATTGAACCGGGTGCCTTCCACCTCCCCACCGAAGCCGGCGGACAAACGCTGCGTATTGAGCGAACCGGCGCCGGCACTGACGTTGAAGCCGGCCGCACCTCTCCCTTGCTTAGTGAAAATCTGGATCACGCCGCCGATGGCTTCCGAACCGTATAGACTGCTGACGTTGCCGCGCACCACCTCGATGCGCTCGATCTGGTCCAGCATCAACTGATCCAGCGCGGTGGTGCCTGCGGTGGCGGAATTGATGCGTACACCATCGAGAAGCACCAGCACATGACTGGAATTGGTGCCGCGCATAAAGGTGCTGGATAGCTTGCCAACCCCACCGGATTGGTAAACCTCGACCCCGGCTAGCCCACGTAGCAGACTAGGTACGTCCACGGCCTGCGAATTACGGATTTCTTCCTGCGTGATGACGCTGACATGAGCAATCGATTGCGGCACCGGTTGCGCAGAACGCGTCGCCGTCACCACCACATCGTCAGCTATATAGACCGGTATTTCTTCGGCATAACCGGGAACTGCACATGCAAGACCAAGAACAACTGCACTGATGGATTTCATGAAGACTCCTTGTAGGCACGCCCGCCGCGTGCGGGATGGACAACAAGGAAGCAAAGAGGAGAGATGATCGTAGAGCATCCGACCGAGCCACCGCCACCCGCGATGCTTCCCAACGGTAGTCCAGGCCGGTCTCCGGGCTCGCGTTAAGGCGCATCACCTTCCCATGAGCACAAACTCACAGTGGCATCTTGATGCGTCCCGACTCGCTTACCGTTGCGGGGGCAGCACAGGGGTTGCGTTGCAGGCAACGCGCACCTGTTTCCCGATTATCCGCAGGCGAGGAATTCGCCCACGGCACCTGAACGGCACGCATTGTACCCGATGCGGAAGCGGCTTCGAATCAGAATTTTTCGATGCGCGCCTGGTAGCGGTGCACGATGAGGCGGTAAAGATGTCCGCCAATTTGAATATGCGCGGCAACCGGCGCATCGAGTTCCAGAGTATCGCCTCCGGCGGCCGACAAAGGCTTGAAGCCGAAGACATCCTGCCCGATCAGACGATTCAGGATATCCCTCAGCTCACCCTCGGGCAGGTGGTCGCCACTGTTATTGATCAATTCACAGGGTTTGCCGCGTGAAGTCGCCCCTGTTATGCATTGCTCTGCCACACCCTTCCTTGATATATCTTGGTTATCCGGAAAGCCAGCGCTCACCTTGACCCCCACCATTTTGTGCTAAAGAACATTCAAAACGCGCCGTTATCAGTTGACTTTTCAGGATTTTTTCTCATATAGTGGTGGCTATGGAAGCGGAACTCAAAGCTCTCGAGGACAAGATCGGCCAGTTGGTGCGTTTGTGCCAGCGGCTGCGCGCGGACAACATGCAATTGCGCCAGCAATTGGCCTCTTCGAGCAATGAAAACAAACATCTCCTTGAAAAAATCCACAATGCGCAAAATCGTCTTGAAGCGCTGCTCGATATGATGCCTGAAGAATGAGCAAACCCAAAAATCTCGATGTCACCATCATGGGGCGCGAATTCCGCGTCGCCTGTCCAGAAGGCGAGGAAGCCGGCCTGCTCGAGGCTGTGGATTACCTCGACAAGAGAATGCGCGACATTCGCGACAACAGCAAGGTCGTGGGCATAGAGCGCATCGCCATCATGGCCGCGCTCAATGTCACCCACGAACTCCTCACCACGCGCGTACCCGGCGGTTTTGACATCGGCGAGTTGAAGCGTAGAATGGCCGGTATGCAGGCAACCATCGACCAGGCGCTGGTCGACCAAGACAAGCTGTTTTAGTGGCAAAAAGTTTGTCCCCTGCGGTGTTCGCCTAGGCCGAATTCCTTTGAACCAATATTGGGTGTTTGGTTGCGGACCTGAGCGGCGCTGTTGTGCGCATCCAATCCGGATGTGCCTGATGTGCCCGGAAAGCGGCCACCTTGAACCGTTAGGTTCAAGGATCACGGCCTGACGGCACCTGCGGGGGACTCCCATTCCGGCACCGCCCTACCCGATGAATTATTGGCTGATGAAGTCCGAGCCGTCGGAAGTCAGCATAGACGACCTCGCCGCCCTGCCCGGGCAGACCATATCCTGGTTCGGCGTACGCAATTACCAGGCGCGTAATTTCATGCGCGACCAGATGCGCGTCGGCGACCGCGCCTTTTTCTACCATTCCAGTTGTGCCGAGCCCGGTATCGCCGGCATCGTCGAGATTTGCCGCGCCGCCCACCCGGACGAGACACAGTTCGATGCGCGCAGCAAGTATTACGATGCCAAGGCCACGCGCGAACAGCCGCGCTGGTTCAACGTCGATGTCAAACTGGTTGAAAAAATCCGGCTGCTGCCGTTGCAGGAATTGCGCTCGCACGAGCCGCTCCGGCAGATGCAACTGTTGCAACGCGGCAACCGCCTGTCGATCACCCCGGTCAGCCCGCACGAATGGAAATTCATCCTGCGCCTGCTCGCGTAGATGGATATCCTGTTTTATTTTGCAACCGGCCTGTGCGCGGGATTTCTCGCCGGCCTGCTCGGTGTGGGCGGCGGACTCGTCATCGTGCCAGCGCTGCTGTTTGTTTTTACCACACAGCATTTCCCTGTCGCTTACGCGCTGCATCTGGCGCTGGGCACTTCGCTGGCGAGCATCGCCTTCACCTCCCTGTCGAGCATGCGCGAGCACCATCGTCACGGCGCGGTGCAGTGGCCCATCGTCAAAACGATCGCCCCCGGGATACTGATCGGCACCTTGTGCGGCGCGCTGCTCGCCGCGCGGATCGATGCGGGCTGGCTCAGGCTGTTTTTCATCGTTTTCCTGTTCGTCGCCGCCACGCAGATTTTTTTCAACCTGCGCCCGGCAGGGGCACGTGCCCTGCCCGGCCGCTTCGGCTTAAGCCTTGCCGGCGGCATTATCGGCCTGGTTTCAAGCTGGGTCGGCATAGGCGGCGGCACCCTTACCGTGCCGTTCCTGCTCTGGTGCAGCGTCGGCATGCGCCAGGCGGTCGGCACCTCGGCCGCGGTCGGCTTCCCCATTGCCATCGCCGGGACCATCGGTTACATGATCGGCGGGATGAGCCAGCCCGGATTGCCGACAGGCAGCCTGGGCATGGTCTACCTGCCCGCGCTGTTGCCGCTGGTACTGGCCAGCATGCTGTTAGCGCCGGCCGGCGCCCGGCTGGCGCATCGCATGCCTGTGGCCAAACTAAAAAAGATTTTTGCGCTGTTGCTGTATTTTCTTGGCACCAGGATGGCATTCGGCTCTGCATGAGCTATGCTTAGCGCGCTGCCGACGCATTGCCGGCACGTTTATAAACACCATAAGGAGGAAAAAATGAAGAAGGTGCTATCCGCTCTGGCCATTTCCCTGTTGGTTGTTTCTTACGCAGCAGCTTCGCCGCAGCAGGAAAAAATGAAGATGTGCAACAAGGAGGCCGGAGACCAGGGGTTGAAGGGGAGCGAGCGCAAGGCATTCATGAAAACCTGCCTGTCCGGCAAGGCCGACGAAGGCGGCGGCAAAATGGCCCAGCAGGACAGGATGAAGAGCTGCAACAAGGAGGCCAAGGAGAAAAGCCTCATGGGCGATGAACGCAAGGCGTTCATGAAAACCTGCTTGTCCAACAAGTAGCAGGCATGCAACCGGGCCGGCAACGATCCCGGCCCGGCTATGCCACCCCTTCCGCATCAAGCCGCCGCACATAGCGGCATTCCAATCCCAATTCCAGCAAATCGATTTCGCCGGGCGCCAGTTCGACGCGCCCGCCCGCTGGCACTTCGGGAGGTAGCGAAGCCACCCGCAGCAGCACCGGCAGATGATCCAGCTTCACCAGGTTTTCCTTGATCACCGTGGCGCCAATCAGGCTCACCTGCTCCTGCAGCAGCCAGCGCAGGCACCAGTAACGTTCCATATGACGCTGGAATTCGAGATAGGCGTCGTATGTCACCTCGAAATCCCGCATCGCAGCGAGCAGGTCGGCGCTGTTGCGCTGGTACGGTGGCGGATCGTGAGTAAGCAGGGCGACCAACTGGCGCTGGTTGACCAGATCGGCGTAACGACGCAACGGCGAGGATGACCAGAGATATTGCGCCACGCCCAGCCCTTGGTGCGGCGCCGGCACCGTACTCATCTTCACCTTGCCGTCGCCCTGAGTGCGGTAGATGCCGGCGACGTTGTTGTCCGCAAGCAGCTTGCCCCATTGCGCATTGACATAAATCATCAGCTCCGCCACCAGCTTGTCGATCGGCGTGCCGCGGCGCCGTTCGGTGATGCGCACTCGGTCGTTTTCCACCGCGAAGGTGTAGTCCATGCGCTCCGGCCCGGTATCGCTCTTGCCGCGCAGCGCTTCCAGTCGCTGCACCAGCTGCCACAGCACCGCCAACTCCTTGCCGAACGGATGGGCAATTTCGTCCTGCTCCACCGTGTATTCGTTGAAATGCTGTTCCAGGGTATCGTGGCGCAGGTTGGCGGCCACCCTGATGCGCTCCACACAACTGGTCTGGCCGAGCACCTCATACTCCGGGCTAACTTCTAGGTACAGCGACAACGCCGGACAGACATGTGTTTCGCCCAAGGTGTAAGCGTGAATGGCGGCCTCCGGCAGCATGGTGATCTTGTTGCCCGGCATGTAAACCGTCGACAGCCGTGCGCGCGCCCAGGCATCGACCTGCGAACCGGGCAGGATGCCGAGCGCCGGTGCGGCGATGTGGATGCCCACACGATAATGTCCATTGTCCAGGAACGCCACCGAAAAGGCGTCGTCGATTTCAGTGGTGGCGGCATCGTCCACGCTGAACGCTGCGGCCTCGGATAGCGGCAGCTCCATGGACTGCGCGATCTCCCCGGTCGCGGGGAATGCCGTGCCGTTAGGGAAAAACTCAAACAGGAAGCGGTTGAAGTGGTAATCGTGGGTGGACGGCAGTGCCCCGCATTGCTCAAGCAGTCTTGCCGGTGCCAGCTTGGCGGCCGCACATGCCACATCCAGCGCTTTCCACTCTATGCTGTTTTTGTCGGGGCGATAAAGCAGCTCCTGCAAAATGTTTCGGAAAGCATCGGGCAACTGGCGTGCACTGAGCTGCTCCAGGTAGCGCGCCTGTGCCTCCGTCTGCAAACGGCGTTTTTCCAGGCCTGCCAGCGCCGCCTGCAATGCCTCGGCGGGCGCGGCCTTGTAGCGCCCTCTGCCTTTCTTATAAAAATACATGGGCGCGCCATGCAGCTTGATCAGCAGTCCCGCCGCCTCCACCGCGCCGGGCGTATGGCCGAAATAATCCTGTCCCAGCGCCTCAAAACCGAATTCCTCCGCGCCACAACATTGCCACAGGAAATCCACGTCCACCTGCTCCGCAGCCACCTGCGCCTGCGTCATGAATTCGCCCAGGCCGGGCTGGTCAAATCGCAGCAGCACCGCGTTGGCCTTGATCTTGGCACGCTTGCCATGCGGGGTTTCCACTTGCAGCGAGGTGCCACCGTCGGCCAGAACCGCGGCGGTTTTGAACCCGCCGTCTTCTTCATAAAAGACGTTCATCATTAATCTGGATCAGACGGAACCGGGGATGCGGCGTGCTGCAAGGCTTGCAGTATTTTGCCGTGGATGCCGCCGAAACCGCCGTTGCTCATCACCAGCACGTGGTCACCCGGTTGCGCGGCGCTCACGATGGCCTCGAGCAGTTGTGCGAAGTCTTCGTGTACCACGACCTTGTCACCCAGCGGCGCCAGCGTCTGCGCCGCATCCCAGCCGAGGTTGGCGCCATAACAGAACACTCGCTCGGCATCGGCCAGGCTACCGGGCAGTGCATCTTTCATCACACCCATTTTCATGGTGTTGGAGCGTGGTTCCAGCACCGCCAGGATGCGCCCCCGGCCGACCTTGGCGCGCAGGCCGGCGATGGTGGTGCGGATCGCGGTGGGGTGGTGTGCGAAGTCGTCGTATACCGTGATGCCGTTGACGACACCGCGCACTTCCATACGACGCTTCACGTTCTTGAAGCACGCCAACGCAGCAATGCCAACAGTAACGGGCACGCCCGCGTGCCGCGCGGCGGCCAGCGCGGCGAGCGCGTTCATGCGGTTATGTTCGCCCAGCAGTTCCCAATGCAGGCGCCCCTGGTTTTCGGCGCCCAGGAAAATGTCGAAGCTGCCGTCCGGCACAGCCGGCCCGGCATGCCAACCGTCGTCCGCGCCGAAATATTCCACCGGCGTCCAGCAGCCGCGCGCCAGTACGCGCACGAGGCTGGCGTCAGCACCGTTCGCTACCACCCTGCCGTTGCCGGGCACGGTGCGCACCAGATGGTGGAACTGGGTTTCGATCGCTTCCAGATCGGGAAAAATATCGGCGTGGTCGAATTCAAGGTTGTTGAGCACCACGGTGCGCGGACGATAGTGCACGAACTTGGAGCGCTTGTCGAAAAACGCGGTGTCGTATTCGTCGGCCTCGATCACGAAAAAAGGCGAATCGGTGAGACGCGCGGAGATGCCGAAATTTTCCGGCACCCCGCCAATCAGAAAGCCCGGGTTGAGCCCGGCATGCTCCAGGATCCATGCCAGCATCGAAGTGGTGGTGGTCTTGCCGTGCGTTCCCGCCACCCCCAGCACCCACTTGTTGCGCAGCAGTGTATCCGCCAGCCATTGCGGCCCCGACACGTAGGGCAGGCCGCGATCTAGGATGGCCTCCATCAACGGGTTGCCGCGCGAGATGACGTTACCGATCACGCACACGTCCGGACGAAGGTCGAGCTGATCGGAAGCAAAGCCCTCGATCAGCTCGATACCCTGCGCCTCGAGCTGCGTGCTCATCGGCGGATAGACACTGGCATCGCAGCCGGTGACGCGGTGGCCCGCCTGCTTGGCGAGCACCGCGACCCCTCCCATGAAGGTGCCGCAAATGCCGAGGATGTGCAGATGCATTACTTGGCAGCGATTTTCAGCAATTCCGCCTGCTTGAGCTTGGCCTCGTCGGTTTCGCCGTTGAGGTTGATGATCACCAGCTTGCCCTGCCCCTGCTTGAGGTCGTTGCGGAAATCGTAGACCGCGCCGATCACGGTGAGCTTGCCCTCTTTGATTTCCTCATCAAACTTTTGCATCGCCGCAGCAACCTGGTTGTTGACGTTGGTTTTGACGCCGGCCATGTTTTCGACGCCCTTGTCGATCTTGATGGTGTCGAGTTCGCGCTTGATCGTCGCCGACTCGCCGGAATAATCACCGGAGGCGGCCTTGATCGCGCCGCAGGCCGAATGCCCGACGAAGATCAGCAGCGGCGTGTGCAAATGATGCACGCCATATTCGACCGAACCTTCTGCGGTGCTCATCTGGTTGCCGATATTGCGCACCATGAACAGGTCACCGTCGGGCGTCTTGTCGAGCGCATGCGTATGCACGCGCGAATCCGAGCAGGTCACCACCGTTGCACGCGGGCTCTGTTTCTCGGTAAACGGCTTGAAATAACCCGCCTTGTGCTTGTCGACAAAGCGCTTGTTGTCCTGCAGAATGTTTTTCACGATGCCCTTCAGCTGGGCAATCTCCCCGCCGCCGTGGTGTTCGCCGTGATGCTCTTCCTTTGCCCAGCCCTGGCCGGCCAGCAGGCCAGAGATGACCAATGCCCCCAACATCTTCTTAAACATGACTTCCCCATAAAGTAGATCGGCGCAGAACCATTCCACGCCCCGGATATCTTAACGGGAATCCCGCACAAATTCACCCCGGACTAAAGTTTTATGGCTCCTGGCCGTTACTCAACGCTACGGTAACCGGAGTTTATGATGTCGCCAGCCATGCCTATGGAACACCCCGCCAGCCCCTTTCCGCCCCATCCGGCATCGCCAGTTGAAATTGCGCGCGCTGCGCTGCATTTGCTGACCGAACAGGGGCTGCCGCCCACACCGGAAAATTTCAGCCACCACTATCACGAGGTGGCGGGCATGCCCCAGCCGGTCACGGTTGCCAAGTTCAACGAGGTTTTCGACTCGCTGCGTAGCCTGGTGGACCGGGTCACCAATTGCACGGATAGCATCGCCAGCGATGTCGGCCAGCACAATCGGGAAATCAAGGCACGCCTCAACGAATTGGCCGTTGCCCAGGAACAAAAACAGATGCTGACGCTGCTGACCACCATAGTCGGCACCGCCACTTCCATGTACAACGAGGTCGAAGCCACTCATGCCGAACTGATCACCACCAAGGGCGCACTGGAGGAGATCAAGGCGGAAATCCGCGAAAGCCACGACTGGCTGCAACGCGACCCGCTGACCGGGACGCAAAACCGGCGCGGCATGGATGCCGCGCTGGCACGCGAAGTGGGCCGGTGCCGGCGCAACTCCTCCAAGCTCACCGTGGCCATGATTGATCTCGACCACTTCAAGGAAATCAACGACAACTACGGCCACCACGCCGGCGACCATGTACTGGTACACGTGGCCGAAATCGCCAAGTCGGTGCTGCGCGACGCCGACATCCTAGTACGCTACGGCGGCGAGGAGTTCCTGCTGATCCTGCCGGAAACCGACATCAACGGTGCCAAGTACGTGATCGACCGCCTGCAGATCGTCATGGGCAAGAACCCCATGAGCTACGAAGACAAGCGCATCAACGTCAGCTTCAGCTGCGGCATCGCCCAGTTGCAGGAAAGCGAGAACGGCCACGCACTCATCATGCGCGCCGACCACGCCCTGTACGAGGCCAAGAGCTGCGGCAGGAACTGCATCAAAATCGCCTCCGAGTAAGCCGCCTCCACTCCCCAATCACCCCCTTCCACCCGCACCTTCCCCGCATCGGTTGAAGCCGTTGTCTCAACCGGGTAAAATCAAGCCCTTTCGCTTAATTTTCGCAGTCGGGCGCGCCCGTTCAACCAACGCGACTGTGGCCGGCCGTCTTTTGAGAGGAACAAGGTGAACCATCCGGCATTGCCTGCTAAGCAGGGTTTATACGACCCCGTCCGCGAACACGATTCATGCGGCGTGGGTTTCGTCGCGCACATCAAGGGCACGAAAACCCACCAGATCGTGCAGCAAGGGCTGCAAATCCTGAAAAACCTGACCCACCGGGGCGCCACCGGCGCCGATCCGCTGGCCGGCGACGGCGCCGGGATACTGATCCAGATCCCCGATGCCTTCCTGCGCCGCGAGTGCGCCAAGCTGAAAATCGGCCTGCCCGCAGCCGGCGCATACGGCGTCGGCATGCTGTTCCTGCCGCGCGCCGCCAAGAGTCGCGCCGCCTGCGAACGTATCGTTGCGGAAAAAGTCGCCGCCGAAGGCCTCAGCCTGCTCGGCTGGCGCGACGTGCCGGTGGACAACCGCGGCCTGGGCGCCAGCGTCAAGGAAGCCGAGCCGCTGATGCGCCAAGTGTTCATCGGACACAACAAGGTCGCCGCCGAGGCATTCGAGCGCAAGCTGTTCGTCGTGCGCAAATGCATCGAGCACGCGGTGCGCGCGCAAAACCTGACCGACGGCAAGATGTTCTACATCCCATCGCTGTCGTCGCGCACCTTGGTTTACAAGGGCATGCTGCTCGCCGACCAGGTCGGCGAGTACTACCTCGACCTGCAGGATAAAAGCATGGTGTCGGCACTGGCGCTGGTGCACCAGCGTTTTTCCACCAACACCTTTCCGAGCTGGGACCTGGCGCACCCGTTCCGCATGATCGCGCACAACGGCGAAATCAACACGCTGCGCGGCAACGTCAATTGGATGGCGGCGCGCCGCCATGCGCTTGCCTCCACCGTGCTCGGCGACGATCTCGACAAGCTGTGGCCGCTGATCGCGGAAGGTCAGTCCGATTCGGCTTCCTTCGACAACGCGCTGGAACTGCTGGTCGCCGGCGGCTATCCGCTGGTGCACGCGATGATGATGCTGATCCCGGAGGCCTGGGCCGGCAACCCGCTGATGGACGAGGAGCGCCGCGCCTTCTACGAATACCATGCGGCGCTGATGGAGCCATGGGACGGCCCCGCCGCAGTGGCCTTCACCGACGGCCGCCAGATCGGCGCCACGCTTGATCGCAATGGCCTGCGCCCGGCGCGCTACCTGATCACGGACGACGGCCTGGTAGTGATGGCGTCGGAAATGGGCGTGCTCGACATCCCGCAGAAAAAAATCATCAAGAAGTGGCGCTTGCAGCCAGGCAAGATGCTCCTCATCGACATGGAGGCCGGCCGCATCATCGACGACCAGGAGCTGAAAGCGCGGCTGTCCGGGGAGCATCCTTATCGTGCATGGCTGCAAGACTCCAAGGTGGCGCTGGAAGAACTTGCCGCACCGGCGCGCACGATTCCATCCAAGGCGGACTTGCTCGACCGCCAACAGGCGTTCGGCTATACGCAGGAAGACCTGAAATTCATCCTGGCGCCGATGGCGGCAGCGGGCGAAGAAGCGGTCGGCTCGATGGGCAATGACTCGCCGCTCGCAGTGCTGTCCAGCCGTGCCAAGCCGCTTTACAACTACTTCAAGCAACTGTTCGCGCAGGTGACCAACCCGCCGATCGACCCGATCCGCGAAGAATCGGTGATGTCGCTGGTATCATTCATCGGCCCGCGCCCCAACCTGCTCGGCGTCGACGTGGCCAATCCGCCCAAGCGCCTAGAGGCCCACCAGCCAGTGCTGACCGGTGAGGACATGGAAAAGATCCTGCGCGTGGCCGAACTCACCGGCAATGCATTCAAATCACTGCCGCTCGACATCTGCTATCCAGCAAGCCAGGGGGCCGCCGGCCTGGAAGCCGCGCTGCAGGCCTTGTGCGGCAAGGCTGAACGGGCGGTACGCGACGGCTACAACATCCTGGTGTTGAGCGACGGCACGATGGACGCCGATCACATCGCTATCCCCGCGCTGCTCGCCACCTCGGCGGTGCACCACCACCTGGTGCGGCAGGGCCTGCGCACCAGCACCGGCTTGGTGGTGGAAACCGGGTCGGCGCGCGAAACCCATCATTTCGCCCTGCTCGCCGGCTACGGCGCAGAAGCCATTCACCCCTACCTGGCGCTGGAAACTCTGGATCATCTCGGCGAGTATGCGCCCAAGGACGTGGCATACAAGGAGAGGGTCAAGCGCTACATCAAGGCGATCAACAAGGGCTTGCTCAAGGTGATGTCGAAAATGGGCATCTCCACCTACCAGTCGTATTGCGGCGCGCAGATTTTCGAGGCGGTCGGCCTCAACAGCGCCTTTGTGCAACGCTATTTCACCGGCACGCCCAGCAACATCGAGGGCATCGGCATCCGCGAAGTGGCCGAGGAAGCGGTGTACCTGCACCAGCTCGCTTTCAGCGACAACCCGATATACCGCAACGCGCTCGACGCTGGCGGCGAATACGCCTACCGCGTGCGCGGCGAAGACCACATGTGGACGCCACAATCGATCGCCGCGCTACAGCACGCCACTCGCACCAACAATGCCGGCACCTACAAGGAATACGCCAGGCTGATCAACGACCAGTCGCAGCGCCTGCTCACCCTGCGTGGCATGTTCGAGATCAAGGGCGCGGCCAAGCCTATCCCGCTCGACCAGGTCGAGCCGGCCAGGGAAATCGTCAAGCGCTTCGCCACCGGCGCGATGTCGCTGGGCTCGATTTCCACCGAAGCGCATACCACGCTCGCCATCGCCATGAACCGCATCGGCGGCAAGTCCAACACCGGCGAGGGCGGTGAAGATCCGGTGCGCTTCCAGCCGGTGAACAAGGACACCACGCTGGCCAAACTGATCGGCCGCGAGCGCGTCGAACATGACATCGCGCTCCAGGCCGGCGATTCGATGCGCTCCAAGATCAAACAGGTCGCCAGTGGCCGTTTCGGCGTCACCACCGAGTACTTGGTCAACGCAGACCAGATCCAGATCAAGATGGCACAGGGCGCCAAGCCCGGCGAAGGTGGCCAGCTGCCCGGCCACAAGGTGTCGGAATACATTGCCAAGCTGCGCCATTCGGTGCCGGGGGTGGGGCTGATTTCGCCGCCGCCGCATCACGACATTTACTCGATCGAGGACCTGGCACAGCTGATCCACGACCTGAAATCGACCAACCCGCAGGCCAGCATCAGCGTCAAACTGGTGTCGGAAGTGGGGGTGGGCACGGTGGCGGCAGGCGTGGCCAAGGCCAAGGCCGACCATGTCACCATTTCCGGTTACGATGGCGGCACCGGCGCAAGCCCGCTGTCCTCGATCAAGCACGCCGGCACTCCGTGGGAACTGGGCCTGGCGGAAACCCAGCAGACGCTGGTGCTGAACCGCCTGCGCGGCCGCATCGCAGTACAGGTCGATGGTCAGATGAAGACCGGGCGCGACGTGGTGATCGGCGCGCTGCTCGGCGCCGACGAATTCGGTTTCGCCACGGCGCCGCTGGTGGTGGAAGGCTGCATCATGATGCGCAAGTGCCATCTTAACACCTGCCCGGTGGGCGTGGCCACGCAGGATCCGGTGCTGCGCCGCAAGTTCAGCGGCCAGCCCGAGCATGTGGTGAACTATTTCTTCTTCGTCGCCGAGGAAGTGCGCGAGCTGATGGCGCAGATGGGTTTCCGCACCTTCAACGAAATGATAGGCCGCGCCGACATGCTCGACACGCGCCGTGCGGTGGCACACTGGAAGGCGCAGGGACTGGATTTCTCCAGAATCTTCCACCGCCCGGCGGTGCCGGCCAAAGTGTCGATCCGTCATTGCGAAAGCCAGGATCATGGCCTCGAGCATGCGCTCGACCATGAACTGATCGCGCAGGTCATGCAGGCGCCCTACGGCTCCAAATCGGTGAAAATCTCCGCCACGATCAACAACACCCACCGCACTGCCGGTGCCATGCTGTCCGGCGAAGTGGCGAAGCGTCACGGCTTTGCCGGCCTACCCGACAACAGCATCCACGTCAGGTTCACTGGCACCGCCGGGCAAAGTTTCGGTGCCTTCCTCGCGCGCGGCATCACCTTCGAACTGGAAGGCGAAGCCAACGACTATGTCGGCAAGGGCCTGTCGGGCGGGCGCATCGCAATCTATCCGCCCAAGGCCAGCCGCATCGTCGCCGAGGACAACATCATCGTCGGCAACACCGTGCTGTACGGCGCGATCTCCGGCGAATGCTATTTCCGCGGCGTGGCCGGCGAGCGCTTCGCGGTGCGCAATTCCGGCGCCACTGCGGTGGTCGAGGGCGTGGGCGATCACGGCTGCGAGTACATGACCGGCGGCACTGTGGTGGTGCTGGGCCAAACCGGGCGCAACTTCGCCGCCGGCATGAGCGGGGGCGTGGCTTACGTGTTCGACGAAGCCGGTGATTTCGCCAAGCGCTGCAACCTCGCCATGGTCGAGCTCGAAGCGGTGCCCGAAGAAGCCGCGGCGCTCGAGGAACTTGGCGGTGGCGACCTGGAAACCCACGGCCGCGTCAACGTCAATCATCTGGGCAAAGCCGACGAGCACATTTTGCGCGAGTTGATCGAAAAGCATCTGCGCCATACCGGCAGCACGCGCGCCCGGCAAATCCTCGACAACTGGGAAAAACATTTGCCGAAATTCGTCAAGGTCATGCCGACCGAATACCGGCGCGCGCTGAAAGAAATGGCCACCACGCAAGCGGCACCCCTGTCGATCGGCGAGGCAGCATGAATCGTACATTCAAAAAAATCGCCACCTGGATGGTGGCATGGCAGCAAAAGGAGTTAGCGCATCATGGGTAAGCCGACCGGTTTCATGGAAATCGCCCGCCACGACCTGCCGTCGCAACCGGTGGCCGAGCGTCTGCGTCATTACCGGGAATTCGCGCTGCACTTGGCCGATGAAGAGCTCAGCAAGCAAGGTGCACGCTGCATGGATTGCGGTATCCCGTTTTGCCAGAGCGGCTGTCCGGTCAACAACATCATCCCCGACTGGAACGATTTGGTGTATCGCGGTCAATGGCTGCATGCGCTGGAAACGCTGCACTCGACTAACAACTTCCCGGAATTCACCGGCCGCATCTGCCCGGCGCCGTGCGAAGCATCGTGCACGCTCAACATCAACGCTGATGCGGTGACAATCAAGGCGATCGAGCACGCCATCATCGACAAAGGCTGGGAACAGGGCTGGGTCAAACCCGAGCCGGCGGCGCGCAAGACCGGCAAGAAAGTCGCCGTGGTCGGCTCCGGCCCGGCGGGGCTGGCCTGTGCACAACAGCTGGCCCGTGCCGGGCACAGCGTCACCGTGTTCGAGAAAAACGACCGCATCGGCGGCCTGCTGCGCTACGGCATCCCGGATTTTAAGCTGGAAAAGGCGGTGATCGACCGCCGCTTGGAACAGATGCGCGCCGAGGGCGTAGAATTTCGTACCAGCGCGAACGTGGGCGACAATGTACCTGCCGAGCAACTGCTCGCCGAATTCGATGCGGTGGTGCTCACCGGCGGCGCCGAACAGCCACGCGACCTGCCGGTGCCCGGGCGCGAACTGCAGGGTGTTTACTTCGCCATGGAGTTCCTCACCCAGCAGAACAAATTGGTGGCTGGCGACACCGTGGCCGACCAAATCAAGGCCACCGGCAAGCACGTGGTAGTGATCGGTGGCGGCGACACCGGTTCCGACTGCGTTGGCACTTCCAATCGCCAGGGCGCCGCTTCGGTCACCCAGTTCGAGTTGCTGCCCAAGCCGCCCGTGCAGGAGAACAAGCCGCTGACCTGGCCGAATTGGCCGACCAAGCTGCGCACCTCCAGTTCTCACGAGGAAGGTTGCCAGCGCGACTGGGCGGTGGCCACCAAAGCACTGCTCGGCAGCCATGGCAAGGTGGAAAAACTGCGCGCGGTGCGGCTTGCCTGGCAGGATGGCAAGATGAGCGAAATTCCCGGCAGCGAGTTCGAAATCAAGGCCGACCTGGTGCTGCTGGCCATGGGCTTCGTCAGCCCGCTGCGGACAGTGCTGGAAGCATTCGGCATCGCCAGGGACGCGCGCGGCAACGCCCAGGCCGACACCGACAGCTACCGCACCAACGTGGACAAAGTGTTTGCGGCCGGCGACATGCGCCGCGGCCAGTCGCTGGTGGTGTGGGCAATACGAGAAGGCCGTCAGTGCGCACGCGCGGTGGACGAGTTCCTGATGGGCGCGTCCGAGTTACCGCGATAATTTATTTTAAAAAGAAAGCTGATCATGACCAAACCGAAAAACGATACCTTTCTGCGCGCCCTGCTGCGTCAACCCACCGAATACACGCCGCTGTGGCTGATGCGCCAGGCTGGCCGCTATTTGCCCGAATACAACCAGACGCGCAAGCGCGCAGGCAGCTTCATGGGATTGTGCAAAAACCCGGACCTGGCCTGCGAAGTCACCCTGCAGCCGCTGGTACGTTATGGTCTCGATGCCGCCATCCTGTTTTCCGACATCCTCACCGTGCCCGATGCTATGGGACTGGGGCTGTATTTCGCCGAAGGCGAGGGTCCGCGCTTCGAACGCCCGCTGCGCGACGAGTGGGAAATCAAGAACCTGACCGCACCCGACCCCAATACCCATCTGCGCTACGTGATGGACGCCGTAGCGCAGATCCGCAAGGCGCTCAACAACGAAGTGCCGCTGATCGGCTTTTCCGGCAGCCCATTCACCTTGGCGTGCTACATGGTGGAAGGCGGCGGCAGCAGCGACTTCATGCAGATCAAGACCATGCTTTATGCGCGTCCCGACCTGCTGCACCACATCCTCAACGTCACCGCGCAGGCGGTGACCGATTACCTCAACGCGCAGATCGAGCATGGTGCGCAAGCGGTGATGATATTCGATTCGTGGGGCGGCGCCCTGTCGCATGCCGCCTACCAGGAGTTTTCGCTGCGCTACATGCAGCAAATCACCGCTGGCCTGAAGCGCGAACATGACGGCGCGAAGATTCCGGTAATCATGTTCACCAAGGGCGGCGGCCTGTGGCTGGAAAGCATCGCCAACGCCGGCTGCGATGCCATCGGCCTGGACTGGACCATAGACATCGGCGAGGCGCGCCGTCGCGTCGGCGACAAGGTGGCTTTACAGGGCAACCTCGATCCCGCTATCCTGCTGTCCACCCCTGAGGCGATCAAGGCGGAAGCGACCAAGGTCTTGGCGAGTTATGGCAAAGGCCATGGGCACGTGTTCAACCTCGGCCACGGCATTTCGCAATTCACCCCACCGGACAACGTCACCGTCTTGGTTGAAACAGTGCACGAAGTCAGCCGCCAGTACCACAAATAAGGCTACTTAGCCTGAACTTATGCACAGCCGGGCGGGTTTGCCTCCCGGCTACCGCAAAGCGCGCCCGATTTTTCTTTCCAAGGTGCGCCTTTTTATATTTCAATTGGTTACGTGCGGCGCTTTATGTACCTTCATGACGTGGCAGGATTTTTCTCCAATTGCCTGGCTAGGCACGCGAGCAAGCATTAACAGATTTATGCACAGTCTCTTCCGTCCCTGAAAATCGTTTGGGCGGCGGCCAGTTGGCGCAATTTTGCAGAATCCGCTATAAGGCATAGAGCTAACCCGAGCTAATTTCCGATGGATATCGTCCGCGTCGCGCTTGATGTGCCGCTTGCCAAGCTGTTCGATTATCGCGCTACATGCATTAATGCCGCGGACATCGGCAAGCGCGCGGTCGTCCCCTTCGGCAAGCGACAGGCAGTCGGCATCATCGTGGGCCTGGCGCAAGATTCGCTGCTAGCGGCGGACAAGATCAAGCCAGTTGCCCACATCTTCCGCGACGAGCCTGCCCTCCCCGCCGATATGCTCGATTTGCTGCAATTCTGCAGCGAGTACTACCACCACCCTCTCGGTGAAACCGTGTTGAACGCCCTGCCCACACCGCTGCGCCGCCCACGGCCCATGCCGCCTTACAAGACACCACTTTACCGCATTAGCGCTACCGGGCAGTCCACCGGCGACGCGCTGCCGGCACGCGCCGTGCTCAAGCGCAAGCTATGGGCGTGCTTGCAGCAACACGGCACACTCGACAAGAAAGCACTGCTGGCGATTTCCCCGCGCGCCTCGGCAATCTTGAAGGAATTCCTGGCACTGGGCTGGGTGGAGGAAATCCAGGCCGCCACCATCCAAGACGCACCGCGCGCGAGTGCATTGGCCGATGCCATCGCACTCACCGAAGAACAGGAACAAGCGGTGCACGCCGTCACCGCCAAGTTGCACCAGTTCCAGCCGTGGCTGCTGCACGGCGTCACCGGCAGCGGCAAGACCGAGGTGTACCTGCGCCTCGCCGCGGAAGCAATCCGCCACGGCAAGCAAGTGCTGCTGCTACTGCCGGAGATCAATCTCACCCCGCAGTTCGAAGCGCGCCTGCATGAGCGCCTGCCGGCAGCGCAAGTGGTTAGCCTCCATAGCGGGCTGAGTGACGGCGAGCGGCTGTCGGGTTGGCAGCGCGCGCAAGCAGGCGCCGCCGACATCGTGCTCGGCACGCGGCTGGCCGTGTTTACGCCGCTGCCCAGGCTGGGGTTAATCGTGGTGGACGAAGAACACGACGCCTCATTCAAGCAGCACGAAGGACTGCGCTATTCCGCGCGCGACCTGGCGGTGTACCGCGCCAAGCAATGCGGCGTGCCCATCGTGCTTGGTTCCGCCACGCCAGCGCTGGAGAGCTATTTCAAGGCCCGCGCCGGGCAATACCAGATACTGACGCTAACCCGGCGCGTCAACAGCGCAATGCCGACCGTGCGCTGCATCGACACCCGCGCCGACCCGGCACGCGATGGTCTGACCAAATCCCTGCTCGACGCCATTGCCGCAAGACTGGATCGCAATGAACAAAGCCTGATTTTCATCAACCGCCGCGGCTATGCGCCGGTGCTGATATGTCGTGCCTGCGGTTGGGCCGCGCCCTGCCATCGCTGTTCCACGCGCCTGGTATTGCACCTCAAGGATAGACGCCTGCACTGCCATCATTGCGGCCATCAGGAGCGCGTGCCGTCTGCCTGCCCGGATTGCGGCAATGCCGATCTGGCGCCGCTCGGCCACGGCACGCAACGCATCGAAAGCGTGCTTGCCGGGCATTTTCCCGATGCGCGCCTGCTGCGCATCGATCGCGACAGCACGCGCCGCAAGCAGGCCTGGTCGGACATGCGCCGGCAGATACACGACCAGGAAGTCGATATTCTGGTTGGCACCCAGATGCTCGCCAAGGGCCATGACTTCCCCGCGCTGACCCTGGTGGGGGTACTGAATGCCGACCAGTCGCTGTACAGCACCGACTTCCGCGCCAGCGAACGCCTGTTCGCGCAGTTGATGCAGGTCGCCGGACGCGCTGGACGCGATCGCCTAGCCGGTGAAGTGCTGGTGCAAACCGAATTCCCGCGTCATCCGCTGTTCCTCGCCCTGCAGCAGCATGATTACGCGCAGTTCGCCGAACAATTGCTGGATGAGCGCAAGCAGGCGGGTTTCCCGCCTTTCATGCATCAGGCGCTACTCCACGCCGAGGCGAACCAGGTCGAGCCAGCCTTTGATTTCCTCGCACAGGCCGCACGCTTGGCCAAACGCCTCGACCCGCACCAGGGAGTGACCGCATACGACCCGGTCGCCGCGCCGCTGGCGCGCCTAGCCGGGAAGGCGCGCGCGCAACTGCTGGTGCAATCCGCATCGCGCGCCAAGCTGCAACAGTTTCTGCATGCCTGGTATGGCGAACTGCTGGCGCTGGCCAACACCAAGGTGCACTGGTACCTGGACGTGGATCCGCTCGAATTTTGAGCTTGAGCCAAGCTATAATGCGCGCTTGCCCAATTTGCCCGAACTCATGAGCCTGCCCGATTATAAAAGCCATCTTGCCGGCCTGTTCCAGGCCGCGTTGGAAACCGTCGCGCCGCAATACATCAACACCGGCATCCTGATCGAACGCCCCAAACAGGCGCAGCACGGCGATTACGCCTGCAATCTCGCCCTGCAAATCGCCAAGCCGCTCAAGCAGAATCCGCGTGCCATCGCCGAGCAGCTTCGTGCCGCGCTGCCGCCGTCACCGCATTTCGAAAAATATGAAGTGGCCGGCGCAGGCTTCATCAACGCCTTCCTCAAGCCCTCTGCCAAGCAGCAGGTGGTGCCCATCATCCTGGCGAGCGCGGCGGCCTACGGCCAAAGCAAGTTGGGCGCAGGGAAAAAAGTGCAGGTGGAATTCGTCTCCGCCAATCCCACCGGCCCATTGCACGTTGGCCATGGCCGTGGCGCCGCCTATGGCGCAAGCCTGGCCAACGTCCTCGCCGCTGCCGGTTTCGACGTCTGGCGCGAATACTATGTCAACGATGCCGGCCGGCAGATGGACATCCTGGCGCTGTCCACTTGGCTACGCTACCTGGAAATTCAGGGCGTAGCCGTACCGTTTCCCGGCAATGCCTACCAGGGCGATTACGTCAAAACCATGGCCGGCCAGATCGCGGCAACGCACGGCACGCGCTACGTGCACCAGCCCGGCGCGGTCATGCTGGACGTGCCCGCGCACGCGGAGGATGCCGAGGGCCACCTCGACGCGCTGATCGCCAACGCCAAGCGGCTGCTCGGCGCCGACTATGCCTACATCCACAACTTCGCGCTGACCGAGCAACTCGGCGATTGCAGTAACGACCTGCTCGAATTCGGCGTCGGCTTCGACCAGTGGTTTTCCGAGCGCTCGCTGTTCGATTCGGGGCTAGTGGAGCAGACCGTGGCCGAGCTGGAGCGCAATGGCTACATCTACCTGCAGGACGGCGCGCGCTGGTTCCGTGCCACCAGCTTCGGCGATGAAAAGGATCGCGTGGTGCAGCGTGAGAACGGCCAGTACACCTATTTTGCTTCCGACATCGCCTACCACAACAACAAGTTCCAGCGCGGCTTCAGCCTGATCATCGACGTGTGGGGCGCCGATCACCACGGCTACATCCCGCGCGTCAAAGGCGCGCTGCAGGCGCTCGGCCTCAATCCGGAACAATTGATCGTCGCCTTGGTGCAGTTCGCGGTGCTTTACCGCAACGGCGTGAAAGCCTCGATGTCGACGCGCAGCGGCGAATTCGTCACCCTGCGCGAATTGCGCAACGAAGTGGGCAACGATGCCGCGCGCTTCTTCTACGTGCTGCGCAAGAGCGACCAGCATCTCGACTTCGACCTCGACCTCGCCAAATCGCAGAGCAACGAAAACCCGGTGTATTACATCCAGTATGCCCATGCGCGCATTTGCAGCGTGCTGGAACAATGGGGTGGCGCCATTACGCAGCTCGCCGCTGCCGATACCGCCAAGCTCGACAGCGAGCATGAGCGCGCGCTGCTCAACCGCCTGATGGCCTACCCGGAAGCGTTGGAAAATGCAGCGCGCGATTTGTCACCGCACTTGATCGCCTTCTATCTCAAGGAGCTCGCCGGGGAATTCCACAGCTATTACAACGCCACCCATTTCCTGGTCGATGATGAAGCGGTAAAACTCGCCCGCGTGGCGCTGGTGGCCGCCGTGCGCCAGGTGCTGCGCAACGGCCTGCAATTGCTGGGTGTCAGCGCCCCGGAAAAAATGTAACATTGCGCCATGAGTCGAGGCGCCAAACATTCCCCCAGAAAAAGCAAGCTGCTGTTGGGGATATTTTCCGGGCTGGTGCTGGGTTTGCTGTCGGCCATCGGCGTGGCTTGGTACCTCAAAAAAACACCCGG
Source organism: Pseudomonadota bacterium (assembly GCA_040756015.1). Taxonomy (GTDB): domain Bacteria; phylum Pseudomonadota; class Gammaproteobacteria; order Burkholderiales; family JBFMAC01; genus JBFMAC01. The sequence continues at coordinate 49,503 of JBFMAC010000012.1, forward strand.
CTTGGAAACCGGCAAGCCGACCGCCCCGGCACAAACGGAAGCCGAGAAGAGCAAGCCGCGCGAGCATGCCAAGCTCGATGCCGCCATGGCCAAGCCCGAAGCCAGGCCGCGTTTCGATTTTTATAAAATCCTGCCCGGCACCGAAGAGCGCGCGGCGGAGCCGAACAAACCCGGTCAACCGCAATTGCGGGAAAACGTTTTCCTACAGGCCGGCGCATTTCAAAATGCGGCCGATGCTGATAACCTGAAAGCGCACCTGGCCCTGCTCGGGCTGGAAGCCTCCATCCAGACCACCGCCTTGCCGGACAAGGGAGTGTGGCACCGGGTGCGGCTGGGGCCATTTGCAAAGGCCGAGGATATCGAACATACCCGGACCACATTGAAACAGGCCGGCATCGAACCGGTGCTGCTCAAGGTACGCGAACCCGTCACGCCACCACAATAATCACAGTATCAGTTTGCAACAGGAGAAAATATGAAAATGCCATTGATCCGCTTCCTTACTGCCTTGTACCTCATGGCACTGGGTACGATGGGCACAGCCCACGCCGCCGAGCCGGTGGCCGGCGTCGATTACCGCGTGATCAGCCCGGCACAGCCAACCTTACCCGGCAAGGAAATCGAGGTCATCGAATTTTTCTGGTACGGTTGCCCGCATTGCTACGAATTGCAGCCGGCCATGAATGCCTGGCTGAAGAAGCTGCCCAAAGATGTCAAATTCCGCAACGTGCCCGCAATTTTCCGCGATTCGTGGACGCCCAATGCGCGTGCTTTTTATGCGCTCGAGGCGATGGGCGAGGGATCGCGCCTGCATGACAAGATTTTCGATGCCATCCATGTCGACAAAATCGACCTCAACAGCGATCAATCGCTCTTTAGCTGGCTCGCCAAGCAGGGTGTCGACGAGAAAAAATTCCGCGATACCTATGCCTCGTTCGCGGTGCAGAGCAAGGTCGAGCGCTCCAAGCAGATGTCGCGCTCGTACCAGTTGCAAGGCACGCCCTCGGTGGTGGTGGACGGGAAATACCTGACCGCCCCCTCGATGACCGGCAGCTATGAGCGCTTCACCCAGGTGCTGGACCAACTCATCGCCAAAGCGCGGCAGGAACGCTCCGGCAAGAAGAACTGAGATGCCAGTCCGCCACCTTTGCGCGCTGCTGCTTGCTCTCCTCCTACCCGGGATGGTGCATGCGGAAGAATTCCGGGTGGAGGATCACTATCGCCTCATCTCGGGGCATCGCCTCAGCGCGAGGGACCATATAACGGTGATCGAATTTTTTTCCTACGACTGCCGGCAATGTTTGGAACTGTCCGGTTTGCTCAACAACTGGCAAAAACAGATTCCTCCCAATGTAACCTATTCCCGCGTCCCCTTTGTTCGGCAGGATAGCCGCCTACCTTTCGCGAAAATTTACTATACCTTACTGGCCTTGCGGAGATTCGGCTCGCTGCATGAGGAAATTTATCGCGCCTATTCCGACAACGAAATCGATTTCGGCGACGAACAGTCGATTTCCGACTGGATGGAACAGCACGGCGTCGATCCTTACTCCTTCCTGCAAGTTTTCAATTCGCCCGGGGTCTACCAGAAAGCCGTACGCGCCAAAAAACTGGCTCAGCAACTGGACGTGCGCTCCGCGCCCTCTCTGGTGGTGGGAAGCAAATTCGTCATATCGGCGGAACTTGCCGACAACGATAGCGAAGTCATGATGCTCGTGCTGGACAAGCTCATCGAGAGTACGCGCGTGGATACCCTCAACCAGGGACAGAAGATACTCACCCCGCCGCCGTCCAACTAACCCGGTTTTCGTGCCCTCCGTAATCATCACCGGTGCTTCGAGCGGACTGGGAACGTCGCTGGCGCGACGCTATGCCGCGCGCGGCGCCGTTCTGGGCCTGGTCGCGCGACGCAACGATGCACTCCAACAACTTGCCGCTCAAATCGGGCCGAATGCTGTTGCCTGCAATGCCGACGTGCGTGACCCGGTGGCAATGCAACGTGCGGCGCAGGATTTCATGCAGCGGTTCGGCTGCCCCGACGTCGTCATCGCCAACGCCGGCGTAAGTGTAGGCACCCTGACCGAATTTGCCGAGGACACCGAAGTGTTCGATGAAATCATTGCCACCAACATCATCGGCATGGTGCACACCTTCCAGCCCTTCATCGCCGCGATGCGCGCGCGCGGGAACGGCGCACTGGTCGGCATCGCCAGCGTGGCCGGGCTTCGCGGCCTGCCCGGCGCGGGCGCCTATTCCGCCTCAAAAGCAGCAGCGATCGCCTACCTGGAAAGCCTGCGCGTGGAGTTGCGCGGCAGCGGCATTGCCGTCATCACCATCTGCCCCGGCTACATCAAAACGCCGATGACGGAAACCAATCCCTACCGCATGCCATTCATCATGCAGCCTGAAATCGCCGCCGAAAAAATCATCGTGGCGATCAAGCGCAAGAAAACCTTTGCCGTCATCCCGTGGCAGATGGCATGGGTGGGATGGGTGCTAAAACGATTGCCGAACGCGCTTTACGACCGGCTGTTTGCCAGGGCACCGCACAAGCCGCGCCGCAGCTAGCCGAGAAAACCGCTGTTCCACAACTCCTCGGTGAGTGCCCGGTAGTCCTTGGCGCCTGGGCTATGCGGCGCAAAGGCAAAAATGCTCTTGCCGTGCATGGGGCTTGCTGCCAAGCTAACGTTCTCGGAAATGCGAGCCTCGCACAATTGCCCGCCGAAATGCTTCTTCAGGATGTCGTAAATCTCGAACGACAGGCGTCGGCGCGAATCGAAACGCGTGACGATGACGCGCCGCTCGAATTTGCGCTTCAGCTTGGTTTCCAGCACGTTGAGCGCAGTATCCAGGCGCTGCACACCTTGCAGCGAGAGAAAATCCGCCGCCACCGGAATCAGCACGCGATCCGCCGCGATCAGGGCATTCAGCGTCAGCACGCCCAGCATCGGGCAGCAGTCGATCAGGATGGGAACACCGTTTTGCCTGAGCTTATCACGCAGGCCCTCGCGCAACTTGGTGGTGATGCTGGGGTTGCCGGCATAGAGCGCATCGATTTTCGACAGGTCGAGCGATGCCGGGATCAGGCTCAAACCGGCCGGCAGTGTCCGTACCAGTTGATCGAGCGGCTTGTCCTGGCTGAAAAATGAAAACACGCTGTCTTCGCCGCTGACCCCTTTGACGCCGCAGGCCAACGTCAGGTGCCCTTGCGGATCGAGATCGAGGGCGCAGGGATTTTTTTTAAGCAAGGCAAGAGCAAAGGCCAGATTCAAGGTCGAAGTCGTTTTGCCGACCCCGCCTTTTTGGTTGAACACCGTGATTACCGCCATGCTTTCCCCTTGGCTACGGCCAAAACCCAGGCCATGTACAGCAGCAATGCCCTATGCTCGCTATTCCACCGTCACCGATTTTGCCAAATTCCTTGGCTTGTCTACGTCAGTGCCGCGTACCAGCGCGGTATGATACGCCAGCAATTGCACCGGCACCGCATGCACCACCGGTGACAGCACGCCGACGTGGCGCGGGGTGCGGATCACGTGTACCCCCGCCGCCTCGCCAAAATGGCTGTCGAGATCGGCAAACACGTACAGCTCGCCGCCGCGCGCACGTACTTCCTGCATGTTGGACTTCACCTTCTCGAGCAGGGCATCGTTGGGGGCGATCACCACCACCGGCATGTCGGCATCCACCAGCGCGAGCGGGCCATGCTTGAGCTCCCCGGCGGGGTAGGCCTCGGCGTGGATGTAGGTGATTTCCTTCAGCTTGAGCGCGCCTTCCAGCGCGATCGGGTAATGCACGCCGCGGCCCAGGAACAGCGCATGCCGCTTGGCGGCAAAGGCGCGTGCCCATTCGACGATCTGCGCTTCCAGATTGAGTGCGTGCTGCACGCTGCCGGGCAGGTGGCGCAGCGCTTCGATATATTCGTGCTCCTGCTGCGGGGTCAGCCGGCCGCGCTGCTTGGCCAGCGTCGCCGCCAGAATGAACAGCGCCACCAGTTGCGTGGTGAACGCCTTGGTCGAGGCCACGCCGATTTCCGCGCCGGCACGGGTATAGAAAACCAGCTTGGAAGCGCGCGGGATTGCGCTCTCCTGCACGTTGCAGATGGACAGCGTCAGCTCGTGGCCGAGCGACTTGGCATGTTTCAATGCTTCCATGGTATCCAGCGTCTCGCCCGACTGGGAGATGGTCACCACCAACTGGCGCGGGTTGGGCACCGAGCTGCGGTAGCGGTATTCGCTGGCGATTTCCACGCTGGTAGGTATGCCAGCGATGCCTTCCAGCCAGTACCTGGCGGTGAGTCCGGCGTAGTAACTGGTGCCGGCGGCAAGGATCAGCACCGCATCCACTTCACCGAATACCGTTGTCGCCTCTGCACCGAACAGTTCCGCGTCGAAGCCGGCCGCGTCGGCCACCGCCTCCAGAGTGTCGGTGAGAGAACGCGGCTGCTCGTGGATTTCCTTCTGCATGAAGTGGCTGTAAGGCCCCAGTTCCATCGAGGCCAGCGACACGTCGCTGACGTGCACCGGGCGCTCGACGCGCGCACCGTTGCGATCGACGATGGTGATCCCGTCGCGACGCAGTTCCACGACATCGCCCTCCTCCAGGTAAATCACGCGCCGTGTCACGGACAGCACCGCAGACACGTCCGATGCGACGAAATTTTCTCCTTCGCCCAGGCCGATCAGCAGCGGACAGCCCATGCGCGCGCATACCATCAGCTCGGGGGTTTTGATTGAAATCACGCCGATAGCGTAGGCGCCCACCAGTTCGCGTACTGCCTTGCAGGTGGCCGCGTACAGATCGCCGGACTGCTGAAAGTAATGATGGATCAGGTGCGCAATCACCTCGGTATCGGTCTGCGATTCGAAGCGATAACCCAGCGCCTTGAGGCGGGCACGCTGTTCCTCGTGATTCTCGATGATGCCGTTGTGCACCACCGCGATTTCGCCATGCGAAATGTGCGGATGTGCGTTGGCTTCGGTAACGCCGCCGTGGGTAGCCCAGCGCGTGTGGCCGATGCCGGTGTGACCGGCAAGCTGCTCGGCGTCGGCCCTGCCCTGCATTTCGGCAACGCGGCCGACCGCACGCACACGCCGGATGCCGCCGTTGAGCACCGCCACGCCGGCGGAATCATAGCCACGGTATTCCAGACGGCTCAGGCCCTGGATCAGCAGCGGCACGACGTTGCGTTGCGCAACCGCGCCTACGATGCCACACATGGAGATGGTTGGTTTGAAGTCACAAGTTCACAAAGCCACAGCTTGCTGCACCGGTCGAAAAAAGCGTATAAACTTTCGCGTCGAGCCCGGTGCTGACAGGCTCGCATTATACGATACTTGGTGCGGCGGTGGCCGCTCGCACCTGATCAATCGAATATTCTCAGGGGGAACCATGTCTCAGCTGGCCGAACTCAACCGCCGCTTCGCCATACCCGGCATGCTCGAATTCAAAGCCTTGCCCAACGGTTATATCGCCGCTTCCATCGCCAACAAACACGCTGGCGCCTGCATCGCCTTGCAAGGTGCACACATTCTGTCGTTCCAGCCGCGCGGACAGGAGCCCGTGATCTGGCTGAGCCCGCTCGCCAAGTTCGAGGCCGGTAAATCGGTGCGCGGCGGCGTACCGGTGTGCTGGCCCTGGTTCGGCCCGCATGCCAGCAATCCCGCTTTCCCTGGCCATGGCTTCGCCCGCACCGTGCCGTGGCGCGTGGCGTCCAGCGAAATGCTGGAGGATGGCGCCACCCGCATCGCCTTCGAAATCGAGCAGAACGACGCCACGCGCGCGCAATGGCCGCATGCCTCCAGCGCGCGCCTCACCGCCACCGTGGGCAAGACGCTGCATATCGAACTGACCACGCGCAACAACAGCTATGATGCCTTCACCATCGGCGAGGCGCTGCACACCTATTTCCACATCAGCGACATCGGCAAGGTGGAAGTCACCGGGCTGAATGGTTGCGACTACCTCGACAAGGTCGGTGCCGGCGGTCGCAAAACCCAGCAGGGCGCGCTCACATTCAGCGGCGAAACCGACCGCATCTACCTGAATACGCCGGGCAACTGCGCCATCGTCGACAGCGGGCTCAAGCGCCGCATCCGCATCGCCAGCGAGAACAGCCGCTCCACGGTGGTGTGGACGCCATGGACCGAGAAGGCCGACAAAATGGGCGACTTCGGCCCGGACGGCTGGGGCGGCATGGTGTGCGTGGAGACCGCCAACGCCGCCGACAACGTCGTGCGCGTGGGTCCCCAAAGCGAGCACTGCATGAGCGTGACTTACAGCGTGGAAAAAATGTAGTCGGAGAGGCTAGGGGCTGTTTACCATCACCCCTCTCCCACGCTAGCGGGCATGAGCTGGGGGTAAGGGGTGAGCATTACCACTTCAGCCCTCAGGTACGGTTACTTCTTGAGCTGTTTCTTCGGCCGCTGCCAGCCCGGCACAGTAAGCTGCCTGACGCGCGACAAAGTCAGCTCGCCAGCCGGCGCATCCTTCGTGACCGTGGAACCCGCCCCTATGGTGGCACCCTTGCCCACCGTCACCGGCGCCACCAGCTGGGTGTCAGAGCCGATGAACACGTCGTCCTCGATCACGGTCTTGTGCTTGTTGGCGCCGTCGTAGTTGCAGGTGATGGTACCAGCGCCGATGTTGACGTTGGCCCCCACTTCGGCGTCGCCCACGTAACTCAGGTGGTTGGCTTTGGAGCCTTGGCCGATGACGCTGTTCTTCACTTCGACGAAGTTGCCGATGTGCGCCTCGTCCGCCAGGCGGGTGCCGGGACGGATGCGCGCGTAAGGCCCGACGCGACAATCCGTGCCGATCGCGGCATCCTCGATGTGGGAAAACGGCGCGATGCGCGTGCCTTTCCCCACCGTCACGTTGTGCAGCACGCAGTTAGCGCCGATCTGGACACCATTGCCCAGGCTGACCTTACCGCTGAACACGCAGTTCACGTCTATGCTTACGTCGCGCCCGCAGTGCAGCTCGCCGCGCACGTCTATCCGTGAAGGATCGAGCAAGGTCACCCCCTGCGCCAGCAGCCTGTGCGCGGCTTCCCGCTGGTACAGGCGCTCCAGCTCGGCGAGCTGCGCCTTGCTGTTCACCCCCAGCGTCTCCCAGGCATGCTCGGGATGGACGGTGACGACCTCGACCCCGTCCGCCACCGCCATGGCGATCACGTCGGTCAGGTAATATTCGCCCTGCGCGTTGCGGTTCTCCAGCCGCTCCAGCCAGCCGTGCAGGTGATGCGTCGACAGCGTCATGATGCCGGTGTTGATTTCGCGGATGGCCCGCTCTGCCTCGGTGGCGTCCTTGTGCTCGACGATGCGCGCCACCCTGCCCTTGCCGTCGCGCACGATGCGGCCATAGCCGGCGGGGTCGTCCAGCATCACGGTAAGCAGCGCCATGCACCCGCCGTCGATTTTGAGCAAGTGCTGCAAGGTGGCCGCGCGCGTAAGCGGCACGTCGCCGTACAGCACCAGCGTCACGCCGTCGTCGCCAAGGTGTGGCAACGCCTGCATCAGCGCGTGGCCGGTGCCGAGTTGCGGCTCCTGCTTGACGAACACCAGATCGGGCGCGGCCAGCGCCTGCGGCACCGCTTCGCCGCCATGACCGTACACCACGCAGATGCGCGCCGGCTGCAAAGCACGCGCCGCTTCCACCACGTGCTGCAACAGCGGCCGCCCAGCGAGCGAATGCAGCACCTTGGGCAGATCGGAGTGCATGCGCGTGCCCTTGCCGGCGGCAAGGATGACGACGTTCAACCGTTTCATTGGGCTGGCTTCCAAAGTAGCGGGATTATAACCCAAGGCGTTGGTGGCACCTCACTTGGTAGCCGTTGCTTGACGCTAATGGGTCAAATGGGCAGCATGCCCAAAGAGAGCCTATTTCCATCGACCGTGCCGACAAGGCCATGTATGCAGCCGAGGCAGCAGGGCGAAATTGGGAAAACAAGGCGGACTCGAATGAATCCCTTGTGTCGTTGGCGTCCTTCGCGGTGAAATCGCTGGCGACGCTACCACTTCTGGTCTTTCCAGTCGCGCGCCTCCATGCCGCGATACTGCCCCATGATCATGCGGATGTTGAACACAACCAGCAGCACGCAGCACAAGCCCCAGCTGCCAAAAAACAGGATGCGGCCAATCTGCATCATGCCTTCGTTCTGTAGCCAGGAGCCGCCGAACACCAGCGGCAGTGCAATGAACAGGCCAAATAGCGCAGTCAGCGTGGCTAGTATCCAGGATTTCGGCTTGTTGCGCGGTATCAGGTTTTTCAATTTTCTCCCCCTGGCGCACTTGGACCGCGCCTTACGGTATCGGTATCAGAACCGGGATGGGCCGGTTGACGATCTCTTCCTGCGCCCGTTCCGGCACTTCGCTGATAAGCTCCGCCGGCACGGCATAGGTATGGTTGTTTTCGCCAGTCAGCATTATAAACGTAGTGATGCCCACCAGCCGCCCCGCATCATCGAAAAGTCCGCCTCCCGAAGAGCCCGGCGATACCTTGGCATCGGTGCGTATCATGGGTGTGCCGTCGTGCGAACTCAGCGAGATGATGGCCCCGCTACTGATATCGCGTGCAAAACCCGCCGGCGCGGTGACGGTATAAACCGGCTGGCCGATTTTCAAATCCTTGGCACCGACGATTTCCACCGCCGGCAGCCCGAGGTTGGGTGACACCAGCAGGCACAGGTCCCGGCGCTGGTCGGCATATTGCAGCTTGGCCGGATAATGTTTTTTGCGTTGGCGCAGGTGGTAAGAATCTCCGCTCTGCACCACGTGGCAATTGGTGATGACGCGATCCTCGCTCACCACCACGCCGCTGCCCATGGCAACCAGCATATTGCGCTTGTTGTACACCTCCACCACCACCACGCTGGGATAAGCGGTTTCAAGGATGGGTTCGGGAATCTGTGCACAGCCGGCCAGCCCCGCCATCAGTGCGGCGATATGGAACAATTTGTTTCGGATCATGCACCTACCCAATTTTCCTGCGGCGCAGCAGATAGTTTTCCAGCGCCATACGCTGACTATCGTCCATAAACAGCCCTGCTTTAGTGCGTCGCCACAAAATATCCTCGGCGGTGCGCGCCCATTCGCGCTCGATGAAATAATCCACTTCATGCTGGTAGAGGCCGGCGCCGAAGTCCTGCCCCAAATCCTGCCTGGTTTTGACATGCCCCAGCACCTCCCGCGCCAGCGCGCCATGGCGCCGCGCCAAGGCACGCAGCCAGTTCTCCGGCAGTTGCGGCCAGTCCGAAACGAGGTCGGCCACCAGGCTTTCGAAATCGTGCATGATGCCGCCAGGCAGAGGTGCGGTCGCCGTCCATGCGCGCCCCATGCGCGGAAACCACGGCTTGAGCTTGTCCAGCACGTGTTCGGCGAGGCGGCGGTAGGTAGTGATCTTGCCACCGAACACTGACAGGAGCGGCGCCTCGCGCGCGCCGCCCTCCACTACCAGTTTGTAATCGCGCGTTACCCGCGAGGGGTTGACGCTGCCGTCGTCATACAGCGCGCGCACGCCGGAATAGCGCCACACCACGTCTTCGGGCGAGAGTTTGCGCTGGAAATAACGGCTCACCGCAGCACACAGGTACACCTCTTCCTCCCGCAAAACATGCACCGCGCCGGGATCGCCGTCAAAAGGCACGTCAGTGGTGCCGACCAGGGTGTAGGCACCCCCATAGGGAATCACCATGATGACGCGCCGGTCGTGGTTTTGCAGCAAGTAGGCGCGCTCGCCTTCATACAGTTTGGGCACCATGATGTGGCTGCCCTGCACCAGGCGCACGCCATGCTGCGACGGCTGCTGAACCACGCCGGCCATCACCTGCTTCACCCAGGGCCCGGCGGCATTGACCAGGGCACGCGCACACACCATCATGGTGTCGCCGTTGCTCTCCAGGCGCGCCATCCACTGGTTACCTTGGCGCTGTGCGGAAACGCAGCGGGTATGCGTGCATATCTGGGCGTCGTGTTTCTCGGCAGCCAACGCATTGGCGATCACCAGCCGCGCATCGTCGACGCGGCAGTCGGAATAGGCAAAGCCCTTGTTCAGCCCGGCCACCAGTCCGTCTCCCAGCGGGCTGTTGACCAGGTTAACCGCGCGCGAGGGTGGCAGGGTGACGCGCCTGCCGAGATGGTCGTACAGCCACAGCCCGATACGCAGTATCCAGCGCGGGCGCATGCCCGGCACCCACGGCAATACGAAGGTGAGCGGCGTGACCAGGTGCGGCGCGATTTTCATCAGCACTTCGCGCTCGGCCAGTGCTTCCGCCACCAGGCGGAACTGGTAGTGCTCGAGATAACGCAAGCCGCCATGGATCAACTTGGTGCTGGCGGAACTGGTGGCGCAGGCGAGGTCGCCCTGCTCGCACAGCAGCACCGATAGCCCGCGCCCCGCCGCATCGCGCGCGATACCGGCGCCGTTGATGCCGCCACCGATAATCAGCAGGTCAACTTCCATGGTTCCCCATCATAAATAAAAAGGGCAGCCTAAGCTGCCCCCTGGATACGCATAACCGCTATTCCGTTCAACGCTTGCCGCGTAGTTTCTTGATCGCTGCGAGTTGCGCCACCGCTTCGGCCAGCTCGGCCTGTGCCTGCGCCAGTTCCAGCTTGGAGGTTTGGTTACGCACCGCCTCCTCGGCGCGCTGCTTGGCTTCCAGCGCCTTGGCTTCGTCGAGGTCGTGGCCGCGCATCGCGGTATCTGCCAATACGGTGACCACGCCGGGCTGGACTTCGAGCATGCCGCCCGACACCCAGACCAGCTCTTCTTCTTCCTGCAGCGGCACTTTCACCCGCACCGCGCCCGGCTTGATGCGCGTCAGCATCGGCGCATGGCGCGGGTAAATGCCGACCTCGCCCATCGCCGCAGGCGCGACGACAAACTCGGCGGGGCCGGAGTACAGCGACTGTTCGGCGCTGACGATATCCACATGGATGGTGGTCATGGACATTCCTTATTGCAGGGTCTTGGCTTTCTCGAACGCTTCGTCGATGTTGCCGACCATGTAGAACGCCTGTTCCGGCAAGCTGTCGCACTCGCCGTTGACGATCATCTTGAAGCCGCGGATGGTTTCCTTGAGCGTGACGTATTTGCCGGGGCTGCCGGTGAACACTTCCGCAACGTGGAAGGGCTGCGACAGGAAGCGCTGGATCTTGCGCGCGCGCGCCACTGCCAGCTTGTCTTCCGGCGACAGTTCGTCCATCCCCAGAATCGCGATGATGTCGCGCAGTTCCTTGTAGCGTTGCAGGGTCTGCTGCACGCCGCGCGCCACGGTGTAATGCTCTTCGCCCACCACCAGCGGATCGAGCTGGCGCGAGGTCGAGTCGAGCGGGTCCACCGCCGGGTAGATACCCAGCGAGGCGATGTCACGGCTCAGCACCACGGTCGAGTCGAGGTGCAGGAAAGTGGTCGCCGGGGACGGGTCGGTCAAATCGTCCGCCGGCACGTACACCGCCTGGATCGAGGTGATCGAACCCACCTTGGTCGAGGTGATGCGTTCCTGCAGGCGGCCCATTTCTTCCGCCAGGGTCGGCTGGTAGCCCACCGCGGAAGGCATACGGCCCAGCAGCGCGGACACTTCGGTACCGGCCAAGGTATAACGGTAGATATTATCCACAAAGAACAGGATGTCGCGGCCTTCGTCGCGGAACTTCTCGGCCATGGTCAGGCCGGTCAGCGCCACGCGCAGGCGGTTGCCAGGCGGCTCGTTCATCTGGCCGAACACCATGGACACCTTGTCCAGCACGTTGGATTCCTTCATTTCGTGGTAGAAGTCGTTGCCCTCGCGGGTACGCTCGCCCACACCGGCGAACACCGACAGGCCGGAGTGCTGCTTGGCGATGTTGTTGATCAGTTCCATCATGTTCACGGTCTTGCCCACGCCGGCACCGCCGAACAGGCCCACCTTGCCGCCTTTGGCGAACGGGCATACCAGGTCGATCACCTTGATGCCGGTTTCGAGCAGGTCCACGGAAGGCGACAGCTCGTCGAACTTGGGCGCCTTGGCGTGGATCGGGCGCTTTTCGTCGGTCTGGATCGGGCCGGCCTCGTCGATCGGGCGACCGAGCACGTCCATGATGCGGCCCAGCGTGCCGTGGCCGACCGGAACGGAAATCGCCGCGCCGGTATTCTTTACTTTCATGCCGCGGCGCAGGCCGTCGGAAGAACCCAGCGCAATGGTGCGCACCACGCCGTCGCCGAGCTGCTGCTGCACTTCGAAGGTCAGGCCCTGTTCAGCCGTGGAGTTCGGCTGGTCTTCCAGCAGCAAGGCATCGTATACCTTGGGCATCCCTTCACGCGGAAATTGGATATCCACCACCGCGCCGATGCACTGAACGATCGTTCCATTACTCATCGTATTACCCCGTTTGATTAAATCTGGTTAAACCGCGGCCGCGCCGCTGACAATCTCTGACAATTCTTTGGTGATCGCTGCCTGGCGGGTCTTGTTGTAGACCAGTTTCAATTCGTCGATCACGTTGGCGGCATTATCGGACGCCGCCTTCATCGCCACCATGCGCGCGCTCTGCTCCGATGCCATGTTTTCCGCCACTGCCTGGTACACCAGCGCTTCGATATAGCGCACCATGATATCGTCGATCACCGTTTTGGCATCCGGCTCGTAGATATAGTCCCACACACCTTCGGCACCGCCGAGCTGCTCGCCGGACAGCGGCAGCAGCTGTTCCATCACTGGCTCCTGCTTCATGGTGTTGATGAAGCGGGTGTAGAAGATGTAGAGCGCGTCGATCTTGCCGGACGAATACTGGTCCAGCATCACCTTGACCGCGCCGATCAGCTTTTCCAGGTGCGGCGTGTCGCCCAGGCCAGTCACCTGCGAGGCGATCTTCGCGCCCATGCGGTTCATGAAGCCCAAGCCCTTGTTGCCGATGCAGCACGCCTCCATTTCCACCTTGGTGGCACTCCACTCCCTGGCCTTGTTCACCATCAGGCGCAGCACGTTGGTGTTGAGGCCGCCGCACAGGCCCTTATCGGAAGTGACCACTATGATGCCGACCTTCTTCACTTCATCGCGCTTGATCAGGAACGGATGGCGATACTCGACGCTGGCACGGCTCATGTGCGCGGCAACGTTGCGGATCTTCTCGCCGTAGGGACGCGACGCGCGCATGCGATCCTGCGCCTTGCGCATTTTCGATGCCGCCACCATTTCCATGGCCTTGGTTATCTTGCGCGTGTTCTGGACGCTCTTGATTTTGCCGCGTATTTCCTTGCCGCTGGCCATGTTTAGTACACCGCAGTTTTCTTGAAATCGACGATGGCGTCGTTCAGGGCCTTCTCGGTGTCGCCATCGAGATCCTTGCTCGATTCGATCTTGTCCATGATCGCCGCATGCTTGGTCTTAAGATGGGCGTGCAGCGCGGATTCGAACGCCAGCGCCTTCTTTACTTCGATGTCGTCGAAATGGCCCTTGTTCACGGCCAGCAGTGTCACCGCCATCTGCGCCACGCTCAGCGGCGCATACTGCGGCTGCTTCATCAACTCGGTCACCATGCGACCGCGTTCCAGCTGCTTGCGGGTGGCTTCGTCAAGGTCAGAAGCGAACTGGGCAAACGCCGCCAGTTCGCGGTACTGCGCCAGTGCCAAGCGCACGCCGCCGCCCAGCTTCTTGATCACCTTGGTCTGGGCGGCACCGCCCACGCGGGACACCGAGATACCCGCGTTGATCGCGGGACGGATACCAGCATTGAACAAATCGGTTTCCAGGAAGATCTGGCCGTCGGTAATCGAGATTACGTTGGTCGGCACGAATGCGGACACGTCGCCGGCCTGGGTTTCGATTACCGGCAACGCGGTCAGCGAGCCGGTTTTGCCCTTCACCGCACCATTGGTGTACTTCTCGACATAATCGGGGTTCACGCGCGCGGCACGCTCGAGCAAGCGCGAGTGCAGGTAGAACACGTCGCCCGGATACGCTTCGCGGCCCGGCGGGCGGCGCAGCAACAGGGAAATCTGGCGGTACGCCCAAGCCTGCTTGGTCAAGTCATCATAAACGATCAGCGCATCCTGGCCGCGATCGCGGAAGTATTCACCCATGGTGCAGCCGGAATAGGCGGCGATGTACTGCATCGCGGCCGATTCGGAAGCGGAAGCAGCCACCACGATAGTGTAAGCCATGGCGCCGTGCTCTTCCAGCTTGCGCACCACGTTGGCGATGGTCGAGGCCTTCTGCCCGATCGCCACGTAAATGCAGGTCATGTTCTGACCCTTCTGGTTGATGATCGCGTCCACCGCTACCGCAGTCTTTCCGGTCTGACGGTCGCCGATGATCAGTTCACGCTGGCCGCGGCCGATCGGCACCATGGAGTCAATGGACTTCAGACCGGTCTGCACCGGCTGTGATACCGACTGGCGCGCAATCACGCCGGGAGCGATTTTTTCGATCGGCGCGGTTTCCTTGGCGTTGATCGGGCCCTTGCCGTCGATCGGCTGGCCAAGTGAGTTCACCACGCGGCCGATCAACGCCTCGCCCACCGGCACTTCCAGGATGCGGCCGGTGCACTTGACGGTGTCGCCTTCGGAAATGTGCTCGTACTCGCCCAGCACCACCGCACCGACCGAATCACGCTCGAGGTTGAGCGCGAGGCCGAAGGTGTTGCCCGGGAATTCCAGCATCTCGCCCTGCATCGCATCGGACAAGCCGTGGATACGCACGATACCGTCGGTTACGGAAACAATCGTGCCTTGCGTGCGCAATTCGGCGCCGGTGGCAAGGTTTTCGATCTTGCTTTTAATCAGCTCGCTGATTTCAGATGGGTTCAACTGCATGATGACTCCTAATCATTAACCTTACCGGGTGAGCGCAAACGCCATTTCCTGCAGCTTGCCGCGCACCGATGCGTCGAGCACTTCGTCGCCAATTTCGATCTTCACGCCGCCGATCAACGCCTTGTCCACCTGGACCTGGGGGTTGATCTTGCGTTTGTATTTGGCTTCGAGCTTGCCCACCAATTGTTTGACTTGATCGTCGTTGAGCGGAAATGCTGAAGTGATGTTGGCATCCAACACGCCTTCTGCCTGGGCACGCAATTCGTTGTAAAGCTGCGCGATCTGCGGCAGCAGCGTCAGGCGGTCGTTTTGCACCAACACCTTGATCATATTCTTGCCGGCATCGTCCAGCTTGTCGCCGCAGATGCCGAGAAACAACGCCTCAGCCTGCGCGCCGGTGACATTGGGATCAACGACACGCGCTGCAACACGTTCATCGGCAACAACTGCCGCTGCCAGCGCCAGCATGTCGGACCAGGCCGCCAGTTGGTTGCGCTGCTTGGCCAAGCGGAAAACGGCTTCCGCATAAGGCCGTGCAATGGTGACTATTTCCGCCATGGCGCGCCTTACAGATCCGCCTGCACAGCCGCCAGCAAGTCGGCGTGCGCCTTGGCATCGACTTCGCGACGCAGGATTTTCTCCGCACCGACCACCGCCAGTTGTGCCACCTGCGCACGTAGCGCTTCCTTGGCACGGAACACTTCCTGGTCGATTTCCGCCTTGGCGCCTGCAACCAGACGCTCGCCTTCGGCCTTGGCCTGGTTCTTGGCTTCCTCAACGATTTGTGCGGCACGTTTCTCCGACTGAGAGATGATTTCCGCCGCCTGTCCCTTGGCTTCGCGCAGCAACTCTGCGGCGCGCTTTTCCGCCAGTTCCAGATCGTGCTTGCCGCGCTCGCCCGCAGCCAAGCCGTCGGCGATCTGCTTCTTGCGCGTGTCCAGCGCACCGATGATCGGCGCCCAGACGAACTTCATGCAGAACCAGACGAACAGGGCAAACATGATGGCCTGGGCGAGAAGGGTTGCATTAATGTTCATGCAAAAACCTTTCCTTGTTAAACGCGATGATCAGCATCTGAGCGTTTGAATTAGCCCGCCACCGCAAACAGGACGTACATGGCCAAACCGACCGCGATCATCGGCACCGCGTCGACCAGACCCATCACCACGAAGAACTGGGTGCGCAGCATCGGGATCAGTTCCGGCTGACGCGCAGCGCCTTCGAGGAAGCGTCCGCCCAAGACGCCGATACCCACGGCGGCGCCGAGAGCGCCCAGACCCATCATGATCGCGCCGGCGATATAAAGCAGTGCTTGTGCCATTTCCATTTTGTTGCTTCTCCTGTTGATTAAAGTTAAACCAAATTAATGATGTTCCTGATGCGCCATGTCGAGATAAACGATGGTTAGCGTCATGAAAATGAAGGCCTGCAGCGTGATGATCAGGATGTGGAAAATTGCCCACCCCAGCGACAGCAGGATTTGCGAACCGAAAAGGGTGATATTGCCGAGGGAAGCGCTTGCCCATGCCCCGCCCATCAAGGCGATCAGGATGAAGATCATTTCGCCAGCGTACATATTGCCGAACAAGCGCAGCGCCAGGGAAATCGGCTTGGCAATCAGGTTGACGCCCTCTAGCAGCAAATTGACCGGCATCAGGAATTTGGGGAAAGGCTGGAACGCCAGCTCGGCGAAAAAGCCGCCGGCACCCTTCATCTTCAGGCTGTAGTAAACCACCAGCAGGAACACCGACAGCGACATGCCGAAGGTGGCGTTCGGATCGGTGGACGGCACCAGCTTGAAGTGGCCGATACCCATCGCTTCCAGAAGCTTGGGACCGAAGTCGATCGGAATCAAGTCCATGAAGTTCATCAGGAAGATCCAGACAAATACCGTCAAGGCCAACGGGGCTACCAGCGCATTGCGCGCGGTGAAGGAGCCACGCACGCTGTTGTCGATGAATTCGACGATCCACTCGACAAAATTCTGGATGCCGGTCGGCACGCCGGCGCTGGCTCTTTTCGCGGCGCCGCGGAAGATGATGAGAAAGATCGTGCCCAGGATGAGCGACATCAGGAAAGTATCGAGGTTGATCGCCCAGAAGCCCATCTGCTTGGCTTCCTCGGCGTTGTGCGCGCAGTGGAAAACACCTTCATGCATGCCGCAGGTCAGGTTCTGCAAATGGTGCTTGATGTATTCCGACGATGTTATCGCTTCGCTAGACATGTTCAGTCCACTTGTTCACTTGCCGGCCGCCATCAATCTGGCGATGACCAGCATTACTTGCCCTAACACGAAACCCGCCAGCACGTAAAGCGGCACCAGCTTCAGCCACCCCATGCCCACGGCGAGCAGTACAACCACAACAAAAAACCGCTCGAAACTCGAGCGGTAGAGCGACCATAAATGCCGCTGTGCATCCTGATCGGCCGCGAGGCTGCGATCCAGCATGCGCCAGACCAGCAGGGCGCCGTTAACGACGGAAATGAAACCTCCCCACAACAGCGCAACAGCCTGCGACGGACTGTCGATGAAATAAACGAGGGCGGCGCTTATCAGCGTGACGGCCGCTTGGATCCCCACCTGACGGCAAGGCTTTTGGCTCTCCCCCATCGATTTGCCACCAGAAAAGCTCGCGGATCATAGCAACGTTTTTCCGGGGTGTCAAACCGCCGCGCGCCACCACCTTCCACCGCCATGCGCTTGCCTGTGCTCGCGTTTCAACCGTGGCGAATATCCAGTTTCTGCAAAATTCCATCGAGCTGATCGAGGTTGGCGTAGTCGATCACCAGCTTACCGGCGCCTTTCTTGCCGGTCTTGATGGCGACCTGGGTGCCGAGTTTCTGCGCGATTTCCTCCTGCAACGCTAACAGGTCACGATCCAGCTTACGCCTGGCCTTCTGCGCCGGCGCAGCGAGGAGGTGGTTCACCAGCCGCTCCGTTTCGCGTACCGATAGTCCCTTGTGGATCACGGTATGCGCCACTTCCAGCTGCTTGCCGGTGGATAGCGCCAACAGCGCACGCGCATGCCCCATTTCCAGTTCGCCCTTGCCAAGCATGTCCTGTACCGGCTTGGCAAGGCTCAGCAGGCGCAGCAAATTGCTCACCGCGCTGCGTGAGCGCCCCACCGCTTCCGCTGCGGCCTGGTGGGTCATGCCAAATTCATTGACCAGGCGCTGGATGCCGTGCGCCTCCTCGAGCGGGTTGAGATCCTCGCGCTGGATGTTTTCGATCAGCGCCATCGCCAACGCCGCCTCGTCCGGCACTTCGCGCACCACCGTTGGCACTTCGTTCAGCCCGGCCAGACGTGCCGCTCGCCAGCGCCGCTCGCCAGCGATGATCTCATAGCGCCCGCCGTTGACCGGGCGCACCAGGATGGGTTGCATCACCCCCTGCGCCTTGATCGATTCGGCCAGTTCGGCCAGCGCCACTTCGTCCATGTAGGTGCGCGGCTGATACTTGCCCGGTTGCAGCAGCGCAATGCCCAACGTTTGCAGCGATTCACCGGCGACGGTCTCCCCGCCGCTCGCCAGCAACGCGTCGAGGCCGCGCCCCAATCCTTTCAGTTTCACCATCTCGCTTCCTTTTATTGGCCGCCCGCCTATGGTTAATGTGGCGAGCGATCTCCCATCACCCCCTCTCCGCAAAGGGCAAGAGGAATTTCATGCGGAAAATGATTGGTCAGCCATTTTCCGGATTATCCCTAAAGCTGCGCCGCATGCGCGGATTTGTTGAGCATTTCCCCGGCCAGTGCCAAATAGGCCAGCGCCCCCTTGGATTGCTTGTCGAAATTGATCACCGGCACGCCGTAGCTCGGTGCCTCGGCCAGGCGCACGTTGCGCGGGATCACGGTGCGGTAAACCTTGTCGCCGAAATGCTGCTGCAATTGCTCCGACACCTGTTGTGCCAGCGTATTGCGCGGATCGTACATGGTGCGCAGCAGGCCCTCGATCTCCAAGCCGGGATTGAGATACGCGCGCACCTTCTTGATGGTATTGACCAAGTCGCTCAGTCCTTCCAGCGCGTAATATTCGCACTGCATCGGGATCATTACCGCCTGCGCCGCAACCAGACCGTTGACGGTGAGCAGATTGAGCGCGGGCGGACAGTCAATCAGGATAAAGTCATAATCAGCGCCGACTGTGGCCAGCGCCTCTTTGAGGCGCGTCTCGCGGTGCGGCATATCCACCAACTCGACCTCGGCGCCGGCCAGTTCGCGGTTGGCGGGAACGACGTCATATTTGCCCTTGTCGGAACGTATCCGCACCGCGCTGGCCGGCTGCGCGCCCAACAGTACGTGGTAGACGGTATGTGCCAACTGGTGCTTGTCGATACCGCTGCCCATGGTGGCGTTACCCTGTGGATCAAGATCGACCAGCAGCACCCGCCGTTTCGACGCGGCCAGCGAAGCAGCCAAGTTGACGCTGGTGGTGGTTTTGCCCACCCCCCCTTTTTGATTGGTAATGGCTAAAATTTTTGTCATGGTATTTTCGCGGTCATCAATTTAACTTCATCACCACCAGATGCCGCTCGGCATCCAGTTGCGGCACGTCCAGCGCAACCACCTGCTCGACCGTAACCCCCTCAGGCAGTTGCGCCAGTTCCGCGAGCGGCATCACCCCCTTCATGGCATAGAGCCTGCCCTGCGGCGCACACAGATGCCCTGCCAGCTGCACGAACTTCACGATGTCGGCAAATGCGCGCGAAATCACGATCTCGAATTTCTTCTCCGGCCGCCAGCTTTCGACGCGCTCGCACACGACCTGGACGTTGGCCAGCTTCAGTTCGATCAACACCTGTCGCAGGAAGGCCGCTTTTTTCTGGTTGGCTTCCAGCAGCGTCACCTGCCATTCCGGCTTGACCAGCGCCAGCGGGATGCCCGGCAACCCGCCGCCGCTGCCTACGTCCACTATCATAGCCCCCTGCAAATATGGCACCACCACTAGAGAATCGAGCAAGTGATGACTCACCATCCGGGCCGGTTCGCGCACTGCGGTGAGGTTATGCACCTTATTCCACTTGGCCAGCAGCGCCACATAATCCAGCAATTTTTGCTGCGTTTCCGGAGTCAAGGCCAAGCCGATGCGGCTGAGCCCGCGCCCTAATTCCTCGGCCAGGTTCACGCGCTCTTGCGCTCGGCGCCGGCGAAGCCGCGCTTCAAATGTACCAGCAGTAGCGAAATCACTGCCGGCGTGATGCCGGAAATCCGCGCGGCCTGCCCCAGGGTTTGTGGCTTGTGCTGGTTGAGCTTTTGCTGCGCCTCGATGGAAAGACCGCGCACCGTACGGTAATCCAAGTCCAGCGGCAGGCATGTGGCCTCGTGGCTTTGGTGACGGGCGATTTCTTCGCGCTGACGCTCGATGTAGCCGTGATACTTGGTCTGAATTTCCACCTGCTCGGCAGCCTCGTGGTCAGCCAGCGCCTCGCCCGCCCCAGGCAGTGTCAGCAGCGCGTCATAGCTCACATTGGGACGGCGCAGCAATTCGTGCAGGGTGTATTCGCGCTCGATCGCCTGCCCCAGCACACGTTCGCTCTCAACTGCCGGCACCAGCCTGGGATTGACCCAGGTGGTTTTCAGCCGCTCCATTTCGCGCGCGACGGCCTCGCGCTTCTGCTCGAAACGAGCCCAGCGGGCATCGTCCACAATGCCTAGGCGACGCCCGATCTCGGTCAAGCGCATGTCGGCATTGTCCTCGCGCAGGGACAGGCGGTATTCGGCGCGGCTGGTGAACATGCGGTAAGGTTCGGCCACCCCGCGCGTGATCAGATCGTCCACCAGCACGCCCAAATAAGCCTCGTCGCGGCGTGGGCACCAAGCTTCCAGGTCTTGCGCATGACGCCCGGCGTTGACGCCGGCAAGCAAGCCCTGCGCCGCCGCCTCCTCGTAGCCGGTGGTGCCGTTGATCTGGCCAGCGAAGAACAAACCACCTATCGCCTTGGTTTCCAATGAATTTTTCAGTTCTCGCGGGTCGAAGTAATCATATTCGATGGCGTAGCCGGGACGAACGATATGCGCGTTTTCCAGCCCCTTGATCGAGCGCACCAGCGCAAGTTGTACGTCGAAAGGCAGGCTGGTGGAAATCCCATTCGGGTAAATCTCGTGAGTGGTGAGCCCTTCCGGTTCGAGAAAAATCTGGTGGCTGTCCTTGCTGGCGAAGCGCGTGATCTTGTCTTCAATCGAGGGACAGTAGCGCGGCCCTACCCCCTTGATCACCCCGGTGAACATGGGCGAGCGATCTAGCCCGGCGCGGATGATGTCGTGGGCGTGGGCGTTGGTATGGGTGATCCAGCACGGCAACTGGCGCGGGTGCTGGTCGGCGCTGCCCATGAAGGAAAACACTGGCGCCGGGTCGTCGCCCGGTTGCAGCGTCATTACCGAAAAATCGATGCTGCGCCCGTCCAGGCGCGGCGGCGTGCCGGTTTTCAGCCGTCCCACGGGCAGCTTCAGTTCGCGCAATCGCTGCGCCAGTGAAATCGAAGGGGGGTCGCCAGCGCGGCCTGCCTGGTAGTTTTTCAGGCCGACGTGAATGAGGCCGGACAGGAAGGTCCCAGTGGTCAGCACCACGGCACGCGCATAAAACTTCAACCCGAGCTGGGTAACCACGCCAGCGACCTGCTCGCCTTCCAGCAACAGGTCATCTACCGCCTGCTGGAACAGCCACAGGTTGGGCTGGTTTTCCAGGCGACGGCGAATGGCTTGGCGGTACAACACGCGGTCAGCCTGCGCGCGGGTGGCGCGCACCGCGGAACCTTTGCTCGAATTAAGGATGCGGAATTGGATGCCGGCTTCGTCGGTGGCGGCGGCCATCGCCCCGCCCAACGCGTCCACTTCCTTGACTAGATGCCCCTTGCCGATGCCGCCGATGGAAGGATTGCATGACATCTGCCCCAAGGTTTCGATGTTGTGGGTCAACAGCAGGGTTTTGCAGCCCATGCGCGCGGTGGCAAGTGCCGCCTCGGTTCCGGCATGGCCGCCGCCTACCACGATCACGTCGAATTTGTCCGGGAATTGCATGTCACCGCCCAAGCGCAAGGAAGCGCATTCTACGGCAATTTTGCCTCCGGCGTAAGGCGGATGTTTCACGTGAAACACCCGGTGCCATCACTTACCGATACAAAAGCGCGAGAAGATCTCGCCGAGCAAGTCGTCAGCGGTGAATTTCCCGGTGATCGCGGACAGCGCATCCTGTGCCAGACGCAATTCTTCCGCCAGCAATTCCAGTTGCTGCCAGTTTTCCCCGGCGCATGCCAGGTGTTGCTGCGTCTCACGCAATGCGCGCACATGCCGCTCGCGCGCCATGAATAGCGCCTCGCCGCCCTGCCAGCCGGCCATTTGCAGCAGCTTGTGGCGCAGCAAATCCAGTCCGGCCCCGCTTTGGGCGGAGAGCCGAATTTCGGCTACCCCTTCCTCTTCGCGCACGCTGGGTGTTTCTTGCAGCAAATCGATCTTGTTGTACACGCGCAGCAGAGGCAGGTGCTTGGGCAACCTGGCGAAAATTTCCTGCGGCACGTCTTCGCCGTGGCTGGCATCCATCAATAACAGGACGACGTCGGCCTGCTCGATCGACATCCAGGTGCGCGCCATGCCGATTTTTTCCACCGGGTCAGCGGAATCGCGCAGGCCGGCGGTATCGATGATATGCAGCGGCACGCCCTCGATCTGGATCGCCTGGCGGATGGCGTCGCGCGTGGTACCGGGCGTATCGGTGACAATTGCCACCTCCGCGCCCGCCAGGCGATTGAGCAGGCTGGACTTGCCCACGTTGGGACGGCCGACCAGCACCACGTGTATGCCCTCGCGCAGCAAACTGCCCTGGCGCGAGGCCTGCAACACCTTGCCCACTTGCACCTGGATTGCTTCGAGCTGGCGCCTTGCTTCGGCGCTCCTGAGGAGGTCGATTTCTTCCTCGGGGAAATCCAGTGTTGCCTCGACCAGTAAGCGCAGGTCCGTCAGCTTGCGTACGAGGGCATGGACTTCTTCGGAGAACGCCCCTTGCAGCGAGCGCATGGCCAAGCGCGCAGCCTGTGCAGTGGTGGCATCTATCAGGTCAGCCACGCTTTCGGCCTGCGCCAGGTCGAGCTTGTCATTGAGAAAGGCGCGGCGGGTAAATTCGCCCGGCTCGGCCAAGCGTGCACCCAAGTCGAGACAGCGCTGCAACAGCATTTGCAGCACTGCAGGGCCACCGTGGCCCTGCAGTTCGAGCACTGCTTCACCGGTATAGGAATGCGGCGCCGGAAAATACAGGGCGATGCCCTGGTCTATGGGCTGGCCGGTTGCATCGAGAAAGTTGTGCAGCTGCGCATGCCGGGGTGCCACAGGGGCTCCCAGCAGGCCATTTATGATTGCGTCAAGGTTGCTGCCGGAAACACGCACCACGCCGATGCCACCGCGACCGGGAGCGGTGGCGACGGCGGCAATGACGTCAGCGCTTGCCATGAGCGGGTTTTTCCCGCTCGCTCGCCCGCGTGATCTGCCACTGCTGGGCAATGGAGAGCAGGTTGTTCACCAGCCAGTACAGCACCAGGCCCGCCGGAAAGAAGAAGAAGAAAACGCTGAACGCGACCGGCATAATCTTCATTACCTTGGCTTGGATCGGATCCGGCGGCGGTGGGTTGAGAAAGGATTGCCAGATCATGGTGGCACCCATCAGGATGGGCAGGATGTAATAAGGATCCGGTGTGGACAAGTCCTGTATCCACAGGACAAACGGCGCATGGCGCAGTTCCACGCTAGCAAGCAGGGTCCAATACAGGGCAATGAACACCGGGATCTGCACGACCACCGGCAGGCAGCCGCCCAGCGGATTGATCTTTTCGGTCTTGTACATTTCCACCATGGCCTGGTGCAGGCGCTGGCGGTCGTCGCCATACTGTTCCTTGATCTTTTGCAGCTTGGGGGTGACCAGGCGCATCTTGGCCATGGAACGGTAGCTGGCCGCGGACAACGGATAAAACAGAAGCTTGATCAGCACGGTAAGCAGGATGATCGCCACCCCCCAGTTCTGCACTAGCTTGTATAACCAGGATAGCAGCGCAAACAGGGGAGAGGCTATCACCGTTAACCAGCCGTAATCCACCGTCAGTTCCAGGCCGGGGGCCAGCTTGCTCAGGCTGTCCTGGTCCTGCGGACCCGCATAAAGCGGTACGTGGACCGTACCGGCCTGGCCCGGCGCGATGGCGGCGACCGGCAAAATCACGCCGGCGGAATACAGGCCGCCGTCCAGCCGCCTGGTGTAGAACTCTCGCTGCACCTGGCCTTGCGGCAGCCAGGCCCCAACGAAGTAATGTTGGATCATGGCGATCCAGCCATTATCGGCATTTTTTGGATAGTCAGTCTTGCCTTTGTCGATATCGGAAAACTCTACTTTGCGGAATTTTGCCGCCTCAGTGTATACCGCCGGACCCGCATAAGTGCTGACGAACTTCGAGTCGCCCGCCGAAGGCTTGCCGTCGCGTACCAACTGGAAATATGAATGGGGCTGGATCGTCGCGGCGCCGTGATTGGCGATTTCATACCCGACGTCGATCACGTAGCTGCCCTTGTGGAAGGTATATACCTTGGCCACCTTGACGCCATTGGTTTCCGGCGCTTCCAGCCTTACTTCCAGCTTGTCCGCACCCGCAGCTAGCTGGTATTCCTTGGCTGCCGCTGCAAACACCGCCTTGTGGCTGGGCAACCCCTCGCCAATCAGGCCGGTTTGCGCGATATAAGTGCTGTTCGCGTCCTGCTGCATCAGCACGAAATTCTTGTTCTTGTCCTCGCTGTCGCGATGCTGGGTCAGTTCCAGCCGGCGCAGGTCGCCGCCCACGGTATCGATCTCTGCCACCAGGAAATCCGTCCGCACCTTGATTTTTTCACCGCTCAGCACTTTGCTGGACACATCGGCCGGCATGGCGGCATGACCACCAGCGCTAAGCTGGGCACCGGGTGTCGGCGTATCGATCTGTTGTGCCGCCTGTTGCAGAACCTCGGCCGGCCGGTGCTCTTTTTGCCAAGCATCGGCCAGGAAAAACAGGGACAACGAAAAGATGCCGAAGAGAAGAAGCTGACGGATTTCCATACTTGTTTGTTCCTAAGGTACCGGGTCGTATCCACCCGGATGCCAGGGGTGGCACCGCATAATGCGCTTGATGCCCAGCCAGACACCCTTCAGCGTACCATGCCTGGTAACCGCTTCCGCCATATAAGCCGAGCAGCTAGGGTTAAAACGGCAGGTCGGCCCCAGCATGGGGCTGAAGATGTATTGGTAAAGCCGGATTAAGGCGATTAGCAAGCGCGACATTTTTCCAGTTTCAGCATTAACCGCGTCAATTCGGCGCGCGCCCTCGCCCTGGTTGCCTCGTCGGGCCGGAATGGCCGCCGCAACTTGACCACCACGTCGATCCCGCCCAGCACATGCTGGTTGAGACGGAACACTTCGCGCGCCTGCCGCTTGAAGCCATTGCGGTCGACGGCGCGCGGTGCGAGCTTCCTGCTCGCCACCAACCCCAGCCTGGGATGGCCAAGGTCATTGGGCTTTCCGGCAACGACGAAATTTTCCCCGCCGACATTGCAATTACAGGCAAAGACGGCGACGAACTGTGCAGCCTGCCGCAGCAGATATTCCTTGGGCAGGGCGTATGCGGAAATCGTCGTCAGACGCCAAGCCGGGTGCGGCCCTTGGCGCGGCGGGCGCGGATTACCGCCTTGCCGCCACGGGTGCTCATGCGAACCAGAAAGCCGTGTGTACGCTTGCGCCTGACCACGGAGGGTTGATATGTGCGTTTCATAATTGTCTCCAGCGCCGAAAAACCCGTAATTACAAACTGCAAGTTGTCATCTGTCAATAAAATTTTTTAGTCCGACGTTTGTTTCGGTTGTGGATAACTTTTAACAAAGTCGATAAAATGTGCGCTTGCCATCGGGGGATCACAAAATTACAAAATGAACAGCTTTTGGCGTTCCTGTCTGGATCACTTCGAAAAAGAGCTTCCGGCCCAGCAATTCAAAACATGGATCATGCCACTCAAGGCACAAGCCGAGGGCGATACCCTCGTATTGACCGCCCCCAACCGTTTCGTGATGGAATGGATCAGAGACAAGTTCTTGTCGAGAATAGAAAAACTGGCAGAGGACGACTACCCAAGCGGCGTCAGCCTCAAACTGGGAGCGATTGAGAAACCTACTGCCAAGCCGGCAGCGGCAGTCGAACCCGTCTCGCCCAAACCGGCAATCAAACAACAATCCCGGCTCAACCCGGCATTCACCTTCGACAGCTTCGTCACCGGCAAGGCCAACCAGTTGGCGAGAGCGGCTGCGATCCAGGTCGCCGAACGCCCCGGCGAGGCTTACAACCCCCTGTTCATCTACGGTGGGGTTGGCCTGGGCAAAACCCACTTGATCCAAGCCATCGGCAATCTGGTGCAAGAGCGTAACTCCCAAGCCAAGATACGTTATCTTCACGCTGAACAATATGTTTCAGACGTAGTACGTGCTTACCAGCACAAAGCTTTTGACGATTTCAAGCGCTATTACCACTCACTGGATCTGCTGCTGATCGACGACATCCAATTCTTCAGCGGGAAAAACCGCACGCAAGAAGAATTTTTCTATGTTTTCAATGCACTAATTGAATCTCACAAGCAGGTCATCATTTCCTGTGACACTTATCCCAAGGAAATCTCGGGCATGGAAGACCGGCTGATTTCCCGCTTCGGTTGGGGGCTGACCGTTGCCATCGAGCCGCCTGAACTGGAAATGCGCGTTGCCATCCTGATCAAGAAAGCCGAAAACGAAGGGATCAAACTTGACGAAAACGTCGCTTTCTTCATCGCCAAGCACGTGCAATCCAACGTGCGCGAACTGGAAGGCGCGCTCAAGCGCGTTATCGCCTATTCAAGGTTTTCCAGCCTACCCATCTCGGTGGATGTAAGCCGCGAGGCGCTAAAAGACCTGCTGGCGGTGCAGAACCGGCAAATATCCATAGACAACATCCAGCGCACCGTAGCCGACTACTACAAGATCAAGGTATCGGAGATGTACTCGAAGAAACGTACCCGCAACATCGCACGGCCGCGCCAGTTGGCCATGGCATTGGCCAAGGAACTGACCCAGATGAGTCTGCCTGATATCGGCGAAGCCTTTGGCGGGCGCGACCACACCACTGTGCTGCACGCGTGCCGCAAGATCGCAGAGCTGAAAGAAAACGACCATGACATCACACGCGATTTCAATTCACTGTTGCAAGTGTTGAGGAGCTGAACAATGCGGGAACAAATTGTGAATAACCCCATGCAATCATCACGAGGCAGAATTATTCACAAATCCATCCCGACACCATGCAGAAGTTATACACAGCCTTTTAAGTGAAGCAACCGTTTGACGGAGATAAGAAAGAAGAAGTTACTCGGGAAAACCGAAAAGCTTATTAAATGTCTTAAGGTAAATCATGAAATTAATTCAAATCCAGAGGGACAACCTCCTGAAACCGCTGCAAGCTGTAACCGGCATCGTCGAACGGCGCCATACTTTACCCATCCTTTCCAATGTTCTCATCGAACGCAAACAGGATCAATTGCTCCTGATGGCCACCGATCTGGAAATCCAGATTTCGACTACCGGTCAGGCCGGACAAAAAGGCGAGGACTACGCCGTCACGGTTTCCGCGAAAAAATTGCAGGACATCCTGCGCAGCCTGCCGGAGGAAACCGAGGTCACGCTGGATGCGCAGGATAGTCGCCTTCAGGTGAAGGCTGGCAAAAGCCGTTTCAACTTGCAAACTCTGCCGGCGGAAGACTTTCCCAAGCTGGCCGAGGCCAAGGACGTCAGTTGTACCGTGCGCCTGCCGCAAAAGGCGCTGAAGAAGCTGTTGTTGCTGGTGCAATATGCTATGGCGCAGCAGGACATTCGCTACTATCTGAACGGCATGCTGCTGGTGGTGGAAAGCAACGCGCTCAAGGTGGTGTCCACCGACGGCCACCGCCTGGCCTTTGCCGCGCTTGCCATCGATCAGGGTCAGCGCAACCAGGAGGTGATTCTACCGCGCAAGGCGGTACTGGAGCTGTCCAAACTGCTGGCCGACAGCGACGACGAAGTTACGGTGGAAGTGGCGCAAAACCAGGCGCGCTTCGCTTTTTCGAATATCATGCTGGTCACCAAGGTGGTAGACGGAAAATTCCCAGATTACACCCGGGTAATCCCGACCAATTACAACAACCATTTCTCCATTGATCGCCTGCGTTTGTTGCAATCGCTGCAGCGCGCAGCGATTTTATCCAACGAGAAATTCCGTGGTGTGCGCCTGGTGCTGACGGAAAACAACCTGCGCATCGTCAGCAGCAATACCGAGCAGGAAGAAGCCCAGGAAGAACTGGAAATCGAGTATGCCGGCGCGGCGCTCGACATCGGTTTCAATATCACCTATTTGCTCGAAATCCTCAACAACGTAGACAGCGAGAAAGTGGATTGTGCATTCGGCGATGCCAACAGCAGTGCATTGATCACCATCCCCGGCAACAGCGAGTTCCGCTATGTCGTGATGCCGATGCGCATCTAAGAATTCGCAATAAATCGTTTCACGTGGAACAACGGAAATTACATGACCGCAGAATATAATTCGGAAAGCATCAAGATACTCAAGGGCTTGGACGCGGTACGCAAACGTCCCGGCATGTACATCGGCGACACCAGCGACGGCACCGGCCTGCATCACATGGTGTTTGAAGTGGTCGACAACGCCATTGACGAAGCACTGGCCGGGCACTGCAACGACATCCAGGTGGTGATCCACCCGGACAACTCGATCAGCGTGGTCGACAATGGCCGTGGCATTCCCACTTCAATCAAGGAAGACGACGAATTCAAGCGCTCCGCCGCCGAAATCGTGATGACCGAGTTGCACGCCGGCGGCAAGTTCGACGCCAATTCCTACAAGGTTTCCGGCGGCTTGCACGGGGTTGGCGTGTCGGTGGTCAACGCCCTGTCGGAATGGCTGAAGTTGCGTATCTGGCGCGACGGCAAGGTGCACCAGATGGAATTCCGCCACGGTGTCGCGGTCGAACCGCTCAAAGTTACCGGTACTACTGAAAAGCGTGGTACCGAAGTGCACTTCCTGCCCAGTACCGCGACTTTCGGCAACATCGAGTTCCACTACGATATTCTGGCCAAGCGACTGCGCGAGCTATCCTTCCTCAACAACGGCGTGAAGATCGAACTGATCGACCAGCGAAACGCCAAGAGCGAAAACTTCGCTTTCAGCGGTGGAGTGAAAGGCTTCGTCGAATACATGAACCGCGCCAAGACCGTGCTGCATCCCAAGATTTTCCATGCGGTTGCCGAAAAGGACGGTATCACCGTGGAAGTGGCGATGCAATGGAACGATTCCTACACCGAAAACGTGCAGTGTTTCACCAACAACATTCCGCAGCGCGACGGCGGCACCCACCTGACCGGCATGCGCACGGCGATGACGCGCACGCTCAACCACTACATCGAG
This sequence comes from Pseudomonadota bacterium, assembly GCA_040756015.1. Lineage (GTDB taxonomy): Bacteria > Pseudomonadota > Gammaproteobacteria > Burkholderiales > JBFMAC01 > JBFMAC01. The sequence continues at coordinate 78,768 of JBFMAC010000012.1, forward strand.
CAGAACGAGGCGGCGAAAAAAGCCAAGATCGAAACCTCCGGCGACGACATGCGCGAAGGACTCACCGCGGTACTGTCGGTGAAAGTGTTCGAACCCAAGTTCTCTTCGCAGACCAAGGACAAGCTGGTGTCTTCCGAGGTGCAGCCGGTAGTGCAGGAAATCGTCGGCGCCAAGCTGATGGAATTCCTGCTGGAAACGCCCAACGACGCCAAGATCATCGTCGGCAAGATCATCGAGGCGGCGCGCGCGCGCGAAGCCGCGCGCAAAGCGCGCGAAATGACGCGGCGCAAGGGTGTGCTTGACGGCATGGGCTTGCCCGGCAAGCTCGCTGACTGCCAGGAAAAAGACCCCGCACTGTGCGAGCTCTACCTGGTCGAGGGCGATTCCGCAGGCGGCTCCGCCAAACAGGGGCGCGAGCGCAAATTTCAGGCGATCCTGCCGCTCAAAGGCAAGATCCTCAACGTCGAGCGTGCGCGCTTCGACAAGCTGGTATCATCGCAGGAAATCGCTACCCTCATCACCGCGCTCGGTACCGGCATCGGCAAGGATGAGTACAGCGCCGACAAACTGCGCTACCACCGTATCATCATCATGACCGACGCGGACGTGGACGGCTCGCACATCCGCACCCTGTTACTCACCTTTTTTTACCGGCAGATGCCGGAGCTGGTCGAGCGCGGCCACATCTACATCGCGCAGCCGCCGCTGTATAAGGTGAAATCGGGTAAGGATGAGCGCTACCTCAAGGACGACCACGAGCTGAAAGAGCATTTGCTGCGCCTGGCGCTCAAGGGCGCCGAGTTGTGCCCTTCTGCCGAAGCCGAGCCTATCCCCACCAAGACGCTGAGCGAAATTGCGCGCGAATACCTTCTCGCCGAAGCAGTGATCGAGCGCGCCGGACGTCTGGTTGACCCGGCCGTGTTGCGCGTGCTGTTGAGTCAGCCGCTGCAGATAGACCTGTCGAGCATGGCCGCCGCCGCCGCCAGCGCCAAGCAACTCACCAAGCTGCTCGGGCGCGACGACATCGTCATCGAAGCGCGCCGCGACGAACAGCATGAAAGCCAGCACCTGCTGATCCAGCGCATGCAGCACGGTAACGTGCGCGTCACTGCGCTCGACGGTGAATTCCTGCAAAGTGGCGACTATGCGCAAATCCAGCGCACCGCGCAGCTGCTGCACGGCCTGCTCGGCGCGGACGCCTATGTGAAAAAAGGCGAGCAATTCTACGCCGTGGAGGACTTCAAGCACGCGCTCGACTGGCTGCTGGAAGAAGCTAAGCGCGGCATGAGCATTCAGCGCTACAAGGGCTTGGGCGAAATGAACCCGGAACAGCTCTGGGAAACCACCATGGACCCTAATGTGCGCCGTTTGCTCAAGGTGCAGATCGAGGACGCCGTCGCCGCCGACGAAATCTTCACCACCCTGATGGGCGACGTGGTTGAGCCGCGCCGCGCCTTCATCGAAACCAATGCATTGGGGGTAAGGAATCTCGACGTGTAAGGTCGCACGAGTTCATGCGGTTGAGAAATCACATGAACCCATATCCGCTAAATTTTAGGTTGTTCTAAAAGGAATAGAAAAGATTAATAGTTTTTAGAACAAAGGCATAAAAATTCATGAAACGATTTATGCGCCAAATATGGCGGGGCATTTTGTTGCCTATTTCATGATAGGCGGACGCTGCGCGTCCGCCTATCGGGGTCGCGAATTGATCGAATTCGGGGGTCGGCGCGCAGCGCCGCCTATCCCCTCATTCGAGCGGACACCGCGCTACGCGCGGCTACGCCCTTTCTAA
>JBFMAC010000013.1:0-80548 GCA_040756015.1 Pseudomonadota bacterium
AGACCAGTCCAGACATAACATCTAGCATGACGGGGTAAACAGGTTGGGTTGGATGGTTTGGCGACTACCAATTTACCAACCTCCGCCTCGTCAACCTACTCTTCCCCTAATATCCGCGAAGAACCTTAAATATCCCTACACCCTCAACACTTCCTCCTCCATCGCCCCTACCTGCTCGCGCAATTCCAGGATGCGATCCTGCCAGTAGCGCTGCGTGTTGAACCACGGAAACGCCGCCGGAAACGCGGGGTCGCCCCAGCGCCGCGCCAGCCACGCGGAATAGTGGATCAGCCGCAGCGTGCGCAGCGCTTCCAGCAAGTACAGTTCACGCGGGTCGAATTCGCAGAAGTCCTCGTAGCCGGCGAGAATGTCGGAAAGCTGCCGCGCCATCTCGGTGCGCTCGCCCGACAGCAGCATCCATAAATCCTGCAGCGCCGGCCCCATGCGGCTGTCGTCGAAATCGACGAAGTGTGGACCAGCATCGGTCCACAGCACGTTGCCGACATGACAATCGCCATGCAGGCGCAGCAGACGCACTTCGCCGGCGCGCTCGAAGCAGCGCTGCACGCCGTCCAGCGCCAGGTTCACCACGCTGCGCCACGGCTCCAACAATTCCGGCGGCAGGAAGTCGTACGCGAGCAGGTAGTCGCGCGGCTCGATGCCGAAACTTTCGATGTCGAGCATCGGGCGTACTTGGTAAGGCGTGAGCGTGCCGACCGCGTGGATGCGGCCGATGAAACGCCCCATCCATTCCAGCGTGTCTGGGTTGTCGAGTTCCGGCGCGCGTCCACCATGTTTTTCGAATAGGGCGAAACGGTAGCCGTCGAATTCGTGCAGGGTCTTGCCGTCCAGTATCAACGCCGGCACCGCCGGCACTTCGCGTTCGGCGAGTTCCTGCACGAAGGCATGCTCTTCCAGGATGGCGGCGTTGCTCCAGCGCGCAGGGCGGTAGAACTTCGCCACCAGCGGGCGCGTATCTTCGATGCCGACCTGATAGACGCGGTTCTCGTAACTGTTGAGGGCGAGCAGGCGCCCGTCGCAGCGTAGGCCAACGCTGTCGAGCGCGTTGAGCACGAAGTCCGGGGTGAGCGCAGCGAAGGGCGGAGTGGATAAAACGGTGTCAGTGGTGTCGCTGTTCATGCGCGCCATTGTAGCGTCGCGCCTAGCGCGTGCGCTGCAATTTCCGTTCGATTTCCGCCAGGGTGTCGCGCGCGACGACTTGCAGCGGTCCACCCAGTTCCACCGCCCGCCGCACGGATGCAAGCGCCGCTTCCAGCTTGCCGAGTTCGCCTTGCACCTGCGCCAGGTTGTTGAACGCCGCGGCGGCATCGGGATGATCCTGCGTTGCCTTGATGAAAATCCGTTCCGCCTCGATCAGATCATGGCGCACATAAGCGCGGTTACCCACAGCGACCTGCACGGCGAGGTGATCCGGCCAGCGATGCAACGCGGCGACGTAGCCGGCATCGGTATCGGTCTGCGGGCTGGCACGCTCCAGCGCCAGTAGTGCCAGCATGTAATCATCTGCCACCGCACTGTGCGGCAGCCTGCCCGGCGCCAACACCAGCATCGCCCAATGGTTGCCGCGCCCCCAAGTGTGCTCGAAGGTGGCGAATGGCAGCACCTGCCTGCGCTCGTTGCCGGAGCGCAGAATCAGTTCGCGCTGCGCCAGGTCGTAGCCCACCACCACCGCGTAATGCCACACCGGGTACCAGGACAGCCCGAGGTTTTGCAGCACCACCACCGGGTTGCCGGCGGCAACTTCTGCCAGCACGTCCTGTAATTGCGGTTTCAGCAGGTAGGCGACACGCCCCTGGCGGCGCGCTGCTGCCAGCATTTCCACCTGCAGGCTGCCCTGCTTTTCCGGGATGTAGAGGAGATCGCTGAGCTGCTCCGGCTGCACGTCCACACCGCTGCTGTGCAGCGCCATGGCCAGCGCCGCCGGGCCGCACTGGTGTTCCTGCTGAGGATAGAACACAACGTCCGCCAGTTCGGCGCGCGGCGGCAAACCGGCGGGCTGCTGCTCCAGCAGTGCCTGCGTCTGCGGCGGTGTGGCGCATGCGCCCAGCAGACCCAAAAAGAAAACGCCCGCAATGCTGCGGGCGTTGTCGATGAACGACATCAGGCGGTCAGCGCTTCATCGGCTTGGTGAACGGGAACACCTTGGTGAAGCCGAGGATGTCGGTGACCAGCAGCACCAGAAATACGAACACCAGGGTGCCAAGGATGTCACCGCCGGCAGGCAGGCTGTCGATCTGGCCGGCGACACTGGCGACTTCCTCGTCGGTCAGGGCATCCACCCTGGCCTTGGCGGCATCGGCATCCACGCCGCGCGCCTGCAATGCAGCGCGCACGTCGGCACGATCGAGCAGCGCACGGAAGCGATCGCGGTCATGTTGGCTCGCCTGGCTGGCAATGATCTGATCGCTACCAATCATGGCTGCCTGCGCACCGGGCATCCACACACTCACGCTCAACACGCTGGCGATCAGGACGTGGCTTACTCCACGCATGAAATGCAGATTCATTTTTTCCTCCCATGTGCAAAGTTGAACAAGTTTTTGTATAGCTTAGCTTGGTTGCAGCGAAATTGCCACCCTTGCACCACTGTATTGCACCACTGTATAGAGCTCAACGCCCGCGCCCGCCGGAACGATGGGGCGAAGCGGAACGCGTGCCACTGCCGCCGCGGCTGCCCGCTGGCGTGCCTTGGCGCTGTCCTTGCCCGCGCCCCTGGCTATGAGGCTGGCCGCGACCCTGTCTGCGACCTTGCTCGCGATGCTGCCCCATCTCGATCGGCTGCGCCCTGGCATGTGGATCCGGTTCGAAACCGGGGATCACCTGCCTGGGCAGCGCGCGCTTGATCAGGCGCTCGATGTCAGCGAGAAACTTGTGCTCGTCCACGCATACAAGCGAAATCGCTTCGCCCTCGCTGCCGGCACGGCCAGTACGGCCGATGCGGTGCACGTACTGCTCGGGCACGTTGGGCAGTTCATAGTTGATCACGTGCGGTAGCTCGCTGATATCGATGCCGCGCGCGGCGATGTCGGTGGCCACCAACACTTGCAGGCTGCCGTCCTTGAATTCGCCGAGCGCGCGCGTGCGCGCCGATTGGCTCTTGTTGCCGTGAATGGCGAGCGCGGTGATGCCGTCCTTGCCGAGCTGTTCGGCGAGGCGGTTGGCGCCGTGTTTGGTGCGGGTGAACACCAGCACCTGATGCCAGTTGTGTTCCTTGATCAGGTGCGCGAGCAGTTCGCGCTTCCTTTCGCGGTCGACCGGATAGACTTTCTGCGCCACCAGTTCGTTGGTAGCGTTGCGGCGCGCCACTTCAATCAGCGCCGGCTTGTTGAGCAGCTCATCGGCGAGCACCTTGATCTCGTCGGAAAAAGTCGCGGAGAACAGCAGGTTCTGGCGCTGCTTCGGCAGCAGGGCGAGGACTTTCTTGATGTCGCGGATGAAACCCATGTCGAGCATGCGGTCGGCTTCGTCCAACACCAGGATTTTCACCTGCGACAAGTCCAGCGTTTTCTGCTGCACGTGATCGAGCAAACGCCCGGGCGTCGCCACCAGGATGTCGACGCGGCTGCGCAAGCGCGCGATCTGCGGATTGATACCAACGCCGCCGAACATCACCATGGAGGACAGTTTCAGGTATTTGCCGTACTCGCGCACGCTTTCCTCGACCTGCGCAGCAAGCTCGCGCGTCGGCACCAGGATCAACGCGCGGATCGGCGGACGACCGCTCGACGGCCCCTTGATACTTTTGTCGGATAGGCGGTGCAGGATGGGTAGGGTAAAGCCAGCGGTCTTGCCGGTGCCGGTCTGCGCGCCGGCCATGAGGTCTCCGCCAGACAGCACGGCAGGGATCGCCTGCTTCTGGATAGGCGTGGGTTCGGTGTAGCCGCGCTCGGTCACGGCGCGCACGATTTCCTCGGACAGGCCGAGTGAAGTAAAAGGCATAATGATTCCTGAAAAAATCGGCCTGTCGCCGCACGCGGCACCAGTCTAAGGCAGAGGGATAAGGATGAAAAAGCCGGAATGGGCAGCGGCGCAGGAGACTGGATCAAATGCCGCTGGCGTGCATTGTAACAGGGTTGTGGGCCAGATGGGGAAATGCGTTAAGCGGCCGCGTCGTTCTTCTGCGCGATAATGCGCAGGTATTTCTGCTCCAGTTCCTTTTTGGATTCCTTGTAGGCCGGGTTCTTGGGGATGCAGTCCACCGGGCACACGTCCACGCACTGGGGTTCGTCGTAATGGCCGACGCACTCGGTGCACAGGTTGGGGTCAATCTGGTAAATCTCCGGCCCGCGCGAGATTGCGCCATTCGGGCACTCAGGCTCGCACACGTCGCAGTTGATGCATTCATCGGTGATCATCAGGGCCATTTCTCTCTCCACTTACCGGCCCCAAATCAAAGTGCTAATTTTGTCGGCTGCGCTGCGCGGCTCCTCGCCGTATTCCCTCTGCACCGTCTCGTCGCTGCTCGCTTGCCTTCGCGTTTTCATCTTTGATTTGGGGTCGGTTTTACTCCTCAGTCATTTCTTCAATTTCGCCGCCACCGCCGGATGCACGAACTGCGACACGTCACCGCCGAGCAGCGCGATCTCGCGCACGATGGTGGCGGACACGAACATGTACTGGTCGGATGGCGTCAGAAACAGGGTTTCCACGTCCGGCATCAGGTTGCGGTTCATGCCGGCGAGCTGGAATTCGAACTCGAAGTCGGACACCGCGCGCAGGCCGCGCAGCACGATCTGCGCGCACTGTTCGCGCACGAAGTCGCGCAGCAGCCCCCTGAAACCCTGCACGCTCACGTTGGGACAATCACCCAGCACTTCGCGCGCCATCGCCACACGTTCGTCCAGCGAAAAATAGGCGCGCTTGGCCTGGCTTTCTGCCACCGCCACCACCACGCTATCGAACAGCCGCGCCGCACGCCGCACCACGTCTTCATGCCCACGCGTGATCGGGTCGAAAGTGCCGGGATAAACCACCTTGTTGTTCATGGCGCATATTGTAACAATTGGCTGTGCACTTTGCCCGCTTGCGTGTACCGCCACACCGTCCAGCCTGCGGGCAGCGACGGTTCGGCACCACTTTCCAGGTATACCAGCGCGCCTTCATACAGGCGCGGTGACAGCAGGGCCAGCGCCTGCAAGCCGTAAGCACTGGCATAAGGCGGGTCGAGGAACACCACGTCATATTGGGCAGCATCGCCGCGCAGGAAATCCAGCGCATCGCCGCGCACCAGTTCCACGTTATGTGCCGCCAGGATTTCCCTGCTTTCCTGCAAGGCATGCAGCACCGTGGGATTGCTCTCCACCATCACCACATGCGCGGCATGGCGCGAAGCGGCCTCGAAACCAAGCACGCCACTGCCAGCGAAAAGATCGAGGCAGGCTTTGCCGGTCAGATCCTGCCCCAGCCAGTTGAACAGGGTTTCGCGCACACGGTCGGGGGTCGGGCGCAAGCCGGGCGCATCCGGGAATTTGAGCAGGCGGCGACGCCATTCGCCGCCGATGATACGCACCTTATTTATTTTGTTCCTCAACGGCGCCGACGATCACCGTCACCATCCTGTCCGGATCGAGATGGCGCTTGAACGCAGCCCTGATGTCGGCCAAGCTCACCTTTTCGATGTTGGGAATGAAGGTATCCAGGTAATTCAGCGGCAGCTTGTAGAAACCGATCGCCGAGAGGTACTCCTGGATTTTCTTGTTACTGTCGATGCGCAACGCGAAGCCATTGACGATGTTCTGCTTGGCCTTTTCCAGTTCCTGGGCAGTGGGGCCCTTGGTAAGGAAATCGTGCAGCGTTTCATGCACGACTTTGAGCGCCTGCTCGGCCTGCTCCTTCTTGGTTTGCAGGCCGATCTGGAACGGGCCGGTTTCCTGCAGCGGCATGAAGTAGCTGTACACGCTGTAGGCATAGCCACGCTTTTCGCGTACCTCCTCGGTGAGACGTGAAGCGAAGCCGCCACCGCCGAGGATGTAGTTGCCGACATAGAGCGCATAATAGTCCGGGTCGCTGCGCTTCACGCCCGGCGCGCCGAGCAGGATGTGGCTTTGCGAGGCAGGATGCGGAATCTTGCGCACTTCGCCGGCTGCCAGCGGCGTCACCGCTGGCAGCACAGCAACCGTGTCCGATTTGGGCAGGGCTGCGGTCAACCCCTCGACGATGCGCTCGGCTTCCTGCCGGCTGATGTCGCCCATGATCGCCACCACTGCGTTTCTCGCCAGATAATGGCGGCGGTAGAAATCGAGCAGGTCGTCCCGGGTCAGCGCGGCCACCGTATCGACCTCGCCGTCGCTGCGCAGGGCATAGGGATGCGCGCCGTAGATCATCTGGTAAAAGGCGCGGTCGGATATGGACTCCGGCTTGGTGTCCTCCTCCTTGATGCCGCTGACGATGCGCGCCTTTTCGCGCTCGACCGCATCGGCAGGGAATTCCGGAAGCTGCAACATGCGCTGCATCACGTCCAGCGCCTGATCGCGCTCGCGCGCGCTGCTCAGAGTGCGCAGCGATAGGCCGGCGCGGTCGAAGTCGAAGCGCCCACCCAGCATCGCGCCGACGTCGGCAACGCGCTTGGCGATTTCATCCTCGCTTAGGCCGGCGGCGCCCAGCTTGAGGGCGTGCTGGGTAAGCGCGGCCAGCCCGGCCTTTTCCTTGCTGTCATAGCCAGACCCCGCAGGAAAATCGATGCTCAGGTCTATCATGGGCAGATCATGATTTTCGACGAAATACACCTGCGCCCCGGACGCCGCCTGCCAATGCTGGATCGGCAGTACCGCCTGTGCGCCCGCCGCGTAAAAACCGGCGAAGACGACACATAACCAATAAATCGTACGCAGCATGTTCTTAGAAGCCACCTCAAAATCGTAGCGAGCGCAGGTCAGCTGCGGGAGGACGGAACGCACGAACCGGAGTGCGCACGACAAGTACACGAGGATTCCGAGTAACGCCCGACCACGGATCACATACGCACAGCAAATTTTGAAATAGGTTCTAGCCACCATGACGCATTCCTTTCATTGCCGGCATCGGCTTTTTCGCATCCAGCGGTTGCGGATCGAGCACGGCCACGGTGAGGCCGTCATCGTTGAAATATTTCTTCGCCACCTCGCGCACTTGGTCGGCGGTCACCTCCTGCAGCTTGCGCACCTGCAAGTCTATGCTCCGGTGCGGAATGCCGGCCGCTTCCAGCATGCCGATCTGCATGGCCTGGTAAAATACCGAATCGCGCTTGAACACTTCCGCGGCAACCACCTGCGCCTTGACCCGCTGCAACTCCTCTTCGGTCACACCGTCCTGGATCACCTTGTCGATCTGCGCACGGATGCCGGCTTCGAGCTCGGCCACGGTCCTGCCCTCGGAGGGAGTGCCATCGAGGAAGATCATGCCGGGCCCGCGCGCCACGCTGTCGTAGCTCGCACCCACGCTGCTGGCCAGCTTCTCGTCGAGCACCAGGGCCTTGTTGAGGCGCGCTGCCGGGTTGCCGTCGAGCACACCGGTCAGCACTTCCAGCGCGTAAGGCTCCCAGTCATGCTCGGGATCGTGCAGCACTGGTGCGCGGTAACCCATCAGCAGCGCCGGCAGTTCCGCCGGCGCCTTGACCGTAATGCGCTTGATGCCGGTCTGCGCGCCTTCCAGCTGAGGCTTGCGCGTCGGCAATGGCCTGGCCTTGAGGGGGCCGTAGTAACGCTCTGCCAGGGCAAACACTTCCTTGGGTTTCACGTCGCCCGCCACCACCAGGATGGCATTGTTGGGCGCATACCAGCGCTTGTACCAGGCGCGCGCATCGTCCGCGGTCATGTGCTCGAGATCGTCCATCCAGCCGATCACCGGCCAGCGGTAGGGGCTCGCCTGCAACGCCGCTGCCATCAGCTTTTCATACATCAGGGAATGCGGCTGGTCTTCGGTGCGCAGGCGCCGCTCCTCCATCACTACCTTGATCTCCTTGGCGAACTCGCGGTCGGAAAGATTGAGGTTGGCCATGCGGTCCGCCTCCAGCTTCATTGCCAGCGGCAGCTTGGACTTGTGCAGCTGCTGGAAGTAGGCGGTGTAATCGGTGTTGGTGAAGGCGTTTTCCTTGCCGCCTGCGGCGGCGATGATTTTCGAGAACTGCCCGGCAGGCACGCTGCGGGTGCCCTTGAACATCATGTGTTCCAGCACGTGCGCCACGCCGGTAGTACCGCTCACTTCGTCGATACTGCCAGCGCGGTACCACACCATGGAGGCCACCACCGGCGCGCGGTGATCTTCCTTGACGATGACGCGCAGACCGTTCTTCAAGGTGTGCTCGGAAGTTTCCGTCGCCGCGCTTGCATTGCCGATGGCGAGCGCGCCGCACAGGATGAGGATGCCGCCAAAAAACATTCTTGGTTTCATATTTTCCAACCTAAGCCAGGGTGAGTGGAATAAAATGCCGCTAACTTTGGCCTGCCGCCAAAGCCATCTTGTGACAAGCCGCGAGTATGTTTAGTTTCCTCAAATCTGACAAGCCCGCCACCTGGGGCGATCGCCTAAAACAGGGCTTGAGCCTCACCCGCGACAAGCTCGGCCTGGGCAGGCTATTCGGTGGCGGCAAGATCGACGAGGCGCTGTACGAAGAACTGGAAACGGTGCTGCTCACCAGCGACGTCGGCGTCGCCGCCACCGAAAACCTGCTTGCCGAGCTGCGCGCGCGCGTCAAGCGCGAACGCCTCACCGAGGCCAGCCAGCTCAAGCAGGCGCTGCAACAGGTGCTGTTCGAACTGCTGCAACCGCTGGCGCAGCCGCTGGACGTTTCCGCGCAGCGCCCATTCGTCATCATGCTGGCCGGGGTCAACGGCGCCGGCAAGACCACCACCATAGGCAAGCTCGCGCATCATTTCCATAACCAGGGAAAATCGGTGCTGCTCGCCGCCGGTGATACCTTCCGCGCTGCCGCGCGCGAACAGCTTGCCGCCTGGGGCGAACGCAACGACGTCACCGTAATCGCGCAGGAAGGCGGCGACCCGGCGGCGGTGATCTTCGACGCCATCCACGCCGCGCGCGCGCGCGGTATCAACGTGGTGCTGGCCGACACCGCCGGGCGGCTGCCGACACAACTGCACCTGATGGAAGAGATCAAGAAAGTGAAACGCGTCATCGCCAAGGCCGAGCCCACTGCGCCGCACGAAGTGCTGCTGGTGCTCGACGCCAACACCGGCCAGAATGCGCTGGCGCAGGTGAAGGCCTTCGACGAGGCACTCGGCGTCACCGGCTTGGTGCTGACCAAGCTCGACGGCAGCGCCAAGGGAGGCGTGATTGCTGCCATCGCCCGTCACAAGGCCATCCCCTTGCGCTTTATCGGCGTCGGCGAGGGGCTGGACGACCTGCGCCCGTTCGACGCACAGGAATTCGTTTCCGCCTTGTTTGGGGAATGATCAAGCTCGACAGCGTCAGCAAACGCTACGGCGCTTTCGAGGCGCTCAAGAACGTCAGCCTGGAAATCGGCGACGGCGAGTTCGTCGTCATCGCCGGACACTCCGGCGCCGGCAAGAGCACGCTGCTCAAGCTGATCGCCGCGCTCGAGCCCGCCAGCCAGGGCAGCATCCTGGTCAACGGCCAGAACCTCGCCGCCCTACGCCCCGCCGCCCTGCCTTACCTGCGCCGCCGCTTTGGCCTGGTATTCCAGGATCACAAGCTGCTGTTCGACCGAAATGCGTTCGACAATGTCATGCTGCCGCTGGCCATCGCCGGCTTTCCGCACCGCGAAGCGGAAAAGCGCGCGCGTGCCGCGCTCGACAAGGTCGGACTGCTCGCCCGCGAGCGGGCCATGCCGGTGGCGCTGTCGGGTGGCGAGCAGCAACGCCTGTGCATCGCCCGCGCTGTGGTGAGCCGTCCCGCCTTCCTGCTCGCCGACGAACCCACCGGCAACCTCGATGCCGGCGCCGCTGCGGACATTATCGCCATCTTCCGTGCTTTCCACGAAGTTGGCGTCACGGTGGTGGTCGCCACCCATGATGCCGCGTTGTGTGCCGGTGGGCGCACGATCCGACTTGCCCACGGGGCAGTGTGTCCATGAACACCTGGCTTGCCCAACACGCCGCCGCATTGCGCGATGCGCTCTCCCGGCTGGCAGGTGCGCCGCTCGCCGCCCTCGCCAACGTCGTGGTGATTGCCCTCGCCCTCAGCCTGCCGCTCGCCTTGTATGTCCTGATTAACAATTTGCAGTCGCTGGCCGGCCATTTCGATCCGGTGCCGCAGATCAGCATCTTCCTGGATGTGAATGCCGATGCCGGCGCAGCCGGCGCCATCGAATCCAGACTCAAGCAGCATGCCGGTGTGGCGAACTACCGCTTCGTATCGCGCGAGCAGGCGCTCACCGACCTTGCCGGGCGCGTCCAGTTCGGCGACCTGCTTGCCGAACTGCCGCGCAACCCGCTGCCGGATGCGTTCGTGGTAACTCCAGCGCACATCGCGCCAGCAGCGCTGGAAGCACTGCGCGCGGAAGCTGCGCACTGGGACGGGGTAGCGCTGGTGCAGCTGGACAGCGCCTGGGCGCAGCGCCTCGACGCCGGCCTGCGCTTCGCGCGCCTGTCCGCCTGGCTGCTCGCCGGCCTGCTCGCCGCTGTGGTGGTGGCGGCCATTATCAATACCCTGCGCCTGCAAATCCTTACCCGCCGAGAGGAAATCGAAATAGCGCAATTGATAGGCGCGACCCGCGCCTGGCTGCGCCGCCCCCTGCTCTACTTCGGCGCGGCGCAGGGCCTGCTGGGCGGCCTGCTCGCCTGGGCGCTCGCCACCGGCGCCATCCTGCTGCTCGATCAGGCACTGGCCGACCTGTTGCGTCTGTACGCTTTGGAATTCCGCCTCGCCCCGCCCACCGTGGTCGAAGGTATCTGCGCTGCCGCCGCTGCCGCCTTGCTGGGCTGGCTGGGCGCCTGGCTTTCCGCCCTGTTGCACCTGCGCTGACGAACCGTTCCCAGCCACCGAAAACAATGGCAATTATCTGTGCCATGCCATAAGCTCGGCCAAAGCGGCCGTTTCAGGTGAATCCAGCATGGTTGGAATCACGAACCCCAACCGGGAACTTTGCCCGGCACTTGGCACTCTCATGGCACGAGTGCTAGAATTCACTGCAAAGGAGATTCCCGCAATGACTGCTGCCCTGGTCGCCACCGAAGCATTTCCGCTGCCGTCCGTAGTCGGCAGCCTGGAAAGCTACATCCAGATCGTCAACCGCTTCCCGCTGCTCAGCCAGGAGGATGAAACCCGCCTAGCGCGCAAGCTGCGCGACGACAACGATCTGGATGCAGCGCGCCAACTGGTGGTGTCGCACCTGCGCGTGGTGGTGTCGGTGGCGCGCGGCTATACGGGCTACGGGCTGCCGCAGGCCGACCTGATCCAGGAAGGCAACATCGGCCTGATGAAGGCGGTGAAACGCTTCGACCCGGAACGCGGCGTGCGCTTGGTGTCGTTCGCGCTGCACTGGATACGCGCGGAAATCCACGAGTTCATCCTGCGCAACTGGCGCATCGTCAAGATCGCCACCACCAAGGCGCAGCGCAAGCTGTTCTTCAACCTACGCAGCATGAAAAAAGGCTTCGCCGCGCTGGGCCGCGACGAGGTTGCGGAAGTGGCGCGCCAGCTTGGCGTCAAACCCGAGGAAGTGGTGGAAATGGAAACCCGCCTGGGCGGGCAGGATATTGCGCTTGATCCGGCGCCGGACGAGGACGATGCCTACAGCCCGATTGCCTATCTCGCCGCCGAAGGTGCCGAGATAAGTGCCATCCTCGAGCAGGAAGAAGGCCAGCGCCTGTACGGCAACGGGCTGGAGCAGGCGCTCGCTGGCCTGGATGAACGCAGCCGCCGCATCGTCGAGGCGCGCTGGCTGCGCGAACACGATAGCGCCACTTTGCACGATCTTGCCGCCGAATTCGGCGTATCCGCCGAGCGGATCCGCCAGATCGAGCAGAAAGCCCTGCAAAAAATCAAGGCGCGGCTGTCCGCGCCCTGACCGTCCACCTGGCCAGTCCGGCTAATTGCCTTCCAGCAGCAGCCTGATGTCGTGGGCGAAGGCTTCCGCGCCTTGGCCGTGGCTGGCAAACAGGCGCAACCGGCCGGTCGGGTCATACAGAAAAGTGCCGGAGGAATGGTCTATGGTGTACTTGGCTGGATCTGGGTCGGGCTGCTTGTGGTAGATCACCTTGAACTCTTCTGCGGTCTTCGCCGTCGTCGCAGCATCGCCGTACAACCCTAAAAAACCGGGATTGAAAGCCGGCACGAACTGCGCAAGCAGTTCCGGCGTGTCACGCTCCGGATCCAGGGTGATGAACAAGACCTGAACCTTGCCGGCATTGTCGCCGAGCTTCTTCAGCGCCTGCGCCAGGTCGCCCAGCGTGGTCGGACAAACATCGGGGCAGTGGGTATAGCCGAAAAACACCGCCACCACCTTGCCCTTGAAATCACTCAGGGTGCGTGTCTTGCCGTCGTGATCGGTAAGGCGGAAATCGCGCCCCATCGGCGCGCCGGTAACATTGGTCGCCTTGAACTCCGCCGGCGCCTGTTTGCCGCAGCCCGCCACGACAAACAACGCTGCAATCAGCGCCAACCCCCATCCACGCCATTTCCAGGCCATGCACTGCCTTGTTTCCATCTTGCTTCCCCAGTTGCCTAAGCCTATCTCAGAATCTACTGTACGTACATGATCCGTGGTCCGGCGCTGCTCGGAACCCTCATGTATCCCCATACAAAAAAGCGCCGCGTCTTGCGCGGCGCCGTTCCCTTACAGGGTCCCCCTCCTGGTTTTATCCGTTTACTGTCCGCCGCTCACAGGTAGATGTAATGGTCGATCAGCAGCACGGCAAACAAGGCCGAGAGATAGAAGATCGAATAGCGGAACGTTTTCTTGGCCAGTTCGTCGCTGTACTGTACGTACAGGCGCACTGCGTAATACAGGAACACCGCATCCAGCACCAACGCACCGATCACGTAGTAGATGCCGTTCATGCCCGCACCGTAGGGCATCATGGTGACGCCGATCAACACCACCGTGTAGAGCAGGATGTGCAGGCGGGTGAATTCCGGCCCGTAAAACACCGGCAGCATGGGCAGGCCGGATTTTTCATATTCCTTGACGCGATACAGCGCCAGCGACCAGAAATGCGGCGGCGTCCAGGCAAAGATGATGAGGAACAGCACCCACGCTTCCGGCGACACCGTGTTGGTGACGGCGGCCCAACCCAACACCGGCGGCATCGCGCCGGAGGCACCGCCGATGACGATGTTCATCGGCGTGGCCGGCTTGAGGAACACGGTGTAGATCACCGCGTAGCCGACGAAGGTGGCGAAGGTCAGCCACATGGTGAGCGGGTTGACATAGGCATAGAGCAGCCACATGCCCACCACGCAGACGATGGTGGCGAAGAAGACGGTTTGCGACGAAGTTACCTGCCCCATCGGCAAGGGGCGGCCGCGCGTGCGCGCCATCACCGCGTCGATTTTCTGTTCGATAAGGCAGTTGAACGCCGCAGCGGCGCCGGACACCAGGGCAATGCCCACCGTGCCGGCCAGGAGGATGTCGAGCGGCACCATGCCGGGTGCCGCGAGGAACATGCCGATCACTGCGGTAAAGACGATCAGCGAAATCACGCGCGGCTTGCACAGGGCCAGGAACCCCCTGATGGTGACTGCGGCTTGCTGCCAGTTCAGACTGGATGCGGTACTCATCTCTCCCCCTTCGTTTTATCCAGGCGTCAGCCTATCCACGAATATTTGAGTAAATGCGTGATGTCCTTCAGGAACCCGCCCATCACCTTGGCGTCCGGATCGAGCTTCTGGCTCATCATCAGGACACCCATGGGATCGACCAAGTAAATACGGTCACTTTCGAAATTGCCGGGTTGCAGGGTGAACTGTTCCACCAGTTGCGCCACACTGTCGCGCGGCCCCACCACCACCTGCATTCCCTGATAGTCAGCCAGCTTGCCAGCCAGGTTGCCGACTTCAGCGTCATCGCGCAGGATCAGCACGCGCTGCAGGCGCGTCGCTTCCTTGTCCTGGGCCATGTGGATCTGGCGCATGGCAAACGCACCTTGCTGGCATTGCTCCGGGCAGGACGATTCGGCAAAGAAAATCATGGTCCATTTTTTGTGCAGGTCGCTGAACTTGATCTGCTTGCCATCCAGTGTCTGCAGCGGCACATCCGCTATCGGACGTACTGGCTGCACCAGATCGGCATGATTACCCGTTGCCGCCGGGCGCCAGCCGCTGAAATAAATCGCAGCCCCCACGACAAACGGGATCGAGGTCACCAGGGCGATCATCCAGAACGTCCACATCGAATTCGGTTTCTTGGGTTGTGGTGCAACAGCGCTCACGATTGGTGAAACTCCTTGTCTTTTCCAGCACCGGTTTTCTTCAGGCTCAATGCCACATAAATCACGAACAGCGTGAACGCCATGGCGAACCATTGGATCGAATAACCGATATTCTTTTTCACCTGCGTCGTCGGCTTGCGCCATTCGCGCACAAAACCGCCGGCGGGGCTGTCGGGATCCAATTGTATCACTATCGGCTGCACAGGGAACGGCACCGCGTCGGAAAATCGCTTCATTTCGACCGCCTGCCAGATAGTTTCCCAAGCGGCGCCGATCGGGTCCTGCTCCTTCAACAGATAAGTTTTCCTCGGCACCTGTGCGTAGCCAATAACTTCAACCGGCCCCGGCGGAGTATCGATCTGCGGCAAGACGCTACGATCCGGCCCCAGTTTGATCCAGCCGCGGTTGACCAGGATGCGCGTTTCGCTGCCCTCGATATGCAACGGGGTAATGACATGGAACCCCGGCTGCGGGCTGATGTCGCCGTAAAGCTGGTTGTCGAGCAGAAATTGATACTGGGTTTCATAGCGGCCACGCACGCTGACCTTGCGCCCGTCCACTGCCTGGCCATCGACCGGATCCCCGCTGATCGGGATAGGAGGCTGTTTCCCCCTGAGCTCGAGGAATTCCTCCACAGCCCGATTTTTTTCAGCACGCTGCCACTGCCACAGGCCCAGCATCACCATGGTGATGCATGCCACCAGCATGCCCAACGTGGCAAGCCACGACGGCTGGAAACGATAACCCTTGATCTGCATCTTAGCTTGCCGCCCAAAAAGCAAAACGCGGCCTATGCCGCGCTTTGCCTTGTTTCAATGACAACCGAATTACAGCCAGTAGAAGTACAGGAACACCATCACGCCCGGCACCACCACCGCGAAGTTCCAATACCAGCTTGCCATCTCGATGCCGCCGTGATGCTTGGCGTCGAAATGACCGATCATCATGCGGTACTGGCAGACCAGCAGCATGATCAGCCCAAGGGTGAGGTGGAACAGGTGCAGACCGGTCAGCGCGTAGTAGTTGGTACCGTACGCGCCGGTGCCGACATGGTGCTCACCGATGAACAGGCCGACCAGTTGCTGGGCCATGAACACCAGGCCGAACACTATCGCCAGGCACAGGCCGGAATTCATCTGGCCGCGGTTGTCCGCCTTCATGCCCTTGAGGCCCCAGTTCACCGCAATGGCCGACAACACCAGCATGGCGGTACCCACCGCCGGGCCGGTCATATCCAGCGCCTCCACCGGCCCGCCGGTCGGGCCGTTGCTCGGCCAGCCCCCCACGAAACCTGGCCACATCGATTCGAAGAAGTGGCCCGACAACCAGGGCACCGAGAACACGCGCATGTAGAACAGCGCACCGAGGAAAGCAGCAATGAACCACAATTCGGCGGCGATGTACCAGCCCATGCCGATGCGGAATGAACGGCTTTCCCAACCAGTAAACTTGCCGGCATTGTTCTCCCATGCCATGTCGGTGAGCCAGCCAATGGCGCCATAGCTGATCAACACACCGCCGATCAACATCGACAACACCATGCCCGTGTAACCATTGGCGGTAAACACCAAACCGGCAGCGAACAAGAACAGGCCAAGGTTGACGGTCACCGGACGCATGCTGGGTTCCGGCACGAAGTAAGGCTTCCCTGTTTGCAGATTTTGCACTTCTGACATGTGAATCTCCCCTAAATAAAACTACGAACCCTTTTTAACTGCTGTAAAGAACGCATACTGCAAGCTCAAGTTGCGGCTTTCCTTCGGAAACTCCGGACTGACGAAGAAAGTCAGCGAGAAGTTTTTTTCCTCGCCGGGCTTCAACTGCTGCTCTTTGAAGCAGAAGCAATCCAGTTTCTTAAAATGCACCGCTGCCCATCCCGGCGCCACGCTCGGCACTGCCTGCGCGCGCACATACTCGTTGCTGGTATTCTTGACGTGATACTGGGCAACCGTGATTTCGCCGGGATGCACTTTCATGCGATTCTGCACCGGTTTGAACTCAAACGGCAGTCCCGGCATGGGCTGGCTGGTAAACTCCACCGTCACCCAGCGGCTCTCGTCCACCTTGAGCTCCTTCACCACGTTATCGCCCACCGCACCACCGGTCTTGCCGTTGATGCCCAGCACGCGGCACATCTGCGCGTAAAACGGCACCAGTGCATAACCGAATGCCACCGCGCCCACCACCACCACCAGCAGCTTCAGGGCCAGGCGCTTGTTGGCACGCTTGAGCGCGTCATCCATCAACCGCCCCAATCCTTCAGGTAGGCCAGGAAATAAGCCGTCAGTGCCAATGCCGCCAACACCAAAGCCAGCACTACATTCGCCTGCTTCTTTTTCCGTTCCAGTTCCTGCTGCTCGCTCATTTGCATTCTTCCCGTAGTCGGCCCGGGGTTGCCCCCGGGCCTGCTTACGCTATCCGCTCTTATTTGATCACCGGGGGGTGATCAAAGGTGTGATACGGGGGCGGCGACGGCAGGGTCCATTCCAACCCTTCCGGATTGTGATCGTCCCATACCTTGTCGGACACCTTGCGGCCTTCACGCACGCACTTGATCACGATGTAGGCGAAGATCAGCTGCGACAAGCCGTAAACATAGGCAAAGGTGCTCGACAGCATGTTGAAGTCCGCGAACTGCAACGGATAGTCGGCATAGTGACGCGGCATGCCGGCGAAGCCCAGGAAGAACTGCGGGATGAAGGTCATGTTGAAACCGATCGCCGACAGCCAGAAGTGCACCTTGGACAGTTTTTCATCGTACATATGGCCGGTGAACTTGGGCAGGTAGTAGTATCCCGCAGCCATGAAGGCGAATATCGCACCACCCAGGAAGGTGTAGTGGAAATGCGGCACCACCACGTAGGTGTTGTGGTACTGCGCGTTCACCGCTATATCCGGCATGATCAGGCCGGTCACACCGCCCCAGCCGAACTGGAACACGAAGGCCAGCGCGAACAGCATCGGCGTCTCGAAGGTCATCGCACCTTTCCACACCTGACCCACCCAGCAGAACGCCAAAACGCCGGTCGGGATCGAGATCGACATGGTCGCGTACATGAAGTACAGCTCGGCTTCCAGCGGCATGCCGGAGGTCAGCATGTGGTGCGCCCACACGATATGGCCGAGGATGCCGATGCCCCAGAAACCGAACACCTGCATTTTGTAGCCATACACCGGCTTGTTGGTGAAGGTTGCCAGGATGTTGGGGATGATACCCCAAGCCGGCAACAGCACGATATACACTTCCGGGTGACCGAAGAACCAGAACACGTGCTGCCACAGCACCGGGTCACCGCCGCCAGCGGCGTTGAAGAAGTTGGTGCCGAAGTGGCGGTCGGTCAGCAGCATGGTCACCGCAGCGGAAAACACCGGCATCACAATGATCACCAGCACCGAAGTCACCAGCCAGGACCACACGAACAGCGGCATTTTCATCAGCGTCATGCCGGGTGCGCGCATGTTGAGCACGGTCACGATCACGTTGATCGCGCCGGTCACGGAGGAAATACCCAGCAGGTGCACCACCACGATCAGCATGTCGGTACCGATACCGCCCTGCATGCTCAGCGAGATGTTGTGGTTGGTCCAGCCACCGCCGGGGGCGCCGTCACCGATGCCGAACAGGGTCAGGATGAAACCGGACACCAGCAGCACTGCCGACAGGGGCAGTATCCAGAAACCCCAGTTGTTCACACGCGGCAACGCCATGTCAGGCGCACCGATCATGAGTGGGATCAGGTAGTTGTTGAAGCCGGTGGCCACCGGCATCGCTGCCGCGAACACCATCACCAGCGCATGCACCGTCACCAACTGGTTGAACAGCGCCGGGTTGAGGAACTGCAAGCCGGGCTGGAACAGCTCCGCCCGGAAAGTCAGCGCCATCGCGCCGCCGACGAAGAAGAAGATCAGGGCCGCGCTCATGTAGAGCGTACCCAGATCCTTGTGGTTGGTGGTGCTCAACCAGCGCTTGATGCCGGTCGGATGATCATGGTGGTGATCATCATGTATCGAAATTGCGCTCATTGTTTTCTCCTTTGGTTCCGCTAAACTTGGCTAGGCAATCACATCGCTGCCGGGGCGGCTGCGGCCGGAGCGACCGGAGCCATCTTGGCCTTCTGCGCCGCGACCCATTCCTTGTACTTCTCTTCGCTCACCGCCTCCACCACGATGGGCATGAAGCTGTGGCCCTTGCCGCACAGTTGCGCGCAACGGCCGCGATAGGTGCCGGGCCTGTCGATCTTGACCCAGGTTTCATGCAGGAAGCCGGGGATGGAATCGCGCTTGACGGCGAACTCGGGTACCCACCAGGCGTGGATCACGTCGGTAGCGGTGGTCAGGATGCGCACCTTCTTGCCCACCGGCAGCACCAGCGGATTGTCCACTTCCGCCAGATAGTGCTCACCCTTGGGCTGCTCGTTGGAAACTTGCTCCCACGGCGTGGCCATCGAGCTCACGAAGCTGATACCCTCATCCGGGTATTCGTATTGCCAACGCCACTGCGTGCCAATCACCTTGATCACCATGTCCACATCGGTGCGGGTGTCTTCCATTTCCTTCGCGGCCGAGTACGCCGGAATGCCGATGACCACATAATCAAGCAGGAACAGGATCACGAACGGGACGGATGCCCAGACGATCTGGGAGCGGGTACGCGGACCGTCGTTGGTGATGGGGACCGCACCCTTGCTCTTGCGATGGTTGAGGATCGAGTAGATCACCACCAGCGAGGTACTAATAAACATGAACAGGACTACATACATCACCTCGTGGTGCAGGTGCAGCGTTTGCTCCGCCAAGGCCGTAGCCGGAGTCGGGAAATCATATTTCGCTTCCCCGGCTGCATGCGCCAGAAGCGGCAGCATGGCCAACAGCGCCAGCCCTCCCCGCAACGTCTTCAGCAGTTGTTTGAATTTGTCTCGCATGACATCTCCCCCTGAGTAAAAAAAACCAACCAAAAGCTATTCTGCCAGATGCCGCCCGAGTTGCTTGGCCAGAGCCAGCCGCTCGTCATACCTCACCATCCGGCCCAATTCGATCTCGCGGCCGTGGGAACGCAACAACAAGCGCATCCCGAACTCCCCTTCCTCGAGCACCACACGCACCCAGGCGCGCTGGAATTCGGCCTTGCACATCTTCCGTCCATCTTTTTGTTCGACGGAAACGCGATCTCCGCTTATCTCTATCCGCTCGTAATCCCCGACATGGCTGGTGATGTGGTAGAACACCACCGCCACCACCACGATCTCCAGTCCGGAGAACGGCAAAATCAGCCACGTGCCGACGACCCACATGAAAACGATCGCCACCGTGGCAAAAAGCAAAAACATGCCCACAAACAGCATGCGCAGACCAAGGGGGGACAATGAATTGTTACGCCGCGTTACCAGCGTGTAGTCCGAGCCCGTAATGGATTCGGTATACGGCATCCCCCAGCCTTTTTGCCGCCCACCCACAGGTGAGCCATTTTGACGCAGCCGGAAAACTAACATAGTCCGCGCGGGCTTTGCAAGCGAAATCTCGCCACCCAAGAAACCATTTTAAAAACCATTTCATGATCATGGGGATGGGGTGGCGCGGCGCGCCTTTCAACCATCAAAACGATCGATACACAGGAAAACTTTGACCTCTTCCGCAACCGGTGCCGCAGCAAACGGCACTACCCCCAGCAGCGGCGGCACCAGCCTTTGTTCCAGCGCCGCGATGTTTTCCGCCCACGCCGGCATGTCCGGATCGATGCGATTCGCCACCCAGCCAGCCATCGCCAAGCCGCGCCGTTCCAGCGCTTCCGCCGTCAGCAAAGCATGGTTGAGGCAACCGAGACGCATGCCGACCACCAGTACCACCGGCAACGCCAGCTTCCGCATCAGGTCGCTGCTGTCCTCGCGATCATTGAGCGGCACCAGCGCGCCGCCCACGCCTTCGACCACCACCACGTCGGCAATGGCGCCCAACTGCCGGAACGCATCGTCGATGCGGCACAAATCAATTTGCACGCCCGCCTGCCGCGCCGCCAGGTGCGGCGCGATCGGCGCCGATAGGGCATAGGGATTCACCCATGCGCACCCGGCCTCGACGTTACCCGCCGCGCGCAAGCGATCCACATCGTCACACCCGGCTGCCACCGGTTTCATCCCCACCGCGCGCAGCCCGCGTGCAACAAAACCGCGCAGCAATGCACAACTGACCAGCGTTTTGCCCACCCCGGTGTCGGTGCCGGCGACGAAATAGCCACGCGCCATCATGCCCGCCGCCTGGGATCAAAATGCACGATCTGCCTGCCGTCGGCGCTGACGCGCGGCCGAGGCTTCCAGGCGTGGCCGTACACCACCTCGTAAGTCGCCGGCAACCTGCCGTCGCGGCGCATCGTTTCGTAATTGCGCACCACCGCCTGCAGCACGCCCTTGCCGGTGAGGCCGCGCCGCCGCCCTTGCGTCGCGTTACGCGCGCCGATCGCCTTGAGTTCGCGCATCAGATCGAGCACTTCGGCATAGGTGAGGGTAAAGCGCTCCACGTCCATCACCGGATCGGCAAAGCCGCATTGCAGCAGCATGTCGCCAAGGTCGTGCATATCGAAGAAACGGCTGACATGCGCGTAGCCGTCGATGCCGAGATATGCCTCGCGCAGTTCGCGCAGGGTGTCCGGACCGAAGGTGCTGAACATGAACAGCCCCTGCGGTTTCAGCACGCGCAGCACTTCGGCAAACGCCACGCGCGGATCATCGCTCCATTGCAGGGCGAAATTGGACCAGACCATATCGACGCTACGCTCGCGGATCGGCAAATGCTCGAAATCGGCGCACACCTGGGCCGGTACCGGACTCCACGGCAACCATTGCCGCCAGCCGGATGGGCGCGCCTGCCGCAGCATGGCCAGCGCGAAATCCAGCGCCACCACCTGCGCCTGCGGATAACGCCGGCGCAAATCCGCGCCGCCGCCGGTGCCGCTGCCGACATCGAGCACACACTGCGGCACGCACTTGATGTAATCGAGCCGCTCCAGCATGCGTGTACCCACTTCGCGCTGTAATACTGCCGCGGCATCGTAGCTGGATGCGGCGTGCTCGAATGAGCGCCGCACTTCGCGCTTGTCGAGCCGCAAATGATCACTCGTCGAATCGGTCATCAGCCAGCACTCTCACAAATGCCTCCGGGTCTGACAGGAACGGCGCATGCGCCGCCCCTGTCATCACATGCAGTTTTGCCTGCGGCATATGCTGCACAAGCCAGCGCCCGGCGGCACATGGCACCAGCGCATCGCACTCGCCGTGTACCACGACTGCGGGTTGCGTGATGCGCTCCGCTTCGCCGCGCAGGTCGGTGTCGCGCAGCACGCGCAAACCCGCATGCAGCACGTCGGCATCCGGCAGCGCTCGCGCTTTCAGCCCATCGCGCAGCGTGGCGGCGACGCTCCTTGCCGCGGCATCGCCTTGCGCCTGCAACGACATGAAGCGGCTCAGCGCCGCCGCGCCATTGTTATGCACGCCTTCGGCAAACTCATCGAACACTGCCGCGTCCATGCCGCAATCCCAGTCCGCGAGTTTGACGAAGCAAGGCGTGGTCGCCACCAGAATCAGGCGCGCCACCTGCCGCGGCGCATCCAGCGCCCAGCGCAGCGCCACCTGCCCGCCCAGCGACCAGCCGCATACCGTCACCCGCTGCGGCATGGACGCGGCAATGCTGAGCGCCAGTTCACCCAAAGTATATGGATGGCACGCCGTGCTGCCGCCATAACCGGGCAGATCGACGACGTGGACGCGGAATTTCCGCGCCAGCGCATCGCACACGCCGTCCCATACGCCGCCATGCATGCCCCAGCCGTGCAGCAACACCAGATCCGGTCCCTGCCCCGCAGTTTCGATGTGCATGCTCATCCGCCCTGTTGCACTCCATCCGCAGGCTGCGCTCCCAGGTCGTGCAGGGCAGCAACCAATTGCGCCACGTCCTCGGGAGAGTGCGCGGCCGACAGCGAGATGCGCAGCCGTGCCGTGCCTGGCGGCACGGTGGGCGGGCGGATCGCCGGCACCCAGATGCCGCGCTCGCGCAAGCCATCGCTCACGCGCAACGCTTCGCAGTTGTCGCCGATGACCAGCGCCTGGATCGGCGTCGCTGACTCCAGCAGGCGCCAGCGCGCCAGCCGCAATTGCTTGCGCAATGATTGCACGAGTTCCAATACATGGGTTCTGCGCCATGATTCATCATGCATGATGCGCAAGGCGCGGCTCAGCACGTGCGCCAGCAGCGGCGGCGCCGCGGTGGTGTAGATATAGCTGCGTGCCTTCTGAAGCAAGGTCTCGATCACCTCGTGCGCACCGGCCACGAACGCGCCGGCCACGCCCGCCGCCTTGCCCAGCGTCGCCATGTAGATCACGCGCGGGGAATTCAGCCCAACTGCCGCCAACGCGCCCTTACCCTCGCCGAGTACGCCGAAGCCGTGCGCATCGTCGACCAGCAGCCAGGCATCGTGACGTTCGCACAAGGCCAGCAACTGCGGCAACGGCGCGATATCGCCGTCCATGCTGAACACCGCATCGGTCGCCACCAGCTTGCGGCGCCCGTCCTGCCTGTCGGTCGCCAGCATGCTTTCCAGTCTGGTCAAATCGAGATGCGGGTAGCGCCTGAACCGGGCGCGCGCGAGCAGGGCCGCATCGTTGAGCGAAGCATGGTTGAGCTTGTCGGCATACACCGTGCCATCGCGCCCGATCAAGGCCGTCACCGCCGCGAGGTTGGCAAGATAACCGGTGGAAAACAGCAACGCTTGCGGCAATCCGACGAATCGTGCGAGCTCGCTTTCCAGTTGCGCATGCGCAACGCTGTGACCGCTGACCAGGTGCGAAGCACCCGCGCCCACCCCGTACAGGCGCGCGCCTTCGCATGCCGCCTCGACCAGTGCCGGATGATTCGCCAGACCGAGGTAATCGTTGCTGCAATAGGAGAGGTATTCGCGCCCATCCGCACGCACGCACGCACCTTGCGGCGATTGCAGCATGCGGCGCGTGCGGCGCAGCCCTTGCGCATCGAGGCGCGCCAACTCGTCGAGCAATTGCGGATTGATCACGTCGCGCGGCTGGCGACTACATCGGGTACATGCCGAGCCGACCCAACAGCGCGCGATCCTGCTCGGCCTGCGGGTTGGCGGTGGTTAGCAGCTTGTCACCGTAGAAAATCGAGTTCGCCCCCGCCAGGAAGCACAGCGCCTGCAATGCCTCCGGCATCGCCTCGCGCCCGGCGGAAAGCCGCACCAGCGCTTTCGGCATGGTAATGCGCGCGCATGCGATGGTGCGCACGAATTCGAATGGGTCGATGGGGTCGGTCCCATGCAACGGCGTACCTTCCACCTGCACCAGGTTATTGATCGGCACGCTCTCCGGCTGCGGATCGAGGCTCGCCAGCGTCGCGATCAGCGCGGCGCGGCTGGTGCGCGTTTCGCCCATGCCGACGATGCCACCGCAACATATCTTGATGCCGGCGCCGCGCACTTTGTCCAACGTGTCGAAACGTTCCGCCTGCGTGCGCGTGGTGATGATCTCACCGTAAAACTCCGGCGCGCTGTCGAGGTTATGGTTGTAGTAGTCGAGCCCGGCATTGCGCAACTGTTCGGCCTGTCCCTCGCGCAGCATGCCCAGCGTGACACAGGTTTCCAGGCCCAGCCCGCGCACGGCATGGATCATTTCGATGATGTGATCTAGGTCACGCTGCTTGGGCCCACGCCACGCCGCGCCCATGCAGAAGCGGGTGGCACCATTGTCCTTCGCCGCCTGCGCCGCCGCCACCACTTCGGCAACCGGCAGGATGTCGCGGCTTTCCACTCCGGCGTGATGGCGCGCCGACTGCGGACAATAGCCGCAGTCTTCCGAACAGCCACCGGTTTTCACCGACAGCAGGGTCGACAGTTGCACCGCATTGGGATCAAAATGCTGGCGGTGTACCGTCTGCGCACGGTAAAGCAGGTCCGCGAATGGCAAATTAAACAGCGCCTCGACCGCGGCGGTCGACCACGACGAGCTGGAAGTTTCATTCGACGTATCAGATGCAGTGCTGGTATGCATGAGGCTCTTTCCTGTAGTCCGCGTGCATGATCGGGGAAGGTGGCGCAATTGTCAATTTTACCCAGGAAATTTTTCGACAACCGCTCGATGGCGGATCGATTGCTGCCGGCACAGCCTTGCCTGCTATGTGGCACGGATGGCGACGGCAGCGCCACCGGGCCGTTATGCAGAGAGTGCTGCTCCGATCTGCCACCATTGCCTGCGGCGCGCTGCCCGGTATGTGCATTGCCCACACCGCACGGGCAAACCTGCGGACGCTGCCTCAAGCGCCCGCCGCAATTTTCGGCATGCGTTGCCGCCTTCGCCTATGCCTACCCCGTCGACAGGTTGATGCTGGCGCTGAAATACGGCGCCAGGCTGTCGGTGGCGCCGGTTTTTTCCCAAGCCCTCATGCTCGCCGCAGCACAGGCAGTACCGCCGGACCTGATCGTGCCGATGCCGCTGTCAGCGACGCGGCTGCGCGAGCGTGGCTACAACCAAGCGCTGGAGATTGCAAAACCGTTGGGACGACGTCTCGGCATCACCGTGGCTACGGACGCCTGCTTGAGGGTACGCGACACCGCGCCGCAAGCGGATCTGCCGCTCAAGGCGCGGCTGCGGAACGTGCGTGGAGCTTTCGCCGCCACCGCGTCGGTCGCGGGCAAGCATGTCGCGCTGGTGGATGACGTGATGACCAGCGGCGCCACTGCCAACGAAGCCGCCAAGGCGCTGCGCAAACAGGGTGCGCTGAGCGTTTCGGTATGGGTAGCAGCGCGCACGCTACCGGGTTAGTGTAGTTGCTTCAGACGCTGTTCGACGAAAACGCGCAAATCGTCATGCAACGAATTCGACACGAGGGCGCGTTGATAGGCCAGGCGTGCCTCCGCATCGCGCTTTTCCGCCTGCAACGAAATCCCCAGCCCCATCCACCACTTGCCGACCTGCGGCTGTAAACGCAACGCCGCCGCATACTGTTCCACTGCCTCGGCATGACGTTGCTCGCGCTGCAGCAGCGCGGCGAAAAACGCCAGGTAATCCGGATTGGCGGAGGCATACGGCAATACCGCGCGCAACGTCGTCATCGCACCTGTCGCATCGCCTCGTTCCAGTTCGATACGTGCCAGCGTCATTGCATAGCCGTTATGCACCGGATCGATTTTCAACCCCTCGCGCAGCACAGCCTCGGCCGCTTCGGCGCGCTTGGTTTCCAGCAGCAGGCCAGCATAGGCGAGACGCGCCGATTCGTGGGCGCTGTTGAGCTTGAGCGCGACGACAAAGCCAGCCTCGGCCTCGCTCATGCGCCCCTGCTGCATCAGCGCGAATGCCTTGTCGAATTCGTTGTCCGCCTGCTGCAAGGAATTCATCTGCTTTACCAGCTTGCCGTCGGCAGGGATGCTGAAAGAAGGCACCGCCAGCGGGTGTGCCGGGATCACGGCAGGCGCGCGCGCGACTTCTGTCGCATCGTCCGGCGGCTGCATCTCGGGTTTGGCAGCGGTCGGTGACTCTGCCTGCCGGGGCGGCAAGGGGAGCGCCGCAGAGGATGACGCCGACGGCGGCGTGCCCAATTCCAGGCTGAGGCGCGAAGCCGGCGGCAACAGGCTGGCCTCGACCTGCGGCGACGTTGCGGCGACCTCGGGCAGCGCCGGGGATACCGGTAGCGCCGCCGGCTGTGTCCGTATGACGGGTACGGCAGCTTGCCGAATGTCCGTCATGCCACTCCACCACGGCACGATTGCAATCAAGCCGACCAGCATCCCCGCCCACAGCAGAGGCCGGCGCGACGGGCGCGGCGCCGGCACCACGCACACCTGCGCGCGCAGATCGCCTACCGCCTCATCGGCAGCACCGCGTAGCTCCAGGCTTTGCAGCATGTGATTGATCGCGCTCACAGCAGTACCCAGCTCACGCAGCCCACCGACACCACTGCCGCACCCCACCCTAGCCAGCGCCAGAACCGGGTGCGCGGCTTCGCCGCCGGCGTGTCCGCCGCCGCCAGCGCCACGTGGCGCGAGGTTGCTTCCTGCTTGCCTTCGCCGTAAGCCAGCATCAGCGCCTTGTGCGCGACGATGTTGACCAGCCGCGGGATGCCACCCGTCACGCGGTACATCATTGCCACCGCCGCCTTGTCGAACACCCTGCCGTCGAGGTGGCCAGCAACTTTCAGACGATGCCCCAGATAATCCGGCAGATCCTCTTTCGCCAAACCGCGCAGGTGGTACTGGAAAGTGATGCGCTGCTTGAGTTGCCGCACCGGCTGGTCGTTGAGCTTGTGTTCCAACTCCGGCTGACCGAACAGGATCACCTGCATCAGCTTGCGCTTCTCGGTTTCCAGGTTGGTGAGCAGGCGCAATGCTTCCAGGCTTTCCATCGGCATCGCCTGCGCCTCGTCCAGGCACACCACGACACGCTTGTCCTGGCGCGCGAAACCGAGCAGGGCTCGCGTCAGCGCCTTGGTCACATGATGCAGGTCGGCGTCCTTGTCGACCGTCACGCCCAGCTCTTCCGCCAATGCCGCGAGCAGGCTGCGCGGTTCCAGGTAGGGATTGGGCACGTAGGCGGTGATGAAACGCTTGCCGCGCAGATCGGCATAAACCAGCCCGTCCTCTTCCGCGGCAGTGCCGGCGCCGACCTGCGGGGCACCGCCGCTGTTCAGGCTGGACAGGAATTTTCTGCACAGCAGGGTCTTGCCGGTGCCCACCTCGCCGGTGATCTTGAGGAAACCTTCGCCGTTGTTCACCGCGATCAGCAAGATGTTGAGCGCCTCCTGGTACGCCGAACAGGCGAAGAAAAAGCTGGTATCAGGGGTCAGGCCGAAGGGCGGCTCGCGTAATCCGAAATGCGCTCGATACATAATGCCTCCTCGCAGGATGCTATGGCTTGCCGCCGCGTTCCATGCGCTGCAGGCGGTCGCGTGTTTCCAGGATGTTTTCCGCCCAGTCGCGGTCGCCTTGGATCACGGTGGGCTTGAGCAGGATCACCAGTTCGCGTTTCTCCCCGACCTCCGAGGTCTGCCCGAACAGCGCACCGACGCCGGGCATCGAACCTACCCCCGGCACCTGCGAACGGCTGTTGGTTTGCGACTGCCGCATCAAGCCGCCGATGGCGACGATCTGGCCGTTTTGCGCGCGCACGATGCTGTCGGTTTCGCTGACATCGCTGGAAGCCAGCGGCAGCGTGTATTTGCCGGCCGCCCCCAGGTCGATGTTCTTGCTCTTTTCCGCCACCACGCTCACTGAAGGATGCACATGCAGGATGATATTGTTGTTTTCGTCGATGCGCGGCATCACGTCCAGCGCGATGCCGGAGAAGAACGGTTGCAGGGTCAACGTCGGAGTGCTGGTGGTGGCCGTGCCAGTGGTGGTGGTGGTAGAGACGTTGGTGATGAAGAATTCGTCGGTGCCGACTTTCAGCACCGCCTTCTGGTTGTTGAGGGTGGCAATGCGCGGGCTCGACAACACGTGCACCGTGCCCTGGCTTTCCAGGAAGGAAATCAGCGCAGCGAAGCTGCTGGTCTGGAACGCTAGCCCGAACAGCCCGCCCGTCGCCGTAGCGAGACTGCTGATGTCGGTGCCCGGGGTGACGCCGGCGGTACCGAACGGCGAGGCAGTCAGTGCCGCGCCGCCCATCGGCACGGTGGTCACGTCGCCCGGTTGCAGCGTCGCGCCCTGCCCGAGCAGCCCGGCCGAAACCCGGCTGCCGGGGCCGGTCTTGAACGCTGCCCAGTTGATGCCGGCCTGATAACCGTCGCTCAGGCGCACTTCGATGATCTTCGCTTCCAGCATGACCTGGCGCTCGACCGCGATCTGCGAGGCTTTCAGGTAAGTTGCCACGTTGCGCAGTTCATCGGGCATGGCGCGCACCACCACCATGCCGGAATGCGGATTCACCACTACGCTGCGCCCGTTGCTGGAACCAACGATGGCGTTGAGCGCGCGCGACAGCTCCTCCCAGAAATCGGTGCTGGAAGTGGTGGTGATGTGGCTGCTCTCGAAGCTGCGCGTCGCAGCGGAGGTAATGGGCTGCGTCGTGGTGCTGGCAGTACCGGAAGTGCTCGCCGATGCATTGTCGCTCACCGAGCTCGAGGTCACACGTATGCCTGAAGTACCCTTACGCTCGCCGCTCAGGTAGTTCACCTGGAACAGATGGGTCTGTATGGTGAGTGGCTGGATGTAGATGCGCGTGCCGTCGAGGCGGTAATCGTAGCCGTACAGGTCGCGTATCGCTTCCAGCGATTCCAGCACGGTGACATCCTTGAGGTTGACGGAAATGTTGCCGCTCACCTCGGGGTGCACCAGCATGCTGTAGCGCGTGCCGGCGACGATGCCCATGAACACCTGCGCCGCCGGCGCACCGTTCACCACCAGGTCGAATTTCGGTTCCAGCGCCTTGGCGCCGGCGTCCGGCATCTCCACCTTGAGCGGCGGCAGCAGCGCCTGGCTCACCGCGTCGGGCTGGGCCGGCACGACACGTTCCTGGGCGGCCCGATCCAGCTCGCCGGCGATCTGCTCGGCGGTGGCATTGCGCTTGGCGCCGCTCGCCGCGCACCCCGACATCGCAACTACCAACATCCCCAGCAATATTTTGTTCATCATGGTTTGCTTTCCGTTTTCCCGGGCAAGGCGGGCAGCGCATCCTGCCGCTCGCGCTTGTCCACAAATGGGAACAGCCTCAACACCTGCACGCTCCCCCCGTCCTTCAGGACAACCTCGCTTTCGCTGACCCTGATGAGCCGTGCCCCGCCATAAATATCCCCCTGCTCCACCGTCTGTCCGTTGATGATCGCCGCGCGCCGCTGCGGGGAAATCATCACCGACTGCAACTGCGGCGCCGAAGAAACCACTGCGCCCTTGCCCCGGTACAACGCCGCCGGCGGACGCGTGGGATCGCGCAGCTCGCCTGCCTGCGCCGCGCTCATGCCCAGCGCCAGCATACCCGCCAGCCCGATCAGACCGTGAGCCATGTCTTGTCCATGCTCAAGGTATACAGCGTCAACGTCAGCGTCGCCGCCGGGTAAGTTTCCACGCTCAGGCTGGCCCTGCCCCAGTACATATGTTCCGGCAGCCTTTCCAGTTCCACCAGGTAATTCATCAGATCGAGATAACCGCCGCGCACGGTAAGCTCGACGCCGTGCTTGTAAACCAGTTGTCCCGGCACGCCCTCTGCGGCCTTCTCATCTTTGGCATCCTTCACGTCTTCGAGCAAACTGGAAACCGGCAGGGTCTTGAGCGCCAGCAGTTGCAGGCGTCGATTATGCTGCAACATGCGCTCCAGCAAATCGGCTATCTTTTCCGGCGGCACCAGCCCATCCTGCTTGCCTTGCAAGAACGTCTCCGCTTCGGACAGTTGCCGCCTGATTTGCGCCAGCCTGGCGCGGTTGGCGGAATTGGGATCCTCGCCCCTGGCCTGCACCAGCGATTCGATCTGCACGCGGATCGCCTTCATCCGCTCCTGCTGCTGCACCACCTGCTCGGACAATTGCTTCTGGCGTGCCAGCAGCGGATCGAGGAATAGCGTATTGATCAGTGTCACCACAATCAGCGCCGCGGCTGCGAATACCATGGCGCGCTCGCGCAGCGTCATCTCGTCGATGCGTTCGGCCAGCCGCTTGATTTTTTCCAGTGCCTTCATCGCACCGCCCCTGTGGCCGCACCTGCCGAACGCAGGCTGAATTCCAGGTAAGGCATGACGTTTTTATCGGCAGCCTGCGCCACCTGGATGTGCAGGGCGGCAAACTGCTTGCCACGCAGCAACTTCTCGCGCTTGAGGCGCTGCAAATAGGCCGGTACCAGTTCCGCCTCCAGCGCGCGTCCGTTCAACGACAGCTCACTGCCGTCACCGACGATATCGAAGCCGGTCAGCCACAGGCCGTCCAGCGCCTGCCGCGCAAAGGCGCGCATGTATTCCGCATAGCCTTCGGTGTTGCCGATGGCGCCGCTCTTCAGCGTCTGCACCGCCGCCTCGCGGAAACGCAGGCGCGCTTCCATCTGCCTCACTTCATCCTCCAGCATCTGGCTTTTCTGGAGCGGGCCGTACTGGCTGGTGAATTTGGCAAACCGCTCCTGCTCCGCGGCCAGGCGCTTCCTGCCTTCCGCCTCTTGGTCACGCAATGACGCCACCTGGTATGCCGCATAGAAATAAAACAGCACCGCTCCCGTCACGATCAGGCCCAGTCCCTGCAACATGGTCAACGCGGAAAACACTTTTTTTTGCTTGAGGAAAACCGGGTTGAACAGGTTGATCTGCTGGCTCACAGCGCCTTCCCTTCCTGGCGCAGCGCGGCACCCAGCACATAGAACGCCTGCACCTGCTGCTCCGCCTCGGCCAGTTGCGGCACCGCGGAAAAATCCAGCGCTGCGCCGAGATCAAGCATCTCCACCGGCATATACAAATTGTCCGCCAGATAATCGCGCAGCGCGATGCCTGCCGGCAGCGGCGCAATCACCAGATTGCCCAGTGCCAGGTAATGATACTGATGGTCGAAATGATCAAGCGAGCGCTGTACTTCCAGCGTCACCCTCTCGAAAAACTGCCGTTGCAATTCCTCGTCCGCATCGCGCAACTGCTTGAAGCCGATTTCCAGATGGCGCGCCAGGTAAAGCTCGCCGCCGCTGGTGAAAGTCAGCAGCCCACCCTCCTCGTCGAACGACAGCAACGCCAGCGCGCGCCCTTCCTGCTCGACGCAGGCGGCGATGTTGCGCTGCGCCATCTCCGGGATATCGATCACCGCGAGGGGAATTTTTGCCTCCTCGAACAGCGCTTCGCGCTTTTGCAGGATTTCGTTGCGCGCTACCACTGCGTACATCGAGTGCTGGCGCGAGGGCGCATTTTTATCTGCCGGGATATCGAGCACGTCCATGGTAGCGTCGTCCACGTGATAGTCGAGCATGTCGTTCACGCGCCAGCGGATCGCACTTTTCAATTCGGCCGGCGGCACGTTGGGCGCTTCCACCAGCAGCATCTGATACTCGCCAGGATTAAGCAGGGTAGTGCAGTTGAACCGCTCCAGATGCCTGTCTTTCCTGAGTTTGCGCCAGGCATCGACATCGTCCGGCACAATGCGGTGATATTCGTAGCGCAGCACCTGCGGCCGTGCCGCACCGATGCGCTGCACATGCGCCAACCCCATGCCATCCTCAAACACGCCGATGGCAAGCCAACCCGGTTCCTGCTTGGTACGCCGAAAAAGCAACATGGTTACCACACTATCGGGATAATTGACTTGAACTTAAATCAACAACGCATTGTTGTCAATGATTTTTATTCCAGAAAACCACCTAAAATTGCGGCTGGCGGGCCGTTTTTTCCTCCCGTTGCCTAAAAAAGGGGCTCTCACGGTAATTTTCTGGCGTGGCAGCCAAGCCACAGGGACCGCGCCAAACGGTAATCGAACGCCGCAAGACCCGCCATGCGGGTTGGCCTACATCGGAGCGGGATTAAGCGTCGCCCTGAAGGGTGCGGACGTGCCGCAGGCACGGAGGCATCCCTGAATGGGGTACTGCTGCGAAACGGTGACGACTTGAAATGCAGGGTTGGACAGCGCTTGCGCCGGACAAGCCAAATGAAAGGCTTAATTCCGCTCCGCTGGAATGCGCGGGCGCAGTCCAACAAGAATTTCTGGAGCAACGAGGCTGCCTCAGAAATCCTCGCGCAAATAAATAAACTCGTTGGGGTTCTTGAACACGCCAAAAGTGGCGCGCGCGGAGGGATTCTCGTTGTACGAGGTGCCAGTCCAGGCACCTTGCAAATAGGTTTTTCCTTCTGTGACCAAGTCCACTGTCACATCGACGCTGCCCTTGCCGGTCGGGGCAGGCGATGGCCTGGTGAGCTTGAGGTTGCCGATGCCCACAGCAAACGGACCGGCGAAGCTCACGTGTCCCGTGCCCATGTTGGTCGCGGTAATCCCACCCTGATAATTGCCCAGCGTGATGTTGGCCGGAGCCAGGGTGGTGCAGTTGTCATCGGTGTTGGTCACGAACACCGTGCCGTTCCAGTATTGCGCCTGGATGCCGATCGGCAAATCGAGCACTTCCGAACCGTGCGCGTGGGAGAGCTTCAAGCGGCCGTAGCGTATCTTGCTCGCGCCGACCAAGCCGTGATCGGCAACGGTGTCGTTGTTCACGTCGAGGTCATAGCTCGCCAGTTTGACACCATCCGCATCAACCGGATCCATACCCAGATTGAACGACTCATAAGGCCCATCCGGCGCGGCAGCGCGCGTGAGGCCCAAATCGGCGTTGAGTGTGCCCACTCCCGCAGCCCAATTGCCGCTGCTGCTCGCGCCGGCAATGTCCAGGTTCAGGCTCGGCGTTGGCGCGGCCAGGTCGATCGCGCCGAAGCCGTAATTCGCGGGCACTGCACCATCAAACTTGGCGAATGCGCCGTTGTAATTCGCGGTCGTGGCATTGACAGCGTTCTGCGCGGTAAGAGTGAATGCAGCGCGGAATTTTTCACCCGCATAGGTAAAAATCGAAGCAGGAGTGCAGATCAAGTCGGCACGATTGGCAATGGATGCACCGGAGAGTGTAAAGTGGTGTGGGTAAAACCGCCCGACGTTGGCCGATGCCGTACCCGTGGTATTGCCCGCACCCAGGTAACTGCCGTCGGCTATGCCCGGCGCCAGCGTGACGATGCCGGCCTCGCCCCAGGTAAAATTGGTGCCGGTCGCCACGCCGTTGCTGAACGCGCCGAAGCTGCCGCCCAGCGCCGGATTGTTCCCGCCCGCGGGTGCCACCAGCGTGGGCGTCAGCGCCACGCCCTCCGGTACCACCTCCTTGCCGAAGTTCGGTGTCGCCCCGTTCAAGGCATTGCGCGCAGTAACCGTCACGGAGAACGGCGTGCCGGCGGCGATGAACGACGGTCCCGCCGCATCCGCCGCCGCGGGGTTGTCGCCCGGTGTCGGCATCGCCAAGGCGCCCGCGCCACAGTTAGCGGCATCCGCCGTAGTGCATTTGATCGCCGACAAATCGAAATGATGCGGGCGCACCACGTAGGCGCTGCTGTTGCCGTTCAGGGTCACCGGAGTCGCCCCGCCGAACGGCGTCACCGTTGTGCTGGCAGTGAGCCTGATCTGCCCGACGTCATCGTAGCGCGCGCTGATCGGCGCCGCGCCATTGGCATCGAAAGCAAGGCTGACCGGCGTGCCCGTGGGCGCCACGGCAATGGTGTTGATGATGGCCAGGCTGCCCGCCGAACACGTCGCCGGGTCATCGCAGGTATAGCCCATGTTCACCGCGGCCGTTTGTCCGATGATTGCCGGCGTGCACACTGCCGGGTTGGTGGTGCTGGCCTGTACCGCGCGCAGATAGAGGCCGGAAGCGGCTACGCCGGAAACCTGGCTAGGGATGCCATAGCTGCCGCCGGTCGGGGTATCAGAAAAAATAAAGCCGGCCAGATTCGCCGTGAACTTGCACGCAGGATTGCCGAAGTTGCAGGTCGTGGCGCCGGACGGTGCCGGTGTGGCGGATGCGACATCCAACACCACGCTGCCGGCTGCTGCCACTTGCATGTTCTTGGTCACGCTGCTGCTGCCGCTGGCAATCACGAATCCGGCGCCCGACGCGCCCCCCGTCGTTCCATCCCAATTGACTGTAGGCGTACCGGTCGCACTCAACGTACCGCTAGCACCAGTTGTATAGGGGGTCGTACAGGCAGCATCGGCGCAGGCCCTGATGGTCAGCGTAGTGGCCGCACAGGTCATGCCCTGGCCATCGGCGTGCTGAATTTCAAAGTGGTGCGGGCCACTACAGGTACTCATGGTGCTAATCGCGGAAGCAACCGCCGGTGTGTAATTAAAAGTTACATTGTTTTTGATATTCAACAATCCGGCCGTGTAGAGTCCTCCTGTAATGATGGCATTGTCGTGTACGTCAATTGCTTTGGCGCCAGCCGTACCACCATAAACCGGTTGAATGACGAATCCCGTGAGTTGCGCGTTATTCCCGATCTCGAAGTATGTCGTCGTTTCATAGAGCAGTATCTGCAAATTGCCGGGGTTGCCGCCCACGTTGATCAGGCTGCCATCCCAAATGCCCGATGAGCCGCCATACAAGGCGGCATCGCCTTTAGCATTGGTTTTGACAAAAATACGAACCAGGCCGTTACCCGACAGCGTAAGTGTGCCGCCCGTTTTAGTGATGCTGCTACCAACGGTGAGCTTGTTGACGTAATAATCGCCGGGGGCCAACTGCGCCGTTGCGCCTGGCGCCACATAAAGTTCGTTCATGAAATAGCTGCCGCCGGTAAAAACCCCCGTGCCCGTAGTTACGCGCACATCCCCGTATGAACCCGCCGCCAACCCTCCCGCGCCAACGGTGGTACGAACGGTTGACGTTGGAATCGGTGAGGGGGGGGCAGGCAATGCAGCGCCCGCCGCACTCCAGGTCGTAGTTGAACCCGGACTCAAAATCGAGTTGCCCGTACCTGTAACAGCCGTACCATTCACATTGGTTCCGGCGCCAATCGTGGTTGTGCTCCCGGATGCGACTACATTGCCACCTGCGGGCATGGGAGGAAGCAGCGAATTGCACCCCCCGCCGCCCCCTCCCCCGCCTCCGCCACAGGGGGATGTGCCCAACACGGTGATTCCGGCCGGATGCGGGCAGGTCACGCCCGTGCCATCAATGTTGTAGTAGGTCGCCGGATTGAAAGGCACTGCCGTCCCATTGAAAGTGACGGTGTTACCCGTCGCACTCGCATTGAACGTACCGTTCCAGCCTTGCGTTGGTTGCGACAGTGTCAGGCTGGAATTTGCCCCTTGCGTCCACGTCGTATTGGTGTCGCCATTGCCGTCGAGGTATTGCAGCGTGACAGTCCCATTGTTGGTGACCGCGCCGCCCTGCTGGATCTCAACAAAGGAATTAGGCGCGTTGATCACCCCGTTGATTACCACGCTTGAAGCATTATTGTTATCGAGCCGGATGATACGGTTGCCATTGGTTTGCGCAGTGCCCGTAACCGTTCCGTCTATCGTCAGCGTAGCGGCGGCGTTGTTACCTACCCGTATCTCACTCTTGAGTGTCAGATTCAGGTTCGAGCCAGCCGGTATCGTCACGTTGGCATCGACCTGGATGCGGCCTATGTCCTTGACAGTGCCCGTGCCAGACAGCGTACTGCCATTCCCGGTCATGATGAGCTTGCCATCGTTGCCAGTACCATCGTAGGTGCCATTGATCACCACATTGCCGGAAACGGTCAAATTGTTGCCCCCGTCCACCAGCGTGCCCCCCGCATCGATGGTAAGCGAAGCGGCGCTGCGATCGCCATTCAGGTTGACCGTGTACGGATTTTTGATGACGACAGTATCGCCTGCTCCTGGCGTTTTATTGCAACTCCATGTGGCATTGTTGTTCCAGTTGCCGCTTGCGATGCTGGTACATGTCGCCGCAACAGCCCTGCTGCAAAGCAGCAGCAACGCAAAAAAAACCGGCCAGCAATATTGCCTTTTCATGTTGCCCTCGATCATTCACCGCGCGATGGTCGCGCTGATCCGTCGCTCGACATAATCCGGCGTTGCCGGTACGCCATGCCTCGCAGTGGAGATGAGTTGGTACAACCAGATCGTCGTCGCACCCTCCACCGCCGAGGTGCTGCCGCAGCTAACCGAGGCGCTGAAACCGGCCAGCGTACCGGTAAATGCAATGACCGACGACGTCGGCGCGGCATAAGTCGCTGCACGGCAGTTGGTTGCATATACGCCGGAAGCGTTCTGCAGGGTCTGGAACGCTCCCCATTCTATGCCTGAGCGCGCCGCCTGGTAAGCACGCGCACCCACCACGTCAAGCGCGGAACTGGTCTGCTGCAAACCGGAGATAGTCACCATGAACGTCCCCAGCGCCGCCAGCACCACGACGATGAAGATGGCGGTGACCAGGCTGAAGCCGGCCTGTGCACCATGCGACGCGCTATGGGACATTATCGACATGGGCTGCATGATACAGCGTAACCGTTTCGTTCTGCCCGTCCGGCGTAGCCATGGTAATGCCGAGGCGCATCGTCACCAGCCCGGCGCGCTGCGCCACCACGTTGGCGTCGTAAGTGAAGCTGCATGCCGAAACATGGCCTGCCAGGATGGCGCTGCTGGCACCGGCCAATGGCACACCGGCCGGATTGGTCGGCTGCGCGGCCTGGATGGCATAGCCCCAGTAGCGCCGCAGTACACCGTTGGCGAGATCGCAATGATAGGTCACCGGCGTGGCCACCACATGAAAGCGTCCCCCCGGCGAGGCGAATGGAAACTTCTTGGCGCTCATGGTCACCTCGGCCCCGGCCAGGGAAGTGTAGGCAGTATTGTTGTTGCCCGCATAAGCATCCGCGCCGGGAATGCCCAGGTTGTAAACGACGAGTTGGTCGCCGCTGGACAAGGCGGGCAGCGGGCCAAGGATGTCGAACTTGGTATCAGTGACGTTGAATTCGAGCGGATTGCCGGCGCCGTTGTTGTCCTTCTCCTCACGATAGCGCCCGCCGCTGCGGGTTTGCAGGAACTCAATGAAGCGTCCCGTGGCATCGACGCGCACGCTGTTGGGCAAGGCGAGGCGCACATCGCGCTCCATGCGGCGCAGGGCGAGGTCGGCGATGTCGGTCATTTCGGCGCGGCGCACGCTGTCCACGAACCCCCGCACCGGCGCGCGGATGAACACCGCCACCGCAGCAGCAAGGATGCCGGTGATGGCGATCACCGCCACCGCCTCCACCAGGGTGAAGCCGCGTTGAATTTTCACCGTCCGTGTCATGGCTTCGTCACCTTCATCACGGCACCGCATTGGGCGAGTAGCGCGTGCGGTAGCCTTCCAGCACTACTGGGATATTATCGGGGCCGGTCACCGTAATGGTGATGCGCAGCGCGTCGCCTCTCGCCTGGGTGATATCGGCAAAATTCGCGGGCGCAACCGTCACGCTGGCCTGGTAACTTTCCAACCCGATCACCGGCGTATTGGTGATGTCGACGATGCCGCCCGACATGGCAAAGCCGTGATAGTCGTTGACGTTGTCGAATGGGGTCGTGGTGGAATAGCGCGTCTCGCCCGTCTCCGGCCCCACCGCCTCGGCCGTCGTGCACCCGGCCGCGGAAGTGGCGGACGCCGCGGCCGGGTCGTCCGGATCGCAATAGGTGAACGGCATCAGCTCGATTTCTTCCAGCAGCGATTCGGCAATGGCAAGCGACTGCTTGCGGATCAGCGGATCGGCGCTGTGTGCGGTCACCCGGTTCATCACCAGCAGCACGCCGGCCAGCGCCACGCCGACGATGACGATGAACATGACGAGTTCGATCAGTGTCAGGCCGCGCTGCCGCTTATTGCACATAGCCGGTCTCGTTATGAATCACGATATTCCCGGGCGTTCCGCCGCCGCTCACGGTCAGCGTCAGCGGCGCGGCAAAGTCCGGCCTGCCCAGGCCATCATAGGTAAAAGTCGCCGCGCCGATCGTCACGCCGGATGGCGCGGCGGCGACCAGGCTGGCGGCTTGGTTGGCGGGATCCCTGACCGGCGCGGTGCAGGCCGTGTCGTAACAGACTGAAACGACGTTTCCGGCGATCACTACAGAAACATTGCGCCGCTGCGCGATTGCCACTTTCTGCGCATAGCGGATCGCGGAACGCACCTGCTCGAAGTAACCGCGGGTCTCGAATATGCTGCGCTCGAAAAAACGCGGCGCGACAAAGACGGCAAGAATACCGATGATCGTGAGGATCACGACCAGCTCGACCAGGGTAAATCCCGCACGTGGCCAACCCCGATGTCCCGAAAACCGTAGCATGGTCAGATTGGAAAGGAAGAAGGGCAGCAACGCTGCCCCACATTCCTTGTCTGGACAATTACACGCTCGTTGACGACGATTACTGGCAGTTATCGGCAGTGGTGGCAGTCAGCGTGATGGTCGGCGAAGCATTGGACGCTGCGGCAGTATACTGAACCTGGCAATTCGCTGGCGTACCCACTCCATTCGGCGTGATTGTCAACGGTGCCGTACCCGCAGTGACATAACCGGTTCCAATCTGGGCTGCGGCAAGAATGCCACTCGCATCTGCCGTCGGATAGCCATTCGACATGGTGATAGTGGTACCTTCCATCGAAACGGTAGCCGCAGCGGAAGAATTCGCCACCAGCCAGGCCGCATGCGCCAGCGAAGCGGCAGAATTCACCGCGCCCAACGCACCCTGCGCCGATGCATAGCGCGCATCGTTCTGCAAATTGACAAACCGCGGCAGCGCCGTCGCCGCCAGGATGCCGAGGATCACGATCACCACGATCAATTCAATCAGGGTAAAACCCCGTTGCAGCATTTGCTTTCTCATTTCACTTCTCCTCTGTGAAGGGCCATGCCCCATTTAAACCGTCGCCCGATGCACTTACGCCGCAGCGTGCCATCCGGCGACAGACTTTTGGCGTACCTCGCGGGACGCCGCAATCCTGCCCAACCCAACTTAAATGTCGCTTAGCGACATATCAGCAGCAAAACCCGGGCCAATTCTTGACTCATCTCAAGAAAATGCCCAGCACGCTCAGGGCGTACAGGCTGCCCA
This sequence comes from Pseudomonadota bacterium, assembly GCA_040756015.1. Lineage (GTDB taxonomy): Bacteria > Pseudomonadota > Gammaproteobacteria > Burkholderiales > JBFMAC01 > JBFMAC01. The sequence continues at coordinate 38,890 of JBFMAC010000013.1, forward strand.
GCACCACCAGCATGCCCACCACGCGGATATGACGTTCGATGAAGCGGTCCGGGAAGTCGCGCATCACGTCGAGCCGCATCAGGGTTTCGTCGGTGGCGCGCCAGCGGTTGGCCGCCGCCTCGAAGCCGCGCATCAGGCTGGGCCGCACGAACAACAGCGCACCGACGATAGCGGCAAACATGCTGCCCACCGACAGCAGGATCACCATTGCTTCCAGCAGCCATGCCACGAGGGCGCGCGGCATCTCGCGCGTCAGCACTGTTATCGTCACCTTCTGGTCGAAATTGAATAAAAAAACGTAGAGGACGAATAGCGAGCCGCCCAGGATCAGCGTTCCCATGACGCGGTGGTTACGGTAAACGAAGCGCTCGATGCGGAAGATGCGGTCGAGCGGATGCGACAATCTGTCGGTGGCAATCCAGCGGCTGGTGTAATCGTTGAGCTTCAGCACGATGTGCGGGCGCACCATCATGCCGATGCCGAACAGGAGGGCAAACACGCAGCCGACCCCGACAAACATCAGGAAACTTTGCAGCAGGATGTCACTCAGCATCCCTGTCATTGGCCGTCCGCTTTCATGCTTTCATGGTCGAACATTCAACCGGCAAACCAGCCGTACGAGCCCACCGGCTCGACCACCACGCCGCCGATATCGCGCCCATCCTTGTTATAAACGATCTTGACACGATAGCGCACCCGCCTGCCCCCCTGCTCCTGCGGCTGGAAATGCTCGGCAAGTTCCACCAGGTACACCAGTTCATGGCTCTTGAGGTCGTAGTACCAGCCGCCCGCCGCCACCTTGCCATCATCGGGATCGAAAAATTCCCCACGGTAATTAGATGGCCGTTGCGCCAGCCAGTTCATCGGATTCTCCGATGTCAGCAGCCCGGCCTCCGCCAGCCTGCCCTCCACCGCCAGCTTGGCCACCTGGAGGTTGAGCGCGCTCTGTACCACCGCCGCCACCTGTTCCATCGCCGCCTTCTCCGCACGCTCCTGGTACCACAGCACGCGGTTGAGAAACACTGCCGCCAGGATGCCGACGATGGCGATCACCAGCAGCAGCTCGAACATCGTGAAGCCGCCAGGCCGCCTCGCTTTCCGCTTCATTTCAACGCTGCCCGCCCCAGATCCCATATCGGCAGGAATACGCCCAACGCCAGCACCAGCACGATGATGCCGAGCGCCACGATCAAAATGGGTTCAAGTCGCGCGCTCAAGGTGCTCAGGTCGTAATCCATCTCGCGCTCGTACATGTCGGCAACCTCGCCCATCAGGCTGTCGATCTCGCCGGTCTCCTCGCCCACCGCGATCATTTGCAGCACCACCGGGGTAAACACGCCAGTGGTCACCGCAGTACGCAACACGCTTTCGCCGCGCTCGACGCCGTCGCGCATCTGCTCGATGCGCTGCGCAATGAAATCGTTGTCGACCACCTGCGCCACCACGCTCAATCCCTGCACCACCGGCACACCGCTCTTGAAAGTCAGCGCGAAGCTGCGCGCAAAGCGCGCCAGCGTGCCGGTCTGCACGATACGCCCGACGATGGGCAGGCGCAGCTTGATCTTGTCCCATTGGTATTTGCCATTGGTGGTGGCAACGTACATGCGGAACGCCAGCACTGCGCCTGCCACCAGCGCCAGCATCAGTGGCCAGAAGCGCACCACGAAATCGGAGAAACCGATCAGCAGCCTGGTCATCAGCGGCAGTTCGGCATGGAAGCCCTGGAACACCTTGACAAAAGCGGGGATCACGAACAGGTTGATCACCACCAGTGCCACCGCCATGGCAATGACCACGAAGAACGGGTAGCGCAACGCGGTGCGGATGCGCTCCTTCATGCTGCGCTCGAACTCCAGATGGTTGTACAGGCGCAGGAAGGTTTCATCGAGCATGCCGGTCATTTCGCCGACGCGCACCATGCTGACGTAGAACGAGGAGAACACCTTGGGATGGCGGCGCAGCGCCGCCGACAGTTCGCGCCCGGAATCGAGGCTGTCGCGCAAATCCTGCAATACCTCGGCCATGGCGCGGTTCTGCGTGGATTCCTGCAAGCCGGCCAGCGCGCGCATGATCGGCACCCCGGCCTTGAGCAGCGTGTACATCTGGCGGCTGAACAGCAGCAGCTCCATCAGCCCGATGTCTTCTTCGCGCCAGCGCGCCAGCCACTTGCCCAGCGTGCCGTCGGGCTGCGCCTGCGCCGGGGCGATGTCGATCGGGGTCACGCCGGTGTTGAACAGCTGCGTCGCCACAGTACTGCTGTCCACCGCCTCGATACGACCCTGCACCACGTCACCCCTGGCGTTGCGCCCCTTGTACGCGTACAGCGGCATCAGTCTTCCACCTGGCTGGTGACACGGATTGCCTCGGCCAGCGTGGTCACGCCCTGTTGCGCCAGGTACAGCGCCGAGTGCTTGAACGTCCTGCCCTGCATCTGCTGCTGCGCCATGCGGTCAAAGTGCGCCGGGTCGTGATGGCTCGCCGCATCCACCAGGTGCTCGGTCATTTCCAGCATTTCGTAAACCGCGGTGCGGCCGCGGTAGCCCGTCATGTTGCAATGGCCGCAGCCGTGGCCGCGCATGTACTTCGGCGCAGGCGCATCGGCCAGCGCGTGGGCATGCGCCCATTCCATTTCCTGCGCATCCGGGGTGTCGGGTTCAGCACAGCTCTCGCACACCTTGCGCACCAGGCGCTGCGCCATCACCGCCTGCAATGAAGTCGCCACCATGTAGCGCGGAACGCCCATGTCGATCAGACGGATCGGCGTACTGGCCGCGTCGTTGGTGTGCAGGGTGGACAGCACCATGTGGCCGGTGATCGCCGCGCGCAGGCCGATCTGCGCGGTTTCCTGGTCGCGCATCTCGCCCACCAGGATAATATCGGGATCCTGGCGCAGCACCGAGCGCAGCACGCGCGAAAAGGTCAGGTCAATTTTCTCGTTGACCTGCACCTGGTTGATGCCGGGCAGCCGATATTCCACCGGGTCTTCGACCGTGATGATTTTTTTCTCGATAGTGTTGAGCTCGGCCAGCACCGCGTAAAGCGTGGTGGTCTTACCGCTGCCGGTGGGACCGGTCACCAGCACCATGCCGCTGCTGCGGTGGATGATGTCGCGCAGCCGGCACAGTATCGCGTCCGGCATGCCGAGCTTGTCGAGGCCGAGCAGGCCCTTGCTCTGGTCGAGCAGGCGCATCACCACGGATTCGCCGTGCTGGGTGGGCATGGTGGAAATGCGCACGTCCACCTTGGCGTTGCGCACGCGCACGTTGAAGCGCCCGTCCTGCGGGATGCGCTTCTCGGAAATGTCCAGGCCCGACATGATCTTCAGGCGCAAGGCCAGCGCCGACGCGATCTTGAGGTCTGCCTCGGTCTGCAAGTGCAGCACGCCGTCGATGCGCAAACGGATTTGCAACCTGCTCTCCTGGGGTTCGATGTGGATGTCGGAGGCATTCACCTGCACCGCGTCCTCGAACAGCGATTGCAGCAATTTCACCACTGGCGCGTCTTCCGCGCCCAGTCCCATGCCGAGCGCGCCGAAATCGACGTAGGTGTCGCCAAGATCCTGTTCCAGCTCTCTCGCCAGGCCGCTGATTTCCTCGGTGCGGCGGTAGACGCGGTCGACGGTTTCCATGAGCTGATTTTCCGTCACCACCGCCAGGGCGATGTCGCGCTTCAATACCCGCGCGATTTCATCGTAGGCGAACAAATCGGTGGGATCGGCCATGCCGATGAGCAGGACCGCCTTGCGCTCCTCCAGCACCAGCGCGCGGAAACGCCGCGCCTGCGCTTCCGGCAGCCTGCGCGCCAGCTCCGGATTGACGTTGTAATACTTGAGGTTGATGTACGGGATGTTGAGCTGCTTGGCGAGCGCCTCGGAGATTTGCTCTTCGGTGACGAAACCGTTCTCGACGAAAATGCGTCCCAGCCGGCGCCCGCTGCGCTTCTGTTGATCCAATGCCAGCTTGAGCTGTTCCTGCGAAATCAGCTTCTGCTGAACAAATGCTTCGCCCAAACGGATTTTTTCCGGGCGTGACATGTTTGCTCCCGTTAAACGATAAAATATCACCGATCCGAAACAAATGAACTTGACACCCCCCTCCTGGCAGAGGGTAAAAGCAGTCAGTAGCTCGTAGCCTGCCTGATTCAGGTATCAGGCTTACCCCACCCCCCCGACGAGCGGGGAGGCATTGAATGCCAAGTTCATTCACTGCTTATCAGTATCGACACTTACGGCGCCAATTTAAGGAAAAATTAGCCTCTTTTCAAGATATTTACAAGCGATACTGCAAGAAATGTTTGAAGTTGTGCTCTACCAACCGGAAATCCCGCCCAACACCGGCAACGTCATCCGACTGTGCGCCAACACCGGCGCAGGGCTGCACCTGGTCAAGCCATTGGGCTACACGCTGGACGACAAGCAGTTGCAGCGCGCCGGCCTCGACTACCACGAATATGCCAGCGTGAAGGTGCACGAGAATTGGCAGGACTGCCTGGAAGCGCTGTCCGGGCGATGCCTGTACGCGCTTTCCACGCGTGGCGCCACACGCTACGACGCGCCGCGTTACCGGGCCGGCGACGTGTTCGTGTTCGGCCCCGAAACGCGCGGCCTGCCTCAGGAACTGCTGGATGCACTACCGGAAGAACAGCGCCTGCGCCTGCCGATGCGGCCGGACAATCGCAGCCTCAACCTGTCGAATACAGTGGCGGTAGTGGTGTTTGAAGCATGGCGGCAAAACGGCTTTGCCGGCGGGAAGTAAACCCAAGCTGGCAGAGCGCTGCGCAGAACATCAGCAAAAGACACACCCGCACTTGGCACAGATCAACTGTGCATTCCTTGGCGTCCTGTGCGGTTAAAAACCAGTTTCTGCTTTGGGATCGCGATTGAGCAGCACTTCCACCGCAGCCTGCGGCGTCATTTCCTGCTGCAACACCTGGCACACTGCACGCGTGATCGGCATGTCCACACCGTGGCGTTGCGCCAGGCGCAACGCTTCTCGTGCCGTCAACACGCCCTCGGCAACGTGGCCGAGGCGCGCCAGGATTTCCGGCAGGGGCCAGCCTTCGGCAAGCAGCACGCCGACGCGGCGGTTGCGTGATAGTTCGCCGGTGCAGGTGAGGATGAGGTCACCGGCGCCGGCCAACCCCATGAAGGTTTCCGGCCTGCCGCCCAGCCCGGTGCCGAGGCGGGTGATCTCGGCGAGACCGCGCGTGATCAGGGCGGCGCGCGCGTTGTTGCCGAGGCCGAGCCCATCGCAGATGCCTGCGGCGATGGCCATGACGTTTTTCACCGCGCCAGCCACTTCCACGCCGGTCACGTCCACGCTCGAATAAAGGCGTAAGCGCGGGCTATGCAGTTGCGCGACCATAGCGGCACCGAAACCGGCATCGCCCGATGCCAGGGTCAGCGCGGTGGGCAGGCCGCGCGCCACCTCCAGGGCAAAGCTGGGGCCGGACAGGACGCCGCACAGGGTACCCTGTCCCAGCTCCTCCTGCGCGATTTGGTTCGGGAATTTTGCGCTGCCGGATTCGAAGCCCTTGCACGCCCAGATCACCGGCGTGCCGCTGCCGCAGGCGCGCATGCTTTTCAAGGTGGTACGGAAACCCGCAATCGGCACGGCAACCACCGCGAGGTCGGCGGTCGCAAGGACGGCGCCCAGATCGTTGCTAATGGACAGCGCCGGGGGCAGTTCGCACTCCGACAGGTAGCGCCGGTTGCGGTGCAGCGCCACCATGTCGGCGCATTGCGCGGCATCGCGCGCCCACAGCGTCACGCCGTGGCGCGGCGCCCAATTCATCGCCAGGGCGGTGCCCCACGCACCCGCCCCCAGCACCGCGATTTTCACTGCGCGCCCCACAGTTCGCGCACGCGCGCGTAGCCTTCCTGGCCGTCGCGATGGCGCACCTTCACCCAGCCGTTGCCGGGCGGTTCGAGTATTTCCAGCACCACGTTCTGCTCGGCCTGGAACGAAAGCCTGGAGTCCTCCGCGGCCTCGACACGCACGTCGGCCAGCGGCATTCTCACCAGCGCGGTACGCTGCGCGCTCAACACTCTGTTCTCCACCCAAGCCATCTCGCCGCTGGCGTCGCGCACCTTGCTCCAGCCCTCGATGCTCACCACCACTTCCAGCGGATAGCCCGCCCCCAGCACGAAAAGCTTTTTCGCCTTGAGGGAGGGGGCGTCGTATAGCACCACCGCTTCATTCAGGGAGCGAAACTCGAATGCCGCCGCCGGCAGCGCGGCGAGCCACACGATGACAAACAGGAAAAGACGCATCAATGCGCCGCTTTGGCTTCGGCCAGTTGTTTCTGGCCCTGCTCGTACAAGGCGCGGAAGTTCATCGGGTTGAGTACCACCGGCGGGAAGCCGGCGCGCGTCACCGTGTCGGAAATGATGTTGCGCAAATAGGGGAAGAGTATATCCAGGCAGGTGATCGCCAGCATCTGCTCCATGTGCTCCTGCGGCACACCGGTAATGCGGAACAGGCCGGCCTGGGTCGCCTCGACCAGGAACACCGTCTTTTCTCCGCGCGTGGCGGTGATGGTGGAAGTCAGCCTGACTTCATAGAGGTCGTCCCTGACCGGCACCGCCTCGGTGTTCAACTGCACGTCCACCTGGGGTGCATCGGACTCGAAAAACACCTGTGGCGCGTTCGGCATCTCCAGGGAAACGTCCTTCACGTACAATTTTTCTATGGCAAAAGTCTGTTGTGCCTCGCTCATGGTCTTTCCTTGTCAAAACCCGCATTTTACCGCAGCGCATATTTCAAACATAATCAAACATAGTCGGCCAGCCAGTGGCGCAGGCCGGCAACGTCCATCGCCCCGGCGCTGCGCCCGATTTCCTCACCGTGCCTGAACACCAGCAGGCTGGGTATGCTGCGGATACCGAATCGCTGCGCAAGCTGCGGCTCGGCCTCGGTGTCGAGCTTGGCGAAGCGCGCGCGCAGCGGCATTTCGCCCGCAACCCGCGCGAACACGGGCGCCATCACGCGGCACGGCCCGCACCACGCCGCCCAGAAATCCACCACCAGCGGCAGACCGTCATCGCGGGAAAATTTGTCAAAGCGCGCCGCATCCAGCGCCAAGACTTCGCCGTCCAGCAGCCGGGCGCCGCACTTGCCGCATTTCGGCGCCTCGCCGAGCCGCTCCTCGGCTACGCGATTCACCGTCAGACAGGCAGGACAGACCAAGTGCATACTCATACTCCCGTTACATCGTTACGCTCGCTACACTCCCAACAAGGCGTCGAGCTCGCCAGCGCGCTCCAGTTCGGACAGGTCATCGAAACCGCCAACGTGACGTTCGCCGATGTAAATTTGCGGCACGGTGCGACGACCGGTTTTTTGCGTCATTTCCTGCCGGCGGGTCGCATCGAGATCGACGCGGATCTTGTCGATCTCGGCAACGCCCTTGGAGCGCAGCAGCCGCTCGGCCATCACGCAATAAGGGCACACCGCCGTGCAGTACATGCTCACTTTCGCCATCACTTCTGCACCGGCAGCCCGGCAGCCTCCCAAGCCATGATGCCGCCCTTGAGATTGCGCACCTGTGTGAAACCCTGCTTGCGCAGGGTGGCGCAAGCGCTCGCCGAACGCTGGCCGCTGCGGCAATACACCACCACCGGTTTCTGCTTGTATTTTTCGATTTCGCCCAGCCTGTCCTTCAGCTTGCCGAGCGGGATGTGGCGGCTGTTGGGTAGATGGCCGGCGGCATACTCGTGGTTCTCGCGCACATCCAGCAGCAATGCATCCTTCTGGTTGATCAATTGCGTCGCTTCCAGCGTGCCCACACTGTCGCCCGGCATGAGCAGGCTGCGCAACATCGGCCAGAACAGCATGCCCCCACTCACCACTGCGATCAGGATCAACCACAAATTATTTTGCACGAACTGCACTTGCATTCTCCTCCTGCTGCATCCATTCCAACATGCCGGCAAACCTGGCCGGCTCCTTTTCCGCAAGCTGCCGCAGCGACATTGCGAACACCTTTAAATGATCTGGATAAGCGCGCGCCGCGCGTTCCAGCTGCCGGCGCGCCGCCTCGTCCTCGCCTGCCAGGGCCAGCAGCACCGCCTGGCGATAGACTGCATCGCCGACCGGCGCGAAGCGCATGGCGCGCGTGTTCAAGTCGAGCTTGTCGCGCAGATGGTCCCGATCCAGGGTTATCGCGCCGGCATAGGCCAGTTCGATATACGGCGTCAGCAGCGACTCCTGGTGAATTTTCATCAGCGCCGCATGCTTTCCGGCCAGATTGGCGCCATCGGCCCGCGCCTGCGAAGCGCTATCATAACGCGCGAACAGCATGCCCTCCAAACTACGGTAATTCGATTCCAGGTTGAAAGCCGCCGCCGCGCCAAACGCCAGCATCAGCACCATCGCCGGGCGGCCGATGCGGCGCAGGTCGATACGGACTCCATGCGCTTCACCGGCACCGAGCAGGAACGCGGCGATGCCGAGGAAATACGCGAACCACAGCGGCGCTTCCAGCAGGCTGTGTATCAGCAATACCGCCATGAGCGTAAGCAGCCACCAGCGCTCCACTCCCACCGCAGCGCGGCGCAGGCCCAGCAGCCAGTAGCCCAGGCCCAGCAGCACGGGAACCAGCCCGGCCAGGCCGGTTTCCGCGGCCAACTGGGCGACGAAGTTGTGCGCATGGCTGTACCAACCGGTCACGCTGCTCGCGTTCAACTGTTCCAGCCAGCTGAAATGCTGCCAGGGAAACTGCCCCCAGCCCAAGCCGAGCAGGGGCGCTTGCAGGAACATACGCCAAGCCTCGCTCCACAAATAAAAACGTATACTCCCGGAAGGATCCTCAGCCTGCATCAGCAGGCGCTGTGCCGCAGTCAACACCGGCGAGTGCGCAGGAGCCAGGGCCGGCAACTGGGCCAGCACCTGTGCCAGGACGAAACCCGCCAGCAGCGCCAGTGCGCCATACCAGGCACGCCGGCTCGCCGCGCTGCCTTCGGCGCGGTGCCAACCTGCGGCGGACGCCGCAATCGCAAACAGGTAAAGCCAGCTGCTGCGCGACCCGGACAGCGCCATCGTGAACAGTAGCAAGGCGGCGCAGGGAACCAGGAACGCCTTGCGCAGCAAACCACGGGCGTGCAGGAACAGCGCGGAAACCAGCGCCAGTGCCAGGTAATCGGCAAAATGGTTGGGCTGCGCCAGATTGCCGTAAACCGAGCTTGAAACCTTCATGCTGACCACGGCATCAAAAATCGTGTGCCAGTTGTAATGCTGCAACAGCCCGGCCAATGCATTGAGCACCCCTCCGGCAAGCAGGAACACGGCCAGCGTGTGTGCCAATTTTTCCCAGCCGAACTCGGCCTTGAGCACGTGGCCCAGCACCATCAGGCCGCAGGCCCACAGCAGGTAGAGTTCGGCGAGCAGTATCTGCTGCGGATAAGGCGCCATGCCCAGCGCCAGTTGCCCCAGCAGCACCGCGAACAAGGCCAGCGGCACGAGAGCGATGCGCGGCAGGGAAAAATCCTCCCACCAACGGCGCTGCACCAGCAGCCCCAGCGCCGCCAGCCCCAGCAGCGCCGCCAGCCACTCTCCGTAAAAACCGGGCAGCGGGTAATTGTGGTGGTATTGCAGGAAGGGCAGGCTGAACATCAGTCCGACGAAAAGCAGGCTGATGAAAGCCCAGCGCTGCGCCGGCACGCTCAGCAAGATGTGCAGCTTTCCTCTGTGATCCCCAGCCGCTTGAGGAAGGTGTCGAGCGGGCAGAAGCGCGTGAACCCGCTCTGCATCAGGTTGAAGCCGACGAAGGCGGTGAACCACAGCCAGTTGGCGCTATGGTAGAGCGGGCTCGCCTCCATCCCCAGCGCCAGGGACAGCAGCACGAAAAATCCGGCGACGATGCGCACGATGCGATTGATGGTCATGGATCACTCCTGGTTGAAAAAATTCTAGCCTAACTTGGCCTGCTCGAACTTGCGATAATTCACGGCATAGTACAGCACCGGGATCACCAGCAGCGTGAGCAAGGTGGAAACGAGAATGCCGAATATCAAGGAGATCGCCAGGCCGTTGAAGATCGGGTCGTCGAGGATAAAAAAGGCGCCCAGCATCGCCGCCAGCCCGGTCAGCACGATGGGCTTGGCGCGCGCCGCACCGGCGCGCACCACCGCCTCCTCGAAAGCGACGCCCTGCGCCACTTGCAGGTTGATGAAGTCCACCAGCAGAATGGAATTGCGCACGATGATACCGGCCAGCGCGATCATGCCTATCATCGAGGTCGCGGTGAACTGCGCACCGAGCAGGGCATGTCCGGGCATCACGCCGATGATGGTGAGCGGGATCGGCGCCATGATAATGAGCGGCGTAACATAAGAACCGAACTGCGCCACCACCAACAGGTAGATCAGCACCAGCCCGACCGCATAGGCCAGCCCCATGTCGCGGAAGGTCTCGTAAGTCACCTGCCACTCGCCGTCCCACTTCATGGCGTAACCAGCATAGGGATCCTGCGGCTGCCCGAAGAAATATTCGCGCAGCCTGCCGCCCTCGGCGAGTTCGCCGCGCATGGCGAACATGCCGTACAGCGGCGAATCTAGCTTGCCCGCCATGTCGCCGACCACATACACCACCGGTAACAGGTCCTTGTGGTAGATGGCCTTCTCGCGCGTCAGCGGCACCACCTGCACCAGCTCGGACAACGGCACCAGCGCGCCGTCACGCGCACGCACCGTGAGCTTGAGCAGTTCGTCGAGACTGCCCTGGCGCTCCGGCGGCAGGGTGACGCGCACCGGTATCTCGTACTTGGCCGCACCGCTATGGATGGGCGTCACGTTCTCGCCGGACAACCCCATGCGCATCGCCTCCACCACGTCCTTCTGCGCCACGCCCAGCAACGCCGCCTTGTTCTGCAACACGCGCATGGTGATCTTCTGCGCGTTCTCTTCCACGCTGTCGTCGATGCCGACGATGTCGGCGGTCTTGCCGAACACCTCGTGCACCCGCTGCGCCACGCGCATCTGGCCTTCGTAATCCGGTCCGTAGATTTCCGCGACGATGGGCGACATCACCGGCGGGCCTGGCGGCACTTCCACGACCTTCACCTTGGCGCCGAGGCGGCCGGCTATTTCCTCTATGCGCGGACGCACCGCCTGCGCGATTTCATGACTGCTGCGCTCGCGCTGGTGCTTGTCGGTCAGGTTCACCTGGATGTCGCCCACTTCCGGCCCGGCGCGCAGGTAGTACTGGCGCACCAACCCGTTGAAGTTGATCGGGCTGGCGGTGCCGGCGTAAGCCTGGTAATCGGTCACCTCGGGAACGGTGGCAAGATGCGCACCGATTTCGCGCAACACGCGCGCCGTCTGCTCCAGCGGCGTGCCCACCGGCATATCCACCACCACCTGGAATTCCGACTTGTTATCGAACGGCAGCATTTTCAGCACCACCAGTTTCACCGCCGCCAGCGACAGCGCCACCAGGATCGCGATAACGATGGCGCGCCACAGTTTCTTGCGCATCGCCGCACCCTGTTCGCGGCGCAGGAGCGGCGCCAGCTTGGCGCGGAACAGGTTGTACAGCCTGCCGCCCTGCGCGTCGCCGTGATGTACGCCGCGCCCGAGCAGCTTGAGCGCCAGCCAGGGCGTCACGATAAACGCCACCGCCAGAGAAATCAGCATGCCTATGCTGGCGTTGATCGGGATCGGACTCATGTACGGCCCCATCAAACCACTGACGAAAGCCATCGGCAGCAGCGCCGCGATCACGGTGAAGGTGGCCAGGATGGTCGGCCCGCCGACTTCGTCCACCGCCTGCGGGATCACTTCGGCGAGCGGCGCCTGATCCATTGTACGCCGGCGGTGAATGTTTTCCACTACCACGATGGCGTCATCGACCAGGATACCGATGGAAAAAATCAGCGCGAACAGCGACACGCGGTTGAGGGTAAAGCCCCACGCCCAGGAGGCAAACAGGGTTGCCGCCAGCGTCAGCAGCACGGCAATGCCGACGATGGCCGCCTCGCGCCGCCCCAGCGCGAACCAGACCAGCGCCACCACCGAGACGGTGGCGAAGATCAGCTTCTGGATCAGCTTCATCGCCTTGTCGTTGGCGGTCTCGCCGTAATTGCGCGTGACGGTGACCTCGACTCCCGCCGGGATGATGCTGCCCTTGAGCTGCTCGATGCGCGTGATCGCCTTTTCGGCCACCGACACCGCGTTCTCGCCCGGCTTCTTCGACAGCGCCAGCGTGACCGCGGGGAATTCACCGCGCTGTGCAACCCCCTTCTGCCCCGCCGCCTGCCCGGCTCCGAACCAGGCATAGCGCACGGGCTGGTCGGGGCCGTCCTCGACGCGCGCGATATCAGTAATGAACACCGGCTGCCCCTCTTGCACGCCTACCACCAGTTGCTTGACGTCGGTCGCGCTCTCCAGGAAGGTGCCAGTCTGCACTAGAATCTCGCGGTTGTCGGCGACCAGCGCACCGGCGGGCTGCGAAGCGTTGCTTACCTGCAATGCATCGCGGATATCCTGCGCGGAAATCTGGTGCGCGTGCATGCGCTCGGCATCCATCACCACCCGCACCACGTGGCCGGTCGCGCCTATGGTCTTCACTTCGCGCGTGCCGGGAATGCGCTTCAGTTCGGCTTCGAGCGCATGCGCCACCTGCTGCAAATCGAAGGCACCGCGCGTCGCATCCTCGGTCCACAGCGTCAGACTGACGATGGGCACGTCGTCTATGCCCACCGGTTTGATGATGGGCTCGCCTACGCCCAGTTCGGGTGACACCCAATCACGGTGCGACTGGATGGTGTCGTACAAACGCACCAGCGACTGGATGCGATCCTCGCCCACCTGATATTGCACGGTCAGAATCGCCATGCCCGGGCGCGACACCGAATACACATGCTCAATGCCGGAAATCTGCGAGAGCACCTGCTCGGCAGGCGTAGCCACCAGGCTTTCGACGTCCCTGGCGGAAGCGCCCGGAAAGGGAATGAACACGTTGGCCATGGTGACGTTGATCTGTGGCTCTTCCTCACGCGGCGTCACCAGCACCGCGAACAGGCCGAGCAGCGCCAGCACCAACGCAATCAGCGGCGTCAGTTTCGAATACAGGAAAAATTTTGCGATGCGGCCGGAGATACCCATTTTCAAGGGACTAGGGGCTAGATGTGGGGGGCTGTTCTCCACCCCCTTTCAACAAGATGCCTGCCTTGACCGGATCGAGCGCGACGTTCTCACCGACCACCACGCCGGCGAGCACTTCGATCAACCCATGCCCGGCCGGCTCGCCCAGTCGCACCTGGCGCAACTGCGGCCGGCCTTGCGTATCGACGACATACACCGCGCTCACCTCGCTGCGACGCAGTACCGCAGACACCGGGATCACCAGCTTACGCGCGCGCCCGACGCTAAAATGCGCGCGCACATACATGCCGGGCTGCACGCCACGCAGGTCAGCGGGCAGATCTAGGCGCACGCGCGTGGTGTGGGTCCGAACGTCGGCCGCAGGCAGTACCGTCACCGCCGCAGCCTTGACCCATTTGTCGAGCGTGGCGATCTCTATCATGGCGGAAGCGGAACGCCGCACCGCGTCCAGCTTGTATTGGGGAATGGACACCTCGACGCGCAGGTCGCGCGGATCGAAACCGGTGAACAGGGGCTTGCCGGGCGAAGCCATCTCACCCAGCTCGACATGGCGCGCCGCCACTACTCCGCTATACGGGGCCACGATGGTGGCGTAGCCCTTCACCGTTTCCGCCTGGCCGGCGCCGGCTAGCGTGGCCTTAGCCTGCGCCTGCGCCGCCTGGTATTCGGCCTGGGCCTTGTCGAGCGCGGCCTGGCTGACGAACTTCTGCTCGAACAACTGACGGGTGCGCTCGTAGTGCGCGCGCGCGTTAGCCAGGTTGGCCTGCGCCTGCGCCGCCTGCGCCTGGCTGCCGGCCACCGCCTGGCTCGCCTCGCGCGCGTCGATGCGGGCGATCACCTGGCCTTTCTGTACATAATCGCCGACATCGAAATTCAGCTCGACCACGCGCCCGGCAATCTGCGCCGCCACCGTGGACTGGCGCACGGCCTCGATCAGGCCGTCAACAGCATAAGTCTGGTCGACTTCGCGGTATTGTACGTTGACGCTGTCCAACGTTTCCGCCCGCGCCAGTGCAACCCACAGCAGACACCCCAGCAACAGGATACGCATAAGCCCCCCGTCAAAAGACGAGTATTAGAATAATCTAATATTTACGGTAAAGCAAGGCATTGAACTGAAGATAGCAGATTACGGGAAGAAAATTATTGGCTGAAACCGCAGAACACGTCACGCATCATGCCGATCAACTGCAAGGTGCGGGCATCGGCGATGCGGTAATAGACGCGGTTGGCATCCTTGCGCGTGCGCAGCACGCCTTTGTCGCGCAGGATGGCGAGATGCTGGGAAATGTTGCTCTGCGAGGTGCCGACGCTGTCGACGATGTCCTGCACGCTCACCTCGCGGTCGCCCAGGACACAGAGGATTTTCAGGCGCAAGGGATGTGACATCGCCTTCATCGCACGCGATGCCTGCTCGATGTGCTCGTCCTCCTTGATCAGGTCGGCACGGCTGAAATTGACGCTGCTACCCATACACTCTGCATGAACTTAGTAATCGACACCAAAATATTATAAAATAAGGCGAATCTTAATGTACGGAATATTTAAAACAAAGCCGCATGAAAGTCACACCTGTCTTATTAATCATCCTCGACGGCTTCGGTTGCCGCGAAGAGACTGCCAACAACGCCATTGCCAGCGCGAAAAAACCGAACTGGGATCGTCTCTGGCGGCAATACCCGCATACTGCCATCCATGCCTCAGAAGGCGCGGTCGGCCTGCCCGCCGGGCAGATGGGCAACTCCGAAGTGGGGCACCTCAACATTGGCGCCGGGCGCGTGGTGTACCAGGAATACACCCGCATCGCCCATGCCATCGAAACCGGCGAATTCTTCAAGAATCCCGCGCTGACCCAAGCCGTCGCCACCGCACGCGACAATAACAAGGCGCTGCACATCCTCGGCCTGCTCTCCCCCGGCGGTGTGCACAGCCACGAATCGCACATCCACGCCATGCTGGAAATGGCCGCCAAGGCCGGCGTGCAGAGCATCTACATCCACGCCTTCCTCGACGGGCGCGACACGCCGCCGAAAAGCGCCGCCGCTTCGATCGAGGCGTTGGAACGCAAGTGCGAGCAACTGCAAGTGGGACGCATCGTCTCGGTGGTCGGCCGCTATTACGCGATGGATCGCGACAAACGCTGGGAACGTACCCACCCGGCGTATGAAGTCATCACGCAGGGCATGGCGGAATTCCGCGCCAGAAGCGCCATGCAGGCGCTGGAAGCGGCCTACGCACGCGGCGAGACTGACGAATTCGTCAAAGCCACCGCCATCGTGCCGTCCGGCGCCTCGCCGGTGACGATGCACGACGGCGACGCCGTGGTGTTCATGAACTTCCGTTCCGACCGCGCGCGCCAGCTGACCATGGCGCTGACCGAAATGCACTTTTACGGCTTCGACCGCAGCCTGTTCCCCAAGCTCGGTTATTACTGCACCCTCACCAGCTACGGCGAGGAGGTCAAGCAGCCGATCGCGTTCCCGCCCGAGCCCATCATCAACGGCTTCGGCGAATACATCGCCCGCCTCGGGCTGAAACAACTGCGTATCGCGGAAACGGAAAAGTACGCGCACGTCACCTATTTCTTCAACGGCGGCAACGAGCAGCCCTATCCAGGCGAAGACCGCGTGCTGGTGCCCTCGCCCAAGGTGGCGACCTACGACCTCAAGCCGGAGATGAGCGCCTACGAAGTCACCGGTCGACTGGAAGCGGCGATACACAGCAAGCAGTACGACGCCATCATCTGCAACTACGCCAACGGCGACATGGTCGGCCACACCGGCAACCTGGAAGCAGCGACCACGGCAGTAGAAGCGCTCGACGCCTGCCTCGGCCGCGTGGTCAAGGCGATGCAGGACATCGGCGGCGAAACCATCATCACCGCCGACCACGGCAACGCGGAAATGATGTCCGACCCCGCCACCCACCAGCCGCACACCGCACACACCCTCAACCTGGTGCCCTTCGTCTACATCGGGCGCAAGGCGCGCATGGCCGAAACCGGCGCACTGCAGGACGTCGCGCCGACGCTGCTGAAAATGATGGGCGTGCCACAGCCGCCAGAAATGACCGGCAAAGCGCTGCTCGACTTCGAGTGAACCGCCGGCGCGCTGCTGCCCTGTTATTCATTGCCCTTTGCTGCCTGCCTGCCGTGCACCCGGTACAGGCAGCCAGCAAAAAAGAACACGCTGCCAAACAGGAACAACTCAAGGACTTGCGCGGCCGCATCGCCGAGCTGCAACGCGAGTTGAGCGACGCCGAGGAATCGAAATCGGAAACCGCCGACGCGCTGCGCGAATCCGAGCGCGCCATCAGCGCAGCCAACCGCCGCCTGTTCGAGCTGGCCCTGGCGCAAAGCACTGTCCGCGCCACGCTCGCCGATTTGCAACAGAAAACCCGCAGCCGCGAA
The DNA here is from genome assembly GCA_040756015.1 of Pseudomonadota bacterium. GTDB lineage: Bacteria > Pseudomonadota > Gammaproteobacteria > Burkholderiales > JBFMAC01 > JBFMAC01. Next base: position 55,401 of record JBFMAC010000013.1, read on the forward strand.
GGCGACCTTTCCATCCAGCAACAGCGACTGGAACGCCTGCTCTACCGGCAATACACGCAGGGCGCCCCCGACAGCCTGCGCCTGTTGCTCAGCGGCGCGAGCATCGAACAGAGCAGCCGCGACCTCGTCTACTACCGCCACATCGCGCAGGCGCGCGCGCAAACGCTGACCGAGCTGCACGACCAAATCGCCGGCCTGCGCGAACTGGCCGACGCCACGCGAGAAAAACAGACGCAACTCGCCGCCATCGAAGCCGAGCAGAAACAGGAAAAGCAGCAACTGGAAAAACAGCAGGCGACGAAAAAACAGGTACTGCACAAGCTCTCGCGGCAAATCGGCGAACAACGCCGCCAGATCACCACCCTGCAACGCGACGAAAAGCGCCTGACCAGGCTGGTAGAGCGCCTGGCCAAGCTGCTGACGCAGCGCCCCGCCAGGAAGAAGACAAAACCCAGCACCGCGAAACCCGGTGCCACCAGGCCGGATATGCGCACAGCCGAGCCGGACGATCTGCACAGCGCCTTCCGGCAACTCAAGGGCAAGCTGAATTTCCCGCTGCGCGGGGAACTCGCCGGGCGTTTCGGCAGTCCACGTGCTGATGGCGGCTTATCCTGGAAAGGACTGTTCATCCGCGCCCAGAGCGGCGCTGAAATCCGGGCAGTGGCGGCAGGTCGGGTGGTGTACGCCGACTGGCTACGCGGCTTCGGCAACCTGATGGTGATAGACCACGGCGACGACTATATGAGCCTGTACGGCAACAACGAAGCGCTGTACAAGCAGGTGGGCGACAACGTGACAGCGGGCGACGCTATCGCCAGCGTAGGAAACAGCGGCGGCAACGAGGAATCCGGTTTATACTTCGAGCTGCGTTTTCAGGGCAGACCGCTCGACCCAATGAAGTGGTTACGTTAAAGGTGGCAAGTAGGAGTTATTGATGCGTATCAAATTACAACAAGCCGGGTTCATTGCGCTCGGCATCGTATTCGGCGTCCTTATCAGCCTGAACTTTTCCGCAGTCGCCGACAAGGATGCGGGCGGCCCTCTGCCGGTCGAGGAACTGCGCGCCTTCGCCGAGGTGTTCGGCCGCGTCAAGAGCGATTACGTCGAGCCGGTCGATGACAAGAAGCTCATCACCGAGGCCATCAACGGCATGCTCACCGGCCTCGACCCGCACTCCGCCTACCTCGACGCCGACGCCTTCAAGGAGCTGCAAGTCGGCACCCAGGGCGAATTCGGCGGACTCGGCATCGAAGTCGGCATGGAAGACGGCTTCGTCAAGGTGGTGGCGCCGATCGAGGACACCCCCGCATTCCGCGCCGGCATCAAGTCCGGCGACCTGATCTTCAAGATCGACGACACGCCGGTGAAGGGGCTCACCCTCAACGAGGCGGTGTCACGCATGCGCGGCAAGCCCAACACCCAGATCACCCTGTCGGTGATGCGCAAGGGCGAGACCAAGCCGCTCACCTTCACGCTGACGCGCGCCGTCATCAAGGTGCAAAGCGTCAAGTCCAAACTGGTCGAACCCGGCTACGGCTACGTGCGCATCACCCAGTTCCAGGAACACACCGGCGAGAACCTGGCCAAGGCGCTGGAAGACATGTACAAGGAGAACAAGGCGCCGTTGCAAGGCTTGGTGCTCGACCTGCGCAACGACCCGGGCGGCCTGCTCAACAGCGCCGTGGGCGTGTCCGCCGCTTTCCTGCCCGCCGGCACTCTGGTGGTATACACCGACGGCCGCACCGAGGACTCGAAAATGAAGCTGACCGCCAGCCCGGAAAATTATCTGCGCGGCAGCAAGACCGACTATCTGAAGAACCTGCCACCGGAAGTGAAGAGCGTGCCCATGGTGGTGCTCACCAACGGCGGCTCCGCCTCGGCGTCGGAAATCGTCGCCGGCGCACTGCAGGATCACAAGCGCGCCATCGTGATGGGTACGCAAACCTTCGGCAAGGGTTCGGTACAGACCATCCTGCCACTCGGCAACAACACCGCGATCAAACTCACCACCGCGCGTTATTACACGCCAAGCGGGCGCTCGATCCAGGCCAAGGGCGTCACCCCCGACATCGTGGTAGATGAAGCCACGGTCAACGGCACTTCAACCGACCCCTCGCTGCGCCTGCGCGAAGCCGACCTCGACAAGCACCTGAGCAACGACAAGCCGGGCAAGGACGAGCCGGCGCCGCCGCGCATCACTGCGCCGGCCGGCAAGCCGACCAGCGAGGAAGACAAGATCGACCCGCGCGAAATCGCCTCCAAGAGCGACTACCAGTTGAACCAGGCATTCAACTTACTGAAGGGCCTGCAAATCGTGCAGGGCAGGAGATAACCGAACAGGGCACGCAGCCCCTGCAAACTGTGCACCCGTTTTAGCGGGGAACCATGAAGAGATGAAGAGCAACGACACCGTCAAGCAACGCGACATCTGCTTCAACGCCATGCCGCCCAACCAGGCGGAACAGGCACGCACCCTGTTGGCCAGCCTGGATCGCCTGGAGGTGTTCCCGTCGCCGCACGCGCACACCATCGTGGTGCAATACAACGTACTCGACTACACGCTCAAGGGTCTGGAGAGCGCGCTGGTCAGCCAGGGCTTCCACCTCGACAACAGCCTGTTCCACAAGATCAAGCGCGCGCTCATCCACTACCTAGAAGACGTGCAGCTCGACAACCTGCGCTCACCGGACCGGCAGACCAAGTCCTCGCGCGAAATCTTCATCAACGCGTATGGGCACCATGAGCATGGGGATCATGATGCCACCCCCCCGGAGTGGCGTGACTACCGCTGATTCCGCTGCCCTCGCGCGGCACTGACTTTGTTGGCCAGGGCAAGGAACGTAGCGCCCTTTCCGAAAAAGGGTACAATATTCGGCATGCGCAACATCTCTATTGCCGACATTCTTGAGCTTCCCGTACAGGAGCGCATTCGCCTCGTTGAACTGATCTGGGACAGCGTTGCCGCCGTGCCTGAAGCCGTGGAAATTTCGCCCGCGCTTAAGGCTGAACTCGAAGCGCGTCTGGCAGAGTTCGAAGCGAACCCGGAAGCGGGTTATTCCTGGGATCAGGTGAAAGCGTACCTTAAAGATGGCTCATGGCGTACCGCCTGAAATTCTCCGCACGAGCATTGCGTGAAATTGGCGAAGCTCAAGAGTGGTACGAATTACAGAGTCCCGGCCTCGGTGAGGAATTCATTGCCGCAATGGAGTTGCAGTTAAAACGACTGGAGCAAGCCCCGCTGCTTTATGCCGAGGTGATTCCCCGTGTTCGCCGGGCACTCCTTCCAAGATTTCCTTACGGTTTGTTTTATGCAGTACGGGATGATCTCGTACAAGTTTTGGCTGTGTTACATGATGCTCGCAATCCGAGCCGTTGGCCCAAAACCTGCTAACCATGCGGAACGTGCCTACGGCAATACTGCACTCGCCGCCTCGTTATCATCCGCGTCAGAACAACGGAATGGCGCCATAGCAAGCACCGAACGAGCGCTTTGCTTTTTTTCCTCGGCCGGCAACGCTCAAAGAACTCGAATCCATATAGCCATCACTTCCATGAACGATAACCAACTGCTGCGCTATAGCCGCCACATCCTGTTGCCGCAGATCGGCATCGAGGGCCAGCAGGCGCTGCTGGCCGCGCATGTGCTGGTGATCGGCGCGGGCGGGCTGGGCTCGCCCGCCGCGCTGTACCTCGCCGCCGCCGGGGTGGGCACGCTGACGATTTGCGACGGCGACACGGTGGACCTCACCAATTTGCAGCGGCAGATCCTGCACCGCACCACCGCGGTCGGCGATGCCAAGACCGCTTCGGCGCAGCGCACGCTGGCCGAGATCAATCCCGAGGTGCGCGTCAACGCGATCAACGAGCGTGTCGATGCGGCGCGCCTGCTCGAACTCGTTGCACCAGCCGACGTGGTGGTGGACGGCAGCGACAACTTCGCCACGCGCCACGCGGTCAACCGCGCCTGCGTGCAGCTGAAGAAGCCGCTGGTGTCGGGCGCGGCGATCCGCTTCGACGGCCAGGTGGCGGTGTTCGACCTGCGCCGCGACGACAGCCCCTGCTATCACTGCCTGTTCCCGGAATACGCCGAAGGCGAGGAGGAACGCTGCGCGCTGATGGGTGTGTTCGCACCGCTCACCGGCATCATCGGCTGCATGCAGGCGGCGGAAGCATTGAAGCTGCTGCTCGGCACGCCCACGCTCGCCGGCAAGCTCATGCTGCTGGATGCACTCACCATGACCTGGCGCACCATCGTGCTGAAGCAGGACAGCGCGTGCAGCGTGTGCAACGCCGAGAAGTTGCACACGACGTGATGGTGCAGCGCTTGCGCATCCTGTTTGCCGCCGCGCCGTTCCTCGCCGCGTTCGTCGCGTTCGCCGCTCAGGCGCAGGTGTTGCCACACCACGAGCTGCGCGTCGCGTTGCAGCCCGACCAGCACATCCTCATCGCCAGCGACACGCTGATCCTGCCTGAAGGCACGCGCGAAATCGAGTTCACGTTGCACCGTGGCCTGCACCCCGCCTCGCCCGACGCCACGCTGGAAGTGCAGGGAAGCGACGGCTGGCTGCAACAATATCGCGTCGTGCTGCCCGCCGGCAGCCGCCGCTTCACGCTCAACTACCGTGGCGAAATCTATCAGCCGCCGCAGCAGGAAAAGCGCGAGGCGCGTACCTTCGAAACCACGCCGGGGGTGATCTCCGCCGAAGGCGTGTTCCTCTCCGCCAACAGCGGCTGGTATCCGCAGCTTCCCGGCATGACCACCTTCTCCCTCACCGTCGAAACACCCGCCGGCTGGCGCGCAGTGAGTCAGGGCGCATACCAGGAGGGACGCTGGCAGGAAACGCAGCCGCAGGACGAGATCTACCTGATCGCCGCGCCTTACACCGAATACGCGGCGGACGCCGGCGGCATCGCCGCGCTGGTGTACCTGCGCCAGGACGACACCGCGCTGGCGCAACGCTACCTCGACGCCACGCGCCGCTACCTTGCGCTCTACCAGAACCTGCTCGGCCCCTATCCCTACGCCAAGTTCGCGCTGGTGGAAAATTTCTGGGAGACTGGCTATGGCATGCCTTCGTTCACCCTGCTCGGCAGCCAGGTGATCCGCCTGCCCTTCATCGCCGACACCTCCTACCCGCACGAAATCCTGCACAACTGGTGGGGCAACGGCGTCTATGTCGATTACGAGCGCGGCAACTGGTCGGAGGGGCTCACCGCCTACCTCGCCGACCATCTGCTGCAGGAACAGAAAGGCCAGGGCGCCGATCACCGGCGCGGCACCCTGCAGAAATACGCCGACTTCATCAACGCGGAGCGCGATTTCCCGCTCGCCGAATTCAGCTCGCGCCACAGCATGGCGACGGAAGCGGTGGGCTACGGCAAGGCGTTGATGCTGTTCCACATGCTGCGCCGCGAACTGGGCGACGCGATCTTCGTGCAGGCGCTGCGCGCTTTCTACCGCGACCAGCTGTTCAAGCGCGCCGGTTACGCCGAGCTTGAAGCTGCGTTCAGCAAGACGAGCGGGCGCGACCTGCACAACTTCTTCGCGCAATGGGTGGAACGCGAAGGCGCGCCGCAACTGCAACTGGAGCAGCCGCGCGCACGCCGCACCGCACAAGGATACGAGCTGAGCTTCACACTCACGCAAAGCCAGTCCGGCTCAACCTACGCGCTCAGTGTACCCATCGCGGTCACGCTCGCGGGAGCAGAAACGGCCTACCAGACCACGGTGACGATGCAGGACAAGCAAACCAAGGTGCGCATTACCGTGCCTGGCCAACCCTTGCGCTTGGATATTGATCCCGAGTTCGACCTGTTCCGCCGCCTGGCCCGAGCCGAAATCCCGCCCGCTTTCTCGCAACTGTTCGGCGCGGAGCGCCTCACCATCGTGCTGCCCACCAGTGCATCAGCAGACCTGCGCACTCAATACCAGGCCATTGCGCAAACCTGGCAGCAACAGCCTGGGCGCCGCACCCGCATCAAATGGGACAACGAAATCGACGCGCTGCCGCAAGACAGCGCGGTGTGGCTGTTCGGCTGGGAAAACGCTTTCCTCGCTGAAATGCTCGGCGCGTTGCCTGACGGCACATTACAGGAACATGGGGTACATCTCGACGATGAGGAATATCCGCGTGACGGCCACGCTTACGCCCTGAGCGCAGGGCGCGACGGCCAGACCATCGCCTGGCTCGCCGCCGACAGCCCCGCCGCACTGCCGACGCTGGCGCGCAAGCTGCCGCACTACGCCAAATTCGGCTACGCCGCATTCGCCGGCGACCAGGTCAGCAATCTCGCCAAGGGCAGTTGGGAAGCAACGCGCTCGCCACTCGCGCAAGCGGTGGTGCAGGAAGACGGCAACAGCATGGACGTGCCGCGCGCCAGGCTTTCTACACGTTCAGCACTTGCTGCGCCGTAAGGCTGAAACCGTTTACCGCAGAGGACGCAGAGGGCGCGAAGGAAAGACAACCGGAGCGTTAGCGCTTCCCTACGCGACCGCACCACACTGCCTATAATTGACTTGCTCATTGATGCAATGCAGCTTGCCGCCATGACCCCATGAAGCTCGTCCCCGCCTTCCTCACCGACTGGACGCTGCGCCCGCACCACCCGGAAGCCAGCCCGGTACGGCTGACGCAGCGCCGCGTGTATATCCTGCCCACGCGCCAGGGGCTGCTGTTCGCGGTGACGCTGTTCATGATGCTGATCGGCTCGATCAACTACAACCTCAGCCTGGGCTATGCGCTGACTTTCCTGCTGGCGTCGATGGGCTTGCTGTCGATGCTGCACACTTGGCGCAACCTCGCCGGTCTCGCTTTGCACGCCGGCAAAAGCGAACCCGTCTTCGCCGGTGGCCGCGCGCATTTCGTGGTGCGCATCGAAAACGGCAGCGACCTCGCGCGCTACGGCATCGCGCTCGCCTCAGCGGGCCAAGCACCGCTGTACTACGACGTGCCGGCGCGACAAAGCGTGGCGGCAGACCTGACCATCCCGGCAAGGCGGCGCGGCGTGCTGCGCGCGGGCCGCTTCATGCTCTACACGCGCTACCCGCTTGGGCTGTTCCATGCCTGGAGCAATGTCGAACTCGACATGCAGTGCCTGGTGTATCCGCAGCCCGACGACAGCCGCATCGCGCCACCAGTGCCACAACCGCAACCCGGCAGTGGCGTTGAATACGGCTTGGGCGAGGAGGACTTCGCCGGCCTGCGTCTCTACCAGGCGGGGGATCCGTTGAAGCGCGTCTCCTGGAAAGCGGCAGCACGCGGACAGCCGCTGATGACCAAGGAATTCAGCGGCCGTGCCGACACGGAACTATGGCTGGACTGGGCGCAACTGCCTGCCGGCATGGGCACCGAGACGAAGCTGTCGCGCCTGGCGCGCTGGGTGGTCGACGCCGCTGCCGCCCATGCGCGCTACGGCCTGCGCCTGCCAGGCATCGTCATCCCACCCGCCAGCGGCGACGAGCAGCGCGACCGCTGCCTGGCCGCGCTGGCGCTGTTCGAACCTGAGGAATACAAGCCCGCCGCTCCCAGGGCGCAGGCCAGCGAGCGCCCGCTCGGCCTGCACGCACTGTTCTGGGTGCTGCTGTCCTTCGTGTTGTCTGTGGCGCCGCACGCCGCACGGCTGCCGTGGTGGATCGTGCTGCTCGCCGGCCTGCTGACCGCGCTGCGCGCCATCATCGCGCAGCGCGCCCTGCCACTGCCGCGCAAAGCGCTGCTGTTGTTGACCGTGGCCAGCGCCTGCGGCGGGATCTTCCTCAGCTACGGCACCCTGTTCGGGCGCGATGCCGGCATCGCGCTGCTGGTGACGATGCTGGCGATGAAGCTGATGGAGATACGCACGCTGCGCGATGCCATGCTGCTCAATGTGCTCGGCTACTTCGTGGTGATCACCAACTTCTTCTACACCCAGACCATACCCACCGCGCTCTATATGATGGGCGTGGTGTGGCTGATCACCGCCGGCATGATCGCGGTGCAGCGTGAACGCAGCTTCACCCACCGCGAAATCCTGCCGGTTGCCGGTACGCTGCTGGCGCAGGCGGTGCCGCTGATGCTGGTGCTGTTCGTGCTGTTCCCGCGCGTGCAGGGCCCGCTGTGGGGATTGCCGCAGGATACCCGTGCCACCATCACCGGCCTGTCCGACAAGATGGCACCAGGCAGCGTCAGCCAGCTGATCCTGTCCGACGCGGTGGCGTTCCGCGTCAAGTTCGAGGCGTCGCCGCCGCAAGTACAGCAGCTTTACTGGCGCGGGCCGGTGCTGTGGGATTTCGACGGGCGCACCTGGAACATGGGCAAACCGCAACCGACCTTGCAGGCGCACTACCAGTCGCTGGACGAGCCGGTGCGCTACACGGTAACACTGGAGCCGCACAACCAGCGCTGGCTGTTCGCACTTGACCTGCCGGCACAGGTGCCGCCGGCGAGCATGGTCACGCGTGATTTCCAGTTGCTCGCCAATGCGCCGCTACGCACCCGCTTGCGCTATGACATGAGCTCCCACCTGCGCTACCGCACCGACGCCACCGAAAACGAAGCGGTATTGCAGCGCGCGCTGCAACTGCCCGCCGGCTTCAACCCGCGTGCGCGTGAACTGGCACAATCCTGGCGCAGCTCGTCGCAAAGCAACAATGACGTCGTACAAAGCGCGCTACGCTATTTTCGCGAGCAGTCGTTCTTCTACACCTTGAATCCGCCCCTGCTCGGCAACGACGGCGTAGACGAATTCCTGTTCGATACGCGACGCGGCTTCTGCGAACACTACGCAGGAAGCTTCGCGTTCCTGATGCGCGCGGCGGGCATCCCGGCACGCGTGGTCACCGGCTACCAGGGCGGCGAGTTGAATCCGCTCGGCGATTTCCTCACCGTGCGCCAGACCGAGGCGCACGCCTGGGCGGAAGTGTGGCTGAAAGAAACGGGCTGGGTGCGCGTCGACCCCACCGCCGCCGTGTCGCCCCTGCGGGTCGAGGCCGGCATCGCGGCCGCTGTGCCGGTAGACGAGCCGGTGCCGTTCCTGGTACGCACCGATGCGGCGTGGCTGAAGCGGGTGCGCTTCACCTGGGACAACATCGCCAACACCTGGAACCAGTGGGTGCTGGGCTACGGTCCGGAGCGGCAGCGCCAGTTGCTGCGCAGCGCCGGCATGTCGGCCACCACCTGGCAGAATATGGTGCAGGCGCTGGTGATGGTCGTTGCCGTCGTCGTCGCGCTGCTCGCCGCGCTCACCCTGCGCCGCCTGCGCGGCCGGCCGCGCGATGCGGTGCTGGCGCTGTACCAGAAGTTCTGCACGAGGCTTGCCAAACGCGGCCTGGTGCGCGCGGCTCACGAAGGACCGATGGATTTTTGCGCGCGCGTCGCGTACCTGCGCCCCGACCTGGCTCAGCAGGTGCAGGCGATCAGCGGACTTTATGTCGCGCTGCGCTACGGGAATGTCCGGGATGACGGTTCGCGGCGCATGCTGGCCCAGCTGGTGCGCGCCTTCCGGGTATGAGCACGCCTTGCATTGCCTGCCGGAGCGACAGCGCTATAACAGCACGTCGCGGGACATGCCTTCGCGTTGCAGGATCTTGCGCAGCGCCGCCAGCGCTTCAAGCTGGATCTGGCGCACGCGCTCGCGCGTCAGCCCCATGGATGCGGCAAGGGTGTCGAGGGTGCAAATTTCCACGCCATTAAGCCCGTAACGACGCTCCACCACCCAGCGCTGCTTGTCGCTCAACTGTGCCATCCATTCGCTCACGAACCCCGCGATTTCGGTACGCTCCAGGTTCTCCCCCGGTAGCGGCGCGCGCTCATCCGGGATCGCCTCGCCGATCGACAGCATGGGGTCGATGTCGAGCGGTGCATCGAGCGAGGCAATGCGCTCGTTGAAGCGCAGGATGCGGCGCACTTCCTCGGTGTCGCGCCCCACCAGATGGGCCACGTCCTCGGCACTGGGCGCTCTGTCTCCGTGGGTTTCCAAGTGGCGCATCGCACGCAGAATCAGGTTGAGTTCCTTGATCACGTGCACCGGCAGGCGGATGGTGCGCGACTGGTTCATGATGGCGCGCTCGATGTTCTGGCGTATCCACCAGGTGGCATAGGTGGAAAAGCGGAAACCGCGCTCGGGGTCGAATTTTTCCAGCGCGTGCATCAGGCCGAGGTTGCCTTCCTCGATCAGGTCGAGCAACGCCACGCCGCGGTTGGTGTAATGCTTGGCGATGTTGACCACCAGGCGCAGGTTGCGCTCGATCATGACCTGGCGCGCCTGGAAGTCGCCCTGCGCGGCGAGGCGCGCGTAATGCAACTCCTCCTCCGCACTGAGCAGCGCGTTCTGGCCGATTTCGTTGAGATAAATCTGCGTCACGTCGGAAAGCAAATCGACGTGCTCGACCTCGATCAGTTCGGCGCCCTCCAACGGCGCTTCGGCCTCGGTTTCGGTATCTTCGTATCCCTCCTCGTCATCTCCTGCGTTCATGATGCCCCCCCGGGTAGGTATTTTTCCGGATCCACCGGCCGGCCAAGCTGACGAATTTCAAAATGCAGCTTGATCTGGTCGGTGTCGGTGTTGCCCATCTCGGCGATCTTCTGTCCCTTGGTCACCATCTGGCCTTCCTTGACCAGGATTTCGTTGTTATGACTGTATACGCTGGAAAAACTTCGGCTGTGCTTGATGACGATCAGCTTACCATAACCACGTATGCCGCTGCCGCTGTACACCACCTTGCCGGCAGCACTGGCCAGCACCGGCTGGCCGGCCACGCCGGCGATATCCACGCCTTTCAGGTTGGGGTTCTCGCTGAATCGTGCCAACACCTTGCCGCGTGCCGGCCAACTCCATTCGATGTGGTCGTCCGCTTCGGCCGCAGCAACCGCTTCCGCCTTGGCATCGGGTCTGGCTTCGGGTTTGGTCGGCACTGGCTGCGGCGTGACGATGGCCTTGGCCTGGACGGGTTGCGCCGCTTTCGGTATGTCCTGCGGCGACTGCGCCATGGCCAGCGCCTTTTCCGAATAGGGCAGCTTGAGCGCTTTCGGCTGCGACTTGATGTCGACCGCTTCCGCGACCGGGTGCCCCGCCACCGGCGGCGCCATCATCAGCGGCGCGGTCGATGCCGCTTCCGGCGGCGGGGTGAAGCGCAACTGCTGGCCGATCAGGATACGGCCGGGGTCGTCGAGCTCGTTCCACGCGGCCAGCTCTTTGTAATCGAAGCCATGCTCGAGAGCGATGCTATACAGGGTGTCACCCTTCTTCACCACATAGTTTTCCGGGCGCCAGTCGCCCCCCTTGGTGTCTGACTGCGCAGGCACCAGCGCCTTGGCCTCGACGGGTTTGGACCTGGCTTCCTGCGGCGCGGTGCGATCACTCACCGGCGCGGGCTGCGGCGTGGAAGCGCAGCCGGCTATCAACGCCAGCAGCAACATTCCGTATAAACGATGCAGCACCATCATGTCACCCCCGGCAGCAGCGGCACGAACCTGACCTCGTCGAGCACGGTCTCATCGAAGCCCCGCGGCGTGCGCTCGATCACGCACAGCTGCTGCTCGCGGCTGCCCTTGGGCAGCACCATGACCCCGCCCACCGCCAGCTGTTCCAGCAACGCCGGCGGCACATGAGTGGCCGCCGCCGCCATCACCATGGCATCGAACGGTACCACTTCGGGCAGGCCGAGCAGGCCATCGGCATGGCGCACACGCACGTTGCCGATGCGTAGTTCGCGCAGATGGGTGCGCGCCTTGGTTGCCAGCGGCGCGATGCGCTCGATGCTGTATACCTCGCGCGCCAGGCGCGCCAGGATCGCAGCCTGGTAGCCGCAGCCAGTGCCGATTTCCAGCACCCTGCCGAGCGCACCGCCACGCCGGGCGATCTCCGCCATGCGCGCCACGATGTAGGGATTGGATATGGTCTGGCCGAAACCGATGGGCAGCGCAATGTCCTCATAGGCGCGGCTGGACAGCGCTTCGTCGACGAAGATGTGGCGCGGCACCTCGCCCATCGCCGCCAGCACCACCTCGTCGGCGATGCCAGCCTCGCGCAGGCGCTCGACCATGCGCATGCGGGTGCGTTGCGAAGTCATGCCGATGCCGCTCAGCTTGTTCATGTCGCCCAGTTTCTCACGCTTTGCAGTTGCGCATAATGCGTCAGGTCGATCTGCAGCGGCGTGATCGACACCTGGCCCTGCGCCACCGCATAAAAATCGGTGCCCTCGCCGGCATCCTGCGCTGCCCCCGCCGCCCCCACCCAGTACACCGCCTCGCCGCGCGGATTTTCCGTTCTGATCACCGGCTCGGCCTTGTGGCGCCGCCCCAGGCGTGTCACCGCGATGCCGCGCAATTCTTCGTAAGGCACATCCGGCACGTTGACATTGAGCAGGGCCGGCTGCGCCAGCGGCGTTTCCTGGAAGCGGCGCACCAGGTCGGCGGCAACCCGCGCCGCCGTGGCATAGTTGCCGTTGCCGCGGTTCACCAGCGAAACGGCGATGGCCGGAAGCTCCAGCAGGAAACCTTCGGTGGCCGCCGCGACCGTGCCCGAGTATATCGTGTCGTCACCCATGTTGGCGCCGTGATTGATGCCGGAAACCACCATGTCGGGCAGTTCGTCGAGCAGGCCGGTCACCGCCAGGTGCACGCAATCGGTGGGGGTGCCATTGACGTAGAAGAAGCCGTTATGCGATTTACGCACGGAAAGTGGACGGTCGAGGGTGAGAGAGTTACTGGCGCCGCTGCGGTCGCGCTCGGGAGCAACCACCATCACCTGCGCAAACTCGGACAGCGTCTGCGCCAGGATTGCGATTCCCGGGGCAAAGTAACCGTCGTCATTGCTTAGAAGGATGCGCATTGGGCCAGCACTCGCGCGCCATGCATTGCGGCGCGACATTTTAGGAATCATGGTCGGGGCGAGAGGATTTGAACCTCCGACCACCTGCACCCCATGCAGGTACGCTACCAGGCTGCGCTACGCCCCGACGGCGCGAATTATATCAGAGCGGGCATCAGGCACGCAGCAATTGCAGCACATTACCGATCTCACGGCGCAGCGCAGCAATATCCGGCTTGGCGTTTGCCGCGCGGGCAAGCACGGCATGCGCGCCGGTTTCTTCCAGGCGGTTGCGCGCGCCGCTGATGGTGAAACCCTGCTCATAGAGCAATTCGCGGATGCGCCGGATCAGCAGTACTTCGTGGTGCTGGTAATAGCGGCGGTTGCCGCGGCGCTTCACCGGCTTCAGGCTGGTGAATTCCTGTTCCCAGTAGCGCAGCACGTGCGGCTTCACGCCGCACAGTTCGCTGACTTCGCCTATGGTGAAGTAGCGCTTGGCGGGGATGGGCGGCAGGTCACTCCGCTTGGGTTCCATGATAGTGCTGCTCCACCATGGCTTTCAGCTTCTGGCTGGCGTGAAAGGTCACCACGCGCCGCGCGGTGATGGGGATTTCCTCCCCGGTCTTGGGATTGCGGCCCGGACGCTGCGGCTTGTCGCGCAACTGGAAATTGCCGAATCCGGACAATTTCACGCTTTGCCCCGCCTCGAGGGCGACGCGGACCTCCTCGAAAAACGCCTCCACCATGTCCTTCGCCTCACGTTTGTTGAATCCAACCGTTTCAAACAACAGGTCGGCCAGTTCGGCTTTGGTTAACGTCATGTTCTACCTCAACTCCGCAGTTGTGCGGCAAATTTTTCCCTGAGTGTTGCAAGCAGATGCGCAAGCGCCGTTTCCACTTCCGCATCGGTCAAAGTTTTTTGAGTATCTTGCAATAACACTCGGAATGCAAGACTTTTTTTCCCCTGCTCGATGCCTTTTCCACGGTACACGTCAAACAGCGCAACCTCGCTCAGGCAGGCCGGAGCCGTTGCACGCATGGCATCGAGCAGCGCCTGGATGGCCACCGCTTCGTCCACCACCACGGCAAGGTCGCGCCTGACCGGCGGGAATTTCGAGACCTCGGCAAAATGTGGCAAATGACGCGCCAGCAAGGCCGCCAGTTCGATCTCGAACAACACCGGCGCCGACGGCAGTTCGTAGCGCTGTACCCACTGCGGATGCAGCTCGCCGATCACGCCGCAGGGACGGCCATGAATCATCACCTTGGCGCCACGCCCGGGATGGAGGGCGGGATGGTTGCACACCTCGAAGCGCAAGTCAGCAGGGGCAAACAGCGCCTCGATTTCGCCTTTGACGTCGTAAAAATCCGCGTTGCGGGTCGGCATACCCCATTGCTCCGGATAGGCCGGCCCGAACACCAGGCCGGCGAGCATTTCCGGCTGCGCCGCTTCGCCGCGCCTGAAACAACGGCTGATTTCGAACAAACGCATGCGCGCCTGCCTGCGATTGAGGTTGGCACGCAGGCAATCGACCAGGCTGCCGATCAGGCTGGAGCGCATCACCCCCATCTGGCTGGCGATCGGGTTCTGCAAAGCCACCGGCGCTGCATTGGCGCAAAAATCGCGCTCCCATGCCGCGTCGACAAAGCTGTAAGTCACCACTTCCTGGTAGTCGCGCCCGACCAGAAAGGCGCGCAGTGCCTCCTTGCTGCGGCGCGTTTCCGGCGCAGGCAGCATCGCCATCGCGGCGCGCGGCGGCTGTGCGGGAATGTTGTCGTAACCGTATATGCGCGCCAGTTCCTCGATCAGGTCTTCCTCGATGGCGAGGTCGAAGCGATAACTCGGCGGGATGACGCGGAATTCGCCATCTTCCACCGTAAACTCGAAGCGCAGGCGTTGCAGCAGCGCGGCGATTTCGCCGCTGTTCAGCGCAATCCCCAGCACGCGCATGGCACGTTGCGGACGCAGGCGAACCGGCGCACGCTGCGGCAGTGTTCCGCGCACCTCGCTTACCGGCCCGGCTTGACCGCCACAAATTTCCAGCAGCAACTGGGTGGCGCGCTCCAGCGCCGCGCGGGTGGCGGCAAAGTCCACGCCGCGCTCGAAGCGGTGCGACGAATCAGTGGAAAAACCGTAGCGGCGCGCCTTGCCGGCCACCGACTGCGGCGCGAAGAATGCGCTCTCCAGGAACACGTCGCGCGTGGCATCGGTCACCGCGCTGTCCTGCCCGCCCATCACGCCAGCGAGCGCCTGCGGCCGATCCTGGTCGGCGATCACCAGCACGTCGGGCTGCAACTCCACCGTCTGCTCGTTAAGCAGGGCCAGTTTTTCACCGGCGCGCGCATGGCGTACCACGATACCGCCGGCCAGTTTGGCCAGGTCAAAGGCGTGCAGCGGTTGCCCCAGCTCCAGCATCACGTAATTGGTGATGTCCACCGGCGCGCTGATGGCGCGTACGCCGCTGCGCTCGAGGCGGCGCAGCATCCATTCCGGCGTCGGTGCGGCGGCATTGATGCCGCGCACGATGCGCCCGCAGTAGAGCGGGCAGTCATCGGCGGCTTCGATGCTGAGTGGCAGGGTATCCTGGATTTGCATGGCAGCCTGGGCCACAGAAAACGGCGCCAGGACAGCGCCGCTGATCGCGGCCACCTCGCGCGCAATGCCGGCCATGCCCAGGCAATCGGCGCGGTTGGGGGTGAGCTTCAGGGTGAACAACTGGTCGTCGAGTTCGCGATAGGCGCGGAAATCGGTGCCCACCGGCGCATCGGCGGGCAGCAACCACAAGCCTTCGCTTTCTTCGGCCAGACCGAGTTCCTTGGCTGAGCACAGCATGCCGAACGATTCCACGCCACGCACCTTGGCCTGCTTGATCGCCATGCCCGGCAGTTGCGCGCCGACCAGCGCGCACGGCACCTTGACGCCGGCAGCGACGTTGGCCGCACCGCACACGATCTGCAACGGCTCACCTTGGCCGGTATCGACCCGGCAGACATTGAGGCGGTCAGCGCCGGAGTGTTTCTCCACGCTCAGCACCTGCGCCACCACTACGCCGGAGAAAGCCGGCGCGACCGCTTCCAGCGCCTCGACTTCCAGCCCGGCCATGGTCAGGGCGTGCGCCAGCTGCCCGCTCGACAGCGGCGGGTTCACCCAGGTGCGCAGCCAGTTTTCAGAAAATTGCATACGTTCCAGCGATCGTTAAATTCGCCCAATACACCAAATGTACTTACCGCAGAGGACGCGGAGGTCGCAGAGTATTCTTCGTTTCTTTCTTCCGCATACTCTGCATCCTCCGTGGTTAGAGATACTTAACGTCCTGCTCGGTTAATTAAATTGCTTCAAAAAGCGCAAGTCGTTTTCGAACAGCAGGCGCAAATCGTTCACGCCGTAGCGCAGCATCGCAAGGCGCTCCACGCCCAGACCGAAGGCAAAGGCGGTATATTTCTCGCTGTCGATGCCGACATGGCCGAGCACGTTGGGGTGCACCATGCCGCAACCGCCGATCTCCAACCAGCCACCGTTCCAGCTCATGTCCATTTCCGCCGACGGTTCGGTAAACGGAAAAAATGACGGGCGGAAGCGCACTTGCAGGTCATCATGCTCGAAAAAGCAGCGCAAGAAATCCTGCACCACCCCCTTGAGGTTGGCAAAGCTCACCTGCTCATCCACCCACAGTCCTTCGACCTGATGGAACATGGGGGAGTGGGTGGCGTCGGAATCGACGCGATACACCCGCCCCGGCGCAATGATCTTCAACGGCGGCTGGTGCTTTTGCATATAGTGCACCTGCACCGGCGAAGTGTGGGTACGCAGCAGACGCCCGTCGTCCACGTAGAACGTGTCGTGCATGGCACGTGCCGGATGGTTCTCGGGAATGTTGAGCGCAGTGAAATTGTAGAAATCGGTTTCGATTTCGGGGCCGTCGGCGACGGCAAAACCCATCGAGGCGAACAGCGTCTCGATGCGCTGCAAAGTACGCGTTACCGGGTGCAAGCCGCCGTTGCCAAGACCCCGCCCGGGCAGGGTGACGTCGAGCGCTTCCTGCGCCAGTTGCGCCGCGAGTTGGCGCGCCGCCAAGGCATTGCGCCTGTCATTCAGCGCCACCTCGATTTTCTGCTTGGCCTCGTTGATGCGGCTGCCGGCAGCAGGGCGCTCTTCGGCGGGAAGCTTCCCCAAGCCCTTGAGCAAGGCCGTCAGCGAACCTTCCTTGCCGAGGTAGCGCGCCTTCTCCCGCTCCAGTTCGTCGGCATCGTCAATCGCCGCGAACCGGGACAGCGCTTCCTGCATGATCGCTTCGAGATTTTGCATAACTTTATGGGGCTGTAAATAAAAAAGGAGGCTCGAAAGCCTCCTTTTCCGCTTGTTGCTGTTTACGCGGACAGGCTCGCCTTCGCCTGCTCGGCGATCTTGGCGAACGCCGCCTTGTCGAACACCGCCAGATCGGCCAGCACCTTGCGGTCGATGTCGATCGCCGCTTTCTTGAGGCCGTTCATGAACACGCTGTAGGACAAGCCGAGTTCACGCGCCGCCGCATTGATGCGGATGATCCACAGGGCGCGGAAATCGCGTTTCTTGTTGCGACGGTCGCGGTAGGCATACTGCCCCGCACGCATCACCGCTTCCTTGGCGATGCGGTAAACGTTGTTGCGGCGACCGCGAAAACCCTTGGCCTGGTCCAGCACTTTCTTGTGGCGCGCGCGCGCCGTGACTCCGCGTTTGACTCTTGGCATAGCTATCCTCCTTTATGCGTAAGGCAACATGGCGCGCACGTGGCCCATGTTGGTCGAATGCACCAGTTCCGGCGAGCGCATCTGGCGCTTGCGCTTGGTGGTCTTCTTGGTCAGGATGTGGCGGCGGAAAGCGTTGGTACGCTTGATGCCGCCGCTGCCGAGCGCCTTGAAGCGCTTCGCGGCACCGCTCTTGGTTTTCATCTTGGGCATAAAACTACTCCTCTTTTAGCCTAGCGCCAGGTGGCTTCGATGAAGCACTTGTCAACCTGGGCACTACTTGTTGGGGGCCAGTTACTAGATCAGGGGCCGGCTAGCCCCGCATCCCCAGCCCCTTACCCTACTACTACTTCTTCTTCGGCGACAGCACCATCACCATCTGTCGTCCTTCCATCTTGGGGAACTGCTCGACTGTGCCATACAGTTCCAGATCTTTTTTCACGCGTTCCAGCAACATGGCGCCGAATTCCTGGTGCGCCATTTCGCGGCCGCGGAAGCGCAGCGTGATTTTGGTTTTGTCGCCCTCTTCGAGAAAGCGGATCAGGTTGCGCAGCTTGATCTGGTAGTCGCCTTCGTCAGTGCCGGGCCGGAATTTGATTTCCTTGACGACGATCTGCTTCTGCTTGAGCTTGGCCTCGTGCCGCTTCTTGCTTTCGCGGTACTTGTACTTGCCGTAATCCATCAGGCGGCACACTGGCGGCGCCGCCAGTGGCGCAATTTCCACCAAGTCCATCCCCGCTTCCTCCGCCATCACATTGGCGGCGGAGATGCTGACTATGCCTAACTGCTCTCCATCCACTCCAACCAGGCGCACTTCCGGCACGTTGATTTCACCGTTGATGCGCAGTTCCTTCTCTTTCTCTTGGGCGATCGCAAACCTCCAATAAAAAAATTAAGCCGTGACTCCCCGCGCCAGCACTTCCTTCTGGAGGCGCGCGACGAAGCTCTCAACGCTCATCTGTCCGAGGTCTTCGCCGCTGCGGGTACGCACGGCCACTTGCTCAGCCGCCATCTCCTTGTCGCCCACGACGACCTGATATGGCAGCTTTTGCAAACTATGTTCGCGTATTTTATAGGTTATTTTCTCATTTCTCAAGTCCGCCTCGGCGCGCAGCCCGGCAACGCGCAATTGCGCGGCCACCCGCTCGGCATAAACGGCCTGGCGCTCCGAGATATTCAGCACCACCACCTGCTGCGGCGCCAGCCACAGCGGCAGCGCACCGGCATAGTGTTCGATGAGGATGCCGATGAAGCGCTCCAGCGAACCCAGCACCGCGCGATGCAGCATCACCGGCACCTGACGGCTGTTGTCCTCGGCAATGTATTCCGCACCCAGACGCTGCGGCAGGGCGAAATCGAGCTGTATGGTGCCACACTGCCAGACACGATCAAGGCAGTCCTTCAGCGCAAACTCGATCTTGGGACCGTAGAACGCGCCTTCGCCCGGCTGCAATTCGAATGCCAGCCCCTTGCCGTTGAGCGCAGCCTCCAGCGCGGCCTCGGCGCGATCCCACAATTCATCGGCGCCGACGCGCTTTTCCGGGCGGGTGGACAGCTTGATCTGTACGTCCTTGAAACCGAAATCGGCGTAGACGCGGTGCAGCAGGTCGATGAAATCCGAGACCTCAGCCTGTATCTGGCTCTCGGCGCAGAAGATGTGCGCGTCGTCCTGGGTGAAGGCGCGCACGCGCATGATGCCGTGCAACGAACCGGACGGCTCGTTGCGGTGGCAGGAGCCGAACTCGGCCAGACGCAGCGGCAGGTCGCGGTAACTCTTCAGGCCCTGGTTGAAAATCTGTATATGGCCGGGGCAGTTCATCGGCTTTACCGCATAGTCGCGGTTTTCCGAAGCGGTGGTGAACATGTTGTCGCGGTAGTTTTCCCAGTGCCCGGATTTTTCCCAGAGCACGCGATCCATCACCTGCGGCGTACGCACTTCCTGGTAACCGTGCTCGCCCAGCACGCGGCGCAGGTATTGCTCGATCTGCTGCCACACGGTCCAACCCTTGGGATGCCAGAACACCATGCCCGGCGCCTCGTCCTGGGTGTGGAACAGGTCGAGCTGCTTGCCGATGCGGCGGTGGTCGCGTTTTTCCGCCTCTTCCAGACGGTGCAGATAGGCGTCCTGCTCTTCCTTCTTCGCCCATGCGGTGCCGTACACGCGCTGCAGCATTTCGTTCCTGGCGTCGCCGCGCCAGTAGGCACCGGCCAGTTTCATCAGCTTGAACACCTTGAGCTTGCCGGTGGAAGGCACGTGCGGACCGCGGCACAGGTCGATGAAGTTACCCTGCTCGTAAAGCGAGATATCCTCGTTGGCCGGGATGGAGGCGATGATTTCCGCCTTGTAGTGCTCGCCCAGCCCGCGGAAAAACGTCACCGCATCGTCTCGAGGCATCAGCTTGCGCACCACCGGAATGTCGCGCTTGGCAATTTCCGCCATGCGCTTTTCGATTGCCTCCAGGTCTTCCGGGGTGAACGGGCGCCGGTAGGAAAAATCGTAGTAGAAGCCGTTGTCGATCACCGGGCCTATGGTCACCTGCGCCTCCGGGAACAACTCCTTCACCGCGTGCGCGAGCAGGTGCGCAGTGGAATGGCGCAAGATTTCCAGGCCATCGGCGTCCTTGTCGGTGACGATGGAAAGATCGGCGTCGGCGTCGATGCAATGCGAAGTATCGACCAGCCTGCCGTTCACCTTGCCGGCGAGCGCGGCGCGCGCCAATCCCGCGCCTATGCTGGCGGCGACTTCGGCAACGGTCACCGGCGCGTCGAACTTGCGCTCTGAGCCGTCAGGCAAACGGATAACGGGCATTGGGGCGATCCTAATGATACAAAACAAAAATGCGGCATTGCCGCACTTGATAAACACCGGGCACGATAAGCCCGGGGCTGCGCCAAGCTCCTGCATTGCAGCCAGCCCGACGGAGCATTAAAACGGGGTCGATTCTCTCATAGCACGATGTGGCGTGCAACGATTCCGGCGCTTGCTGAGAGGACGTGAGATAAGTGGTGCAGGATTGATGAGATAAGTGGGAAGAAGCAACACTAATCGGGAAGAAACGCGAGAAAAAGTTTAAGTCATTTGCAACAGGTAAAAACAAAAAGCGCCCGGTTAAAACAACGCAACCTGCTTATCTTCCGGCTCGGCATCGGCCCAGATGCGCATCACGTGGCGGCGGGTCAGGCCGTACTGCCGGGCGAGGCGAGAAGCGCCTATTTTGCCACGCGCGGCACGGATCGCGTTGTCGCGGAGGCGCCGCAGGTAGCCAACGGCGCGCGGCAGCTCGACGATGTCGCCAGGCATAACTCGGCAAAGGGACTGCGTGGCTTTACGGCCGATCGTGGCCACCAGCGGGTGATCGTCCGCCGCAGGCTCGACCATCGGCACATAAAGGCGGATGCCGCCGAACCGCTCCACCAGCTTCAACGTGGCCGGCAGTTCGATGGCGTCGATGATCTCGGCCAGGGACTCCGGCAGGTAGAGCGGATCAACGTCAATGCAGGCGTCATTCACCACGGTGCTCATGGCTCAGTTGCCGCATTTCTACCTGAAGCCGCTCGATTGCCTCGACAACGTCGTCCATTTCTGACTTCACGTCGTCCATATTCGAGCGATCTGGACGGTCTGGATGGAAGTTGAACCAGCCGAACCGCTCAGCCTTGCACAGCGCCTGCTGCAACTCAGCGCATTCCTCAATCAGCCTGGTTACAGGGCTTCCGACGTTCTTATATTTCGGATGGCTCATCAGCCGCGCTCCTTACGCCGGCGCTGGTCGACCATCAGCGCGGCGACGATGCGGTGGAGCTGGTCGGCGCTGCACCACTCCAGGCGCTCCACGCCGAACATGCGCCGCGCCATGCCGTTGGCATAAGCCCAAGGGCGCTGCGCCTCCGCGAGCAGCGCCTCGATACGGGCGATCATCGGCGCCAGCTCTGCCGGCGGGTTGGCCGGCTTACCGGCCTGTTTGGCGCTGCGCACCTTGAATCCGCGCGCCTTGAGGTGGTCCAGTACCGCCTTGCGGCCCTGCCAGTCCAGCGCGGCGGAAGAGCGCACGCGCGCCACCGTGAACAGCATGTCGCGGTAGGTTTCGTCGTCCAGGCCAAGCTCAGCCTTGGCGATGTGGATCAACTGGATTTCTTTGCGGCGCTCGGCGAAGCGTGTGGGGTATTTATTGGCCATGTGTCGCCTATATCACGTTCTGCTTCAGTGCTGCGTACCGCGTCATGAACAGCCACTTCGCCTCGCCAGGTGGCAGCGGCTCAATGCGCTCCGGCAGCGGCGCCGCGCCCTCGGTGAACGACCACTCGTGCCCTTCGGCGCTCATCAGGTCGCGCTGCTCTGTGCGCAGCAGCACGCGGTCGGCCTCTTTCACGCACTGAGGCAGTTCTGCCGGCAGGCCGAAGCGCGCGAACACGGCGGCCTCGATACGGTCTTCAATGTGCTTGTAGTCGGGCAGCAGCACCTTCAGCGGCTTCGACACGTCTCCGATGAAGGCTTCTGCAGCGTCGTGCATCAGGCCGGCGAAGGCGTGTTCCTCCGGCACTACGCGCGACACCAGCACCGAGTGCTGCGCCACGCTGTAGAAGGATCGGCAGTGGCCGGTGTAGCGGCAAATGTGCGCCAGCGCGTGCGCAATGTCTTCGATGGTGAACTCGGCCGATGCTGGGTCTTCGAGGTCGAAGTACCGGCCACTGGCGAGCATGATCGTCGGGCCTTTGATGTGGGTCACGGTCATCGGTTGTCCTTGTCGGTTGCGTATTCCACCAGCCGAACTGGCGGCTCTAAGGGACTGGCCTTCGGCCAGCCCTCCAGCTGCGCAATCATTTGCCCGATGCTTTTCATATCGTCCTTTCAGCCCTCTCAAATGACGGATTAACACCATCTGTAAAACCGCCATTTGGCAGGGCTGGCGTCCTGCCAGGCAGCGCCCGGGGAAGGTATCTCTAGGAGGAACCCCATCGCTGCCCGCCGCGGTTATTTGCCCCACTCACGGCTTGGGTTGGAAACAACTCCCCGCAGCGCTCCAGGAAGCGCTGCAGGTAGCCGTCTCGCTACTACTTCTTGCCCTTCTTCGCCGGCGCGGCCACGGCATCCTTCAGCGCCTTGGCGGCGCTGAACTTGGGCACGCGCTTGGCGGGAATCTTGATATCCTCGCCAGTGGACGGGTTGCGGCCGACACGCGCCGGGCGATCCTTCACCGACAGCTTGCCGATGCCGTGCAGGGTGATCTCTCCACCTCCCTGCAATTCCCCGTGCACCACGTCACTCATGGTGTCGAGAACAGCTTCGACAACAACTTTGGTTATGCCTGCGTCATAGCGGCCGGTAGATTTATTACTGATAGCCGCAATCAGTTCAGATTTGTTCATGTGCTATTTCTCCTTGAGTTGATGGATTGTTTACAACGGTGCTACTTGCTGCGCCCCCGCCGATCAGCCCGGCTTCCCAGGCTTCGTTGGAGGTTAAAAACTGCTTGATCAGGTCGCTGGCCAGGCCGGCGGCCGCCCCGTTTTCCTGCGCGATGCGCGCCTGCCACGCTTCCAGCGCGCGGTCGAGCTGGTCTTCGCTGAATACCCACCAGCGCATGGCGCTTTGCGGGCGCATCATTTGGCCACCTCCTGCTCGAACGGCGTGATCACGAAGTCCTCGACGCCGGTCACCACGGTGATGCCGGCCACGCCGCGCACGGCGTCCTGCTCGTTGAGGATCATGTCCTTCGCCACCTCCTCCTTGGTGCGAACGAAACGCCCCAAGCCGAGGCGTTTCAATGCCTCGATCACCGCCTCCGCGCCGCGCACGGTCACGCTGGGCGGCCGCTGGCGCCACTGCACCTCGCCGGTGACGAACTGCGCTGTCTTCACCTTGCCGCCGGTGAGTTCGTCGCGATGCGCCTCGCAGTAGCCCTGCACGCCTTCCTGCAGCACCTTGATCTGGTCGGCGAGCGCGTCCAGGTGCGGCTGGCAGCGGTGGGCGATGTCGGCGATCGCGTCGTTCATCTCGCCGGTCTTGCGCGCCAGCTCGCGCTGCAGATCACCGATCTTGCGGATATCCGCCGCCGCATCGTCGCGGCTCTGCGGCACGTAGGCTTGCGCCCTGGATTTCAAGCGGGTGGCTTTAGCCATGATGGTTCCTTGCGTGTTGTTAGGCATCTATGTCTATTCCTGCATCGAATAGCAGGTCAGTCAGCCGGTCTTTGGCATCAAAACCAAGCTCTTGGCACAGCCGTACAAATTCAGCTATCTCGCCACGTAAGTTAGATTCGAGTTCAAAAAATTGCGATTCTTGTTGTGTCATCCGGTTACCTCTGCGTTGGGCACCTTCAAGTCCCACGGGAACGCAGCCAACTGGTGTCCGTCACTCTTGCGGGTGCAGACCACCATGCCAGCCATGCCGATTTCATCGACCATGACCGGCTCGTCGAAGGTGGTGAGAAGTTCGGCCCCGGCCAGCGGTGGGTTGTGCCAATTGA
This sequence comes from Pseudomonadota bacterium, assembly GCA_040756015.1. Taxonomy (GTDB): domain Bacteria; phylum Pseudomonadota; class Gammaproteobacteria; order Burkholderiales; family JBFMAC01; genus JBFMAC01. Next base: position 79,379 of record JBFMAC010000013.1, read on the forward strand.
TCCGGCTGCCGTATCCGCGCCGGTGTTCGTGCTGGTACTTCCACTCGCCGAGGGAGCCTTCGGTAATTGCCATGTCCGTTCCTTTCGTTGTTGTTTCGCCAAGTGCCCAACCCTGCGGTCTAGCTGACCTCTGCGTTACGTGTTCAATTTCAACTGCCCGATCAGGTCGGGCATCGGCAGCTTGCGCATGCAAGCCTCCAGGCGCAGCGTGTGCATCGAGCGGCTGCGCAGGAACTGGCAAGTGGCCTCCAGCTCCTCGGCGGTGGCGGCGATGAAATAGCCGTCCTGTGGCGTGCCGCACACGGCCACACCGTTCTCGCGCAGCTCCGTCACAAATTTGCGAATTTGTCGTTCGTGAATTCCAAGCATTACGGCAAAGCATTGTGCGGGCAGGCCGTTTTCCGCTCCGATATGCTGAGAGAGCAGGGCCAGCAGGTCATCCTTGGTCATGTCGGCTCTTTCTTCACGATGTTGCTGATCGTCTCGCGCACGTGCGCGGGCATGGGCTTGCGTGGGCTATCCGGCGTGAGGGTGCGGTACGGCCTGGCGCGCTCCTGCTCGGTCTGCTGTTCCTGCCGCGCCTCGACCTTGTTGGCGTGTCCGGCGATGATCTCCAGCAGGTAACCGTGGCTCTTGAGCGGCAGAGTGAGCTTGTCGCGCTTGGCGAGGATTTCCTCCAGCGCGGCGCGCCAGCTTTCGTGCGGCGCGGCCCACACTCGGCCGGAACGCTCGATGCGTCCAGCCTCGATCATCGGCAGCAGCTCGCCGAGCAGCGATTCCACGCGGTCGAAAGTGAGCTGGCGTTTGGCCGGACGGAACAGGCCGAGGTACTGGATCAGCAGCTTGCCCAGCGGCGACAGGCCGAAGGCGCGTATCAGCGCCGCGCTGGCGGCATCGCAGCCCACCGCGGCATCGAGCGAGATCACGGCGCCGCACGCCTGGCAGGTGAGTTTCATCGTGCCCTCTTGATCGGGTAGTCGCGCCAATAGGAAGGCGTTTTCTTCACCGTGCCGGTCTCCCACACCATCACGCTGGGCTTGCCTTCGCGCGTGATGCCGGCGCAGTTGATCGAGCCGTCCCGGTACAGATCGTTGACGATCATTTCCAGCGTGGCGCGCTTCAGCCCGCTCCATTCCAGCAGATCGGCAAACACCACCGGCTTCTGCGCGG
>JBFMAC010000014.1:0-78041 GCA_040756015.1 Pseudomonadota bacterium
CAGACATAACATCTAGCATGACGGGGTAAACAGGTTGGGTTGGATGGTTTGGCGACTACCAATTTACCAACCTCCGCCTCGTCAACCTACTCTTCCCCTAATATCCGCGAAGAACCTTTTTTATTGGTGTAACGCACGGCACCTTGGCCTGCTCGTTATAATGTCCTCCTCAATCATAGGAGTTACACCATGCCTTATGTCAATATCCGTATTGCCGGCAGCCTCAGCCGCGAACAAAAACAGAAGATTGCCACAGAAATCACCGATACTCTGGAGCGCATCGCGCACAAGCCCAAGTCCTATACCTACATCGCGTTCGATGAGCTGCCGGACGAAAACTGGGCGATCGCCGGGCGTCTGCTCGACGAGGAATAAGCGCTTCGTGTTCGACGCCGCCGCTTATGTCGCCTCGCTGCCGCACCTGCCCGGCGTATACCGGATGCTGAACAGCAGCGGCGAAGCGGTGTACGTCGGCAAGGCACTCGACCTGAAAAAGCGGGTCGCCTCGTATTTCCAGAACCAGCAGGCGCTGTCGCCGCGCATCCGCCTGATGCTGGCGCAGGTAGCCAACATCGAAATCACCGTCACCCGTTCCGAAGCGGAAGCGCTGCTGCTGGAAAACAACCTGATCAAGACGCTGGCGCCGCGCTACAACATCCTGTTCCGCGATGACAAATCTTACCCCTACCTGATATTGAGCGGGCATCGCTACCCGCGCCTGGGTTTTCACCGGGGCGCAACGGACAAGCGCAATCATTACTTCGGTCCCTATCCCAACACCGGTGCGGTACGAGATAGCCTACACCTGTTACAAAAGTTATTCCGGCTGCGTACCTGTGAAGACAGTGTATACGCCAACCGCTCGCGCCCCTGTTTGCTGTACCAGATACATCGCTGCAGCGCGCCCTGCGTTGGCTTGGTTGACGAAGCCACTTATGCCGAGGATGTTCGCAACGCCGAACTATTCCTGCAAGGCAAGGAAGGCGTTGTGCTGGATCGTCTCGCCGCCGCCATGCAGCAAGCTTCAGCACGGCAGGCTTACGAACAGGCCGCGGCTTACCGAGACCAGATCAGGAGCCTGAGCAAGATACGGGAGAAGCAGTTCGTCAGCAGCGGCAAGAGATGGGACGCCGACGTCGTGGCAGCGGTGGCAAGCAGCGGTACGGTCTGCGTCAACTTGGTCATGATACGCGGCGGACGCCACCTTGGCGACAAAAGTTTTTTCCCGCGTAACGGGGAAGGCTATGATGCGGCAACGGCGCTGGAAGCCTTTCTCAGCCAGCATTACCTGCAACGCAGTGTGCCGCCGTTGATCCTCATCAACCAGCCGTTCGATACTGCGGTGCTGGCCCAATTGCTGGAACAACAATCCGTCGGCAAAGTGCAGATCGCCATTCCCGGCAGCGGCGAGCGCAAGGTATGGCTGGCAATGGCGGAAAAGAACGCCATCCTTGCCTTGCAACAGCATCAGAGCGCCGTCGCCAGCCAATTGGAGCGGCTGGCTGCCATGCAGGAAGCGCTGGATTTGCCGGACAACACGCGCCGTATCGAGTGTTTCGACGTCAGCCATACCATGGGCGAAGCCACCGTAGCATCTTGCGTGGTTTACGACCAATTGGCGATGCAACCCGGCGAATATCGCCGCTATAACATCAGTGGCATTATTCCGGGCGATGATTACGCCGCCCTGCGCAATGCCTTGCAAAGGCGTTACCGTAAAATTGCCGACTCGGATGGCAAGCTGCCGGACCTGATATTGATCGACGGCGGCAAGGGGCAATTGGAGGTAGCCAGCGCGGTAATGGCAGAGCTAGGGCTAAACGAGATCGCGCTGCTCGGCGTGGCCAAGGGGGAAGGGAGAAAGCCCGGTCTGGAACAACTGGTTTCCCCATCCGCACAAAAGCCGCTACAATTACCCAAGGATCACCTTGGACTGCTCCTGATCCAGCAAATCCGCGATGAAGCTCACCGTTTTGCCATTCAGGGACACCGCGCCCGCCGCGCCAAGTCGCGCAATGCTTCCGCCTTGCAGGACATTCCCGGGATAGGCGCAAAGCGGCGCCAGCGCCTGCTGTCGCGCTTTGGCGGGCTGAAGGAAGTGGTAGCAGCCAGCGTCGATGAATTGTGCCAGGTCGAGGGCATCAGTCGTGCACTGGCGGAAAAAATATATCAACAACTGCATTGAACATGCCGCTCAATCTGCCCAATCTGCTCACCTGGACACGCATCGTCATGATCCCGCTGTTTGTCTGCATTTTTTACTTTCCGCCAGACTGGCTGAGCACACATCAGCAAAACCTGTGGGCCATGATAATTTTCGCCATCGCCGCGATCACCGACTGGCTGGACGGTTATTTGGCACGCCGGCTCGGCCAAACCTCGGCATTCGGAGCCTTCCTTGACCCGGTGGCCGACAAGCTGATGGTGGCTGCTGCCCTGATCGTACTGGTCGAACTGGGCAGGGTAGGGGCGGTGATTGCCGTAATCATCATCGGCCGTGAAATCACCATTTCCGCCCTGCGCGAATGGATGGCGCAAATCGGCGCCTCCAGGAGCGTAGCTGTTTCTTTTATCGGTAAATTGAAAACTACTGCGCAAATGGTGGCCATTTTGCTGTTGCTTTATCACGATGAGATAGGTGTTCTCAACATCCATTTGGCAGGCACTTGGCTGATCTATCTGGCCGCCTTGTTGACGTTGTGGTCGATGATCTACTATCTGCGCATGGCTTTGCCTAAAGCAATAGGGCACGAATGACAGCTTTTGCCTTGACAAGGAAAGTCATGATTATGGATAATGCCGCTTCTGTTTCACGCGGGAATAGCTCAGTTGGTAGAGCGCAACCTTGCCAAGGTTGAGGTCGCGAGTTCGAGACTCGTTTCCCGCTCCATATTTCCAGGGAAAACATGACTTCCCCGTCGGACGAAAATAAATGGCTTTTGCTGCTTAACTTGCCATTTGTTAGCCGGGCAAGTCGCGTTTTCCCTTTAATTTCGCCAGCTTTCAGGTCAACGGCGCGATAGCAAAGCGGTTATGCACCGGATTGCAAATCCGTGTAGGTCGGTTCGACTCCGGCTCGCGCCTCCATTCAACAAGCCCGGATGGTGAAATTGGTAGACACAAGGGACTTAAAATCCCTCGGGCTGTAATAAGCCCGTGCCGGTTCGATCCCGGCTCCGGGCACCACCATCTTTCCCTCTCGGTAACCAAAGCTGGGTTCGAATTGGCCATCCCTGCTGATCTGGATGCCGTTGTCCTTCAACATGCCGGTGAATTCCAGACTGGTGAACTGGCAGCCTGGTCGGTATTGAAGATTTCCGGCGCGCCGTAACGGTTGATTGAGGCAGGTCGTCAACCGTAGAGTCCAACGGTTTAAGCGGCCATCTGTTTTGCATAGTATTGCTGGCTGAAGGCGGCAGGCGAGAGATAGCCAAGTCGCGCCTGCTTGCGAATGCGGTTGTAGAAGATCCGGTGATTTCCCGCTTGGCCTGGGCTCGCGTAGCAAAGCGATGGTGACACATCACCGTTTTTCAGGGAACCCCAGAAACTCTCCATCGGCGCGTTGTCCCGGCAATCCCCCTTGCGGCTCATGGAGGCCAGCATGCCAAACTGTTGCAGTTGTGCTTCTGATAGGCATGGGGCAGTACTGGCTGCCGCGATCCCAATGATGGATCAACCCTTTCGCCGGACGCTTGGCGGCAACAGCACGGAATAGCGCTTGCGACACCAGTGCCGTGGTCATCCGGTCAGACTGAGGTGGCCTCGACCGCTTTCCTCTTTGGCCCACCGTCAAATACTCGGCGGCTGATTTCCGCAGTTGCCACTTCCATTCGGAAATCTGTTTGGAGTGAACATCGAATCTTGCCAAACAATCTAAACATTCTAGATAGACTGTCGATAATAATATTGACAGTCTATCTAGAATGTTTATAATTAATTCAGGCAGTATATTTAATCTGTCTATTTAATGGTGTTGATATGTTAACAAGTAAACAACTAATGGAAAAAGCCGGAATTTCCAGGGCCACCTTACATAACTATATCGCGCTTGGCATTTTACCGAAGCCGATAGTTAAAAACCCTGGGTTGAAAGGGCGCGGAGCACGTCAGCTCGGGTACTTTCCTGATGAGACGCTTGCGATCCTTGAAAAAGTCCAACAGCTAAAAAAAGAGGGGTTATCTATGCTAGAAATATCGAATCGCCTCGCTGCCCTGTATAGCCAAGTTCCGGTAAAAGTTGACAGTGAAGGACAGGCGCAATTAAACAATCCACTGGAACGATCCTTCAATGAAATCGCGCCACTGGAAACCAAACAACATGGTGGATTAAATCTCACCATTGATCAAATACCGCACCCGGCATACATGGTGAATTACAACTTTGAAATAATATGGTGCAACGAGGAATCCAAGCAACATATTCTTGGGGGGATGCAAGAATTCCCCAAAACAATTCAAGATAGATGCGTGTTGCAATTTCTGCTTGAAAGCAACTATTTTAAGCAAACACAAAATTTCGTCGACGTGCTCCGTTTCCATATTGCCCTGGCAAAAAGTAGACTGCTTAAAAGCTGGTTTGACAGTCTGCTTGACCATTTGCCAGTGGAAAAAAGACGTCTTATCGAAGATCTATATCATGATGTCGAGGTTATCCCTCCTCAAACCATTCTGGAAACATCCATCAATTTGTCTCCGAAAACAGGGGCCGAGCTTTCGTTTCATCTTTATGCGTCGTTTTACCGTGAAGGAATTCTATTCATTTATGTCCCGGGCGGCCCGGCTTCTGACAATTTACTTGAACTACTGGCTAGGCGTGATGACGTTATCCGGAAATTGCTGCGCAAACGCTTGCCCGCAATCACTCAACTTGCGGTAATGGTCACCGACTTACAGGACTCGGCAAAAATTTGTTCGGAACTCCCGCCCCATGAATACTTCGAGTTGATTAATCAGATATGGGCTACCATGGGGCCGATTTTCCGTAAATATTACGGCGTCCATGGCAAGCATGTGGGCGATGGAATGGTCTATTACTTCTTTCCGCAGCCTGATGGCAGTTATATGTTCAATGCCTTACTTTGCGCACAGGAGGTCAAATTTGCGATGCGGCAGATCAGCAAACAATGGCAGATGCGCAAGGGCTGGCTAACCGAGCTTTATTTGAATACTGGACTCAGTGAAGGGCAGGAATGGCTCGGTACTTTCCAGGCGCCGGCAAACGTTGAATTCACCGTCTTGGGTGGTACGGTTAACCAGGCCTCACACTTGAGTGAAATTGCGCGATGCGGTGAAATTTGGGCGACGAAGAATTTCATCAGCCAGCTTACCCCCGATGAACGTAGACGGGTACGTTTCGGTATCCACCGCAAAAACGAGGAAGGGCGCGCCATGTTTGTTGCATCGACCTATACTCAGGCTGGTGGCTTAACTCATATATCTCTCGATCAAAGCGAGAAGATGAAAGAAATCAGCTCGCTCCCCATCACAGAAATACTTGAGGTAAACAACCTGCTCCATTGATCACAAGTAAAACTTGCGACTGGCCGATTCATGCATTTCTTCCCAAAGAAGAGCAGGATCTTTGTCGAAAATAGACTTTTCATCCGCCTCAATAACCAGCCAATCGCCTCGTGCGATTTCGTGCTCGAGCTGTCCTTTGGCCCAAGTGGAAAATCCGCGATAAATTCGAATATTCCGCTCCCAAGAAGATAAAGCGGTCAACTTGCGTAAAAGCGATGCGCTATTGCTCATTTGTATGTTCGGCAATATTGGAAGCGCCTCATTGCTTTGCTCTGCGCCCCGAAACACGAAGGTAAGTATATTGGGTGAAACAGGTCCGCCAAAATGGGTTTTCCCCTCGAATATCTTAGGCGAATTGTTGTCTTGAGTAACTTCTCTGTCCGGTCGATTGATGATAACGCCTACGGGCCAACCGGGTTTATGATAAGTAACCAGAATGACTGTCCGTCGAAAAGTGTGGTCCTGAACTTTCTCGCTGGCCACCAGAAAAATGCTATTGGCATTGTCCGCAAGACACAATGAAATTTGCAGCGCCAACCATATACCCAACAGCCATTTCGACAATCCTTTAAAATTTAACATAATATACATTATGCGAAGTTCAGGGTAATCTCTCGCGGAACAGTTTTGCCGTTTCATCTACCCGATTCTGCCATTTTTCGAGGGACGTTGGAAATGGAAAAAATCAAATTGGCCTTGGAATTAACCCCGAATCAACTCGTCATCCTCCAGCGAGGGCTGGACGAAGTCGCAGGCTTCATCGAGGATGAGTTGCCCATCTGCCCGGCTGAACTGGAGCCGGACCTGGCGGACGTGCGTTATTTGCAGCGGGCGCTGGCATCGCAAGCAGCCATGCAACCCTTGCCGCTGGAGATGCAGCCATGAGCGCCGGCCATGAATCCGTTGATCGGGGCCTCTCTTTGCGCGAGTTTGCTCGGCGCTGCGGCCTGTCTGACAAAACCGCCCTGCGTTACTGTAGAACCGGGCGGATTTGGGGCGCTCGCAAGCATCCTCTCACCAAGAAATGGTGGGTGTTCCCTCCGGCCAAGCTGTTGTTCCCTTGACCCGGAAAAGATACAAGCGCAAACCCTTCAAACCGATCGACTATGACCGTTTCAAGGATACCCGGATATTGGCAGGGCTCAGCAAGCGCCAGGTGGCTTCCATGCTGTTTGTAAGCCTGCGCACGATAGACCTTTGGGAAACCGGCAAGGTACGCATTCCCTATGCCGCCTTCCGTCTCCTGCGCATCCTGACCGGCTACGAATTGCCCGGACGGGCTTGGCAGGGCTTTTACTTGCATGGCGACACGTTGTGGTCGCCGGAGGGTAAACCCTTCAAGGCTGCCGATCTGGGTTATTTGTCGGTCACGTTCGCCATGGCGCGGATGTGGCGGGAAGACTATGCCCGGCGCGCGCAAGCGCGCCAAGCCACCGCCGAAGACGCGGAGCACCGCGAAGCGGTGCCCGCCCTTCGGCTGGTTTCAGGGGTTGAATCGTGAGCATGGGCATGAGGTACCCCGTGGCGATGCTGCCCAATGCAGGCAGCGCCCTTCCCTTACAGACAGGCACCGCGTCTTTGCGCGCCGACGGTTCAGGGCAGGGCGCGGCGACCGCGCCCGGCCGGGGAACCCGCGTAGCGGGGGAGCCGGGCTTGCCCTGCCCTCCCGGGTTAAGTTGCAGTGCTAGTACCACTGCAACTAACTCTCATAAGTGAGACTTTAGACACGCTTTGGCGATGCTCAGCGGTTTGTGCAACAGCGGGGAAACCCAATAGGCGCGCCGTTTTCGGCGTTTTTGCGATGTAGCATTTTTAACGGCGGAAAACTGTTCCGCAGGGGTGGGTTATAAGTGATTGATTTGCAAGAAACCGGGGGGGCGATGCCTTGGGGTGCCGGTGAGCTTGATCGCGCGCGGCGGTTGGGTGTTTATCTCACGGTGGCGCAAGCCGCCGCCAAGATGGGCATTTCTACCCGGCGCATTCGTGCCCTGCTCGCCCAGCGTCGTTTGCTCGGCGAGCAATTCGACCTCAATGGTCGTCAGGTGTGGCTGGTCAATCACCCTTTCCGGATTACCTTGGGTAAGCGTGGGCCGCGTTTGGGCACTTGGTCTGATCCCCGGGGTAACGTACAAGCTGCCGGAACAGATACTGTCTAAAGAAAGGAGGTAAAGCGCAACTATTTCAGCACAAAAAACGTGGTAATTTATTGATTGCTTACAATCTTTTAATCATGCAGGATCGGGCTTGGACAGTAATTCTCCGCCGTATACATTATGCGAAGTTATTGGCGGGGTTTCTCGAAGCCGTTTTGAACAAATTGAAAAAATTCCGGGTTGCAGCTTCTGCCAATTCATCAAAGGCAATCCCCCGTAAATTGGCAATCGCCTGGGCAACGTGTTTGACATAGGCTGGCTCGTTTATTTTTCCGCGATACGGCACGGGGGAAAGATACGGAGAATCCGTTTCAATCAGCAAACGATCCAGCGGAACTTGCGCCGCAACCTCTTTGAGCGCGGCTGCGTTTTTGAAAGTGACTATCCCGGAAAAGGAAATATAAAACCCCATGTCCATGGCCAACTGAGCCACGTCCCAGCTTTCGGTGAAGCAGTGCATCACGCCGCCAACATCAGCGGCCGACTCCTCCTCCATGATACGCAAGGTATCCACCGCAGCCTTACGGGTATGAATGATCAGGGGCTTGCCACATCGCCGCGCCGCACGGATGTGGCAGCGAAAACGCTCTCTTTGCCAGTCTAAATCGCCCTTCAGTCGAAAATAATCAAGCCCGGTTTCTCCAATGGCAAGTACCTTGGGATGGCATGCTAACTCAAGCAAATCATCAACTGCCACCGTCCCTGCGGTATCGTAATCGGGATGCACCCCGACAGAAGCGAATATGTTGGAGTGCTGCTCGGCTATCGTGAGCAAACGCGGAAAATTTTCCAGATTTACGCCAACGCACAAGGCATAGCCGATGTCGTTCTGCCGCATGCGCTGCAATATACCCTCTATATCGTTTGCAAGCTCGGGAAAATCAAGATGGCAATGTGAATCGACAAGCATGCCTACCCTATGGCTGGGGTGAAGTGCGCCGTATCCGGCCAAATAAACATCCCCGGCAAAGCCGGGGGCTTTAATTTGTGAACCACTCAAAGCGGCTCCGGAGTCGCTAATGCGGCCCCGAGTTCTTGGACCACCTTTCCGGTGGCAGTCAGCGCCACAGATTCATCTGATCCGGTTCTTGTCTGCTCCTGGTTCCTGATGTATCCCCGTATCGTCTCTTCGTCACGCCACACCGTCGATACAACATACCCTCTCGCCCCCAGAAGCTTTGCCCGACAAAACCTCGCTTGCGCTCTCCATAAACTCGGGTCAGATGAATCTCACTTTTGCCCTTGATCTACCCCGCCACTTGCGATACCGCATATTTCAGCGGAATCGAGATCATGATGTGAACTTGGCATCAATGCCCCATCCATCCGGCTTTCCTTCCGATCGGCCAGTCGCCGAATCACCTCCAAGATGCCACCCCAATTGCCCGTATAGCGCCTTACGGAGTCACCTCTTTAGCCTGCGTACTTTAACACATAAATATTGCCCTTGATCCAATCTCCCTTCTCTTTCCGCAAATCGCCACAGTCGATCACATCAATGGAGAAGTCGTTTGCCTTGGCAAGCTGCTCGATATAGTCGGTTGAGTGCGCATAACGTCCGGTTGGCAACAAGGAAAAATCGGTTGCCACCGAAATTTCAGTAGAAAAGACAAACCAAGCGCCCGGCGCGGCATGCCTTGCCACCTCGCTGAATATTTCGGACAGATTGCCTATGTAAACGAACAGGTCAGATGCAATGAACAGATCATATCGCCTTTGCACGCGACTTAACTCCCCTGGGATTTCTCCCGTCAGCAGTTCGTCATAAATGCCCTTCTTCTTCGCCTCCTCTATCATGCACGGGGCAAGATCGATACCAGACAGGTGTTCGCACACGTCGCGAAAAGCCTGCCCGGCCAACCCCGTTCCACACCCGAGATCCATGGCATTGCCAAAATGCGCAGCGCCGCCAGACAGCCCGTCGACGGAGCGCCTCAGCAATTGCGGAATTTGACAGCCCAATACATTAACAAGGTAGTGGTCGAACTGTTCAGCGTTCGCATCGAAAATTTCCATCAAGTAACTCTTCGGCGGCGCATCCGGATTCTCCCCGCTCAGGGCCGCGAGATGGTGTTTGGCAGACAGGTTGGTCGCATCGAGGCGTACCGCCTCTTGATAATGGACGATGGCATCATCGGTTCTACCTTGTGCCTCCAACAACCTGGCCAGATTGTCATGCGCCTGCGCCCATTGCGGATTAAGGTTGAGCGCCACCTGAAAATGACGGATGGCATCATTGAATCGTCCAATTTTCTTGTAAATCGTCCCGAGGTTGAAATGCGTTTCCGGCCAGTTCGGGTTAAGCGCAAGAGCACGTTGGTAGCAGCTCAACGCCTTGTCATAATCCGCCATACCGAGGAATACATTGCCCATGGCATTCTGGATCGCCGGAGAATTGGGCAGCAAGTCCTGCGCCAACTGGAGATGCTTGAGCGCCTTCCCATAATCGTGCAGCCGGCTGTAGGACTCCCCGAGGAAATGATTGGCCTGGGGATGGCCAGGTTCCAGCTTGATGACCTTCTTGCAGAATTCCTGGGCTTCCGCCCAGTTGCCTGATTCACGTTCACGCAAGGCCTTTTTCAGGTATTTCTCGACCTTATCACTGCCACGGAGTCCAACCATCTGCCATTCTCTTTGTATTATTTAACGCAGGCAAATGGTAGAACCGCTTCCTTAAGAGCAACTTAATTTGTGTCGGCTACTCTCCGAAAACCATCGGAACAGCTGCATCAAGCCGCACAGCCGCGCTCGGCGGCTTCTATGGTATTGCATACCAACATGGTGACCGTCATCGGCCCGACCCCGCCCGGCACCGGCGTAATGTAAGCAGCACGCTCCCTTGCCCCTTCAAAATCCACGTCCCCGGCTAGATTGCCGTCGGCCAGCCGATTCATGCCAACGTCGATCACCACCCCGCCCTTCTTCACCATGGGCGCGGTAACCATGTGTGCCCGCCCCACTGCCACCACCAGGATATCCGCGAGGATGGTATGCAGCGCCAGATCCTGCGTTTTAGAGTTGCATATCGTCACCGTCGCCCCCTTCTGCAGGAGCAACATCGCCATCGGCTTGCCCACGATGTTGCTGGCACCGACCACCACCGCGTTCTTGCCCCACACGGAAATGTTTTCATGCTCGAGCAGGCGCATCACCCCATACGGAGTGCACGGCAAAAATAACGGCTCACCCAGCACCAGTTTGCCCACATTGGCAGCATGAAAACCGTCCACGTCCTTGCCCACCGCAATGGTCTCCAGCACACGCCGCGAGTCCAGATGCTTGGGTAGCGGCAACTGAACCAGAATGCCGTGTATCGCCGGATCGGCGTTCAGCCGTTCGATCAGCTCCACCACGCTAGCCTGACTGCTATCGCCCGGCAACTCATGCACTTCCGAATACATGCCGACCTCGCCGCACGCTTTGGCCTTGTTGCGCACGTAAACCCTGGAAGCGGGGTCGTCGCCGACGATGATCACCGCCAACCCAGGCACTATGCCGCGCTGCTTGAGTTTCTCCACCTTCAAGCGGCATTCGCCCCTAACCTGTTCAGCAACGGCTTTGCCATCGATAACTTTTGCTGTCATGCATCCGTCCTTTCAACCATTCCGTCGACATTTTACCATTGACTGCCAAACGCGAAGTCGGTAGTTTGCCAATAACACGTGAGGAATAAGCCATGAAACGCTACGTCATGTTTGCTTGCACCGTACTGTTTTCCGTTACGGCTGCGGCACAAATTCACAAATGGGTGGATGTCGACGGCAATGTCCACTACACCGATCAGCCCCCGCCCAAGGAAATCAAGGGGCAGATATTGAAGATTCCCGATCGGGCCACCACCGACGGCACCCTCCCCGGAAAATCCACCGCCGAACAGGAAATGGAGTTCCGCAAACGGCGGGTCGAACAGGAAGAGACCGCAACCAAACAGCAACAGGAAGAAACCGCCGCCAGAGAAGGCGCCGCAAATTGCGCCCAGGCAACTCAACAGTTGAATGCGCTACGCGGCGGTGCGCGCATGACACGCTTCAACGAACAGGGCGAACAGGTGTTCCTTGACGACAGCGCCCGCCAAGAAGCGATCAAGCAGACGCAAAAAGCTGTCGACTCCTGGTGCAAATGAACTATAGCTGCAACAGTCCAGGCCTGACCTGGACTGTCTGCCTACACTACAGGTCCCCCCCGCCCTTCTTCATCGCCTTTCCCTCCTCCGCGCGCTTGCGGCGCACTTCCTTGGGATCAGCGATCAGAGGTCGGTAGATTTCGACGCGATCCTTGTCGCGCAACACCGCGTCCAGCTTGGTGAGCTTGCCGAAAATGCCCACCTTGTTTTTTTTCATATCTATTTCCGGATGTCTGGCGAGCATGCCGGATAGCTCGATCGCCTGCGCGACCGTCGTACCAGCCTTGGCCTGGATCACGAGCATGCTCTGCTCATGCGGCAGCGCGTAGATGATTTCTACGGTGATCATTTCGCTCGTGGGTAAATTCATGGATAAATCTTCTCCGCACGCCTGACGAAGGCGTCGACAAAACTGTTGGTGACATGCTGGAATACGGGGCCGAGCAGTTTCTCCAGCAGCTTGCTGGAAAATTCATAACGCAGGCGAAATTCCACCTTGCATGCATTATCGCCCAGCGCAGTGAAAACCCAGCAACCGTCGAGATGGCTGAATGGACCATCGTGCAATTCCATGGCAATCCGGTGCGGCGGCGTTACCGTGTTGCGCGTGGTCAAGCTCTGCTTCACGTGATGGTAGGCGATGTGGACAGTGGCATGCGACACGCCTTCGCCATGATGATCCACACTGGCACCGCCGCACCACGGCAAAAATTCAGGATACCTCTCGACGTTATCCACGAGGTCGAACATCTGCTGCGCCGAATAGCCGACCAGCACCGATTTTTCCACCAGCACCGCGATCTTCCCTTGCCTACGCCGCAAAGGCGCGGCGCCAAATGCGGTAAAATACACGAGTTACCGACAAAACGCACCCATGAGCATCGCACAAAACAAAAAAGCCTTTCACGACTACTTCATCGAGGAAAAGTATGAAGCCGGCATCGCCCTGGAAGGGTGGGAAGTCAAGTCCATCCGCGCCGGGCGGGTGCAGCTCAAGGAAGCTTATGTGGTGCTGCACGACGGCGAAGTGTTCCTGATCGGCAGCCACATCAGCCCGCTGCCCACCGCTTCCACCCATGTCCATCCCGACCCCACGCGCACGCGCAAGCTGCTGCTGCACGCCGCAGAAATCAGTAAGCTGGTGGGCAAGGTCGAACGCGCCGGCTACACGCTGGTGCCACTCGACCTGCACTACACGCGCGGGCGCATCAAGCTCGAAATCGGCCTGGCCAAGGGCAAGAAACAGCACGATAAGCGCGAAGCGGAAAAAGAGCGCGAGTGGCAGCGCGAGAAGCAACGCCTGCTGCGCGCCAAATAGTAATGTACCTCGGCCTGGACTTCGGCACCTCGGGCGCACGTGCCGCAGTCGTCGACGACAACGGCCAAACACTGGCGACAGCCAACACTCCTTACGACATCCACTCCTGCGCAAGCTGGCGCGAGGCCTTGTGCGAGCTGGTGGCGAGCCTGCCGGCCGTGCTGCGCCTTGGCTTGCGTGCCATCCTGATCGACGCCACTTCCGCCACGGTCGTGTTGTGCGACCGGGAAAACCGTCCGCTGTCGCCGCCGTTGCTCTACCACGACACGCGCGCGCAATCCCAGGCCGAACAATTGCGCGGCATCGCACCGCCGCAGCATGTGGTGACAAGCGCCACTTCCAGCCTGGCCAAGCTGCTATGGCTGAGCGGAGAAAAAGTTGCCTATGCCCGCGCAGAATATTTCCTGCACCAGGCCGACTGGCTGACCTCGCTGCTCAGTGCACGCACCGGCATCAGCGACTACCACAACGCCCTCAAGCTGGGCTACGACCCCGCTGCGCTCGCTTACCCGCGCTGGCTGCTGCAACTCGACTTCGCTCACCTGCTGCCAAAAGTGATGGTGCCGGGCGAGGAAATCGGCACCATCGCACACACCATGGCAAAATACCTAGGGGTGAATGAGCACTGCCGCATCCACGCCGGTACCACCGACAGCATCGCCGCCTTCATCGCCAGCGGCGCACACGAGCCGGGTGACGCGGTCACCTCGCTGGGCTCCACCATGGTGTTGAAATTGCTGAGCCGCAACAGCATAGATAATGCGGAATACGGTATTTACAGCCACCGTCTTGGCGATTGCTGGCTGGTCGGGGGCGCATCGAACAGCGGCGGCACAGTGCTGCGGCAATTTTTCAACGACGGCGATCTAGCTCGCCTGAGCGCCGAAATCACCCCGAAAGAAGGCAGCGGGCTGGATTACTATCCCCTCCCCTCGCGCGGCGAGCGCTTCCCGGTCAACGATCCCAATCTCGCGCCGCGTCTGGAACCGCGCCCGCCGTCGGATGCGTTGTTTCTGCACGGCCTGCTGGAAGGCATGGCGCGTATCGAGGCACGTGGCTATGCCTTGCTGCGCGAACTCGGCGCCACGCCGGCCCGGCGCGTGCTCAGCGCGGGCGGCGGCGCGAAAAACCAGACTTGGCAGGTGATCCGCATGCGCCATTTGCGCTTGCCGGTTGCAGTTGCGGAACACACCGACGCCGCTTACGGCGCGGCGCGGCTGGCCCGGCGGGAGCGGCACTCAGCGATCGATTGATACAGGATCAATCGAAACCGAATACCAGCTTGTGCAGCAGCCCGCTGGGCAAAAACGTGAAAAAGATCGAGATCGCCAGCCCGGTGATATAGGCGCGCTTCATCGCCCGCCCATGCTGACGCCCCCTGCCGTGGCGGATGTGCCAGATCGCGAGGCCGATCTGGCTCAGGGTGTACACACTGAACAGGTGCATCCAGCTCAAGCCCCAGAACTGCTCGCTGCGATTGAGCGTATGAATGAAAAACGAACTGAGCGCCACCGCCATGATCATTGCCACCCATAGCTTGCCCATCAACTTGTGACCGGGCGTGCCCTTGTGATTGGCGAAAATCAGTATGCCCATGGCCAGGGCGAGGGTCGCGATCATGAAGTGCACAATGATCGCGGGGGTAAATTCGTTAGCCATGCCTCTTCCTGTGGGGAATCTGCCGTCGTGATGGAAAAGTCGTTATCATAGCATCGACGCGCTTTTTCTTGCCCGTCATGGCCAAAATTTGCTACTGTTCGCGGCATGGGCACGAACCATCCGGACGGCGTCGCCTGCCAATTACACCTCCCCATGCAGTGGCAGGCGGCTGGAGAATTGTCGCCGCCGCAACTTGAGCGCCTCATGCAGGTCAACGCCGCGCTGCTGCACACCCATGCCTTCCTGGATACGCCAGCTCCTGCCGACGATGCCGCCCCGGCGACGAGGCTCGAAGCCAAGGTGGACCTCGCCCTGGCGCTGCTCGGCAAGCTGCTCGACGTCAGCGCCGCCCTGCCGCTGGCGCAACCGCTCACGCTTTCCGCCAATGCTGCGGAATGGCTCAGCAAAAGCGATCCCGGCGCAACGCCATCCATACTGCTCAGTCTGTGGCTCAGCCCGCAACTGCCGCAGCCGCTCACGCTGCCGGCGCACATCCGTTCTGCCCACAAAGAAGGCGGGCAATGGCGCCTGCACGCCGAATTCCATGATCTGGGCGAATCGGTGCAGGAGCACCTGACGCGCACCGTGTTTCGCTATCATCGCCGCGCACTGCAAGCCAGGCGCGGCTAAGATCGTAGTGGGAACACCACGCTGTCTGCGATTCAATGCGCCACGCGGCTGGAATAGAGGCTGGCCGACACGATCATCGCACCGCCCAGCCACTCGCGCAGGGTCATTGTTTCACCCGCCAACCAGTACGCCGCCAGCGCCGCTACCACCAGTTCTGACAGGAAGATGACGATGGCACGATTGGCCGGCGTATGGCTGACGCCGTATTGGACGATGACGCTGAACAGGAACAGCAACGCGCCCACCGCCGCGATCGTCCACCACGATGCCGCATCGATGGCGGCCAGGCTGGCAGGCAAATCAAGCAAGCAATAAGGCAGCGTCACCAGGGTCACGCCCCCCCACACCGCCAGCGCCTTCATCTGCACGCTGGTCGCGCTGGCCTTGCGCACCAGCACGTTGGAGAGCGCGAAAGTCAGCCCACCGGAAAGCCCCAGCCATTCTGCGACAGTCTGTGGCAACGGTAACGGGTTGTCGGGCAGCCACAACATCGTGAAGGCGCCGGCCAGGGACAGTGCGATCACCAGGTAGCCGGTACGGTGCATGTGCTCGGCCAGCAGCACGCGCGCGAAAATCAGCGTCCACAGCGGCGACAGATAAAACAGCAGCAGCACCCGTACCACTTCGCCGTTGATGATGGCCAGCACATACGCAAGGTTGGTCCAGCCCGCGCTCAGGGCTATCCCCAGCAGCACGCGCCAGGATGCGCCAGCCTCGCGCAGATTGGTGCGAAAGGCAACGACGCCAATCAGGAGCGCCACCACATAAGTCAGCAACGTCGAGACTTCGCCGCTGACGCCGACATCTTCGAGCACCCGATAGGGGTACCAGACCAGTCCCCAGAACGTGGCACCGGCAAACAGCGCCGGGATCGCCCAGACATGATTTTGTTTGGAAGCGCTGCGCTGCACCTTTATAATCTGCACCCTGATTATTGTTGGCTGTAAAGAGCCCCAAGAAGCCCCAAGCCGTGAACCCCAACCTCGCCCGCCTGCAGCCCTATCCGTTCCAGAAACTCGCTGCCTTGTTTCAGGGCCTCGCCCCCGATCCGGCCCATGCGCCGATCAACCTTTCCATTGGCGAACCCAAGCATGCCACGCCGGCATTCATCCGCAACGCATTGACCGGGCACCTCGACGGGCTGGCGCATTATCCCACAACCATGGGCAGCCTGGCGCTGCGCGAGGCGATCGCGGACTGGCTGAAACAGCGCTACGACATCCCTGAAATCAGCGCGCAGCGTGGAACGATCCCGGTCAACGGCAGCCGTGAAGCGCTGTTCGCTTTTGCCCAGGCGGTGGTGGATTCTACCCGCGCCGATCCGGTGGTGGTGTCGCCCAACCCGTTCTACCAGATCTATGAAGGCGCAGCGCTCCTGGCCGGCGCCACGCCGCATTTCCTCAACCTTAGCGAGGAGCGCAATTTCGCGATGGACTACGCGCAACTGCCGGAGGCGGTCTGGCAACGCACGCAGTTGATCTACGTCTGCTCGCCCGGCAACCCGGCCGGCAACGTGATGACGCTCGCCGAATGGGAGCGTCTGTTCGATCTATCCGACCGGCACGGCTTCATCATCGCTTCCGACGAGTGCTATTCGGAAATTTATTTCGACGAGGCGTGCCCGCCGCTGGGTGCGTTGCAGGCGGCGCATCAGCTCGGCCGTAGCGGCTACCCCCGCCTGGTGGTGTTTTCCAGCCTGTCCAAGCGTTCCAATGTGCCGGGGCTGCGCTCCGGCTTCATCGCCGGTGACGAAGCCATCCTGGAAAAATTCCTGCTCTACCGCACCTACCACGGTTGCGCCATGAACCCGGCGGTGCAAGCGGCCAGCACCGCCGCCTGGCGCGATGAAGCGCACGTTGTGGAAAACCGCGCCTTATACCGGGAAAAGTTCGCTGCCGTCACCGGTATGCTCGAACTGCCGGTGACCATGCCGGAAGCAGCGTTTTATCTGTGGCTGGAAACACCCATCGCCGACACCGATTTCGCGCGCGAGCTGTACCGCCAGTATAATGTCACGGTTCTGCCCGGCAGCTACCTGGCGCGCGAAGCGCATGGCACCAACCCCGGGCACAATCGCGTACGCGTGGCGCTGGTTGCGCCGCTCGCCGAGTGCGTGGAAGCGGCCCAGCGCATCAACGAATTTATAAAGGGACTTTAACCGCCAAAACATTAACCGCGGAGGACGCCAAGAACGCAGAGGCAGCCATTCCGGTTCATAAACCTCTGCGGTAAATTAAACTTTCACTTTGGCAAATAACGACACACAGGAAATTCCATGACCGAACTGCAAACCACCATCGAACAAGCCTTCGAACGCCGCGCCGAGATCACCCCGCGCAGCGTGGACGCCAAACTGAAGGAAGCGGTCAACCAGGTCATCGACCAGCTCGACCAGGGCAAACTACGCGTCGCCGAAAAAATCGACGGCCAATGGGTTACCCACCAGTGGATAAAGAAGGCGGTGCTACTGTCCTTCCGCATGGAGGACAACTTTTTCATCAAGGGTGGCTTCACCAACTACTACGACAAGGTGCCATCCAAGTTTTCCGACTACAACTCCAAGGAATTCCGCGACGGCGGCTTCCGCGTGGTGCCGCCAGCGGCCGCACGCAAAGGCTCGTTCATTGCCAAGAACGTGGTGCTGATGCCGTCCTATGTCAACATCGGCGGCTACGTCGACGAAGGCACCATGGTCGACACCTGGGCCACGGTGGGCTCCTGCGCGCAGATCGGCAAGAACGTACACCTCTCCGGCGGCGTTGGCATCGGCGGCGTGCTGGAGCCGGTACAGGCCAACCCGACCATCATCGAGGACAACTGCTTCATCGGCGCGCGCTCGGAAATCGTCGAAGGCGTCATCGTCGAGGAAGGCGCGGTGATTTCCATGGGTGTATACATCGGCCAGAGCACCAAGATCTACAACCGCGAAACCGGTGAGGTGCTGTACGGGCGCGTCCCGGCCGGATCAGTGGTGGTGAGCGGCAACCTCCCCTCCGCCGACGGCAAGTACAGCCTGTACTGCGCGGTGATCGTCAAGCAGGTAGATGCCAAGACCAGGGCAAAGGTTGGCATCAACGAGCTGTTACGGGGCATCTAACCTTCGGGGGTTCACTCCATGATCATTTCTCCCCTGCTCAAGCTGATGGCGGAAAAGCGCGCCTCTGACCTGTTTTTCTCGGTGGGCGCACCGATCAACATCAAAATCAATGGCGTCTGCATGCCGGTGAACAACCAGATCATGGACCCGCAAAACATGGAGCGCATCGCCTATGAAGTGATGGGCGAGCCGCGCGTGAAGGAATTCAACACCAACCTGGAAATGAACTTTTCTTTCTTCGAGCCAGAGGTGGGCAGCTTCCGCGTCAACATCTTCCGCCAGCGCAACGACATGGCCATGGTGATCCGTCATTTGAGCCAGGACATCCCCACCGTGGAGGAACTCAAGCTCCCGTCCATGCTGAAAGAGCTGATCATGGAAAAGCGTGGCCTGGTGCTGGTGGTCGGTTCCACCGGCTCCGGCAAGTCCACCACGCTGGCGGCGATGATCGAGCACCGCAACCTGAACCGCACCGGCCACATCCTCACCATCGAAGACCCAATCGAGTTTATCTTCAAACACGAGAAAAGCATCGTCAACCAGCGCGAAGTCGGCATGGACACCAAGTCCTACAGCAACGCCTTGGTCAACGCCATGCGCGAAGCGCCGGACGTGATGGTGATCGGTGAAATCCGCGACAAGGAAACCCTCCAACACGCGCTGATCTATGCCCAGACCGGCCACCTGTGCCTGTCCACCATGCACGCCAACAACTCTTACCACGTGCTCAACCGCATCATCAATTTCTTCCCGCTTGAGCACCGCGCCAGCCTGCTGCTCGACATGTCCGTCTGCCTGCGCTGCGTGATCTCGCAGCGACTGGTGCGCGGCGTGGACGGCAAGCTGCTGCCGGCGGTGGAAGTGCTGCTCAACACCAAGCACATTGCCGAACTGATCAAGGACGGCAAGATCGACGAAATCAAGGATGCCATGGAGCAAAGCCTGGCCCCCGATTCGCAAACTTTCGAGCAGGCCCTGTTCAAGCTCTACAATACCGGCCAGATCACCCTGGACGAGGCCATGGCCAACTCCGATTCGCCGACCAATTTGTCGTGGATCATCAACAATGCCAAGAGCAGCCCCGACTCCGCGCAAATGAACACCATTTCCGGCAAGTTCACCAAGATGGGAGACCTCAAGGATTTCACCATCACGCTGGACAAGGATGCGGAGTAAGGCTTGAAGCTATTCGGCATCCCCAACTGCGACACGGTCAAGAAAGCGCGCGCCTGGCTGGAAAATCACCGCGTCGCCTATGAATTCCACGACCTCAAGAAAGAACCCGCGCTGCGCCCCCTGCTGCAGGGCTGGATCAGGCAGGGCGGCTGGGAGATGCTGCTCAACCGCCAAGGCATCACCTGGCGCAATCTGGATGATGCCGTAAAGGCGGCGTTAACCAACCAGGCTGCGGCGCTCGCGCTGATGCTGGAAAAACCCACGGTGATCAAGCGGCCGCTGCTGGAGCTGGATGGCAAGCTGCGCTGCATCGGCTACGATGAGGCCGTTTACACACAACTGTTCAAAGCCAAGAAATAAACATGACCCACCCTACCCTAGAACTCACCAAACAACTGATCGCCTGCCGTTCGCTCACCCCCGACGACGCCGGCTGCCAGCACATCCTTGCGGAGCGTCTGAAGCCGCTCGGCTTCCATTGCGAGACCATGCGCTTCGGCAAGGTCGACAACCTCTGGGCGCGCCGCGGCAAGGCCGCGCCGCTGGTGTGTTTTGCCGGGCATACCGACGTGGTGCCCACTGGTCCGCTGGGAAAGTGGGACAGCGACCCCTTTGTTCCCGACGTGCGCAACGGCCTGCTCTACGGGCGCGGCGCGGCGGACATGAAAGCCTCGCTGGCAGCCTTCGTCACCGCCATCGAAAGCTTCGTCGCGGAGCACCCAAAGCACGCCGGCTCGATCGCGCTGCTCATCACCTCCGACGAGGAAGGCCCCGCCGTCGACGGCACGGTGAAGGTGGTGGAGACGCTGCAAGCGCGCGGCGAATTGCTCGACTATTGCATCGTCGGCGAACCGACCTCGGAAGAGACGCTCGGCGACGTCATCAAGAATGGACGGCGCGGCTCGCTCTCCGGCACGCTGATCGTGAAAGGCGTGCAGGGCCACGTCGCCTACCCGCACCTGGCGCAGAACCCGGTGCACCTGGTGGCGCCGGCGATCACCGAACTCGCCACGACGGTATGGGACGAAGGCAACCAGCATTTCCCGCCCACCACGTTCCAGATTTCCAACATCCACGGCGGCACCGGCGCCACCAATGTGATACCCGGGGAAGTCGAAATCCTGTTCAACTTCCGCTTCGCCACCGCCAGCACGGTGGAGTCGCTGCAAAACCGCACCCACGCCATCCTCGACCGCCATCACTTCAACTACACCCTGGACTGGACGCTGTCGGCCAAGCCCTACCTGACGCCGCGCGGCAGCCTGCTTTCCGCGATCAGTCACGCCATCTGGTCGGTGGCCAAGATCGAAACCAAGCCGGCCACCACCGGTGGCACCTCGGACGGGCGCTTCATCGCCGACATCTGCCCCCAGGTGGTCGAACTCGGCCCGCTCAATGCCAGCATCCACAAGCTCAACGAATGCGTCGCGGTGGACGACATCGAAGCGCTGAGCCGCATTTATCGCCAGATACTGGTCAACCTGCTGGTCAAATAACGAAGCAGCGAAGTAATGCAATAATGTTCACCGAGGCAAAACCACACCTGCGCACCGTGCGCGACCTGCTGCGCTTCGCAGTCAGCCGCTTCAACGCGGCCGGCCTCAGCTTTGGCCACGGCAGCAGCAACGCCTACGACGAGGCCGCCTACCTGATCCTGCACACGCTGCACCTGCCGCTCGACACGCTGGATCCCTTTCTCGACGCGCGCCTGCTCCCCGCGGAAGTGGAAGAAGTGCTGTCGTTACTGGAACGGCGCACCGTGCAGCGCGTGCCCGCCGCCTATCTCACCCATGAGGCGTGGCTGGGGAAATTCAGGTTTTATGTCGACGAGCGCGTGATCGTGCCGCGCTCCTTCATCGCCGAGCTGTTGCACGAGCAGCTTGCGCCGTGGCTGGCCGACGCGGAAGCGGTGCGCGACGCGCTCGACCTGTGCACCGGCTCCGGCTGTCTGGCGCTGCTGGCCGCGCACGCCTTTCCGCAGGCCCACGTGGATGCCGCGGATATTTCCGAGGACGCGCTGGAAGTGGCGGCGCGCAACGTCGCCGATTACGGCATGGAAGATGACGTGCGCCTGATCCGCTCCGACCTTTATGCGGCGCTGCAAGGCCGCTGCTACGACCTCATCATCAGCAACCCCCCTTACGTCACCGCCGAATCGATGCGTGCGCTGCCGCAAGAATACCGCCACGAGCCGGAACTGGCGCTCGCCGCCGGCAAGGATGGCCTGGATGCGATCCGCGTCATCCTGCGCGAAGCACCCGCCCACCTCAACCCGGGCGGGCTGCTGGTGCTGGAAACCGGCCATGCGCGCGAGCGCGTCGAGCAGGCGTTCCCCGACCTGGACTTCACCTGGCCGGAAACCAGCGGCGGCGATGACTGCGTGCTGATCATCAGCCGCGAACAACTGCTCGAGAAACACTAAACGTACCCCACCCATGAAACTCGCCCTGTTCGACCTCGACAACACCCTGCTCGCCGGGGACAGCGATTTCGAATGGGCGCAGTTCCTGATCGAAAAAGGCGTGCTCGACCGCGAGGTGTACGAAGCGCGCAACGCGGAATTCTACGAGCACTACAAGGCCGGCACCCTCGACATCGTCGAGTTCCTCGACTTCCAGTTGAAGCCGCTGTCGCGCCACCCGCGCCGCGTGCTCGATGCCTGGCATGCAGAATTCATGCAGCACAAGCTGCGCCCGATGATGTTGCCGAAAGCGCGCGCGCTGCTCGCCAGCCACGCCGCCGACCTGCGCGTGATCATCACCGCCACCAACAGCTTCGTCACCGGCCCGGTGGCGCGCGAGTTCGGCGTGGAAAACCTCATTGCCACCGAGCCGGAACAGGCCAACGGGGAATACACCGGCAAGGTGCACGGCACGCCGTCGTTCCGTGAAGGCAAGATCGCGCGCCTCAACCAATGGCTGGCCGGTCACGGGCAGTCGCTCGCCGCCTTCGAGCAAAGCTGGTTCTACAGCGATTCGCTCAACGACCTGCCGCTGCTCAACCTGGTATCCAACCCCGTGGCGGTCGATCCCGACCCCACCCTGAAAGCGCACGCTGAACAAAAAGGCTGGCCGGTGATCAGCCTGCGCTGAACGACGGCAACAGCCGGTTCCATCCGCGAAAATTCGGGCATTGGATTGATTTAGGCGGCGGGCGGGGGTAAAGTTCTTGCCGTTTAAATTATGCTAGCTCTCTGGAGTGGTGACTCAGTCATAGCCAATCGCGCAAACAAAATGTACCGAAGCAAAGAACAAGTTGAGAAAAAACTGGCGCAAGCAAAATACGCCTTAAACCAGATACAACGATATCGCGGAAAGATATTCGTGAATAATGGCATTGATCCAGCAACGGGAGCACATCCATTACAAGTTAATGTAAGTTCATTTCTCGCACTTACACGTTCCGTCCTTCAATACGCATACAAGGAATGCAAAGAACGCGGTGAACTTTCCGCCTATGAGACTGCTGTTGGGAGAAACACAATCATCGGTGTATTTCGTGACCTTAGAGATACAGATATACACGAAATGGTGGTAGGTGTGCATACTGTTGTTTCTTTAAAGAGCCGGCTTTTCAAAACGGAAGATGAAACGAGAAAGCATCCAGACGATAATCTCGTAGAGCCAAATATTAAAAACCATATTTCCAAGCCAGTTACTGTTACCGCCGAGCTTATTGAGCAACTAAGAAATGATGGGCTTGCTGATTTAGCTGGTGCAGCTACGTCAGGAAAATCACTTTATCAAACCGTGGAATATAATGGAGAACAAGATCTACATGTTCTCTGCGAGAATTACATCGATAGCCTTTCTTGCTTTGTTGATGAATTATCACAAAAAGGGGTAATAAGTTAAGGTGGGAGCATCAGAAAACTAACAAGTCCGTAAACTCGGATGCATTTTTCGTTCGCTTCGCTTACTACAAATGCGCCGGTAATGGCTGGCGTTAATCCGCAGAAATTTCCTGAGCTACTGCGGCTGCAACGGCCAGCGCCCGATCACCGCGTATTCGGAGCCGCTTTCCTTCAGCACCGACTGCGCCAGCACGAACTCCTGCGCCGGCCAGGCGACGGGCGGCAGCGCGGGCAATTCCGCATCACAACGGGCATGGCGCAGCAGGGTGACGTGCGGCACGTAGGGGCGCAGTTCGAGGGCAAAACCCGCACCCCGCAGGCGCGTTTCGAGTTGCCCCACCAGCTCGCTCAATTCTGCCGGCACATTGCTGCTCCCCGCCCAGACGATCTTGTTGTGGCGCCAGCAGCGCGCCAGGTCGAGCGTCCAGTCAAATTCCGCAACACTCACCTCATCAGCCATGCGCTTGATCTCCTCGATGCGCGCCAGCGGCACGTCGCCCAGGAAAACCAGGGTCAGGTGGATGGTGTCGGGACGGGTCTTCCTGCCGCCGCAGCGCTCATGCAGCAGCCGCGTCCACTGCGCCAGCATCTTGCGCGCCGGCTCGTCCGGCCACAGCGCGAAAAATACGCGCGCAGTTTCCGGCTTCTTCAATTCGGCATCAACTCCGCAGCAGCGCGGCAACGGCATGCGCGGCGATGCCCTCCTCGCGGCCGAGGTGCCCCAGCTTCTCGTTGGTCTTGGCCTTGACGTTGACGTCGCCCGCCGCCACACCAAGGTCGGCGGCGATATTGGCGACCATGGCCGGGATGTGGGGCGCCATTTTCGGCTGCTGCGCGATGATGGTGGCGTCGACATTGACGACGCGGAAACCGGCCTGCGCCACCAGCCTGGCGGCCTCGCGCAGCAGCACGCGGCTGTCGGCCCCTTTGTAGCGCGGGTCGGTGTCGGGGAAATGGCGGCCGATGTCGCCCAGCGCCGCCGCGCCGAGCAGCGCATCGGTGACTGCATGCAGCAGCACGTCGGCATCGGAATGGCCGAGCAGCCCCTGGTCGTGGGCGACCTCCACGCCGCCGATGATGAGCTTGCGCCCTGCCGCCAGCGCGTGCACGTCGTAGCCCTGCCCTATGCGCATGCCTTGCCCTCCGTTCAATATCGATTCCGCCAGTTGCATGTCCTGCGGATAAGTGACTTTCAAATTGCGGCTGTCGCCGCGCACCAGCTTGGGATGCAGCCCGAGCCCTTCCACCGCGCGCGCCTCGTCGGTGGCCACGGCGGGGTCGGTTGCGGCAAGCGCGCGCACCAGCAGCGCATAGCGGAACATCTGCGGGGTCTGCGCGCCCCACAACTCGTCGCGCGCCTCGGTGCGCACCACGCGCGCACCGGCGTCGCCGCGCTTCAACGTATCCGCCACCGGCAGCGCCAGCAGCCCGCCTGCCGCGTCGTCGCCCACCTCGGCAATCAGCCGGTCCAGCAACTCCTGCGTCAGCCCAGGCCGCGCCGCATCGTGCACCATCACCCAGTCGTCATCGCCGATTTCGCCCCGCGCCGCGCGCAGGCCGTTCAGTACGCTGGCCGCGCGCTGCGTGCCGCCGCAGTATAGCGGCTGTAATTTACCGCCGAATCCAAACAATTCGCGCCAGTCGTGTTGCGCAAAGATCGTGTCGTCCGGCGCCAGCACCACGTAAACCCTGGCGATGGCGGCATGCCGCACCAGCGTTTTCAGCGCGTGGTAGAGCATGGGTTTGCCGGCCAGCGGCAGGTACTGCTTGGGCAATTCGCCGCCCATGCGGCTGCCGCTGCCCGCGGCGGGGATCAATGCGAAATATTTGCTCATGCTTGTTTCAACGCCGCCTGGTAAGCGCACAACACCTCATCGTTCCAGCAACAAAATATCACCTGTTCTATTTCGGCATGCGCATCGAGAAAACCGCCCACCTCGCGTACCGCGATGGCGGCGGCCTGCGCGATGGGATAACCGTATACGCCGCAGCTGATCGCCGGGAAGGCGACGCTGCGCACGCCCTGCCGCAGCGCCAGCGTGAGGCTGTTGCGGTAGCAGGAGGCGAGCAGTTCCGCCTCGCCGTGCGTGCCGCCTTGCCACACCGGCCCCACCGTGTGGATCACGTAGCGCGCCGGCAATTGATAGCCGCGCGTGATGCGCGCCTCGCCAGTGGGACAACCACCCAGCGTCCTGCACTCGGCGAGCAACTGTGGCCCGGCAGCGCGATGGATGGCCCCGTCCACCCCGCCGCCGCCCAGCAGCGACGAGTTGGCGGCGTTGACGATGGCGTCCACCGTGAACGTCGTGATGTCGCCGGACACGGCACGCATGCGGCCAGGGCTCATGTTGCTAGTGTACCGTATGTGCTAGGCTAAAGCGTGCACAAGCTGACCCTGGAACAACTCTGCGCCAGCCTGAAAAGTGGCCCCGGGGGGTTGGCGCAAAACGAAGCGCAGCGCCGTCTTGCCGAATTCGGCCCCAACCAGGTCGAGCAGATCGGCGGGGAAAAGCTGGCGCGGCGGCTGTTGCGCGAATTCACCCATTTTTTCGCGCTGATCCTCTGGCTCGCCGCCGGCCTGGCTTTTTTCGCCGAATGGAACGACCCCGGCCAAGGCATGGCGACGCTGGGCGCCGCCATTGTCGGCGTGATCATGATCAACGGCGCGTTTTCATTCTGGCAGGAATACCGCGCGGAAAAAGCGCTCTCCGCCTTACGCAGCCTGCTGCCGAATACCGCCACCGCGCTGCGCGACGGCAAAGCGGTGCAGGTAACGGCGGCGGAACTGGTGCCGGGCGACGTGGTGCTGCTCGCCGCCGGCGACAACATACCGGCCGACTGCCGCCTGATCGAGGCCGAGGGCGTGCGCGTCAACACCGCCACCGTCAGCGGCGAATCATTGCCGAAAGCGCGCGACACCCGCGCCACACAGGAAGCCGAACTGCTGCTCAACCCCAACGTGCTGCTGGCCGGCACCGCGCTGGTTTCCGGCAAAGCCAAAGCGCTGGTGTTCGCTACCGGCATGCGCACCGCCTTCGGCGACATCGCGCGCCTGACACAAACCGCACGCGCGCCACTGTCGCCGCTGCAAAGAGAAATCATGCACCTGTCACGGCTGGTGGCAATATTCGCCAGCACGCTGGGTGCAGTATTTTTCCTGATCGGCACATGGCTGGGCCTCTCGTTCTGGGAAAACCTCATATTCGCCATCGGCATCATCGTCGCCAACGTACCGGAAGGGCTGCTGCCCACAGTGACAATGTCGCTGGCCCTCGCCACCCAGCGCATGGCGAAGAAGAACGCGCTGGTACGTCACCTGCCGGCGGTGGAAACGCTGGGGGCAGCAACGGTGATCTGCACCGACAAGACCGGCACCCTGACACAAAACCGCATGAGCGTGCAGTGGCTGTTCCATTCCGGCACGCTGGCCGCGCCCGCCGCGCTTGCGGCCAGCGAACATGCCGCGCCGCTGTTCGAGGTGATGCGCCACTGCCACGACCTGCGCGCCGTCGAGTTCGACGGGCACCGGCAATGGCTGGGAGACCCGCTGGAGATCGCACTGCTGGAAGCCACACCGCACGAAAAAACGGACGCAGCCGCTTTCCGGCGCAGCGGCGAAATCCCCTTCGACACCGAGCGCAAGCGCATGTCGGTGGTCGGCAACACGACTCGCGGCAGCATGCTGTACTGCAAGGGCGCGCCGGAAACCGTCCTGCCGCTGTGTGTATCGCACTGGTACGACGGCAGCGTGCAGGCGCTCGATGAAACGCAGCTCGCCCGGCTCCAGGCCGCGCAGGAAAATATGGCGCAACAAGGCCTGCGCGTGCTGGCCCTGGCCTACCGGGAACTGCCGGTGCAAGTGCCGGGCGAGCGCCGCGAAGAAAACCTGGTGCTGGCCGGTTTGGTCGGCCTGCACGATCCGCCGCGCCCGGAAGTAGCGCAGGCGATCAGCACCTGCCGCGGCGCCGGCCTCCGCGTCATCATGGTAACCGGAGACCATCCCAGCACCGCGCAGGCCATCGCGCGTACCATCGGCCTGGCGCAGAAACCGCACGTCGTCACCGGCGACATGCTGCGCAACATGACGGACACCCAGTTGCAGCTGGCGCTGGGCACGCCGGACGTCCTCTTCGCGCGCATCGGCGCCGAGCAGAAAATGCGCATCGTGCAGGCCTTGAAACGGCAGGGCGAAATCGTCGCCGTCACCGGCGACGGCGTCAACGACGCGCCCGCTCTGAAATGCGCCGATATCGGGATCGCCATGGGCATCGCCGGCACCGACGTGGCCAAGGAAGCCGCCGACATCGTGCTGCTCGATGACAACTTCGCCACCATCGTCCAGGCGGTCGAGGAAGGCCGAACGGTGTACGACAACATCCGCAAATTCCTCACCTACATCCTCACCTCCAACATCCCGGAACTGGTGCCCTACCTTGCCTTCGTGCTGTTCAGGATTCCGTTGCCGCTGACCATCGTGCAGATCCTCGCGGTCGATCTTGGCACCGACATGCTGCCGGCGCTGGCGCTGGGCGCAGAAGCCCCCGACCCGCAGGTGATGCGCAGGCCGCCGCGCCCGCGCCGCCAGCGCCTGCTCAACTGGCCGCTGCTGGCGCGGGCCTACCTGTTCCTCGGCCCGCTCGAAGCCATCGCGGCAATGGCGGCGTTCTTTTTCGTCCTGCAAGCTGGCGGCTGGCAATATGGCACGCCCCTGGCCGGGCACGATGCGCTTTACCTTGCCGCCACCAGCGCCTGCCTGTCCGCCATCATCGTCATGCAGGTAATCAATGTGTTTCTTTGCCGCCACCCCACGGCTTCCCTGTTCAGTCTGCCCTTTTTCGACAACCGGATGATCTTCTGGGGTATCGCGCTGGAACTGGGCCTGATCCTGCTGATCGATTACACGAGCTGGGGCAATGCGCTGATCGGCACCGCGCCGATCGAGGCTGGTGTATGGCTGTTCATCCTGCCTTTTGCGCTGGCCATGCTGGGACTGGAGGAACTGCGCAAAGCCCTGGCAAGGAAACTATAATGGAACGGCCTTGTCTATTTGCGCGATGCCCCCATTTAGTTTTCCATTTGGAGCGTATGGATGGATTTGGTCCGCCAGCCGGCCGTAGCCGGCACCTTTTACCCCGCCGCAGCGCAAGCGCTGGCGCACACCATCAGCGGGCTGCTGGCCGGTACCGAAACGAATCCCGACGCCGTTCCCAAGGCCATCATCGCCCCGCACGCCGGCTACATGTATTCCGGCATGACGGCGGCGCATGCCTACGCCCGCCTCAAGCCGGCCAGGGAAAGAATCACGCGCGTGGTACTGCTCGGCCCGGTGCACCGGGTGCCGATACGCGGCCTGGCACTGCCCTCGGTTGACAGTTTTGCCACCCCGCTGGGCACGATACCGCTCGACCGAGCCGCCATGGCAGAGATCGCCCGGCTGCCGCAGGTGCAGGTCAACGACGCTGCCCATGCCCTGGAACACTCGCTGGAAGTGCACCTGCCCTTCCTGCAGAACGTACTCCAACATTTCACCCTGGTACCGCTGGCAGTGGGCGACGCCACGCCGCAGGAAGTGGCCGAGGTGATCGACGCGCTGTGGGGCGGGCCGGAAACGCTGATCGTGGTAAGCTCGGACCTCTCCCACTTCCTGCCCTACCCGCTGGCGCAGCGCATCGACGAGCAAACCGCGCAGGCGATCCTGCACCTGCACGGCAACATCACTCATGAGCAGGCCTGTGGCGGCACACCGGTGAACGGGCTGATGCTGGCCGCACGCCGCCACCACCTCAAGCCGAAACTGCTCGACCTGCGCAACTCCGGCGACACCGCCGGCGACAAGGCACGCGTGGTCGGTTATGCCGCTTTTGCCTTCATCGAGAAAAATGTCGGGGAGAGCGCCCATGTCTACTGAACAGGGAAAAATCTTGCTGCCGATCGCGCGTGCCGCGATAGCGGGCGCACTGGGCGCACCACGCGTCGCCGACGAAAGCGCACCCTGGCTGGCCGAGCCCGGCGCCAGTTTCGTCACGCTCACCCAGCATGGCGGGCTGCGCGGCTGCATCGGCTCGCTCACACCGCAGCGGCCGCTGCTGGAAGACGTGAAGGGCAACGCGGTGGCCGCTGCCTTGCGCGACCCGCGTTTTCCGCCGCTGCGCCTGTCCGAACTCGATATCACCGAAGTGGAAATTTCCCTGCTTTCCGACGCCACGCCCATCCACTTTGACGACGAAGCGCACGCGCTGGCGCAACTGCGCCCGCATGTCGATGGCATCATCTTCGAGTTTGCGCACTTGCGCAGCACCTTCCTGCCGCAAGTGTGGGAAAGCCTGCCGCACCCGGAATTATTCCTCGCCCAGTTGAAGCGCAAGGCCGGGCTGCCCAGCGACTTTTGGGCGCCGGGGGTGAAACTGTTGCGCTACAGCGTGACCAAATGGAAAGAATCCGATTTGGCAGGGCAGGCAGCATGAATACAGGCAACACAAGCAACTATCCGGGCAGATATTGGCACCCGATCGACGACGGCCGCATCCAGTGCGACCTGTGCCCGCGCGACTGCAAGCTGCACGAAGGCCAGCGCGGTGCCTGTTTCGTGCGCGAAAACGTTGCCGGTGCCATGGTGCTGACCACCTATGGGCGCTCCTCGGGATTTTGCATTGACCCGATCGAGAAAAAACCGCTCAATCATTTCTACCCCGGCTCCAGCGTGCTGTCTTTCGGCACCGCCGGCTGCAATCTGGCGTGCAAGTTCTGTCAGAACTGGGACATCAGCAAGGCGCGCGACATGGATCGCCTGATGGACGAAGCCAGTCCGCAGGCCATCGCTACCGCCGCGCAGCGCAACGGCTGCATGAGCGTGGCGTTCACCTACAACGACCCGGTGATCTTCGCCGAGTACGCCATGGATGTGGCTGACGCCTGCCATGCGCACGGCATCAAAACCGTGGCGGTCACCGCCGGCTACATGCACGAGCAGGCGCGGCGCGACTTCTACGCCAAGATGGACGCCGCCAACGTGGACCTGAAAGGCTTCACCGACGAGTTCTACGTCAAGCTGTGCGGCGCGCATTTACAGCCGGTGCTGGATACGCTCACCTATCTGCAGCACGAAACCGACGTCTGGCTGGAAATCACCACCCTGCTCATCCCCGGCAAGAACGACAGCGACGAGGAGCTCACCGCCTTGAGCCAGTGGGTGCGCAGGGAGCTGGGCGTGGACGTGCCGCTGCACTTCTCCGCCTTCCACCCCGACTACAAGATGACCGACATCGTGCCGACGCCGCATTCGACGCTGACGCGCGCGCGCAACATCGCCAGAAAAGCCGGTCTGCATTATGTTTACACCGGCAACGTGCACGACCGCGCCGGCGACACCACGCACTGCCCCGGCTGCGGCAAGGAACTGATCGTGCGCGACTGGTACGAGATCAAGCAGTACCACCTCGGTGCCGACGGCCGCTGCCCCTCCTGCGGCACCACCGTCGCCGGGCGCTTTGGCGCCTACCACAGCCAGTTCGGCCGCCAGCGCATCCCCATCGCGATCCACAGCCCGGCATGACCCCTGCTGCCGTCAGCACTACCGTCAATATCCCTGCCGATCACGCGCACCTTCCCGGCGACCTGGCGCTGCCGCAAGTCGCGCGCGGCATCGTGCTGTTTGCCCACGGCAGCGGCAGCAGCCGCTTGAGTCCACGCAACACTTACGTCGCCAGGGTACTGAACCAGGCTGGCATCGCCACCCTGCTGTTCGACCTGCTCACCCCTGCCGAAGACCGCGACTATGAAATGCGCTTCGACATCGAACTGCTTACCGAACGCCTGCTGGCCGCCGCTGCCTGGGCAAAAACGGACGCGCGCACGCAGGCGCTCAAGCTGGGATTCTTCGGCGCCAGCACCGGCGCCGCCGCGGCGTTGCAGGCTGCGGCGCAGCTGGGTGACAGGGTGTCGGCGGTGGTGTCGCGCGGAGGACGTCCCGATCTCGCCGGGGAAACCGCTTTGGGTAAGGTAAGCGCGCCCACGCTGCTCATTGTCGGCGGCTACGACAACATGGTGATCGGACTGAACCGCGAAGCTTATGCGCTATTGAACTGTGAAAAGGAACTGACCATCATCCCCGGCGCCAGCCATCTGTTCGAGGAACCCGGCACCTTGGAGCAAGCGGCAAAGGCGGCCGCGTCGTGGTTCGGGCGGCACTTGGGCTAGCGCCCCGTAGGGCGCAATAACCGCACGGCATTGCGTCGGATGTCAGTCGCCATGGCCACCCGCCCTCATTCCTTCCGACCCAATCGACGGGATACACACCTTTTCGACCAAGCGGTGAAAAGTTGAATGAGGCCAATCGCGCACCCGCATCACCAAGCCGTGCTTGAGCGGATTATAGTGATCGTAATCCATGTGGGCGGAATAATCGGCTTCGTGGCGGATTGGTGAACGTCCCAGAGAGTATGCGCGGTCACCTGTGCCCTTTCCAACATAGAAAACTGTTCCGTCTTTATCTTTGTGCGTATAGACGTAGAACTTACCGGACTTGCAGTGTTGACAACCGAAGCTCCCACTCCCATCTCAAAAGAAACATGGTCCGGTGAATCTGCTTTGATTGTGATACCAATCATCTACGCCACCTTTCCATCTGATGCCCAGCGGGGTGCGCGTTGAGCGCCCCCTCGCACAGAAAAGCAGAAAAGGAGCAGACTCAGATTCTTCTCTGCCTCAGCAACAGGCGAACCCAGTGAACTACGACTGCTTGTCGGTGCGCTGCAATTCGTCCTGGAAATTTTCCCAGGGAATCTCGTCCACCTTGTACACGGTTTCCTCGCGCACCTGGGCGATGCCCTGCTCGATATAGGAGTCGTGCTCCATGATAGGCTTGGGTGGCGGCGCCACTACGGCCTTGATTTCCTCGGCGATCTCCTTGTCCTGCAGCGGGAAGCGCCAATAGATGATATCGATTTTCTGGCCGGTGGTTTTCTGCACATGGTCGGCCAGGGTCTGCTCGATGATGTAGGACAGGCGGAATTTCTTCAGCGGCTCGGACTCGATCAGCACCACCAACTTGCCATCCGGGTCGGCCAAGCACTTTACGGCGACGTTGACCCGGCTTTTCTGGAAATATTCGGAAATCACATCAGCGACCGCCTTGGCCTCGCCCAGTTTCTTGTTCCTCGCCGAATTCTGCACGACCACGGTGGCGATGGCCGCAATCGCCGCGCCGATTAGAAAGGAGATAACTATTACCATAATTTAGCAACCAATCGATGACCGTCAACAAACAAACCAGAGAACCGTGTCAGCTTAACGCAAAACCGGCAAAGTGCAAAGGCAACCCTGCCGCCACGCTAGCGCAGCGCGTCTATCACCTCTTCGTCGCTCACCTGGGGAAAGTCCAGGTAGAACTGGCCGACGGCGTAAAAATAGTCCGGCATCGCCAGGCACACCACCTCGTCGGCATAAGGCATGATCTTTTTCACCGTCTCGGGCGGCGCCACCGGTACGGCGCACACCAGGCGTTGCGGGTTTTTCGCGCGCAGGGCATGCAGCGCGGCGATCATGGTGGAGCCGGTGGCCAGTCCGTCGTCGATCACGATCACCACACGCCCGGCAGGATCGTGCGGCGGGCGCACCGGGGTATATTGCGCGCGGCGCTCGCGCATCACCGCCAGTTGCGCCTGTTTCTCCTGCTCCAGATAGGCGTCGTTGCCGCCGTAACCAAAGGCTTGTTCGCCCAGATAGGTCCAGCCGGTCTCGTCGATGGCGCCGAGCGCGAACTCGGGATTACCGGGCGCACGCAGCTTGCGCACCAGCACCACATCCAGTTCGCCGTCCAGCTCGCGGGCAATGATTTTCGCCATCGGCACCGCCCCGCGCGGGATCGCCAGCACCAGCGGGCGCTGCCCGCGGAATGGCGCCAGTTTCTTCGCCAGTTGATGCGCGGCATCGTCACGGTTACGGAACAACATGTCGCCCCCCTCGCTCCCATCGTCCTCTCTCTCTTATAATAGAGTCCTTTCCAGATGTTGCCGACCTTACCTCTCGCCCCCGGCGCGCGCACGCGCTATCCCGGACTGCACGGTTCCAGCGACGCGCTTGCCATCGCCGAACTCGCCCGCAGCGCGCGTCCGCTCGCGGTGATTTCGGCCAGCGCACAGGACGCGCAGCGCCTGATCGAGGAAATCCGCTACTTCGCGCCTGAGCTTGGCGTGCATCTGCTGCCGGACTGGGAAACGCTGCCTTACGACAATTTTTCGCCGCACCACGACCTGGTGTCGGAACGCCTCGCAACCCTGTACCAGGTCATGCAGCGCAACTGCGACGTGCTGGTGGTGCCGGTCACGACGGCGCTGTACCGCTTGGCGCCGATGTCCTACCTCGCCGCGCACACGTTCTTCCTGCGCCAGGGAACCACACTCGACCTCGCCGCGCTGCGCAGCCAACTGACCCTGGCCGGCTACACCCATGTCACCCAGGTATTCGCACCGGGCGAATACAGCATGCGCGGCGGCCTGCTCGACCTGTTCCCGATGGGCAGCGCAGTGCCCTACCGCCTCGACCTGCTCGACGATGAAATCGAGTCGATCCGTACCTTCGACGTGGACAGCCAGCGCAGCATTTACCCGGTGAAGGAAATCCGCCTGCTGCCGGCGCGCGAGTTCCCGCTCGACGAGGCCGGGCAGACGCTCTTCCGCCAGAATTTCCGCGAAAAGTTCGAGGGCGATCCCTCGAAGAGTCGGCTCTACAAGGATGTCAGCCAGGGCATGGCGCCGGCGGGGATAGAATACTACCTGCCGCTTTTTTTTGACGGGACCGCGACACTGGCCGACTACCTGCCGCCCAACACCACGGTCTGCCTGCACGGCGTAATCGACGCGGCGGCACAGCAATTCTGGCGCGACACCCAGTCGCGCTACCAGTTGCTGCGCGGCGACCGCGACCGTCCGCTGCTGCCGCCCGGCGAACTGTTCCTCGCGGTGGATGCCTTCTTCGGCATGCTCAAGCCCTACGCGCGCGTCGAGCTTGGCGGTGCGAAGGCTGTAGAGAGCGCCGAGAGCCAGCCACTCACCAGCCCTTTGCCGCCGCTCGCGGTGGAGCGCCGCGCCGCCGATCCGCTGGAGAAGCTCAAGGCCTTCCTCGACGGCTACGGCGGGCGCGTGCTGCTGCTCGCCGACAGCGCCGGGCGGCGCGAGACGATGGCGGACTTCCTGCGCGAATACGGCGTCGAGGCCGCGCCATGCGCGGATTTTGCCGAGTTCCAGAACGGCAGCGCGCGCCTGATGCTGGGCGCGGCACCGTTGCAGCAAGGCTTCGTGCTGCCGCAGGCGCAGCTCGCCGTCGTCACCGAAACCGAGCTCTATGCCCTAACCGTGCGCCGTGCCGCGCGCGAGGCCGCCAAACGCGCGCCGGTGGAAGGCATGCTGCGCGACCTCGCCGAGATCAAGGCGGGCGACGCGGTGGTGCATGAACAGCACGGCATCGGCCGCTACCAGGGACTGGTCTCGCTCGATCTCGGCGACGGCGCCACCGAGTTCCTCGCCATCGAATATGAAGGTGGCGACAAGCTCTACGTGCCGGTGGCGCAACTACAACTGATCAGCCGCTACAGCGGCACTCCCCCCGAGGCGGCGCCCTTGCACAAGCTTGGCAGTGGCCAGTGGGACAAAGCCAAACGCCGCGCCG
Source organism: Pseudomonadota bacterium (assembly GCA_040756015.1). GTDB lineage: Bacteria > Pseudomonadota > Gammaproteobacteria > Burkholderiales > JBFMAC01 > JBFMAC01. Next base: position 35,194 of record JBFMAC010000014.1, read on the forward strand.
CCGCACAGGCACGCGATACCGCCGCAGAACTGCTCAACCTGTACGCGCAGCGTGCGGCACGGCAAGGCCACGCCTTCGGCTTCAAGCAGCACGATTACGAATCGTTCTGCGCCGGTTTCCCCTTTGAGGAAACTACCGATCAGGCCGCCGCCATCGGCGCGGTGCTAAAGGACATGCTGAGCGGCAAGCCGATGGATCGCCTGGTGTGCGGCGACGTCGGCTTCGGCAAGACCGAGGTGGCGCTGCGTGCAGCCTATGTCGCGGTGGCCGACGGCAGGCAGGTGGCGGTGCTCACCCCCACCACCCTGCTCGCCGAACAGCACTTCAACACTTTCAGCGACCGCTTCGCCGACTGGCCGGTGAAAATCGCCGAGCTGTCGCGCTTCCGCTCCGCCAAGGAACAAACCGTTGCGCTACAGGCGCTGGCCAGCGGCGGCATCGACATCATCATCGGCACTCACAAGCTGTTGCAGGAGAAAGTCAAGTTCCACGAACTCGGCCTCATCATCATCGACGAGGAACACCGCTTCGGCGTGCGCCAGAAGGAGCAGCTCAAGCGCTTGCGTGCCGAAGTGGACGTGCTCACCCTGACCGCCACGCCGATCCCGCGCACGCTGGCGCTGTCGCTGGAAGGCTTGCGCGACTTTTCCGTGATCGCCACCGCTCCGGCACGGCGGCTGGCGATCAAGACTTTCGTCGCGCCCTACAGCGACAGCCAGGTGCGTGAGGCGGTGCTGCGCGAACTCAAGCGCGGCGGCCAGGTGTATTTCCTGCACAACGAGGTCGACACTATCCACCATGCCGAAGCGCGGCTTGCCAAGCTGTTGCCGGAAGCGAGCATCCGCGTGGCGCACGGGCAGATGCACGAGCGCGAGCTGGAACACGCCATGCGTGACTTCTACCAGCAGCGTTTCAACGTGCTGCTGTGCACCACCATCATCGAGACCGGCATCGACGTGCCCAGCGCCAACACCATCATCATCGAGCGCGCCGACCGCTTCGGCCTGGCGCAGTTGCACCAGTTGCGCGGCCGCGTCGGGCGCTCGCACCATCAGGCTTACGCCTACCTGCTGATCCCGTCCGAGGATGCCATCTCCAGCCAGGCCCGCAAGCGCCTGGAGGCGATCCAGATGATGGAGGAGTTGGGCTCGGGCTTTTACCTCGCCATGCACGACCTGGAAATCCGCGGCGCCGGCGAGGTGCTGGGCGAATCGCAAAGCGGTGAGATGCAGGAAATCGGCTTCAGCCTCTACACCGACATGCTCAACACCGCGGTGAAATCGCTCAAGCAGGGCAAGGAGCCGGACCTGTCCGCGCCGCTCGGCGTCACCACCGAGATCAACCTGCACACGCCGGCACTGTTACCTGAGAGTTATTGCAACGACGTGCACGAGCGCCTGCTGCTCTACAAGCGCCTCGCCCATTGCGATGAATTGGCCGATCTGGATGCGTTGCGCGAGGAATTGATCGATCGCTTCGGCGCGCTGCCCGACCCGGCACGGCGCCTGCTCGACATCCACCAACTGCGTCTGCTCGGCAAGCCGCTCGGTATCGCCCGCATCGACGCCAGCAGCGATGCGATCCAGTTGCAATTCGTGCCCAACCCACCCATTGATGCCGGCCGCATCATCACACTGATCCAGAAGAACCGCCATTACCGCCTCAATGGGCCGGACCGGCTCAAGGTGAGCATGGGGTGCGATGACGCGCAGGAGCGCGTGGCAGCAATCAAACATATCCTGAAGGAACTGGGCGGCGCGTAGCGGTTGCTCTCGGCTATAATCGCGGCTTTTTACCGCTGGCTTCCCCATGAACCTCATCATCCAGTCCCCCTCCTCCATTGCCGAGGAAGCGATCGCGCATCTCGTTCAACTGAGTGGCGCGACATCGAGCCAGCGCGTGTCCGACACGGTCTATCGCCTGCCCGGCGCACGCAACAACGAACAGGCAGTGGCGGACTACTGCGCACAAGCGCGCCTGGATTTCGGTTACGTCGAAGCCGGGCGCCGCCTGGCCGATTTCGGGCTGGTGGTGATGGACATGGATTCCACCCTGATCACCATCGAGTGCATAGACGAAATCGCCGACATGCTCGGCATCAGGACGCAGGTGGCAGAGGTCACCGCGGCGGCGATGCGCGGCGAGATCGAATTCGCGGAAAGCCTGCGCCGCCGTGTCGCGCTGCTGGCCGGCCTAGACCAGTCCGCGTTGCAAAGGGTTTACGACGAGCGTCTTCGCTTTTCGCCGGGGGCGGAGACGATGCTGGCGGCGCTGCGCCGCCACAACGTCAAAACGCTGCTGGTATCGGGCGGCTTCACCTTCTTCACCGACCGGCTGAAAACGCGTTTACAACTCGACTATACCGCATCCAACACGCTGGAGATCGTCGACGGCAAACTGACCGGCAAGGTACTGGGCAAGATCGTCGATGCACAAGGCAAGGCCGACTGGCTGCAACGTGTGCGTGACGAACTGGGATTGCGCAGGGAACAGGTGATCGCCATCGGCGACGGCGCCAACGACCTGAAAATGCTGGCCGAGGCAGGCACCAGCATCGCCTACCACGCCAAGCCGGTGGTGCGCGCCGTCACCACCTATGCCTTCAATTATGTTGGATTGGATGGACTGATAGGCCTGTACGAGTAATTCTATAGATAATTGAACAGCGACAGGCTTTGCACCTGCATGAAGGACTTCTGCGCCGCGTCCAGTTGCATCTGCTGAAAATTGAGGTCGCTGATCGCCTTGGCGTAATCGAGATCCTGCAAATTCGAAAGAGTCTGCTGGTATTGCAGCGCCAGATCCTGCCCGGTGCTCTGCGCCACCTCTGCCGCGCGCAGGCGCGCGCCCACCGAAGCCTCGACGGTCAGCACCTGCTCGATGGAATTGTCGATTTCCTTCAACGCGGTGTTCAGGCTGTTGTTCAGGCTGGCGGTACCGGCCCCGCTGGTGACCGGGGTTTGCAGCGCGGTGATGAGATTGCTCAGCGTGGTGAAAATGTCGGTGCTGCTGCTGGCAGCGACATTGAAGGTGTCGCCATTGGCGGGAACGCCGGAAATTTCCACGCTGGCACCGTAGTCGAATGCCGGCTCCGCGCCCTGGCTTTTCAGGCTGATCGCCGTGCCCGCGCTATAGGTGCGCGCGTAAGGGCCGAAATTGGACGCAGCGGCTCCCGTCAGCAGTGAATTTCCAGTCACATTGTTGACGATGTCATAGGTCGTCACCGCCGGCGTGACGGTGTTATCCACCGCAAAACGAATACTCAGGTTTTTGTTGGTTGCCGCGTTCCACGCGCTCTGGTTGTTCACCACCCCCACGCTGATGATCCCGGTGCCGGCATTGGGAGCAATGTTGAATACGTCGCCGGTTGCAGGCACGCCAGTGATCGACGCAGTCCAGCCGTTGTAGCTGATCGGCGCGCCTGCGGTGTATGACACCCCGGTCGCCGGCAGACCCGTACCGGTGCCAGTCACGTCGAAGGTGGTGGGGCTGGTGAAGGTGATCGTCACCGGCTGCGACAGGTTGGTGTTATACGGCGGGCCGCTGACGCTGACCGTGCTGATCTTACCGGTACCGGTATTCGCCGTGGCGGCCGTGGTGCTCATTCGCGCGGCGGAGGTGACAAAATTGCCGTTGCCGTTGCGTATGCGCTGGAACACGTCGGAGCCGGAATCGCTAATGGCAATCTGCTGCGAAGGGCTGACCTGCACCATGCGCTGGCCCTGGTCGCCGTTGTAGACCACGTAACCGGGCGCGACTTCGGAAAACGCCTTATTGCTGCCCTGGTAGCCGGAGAACAAGTATTGCCCGTTGCCGTCGGTGCTGTTGGCAAGGCCGAGCAGCTCCTCGAAGCGGCCGCGCAAATCGGTAGCGATGGAGAGGCGATCGTTGTTGCCGAGCGGCGCGTTGTTGGCGTTGAGCGCCAGCACCTTGACGTCCTGCAACAGGTTCACCACGCTTTTCAGCGCCTGTTCTTCCAGGCCGAGCTGGCTTTGCGCATTGCCGGCATTGATGTCGTACTGCTGGTTCAGTGCCTGCGACTGCTTCACCTCGAGGGCGCGCGTGGTCGCCACCGGATCGTCCGCCGGCGTCAATGCCCTGCGTCCGCTGGACAACAGCTGTTGCTGCCGCACCAGTTCTGCCTGGTGCTGCTGCATGCTTTGCACGCCCTGTTCGAAAAAGATGCTTGTGCTGATCCTCATCATTGCCTCCGCATTAATGGCCCAGCCCCAACAAGGTGTCGAACAGTACGGTCGCCACCTGCATCATTTTCCCGGAAGCCTGGTAGGCCTGCTGGTAACGGATCAGGTTGGCCGCCTCCTCGTCCAGGTTGACCCCGGAAAAGGATTCGCGCGACTTGGTGGTGTCGGCCAGCAGGTTCGCCTGCGCCTTGCTGGAAACCTGGATTTCGCGGGCCTTGTTGCCGACCTCGCTCACCATCTGGCTGTAGCCGCCCTGGTAGGAAACCGTGCCGCCCGCCATGGTATTCTGCGTCTGCAAACCGGCCAGCAGCAGCGCGTTTCGATTGTCCGACACGCCGCCGGTATTGGCGCCGATGGTGAATACATCGCCGCTGGCGGGCACGCCGGTAATTTCCACCGTCCAGCCGTTGTAACTGATCGCGGAGCCTTCGGTATAGGCAACCCCCATTGCCGGCAGACCCGCACCGGTACCTGTCACGTTGAAAGTGGTGGCGCTGGTAAAGGTAATCGTCACCGGCTGTTGCAAATTGGCATTGAGCGGAAGCGGGTTCACCGTTCCCGCGCTGATTTTGCCGCTGCCGGTGTTGGCCTGCGCGGCAGCGGTACGGATCGGCGCGGCAGCGGCAATTTTCGCGGTATCACTGATCATCAGGCCGAGGTCGCGTGCGCCGTTGCGCGTAGGCTTGATCAGGAAGCTGTCGCCGTTGGCCGGCATGCCGGAAGCCAGCGTCAGCGTCATCCCGTCCACGGTTTGCGGGAAGGTGGTAAACACGGTATTGGTGTTATCGGACAAACGCTGTAGCGTGTAGGTGCCGCCACTATATGACAGACGGTAGTCGCTGGTGGTCAGCGCGGAGGCACTGCTCAGCGCAGCCGAGATGACACCATTGCCGCTGTTGCTGCTCTTGCCGGTCACCTCGGGCTGCGGCACGCTGAAAAAGTTGCCGCCCAGCATGCCGTTCAGGTCCTGGCCAAGCTGGTGCTGATTGTTGAATGTCTGCGCCAGCGAGATGGCGATGCGCCCCAATGAATTCTGCGCGCTGTCGAGCGTTCCGCTGCTGAAAGCGAGGATGCCGCCCAGGCTGCCGCCCTGCAGCACGTCGCTGCTGAACGGGATGTTGCCGCCTGGAGTAACATAAGCCACTTCGAGGCGCTGCGGATCATCCAGCGCCGCAATGGTGGTCAGTTGCGATGCGGTGAATCCCACCACCAGGCTCTGGCCGTTGCCGATAAACACGTTGTAGGTACCGTCGTTCTGTTTCACCACGGTGGCCTGCACCAGCTTGTTGAGGTCGCGTACCAGCGCATCGCGCTGGTCGAGCAGATCGTTGGCCGGCTGGCCGGTGCCGGCGCTTTGTGCCAGTACGATTTTCTGGTTGAGGTTAGCAAGCTGCGTGGAGATCGAATTGATCTCTGCGGTGGTCCTGGAAAGTTCACTGTTGACGCCATCGCGTATTTCGGCAAGCCGCGTGTTGAGCGACTGAAAGCGCGTCACCAGCGAGGACGCACTGCTCAGCATGACCTGGCGCGAAGGCACCGAGGCGGGGTTGGCCGCCACGTCCTGCACGCCCTTGAAGAAGTCCTGCAATGCCGGCGACAGGCCGCTGGCGGGATCGGCCAGCAGGTTGTCGATCTGGCTGATCTGCGCGTTGTAAGCATCGAGATAGCTAGACTGGGTCTGCGCCAACAGCACCTGGCTGTCGAGGAATTCGTTGTAGGCGCGCCGGACCGAAGCCACCTGAACGCCCTGACCGAAGAAGCCGGAGCCGGTAAACAAAGGCTGCACCGCGCTTTGTTCCAGCCGCTGCCGGCTGAACCCCGGCGTACTGGCATTGCTGATGTTGTGCCCGGTCGTGACCAACCCTGCCTGGGCGGCGTTCAAGCCGCTGACGCCTATGCCGTATATGCTGGTTGTCATGAGTGCTCTCCTACTTGTTTATTAACGGCAGATTAGCGCCATTATTGAACCCCCCATGGTTAGTATTGTTGGATTCCTGCGCTTGCCTGATCTGTTGCAGCATCAAATCCGCCAGGCCATGGTTGCTGGCCGCCAGATTCTGGGCAAACTGCTGATCCAGCAGGGCGGTGAAGGTGCGGCTGTGTTCGCTGTCGAGCAGCCCGCCCTCGCCCACCGACTGGCGCATGCTTTTCATCATCATGTCGAACAGCAGCGATTCGAACTGCCGTGCCGCCTCTTGCAGCACCTGATCCGGATTGGCCGCGATTTGGCCGCGCAGTTCCCCCAGTCCTTGTACGTCCAGGGCAAGGCGGTTCGACATGCCGATGTTGTCTATCATGGTTAGATGATCTCCAGTTCGGCGCGTAGCGCACCCGCCGCCTTGAGCGCTTGCAAGATCGCCAGCAAGTCCTGTGGCGTAGCGCCCACTGCATTGAGTGCTTTCACTACTTCTCCCAGCGACGGGCTGGACGGAATCACCACCAAGCCGCCCTTGTCACTGCTGATTTCGATCTGCGCCTTCTGTTCGACCACGCTCTGGCCGGCCGAAAACGCGCCGGGTTGGCTGATTACCGGCTCAGTGCTGATTGTCACCGCCAGGTTGCCGTGCGCCACCGCACAGTTGGCGATAGCCACCAGCTGGTTCATCACAATCGAGCCGGTGCGTGCGTTGACGATCACCTTGGGCGAATCCTCGCCGCGGTTCACCGTGAGATTTTCCATCTTGGCCAGGAACGCCACGCGCTGCTGGCTGTCCTGCGGCGCCACCACGCGGATCATGCGCCCGTCCAGAGCCTGCGCGGTGTAATCGCCGAATGCCTGATTGATCGCTTCCACCACACGGTTGGCGGTGGTGAAATCGGACTCGCCCAGTTCCAGGTTGACGAATTCGCCCTGCCCCAGCGGCGTGCTCACCTCACGCTCGATGGTGGCGCCGGCGGGAATGCGCCCGGCGTTAAGCTGGTTGATCTGGGCGCTGCTGCCACCGGCCGAGGCGCCCGCCCCGGCGAGCAGGATGTTGCCCTGCGCCACGGCATAGACATTGCCATCGGCACCCTTCAGCGGGGTCATCAGCAAGGTGCCGCCACGCAGGCTTTTGGCATTGCCGATCGAGGACACCGTGACATCGATCGCCTGGCCGGCACGCGCAAATGCCGGCACCGATGCCGTCACACTGACCGCCGCGACGTTCTTCAGCTGCAAGCTGGTGCCCGGCGGCAGGGTGACGCCGAGCTGGTTCAGCATGCTCACCATGCTCTGCACAGTAAATGGCGTCTGCGTGGTCTGGTCGCCGCTGCCATCCAGCCCAACCACCAGTCCATACCCCACCAGCTGGTTGCTGCGCACCCCCTGCAACGAGGTGATGTCCTTGATGCGTTCGGCGTGCAGTGGGCCCGCGCCCAGGAGCGCAACCGCCAACAGAATCCTATGTATGAATTTCATCGTGTACCCCCGGATTAAAACGGCACCACGGACAGGAAAAAGCGTGCCGCCATGCTGGTCAACTGCGACACGTCCACCGACTCGCCGCTCTTGTATTCGATGCGCGCGTCCGCGACTTGGGTCGAGGTGACGCTGTTCGCGCTGCTGATGTCGGTGGGCGTGACCACACCGGACAGGCGTATATAATCGGTGCCGTTCTTGACCGCCAGCTGCTTTTCCCCGCTCACCAGCAGATTGCCGTTGTTCAGCACCTCGACTACGGTGACGCGCAAGCTGCCGCTCAGCACACCGTCATTGGTGTTTTCGTCCTTGTTCTGGTATTTGACGCTGCTCGACGCATCCAGCAGCGTGGTATCGGTAGTGGCTAACGCCTTGCTGGCAAAAATATTGGGGCTCATGGTCTGCTTGCTGCTGCCGGTATGGCTTTCGTTCTTGTTCGCCTTCAGGCTTGCCGAATTCTTTTCGTTGAACACCACGGTCAGTGTGTCGCCGACGCTGCGTGCCTTGCGGTCCTCGAACAAGGGACGACTGGAACCGACTTGGAATATCGCGCCGTTCGCGGCGGGCGGAAGCGGGGCTGCCTCCGGGCGCTTGCTCATGGGCTGCTGGATGCTGGTCGAGGGCGCCACCGCGCAACCCGCCAACACACCGCTCAACATCACCACGAATAATTTATTCATTACCACTCCTACAGGTTAAAGCTGGGTCAATTTCTGTAGCATCTGGTCCGATGCCTGGATCGAGCGCGAGTTGATCTCGAAGGCGCGCTGCGCCGTGATCATGTTGACCAGCTCCTCGGTCAGGTTCACATTCGAAGTTTCGATCATGTTCTGGTTAAGCAGGCCAAGGCCGTTGCTTCCCGGGGTTCCCACAGTCGCGGTGCCGGATGCGGCAGTCTCGACAAGGATATTTTCGCCGCGTGCCTGTAAACCGGCCGGGTTGATGAAATTCGCCAACTGGACGTTGCCCACCTGTACCGGATTGGGATTGCCGGATTGCAGCACGGAAACGGTGCCGTCGGCGCCGATGGTGATACTCAAGGTGTTTGCCGGGATGGTCAGCGTCGGCTGTACGGCATAGCCGCTGGCGGTCACCACCTGCCCCTGGTTGTCGAGCTGGAACGAGCCGTCACGGGTGTAGCCGGTCGTCCCATCCGGCAACAGCACCTGGAAGAAACCGTTGCCGTTGATCGCCACATCCAGGGCATTGCTGGTCTGCTGCAAATTGCCATTGGTGAAATTGCGTACCGTCGCCACCGGGTGTACGCCGGTACCGACCTGGAAACCGGTTGGCACCAGGGTCTGCTGGGAAGACTGGGCACCGGGCTGGCGCAGGGTCTGGTACAGCAAATCCTCGAACACCGCGCGCTGGCGCTTGAAGCCGTTGGTGCTGACGTTGGCCAGGTTGTTCGAGATCACGTCAATGTTAAGCTGCTGGGCCTCGAGGCCGGTTTTTGCAATCCATAGCGAACGTATCATGTCGGGTACCTTAAGCGTTCATATTCAAAATTTGACTGGCCTGACGCGCATTCGCGTCGGCGTTCTGCAGCAACTTGATCTGCATGTCGAAGTGGCGAGACTGCGTGATCATCGAGGTCAGCGCCTCGACCACGTTGACGTTGCTGCTCTCCAGTGTGCCGGATGCCAGCTTGACGTTCACATCGCTGGTCGCGGCATTGCCGTTCTTCAGGCGGAACAGCCCGTCCTCGCCCTTGACCAGGTCGGCCTTGGGCGGGTTCACCAGCTTGATCTGTCCGACCACCGATACCGTGCTGACCTGCCCGCTCGGCACGGTGGAAATGGTGCCGTCGGCAGCGATGGTGATTTCGGTATCGGGCGGGATGGAGAGCGGCCCGCCTTCGCCCAGCACGTTCAGCCCTCCCCGGGTTTGCAGCACACCATTGGTGGTGATTTCCAAACTGCCGTTACGGGTATAAGCTTCCTTGCCATCCGCACCCTGCACGGCAATCCAACCTTCGGACAGGATGCCGACGTCCAGGCTGCGCCCGGTGGTCTGCATGCTGCCGGGAGTGAAATCCGCGCCCACCGTACTGTCCACCGCATAAACACGGGTTTTCATGCCCGGCCCCTCGGTAGGCAGCGCGCGAAACGCACTGACCTCGGCGCGAAACCCGGTGGTCGAAGAATTGGCGAGGTTATGAGCGACCACCTCCTGCTGATAGCTGGACATCTTGGCACCGCTCATCGCGACATAAATCAGGCGATCCATGGCTTAATTACCGATTACCTCAGGTTGACCAAGGTTTGCAGCACCTGGTCCTGGGTCTTGATGGACTGCGCATTGGCCTGATAAACACGCTGCGCGGTAATCATGTTCACCAGCTCGGCGGTCAGGTCCACGTTGGAATCCTCGACTGCTGCGGCTTGCAACGCGCCCAGGCTGCCGCTGCCGGGCGAGCCCAGGATCGGCAGGCCGGAATTGGAGGTTTCCCCCCACAGGTTGTTGCCCAGCGGCTTCAAGCCCTGCGGGTTGATGAAGTTAACCAGCACGATCTGACCGAGATTCTTGCTCCTGCCGTTGGAGTAGCGCCCCTGGATGGTGCCGTCACTGCCGATGCTGAAGCCGGACAGTCGCCCGGAAGTGTAGCCGTCCTGCGTCAGGGTATTGACGCCGAAGTTCGAACCGAACTGGGTGGAACCCCTGAAGTCCAGCGTGAAGTTGAGCGGCGTCGCGGCACCGTTGGTCAGGGTGAGGGACGCGTTAAGCGGCATCGGCGTGGTCAGCTGGCCGGAAGTGGTGAAGTTAAGTTGCTGCGGCAAACCCGCCCCTGCGCCCAGGTTAACATTGCTCAATGAGGTACCATCGACCGTCGCATACACGTCCCAGTTGCTCGCCACGCTGCTTTGCTTGACGAAATACATGGTGAACACGTGCGAGTTGCCCAAGCTGTCATACACCGTACCGGAGGTCGAACTGTTGAACGTGGTGGGATCCAGCGTGCTAAACGCGCCGGTTCCCGCGGTAATGGTCGGCACGCCAAACAGGTTGGCAACGGTGGTATCCGCGCCGACGTTGGCGACCGCGATGCTGGAAGTGGCACCGCCGCTGTTGGACTGGATGGTCAGCACGCCCGCATTCTGGCTGACTGTCACCGATTTCGACGCCGCGACCAGGTTAGCATCACTGTTGATCAGCGATTGCAGTTGCGTGGCCAGCGCACTGGCGGAAGCATAGGTCGCCGATGGAATGGTGATAGTGCCGGTAGTGATGCCATCCACGGTGACGGTGAGTTCGTCGTTGCCCGCATTTATGGTCAACCCCGCCAGCGCACTGCCGACCGCCGATCCGGCAGTGAAACCGCTCGGGTAAGCGGAGCGCGCATCGAAGTTGGCACCTACCTGGAACTGACTGGTCACTTGCGGCGCGATGTCGGCGTTAGAGATTTGCAGCTCCACCGGCGAGGTTGGAACGATGTTGCCCAGCGCATCGACGGTATAGCCGGTCAGCCGGATGTTGTTGCTGTTGACGATGTAGCCGCTGCTGTCGAAATGGAATTGGCCGTTGCGGCTATAGGTCAGCGCGCCATTGTCGCTCATGCGGAAAAAACCGCGCCCGTTGATGGCCACGTCGAGCGGGTTGTTGGTCACGGAAATGTTGCCCTGGCTGAACTCCTGGGAAACGTTCTGAATCTTCGAACCGATACCGATGGCGTTGGTGCCGGCGCCTGACAGCGAATTGGCAAACACGTCGCTGAATTGCGCGGCAGACGACTTGAAACCCACCACGCTGGAGTTGGCAACGTTGTTGCCGATCACGTCCAGATTCTTTGCCGCCGAATTCAATCCGCTCAGTCCTGATTGGAAACCCATGGTCTTCTCCTATAAGCCTAATCGTTTACAAAACCTGTTTAATCTGGCTCACGCCCAGCGCGCCCAGATTGCCTACGTTCAACAAAATCTCATCCCCCAGGGAAACGCTGTTGACCTGCCCCAACCCGAGGGCATCGGCCTTCACCTTCTGCCCGCCGCGCTCGGCATCGACCTGGAAGACATAGCTGCCGGAGGCGGCTGCCGTTCCGCTGCTGGTGGCGCCATCCCACTGGAAGGTCATCACGCCGCCGGAGCTTGAGCCGAGATCCATCGCCTGCATGATGTTGCCGCTTTTGTCCTTGATGGTGATCCTGACCTTGTCGGCAGGCTCGCCCAACGACACGCCACCGATGGCCGAACCATCGACCAGGTCGATGCGGTTGCCGTCGGCGAGTACACTGCGCCCGATCAAGGAGGCTGCTTGCAACGACTGGTTGGACAGCAGCGAGGACGACATCTGCGACATCACCACGTTGAGCTTGTCGATGCCGCTGACGGTGCTGATCTGCGCCATCTGCGTGGTTACCTGCGCGTTGTCGAGTGGATTGAGCGGGTCCTGGTTACGCATCTGCGAAACCAGCAGCTTGAGGAAGCGGTCCTGGGTTTCGCCGGTGCTGACGAGCGAACTGGACTTGGCAGTGCCGGCAGCCTTGCTCGATGCGGAAACAATATCCTGGAGTGCGGTGGTCATTCGTCCCTCCTTATTGCGCCAGCGCCAGCGTTTTCAGCAGCAGCGTCTTGGCGGTGTTCATCATGTCGGCATTGACCTGGTAGGAACGCGTCGCGGAAATCATGTTGGTCATTTCCTCCACCACGTTGACGTTGGGCATGGTGACGTAGCCATTGGCATCCGCCAGCGGATGCTTGGGATCGAACACCTTGCGCATCGGCGAAGGATCGTCCACCACCGCGCTTACTTGCACGCCCATGGCCTGTTCGCCGGGGCGCACCGGGGTGGCGGTGAACACTACCTGCTTGGCACGGTAGGGCGTGCCGTCTGCGCTGACCGCACTTTCGGCGTTGGCCAGATTGCTCGCCACCACGTTGAGGCGCTGCGACTGAGCCATCATGGCGGAACCTGCGATATCGAATACGTTGAATAACGACATGATTATTGCCCCTGGATGGCCATCTGCAATTTCTGGAACTTGTTCCTGAGGAAGATCAGGTCAGCCTGATAGCGGATGGCGTTGTCGGAAAATTGCGCCAGCTCGACGTCGGTGTCGACGGTGTTGCCGTCCAGGCTGGGCTGCAATACCTGCCGGTAGAGCGGCTTCACCCAGGTCGACATGTCGCTGGGGTTGGCGCCAAGGTGCAGCGGCGAAGTCCCGGCCAGCGGCAGGTTGGCCATATTGGAGCGCGCGTTGCGCAGCACCGCGGCAAAATCGAAGTCGCGCGCCTTGTAGTTCGGCGTGTCGGCATTGGCGATGTTCGCCGCCAGTATCTGATGCCGGTACGCACGCAGGTTCAGCGCGTCTGTGAAAAAGCCTATTTCCTGGTTCAAGCCATTCAGCATGCTGGTGCTCCTGTAGGTTGCGCAGCTTCTACAGCATGATGCATGCCAACGGCCAGACCATGATGGTATACCTCCCTACCCCGCGCCAAATATGCGTTTCCCTGTGAGGAAGAAAAAACGGGGAGGCGGAAATAAAAAATGCCGGGCGGCAGAAACAGCCATCCCGGCAAAGTGGGAGCGGCAATATTTGCCGCCGGGGAAAGAGATTGGTTACTCGCTCAGCACGACGCGGTTCTTGCCCTGTTTCTTGGCTTGGTACATGGCCTGGTCGGCGCGCTGGATCACCGATTCCTGGCTTTCGCCGGAAGCGTAAGCGGCCACGCCAGCGCTGAACGTAATCAGCAGCTTTTCGTTGTCGTGCAGAAAGAAACGCTTGGTCAGCTCGCGCTGCAGGCGCGTGATGACCTTGCCCGCCTCTTCGAGCGGGGTCTCTGGCAGCAGGATCACGAACTCCTCGCCGCCATATCTCGCCACCACATCGGTGGGGCGCATGGTGGCCTTGAGCACCGCAGACAAGTGCTGCAATGCTTCGTCGCCCGCTTGATGGCCGTAGGTATCGTTAAGGCGCTTGAAGTTATCGAGATCCAGTACCGCCACGCACAGGGATTTTTTCTGGCGCTCGGCGCGGGCCACCTCGCGCTGCATGGATTCCTCCAGGCCACGCCGGTTGAGCATACCGGTCAGCTGGTCTTCGCGCACTTTGCCGCTGACCTCCTCCAGCTCCTTCTCCAGCCTGATGATGCGCTGCTCGGCTTCCTCGGCCTGCTTGCGGGCCACGTCCATTTCGTCGCGCGAACGCAGCATGTCGACCTGGATGCCCTTGGTGTCGGCCATCAACCCTTCCAGCAGCCGGTTCAGCGTGGGAATATCTTCGGTCTGGGTGATTTTTTCCATGTAGTCGCCGATCTTGTCGTGATACGCGCCGGTGGCGGTTGACACTTCGCCCAGGCGCTCGACGAAAACACTGATCATGTTCTTGAGCGTGGCTTTCGCCTCGACCAAGCTGTGCTTGAGGCCACCCTGCTTAAACACGACTTCCTTGAAACTGCGCTCGGCATCGGCAAGGCTGCGCCGATTGAGCGGTTGCGCGATGATTTCGCGCACCACCGCCACCTGACCCTGCAGCCACTTGTCGTCTTCGACCAGCTCGCCTATGTTTTCGACCATCAGGGTCAGCAGGCGCAGCAGGGATTGCAACAGCTCGGTATCGCTCTCGCCCTGCATCTCCAGCTTGTACCAGAATTTTTTCAAATCGCCGGAAAACTTCTCCCACGATTCCTGACCTTGCGCGCGGCGCGCCATCTGCACCAGCGCTTTGCCCTCGCCGGCCAGTTCCGGCGCACGCCCGAGCTTGGCGATGACGCCGTTTTCCAGCACCTGCACCAGGAGTTCACGCAACCTGTCCGCGACATCATCCGGCGTGCCTTGCAACACCGGCTCCAGCGCCGTCGGCAGCCTGGCGGTGGCCGGCCCCGCCTCGGGGCTTTCCGCCATGGCCTCGACCAAGCCGGCACCGCCGGCGGGCGCTTCACCCCACGACTTCATCATGCCCTGCAACTTGAGCGGCAAGGCGGGGTCGTTGCCGAAGTTGATGAGCACGCGTTCCAGCGATTCACGCTTGCGTGCTGTCGTCACGCCGACCTGCTTGGCATCCCATTGGCGTATCAGTTCGCGTATGGTGGTGGCCCAATTGCCGGCCTCCGTTCCAGCCTTGCCCGGCAACGCCGCACCGCCCAGCATCGCAGCCAGCTCCTTCCATTTTTTGGCCAGCAGCGCCTCTTCCGCCGCTCTTGCCTGCTTTTCCAGCGCCGGGCTGGATTTGGCCAGCTCGCGCAGCGCACCCTGCATGGCCACCAGCGCGTCGGCCTCGGGAATGGTGCCGGCGATTTCATGGTAGATGCGCTGGTAATTTTCCGGCGTGGGGGTGGTTTTTCGCTGCGCCAGCAACTTGAGCGTTTCGCGCGCGATATCGGTGGGATTCTTCAAGGCCATCGTTGTTTTTCCATTACGGTTCGATGAGAAATAACGTCGCGCCCCGACCCAACTTTAATCGGGACAAATTGACCGGCCATTTGCCTGGAAGCGTCGAAGCGTTTACCCTTGACGCCATGCCTATATTCCTCTTGCTGCCCCTCCTGACACTGTTCTCCGCATCGGCTCTCGCCGCCTGGCAAGACCTGGACGCGCTGCGCACGGCCATCCTGCAATACGCACGACAGCAAACCGCACAGCTTCCCGGCCGGGTGGAAATCGAAGTGGGCGTGATCGACCCGCGCCTGCACCTGGCTCAATGTAACACGCCGGAAATTTTTCTGCCCCCGGGAAACAGGCTGTGGGGGCGTACCACCTTGGGCGTGCGCTGCCGGCAAGACGCGTCATGGGTGATTTATGCGCCGCTGACCGTCAAAGTGCAAGGTAAAATCGTGGCCACGGCCAGACCTCTGCCGCGCGGGCAAACGCTGACCGAGACCGATCTGCGCCTGGTGCCCGCCGACTTGACGCAGGTTCCGGCAGGCGTCTATACCGAAATCAAGGATGTGCTGAGCAATGTCACCACCACCGTGCTCGCCGCCGGTACCCCCTTGCAATCAAGCATGCTGCGCCCACCTTATGTCATACGGGCAGGGCAAACGGTGCAATTGCTTTATGAAGGCACCGGGTTCAAAGTCAGCAGCGAGGGCAAGGCGCTGGCGCACGCCGCCGCAGGAGAGTTGGTACAGGTACGCGTAGCGTCGGGAAAAGTCCTGCGCGGCATCGCCCGCAACGGAGGAATAGTGGCAGTGAAATAACCCTCGCGAAACAACTGGCACTTACGGCAAATATTTGTTTATTTATGTTTTCCTTTGTACTAGAATTCAATTTGCCAGCAGGCCGCAATTAAAGTTTCAGGGGTTCCTGCCGATAACTGGCTTGAGACACTTTATCCGGGCATGGGCCGGGTGGTGGATCAAATGCGTGGAGGTTAGCCGTGAAAATAGACAATTCGATCAAAACCACTTCGGGCAACTCGGTGAAAGGCACGTCCCAGCCGCGTACTGCGGGTGCCCCTGCTGCTCCCCAACAGGGCACGGGTCAGGAAAGCGTCAAGATCACCCCGTTATCCGCGCAACTGCACGCCTTGGAAAGCAGCTTGAGCAGCGTCAGCGTCGTCGATACGACACGCGTCGAGAGCATCAAGCAGGCTATCAGCGAAGGGCGCTTCCAGGTGCGGTCCGATGTAGTTGCCGACCGCCTGATTGCCGCAGTCAAGGAACTGGTGCTCCACCAGAAGCTCTGACCCTGATGCCTGCACCCGGGGAAGCGCAAAGTCGCGCAGCTTTCATTGCTGACCTGCGCGCCGAATGCCAGGCCTTCTCCGAATTCCGCCAGATCCTCCAAGCCGAGCAGGACACCCTGCTGAAAAACGAGGTTGACACCCTGCTCCGCCTCGCCCAGTCCAAAGCGGACAAGGTAACCCAACTGTCACAACTCGGCGAAAAGCGTAGCCGCTATCTCGCCAAGCTCGGATTCACGCCGGATCGCAACGGCATGTCGCAATGGATCGTCGCCCATGGCGGCAACGACAGCGCGCAAGTCACCAAACTGTGGCATGAACTACTCGACGTCGCCGGCGAAGCGCAGCGCATCAACCAATCCAACGGTATCATGATCGAAACCCGCCTGCGCCATAACCAGCAGGCGCTCGCCGCGTTGCAGGCTGCCGCCAACCAGGGCGGCTTCTATGGCCCGGATGGGCAGACGCATTGGTATGGCATCGGCCGGCCGCTCGGCAAAGTCTAGGCCGAATTCAGGAACCTACAAAACATCTAAGGCAGCACCATGATCGTCACGCGCCGGTTGCGTGCACGCCCTTCCACTGTATCGTTTGATTGCACCGCGCGATTGTCGGCATAGCCGACCACGGCCAGGCGCTCTCCGGCTATCCCCTTGTCCAAGAACAGGCGCGCCACGCTGCTGGCACGGGCGCTGGAAAGCTCCCAGTTCGACGGATATTGCGTGTTGCTGATCGGAATGTTGTCGGTATAGCCTTCCACCTGCACCTGGTTGTTCACGCCGGACAACACTTCGGCAACCCTGCTCAGCGTCTGCACGGCTTCCGGCGCCAGCGCAGCGGTGCCGGGCTGGAACAGCAAATTCGCACTGATATCTACCATCACCCCGCGGCTGCTCTGTACCACCCGAACCTGGCCCTGCTTCAGCAACGGTTCGGTGACGCGCCGCATCTGTTCGGCGATATCCGCCATCTTGTGCTGCTGGCGCCGCATCACGCTGGGAATTGGAATGGGCTGGAATCCCACAGTTTGCTGGGCCAGCGGCACACCCTTGGTGTTGAAATTGGCTGGGTTATGGAAGGCGCTCACGATGGCATCGCTTAACACACGATACTTGCCCTCATTCACCTGCGAGATGGCATACATCACCACGAAAAAGGCGAACAGCAGGGTGATGAAATCGGCGTAGGAAACCAGCCAGCGCTCGTGGTTGTCGTGCTCCTCGGGGCGATGCCTGCGCGCCATCATCCCCCCTATGCGAGGTAACCCTGCAGGCGTATTTCGATCACCCGTGGATTCTCGCCGTTGGCGATCGCCACCAGCCCTTCGACCATCATCTCGCGCAGCATCAGTTCGCGCGAGATGATGAATTTGAGCTTGTTCGAGATCGGCAGGAAAATCAGGTTGGCGCTGCCCACGCCGTATATCGTGGCAACAAACGCCACGGCAATGCCGGCCCCAAGCTTGGAAGGGTCGGATAAATTTTCCATGACGTGGATCAGTCCCAGCACCGCACCCAGGATGCCTATGGTCGGCGCATAGCCGCCCGCCGCTTCCCAAACCTTCGCCGCCTGGCGCTGCTGCTCCTCATACGCCCCGATTTCGAGTTCCATGGTTTCGCGCAACACCCCCGGCTCGGCGCCGTCCACCAGCAGTTGCAATCCTTTGCGCTCGAATTCGTTGCTCAGCCCGCCGATGGCGGGCTCCAGTGCAAGCAGGCCGCCCTTGCGCGCGGCCTGCCCCCAGCTCACCACGTTGCTGATGATCGCCTGCGGCTGAAAAGGCGGCGGGAAAAACACCCATTTGAGCATCGCCGTTCCGTGTAAAAACACGGCGGGCGCGCTTTGCAGCATCACCGCACCCATGGTGCCACCAATCACGATGATGAACGCGGTGAGCTGGACGAGCGAGCCGACATGCCCCCCTTCCAAAACCTGTCCGCCAAGGATCGCGGCAAAAGCGACGGCGAGACCGGCCAAACTGATTTTGTCCATAACCATCCAGATTGATAAGGACATCGCCCCAGGATAAAGCGCCACTTATCCTGGCAAGCATCCTTACCGCTTAACGGCGGGGCGGGACAAAACTTGATAGCGAGGGAAAGCCTGGAAAATAAGGGATCAGCGGGAGGAAACCCACTCCTTGAGACGGCCGCGCAGGCGCGCCACCGCCTGGCTATGCAACTGGCATACGCGCGATTCGCTCACCCCCAGCACCTCGCCGATTTCCTTGAGGTTGAGCTCCTGCTCGTAATACAGGCCCATGACGATTTTCTCGCGTTCGGGTAACGCGCTGATGGCGTTGATCAGCACCTTGCGAAAGCCCTCGTCCTCGAGCATCTCCAGCGGATTGGCCTGGTTGTCGGCACAAAAGAAATCGAAGAAATCATTTTCCTCGTCGTCGTGGAAATCCTCGTAATGCAGCAACTGGTAGCCGCGGCCATCCTGCAGCATCTGCTGGTACTGCTGCAGCGGCACTTCCATGGATTCCGCCACTTCGTTCTCGGACGGCTGGCGGCCGAGTTGCTGTTCGAGCTTGCTCATCGCCGCTTCGATCCTGCGCAGATTCTTGCGCACGTTACGCGGCAACCAGTCGGCCTGGCGCAGCTCGTCCAGCATGGCGCCACGTATGCGCTGCACCGCATAAGTTTCGAACTGCGCGCCCTGCGTGCTGTCGAAATTGCCGGCTGCATCGAGCAGGCCGATGAGGCCGGCCTGGATCAGATCGTCCACCTGCACACTCGCCGGCAACTTCGCCATCAGGTGGTAGGCGATGCGCTTCACTAGCGGCGTCATTTCAGCAACGACGTGATCCTTGTCCAATACTCCGTTCACTGTATACATTTCACATCACAAAGGCATGCTTGCGCTCAGGCGGCTGCCGCCAATCAAGCGCTGCATGAAATCTTCCAGGCAGGTTTCTTCCGGATACGGCCACTGCTCGATGGCATCGACGACCTCCCCGAACGCCGCTGCCGATTGCGCCCCACGATAGGCCTCGACCACAGGCAAACGCAACCGCGCGGAGCGGCGCATCTCCTCATCGTGAGGCACCATTCCGAGATAGTGCGGCGAAATGTTGAGAAAACGCCGCATCGCCTGATCCAGGCTGGCGAACACAGCCTCGGCCTGCTGCTGTGATTTTACACGGTTAACCAGGATATGGAAGCGCTGGCGCGCAAAATCGCGGGCATGCGCCTTGATTGTCGCATACGCCTCGGTGATGGCTTCCGCTCCGGCAGACACCACCACGATGGTTTCCTGCGCGGCCAGCGACAGGCTCGACACACCGCCCGCAGCATCGACCAGCACGACGTCGCCCTCCCATCCTGCCATCGTCGCGATCCATGCATCGCACTCGGCCACGCTTACCTCGTCGAGCGCGGCAACGGCCTTGCCGGCCGGCGCCAGCATCACGCCCGCCGGCCCCGCCAGCATCACTTCGCGCAATTTTTTCTGGCCCCGCATCACATGCCACAGGTCCCATTGCGGACGCAGTCCCAGGTAAGCGGCACTGCCGCCGGCACCGCTCGCCTCGTCGAGCAGCAGGGTGCGCCTGCCGCGCCGGGCAAAGGCCGCGGCCAGATTGATTGCCACACTGGTCTTGCCTGCGCCTTGCCCGCCGGTAAGGGTGATACTACGCACGGCACTGCGCGCGAACATACGCCGCAAGCCTTCGGCCTGGTCGCGTACGATCTCAGCCATGGCTACTGCCCGCCATCAACAGCGGAAATTCGTTTTTTTCCAGCGCGTAGGCGTTGCCCGAGGGGATCGAGCGAAACACGCGATCCATCAGGTAGAGTGCGTTGGCAAGGTGCATGTCTTCCGGCACGCGCTGGCCGTTGGTCACGTAATGCACCGCCAGGTCGTGGCGGATCACCACGTCGAGCAGGCCGCCCAGGCTGACTGCTTCGTCTATCTTGGTGAGGATGCAGCCGTCCAGGTCATCGCCCTGATAGGAATTCACCACGTCTTCCAGCGTGTTACCCTGAGAAGGCGCCGCCAGCAGCAGCAGGCGCTTCACGCAGCGGTTACTGCCGCACAGCAGCGACACCTGTTCGGCCAGGCGCCGGTCACGCTGGCTCATGCCCACCGTATCGATCAGCACCAGATGGCGACTGCGCAAATCCGCCAGCGTCAGCTCCATGTCGTTTTCATCCTTGACGACATATACCGGCACGCCCAGGATCTTGCCGTAAATGCGCAACTGGTCCTGCGCGCCGATACGGTAGCTGTCGGTGGTGATCAGCGCGACCTTGGCAGGGCCGTGTTCGAGAGTGCAACGCGCCGCCAGCTTCGCCACCGTGGTGGTCTTGCCCACCCCGGTCGGACCGACCAAGGCGTAAATGCCGCCGCTGGCGACGATGTCCGCGCCGGTAGGTACGGTACGCAGCCGGCGCAACAGTTCGGCCCTGACCTGGCGGATGCCTTGGGCGTAATTGCCGTCGCCATTCAATTCCCTGAGCAGCGAGCGGCCCAGCGCCGGGCTGAAGCCAGCGGACAGCAAGAGGCGCATGATTTCCGCCTTGTGCGGCTCGCGCCGCTCCATCTCGCCCCAAGCCAGCCCGGCGAACTGGCCTTCGATCAGACTGCGCAGCTCGCGCACTTCGTTGATGATTTCGGAGACCAATTCCGGTCTGGCTGGCGACGGCGCCATGCGTGACTCGGGCGCGATGGTATCGGGCTCGGCGGCTTCGGCACGCCGCGTGACCGATTCCACTTCCATCTCGGCCACCGCCATGATTTCCACGCCGCCACCCGCCACTTCGCGGCTGGACAGGATCAGCGCATCCGCGCCCAATGCGTCGCGCACCTGGCGCAGCGCCTCGCGCGTCGAATCGGCATAGAACTTTTTGACTATCACATCCTGCTCCCCAGCACTGCCACCACTCTTATCGTTTTAGAGTCAGGAATTTCCGCGTGCGACACCACGCTCAGTTGCGGCAGCGAACGACGGAAAAAACGCGCCAGCAGCATGCGCAGCGGCGCCGGCACCATCAGCACCGGTGCCACCCCCAGTTGCTCCTGCTGCTCGGTCACGGCACTGGCCTGGCGCAACAGGTTCTCCGCCAGTGTCGGTTCCAGACCAGCGCCCTCCGCACCCTTGGTTTGCGTGGCGGAAAGCAGCAGGTTTTCCAGCGACGGATCGAGCACGATGACGCTCAGTTCCCCGCTCCCCGGCTGGATTTTGTGGATGATAGCACGCCCCAACGCCACCCGGACCGCGCTGGTCAGTTCGTCAGTGTCCTGGGTACGCACGCCGTGCTCGCCGAGCACCGAAAGGATACTGCGCATGTCGCGGATGTGCATGCCCTCGGCGAGCAGGTTTTGCAGCACCTTTTGCAGCGTCACCAACGACACCACCTTGGGCACGATCTCCTCGACCAGTTTGGGCGATTCCTTGGCGAGGTGGTCGAGCAGTTGCTGGGTTTCCTCGCGCCCGAGCAATTCTGCGGCGTGCGTCTGCACGATGTTGTTGAGGTGCGTCGCCACCACCGTGCTCGCATCCACCACGGTGTAACCCAGACTTTGTGCCTGCTCGCGCAGACCCGCGTCTATCCACACCGCCGGCAGGCCGAAGGTCGGGTCGCGCGCCGGCGTGCCCGGCAGGGTGCCCAGCACGCGTCCCGGGTTGATCGCCAGAAACTGGCCGACGTAGACCTCACCGGCACCGACCTCCACCCCTTTCAGCGTAATGCGGTAGGCGCTCGGACGCAATTCCAAGTTGTCGCGAATATGCACCGCCGCAGCCAGGAAGCCGAGTTCCTGCGCGACTTTCTTGCGGATACCGCGGATGCGACGCAGCAGCTCGCCGTCCTGTGACTTGTCCACCAGCGGGATCAGGCGGTAGCCGACTTCCAGGCCGAGCGTATCCACCGGCACCACGTCATTCCAGCTCACCTCAACCGGTTCGACCTTCTCGGGTATGGGCAGCGGCGCAACTTCCTCCACGGCCACCGCCACTGCGGCTCGCTGGGTCAGCCAGTAGGCGGTGCCCGCCAGGATGCCGCCTATCATGAAAAACGCCACGTGCGGCATGTTGGGGATGAGGCCGAGCAGGGCGAGGGTGCCGGCGGTGATGTAGAGCACCTGCGAACGGTTGAACATCTGGCCGAGCAGTTGCTGGCTGAGGTCGGTATCGGTGCCGACGCGGCTCACCACGATGCCGGCGGCGGTGGAAATCACCAGCGCCGGGATTTGCGCCACCAGACCATCGCCTATGGTCAGCAGGGTATAGTTGTTCACTGCGGTGCTAAGGTCTAGGTCATGCTGCAGTACGCCGACCGCCAGGCCGCCGACAATGTTGATCAGCATGATGACGATGCCCGCCACCGCATCACCGCGCACGAACTTGCTGGCACCGTCCATGGCGCCGTAAAAATCGGCCTCCTCGGCGATGGTGGCGCGGCGGCGGCGCGCCTCCTCCTCGCCGATCAGGCCGGCATTGAGGTCGGCGTCGATCGCCATCTGCTTGCCGGGCATTGCATCCAGGGTGAAGCGCGCCGACACCTCCGCGATGCGTCCGGAACCTTTAGTGATCACCACGAAGTTGATCACCACCAGGATGATGAACACGACGATACCGACGGTGTAATTGCCGCCGACCAGGAAATGGCCAAAAGCCTCGATCACCTTGCCAGCGGCATCGGGGCCGGTGTGCCCTTCCAGCAGCACCACGCGCGTCGAGGCGATGTTGAGTGAAAGCCGCAGCAGCGTGGTGATCAGCAGCACCGTCGGGAACACCGAGAACTCCAGCGGCTTCATCGTGTACAAGCTCACCAGCAGCACGATCATCGCCAGCGCGATGTTGAAGGTGAACAGCAGATCCAGCACGAACGGCGGCAGCGGCAGGATCATCATTGACAGGATCATGAGGATCAGCACCGGCCCGGCGAGCTTGGTCATGCTCAGGCGGCTGGAAAGCGGCGGCGCGGGAGCGTTCATGTGCGTACGGCCTCAGGATCGAGTTCGGGCGGTACCGTATCGCCCTGCGGCAGCACCGGTGCTTCGCCGCCGGAATTCTGGTAGCTCCTGAGCTGATAGACGTAGGCCAGCACCTCGGCCACTGCGGTGTACAGGGTGGATGGAATTTCCTGGCCGAGGTCGGCATGGGCATACAGCGCGCGCGCCAGCGGCGGCGTGCGTACCACCGGTACCTGGTTCTCCTCGCCCAGTTCGATGATGCGTTCGGCGAGCAAATAAGCGCCCTTGGCCACCACCTGCGGGGCGCGCATGGTGCCTTCCTGGTAGCGCAGCGCCACTGCGTAGTGGGTCGGGTTGGTGATGATCACCGTTGCCTTGGGCACCTCCGCCATCATGCGCTTCCTGGCCGCCTCGCGCTGCATGCTGCGGATGCGCGCCTTGAGTTGCGGATCGCCCTCGCTCTCGCGCATTTCCTGGCGGACTTCCTCGCGCGTCATGCGCAACTGGCGCTGAAAATGCCATATCTTGAATGGCACGTCGATGGCGACGATCAGCGCCATTGCGCCGACCGTGGCGAAAAAGGTGTACACCAGCAACGTCCATAAATGGGCAAGGCCGGAATTGAGCGGCTCCACGCCAAGGGTAAGGATTTCCTCCTTCTGCGCCCAGATCACCCAACCCCCCACCCCGCCGATGATCAAAGCCTTGGCCACCGCCTTGCCCAGTTCGATCAGTGAATGCCAGGAAAGGATGCGGGAAATACCCTTGGCCGGGTTGAGGCGGTTGAAATCGGGCGCCATCGCCTGGAAAGTGAATATCCAGCCGGAAACCAGCAGCGGCGCGGCCAGGGCCACCACCGCCACCACCAGCAACAGCGGCAGCAGCAACATCAGTGCATCGCCGGTCTGCTCGAAAAAGCGCGGCATCATGACCTGGGGATCGAAAGCGGTAGCGCGGTCGAGAGTGAGTCCCTTGCGCAGCAGCGTCGCCAGGGATTCCATCAGGTGTGGCCCCATCAGGGTGAGCACGCCGCCGGCCGCGAGCAAGATGGCAAAAGTGGAAAGTTCAGGGGAACGGGCGACCTGGCCCTTCTCGCGAGCCTGCTCCAAGCGTCGTTCCGACGCTGGTTCTGTACGTTCTAAATCGCTATCCTCTGCCATCCCTTTTCCCCCAGAGGCTGCGCTAGTTTAACACGTCCGTGGCGGCGCTCAACAGGAATTGCCCCCGCCACGCACCGGCGTCACCCGGCTCGCCACCAGCTTGGCGCGCTCTCGCGCCTCGCCGGTATCGCTACCGTTGGCCAGCGCCACTCCCATGCGGCGGCGCACGAACGACTCCGGTTTGCCGAACAGGCGCAAATCGCTTTGTGGCACGCGCAGCGCCGCGTCGATATGGTCGAAAGCGATGCCTGGCTCCTCCAGTTGACCGTATATCACTGCGGAAGCACCCGGCGCGCGCAGGCTCACGTCCACCGGCAAGCCGAGAATGGCGCGCGCGTGCAGTTCGAATTCGCTTTGCGTCTGCGAACACATGGTCACCATGCCGGTGTCATGCGGGCGCGGGCTGACCTCGCTGAACCAGACCTCGTCGCCCTTGACGAACAGCTCCACGCCGAATATCCCCAGCCCACCCAGGTTGTCGGTGATCTTGCCGGCAATCTCGCGTGCGCGCCGCAACGCCGGCGCCGACATCGGTTGCGGCTGCCAGCTTTCCACGTAATCGCCATGCACCTGCACATGGCCGATCGGCTCGCAGAAATGCGTTACCACCTCCCCGTTGCCGTCCAGTGCGCGCACCGTGAGTTGGGTGATTTCGTAATTGAAGCGGATGAAACCCTCCACGATCACCCTACCCTGGTTGACGCGGCCGCCGCTCGCCGCGTAATCCCACGCCGCTTGCAGCTCGTCCGGCCCGTCCACTTTGGACTGCCCCTTGCCGGAGGAGGACATCACCGGCTTGACCACACAAGGGTAGCCGATGCCATCGACCACCGCCGCGCGCAACTCGTCCAGGTTGGCGGCAAAACGGTAGGGCGAAGTTGGCAGCCCTAGGGTTTCCGCGGCAAGCCGACGTATGCCTTCCCGGTTCATGGTGAGCTGCACAGCGCGCGCGGTGGGAATGACGCGCGCCAAGCCGTCGCGCTCGATCGCCACCAGCATGTCGGTGGCGATCGCTTCGATCTCCGGCACCACCAGATGCGGGCGCTCGTCTTCAATCAATTTGCGCAGCGCAGCGCCGTCGGCCATGTTGATGGCGTGCGCGCGGTGCGCCACCTGGTGGCCCGGCGCATCGGCATAACGATCCACCGCGATGGTTTCCACGCCCAGACGCTGCAGCGCAATGATCACCTCCTTGCCCAGTTCGCCACTGCCCAGCAGCATCACCCTGGTGGCCGATGCGCTCAAGGGCGTGCCGATCTTCATGCTTTGGCTTGCCATCTTCTTTATCCTCTACGTTTTCCATCGCCGGACAAGGCCTCGTCCAGCAATTCGATCCAGTGATGCACCGGAAGCGCGCTGCCGGCTTGCAGATGCAGCTGGCATCCTATATTGGCGGTGGCAATTTGTCGCGGCTGCCCGGCGGTCAATTTGGCCAGCTTGTCGTCGCGCAAGCGCCGCGACAGCGCCGGCTGCAACATCGAATAGGTACCGGCGGAACCACAACAAAGATGGCCATCCGCGACCGGAACCAGTTCGTGTCCGCAGGCTTCGAGCAGGCGCTCGACCACACCGCGGATGCGCAGGCCATGCTGTAAGGTGCACGGCGAGTGGAAAGCCAGGCGCGCCTTTGCTGCAACCGGCTTGTCCGCCAGCAGATCACCCAATTTTGCCTCTTCTGCGGCGACGACTTCGCTGATGTCGCGTGCGAGCTCAGACACGCGCCGAGCCTTTTCCGCGTAGCACGGATCGTCGGCAAGCAGTTCACCGTATTCCCTGATTTGCACGCCGCAGCCGCTGGCGGTGGACAAGATGGCCTCGGCGCCCTGTTCGAGGTGCGGCCACCAGGCGTCGATGTTGCGCCGCATCGCGTGCAACGCGCGCTCGTGCTGGCTCAGGTGGTGCTCGATCGCGCCGCAACATCCCGCCGCATCCACCCGCAACAGCGCGATACCGAGGCGATGCAGCACCCGCGCCGCAGCAGCATTGACGGCCGGCACCAGCACCGGCTGTACGCAGCCGTCGAGCAGCAGCATGGTGCGGGCATGCCGCGTCTGCGGCCAGGCACGGGCCGGGCCGACACGCGGAATTTTACGCTGGGTGCCAGCCGGCAACAGCGGCCACAGCGCCTTGCCCAAGGCATACGCGCTGCGCAGCAGCCACGGCGTGAGTAGAAACACGGCCAGAATTTTGCGTGCCCCCTTATCGATCCAGCCACGGCTTCTTTCCGCCGCCTCGCGCCCGATACCGGCCAAGCGCGTATAGCGTACCCCGGACGGGCAGGTACTTTCGCAAGCGCGACAGGTGAGGCAGCGATCGAGATGATCGCGTACCGTGGCACGCTCTGCCTCACCCTCCAGCATGCGCTTGATGAGATAGATGCGCCCGCGCGGGCTGTCGAGTTCGTCGCCCAGCAACTGGTAGGTCGGACAGGTGGCCAGGCAAAAACCGCAGTGCACGCAACTGCGCAGGATCGCTTCGGCCTCCCGTCCCTGCGCGGTATTCCGCGTCGCCTCGGGGATGTCAGTCTGCATGGCTAAAATTCCGCGTAAAGACGGCCGCGGTTGAAAATGCCGGCCGGGTCGAATGCCCGCTTGAGGCGGCGATGCACTTGCAGCAGCGCCGGCGCCAGCGGCTGGAATACCTCGACCGGTTTTTCGCTGCAACGGAACAGCGTGGCATGCCCCCCTGCCGCGGCCGCCTGCCCACGCACCTGCTGCGCATCGGCTGCGCCGGCATACCAGCGCAGCGCCCCGCCCCATTCGAGCCACTGCGCGCCGGGCAATACCAGCGGCGGCGCACTGGACTTCATCGCAATGCGCCACAGCGGCGCATCCGTCCCGAAGAACTGCGCCTCATGCTCGCGCAGGGCGCGCCAGAATGCATCGCCGTTCTTCATTTCCTCGCCGCCGAGCCTGGCGCGCGCGGCGGCCAATGCGCTTTCCGCACCGGACAGGCGCAGCGCCAGCATACCATCGTGAAAGCTTGAAGCGGATATCGGCAGCGGCCTGCCCGCCCAGTGATTCATCGCCGCAATCGCCTCGCTTTCCGGCATTTCGTAACTCAAGGTCAACTCGCGCTCCGGCAGTGGCAGCACCTTCAAGGTGATGTCCAGTAGCACGCCCAGCGTGCCCATGGCGCCCGCCATCAGGCGCGACACATCGTAGCCGGCGACGTTCTTCATCACGCGCCCGCCGAAGCGCAGTTCACGCCCCCGTCCATCAAGCATGCGCACGCCCAGCATGAAATCGCGCACCGCTCCGGCACAAGGACGGCGCGGCCCGGACAGGCCGGCGGCAACGCAACCGCCCAGCGTAGCATGCGTGCCGAAGTGCGGCGGCTCGAACGCCAGCATCTGCCCATGCGCGGCAAGCAAGGACTCCACTTCGGCAAGGGGTGTGCCGGCGCGCGCGCTCAGGATCAACTCACCGGGTTCGTATTCAATAACACCGGCATAAGCACTCACATCAAGCGGCGCACCGGCGAGGGCACCGCCGTAAAAATCCTTGCTGCCGCCGGCACGGATGCACAGCGGCGCCGCATCCTCGGCGGCGCTGCGGATGCTTTGTGCGAATTGTTCAATGATGCCCTGCATGTCAGGAATTCGAAACGGTGTGATGGGTTCCGCGCGTTCAGAACCTCGGTAGGCCGGGAAATTTTTCCCGGCCACGATGCACGTGCATCGCACCGAACTCGGCGCAACGCGCCAGTGTGGGGACGGCCTTGCCGGGATTGAGCAGGCCGCGCGGATCGAACGCCTGCTTGATGGCATGGAAAGTCTCCAGTTCCGGCGCGGCAAACTGGCTACACATCGAATCGAGCTTTTCCATGCCCACGCCGTGCTCGCCGGTGATGGTGCCACCCGCTTCCAGGCACGCCGCCAGGATGTCCGCGCCGAATGCTTCCGCCGCCCCCAGCTCGCCCAAGCGGTTGGCGTCGTAAAGAATCAGCGGGTGCAGGTTGCCGTCGCCAGCATGAAACACGTTGGCCACGCGCAAACCGTAATGCCGCGACAGTTCAGCGATGCGCGCCAGCACGCGCGGCAACTGCCGGCGCGGAATGGTGCCGTCCATGCAATAGTAATCCGGCGCCAGCCTGCCGACCGCCGGGAAAGCGGCCTTGCGTCCCGCCCACAGCAGCTGCCGCTCGGCCTCATCGCGCGCGGTACGCACCGTCAGGGCTTGGTAGTCATGAAAAATCTTGCGCACCTGCATCACCGCCTGCGACACCTCTTCGTTGCCGCCGTCCACCTCGCACAGCAGGATAGCCTCGGCATCAAGCGGGTAACCGGCGCGCACGAACGCTTCCGTCGCCTCGATCGCCAGGCGGTCCATCATCTCCAGGCCGGCGGGGACGATGCCTGCGGCGATGATCGCGCCGACCGCCTCGCCCGCGCGGGCGACATCGTCGAACGCAGCGAGCACCACCTGCGCGCGCTCCGGTTTGGGCAGCAGCTTGACGGTGACCTCGGTCACCACGCCGAGCATGCCTTCCGAACCGTTGAGCAGGGCCAGGAGGTCATACCCGGGGGCATCGAGCGCATCGCCGCCGATCTCGAAAATTTCGCCGCTCACGTCGGCAACGCGCAGCTTCAACACATTGTGCACGGTGAGGCCGTATTTCAGGCAATGCACGCCGCCGGAGTTTTCCGCCACGTTGCCGCCTATGGTGCAAGCTATCTGCGATGACGGATCGGGGGCGTAATACAGGCCATGCGGGGCGGCCGCCTCGGAAATGGCGAGGTTGCGCGCACCAGGTTGCACGCGCGCGGTGCGCGCCAGCGGATCGAGCTCGACAATGTGCTTCATTTTCGCCAGCGACAGCAGCACACCGTCGGCCACCGGCAAGGCCCCTCCCGACAGGCCGGTACCGGCACCGCGCGCCACCACCGGCACGCCCAGCTCCGCGCATATCGCCAGCACCGCACACACCTCGGTTTCATTTTCCGGCAGTACCACGGCCAGCGGCAGGCTACGATATGCCGACAGTCCGTCACATTCATAAGGCGCCAGCTCGGCCTGTTCGCACAATACCGACGTGCCCGGCAAAGCGCGGCGCAGGCGGTGGATCAGTTCGGTTTTCGGCATGGGGACAACACTCAATTCGATCAGGGCGAAGATATCATGGAAACGCACCCTCATGGCCGGCACGCATTATTTACCGGAACCGCTTGGGCCGTTATGCAATGCAGGTATAATCGTGCACTTAAAATACACGCCACCCCCATGAAATCGACCGCAGCCTTGGCCCGCACGCGCACCGCCCTTGCCGTCAGCCTGGTTTACATCGCCGCCGTCGCGTTGTGGATCATGCTCACCGACCTGCGCCTGCCGCAGGACAATACCATGCTCACGCTGCTGCAAACCATGTTCGCCACGGTGAGCGCCTTGCTGCTTTACGGCTACCTCCACGTGCGCAGCGAATTGCAGCGCAGCCGCGAAGTGGAGAAAAAAATCTCGCGCATTGCCAGCCTGTATTCGGCGTTGCGCGCCACCAACCGCGCCATCATGCGTGCCACCAACCGCACCGAGCTGTTCGAGGAGGTCTGCCGCATCGCGGTCGAATACGGGCAGTTCAAGATGGCCTGGATCGGCGAGGTCGAACTGGCCACCCGCACCATCCAGGTAGTGGCGAAAGCCGGCGACGATGCCGGCTATACCCGCACCCTTCACATATCCATGGACAGCGATCGGGCGGAAGGACGCGGCACCAGTGGCACCGCAGTGCGCGAAGGCCGCCATGTCGTCTGCAATGACCTGCTCGCCGATGCCAGCATGGCTCCGTGGCACGGGGCCGCGCGCAAGGCGGGGTTTGCCGCGGTCGCCTCCTTCCCGCTGTGGCAGGAAGGCGAGGTGGTCGGCGTGATGAGCCTGTACCCCGCGCAGCCGGATTTCTTCGACCAGCCGCTGATCGACCTGCTGATCGAAATGGCGCGCGACATTTCGTTCGCACTGGATAATTTCAAGCGCGAGGACCGGCGCAAACGCGCCGAGGAAACCCTGGTCGCACGCGAACGTCAGCTGGAAATGCTGGCGCATTACGACACTCTCACCGGCCTGCCCAACCGCATCCTGTTGCAGGACCGGGTAGACCAAGCACTGACTCATGCTTCCCGCCACAACAAGCGGGTCGGCCTACTCTATGTCGACCTCGACCGCTTCAAGAACATCAACGATTCGCTCGGTCATTTCATCGGCGACGTGCTGTTACAGGCGATGGCGCAGCGCTTCCGTACCTGCATACGCGACGAGGACACGATATCGCGCCTCGGCGGCGACGAGTTCATCGTGGTGCTGCCCGACACCAATATCGAAGGGGCTGCGCACGTGGCGCAGAAAATCCTCATCTCCGCCGGGGAGCGCTATGAAATCGAGGGGCATGAAATGACCGTCACTCCCAGCATAGGCATCAGCATCTACCCGGAGGATGGCCGCAATTTCGACACGCTGTTCAAGAATGCAGATGCGGCCATGCACCACGCAAAGAGCAACGGCCGCAACAACTACCAGTTCTTCACGGCACAGATGAACGAAAGCGCGCTGGAGCGCCTGACCCTGGAAAACGGGCTGCGCCGCGCGCTGGAACGTGGCGAATTCCTGCTGCACTACCAGCCGCAGATCGAGATCGATAGTGGTCGATTGCTCGGGATGGAAGCGCTGATCCGCTGGCAGCATCCGGTGCTGGGGCTGGTGCCGCCAGGCAAGTTCATCCCAGTTGCCGAGGAGAGCGGACTGATCGTACCCATCGGCGAATGGGTGTTGAGCGAGGCCTGCCGGCAAAACCGTGCCTGGCAGGAAGCGGGCTTGCCGGAATTCGCCGTGGCGGTCAACCTGTCGGCGCTGCAATTCCACCAGAAAAACCTGCCGGAAAAAATCATCCTGGCGCTCGAGGAATCCGGCCTCGACGCCAGCTATCTGGAACTGGAGCTCACCGAAAGCCTGGTGATGCAGCACGCCGAGGAGACCATCACCGTCATGCAGCATCTCAAATCGATGAACCTGCGGCTATCCATCGACGATTTCGGCACCGGCTATTCCTCGCTCAGCTATCTGAAGCAACTGCCCATAGACCGCCTCAAGGTCGACCGCTCCTTCGTCAACGACGTCGCCAGCAATCCGGACGATGCCGCCATCGTGCGCGCAGTGATCAGCATGGCGCACAACTTGCGCCTGCGCGTGATCGCGGAAGGAGTGGAAACCGAGGAGCAACTCGCTTTCCTGAAAAGCGAAGGATGCGACGAAATGCAGGGGTATTACTACAGCAAGCCCATGCCTGCGGCGGACGTGGCAGAATTCCTCGCCGACATGTAACGCCCGCAACTCAGGAAGCGGAACTTTCCGCCGACAGGTGCGCCCCGGAGAAGGGCGGCGGTGTCACCCGCATCACTTCATCCAGCGTGGTCACCCCCTCCGCCACTTTGGCGGCGCCGGCGATACGCAGCGGTTTCATGCCGTCCTTGTAAGCCTGCTCGCGCAATTGCGCGGCATTGATTTCCGCCGTCACCAAGCGGCGCAGCGCCGGCGTCATCGTCAGCATCTCGTACACGCCCACGCGGCCGTGGTAACCGGTCATGCGGCAGTCCAGGCAACCCACCGCCGTATAAGCCGGCGACGGAGTGGCCGCCTTCCACGGCGCGATCAGATGCGACCATTGCTCGCCGTCCAGATCCACGTACTCTTTACACTTGGGGCAGAGGGTGCGCAGCAGCCGCTGCGCCAGCACGCCCAGCACCGTCGATTGCAGCAGGTAAGACGCGACGCCGAGGTCGAGCAGCCGGATGATCGCCGACGGCGCGTCGTTGGTATGCAGGGTGGACAGCACCAGATGCCCGGTAAGCGCGGCCTGAATCGCCATTTCGGCGGTCTCCAGGTCGCGGATCTCGCCGACCATGATGATATCGGGATCCTGGCGCAACAAGGTGCGCACGCCGCTGGCGAAATCCAGCCCGATGCCGTGCTGCACCTGCATCTGGTTGAACGCCGGCTCCACCATCTCGATCGGATCCTCGATGGTGCAGACGTTGACCTCCGGCTTGGCCAGTTGCTTGAGGGTCGAATAAAGCGTGGTCGTCTTGCCCGAGCCGGTCGGCCCGGTGACCAGGATGATACCGTGCGGCTGCGCGGTCATGTTCTCCCAGCACTTGACGTCGTCGGACGCGAAACCGAGCTCGGTGAAATCCTTGACTAGCACGTCGGGGTTAAAGATGCGCATCACCAGTTTTTCACCGAATGCAGTAGGCATGGTGGATAGGCGCAGTTCCACTTCGTCGCCGTCCGGCGTCACGGTCTTGATACGCCCGTCCTGCGGCCGACGTTTCTCCACCACGTCCATGCGCCCGAGGATCTTGATGCGGCTGGTCATCGCCGCCAGCACCGGCGTGGGTATCTGGTAGACCTGGTGCAGAGCGCCGTCGATGCGGAAGCGCACGTTGCCGACG
Organism: Pseudomonadota bacterium; assembly: GCA_040756015.1. Lineage (GTDB taxonomy): Bacteria > Pseudomonadota > Gammaproteobacteria > Burkholderiales > JBFMAC01 > JBFMAC01. Next base: position 67,931 of record JBFMAC010000014.1, read on the forward strand.
TCGCGGCGCGGTTCGACGTGGATGTCGCTGGCGCGCTGTTCGAACGCGTATTGCAGCAGCCAGTCGACGATGTGCACGATGTGGCGGTCGTTGGCGTCGAGCTTTCCGGAGCGCCCCAGTTGCACCAGCTGCTCGAAATTGGCGATGTCCCCGACCACCCCTCCCTGCTGCTGCTCGGCGCGCTTGACCGAACGCGCCAGGTTGTAGAATTCGACCAGGTGGTTTTTGATGTCGATGGGGTTGGCAATGACACGCCTGATATCCAAGCGCAGGATGCGCGCCAGCTCGCTTTCCCATTCGCGCACGTATGGTTCGGCGGTGGCAATCACCGCTTCGCTGCTGTTGACCTCGACCGGCAGGATGTTGAAGCGCGTCGCATAGGCATTCGATATCACCTGCGTCACCGCGGCAAAATCGATCTTGAACGGATCGATGTGCAGATAAGGCAGCCCGGTTTTTTCGGCCAGCCATTGCGTCAGGGCTTCGATATGCAGCAATTTGCGCGGCTGACGTGGATCCTTCCATTTCTGATCGGCGATCACCGTCAGCGGGTGCGCATCGCTGCGACCGAAGCGACGGCTGGCAGCAAACTGATCGGCCGCTTCGCGCGACACCAGGCCATCCGCAACCAGGTCGGCCAGCACTTCGTCCAGCGTCAGCTTATGGTCGGCGTCGCGTGGAGATGCTTTGCGCATGAGGGGCATGGGTCATTTGACGCGACTATAACGGTAAACATGCCGTGCCACAATCGGAGTGCGCATTATATCGGTGCGCTTTTTCCTCATGATGCACTAATAACGTGCACACAACTGCGCCATTCTGCGTATAACTTCTTTATCTTTATGGGCATATTCATTGCGCACGGTTTTTGCTTTTTTTATCCGGTTCACAGGAGGAGTCATGGAAACTTTGAAAACCGGCAGCGACGTATTGTTCATCTTATTGGGCGCTATCATGGTGCTGGCCATGCACGCCGGCTTCGCCTTTCTCGAACTGGGCACGGTGCGCAAAAAAAACCAGGTCAATGCGCTGGTCAAAATCCTGTGCGATTTTTCGATTTCCACCATCGCGTATTTTTTCATCGGCTATAGCGTCGCCTACGGCGTCAGCTTCTTCACCGATGCCGAAGCGTTGATGCAAAAGAACGGTTACGACCTGGTCAAATTCTTCTTCCTGCTCACTTTCGCCGCAGCCATTCCCGCCATCGTGTCGGGCGGCATCGCCGAGCGAGCCAAATTCAATCCGCAGCTCGCCGCCACCTTCCTCCTGGTGGGCCTGCTCTATCCTTTCTTCGAGGGCATCGCCTGGAACGACCATTATGGCATTCAGGGATGGCTGGAGGCCAATTTCGGCGCGAAATTCCACGACTTCGCCGGGTCGGTGGTGGTGCATGCGGTGGGTGGATGGATAGGCCTGATGGCAGTGCTGCAACTGGGCGCACGGCGTGGCCGCTACACCAAGGACGGCGCCGTTTCCGCGCATCCGCCATCCAGTATCCCCTTTCTCGCGCTGGGTGCCTGGATACTCGCAGTGGGCTGGTTCGGCTTCAACGTGATGTCCGCGCAAACGCTGGACAAGATCAGCGGTCTGGTCGCGGTCAATTCGCTGATGGCCATGGTGGGCGGCACCCTCGCCGCGCTGATGGTCGGCAGGAACGACCCCGGCTTCGTCCACAATGGTCCACTCGCCGGCCTGGTCGCGGTATGCGCCGGCTCGGACCTGATGCATCCGCTCGGCGCGCTCGTCACCGGCGCGGTGGCCGGCGCGCTGTTCGTCTATTGCTTCACGCTCACGCAAAATCGCTGGAAAATCGACGACGTGCTGGGCGTGTGGCCGCTGCATGGATTGTGTGGCACCTGGGGCGGCATCGCTGCCGGCATCTTCGGCGCCAAGGCGCTGGGCGGCCTGGGCGGGGTCAGCTTCCTCGCGCAGGGTGCGGGGACGCTGCTGGGAGTGATCATCGCATCGGCAGGCGGTTTCGTAGTCTATCTGGCGCTGAAAAAGACGATGGGAATCCGCCTCGACGCCGAGGAGGAATTCAACGGCGCCGACCTCAGTATCCACAAAATCTCGGCCACTCCGGAAAAGGAAGCCGGCTGGTAAGGAACGGACAGATGGGTACTATAGCGGCAGGGATGCCTGGCCAAGCAATGCCGGCATCTGGCGCAGCATGATTTCGGTATCTTCCGCCGACAGTGTCGGGCTGAAATAATATCCCTGCGCTTCATCGCATCGGCGCGACTGGAGGAAAGCAAGTTGCTGCGCGTTCTCCACCCCGGCGGCGATCACGCGCAGGCGCAGGCTGTGGCCGAGCGCGATCACGGACTCGATCACTTCCGCATCGTTCTCGTCGCTTAAAATGTCGCGCACCAGCGCCTGGCCGATCTTGAGCTTATTGATGGGAAAGCGGCGCAGGTAGCTCAGGCTGAAATAACCGATGCCGAAATCGTCCACCGACAGGCGCACGCCGATTTCCTGCAAGCGGCGCAACGACTCGACGATACTCAGCGCATTGTGCATAAGGATGCTCTCGCTGATCTCCAGCTCGAGGAACTCGGGGGAAAATCCGGTGCGCGACAAAATCTGCTCAACGCGGCTGACCATGTTGTGCTGACGGAACTGGCGTGCGGAGAAATTCACCACCATGCGCAGGCCCTGCATGCCGGATTTGCTCCACACGCTGCCCTGGATGCAAGCCTGTTCCAGCGCCCACTCGCCGATCTGCACGATCAGGCCGGTTTCCTCGGCGATGCCGATGAAATCCTGGGAAGCCAACAGGCCGCGTTCCGGGTGCTGCCACCGCAACAGCGCCTCGACGCCGACGATGTTGCCCGTGGCCAGGTCGATTTGCGGCTGGTAGTGCATCATGAATTCGCCGCGCTCCAGCGCCTTGCGCAGCCTGTTCTCAAGCCCCAGCCGCTCCAGCGAACTAGCCGTCATGTCGGCAGTATAAAACTGGTAATGGTTCTTGCCACGCTCTTTCACCCGGTACATCGCGCTGTCCGCGTTTTTCATCAGCGTATCGGCATCGGTGCCGTCATCCGGGTAAAGGCTGATGCCTATGCTGGGCGTGACGTGCAATTCATGACCGCCGAGCAGGAAAGGTTCCGCCAGCGCCTGCAGGAATTTCTGTGCGACCTGGGCCGCATCCTGGGCGTGGCTGATGTCGGGCAGCACCACCACGAATTCATCACCGCCCTGCCGGGAAACGGTGTCCGCCTGGCGGATACACCTCGACAGCCTTTCCGCCACCGCCTGCAACAATAAATCGCCCACCGCATGGCCAAGCGTATCGTTGATCACCTTGAAGCGGTCCAGGTCGATGAACATCACCGCCAGCATGGTGTCATTGCGGCGCGCCTTGGCCAACTCCTGGTTGAGGCGGTCGAGCAGCAGATGGCGGTTGGGCAGGTTGGTCAGCGAATCGAAGTGCGCGAGATGGCGGATGCGGCTTTCTGCCTGTTTCAGATTAGTGATGTCGGTGATGGTGCCGATGTACCCCATGAGGTGGGGCGGCTCCCTGATTTCCGCCACGGCCTGCGCCAGCACCCAGGTCACTGTGCCCGCCGCATGCTGGAAACGGAATTCCAGGGAGAACTGCTGATGCTGCTCAACCGCGCGCCGCCATTCCGCAACCACATGCTCGCGGTCGTCCGGATGCACTGCAGCCTGCCAGCCCTCGCCTTGCGCGTCATGCGTGCTCAGCCCGCAGATTTCCCGGCAGCGCTGGTTCATGAAGCGCCAGCCGCCATGCTCGTCGGTCTGGAATATCCCCACCGGGGAGAGCTTAGCCAGCAGGCGGAAGCGCAATTCGCTCTCGCGTAGCGCCTCTTCGGCATGCTTGCGCTCGGTGATGTCGCGCGCGACGACCAACAACCCCTGCACCACTCCGGCATCATCGCGGTATGCCGCCTTGGTAGTCAGGAAGACCCTATCCTGCCCCTCCACCGCGATAACCTGCTCGCGCGTTTCCACCCCCCCGCTCTCGATAAGCTCCCGTTCGTGCACCATGTTGGCTTGCGCCGCCTCCGACGACGACAGTTCCACATCGGTTTTGCCGATTACCTGTTTCTCGTCCAGTCGCAAGGTGCGCTCGGCGGCAGAATTGATGAACAGGTAGCGCCCCTCGCGATCCTTCAACAGGATCAGATCCGGTGTGTTGCCCAATATCGGCTTCAGCTGGGAGAATTCGCCGTGGCTGCCGCGTTGCGCAAGTTGCAGGGTGTTACGCTGCTCGGCGCGCAACAGCACGCCACGAATACCATAGTTGAACAGCCAGCCGTCGGCACTCGGCTTGACCAGGAATTCGTCCACCCCGGCCTGGATCGCGGCAAGCGCACGCTTCTCGTCGCGGGTGTCGGCATACACCACTACCGGGCAATTGGGCAGGCGCACCTTGATGCGGTGCAGGACGCGTAACTCCTCATCGCCGCCGAGATAATCCGCCGCCAGCACGAGGTCAAAATTACCCTGCTTATGGAATGCGGCCTCCAACTCGGCGGGAGTGGCGACAGCCATCACCTCGACCCGGCTGAATTCCATGCGCAAGGCATGGATAACGGCAGCGCGGTCGGCCGCAATGTCATCAAGCAATAAAACGCGCAGTACGGAATTCATACGCGGCGAGCTGCGCGAAAGCTGCGCAACAGCAGCAACGCATCACAAGCACCTCCCCTAGCTATGATGCTGGACATGCCCGGCTGCACGCGCCGGGCACAAGATATTTATCAGGCAACGCTTTCCGTTTCGTCTGCAAAAATCAGCCGGATCGTTTCTTTTTCATCAATGTCTATGGTCACCGAGCCACCATTGGCCAGGCGGCCGAACAGCAGTTCGTCCGCCAGCGCGCGCCGGATCGTGTCCTGGATCAACCTTGCCATCGGTCGTGCGCCCATCAACGGATCGAAGCCGTGCTTGGCAAGGTAGGCCTTCACCGCCGGCGTGAAGGTGGTTTCCACCTTCTTCTCGTGCAACTGGTCTTCCAGCTGGATCACAAACTTGTCGACAACGCGCAGGATCACCGCCTCGTCCAGCGGCGCAAAGGAGATCAGTGCATCCAGGCGGTTGCGGAACTCCGGCGTAAACAGGCGCTTGATCTCGGCCATTTCATCGCCCGGCTGCTTCTGCTGGGTGAAGCCGATGGCATTCTTGGACAGCGACTCGGCGCCGGCATTGGTGGTCATGATGATGACCACGTTGCGAAAATCGGCGCGCCGTCCATTGTTATCGGTGAGCGTACCGTGATCCATCACCTGCAACAGAATGTTAAAGATATCGGGATGCGCTTTTTCGATCTCGTCGAGCAACAGCACCGCATATGGGTGCTTGCTGATCGCCTCGGTCAGCAACCCGCCCTGCTCGAACCCCACGTATCCGGGCGGGGCGCCGATCAGGCGCGACACTGCATGGCGCTCCATGTATTCGGACATGTCGAAACGCACCAGCTCGACGCCCATGACATAAGCAAGCTGGCGCGCCACCTCGGTCTTGCCCACCCCGGTCGGGCCGGAAAACAGGAATGAACCGATCGGCTTCTGCGGGTTGCCGAGGCCGCTGCGCGCCATCTTGATCGCCGCTGCGAGCGCATCGATGGCGCGATCCTGACCGAACACTACCGCTTTCAGGTCGCGATCCAGGTTCTTGAGCGCGTTGCGGTCGTCGCTGGAAACGTTGCGCGGCGGAATGCGCGCGATCTTGGCGACGATCTCCTCGATCTCATGCTTGGAAATGAGCCTGCGCTGCTTCGACTTGGGCAGGATTTTCTGCGCCGCGCCAGCCTCGTCGATCACGTCGATCGCCTTGTCGGGCAGGTGACGGTCGTTGATGTAGCGTGCCGACAGCTCCGCCGCCGCAGCCAGGGCATTGGCAGCGTACTTGACGCCGTGGTGCTCCTCGAAGCGGCTCTTCAGGCCGCGCAGGATGGAAACGGTCTCCTCTACGCTGGGCTCGGTGACGTCGATTTTCTGGAAACGGCGCGACAGCGCATGGTCTTTCTCGAAAATGCCGCGGTATTCCGCATAGGTGGTGGCACCGATGCACTTCAGCTGGCCGGAACTCAATGCCGGCTTGAGCAGGTTGGAGGCATCCAGGGTGCCGCCGGAAGCGGCACCGGCACCGATCAAGGTGTGGATTTCGTCGATAAACAGGATCGAGTTGGGATTGTCCACCAACTGCTTGAGCACCGCCTTGAGGCGCTGCTCAAAATCGCCACGATATTTTGTACCGGCCAGCAGCGCACCCATGTCCAGCGAGTAGACTTGACTATGTGCCAGCACTTCCGGCACGTCACCCTCGATGATGCGGCGCGCCAAGCCCTCGGCGATGGCGGTCTTGCCAACACCAGCCTCGCCCACCAGCAAGGGGTTATTCTTGCGGCGCCTGCACAGGGTCTGGATCACGCGCTGCAACTCCAGGTCGCGCCCGATCAGGGGATCGATCTTGCCGGCCAGTGCCTGCGCATTCAGATTGACGGTATAAGTCTCCAGCGCGCCGCCGCTGCTCTGCTCCGCCTCACCTTCGTTGTCGGCTTCCGGCTTGGCGGGCGCGCCCTGCGGCACCTTGCTGATACCATGCGAAATGTAGTTGACCACGTCCAGCCGGGTAACGCCCTTCTGGTTGAGGAAATATACCGCGTGCGAATCCTTTTCGCCGAAAATCGCCACCAGCACGTTGGCGCCCTTCACCTCTTTCTTCCCGGAAGACTGCACATGCAGGATAGCGCGCTGGATTACGCGCTGGAAACCCAAGGTGGGCTGAGTGTCCACCTCTTCGCCGCTCACCTTGGGGGTATGCTCGGCAATGAAATCAGCAAGCACCTTGCGCAGGCCGTCGATGTCGGCAGCGCAGGCGCGCAGCACCTCGACCGCCGACGGATTGTCGAGCATCGCCAGCAGCAGGTGCTCCACGGTGACAAACTCGTGGCGCTTCTGGCGCGCCTCCATAAAGGCCATGTGCAAACTGACTTCAAGTTCCTGCGCTATCATGTTTCCTCCATCACGCATCTTAGCGGATGTTGATGTTGCCGGGCGAAATCCACCACCTGCCCGACCTTGGTTTCGGCAAGATCCCTAGGGTATATTCCGCATACCCCCTGCCCTTCCCGATGTACTTTCAGCATTACTACAGTGGCTTGTTCGAGGTTCATGGCGAAAAAGGACTGCAACACCAGAACCACGAAATCCATAGGCGTATAATCGTCATTCAACAATAAAACTTTAAACAAAGGCGGTGGTTTGACGGTGGTTTCCTCCGCCTCCAGCAATGCCTCGTCGTCAAATTCAACACCCATGTTTGTTATTGCGCCATCTCACAACATTCATCGCTAATTTGGGCGATGGCGGGGAAATATTCAAGGGGGGAAAAACTATTTTGCGTAACCACTTGACTTTCCCGTATAAATAACCTAAAAAGGGAACGGCGTTTGGTTTCAAGTTGGTCTGCTGCGCAATAGTTGTTAGAGGGCTTGAACCCAGACCGTGTTTCGGGTGCAATCCCGTTTTTTTTAAGGAAGTAAAAATGGCAACAGGTACTGTAAAGTGGTTCAACGACTCCAAGGGTTTCGGATTCATTACTCCCGATGATGGCAGCGAAGATTTGTTCGCTCACTTCTCCGCCATCAACATGAGTGGATTCAAAACCCTAAAAGAGGGCCAGAAGGTCAGCTTCGAAGTGATCCAAGGCCCCAAAGGGAAACAAGCTTCAAATATTCAATCAGCCTAATCACTAATCCGGGGGATCCAGTTTAGTGTAAAGCCCGCCAGCCCAAAAGCTGGCGGGCTTTTTCATGCTACATGCGCTCCAGCATCGCCTGCCCGAAGACCGAGCAGCGCACCTCCGTCGCCCCCTGCATCAGGCGCGCGAAATCGTAGGTCACGATTTTGGCGGAAATGGCCTTTTCCATGGAATGGATGATCGTATCGGCAGCCTCGACCCAGCCCATGTGACGCAGCATCATTTCGGCCGAGAGGATGAGCGACCCCGGATTCACCTGGTCCTTGCCGGCATATTTCGGCGCCGTGCCGTGCGTCGCCTCGAACATCGCCACCGAATCGGAAAGGTTCGCGCCCGGCGCGATGCCGATGCCGCCCACCTGCGCCGCCAGCGCGTCGGAAATATAATCGCCGTTCAGGTTCATGGTGGCGATCACATCATAATCCTGCGGGCGCAGCAAGATCTGCTGGAGGAAATTGTCCGCGATCACATCCTTGATGACGATGCCGCCCGGCAGCTTCATCCACGGTCCGCCATCCAGCAGCTGCGCGCCGAATTCGCGCTGCGCCAGCGCATAGCCCCAGCTCTTGAAGCCGCCCTCGGTGAACTTCATGATGTTACCCTTGTGCACGAAAGTCACCGATTTGCGCTTGTTGTCGAGCGCATATTGGATCGCCTTGCGCACCAGCCGCTCGGTGCCCTCCACCGACACCGGCTTGATGCCGATGGCGGAACTATCGGGGAAACGTATCTTGCTCACCTTCATCTCGTTGCGCAGGAAGGCAATCACCTGCTGCGCGGCCGGCGAGCGCGCCTCCCACTCGATGCCGGCATAGATGTCCTCGGTGTTTTCACGAAAAATCACCATGTCGGTTTTTTCCGGCTCCTTGAGAGGGCTAGGCACCCCTTGGAAATAACGCACCGGGCGCAGACAGACGTAAAGGTCCAGCATCTGACGCAGCGCCACGTTGAGGGAACGTATCCCACCAGACACCGGCGTGGTGAGCGGACCCTTGATCGACACCACATATTCCCTGACCGCGTCGACAGTCTCATCCGGCAGCCAGGTGTCCGCACCGTAAACCTTGGTGGCCTTTTCGCCGGCATACACTTCCATCCAGACGATGCGCCGCTTGCCGCCGTAACATTTTGCCACGGCGCCGTCGACCACCTTGCGCATAACCGGCGTGATGTCCACGCCGATGCCGTCACCTTCGATAAACGGGATGATGGGCTGGTCGGGCACGGACAGGGAAAAATCCGGGTTCACACGAATTTTCTCGCCTTGCGCGGGAACGGTGATGTGCTGATACATGGCGACTCCTGAAAAATTGTTCTAAGCTTGCGCGTCATTCTACCCGATTCCGGTACCATGACGCAGATTGTCCTCTTCAATAAGCCGTTTGGCGTGCTGTGCCAGTTCAACGCGGATGGTGATCGTCCCACGCTCAAGAACTACCTGCCCATACCCGGAATTTACCCTGCCGGCCGCCTGGATCAGGACAGCGAGGGACTGCTGCTGCTCACTGATGACGGCGCGCTGCAACACCGCATCAGCCATCCGCGTCACAAGCTCGCCAAAACCTACTGGGCGCAGGTGGAGGGCGTACCCGACGAAGCCGCCCTCGCGAAATTGCGCACCGGCGTCGACCTGGGAGATTTCATTACCCGCCCCGCCCGCGTACGCATCATGGCCGAACCGGCTAAGCTGTGGCCGCGTATTCCGCCGATCCGTTACCGCCGCAACATTCCCACCACCTGGCTGGAAATCACCCTGAACGAAGGGAAAAATCGCCAGGTACGCCGCATGACCGCGGCCGTCGGCTTCCCCACCCTGCGGCTGATCCGCTGGAAAATCGGTGACTGGACACTGGACGATCTGCCGCCCGGGCAATGGTGCCGCATTTCTTCCGTCGATCAATCGCTATCGGCATAAACGCTGTCAACCGCCTCGCCAAGCAAGCGTTAAACCGCTCGACACTTTGGTGTCACCACTATTTCAATCGCAAAGGAAAGAACATGAGCAAACTGCTATCCGCATTGATCGCCGCTGCATTCGCAGCCGTCACCTTCTCGGCCGTCGCCGGCGAGGCTGCCGCCCCTGCAGCTCCTGCCGCCGCCAAGAGCGAAGCCAAGGCTGAAGCCAAATCGGTCAAAAAAGGTCACAAGAAGTCCAAGAAAACCAAGGCTGAAGAGAAGAAAGAAGCCGCCGGCGACAAAAAGTAATATCCCCGCAGCACTCCTCAAAGGCAGGGGGCATCCCTGCCTTTTTTATGGTTCTTCGCGGATATTAGGGGAAGAGTAGGTTGACGAGGCGGAGGTTGGTAAATTGGTAGTCGCCAAACCATCCAACCCAACCTGTTTACCCCGTCATGCTAGATGTTATGTCTGGACTGGTCTT
>JBFMAC010000015.1:0-69519 GCA_040756015.1 Pseudomonadota bacterium
GCAGCGCCGCCTATCCCCTCATTCGAGCGGACACCGCGCTACGCGCGGCTACGCCCTTTCGAAAATTTCGATACACTTACCGTGTATCTCCATTTTCTCAGGGTGCCGCTCAATTCGCGACCCCGTTAGAGGCTCCTACATGCGAAGCGTTACATCACCCATCACCATACTGCTAGCCGCCTTTCTTGCCGGCTGTTGCGCCTTCGTTCCATGTCATCCTGGCACAGGGGTCTTTGGCACAGTCTCAGTTGCTCAATCATCGTCACCCGTATCAGGCGCAACGATCTCATTGTTTAGCTCCAAGCTAGTTTCATCCTCATCAGGTTGCTTCAAGGTGCATTTATCATCGGCTTATCCGCTCACCTTCTCAGTTTCCGCGCCGGGGTTCAAGCAGATCGAGGTTCCTGCAAAATTTGGCTTCTACAAACTTGTCGTTGCGCTTGCTCCAGAACAGTCTGCCGAGAGCAGTAGTGTTGAGTGGCACGAAACATCGGAATCGGAGTTTCATAATGCGTCCACCTGCCTCTAACCCTACGCTCAAGCGGGACTGCGCAAAAGCGCGCAGCCCCTTAGCTCCCCGATAGGCATTACGGAGAACTAAATGCGTGGGAAATGTCTCTGTGGGTTGGTGGAATTTGAGGTTGTCGGCACGGTTCCGAAACTCTATCAGTGCCATTGTTCGCTTTGTAGAAAGCAAGGAGGCTCCACGTCAAATACCGCAACCATTGTGGGTGCTAGAAATTTCCGATGGCTCTCGGGCCAAGAACACATTTCGTCTTGGGTTAAGGACACAGGGTTCCGCTCCGACTTCTGTTCGAAGTGTGGCTCCCCCGTGCCTAATCCTCTTAGAAGCACGCCTTACTACTGGGTGCCCGCGGGCCTGTTTGAAGACGATGTTCAACTAACCATCAGCGCTCATTTTTTCGTTGGCTCCAAGGCCTCGTGGGACGTCATCGCATCGCCGGGAACACAGTATGAAACCATGCCGAATTTGTCCGAGCTTTTACCGCCGGACGCGGATGCCTAATCATTCGAGCGGACGTCCCTGACGGGCCGCCGCTCTGAACGTTAGATTTTCGGCATCATGATCGGGAAGCTCAGAAACCTCGGAAAGCACTCGCAAGAGATGCTTGCTGCTGCGGGGATTAAGACGGAAGGCCAGCTACGGGCAAAAGGTTCTGCGGCGGCTTTTGTTGCCGTGAAGCGCGCGGGTTGTGCTCCAAGCTTAAACCTTCTCTGGGCAATTGAGGGTGCCCTAACAAATCGTGACTGGAAGGAAGTCGCAAAAAACGATCGTCTTTCCCTGCTCACTCAAGTTGAAATACTGGAAAAGGAGCAACCATGAATATTGCAATCGAGGTGGTCGTCTTCAAGGCCAAGGCTGGCGTCTCGGATAGCCAACTGCAAATCGCTGCCTTGGCTGTCACCCCCATTCTCAAGGAAATGCCGGGCTTCATCAGCCGAGAGTTCGGCGCATCGGAAGACGGTAAATACATTGATATTGTCCACTGGGCAGATCTCCCATCTGCGAAGGCAGCGGCTGAAAAGGTCATGAGTATCCCAAAGTGTGGCGAATTCTTTGGCCTCATTGATCAGAATCAAATGCAGTTCATGCACTTCACCAAGGTTGCGTGATGCCCAACATGGCGTTCGAGAGGGGCGCGCAGCTTTCGGCGCGTCCCTGAACTTGAACTCGTTATACGGCAAAGGGAGAAAATCCGTGAGACAGTTCAGCGAAGAAATCTCGGTCAACGCAAGCCCAGAACGCATCTTTGCTTTCTATGAAGATGTGGCAAACTGGAGGCGATGGGACCCAGATGTTGAGTCATCATGCATTTCCGGTCCGTTCACCGCTGGCACTGTCGGCAAGCTGAAACCTACGAAGGGCCCTGAGGCAAAAATAGAAATAGTTTCTGTTGAGAAAAACAAATCATTTACCGTGCGGTCCAGACTTCCATTATGCACCATGTTCTTTGAACATGAACTGTTTCCCGTTAAAGACGCTACTCGTGTTGTTCATCGGGTTTCATTCAATGGACCGTTGTCATTTTTCTTTGGCCGGATGGTGGGCAGTCAAATTCGCAAAGGCTTACCTGGCACACTGCGAGGCTTGAAACAGGCGGCAGAACATAATGCCGTATAACACGTCGCTCAAGCCGACTCGCCACATCGGCACTTTGCGCCTCGTGGCTCGCAGGTTAGCACCATGTTATGCGGCATGAAACAGAAATCATGAACTCAACAGTGCTCATTCTTCCCGGCATCGGTAACTCCGGCCCTGAACACTGGCAAAGTCTTTGGGAAAAGGCCAACCCTTCGTTTGTGCGCGTGCAGCAGCGCGATTGGGATCGTCCAATATGTAGTGAATGGCTTGATGTTCTGGAAAAATCAGTTGTGCGCGCTGGTGACAATGTCGTGCTGGTTTCGCATAGTCTGGCGTGTGCACTCGTAGCGCATTGGGCAGTGCGAACAACTCTCAGAATAAAAGGCGCTTTGTTGGTCGCTTTACCGAACCCCGATGGACCCAATTTTCCAAAAGAAGCGGTCGGATTTTCACCATTGCCACTGGAGCCGCTCGCATTCTCGAGCGTCGTTGTGGCGAGTACCAACGATCCTTACGGGAGTGTAGAGTTTGCGAGGTCTGTGGCTTCTGCTTGGGGTGGTCGCTTTGTAAACATTGGCCCCGCAGGTCATATCAATTCAAATAGCGGCCTCGGAGAATGGTATGAAGGCTTTTCGTTGCTCCAACAACTTGCCACATAACAACGCCATTAACGTGGACAGTAAAAAGCAGCGTGCCTTCGTGGTGCAGTTGAACGAATTTCGGGATGGCCGCCGCTGTGCGGCGGCCATCCCCTCGTTCGAGCGATTACCGCTATGCTCCACTTGCTCTACCTTCGCCCTGCGAACTCAGCGTCGCGGCGGCGGGGTGTCGCTCAATTGCGCCACGTTAAGGCTCGGCCAAGTGCGCTTGCAAATCCATGAAAAAAGCCCCCAAGGGGGCCTTTTGCCATTTCAAATTTCTTACAGTTCCTTGGCGTGCTGCGCCAGGTATTTCGCCACGCCTTCGGGGGAGGCGCCCATGCCGGCCTTGCCCTTGTTCCAACCGGCCGGGCAGACTTCGCCGTGCTCCTCGGTGAATTGCAGCGCGTCTATCATGCGTAGCATTTCGTCGATGTTGCGCCCCAGCGGCAGGTCGTTCACCACTTGGTGGCGCACCACGCCGCTGCGGTCGATCAGGAAGGAGCCTCGGTAAGCCACGCCGCCATCGGCTTCCACGTCAAACGCCTTGCAGATTTCATGCTTGATGTCGGCCACCAGCGGATAGGCGATTTTGCCGATGCCGCCGTTGTTAACGGGGGTGTTTTTCCAGGCAAGGTGGGTGAAATGGGAGTCGATGGAGACGCCGATCACTTCCACGTTGCGTTTCTTGAACTCGTCTAGACGATGGTCGAAGGCGATGATCTCGGACGGGCACACGAAAGTAAAGTCGAGCGGATAGAAGAACACCACGCCGTATTTGCCGTTGAGGTGTTTCTTCAGGTTGAAGTTTTCGTTGATGTCGTTGTTGCCCATGATGGCAACAGCGTTGAAATCGGGGGCGGGTTTGCCTACGAGTACAGCCATGATTTTTCCTTGTTAATTCATTGTTGAGTGAAATGATCGGGCATTAATTTACCCAGAGCGATACGGGCTGTCAATGCAATTTGTGAGTGCGCGATAATTAAAAACCTATCTCAAACCATCACGGATACGGAACGGACAGGTCAGGCTGCAGACCAGTTCACCATGCCAGTATAGGCCGTCACCAGCACCACGCCACCGAAGGCAATGCGGTACCAGGCGAACGCACTGAAATCGTGGCGGCTGATATAGCGCAACAGGCCGCGCACGGCGATGAAGGCGCTGACGAAAGAAGCGACGCCGCCAGCCGCGAACATGGGCAAGTCCGCCGCGTCGAACAGATGGCGGTATTTCACCACTTCATACAGCGTTGCCGCGAACAGGGTGGGGATGGCGAGGAAGAAGGAAAACTCGGTCGCCGCCTTGCGCGATAGCCCAAAGAACAGGCCGCCGATGATGGTGGCGCCGGAGCGCGAAGTGCCGGGGATCAGCGCCAGCGCCTGTGCCAGGCCCACTTTGAGCGCATCCTGCCAGCGCATGTCATCGACCGATTCCACAGTGATTTTGTGCTCGCGTCTTTCCGCCCACAGGATCACCACGCCGCCGACGATGAAAGCCAGCGCCACCGGCACCGGCGCGAACAGGTGTGCCTTGATGGCCTTGGCGAACAGCAGACCCAGAAAGGCGGCAGGCGCAAAGGCGATCAGCAGATTGGCGACGAAGCGCTGCGCGCTGCGCTGCGTGGACAGGCCGGCGGCGACGGTGCCCAGCCTGGCGCGGTATTCCCAGCATACCGCGAGGATGGCAGCGAACTGGATCACAATCTCGAACACCTTGCCCCTTTCGTCGTTGAAGTCGAGCAGGTCGCCGACCAGGATGAGGTGGCCGGTGGATGAGATCGGCAGGAATTCGGTGAGGCCCTCGACGATGCCGAGCAGCAGGGCCTTGAACAGCAGCAGACCGTCCATTTAGCGATGCGTGCGCGACGGTTGCGCGAGCTCGGCGGCGCGCAGCACGGCGCGCGCCTTGTTCTGCGTTTCCACCCATTCGCTGTCGGGCACCGAGTCGGCGACGATGCCGGCGCCGGCCTGCACGTACAACGTGCCGTTCTGAACCAGCGCGGTGCGGATGGCGATGGCGAGGTCCATGTCGCCGTTGAAGCCGAGGTAGCCGACCGCCCCGGCATACACGCCGCGCTTGCTGGGCTCGAGCTCGTTTATGATTTCCATGGCGCGTACCTTGGGCGCGCCCGACACGGTGCCGGCGGGGAAGGTGGCGCGCAGCACGTCCATCGCATCGAGCCCCGTTTTTAATTTGCCGTCGACGTTGGAGACGATGTGCATCACGTGAGAATAGCGTTCGATCATCATGTTCTCGGTGACCTTTACGCTGCCGGTCTGCGCCACGCGCCCCACGTCGTTGCGTCCCAAATCCATCAGCATCAGGTGTTCGGCACATTCTTTCGGGTCGGCGAGCAATTCTTCGGCGAGCGCGGCATCCTCCTGCGGCGTCTTGCCGCGGCGGCGGGTGCCGGCGATGGGTCGCACCGTGACGGTGTCGCCTTCCAGCCGCACCAGGATTTCCGGCGAGGCGCCGACCACATGGAAATCCGCCATGTCGAAGTAGAACATGTAGGGCGATGGGTTGAGGCTGCGCAGCGCGCGGTAGAGCGACAGCGGCGGTGCGGTGAATGGGCGGCGAGTGCGCTGGGAGAGCACCACCTGCATGATGTCGCCGTCGTAAATGTAGCGCCGTGCCTTTTCCACCGCCTGCTTGAAGGCGGTTTCGCCGAATTCGGAGACGGGTTCGACCGGCGGCTGCGGTGCGATTTCCGGCGCCGTCACCGGCTGCGCCAGGCGCGCCGCGAGTTCGTGCAGGCGCTGTTGCGCTGCGGCGTAGGCGCCGGGTTGGCCGGGGTCGGCGTAAACGATGAGATACAGCTTCCCGGAAAGGTTGTCCACCACCGCCAGCTCTTCGGAGAGCAGCAGCAGGATGTCGGGCGTGGCGATGGCGTCGGGTTTGCGCACGTGTGCGAGCTTGGGTTCGATGTAGCGCACCGTATCGTAACCGAAATAGCCGACCAGTCCGCCGCAGAAACGCGGCAGCTCCGCCAGCGTCACCGCGCGGAAGCGTGCCAGATAATCGTCGACGAATTGCAGCGGATCGGTTACTTCAGCTTGTTCTAGCACGCCTTGGTTGTTTTCCACGAGCACGTGATGGCCGCGCACCACGATGCGCGTCTGCGCCGGCAGGCCGATGAAGGAATAGCGGCCGAAGCGCTCGCCGCCCTGCACCGATTCGAGCAGGTAGGAATATGACCGGTTGGCGAGCTTGAGGTAGACCGACAGCGGCGTATCGAGATCGGCGAGCTGCTCCAGCACCAGTGGCACGCGGTTGTAGCCCTGGCTGGCGAGTTGGAGGAATTCGGCTTCGGTCATGTTTTGTTTACCGCCAAGGGTGCGAGGTACGCAAAGGAAAAACTAAACTACCCCGGCGTCCTTGGTGGTTAATAAAGTAATCAAACGACTGGCTTCGAGCAAATCTGTCACCACAGCATCGGGTTTGAGTTTGGCGACGTCGCGCCCGCCGTTGTAGCCGTAAGGCACGCAGAATACCGGGCAGCCGGCGGCACGAGCGGCCTGCGTGTCGTTTTCCGAATCGCCGATCAGCAGCATTTCCGCCGGGGCGATGCCGAAGTGGCGGCAGGCATGGGTGAGCGGCAGCGGATCGGGTTTCTTTTTCGGCAGGCTGTCGCCGGACAGCACCAGCCCGAAGTAACCGCTCAAGCCCAACTGCTTCAGCAGCGGCAGGGTGAAGCGCTCGGCCTTGTTGGTGATCACCGCCAGCGGCACGCCCATGTCGCGCAGTGCTTTGAGTCCTTCCATCACCCCGGGATAGGGGCGCGTGGTCAGCGTCAGCGTGGCATCGTAGTGTTCGCGGAAAATCGGCATGGCACGTGCCAGCAGTGCCGCGTCGGGCTCGGCCTGCCAGTCGCCGGTGAGGCAGCGCTTCACCAGGCGCTCAACGCCGTTGCCGATGTAGCCACGTACCGTGGCCGGTTCGCACTGCGCCAAGCCCAGATCCTGCAGCATGCGGTTGGCCGCCTCGGCCAGATCGCCGGCGGTGTCGAGCAGCGTGCCGTCGAGGTCGATCATCACGGCTTTGACTGGCAGAGGAAACGATTTATGCATGTTTTTTACCGCAAGGGACGCGAAGGGCGCCAAGGAAAAGCCAAAGATTTTTCCTTGGCGCCCTTCGCGTCCCTTGCGGTTAGTTGGCCTTAAACCTTCGTCAGTTCCGCGCGCAGCGCGCCAATGATGCTGTCATAGCGGTGCGGGTCGGAATCCTTGCCGGCGCTGAACACTGCCGAGCCGGCCACGAAAGTGTCGGCGCCGGCGCGGGCGATTTCGGCGATGTTGTCGGTTTTCACGCCGCCGTCGATTTCCAGCCATATCTCTTTGCCGGTCTTGGCCTTGTAGGCGTCGATTTTCTTGCGTGCTTCGCGGAGCTTGTTGAGCGCTTCGCCGATGAACTTCTGCCCGCCGAAACCGGGGTTGACCGACATCAGCAGCACCATGTCGATCTTGTCCATGACATGGTCCATCAGGTTGAGCGGGGTGGCCGGGTTGAACACCAGGCCGGCCTTGCAGCCGCAGTCCTTGATCAGCGCGAGCGAGCGGTCGATGTGCTCGGAGGCTTCCGGATGGAAGGTGATGATATTGGCGCCGGCCTTGGCGAAATCGGGAATGATGCGGTCCACCGGCTTCACCATAAGATGCACGTCGATGATCGCGTCGGTGAGCGGACGGATCGCTTCGCACACCAGCGGGCCGATGGTGAGGTTGGGCACGTAATGGTTGTCCATTACGTCGAAGTGGATGACGTCGGCGCCGGAGGCGATGACGTCGGTGATTTCCTGGCCCAGTTTGGCGAAGTTCGCCGACAGGATGCTGGGTGCGATGCGGTACATGGTTTTCCCCTGAAGCTGAAGGTTGAAAGCGGTGATTTTACCCGATTTTCTTGCCATGCCGGGGCAAATGGTGTGCAATAGCCGCATGGCGCAAAACACCCGCTACGAAATCACCGTCACCGTGAAAACTGCGTACCTGCCCGACCAGTCGGATGAGGGCAACGAGCGCTACGTGTTTTCCTACACCATCACCCTGACCAATACCGGCAGCGTTGCCGCGCAACTGATCAGCCGCCACTGGATCATAGTCGACGCCAACGGTGAAACCCAGGAAGTAAAGGGGCTGGGGGTGGTCGGCGTGCAGCCCCTGCTGGAGCCGGGCACCAGCTTCGAGTACACCAGCGGCACCCCGCTGCCCACGCCGGTCGGTACCATGCGCGGCAGCTACCAGATGGTGGCGGAAGACGGCACCCATTTCGAGGCGCCGATCCCGCGCTTCGTGCTCAGCGCGCCGCGCGTGCTTCATTGAAGGCAGCGTAAGCTGCCGCCAGCAACGCCATGTCGCACACGATGACCGCGCCGGAAGGCAGGTCGAACAACGCCGACATTCCCAGCCCCAGCGCGTAACCCGCCGCGCCCACGCCGTAGGCGACGGCCAGCCGTCCAGACCGGACGTGCTGCGTCGCCAGCGCCGGCACGATCAGGCTGGCGAACACCAGATAAACGCCGACCAGTTGCACCGACACCGTGACACCAGCGGCGAACAGCAGGTAGAAGCGGGCGCCGCTGCGTCCGCCACGCATGCTTAGCCACACCGCGAGGATGATGGCGGTGGCAAGCGCGGCGGTCAGCAATTGTGCGTAATTCACCCACAGTATCTGTCCGACCAGCAGGTCCTTGAGATGCTCGCCGCCGTGCGGGTTGCGCGCCAGCAGCAGAATGGCGAGGCTGGCGGCAAGCACGAAGATCGTACCGATCAGCGCTTCCTGGATTTCCGGCCAGCGTTTCTCGCTCCAGGTCAGCAACAGCGCGCCCAGCATGGCGGCGGCCAGCGCTGCCGCCTGTGCCGGCCAGCCCTGCGGTTCCCATCCCAGCAGGTCGGCGGCGATCACGCCCAGCCCGGCCATCTGTGCGATGGCGAGGTCGAGAAACACGATGCCACGTGCCAGCACCTGCATGCCGAGCGGCACATGGGTGGCGAGCACCAGCAGTCCGGCGGCGAAGGCAGGCAGCAGGATGCCCGTATCCAGCGCTTCAGTGCTCATGGGCGGCATCCAGCAGGCGTCGCAGCGTGTCGTCGAACAGGGCGAACAAATCCGTGGCCTGTGGCGTGCCGCCGACGGTGAACGGCAGCATCACCGCTGGAATGTGCGCGCGCTGCGCCAGCCATTCGGATGGGCGTTCGTTGTTGTATGCGGCGCGGATGATGAATCGCGCGGGCTCGCGTTCCAGCCTGGCCAGCACTTCCTGCAAATGGGCGCTCGACGGTTCGATGCCGGGCCTGGGTTCGAGTGCCGCCACTTCGCGCAAGCCCAGCCAATGGGACAAATAGGCCCATGACTTGTGCTGCACGACGATGGGCATGCCCTTGAGCGGCGCCGCCTGCTTTTCCCAGCGTGACATGGCATCGCGCCAGCGTGCCGCGAAATCGGCATGGCGCGCGTCATAGAACGCGGCGTTGGCGGCATCGATCCGCCTGAGTCGCTGCGCCAGCGCATCCGCCACCGCCAGGATGTTGCGCGGATCAGTCTGGATGTGTGGATTGCCGGCAGGATGGACATCGCCTTCGGCGCGATCGAGTTGCGCCGGCATGTCGAGTTTGGTCACATAGTCCGCCGCCATGAAATGCGCCGGCTGGCCAGCCTGGATTTTGGCATTGCCGGATTGGCCCAGCAGCAGCGGCAGCCAACCGGTTTCCAGTTCGGCACCAGTGCAGACCAGCAGGTCAGCGTTGCGTGCCCGCGCGATCAGGCTGGGGCGTGCTTCGATGCGGTGCGGGTCTTGCAGCCCGCCGGTGGCGCTGAATGTTTTCACCTTGTCGCCGCCGAGCTCGGCGGCGAGCATCGCCCATTCCGGCTCACAGGCGAAAATATTGAGCACGGCGTGGGCAGGCAGGGAGAATGTCGCAAACAGGATGAGGAGCAGGTTGCGCATGGGCGTCTCCTAAAAGCGGTGGGCGCCGTGCGCGCCCAGGCTCATCATGTACTGGACGAACACCTGGTTGTCCGTTGCGCCTTGTCGCGACTGGTCGCGGCCGAGTTGCAGGCGGATGCGGCTGAATTCACTCGGGTTGTAATCGAGCATGATACTGGTGCGCGTCGGGTTGTAGCCGGAGCGAAGCAGGTTGGCGTTGTTGACGCCATAATCCACGCCGCCGCCGTTCAAACGGTCATGGCGCAATCCGGCGCGCCAGCCGCGCACGAACTGGTAAACACCCTGCATGTACCAGCCATCGCGTTTCGCACTGTAAGCACCGGGGGTGTTAGCGGCGACAGTGTCGTAAAACACGGTGCCGCTTTCATCCAGGCCGAGGTATTCGCCCTGCAGCTTGAAGTTGCGCTCGGTAGGATTGCCATTAGGCGCCCATTTCAGCACGAAGTCCGCCAACCACAGCTTGCTGGTGCCGCTGAAGGCATTGGTGACGGCGGCGCCGGCGAGGTCGGTTTCGTCCCAGCGCTGGTTTTTCGGCGCGGTGTGCAGGGCCGATAACCCGGCGAGCCAGCTCGTGCTGTCGTCCAGGTCGCCGCCGATCGCGACGAACAGCACGCCAAGATCGGAGCCGTTCTTGTCGGCTGCCGGTGCCAGGAAGTTGAGGCCGCGCCCGGCTTCTGCGCCAATCTGGAGGAACATGTCGGTCGGCGCCAGCCAGCTCGCCTGCACGCCGTCGATGCCGAGCTGGGTGCCGAGCAGGGCGCGGTAGGCGAGTGGCTCGTCGACGAAATCCCAGGCGTGCTTGTGCTGGGCGTTGAGATAACCGATGCCGGAATGGAAGCGTCCGGCGGTTACTCCCCAGCCGCTGCCGAGCGCGGTGGTTTGCACAAATGCGTTTTCCACATCCACGCTGTTGTCGGGTGCGAGCGCGATGGTTGCGGTGGCGCGGAAGTACGGGTCGATGTTGCCGGCAAGTCCCAATTCCGATTCGGTCAGGCCGAAGCCGCGCCGGTTCTGGCTCGGCTGGTTGTGGCGGCCGTAACCGGTGATCGCGTAGGCTGCCGGGTCTTGCGACAAATTGGCGTAGGTGCCGGACAGGATCAGCGCCAGCGGCGGATTGTAGGCATTGTCGGCTGGTTGCTTCGGTGCTGCCGTAGCGGCCGCAGGTGCAGCTGCTTCGGCGCGTTGCAGGCGCTGCTCCAGCGCCCGGATGCGCGCTTCATAGTCTTCCTTGATGGTTCTGATTTCTTCGCGGATTTGCGCGATGTCGGCTTCGTTCGCCGCTTGCGCGGCGCATGCGGCACTGAACAGGACGGCGGCCAGCGCCGTCAAGACAGCATGTTTCATGCTTCCTCCAGATCATGACGTGACATGACCGGCCAATCGGCCGACCGATGGAATCGACTGCGGATTCAGAGGGCGCGCGGCGGGGCGCGCGAAGGAAAGAAACGCCAGCTATGGGAGAGGAAAAAGTAGGCAGGGCTCGCGACCAGCGCCATCGCATGATCGGGCACGGCAAAGGACCATTCGGCGCTGGCCAGGCCGCCACCAACCGGGGCGTAGGCCAGGCACTGATCGCAGGTCTTCGAGTTGGCCGGGGTGTGATCGCGATGAACCGGTGCGTCGCCGAGGTGCGAAACCGCGTGCGTCACCGCGCCGAGCTGGGCGAATACCAGCGCGAGGGCCAGCAACAAATTGGGCAGGAAGCGGTAGTTCATGGCCACAGTTTAAGCAGCGAGGTGTTTTCCCGCAACCAGCTCCAGCGCTTCCGGGTAAGGCTTGCTCGGATACTGGAAGGCGACCGGGCCGTCCGGTTCGGAGTTAAGGAATTGGCGCACGAAGGGATTGTCCGAGGTTTGCAGTTCCTGCGGTGTGCCCGTCCCCACCACCTTGCCGTTGTGGATGAAGCAGGCGTAGTCGGCAATTTTCAGCGATTCGCTCACGTCGTAGGTGACCACGATGCAGGTCAGTCCGAGCGCGTCATTGAGGCGGCGGATCAGGTTGGCGATGACGTTGAGCGAGATCGGGTCTAGGCCGGCGAAGGGCTCATCGTACATTACCAACATCGGGTCGAGCGCGATGGCGCGCGCCAGCGCCACGCGTCGCTCCATGCCGCCGGACAGTTCCTTGGGCATCAGGTTGCGCGCGCCGCGCAGGCCGACCGCATCGAGCTTCATCAGTACCATGTCGTGGATCAGCGCTTCCGGCAGGTCGGTGTTCTCGCGCATCGGGAAGGCGAGGTTGTCGTACACCGACAGGTCGCTGAACAGGCCGCTGACCTGGAACATCATGCCCATCTTCTTGCGCAGCGCGTACAGTTCATCGTTGTTGAGTTCGTGCACTACCTGACCCAGCACCTTGACGTGGCCGCGCGCCGGGCGTAACTGGCCGCCGATGTGGTGCAGCAGCGTGGACTTGCCGCTGCCGCTCATGCCCAGGATGGCGGTGATCTTGCCGCGCGGGATGGACAGGTTGATGCCTTGCAGCACCGGTTTGCCGGGGAAGGCGAAGTACAGGTCCTCGATTTCGATCAGGCTGTCATTACCGGGGGCACTCATGGTTCAACCTTCGTAAACCGCGTGGCCCTCGACCAGCGTATAGCGCACCTTGCCGGCCAGCTCATAGCCGAGGAAGGGGGTGTTCTTGCCCTGGCTCTTGAGCGCCTTGGACTCGATTTTCCAATAGTGCTGCGGGTCGAACACGCACACGTCGGCGGCATGCCCCGGCGTGAGGTGGCCGGCATCGATACCGAGGATGCGCGCTGGCTCGGTGGTGATCTTGGCCAGCGCCTGCGGCAGCGCGGTGCCGGTTTCCTCGGCCCATTTCAGCGTCAGCGGCAGCAGCAGTTCCAGTCCGGTGGCGCCGCTTTCCGCCTCGGCGAACGGCAGCTGTTTGGCATCGTCGTCCACCGGCGTGTGGTTGGAGCACAGCGCGTCGATTACGCCGTCCTTGAGCCCCTGGCGTAGCGCATCGCGGTCGCGCAGTGAACGCAACGGCGGGACGAGGTGGCAGTTGGCATCGAAGTAGCCGATGTCCATTTCGCTCAGGTGCACATGGTTGATGCTGATGTCGCAGGTTACCGGCAGCCCGTCGTGCTTGGCGGCGCGCACCATGTCCACGGCGGCCGCGGAGGAAAGCCGGCACAGGTGCAGCCTGACCCCGGTTTCGCGGGTGAGCTGCAACAGGGTGGCGAGCGCAATGGTTTCGGCGGCGGTCGGGATCGCCGCCAGCCCGAGCCGGGTCGCCACTTCGCCGTCGTGTGCCACGCCGTCCCTGGCGAGGTGCATGTCCTGCGGACGCAGCCACACGGTGAAGCCGAAAGTGGAGGCGTAGAGCATGGCGTTGAGCGTCACCGAGGTGTCGGTGAGCGGCGCTTCCGCTTGAGAAAACGCGACGCAACCTGCTTCCAGCAGTTCCGCCATTTCGGTGAGGCGTTCGCCCTTGAGCTGTTGCGTGAGCGCGCCGATCGGATAGACGTGAGCCTGGTTGAGGTTCTTGGCGCGGTGCTTGAGCATTTCCACCAGGCCGGGCTCGTCCAGCGGCGGTTCGGTGTCGGGCGGGCAGGCAAGGCTGGTGACGCCGCCCGCCACCGCCGCCGCCATTTCCGATTCCAGCGTTGCCTTGTATTCGAAACCCGGTTCGCGCAGGCGCGCGGCCAGGTCGATCAGCCCCGGAGCCACCACGCAGCCGGACGCGTCTATGGTGCGGTTGGCATGAAAGCCGTCCGGCGCCCGGCCTACGCTCACCACCTTGCCGGCGGCGATATAGAGATCGTGCTGGCCGTCGGTCTTGTTCTTGGGATCGACCAGGCGGCCGCCGCAGATGTGGATTTTCATCGCTTCAATTTCCCGCCAGTATGCTCATCACCGCCATGCGCACCGCGATGCCGAAAGTGACCTGCGGCAGGATCACCGACTGGCGCCCGTCTGCCACGCTGGAGTCGATTTCGACGCCACGATTCATCGGCCCCGGGTGCATGACGATGGCATCGGCCTTGGCGAGAGCCAGCTTTTCCGGGGTGAGGCCGTAGGACTTGAAATACTCCTGCGCCGAAGGCAGCAGCGGCCCGTTCATGCGCTCGTTCTGCAGGCGCAGCATCATCACCACGTCGACATCCTTCAAGCCCTGTACCATGTCATGATAGATACGCACGCCGAGTCTTTCGGCGTGGCGGGGCAGCAGAGTCTTGGGCGCGATCACGCGCAGTTCCGGCACGCCCAGCGTGGTCAAGGCATGGATCTGCGAACGCGCTACGCGCGAGTGCAGGATGTCGCCGACGATGGCGATGCGCAGGTTATGGAATTCGCGCTTGTAGTGGCGGATGGTGAACATGTCGAGCAGCGCCTGGGTGGGGTGCGCGTGGCGGCCGTCGCCGGCGTTGATGACGTGGATGTCCGGGCCGACGTGGCGCGCGATCAGGTGCGCCGCACCGCTTTGGCCGTGGCGCACGATGAACATGTCGGCATTCATCGCCGACAGGTTGGCGACGGTATCGAGGATGGTCTCGCCCTTGCTCTGCGACGAGGTACCGATGTTGAGGTTGACTACGTCGGCGGAGAGGCGCTTGGCGGCGATCTCGAAGGTGGTGCGGGTGCGCGTCGAATTTTCGAAGAACAGATTGAAGATTGACTTGCCGCGCAGCAGCGGCAGTTTCTTCACTTCGCGCTCGCCCACGTTAATGAACGATTGCGCGGTGTCGAGGATGTGCATCAGGATATCGCGCGGCAGTTCCTCGGTGGAGAGGAGGTGGTGCAATTCGCCGTTCTTGTTGAGCTGCGGGTTGTTGATTGCCGTCTCCTTCACGCGCCTTCAAGCGAGAGGTTGAATTTGCCGTTGGCATCACGTAGCAGCACGATGTGTTGGTTTGCCGGTGGCACCAGTGCCGCGCCGACGAAATCTGCGGCCACCGGCAGCTCGCGCCCGCCGCGATCGACCAGCACGGCGAGGCGGATGGATTTGGGGCGGCCGTAATCGAACAGTTCGTTGATCGCCGCGCGCACCGTGCGGCCGGTGTAGAGCACGTCGTCCACCAGCACGATATCGCGGCCTTCCACGGTGAAGGGGATCTCGGTCGGTTGCACTTCGGGGTGTAGGCCGATGCGCTCGAAGTCGTCGCGATAGAACGACACATCGATGGCGCCCACCGGCTGTGCCAGCCCCAGTACGGCATGCAGGCGCTGTGCCACCCACGCACCGCCGGTACGGATGCCGGCCAGTGCCGTGTCGGTGCCGAGGTGCGGGCGCATGGTCTGCGCCAGTTGCGCGAGCAGATCCTCCGCGTCAGGCAGCTGCATGGCGGCCCATTTCGAAAAAGGTTTGCAAAATATGCTGCGCCGCCACCTGGTCGAGCGCAGCCTTGCGTTTCCTGCCATGCACGCCGCTTTCCGCCAGTGCGGCGTCGGCACTGTGCGAGGTGAGTCGCTCGTCCACCAGCACCACCGGTAGGCCGAAGCGTGCCCGCAGGCGCTGCGCGAACTTGCGGCACAGCCGCGTCATTTCATGCTCTCGGCCATCGAGGTAAGTCGGCAGGCCGACCGCCAGCGCGGTGGGACGCCATTCCGCGAGCAGCGCTTCGATCGCGGCGAAGCGCTGCTCGTTATTCTCGTGCGCGATGGTGGCCAACGGGTGTGCGATTTTCAGCGTCAGATCGCCGACCGCGACGCCGATGCGTTTCTCGCCGAAGTCGAAGGCTAGCACGGCACCGCTCTCAGGCATGGCCGACGTCCTCGGACAGGCTGGCAAAGTCGATCCCCAGCAACTGCATTGCCGCAGGCAGGCGTTCTTCCGGGGGCAGATCAAACATGATATCCGGCTGGGCGGCCACCGAGAGCCACGCGTTCTGCGCCATTTCCTGCTCCAGCTGCCCCGGCGACCAGCCGGTGTAACCCAGCGTCACCAGCATGCGCTGCGGGCCACGACCTTCGCTGACCGCTTGCAGGATGTCCTTGGAAGTGGTGAGTCCCAGTTGCTGCTGCACCGAGAGGGTGGATTGCCAATGGCCGACCGGCTGGTGCAGCACGAAGCCGCGGTCGACCTGCACCGGCCCGCCGAAATGCACCGGCGCGTTGCGCGGCGCGCTTTCATTGAGGCTGATGCCGATCTGCTCGAACAGCGTCTGCAGGGTGAGGTCGATCGGCCGGTTGATTACCAGGCCCAGCGCCCCTTGCTCGTTATGTTCACAAACATAGACCACCGCTTTGGAAAAATGCGGGTCGACCATGTTGGGCATGGCGATCAGGAGGTGGTGAGTGAGGTTGACGTTTTCCATGCGGTCGGGCGTATTGTGCGTATTGTACCCCTGCCACCGCCGGCTGCCCAACTTTTCAGCCGGCGGCGCCGAACATCATGCGTCTGGCCAGGAAGCGCCGCGCCGCCGGCGCGGCGTCGAATGCTTCCAGGCCGAGGCCGAGCAGGGCACGCAACGGCGATCTGTCACTGGAGAACAGGCGCACCAGCGCGTCGGTGAAGCGGATGCCGCTGCCGCGGTCGAAACGGCGTGCCTTGCGGTAGGCGGCGAGCATGGCGGTGCTGCCCATCTCTTCTGCCGGCATGGACAGGATGGCCTGCGCCAGTTCCCAAGCATCACGCAACCCCAGGTTGAAGCCCTGCCCCGCCACCGGGTGCAGCATCTGTGCGGCGTTGCCGATCAGTACGCTGCGTGGCGTCGGCAACGGGTCGGCGTATTTCAGCAGCAGTGGGAAACTGCTGCGCGGGCCGGCCTGGGTGAAGCGGCCGAGGCGATCGCCGAAATGCTCATGCAGGCGCGCCAGAAAAGTCGCGTCGTCGAGCGCGCACAACTCCTGCGCCCGTGCCGGATCGGCTGTCCACACCAGGGCGAGTCCGTCATCGCAGGGCAGCAGCGCTGCCGGCCCCTGCTCGGTGAAACGTTCGTAGGCGGTGTTCCGGTGCGGCAGTTCGGTGGCCACCTCGGCCACCACCGCGTGCTGGTGGTAATCATGCTGCCTGGGAACCACGCCGAGCATGCCGTGCAGGCTGCGCCCGCCGTCGGCCACGGCCAACAGTTTGGATGCGGCAATGTGGCTGGCGCCGTTTTGTTGGTAGGTGATGTGCGCGGCGTCCTGGCGCAGGTCGACGTGCGTTACTTGCGCGCCGTAGCGGCAATCCACCCCGCTTGCGGCAAGGCGCGCCGCGAGTGCGCGTTGCAAGTCGGCGTAGCGCAGCACATAGCCCAGTGCCGGCACACCGGCTTCCTGCGCACCGAGCAGGGCGCGGCCGAAAGCGTGACGCTGCGAAACGTGGATGGCGGTGATAGGCGTAGCCTGTAGCGGCGCCCATGCACCGAGGCGCTCCAGGATCAGCCGGCTGCCGTGCGACAAGGCGAGGGTGCGCCGATCGCTGACCGGAGTATCGGCAGGGCGCGCTTCGCACAGTGCCACCTTGAGGCCGGAATCGCGTAGTGCCAGCGCCAGCGCAGCGCCGACCGGCCCGCCTCCGGCGATGAGGAGGTCAAGGTCGGCGCTGCGCTCAGCCATGGTGTTCCGCCATCAAGGCTTCGATTTCCGCGACGCTCCTGGGCGCGGCGGCGGTGAGGATGTCATGACCGTTTGCTGTCACCAGCACGTCGTCCTCGATGCGCACGCCGATGTTCCAGAAATGCCGTGGCACGTCATCGGCGGGGCGGATGTAGCAGCCCGGTTCGACGGTGAAGGTCATGCCTGGCGCCAGTGCGCGCCACTCGCCGTTGCGCTTGTATTCGCCGGCATCGTGCACGTCGAGGCCGAGCCAGTGCCCGGTGCGGTGCATGTAAAAACGCTTGTAATCGGCCGACTCGATTACCGCGTCGACGCTGCCCCGGCACAGGCCAAAATCCACCATGCCCTGCGCCAGCACGCGCACTGCGACTTCGTGCGGGGCGATCCAGGGCGCACCCGGCCGCACCGTGGCAAACGCCGCTTCCTGCGCCGCCAGCACCAGTTGATAAATATCCTTCTGCGCGGAACTATAGCGGCCGTTGACCGGGAAGGTGCGGGTGATGTCGGCGGCATAGCCAGCCACTTCGCAGCCGGCGTCGATCAGCAACAGGTCGCCGTCGTGAAGCGGCTGGTCGTTGCCGACGTAATGCAGCACGCAGGCGTTGG
Source organism: Pseudomonadota bacterium (assembly GCA_040756015.1). Taxonomy (GTDB): domain Bacteria; phylum Pseudomonadota; class Gammaproteobacteria; order Burkholderiales; family JBFMAC01; genus JBFMAC01. The sequence continues at coordinate 17,785 of JBFMAC010000015.1, forward strand.
CGCCGCCTGCGACGATGGGCGTGTACGCCGGCGCCTGTGCACCGCTGGCGCGGAATTCATGCAGCAGTTCCGCCTCGATTTCATGTTCGTGGCGGCCGGGCCGCGCCGCGCGCATGGCACGGCGGTGGGCGGCGGCGGAAATTTCTGCGGCGCGACGCATCGCGGCAAGCTCATGCTCATCCTTGAACAAGCGCATCTCGTCGAGCAGGGCACGGATGTCCTTGATTTCCGCCGGTGCAGCCACGCCGTTCCTGGCCTGTTCGCGCACTTCATTCAACCAGCCGACCAAGCGCGTATCCCAGATCGCATCGGCGCCGAGATCGCAATAAAGCGCCGGCCGGTCGGCCAGCAGCTTCGGCATCATGGCATCAAGTTCGGCGATGGGATGGGCCGCGTCGAAGCCGAAAACCTCGCGCGCGGCGGCGGGCCCGTAACGGAACCCGTCCCAGATTTCGCGCTCCAGGTTTTTTTCGCGGCAGAACAGGATGCTCTGTGGTTCTGTGCCGGCGATCAACACCAGCACCGCTTCAGGCTCGGTGAAGCCGCTCAGGTAGTAGAAATAGCTGTCGTAGCGGTAGGGATAGTGCGCGTCGCGGTTGCGCACGTGTTCCGGCGCGGTCGGCACCACGGCGATACCGCGCTGCATGCGTTCGAGCAGGCGACGGCGGCGCGACAAATACGGGGTGATGTCCATCGGCGGGAAGTTCCTGGTTTACCCAACAAGTCAGGCGCCATTTTACGCCAAACGCAGCTGGGCGGTTTTATCCTGTTGCGCGAGCAGCAGCTGGTAGAAGCTGTCGGCGTCGACCGGCTTGCTGAAGTAATAACCCTGCGCGGCGTCAATGTGGTGGTTTTGCAGAAAGTCGAGCTGCTCCGGCGTTTCCACGCCCTCGGCGATGACGCGCATCTTGAGGTTGTGTGCCATCGCGATGATGGCGGAGACGATGGCCGCGTCGTCCGGGTCGGTGGTGATATCGCGCACGAAGGACTGGTCCACCTTGATGATGTCGACCGGGAAGCGCTTCAGGTAGCTCAGGCTGGAATAACCGGTGCCGAAATCGTCCACCGTGATGTGGATACCCATGGATTTGAGGTGATGCAGCGTGGCAATACTCTCCTCGGTTTGCTGCATGATGGTGCCTTCGGTGAGCTCTAGTTCGAGGTAGTGGGCGTTGAGTCCGCTTTCCGCCAGGGTGTTGATGACAGTTTTGAGGAAATTGTTTTTGCGGAACTGGCGCGCGGAAACGTTAACCGCGACGCGTATCGGCAGCGCCCCTTCGTTCTGCCAGGCCTTGTTCTGCTTGCAGGCGGTTTGCATCACCCATTCGCCGATCGGCACGATGAGGCCGGTCTCTTCGGCCAGGAAAATGAATTGTGCCGGCGGCACCATGCCCAGTTCGGGATGGCGCCAGCGCACCAGCGCCTCGGCGGCGACCAGGCGGCCGCTGGGGATGTCTATCTGCGGCTGGTAGTGCAGCAGCAACTCACCCTGCTCGATGGCGCGCCGCAAATTGCTCTCCATGCTGAGCGTGGTTGTGGTGGTGGTGGAAACCTGCGCCGTGTAGAACTGGTAGTTGTTGCCGCCCGCGTTTTTGGCCATGTACATCGCCGCGTCGGCGTTCCTGATCAGGGTATCGGCATCGTGGCCGTCGTTGGGGTAGACGCTGATGCCGATGCTGCCGCCGATGAACACCTCCTGGCCGCTCAGGTGGAACGGTTGTTCCAGAACGTCGAGGATCTTCTGCGCGATGATGCTGGCATCGGCCGGGTCGTGCAGCATGGGCAGTACCACCGCGAATTCGTCGCCGCCGTTGCGCGCCACCGAATCGCCTTCGCGCAGGCAGGTACGCATGCGCTCGCCGACGACTTTGAGCAGGGTGTCGCCGGCGGCATGGCCGAGCGAATCGTTGATCACCTTGAAGCGATCCAGGTCGATGAACAGGATGGCGGCAAAACGGTTGGCGCGATGGCACTGCACGGTGGCCTGGCGCAGCCGGTCATAGAGCAGGGTGCGGTTGGGCAGCCCGGTGAGGGTGTCGTGGGTGGCGAGATATTCCAGCTCGGTTTCGAAGACGTGGCGCTCGCTGTTGTCCTGTGCAGTGAGGGTGAAGAAACGCGTTTTGTTGACGCTGCCCTCGCTCACCGAGAGCAACAGATAGAACCGCTCGCCGTTCTTGCGGCGCCCGCTCAATTCCTGGCGCGTCCCCGGCAGGGGATGGCCGCTCGGCGACATGAAGCGCTCGATGTCGCCCGGCGCGAGTAGGCCGGTAAACGAAGCGCCCACCACCTCGTCACTGCGGTAGCCGAAAATTTCTTCCGCTGCCGGGTTGAAGCTCTGGATGCGGCAGCTTTCGTCGAGCGTGATGATGCCTTCGCCGGCGGTTTCCAGGATGGCGCGCTGGCGCGCTTCGCGCAGGGCGATTTCGTATTCGCGCGCCACCAGCTTGCCGCGCATCTGCTCCAGGTCGCCGGCCAGGTCCGCCACTTCGGTAACATTGGTCGGCAGGGCCAGGTGCTCCTCGATTTTGCCCGCTGCGATGCGGCGCGCGGCATCACGCAGCGAGCGGATCGAGCGCGTCAGGCGATGGCCGAAGAAGCCGACCAGCGTGAGGGACAGCGCGATGTAGCCCAATGCCACCAGCACGCCCCAGAAATAGGTTTCTCGGATGTGCTCCGCCACCGGGATTTCATCGAAGCCCAGGCGCAGCATGCCGGTCTCTTCGCCGCGCGGGTTATGCACGGGCACCACGATATGGTAGATGCCGGTGCCGCTTTGCCCGAAGAAAAAATCCTCCTTGAATTGTTCCGGCTTGACGGCTGCGGTGTCCTTGAATTCGGCCAGCACCACCTGGCCGCTCAGCAGCTGGTCGCTGATGATGGAGTCGATGTGTTGCCGGGAAGGGCTGCTGCCTATCATGGCGGCGAGCAGGTAGGATTGGGAGCGGGCGTAATTGATGAACTGTGCTTGGTAATCCTGTTGCAGTACGCGCAGCACGCCGATGAAGATCAGCGGCACCAGCAGCACGTTGATCAGCAGCATGCCCAGCAGCATGCGCCCGGTATAGCCGCCAAAGAAATTTTTGATGTTCTTCAGCATAGCCTATAGCTCACCGATGATCTTGATGCCGGCTGTGCCGGCCGCAGTTTCATGGTCCATGAAGGTGATGGCATTGCTGTCGGCGTAAAGCGCATTCAGCAGGTCGTCCAGGCGTTCGTAGGAAGGTGGGGCGACCCCGCCGCGGAAGGTGCGCATGGTGATCTGGCGCTCGTAGGCGGCGGCGGACATGAACAGGGTTTTTTGCAGGAAGATTTCCCGCGCCAGCGGGTCGCTGTGATTGCGCAGCGGCCTGACCTCGTGCCCGGCGATGACGATGGGTACGCCAAAATAGGCGCGCCGCACCTCGGCCGGAGAAATCGCGGTAATGGCGGATTGCGCCGCAGCGACCATCACCAGGTGCCGGTCATCGGCATGTACGGTGATCGCCGCGGCCAGGGCCACGTACGCAGCGAGCAGGATGATGGGCAGCTTCTTCAAGGGTAGATCATGCTCCACTGGACGCTCAGACTGCTGAATTCCGCGCCGTGATGGTGGCGGTCGCGGTTGAACTCGACCTTGACCGCGTGAGAGTCGTAAAAATCGAAGCGTATGCCGCCGCCCACGCGCCGCACCGGGAATTCGGGTAGCAGCGCCAGGTAGCTGTCGGCGGCGCGCGAGGTGCCCTCGACCCGGGCAAATGCTGCCAGGCTATCATTGAAACGGTATTCCGGTTGCAGATAGGCACTTAAAACGGTGCGGCTGGAGGGGTTGGCGGCGCCGGCAACATGGTGGTCCAGCGCGAATGCCTCACCTACGAATTTGAGCTGCTGTTTTTCCCAGGTAAAGAAAGCGCCGAGCACGGTCTGGCGCACTTCGGTAACGGGGGCGAGGTCGCGTGCCTCGATGCGCGCATAGCCCAGCGATGCGCCCACCTGGTTGGCGGAAGCGGCTTCGGGGTGGTAGGCGAGGCGGAAGCCGGCGGCGATTTTGCCGGGGTGCTTGGGGTCGAGCAGGTCGAATGCCTTCAGTCCGGCAAAGGGTGCGCGGGTGGCGGAGGAGCTGGTCTCTATGGTGGGGCCTATGCCCACCCCGGCGGCGTAGCTTATTTCGGCGTCGTCGACGGCGCGCGAACTTTCCAGCAGCAGGCCGGTGATATGGGCGGGCAGTATGCCCTGGGCATCTTCATAATTGGCAATGGCGGGGCGGGAGATCGAGGTTTGCAGGAAATTGCCGTGGTGCAGTTCGGTGTTCCAGAAACTCAGCGGATTGTGAAAACGACCCAGCCACAGCGTTTTGCCGGGCATAATGCGCCAGCCTGCCTGCAGCCGTTCCATCTCCTTTTCCCGGTTCGAGGCATAGTATTCGCCGATGAAACGGAATTGGTCGAAGTTGGCGGTGTAGAAAATATCGAGCGCCGGAACGAATTCGTGGGCCTTGATGTCGGGATCGTCGGATGCGTAGCGGTCGAAATAGGAAAGACTGGGGAACAACAACAGGCCATCGGCATGGGCCGCGGCGGCGAACAAGACAAGGGCGGCTGCAAGGGCGCCGCGGGTAAACATTGCAAAGCTTTTGTTCAAAACAGCACCTTTCCGCACCCGTTCAACTCAGTCCTACAGCTTAATGAGCGTGAGTGATCTTATCAACTGAAATAACAGTCCAGTAACCGTCGGCAAGCCAGGGATAAACCGGCCCGGGTCAACGGCTTGGTATCGGCAGCGGCGGGGAAAAATTGAGCGCGGCGTGGGGTCAGCGATGCGCTTTGAGGCGCAACTGGCGATCGAGTTCCTGCAGCCGCTGCGGGGTGCCGACGTCCAGCCAGCGGCCGCGGTGCAGCTCGCCGCATACCGTGCCATGCGCGATGCACTCGCGCAGCAATATGCCCAGCTTGGCTTTGCTGCCCGGGGTGATGGCATGAAACAAGCCGGGGCGGTAGGCGCCGATGCCGCTGAAGGTCAGCATGGTACCTCCGGCCAGCCCCACCCGCCCGCCGGCCAGGCAAAAGTCTCCGCTGACATGATGGGGAGGATTGGGCACCAGCACGAGGTAGGCATCGCAGGCCGAACCGATGGGGTCGGTTGGCTCTGCCATGTTGTGCAGAATGGGGATGAGCCGGGCGAAGTCGTAATCACAGAAAATGTCGCCGTTGACCACCATGAACGGCTCGTCACCAAGCAGGTGCAAGGCGTTGGCGATGCCGCCGGCGGTTTCCAGCGCTTCGCCTTCGGGCGAATAGCAGATGGATACGCCGTAGCGGCTGCCGTCGCCCAGTGCCGCTTCGATCTGGGCGCCGAGGTGGGCGTGGTTGATTACCAGTTCGCGGAATCCCGCCTGCGCCAAGCGCTCGATATGCCATGCGATGAGTGGCTTGCCGCCCGCCGTGAGCAAGGGTTTGGGAGTGGCGTCGGTGAGGGGGCGCATGCGCTCGCCGCGGCCGGCGGCGAGGATCATCGCCTTCAAAATGTGTAGCCGGCCTGGGTTGCCGGGCGGCCTTCGATTTCGTCGAGCAGGTCGAGCAGCGGCGCCAGGGCGTTGTAGCGCTGGCAGGCCTTGCGCAGGTAATTCATCACCAGCGGCATGTCCTTGAGGTAGCCGGCCTTACCGTCGCGGTGACACAGGCGCGCGAAAATGCCCAGCACCTTGATGTGGCGCTGCACCCCCATCCATTCGAAGTCGTGGTAGAACGAGGCGAAATCCGCATCCACCGGCAGGCGGGCTTTTTTCGCATGCTCCCAGTAGCGGATCACCCAGTCGAGCACGCGTTCCTCGTCCCAGGCAATGTAGGCATCCTTGTACAGCGACACCAGGTCGTAGGTGATCGGGCCGTATACCGCATCCTGGAAATCGAGCACGCCGGGATTGGGGTCGGCCAGCATCAGGTTGCGCGAATGGTAGTCGCGGTGCACGTACACGCGCGGCTGTGCCAGGTTGTTGCGCAGCACCGCCTCGAACACTTGTTCCAGCGCGGCCTGCTGGCGCGGAGTGAGCGCCACCTGCAAATGCCTGGCGAGATACCAGTCGGGAAACAGGCGCAGCTCGCGCTCAAGCAAGGCGCGATCATATTCGGGTAGGACGCCCTGCCGGCTGGCCAGCTGGATCTTGATCAGCGCCGCGTTGGCGTCGAGATAAAGCTCCTGTGCGCTTGCCTCGTTGAGCGCCTGCAGGTAAGTGGTGCTACCGAGATCGCTCAGCAGCAGGAACCCCTGCTGCAAGTCCTGCGCGATCAGCCTGGGCACATGGGCGCCGGCTTGGCCGAACAGTTCGGCGACATGCACGAAAGGCCGGCAATCCTCGTGCGCGGGCGGCGCATCCATGGCGATGAGGGTGCGGTCGCCGAAGTCGACGCGGAAGTAGCGGCGGAAGCTGGCGTCTGCCGAGGCAGGGGCGAGGGCGAAGGTCCTGCCCGGGAATTGCCCGGCCAGCCACCCCTCCAGTTGATGCAAACGCTCCAAGTACCGCCCCTTTCGTTTAAACTACGCCATTTTAATCGAAACGCCAGTCGTGGCACAGCATGCAGCGCCAGCATTACGCCCTCTTTTTCATTGCCTGCGCCCTGGCGAATTTCCCGGCCCGCGCTGCCGACACGGCGACGATCCCCGGGCCGGTGCCGCTGACGATCGGCGCTGACCGGCTGCAGGGCCACCAGAACCGGGAAGTCGAAGCCACCGGGGCGGTGGAAGTGCACAAGGGCGAACAGTCGATTTATGCCGACCATGCGGTTTATTCAGAACCGGATGATACCGTGACCGCCACCGGTAACGTGCGCTATGAACAGCCGGGCGCGCGGATCACGGGTCCCAGGCTGGAGGTACAGCTCGAACAGGAGACTGGCTATGCGGAGTCGCCTATCTACAACCTCGAGGAAATCAAGGCGCACGGCAAGGCGGAACGTTTCCTGTTCGAGGGGCACAAAAAATACCGGGCGCGGAATGCGGTGTATACGTCGTGCGAGGCCGACAATGAGTGGGAACTGCACGTCAACAACCTTGGCCTGGATTACGAACGCGACGTGGGAACGGCGTTCAATACGGTGATTTTCTTCAAGGGCGTGCCGCTGCTGTATTCCCCCTACCTGAGCTTCCCGCTGCACGACCGGCGTAAAACGGGTTTCCTCACCCCCAGCGTGGGCAACACTGGCAAGACTGGCGGCGAGGTGATCCTGCCCTTCTACTGGAACATCGCTCCGCAGCGCGATGCCACCATTTCCTCACGCTTCCTGTCCAAGCGCGGGCTGATGCTGAACAACGAATTCCGTTACCTCGAAGCCAGTTACAGCGGCCGGCTGGAGGCCGATGCGCTGCCCAACGACCGCGTCAGGCATCAGAACCGCTACCGGCTCGCCGTGTCACATGGCCAGAACTGGCAGGGCGGCTGGAACGGCTATCTCAACTTGCAGACCGTCTCGGATGACACTTATTTCACCGATTTGAGCACGCAGCTTGCCAACACTTCGCAGGTCAACCTGCCGCGCGAGGGCGTGCTGTCCTACGCGAGTGGCCCCTGGAATTTCAGCGGCCGGGTGCAGCGCTTCCAGACCTTGCAGGATCCCCTGGCGCCGACCACGCCGCCTTACCATCGCACGCCGCAACTGTTGTTGAACTGGGGCAAGCCCATCGATTACGGGGTCAGCGCATCCTTGGGAACGGAATGGGTCAATTTCAGCCACCCCACCCTCGTCAACGGCAGGCGCCTGATTCTATACCCCAGCGCCAGCCGGCAATTCAGCAATATATACGCCAGCGTGACGCCCAAGCTGGGCGTGCACTGGACGCAATACACGCTGGATTACAACACCACGACCTTGCGTGACACCACACGTAGCGTCCCCATTTTCAGCCTGGATGGGCAGGTGACTTTCGTGAGGGATGCGAACTGGCGCGGCGAGTCGTTCACCCAGACGCTGGAGCCGCGCCTGTACTACGTTTATGCGCCTTACCGCGAGCAGAACCAGCTCCCCAATTTCGACACTGGGCCGGTCGGTTTCGGTTTTCCGCAAATTTTTTCGGAAAACCAGTTCAGCGGCGGCGATCGCATCAACGACGCCAACCGTGTTACCTTGGGCGTTACCTCACGCCTCCTGGAGGCGGACAACGGTAACGAGCGCATGCGCCTGACCGTCGCCGAGCGTTTCTACTTGCGTCCGCAACGGGTGACGCTCAACGCCCTGCCCAGCAGCGAGGCGAGGTCGGACATTCTCTCGGCGCTGAGCGCGCGCGTGACCAGGCTGCTCTCGCTGGATGCCACTGCGCAATACAACCCGCGCGACCGCGTGACCGAAAATTACAGCCTGGGCCTGCGTTACCTGCCGCAGGCCGGGCAGGTGCTCAACCTGAGCTACCGCTTCACCCGCAACACCCTGCGCCAGGTGGATGCCTCCGCGCAGTGGCCATTGGCCGGACGCTGGCAGGGGCTGGCACGCTGGAACTATTCGCTGCAGGACAAGAGCATCCTGGAAGGCCTGGCCGGGCTTGAGTATAATGCCGGCTGCTGGTCGTTGCGGTTGGTCGCGCACCGTTTCGCAAGCGCCACCGAGGATAAGGTGAATTCCCTGTTCCTGCAGCTCGAACTGAACGGCTTGTCGAATGTCGGCAACAACCCGCTTGATATCCTGCGCCAGAATATCCCGGGCTACACCGAATCCAGGCCCAAACCGTGAACGCCGCCATGATGCTTATCCGATATCGCCGATTGTGTTGTGCCATGCTTATGGCGGTGCTGTCCCTGCCCATTGCGGCGCAGGCCGCCGAAATTACCCTGCTCGACCGCATCATTGCCGTGGTCAACGACGACGTCATCACCCGCCACGATTTCGACGAGCGCCTCAAGCTGGTGCAGCGGCAGCTCAACAGCCAGGGCATCCCGCTGCCGGCGCGCGAGGTTCTCGAGAAACAACTGCTCGAGCGCATGATTGTGGATCGCGTGCAACTGCAATATGCCAGGGAAACCGGGATGCGCGTGGACGACGCGCAACTGGAAAAAGCGCTGGCGCGCATTGCACAGGACAGCAACATGAGCTTGCAGCAATTCCGCGACGCCCTGGCGGAGGAAGGCGTGGATTTCGCCAAGTTCCGCGAGGACGTGCGCGCGGAAATCCTGATCGCCCGCCTGCGCGAGCGTGAAATCGCCAACACGGTGACGGTCAGCGATGCCGATGTCGACAATTACCTGAAGAATCAGGCTGCACAGAAGGACGGCAAGAGCGAGGAATACAGCCTGGCGCACGTCATGCTGCTGGTGCCGGAAATGGCCAGCCAGGAACAGATCGCCGCGCGCCGCCAGCGCGCGGAACAGGCGCTGGAGCAGATCCGCAAAGGCGCGGATTTCGGCCAGGTCGCGGCCAGCTTTTCCGATGCCGCCGATGCGCTGGAAGGTGGCGTGCTGGGCTGGCGTGCGGCGGGCAGGCTGCCGACATTGTTCCAGGAGGCGCTGAAAACCATGAAACCGGGCGAGGTCAGCGGCATCCTGAAAAGCGCCAACGGCTTCCACATCCTCAAGCTGCTCGACAAGCGCGGTCAGGATGGCCGCATCGTGGTGCAGCAGACTCATGCCCGCCACATCCTGATCAAGACCGGCGAAATCGTTTCCGAGGGCGAGGCCAGGAACCGCCTGCTGCAACTCAAGGAGCGCCTCGACAACGGCGCCAAGTTCGCGGAACTGGCGCGGCTGTATTCCGAGGACGGCAGCGCCGCCAACGGTGGCGACCTTGGCTGGCTGTCGCCGGGCGAGACCGTGCCGGAATTCGAGCGTGCCATGGAAGCGTTACGCCCAGGGCAGACCAGCATCCCGGTGCAGACCGAGTTCGGCTGGCACCTGATCCAGGTGATCGAGCGCCGCAACCAGGACGTCACCGAGGAGCGCCAGCGCTTGCTCGCGCACCAGGCGATCCGCGCGCTCAAGGCGGACGAGGCCTACCAGGACTGGGTGCGCCAGTTGCGCGACCGCGCCTACGTCGAATACCGTCTCGAAGACAAGTAAGTACATCGCGGTGCCCGCTCCTCTTCCCCTGCTTGCCCTGACTGCCGGCGAACCGGCCGGCATCGGTCCCGACCTGTGCGCGATGCTGGCAGGCCGCAAGCTGCCGGCGCGGATCGTGGTGGTGGCGGATCGCGAGTTGCTGAGGGAGCGCGCGCGCATGCTCGGCCTGTTGCTACGGCTGCGCGACTACACGCCGGGCATCGAGCCCGCCAGCAACGAGCTGCTGGTATTGCATCAGCCGCTGGCCGCACCGGTGCAAGCGGGCAAGCTGGCTCCCGCCAACAGCCAGTACGTGCTGCAAACCATCCGGCGCGCAGTGCAAGGCTGCCAATCCGGCGAATTCGCCGGGCTGGTCACGGCGCCGGTGCACAAGGGCGTGATCAACGACGCTGGCCAGCCCTTCAGCGGCCACACCGAATATCTTGCCGAACTGTGTTGCACGCCGCGGGTAGTGATGATGCTGGTCGGTGGCGGCATGCGCGTGGCGCTGGCCACCACCCACCTCGCCGTGAAAGACATTTCTGCCGCAATAACAGGCGAAACCATCGAGACCGTGCTGCGCATCATCGAGCGCGATTTTCAGCGGCGCCTGGGCATCGAGCGGCCGCGCATCCTGGTGGCGGGGCTCAATCCCCACGCCGGCGAGGGGGGGCACCTGGGGCGCGAGGAAATCGACGTCATCGTCCCGGCGCTCGACCGGATGCGCGCGCAAGGGCTGAATTTGACTGGCCCGCTGCCGGCCGACACCCTGTTCACGCCGCAATGCCTGCAAGGCTGCGACTGCGTGCTGGCGATGTACCACGACCAGGGCCTGCCGGTGCTGAAGTACGCCAGCTTCGGCGGCGGGGTCAACGTCACGCTGGGCCTGCCGATCATCCGCACCTCGGTTGATCACGGCACGGCATTGGAACTGGCGGGAACCGGCAAGGCCGAAATCGGCAGCCTGCTTGCTGCGATTGAGCTGGCCAGCGAGATGGCGCGACGGGGGTGAGCAAGGCGGTGCTTACCGCGAAGGGCGCCCTTCGCGGTTCAATCGGTTGCTAATGAAATACCATCGGAGAGAAAACGGCGTACATGATGCGGCACAAGACTCGTAAGCGTTTCGGTCAGAATTTCCTGGTGGATACGCACGTCGTCGCGGCCATCGTGCGCGCGATCGCACCGCAGCCCGGCGATGTCGTGGTAGAAATCGGCCCGGGGCTGGGCGCGCTGACGTACCCCCTGCTTGCGGCGCTGCCGCACCTGCACGTCATCGAAATCGACCGCGACATCGTCGCGCGCCTGGAACGGGAATTTCCGCCGCAGCGCCTTACCATCCATCAGGGCGACGCGTTACGCTTCGATTTTGCTGCACTGGGAACCGGGCTGCGCGTGGTCGGCAACCTGCCCTACAACATCTCCACTCCGCTGCTGTTTCATCTGGGCGCCTACGCCGGCGCGATCCGCGACATCCACGTCATGCTGCAAAAGGAGGTGGTGGAGCGCATGGTGGCACAGCCTTCGACGCCGGCATACGGTCGGCTCTCGGTGATGTTGCAATACCGCTTTGCCATGGAAAAATTGCTGGAAGTGCCGCCGCAGGCGTTCCGCCCCACCCCCAAGGTCGACTCCGCCGTGGTGCGCATGATGCCTTATACGGCCTTGCCTCATCCGGCGCGCGACGAAGCGGGGTTGGAGCGGGTCGTCATGGCGGCTTTCGGGCAGCGTCGCAAGACCTTGCGCAACACCCTGAGGGCATTGCTTGCCGAAAATGAAATCGCCGCCTTGGGTATCGATCCCTCGGCGCGCGCCGAGAATCTCGGGGTGGCGGAGTTTGTGCGCCTCGCCGACCATCTCGCCGGGGGCGGATGAAAAGATCGGGTTACACTTCGATCATTTCGAAGTCGTCCTTGCGCGCGCCACATTCCGGGCAGGTCCAGTTCATCGGCACGTCCTCCCAGCGCGTGCCGGGCGGGATGCTGTCCTCCGGGCGGCCGGCGGCTTCGTCGTAAACAAAGCCGCAGAGCAAGCACATATAGGTTTTGTAGGGGGTGGTGTCTTTGCTAGTCATGGTGGGACTGGGGTTTTCAGTTAAAATGGCATTTTAAACCAAACCGCCACGCAGCACATGCCACCTTTTCTTCCCACCGTGCTGGTCTTTTCCGCCACCGACCCGTCCGCTGGGGCGGGCATGCCGGCCGACATCCTGACGCTGGCCAGCATGGGCTGCCATCCGCTGCCGGTGGTAACGGCCATCACGGTGCAGGACACCATGGGGGTGGAGGGTACGCTGGCGCTGGACGCCGAGTGGGTGGGTGACCAGGCGCGTTGCGTGCTCGAAGACATGGCGGTGTCGGCGTTCAAGATCGGCATGCTGGGAAGCGTCGAGACCATCGCCGTGATCGCCGAAGTGCTCGCTGACTACCCCGACGTCCCGCTGATCCTCGACCCCATCCTGGCGTCCGGGCGCGGCGACGAGCTGGCCAGCGAAGACATGATTGCGGCGATGCGCGAATTACTGCTGCCGCAGACCACCATCATCACGCCCAACAGCATCGAGGCAAAGCGCCTGGCGGCGGATGAAGGTGATGAGAGCGACGATCCGGGGTTGCTGGAATGCGCCGGACGCCTGATCGAAATGGGCTGCGAATATGTGTTGATTACCGGCACCCACGAGCACACGCCACAGGTGGTGAATACCCTGTACAACGCCGCCGGCGTGGTTTCCAGCGATGCCTGGCAGCGCCTGTCCGGTAGTTACCATGGCTCGGGGTGCACCCTGGCCGCGGCGATCGCGGCCGGCCTCGCCAGCGGTTTCAATGTCGTCGACGCGGTCAAGGATGCGCAGGAATATACTTGGCAAACCCTGAAGGCGGCCTACCATCCCGGCATGGGACAGTTCATCCCCGACCGCCTGTTCTGGGCGCGCGAAGAGGCCGGGGCGCGGGAAACGGATGCCGCCAATCCGCACTTGGCAGATTAAGGGGCTGTACGCGGTCACCCCGGATACGGCGGATACCGCAGACTTGCTGGGAAAGGTGCGCCAGGCGCTGGCTGGCGGCGCCGCGCTGGTGCAATACCGCAACAAATCGGCAACCGTGGCGTTGCGCAGCGAACAGGCAAACCGGCTCCAGGCACTGTGCAATGAATTCGGCGTGCCGCTGATCGTCAACGATGATGTGGCGCTGGCTGCGGAGGTCGGCGCCGCCGGCGTGCATCTGGGCAGGGACGACGTCACGGTCATGGCGGCGCGCAGCGCGCTCGGTGGCGATAAAATCATCGGTGCTTCCTGTTACAATCGCATTGATTTGGCTTGCCAGGCCGCAGCCGGAGGGGCGGATTACGTCGCCTTCGGCAGTTTTTTCACCTCCGCTACGAAGCCGCAGGCGACAGCGGCGCCGCTCGAATTACTGCGTCAGGCAAAAAGGGAATTGGCGCTGCCGGTGGTGGCAATCGGCGGTATCACTCCCGCCAACGCACGGCAACTGATAGTTGCCGGTGCCGACGCGCTGGCGGTGATCACGGCGCTGTTCGGGTTGCCCGGGGCGCCAGATGTGCGCGCGGCGGCGCAAGATTTCAGCAAAATGTTTTGAGAAGGGGAATACGAGATGGCATCACGCAACCAACAACTATTTGAACGTTCGCAGCAATTCATTCCGGGCGGAGTCAACTCGCCAGTGCGCGCCTTTCGTTCGGTGGGTGGCACGCCGTTGTTCTTCAAGCGCGGCAAAGGCGCTTACGTATGGGATGCAGACGACAATGCCTATATCGATTACGTCGGTTCGTGGGGTCCGATGATCCTCGGGCACGCTCATGCCGATGTGCTCAAGGCGGTGCAGCAGACCGCCGAGAACGGCCTGAGCTTTGGCGCGCCCACCGAACTCGAATTGGAAATGGCCGAGCTGCTGTGCAAGCTGCTGCCCTCGGTCGAGCAGGTGCGCCTGGTCAGCTCTGGCACCGAAGCCACCATGAGCGCGATCCGCCTGGCGCGCGGTTTCACCGGGCGCAGCAAGTTCATCAAGTTCGAAGGTTGCTACCACGGCCACGCCGACGCGCTGCTGGTGAAGGCCGGATCCGGTGCACTTACCTTCGGCCAACCTAGCTCGTCCGGGGTACCGGCGGAAGTTGCCGCGCACACCATCGTGCTCGATTACAACGATGCCAACGGCATCACCGAAACGTTCAAGAAAATCGGCAACGAAATCGCTGCGGTGATCGTCGAGCCGGTGGCCGGCAACATGAACCTGATTGCTCCCAAGCCCGGTTTCCTGCAGACGCTGCGCGACTTGTGCACGCAATACGGCGCGGTGCTGATTTTCGACGAAGTGATGACCGGCTTCCGTGTCGGCCCGCAGTGCGCGCAGGGCCTGTACGGCATCAAGCCGGACCTGACCACGCTCGGCAAGGTGATCGGCGGCGGCATGCCGGTGGGCGCCTTCGGCGGCCGCCGCGACATCATGCAGCACATCGCGCCGATCGGCCCGGTGTACCAGGCCGGCACCCTCTCGGGCAGTCCGGTGGCGATCGCCGCCGGCATGGCCACACTGAAGCTCACGCAGGCGCCGGGTTTCTACGACAAGCTGGCCGCCACCGCCAAACAACTCGCCGACGGTCTCACCGGCGCGGCCAAGGCGCAAGGTATCAAGTTTTCCGCGCAGACCGTGGGCGGCATGTTCGGCGTGTATTTCAGTGCCGCCGCACCCACCAGTTATGCCGAGGTGATGCAGTGCGACAAGGAGGCTTTCAACCGCTTCTTTCACGCCATGATAGACGAGGGCGTGTACTTCGCGCCTTCCGCCTTCGAGGCCGGCTTCGTCTCGGCGGCGCACGGTGCGGCGGAGATCGGCAAGACGGTCGAGGCCGCGGCGCGCGTGTTCGCGCGCATGAAGTGACGGGGAGCGGCAATGCCGCTCTTTCAGCACGCCGCGTTTTACATTACCGCCAACAGCCTGCGCGACCTGCCGGCTGAAGGCGGTGTGGAAATCGCGTTCGCCGGGCGCTCCAACGCCGGCAAGTCGAGCGCCATCAACACGCTCGCCAACCGCAAGCGCCTGGCCTTTGTCAGCAAGACGCCGGGGCGCACGCAGTGCATCAATTACTTCAGCCTGGGTGATGAGCGCTACCTGGTGGACCTGCCCGGTTACGGCTACGCGCGGGTGCCGCCGGAGATGCGTCAGCACTGGGAAAAACTGCTGTCGGCCTATCTGCAGATGAGGCAGTCGTTGCGCGGCCTGGTGCTGGTGATGGATATCCGACACCCGCTCACCCCGTTGGACCGGCAGATGCTGGATTGGTTTGCGGTGACGGACAAGCCAGTGCACATTCTGCTCACCAAGGCCGACAAATTGACGCGCAACCAGGCCGATGCGGTGTTGCGCAAGGTGCGGGCGGAATTGGCCGTGGCATATCCGCACTGTAGCGCACAGACGTTTTCCAGCGCGGCGAAAAGCGGCGTGGAGGAAGTCGAAGAAGTGGTGGGGGACTGGCTGCGAGAGGTCGGTTGATCGGCACCAAAAACAAGCCCCCGGTGAAGGGGATCAACACCAGGGGCAAGGCCTTAAATGAATTAAGGTACCCGCTCAGGGAGGGAAGCGGGAGGTGACCAACTCACCCATCCGTAAGAGACCCAATCGCACGGATAGTTCCCGCTTTTTGGAAATTTGTCCATGGCGCTTTCAAAACAACGCGTTATCCAAAATGGCGGGCCCGTTTACGGTGATAACTGCGCCGGAGCGGCGGGTTTGACCAAGCGGACGGCGCGGAACCATCCGGATGCCAGCACCGGCACGTCGCTTTCCTTTTCGAGCTGGGGCGTTGCCGCGAGCAGATCTTCCAGCACCACGTCGAACCGGGTAACGATGCGATGCGCCAGCGGATTGAGCGCGCGCCGCAGCCAGGCGGATTCGCCCGAGCGCAGGAACTTGTCGAACACCAGGATGGTGCCGCCCGGCTTGAGCACACGCACCGTTTCGGTCAGACACAGGGTGGGGTTGGACACCACGGCCAGGATCAGGTGCAGCACCGCGTGATCGAAGCTCTCGTCGGCAAACGGCAGCGCCATGCTGTCGCCCTGCACGTATGCGATGTTCAAACTTTTGCCGCGCGACCGCGCACGCGCCAGCATCGCTGTGGTGAGATCAAGGCTGACGTAGCGATGGTTGACCGGCAGCAGTGGCAGGTCGAGCCCGGTGCCGACGCCGTTGATCAGCACGCTGCATGCGCCGGTTTGCGGTAGCGCCTGCAAAGAGCGCAGCCTTGCCTTGTGCAACGGGCGCCGGATGGCGAGATCGTAGAAGGGTGCCAGCAGGGTATAAGAAAGGCGGAGCGACATAATGGGGCTATAATAGACCCTCTTCGAAATGCTGGAAACAACATGGATCAGTACCACGGTACTACGATATTGTCGGCGCGGCGCGGCGCCCAGGTGGCGCTCGGCGGCGACGGCCAGGTCACGCTGGGCAACATCGTGGTGAAAGCCAGCGCGCGCAAGGTGCGCCGGCTGTATCACGACAAGATACTCGCGGGCTTCGCCGGCGGCACTGCCGATGCGTTCACCCTGTTTGAGCGCTTCGAAGCCAAGCTGGAAAAGCATCAGGGGAATTTGCTGCGCTCCGCGGTGGAGCTGGCCAAGGACTGGCGCACCGACCGCATCCTGCGTCGGCTGGAAGCGATGCTGGCGGTGGCCGACCGCGACACTTCGCTCATCATCACCGGCAATGGCGATGTGCTGGAACCCGAGTTCGGGCTGGTGGCGATCGGCAGCGGCGGCGCCTATGCCCAGGCAGCGGCGCGCGCCCTGCTGGAAAATACCACGCTCGCGCCGCCGGAGATCGTCAAGAAGTCGCTCTCCATCGCCGCCGATCTGTGCATCTACACCAACCAGAACCATGTGATTGAAGTGATTGAATGAGACGGTAGCTAGTAGCCTGTATCTGATCCGGGCTGCAGGCTACTAGCTGCTTCTACTAGCTACAAGCCGACACCATGACCCACATGACCCCGCAAGAGATAGTTCACGAGCTCGACAAGCACATCATCGGCCAGCATGCCGCCAAGCGCTCGGTCGCGATTGCCTTGCGCAACCGCTGGCGGCGCCAGCAGGTGGCCGAGCCGCTGCGCCAGGAAATCACGCCCAAGAACATCCTCATGATAGGCCCCACGGGAGTGGGCAAGACCGAGATCGCGCGTCGCCTGGCTAAGCTTGCCGATGCGCCGTTCATCAAGGTGGAGGCGACAAAGTTCACCGAGGTGGGTTACGTCGGGCGCGACGTCGACACCATTGTGCGCGACCTCGTCGAAATCGCTATCAAGCAGGTGCGCGAGCACGCCATGCGCAAAGTCAGACAACAGGCGCAGGACATGGCCGAAGACCGCGTGCTGGATGTACTGCTGCCGCCGGTGAGGGACGCATATGCCGAGGTGGGGGAAAAAGACAGCGCCACGCGGCAGAAATTCCGCAAGATGCTGCGCGAAGGGCAGCTCGACGACAAGGAAATCGAACTGGAAGTGGCCGGTGCGCAGGCGCACATGGAAATCCTGGCACCCCCAGGCATGGAAGATATGACCGCGCAGATCCAGAACATGTTCCAGAACATGGGGGGTGCGCGTCGCAAGCTGCGCAAGCTGAAGATCCGCGAGGCGATGAAGCTGCTCACCGAAGAAGAGGCGGGCAGGTTGGTCAATGACGATGAGCTGAAACTACAGGCGCTGGCTAACGTCGAGCAGAACGGCATCGTGTTCCTCGACGAGATCGACAAGATCGCCAGCCGCCAGGAAACCGCGGGCGCCGACGTGTCGCGCCAAGGGGTGCAGCGCGACCTGCTGCCGCTGGTCGAGGGCACCACCATCTCCACCAAATATGGCATGGTGAAGACCGACCATATCCTGTTTATCGCCAGCGGCGCTTTTCACCTCGCCAAGCCGTCGGATTTGATCCCCGAACTGCAAGGCCGCTTCCCGATCCGCGTCGAACTCGATTCGCTGAGCGTCGCTGACTTCGAGCAGATCCTCACCAACACCGACGCCTGCCTGACCTTGCAATATTCCGCCCTGCTGGCCACCGAGGGTGTCACGCTGGTCTTCGCGGCTGACGGCATCCAGCGCCTGGCCGAGATTGCGTGGCAGGTCAACGAGAAAACCGAGAACATCGGCGCGCGCCGGCTCTACACCGTGATGGAAAAGCTGCTCGAGGAAATCTCCTTCGATGCCGGCAAGCAATCCGGCATCACGCTCAATGTCGATGCTGCCTACGTCGATGCGCGACTGGGCGAGCTGGCGAAGAGCGAGGACCTGGCCCGTTATGTATTGTAATGGCCTTCAGGGCGGCATGAGCAGCCGGCAATCATGTGCAGCGCCCGTGGGAGGGGGCGGACATGGCGGCAACCACTGACCAACTGGATTCCATGGATCCGCGCCTGGTCGCGACCATACGGGAAATTTTCCGGCACCACTATGCTTTTCCCCACAGCGTCAGGGGATGGTTGTTCGCCTGCCTGATCGATCACGAATACATAGACAGCACCTTGGAAAGAAGTCATGCGCGTAACGCCGGTGGGGGTGCGCAGGCCGGCGGGGGCGGTATCGTCGCCGGTGCAGCGGAGGCCATGACGGAAGCATCGGCGTACCTTGGGCACATTGCCGCTTGCAGGGACATCGCGCAAAAATATGGAATGCTGGAGGCGCTGACCGCGCTCGGTATGCCCGAGCTCACGGTGGATTCCTATGCCGCAGGCAATGATGCTGACCTGTCTCAACGCATTGCCGGAGACTGTTCCGGAGAATACCTGAACATCGTGATCATCGGGGCGGGGCCGGCGGGGTTGACCCTCGCCAGCGCGCTGAAGCTGGCCTTCGGCGAGCGGATCAATATCGTGGTGATCGAAAACCGGGTCGAGGCGCGGCACTACAAGAAACCTTATGGCAGGCGGTGGATCGCCCATATACCGCTGAGCTTCCTGAGCGGCATGATAGAAGAAGAAATCGCCGGGATATTTTCCCAAGTGGGCGGCAAATACATCGGCGTGACCATAGACATTCTGGAGTCGCTGCTGTTGCTGTCGTGCCGGCGCATGGGGGTGAAATTCCTGTTCCAGGAAAATTACGATCTCTCGTTCGTGGCGCGCAGCAAGGTGCAGGCGATTTTCGATGCCTCCGGGGGACGCTTCAACAAGATCGATTTTCCCCCGCCCGGTGCGCCGATCACCGTGGGACGGGAGATCGAAACCGCATCGCTGAACAGCAATGACGCGAAAATAGCGCCATATGGGATCAGGATAAAAGACGTGCCGGACAATAAGAAAATCACCGTCGGTTCCAGCGGCAACATTTTCTTCCCGCTGTATAAAAGCGGCAGGATGAAGGTTGCCTTGCTCAAGGTCATTCACCTGCCGGTCGCGCTGTACGACGTGCTGCTGCAATACATCGTCGCCAACAATGGCGACAACAAGTTCTACATCTGGCCCGGCGACCTGAAGCAGGAAATCAACCAAGCCATCCTCACCGTCAATTTGAGGAAAGGGGAATACGAAGCCCTGTGCGGGAAAATCGCCTCGTCCGCAAAAGTCGATGAACTGTTACGGGATGAGGTGCTCATGGCCCGTCTCGACAGCAGGATGGCGGACGTGCTCAGGATCATTGCCGGCCACGCCGCCAATACGGGGAAAATCAGCATCGAACCGCCGTTTTTATTCGAGCCCTACCTGATCGACCTCCAGGGCAACATCGAGTGCATTCATGGCAAGCCCGTCATCCGCATCGGTGACGCCATATTCAACGGCAACGTCAAGCACGGCAACGGCCTCGGTTCGCACCTGGTGCACATCCGGCACATCCACAACGCCTTCGTCAAGAACTTCGGTTTCTGATTCTCGGGAGTCAGAGTTTGTAGCCGCGGTGCAGCGCCACGATGCCCGCTGCCAAGTTGAAGTATTCGGCACGTGCCAGCCCGGCCTGCTCCATCATCGTCTTCAGTTCCTCCTGCGACGGATGCATGCGGATCGATTCCGCCAGGTAGCGGTAGCTGTCGGCATCGTGCGCCACCAGCTTGCCGACCAGCGGCAGCACCTTGAAGGAATAAGCGTCATATAGCGGTTGCAGCGGCCGCCATATCTTGGAAAATTCCAGCACCAGCAGGCGCCCGCCCGGGCGCAGCACGCGTCGCATTTCGGCAAGCGCCACTTCCTTGTGCGTCATGTTGCGCAGGCCGAACGCCACGCTGACGCAGTCGAAGTAATTGTCCGGAAACGGCAGCCTTTCCGCGTCGCATTGCGCTGCTGGCATAACGTGCCCGGCATCGAGCATGCGGTCACGCCCGATGGTGAGCATGGCGCTGTTGATGTCGGTGAGCCAAACCTGGCCGTTAGCGCCGACGCGTTTGGCGAATTGCAGAGACAGGTCGGCGGTGCCGCCGGCAATGTCAAGCACGCGCTCGCCGGCCCTGACCCCGCTCAACTCGATGGCGAAACGTTTCCATGCGCGGTGCAGCCCGGCCGACATAAGATCGTTCATGACGTCGTAGCGCTGCGCCACGGAGCGGAATACGCCAGCTACTTTATCGGCCTTTTCTTCCTCGGCGACGGTGTCGAAACCGAAATGGGTGGTTTTGTTCATAAGTGTGGTTTTACCGCAAGGGGCGCGAAGGATGCAAGGGATGGAAGCGGAGCGGCTTCAGGTATTGCAGCCTGGTTTGTTGGCAATCGCGGTATCCCCAGGCTGCGGCTCACGGCTGGCGCCGGCCTCGGCCAGCCTCTCCAGGTAATATTCCCACATGTCGTCTTGGTGCAGGCCGTAATCGTAGAGCAAATCCCAAGAATAGATGCCGGTGTCATGGCCATCGGAAAAAGTCAGCTTCACCGCATAATTGCCGACCGGTTCGACCCGGGTGATGTCGACGTACATCTTGCCGGTTTGCAGTACTTCCTGTCCCGGACCGTGGCCGCGTACTTCTGCCGAGGGCGAGTACACGCGCAGGAACTCGCACGGAAAGCGGAACTGCTTGCCGTCGGCATAGTCGACTTCGAGCATGCGCGATTTCTGCTGCAACCTGATTTCCGTCGGATGAGGCGTATGTTTGTCCAGACCGGCCATGCCGTCATCATAGCCGAGAAACCACGAAATAAAAATGACTGTCACGAAGCTGTCACAATCGAGCCATAATATGGCGCAAAACCGGAAGGAGAATACCGTGGCGGCGACCATCCTAGTCGTCGAGGACGAACCGGCGATCCAGGAGTTGATCGCCTACAATTTGAGTGGCGCCGGACATGCCGTGCTGCGCGCCAACAACGCCGAGCAGGGGCTGGCGTTGATCCGTGCAGCGCTGCCAGACCTGATATTGCTAGACTGGATGCTGCCGGGCATTTCCGGCATCGAGATGGCGCGGCGCCTGAAGGCCGATAAACGCACGCGCGACATCCCGCTCATCATGTTGACCGCGCGCGTCGAGGAACAGGACAAGCTGGCCGGCCTAGACATCGGCGCCGACGATTACATCACCAAGCCGTTCTCGCCGCGCGAACTGAACGCGCGCATCAAGGCGGTGCTGCGCCGGCGCGCGCCACAGGTTGCGGGGGAAGCAGTCGAAGTCGGCGGCTTGCAGCTCGACCCGAACAGCCATCGTATCAACGCCAATGGACTGTCGGTGGAACTGGGGCCGACCGAATTCCGCCTGCTGCATTTTTTCATGACCCATCCCGAGCGGGTGTATACGCGCACGCAACTGCTCGACCAGGTTTGGGGCGACCATGTCTTCGTCGAGGAGCGCACTGTGGATGTCCACATCCGCCGCCTGCGCAAGGCGCTGGAAACGGGCGGTCACGATGCCCTGATCCAGACCGTGCGCGGTACCGGCTACCGCTTTTCCGCAGCTTGATGTCATAATCGGCCCGTTTCATCAACAAGGACGAAGCGCGTGTTGAGCTTTTGGGGGAGAGCGCTGCTGACCCTGACGCTGTGCGTGCTGGGTGCGCTGGTGGTCTGGCCGATGTTCGGAGCCGTCGAGGCGCTGCTGTTCTTTTCCGGCCTGCTGCTGATCCTGCTTTATCATCAATTGCGCAACCTGGCGGCGCTGGAGCGTTGGCTGCGCAACCCCGGCCACGATACCCTGCCCGGCGGCTCCGGGATCTGGGAGCAGACCTTTTCTCATCTGGCACGCATGCTGCGCCGGCAAAGCCAGAGCGAATCGCAACTCTCCGCCACGCTGGCTCGCTTCCAGATGGCCGGTGCCGCCATGCCGGAAGCGGTGGTGATCCTCGACGATGCTGGGCGCATCGAATGGTGCAACCCGCTTGCCGAGGAATACTTCGGCATCAACGTGCGGCGCGACCAAGGCCAGCCGATCGCCTACCTGGTGCGCCAGCCGGAATTCGCCGCTTATCTCGAAGCACAGAATTACAAGGAGCCGTTGCGCCTCAAGCCCGCGCACAATCGCGACCTCACCCTGTCCATGCAACTGGTGCCGTATGGGGACCGGCAGCGGCTCATCATCTGCCGCGACATCACGCGCTGGGAAAGGCTGGAGACCATGCGCCGTGATTTCGTCGCCAACGTGTCGCACGAGTTACGCACGCCGCTCACCGTGGTCGGGGGCTTCCTGGAAACGCTGGCTGACCTGCCCAAGGGACAGGCCGAGCCGGCGATGATGCAGCGCTCGCTGCTGATGATGATGGACCAGACCAAGCGCATGCAGCGCCTGGTGGAAGACCTGCTCACCCTGTCGCGCCTGGAAAGCACGCAGAACCCGGTACGCGAGGAAACGGTCGACGTGCCCGCGCTGCTGCGCGAAATTTACCAGGAAGCGCTGTCGCTATCCGCCGGGCGTCACCGCATCGCTCTGCACGTGGACAGCGCGGCCAGGCTGATGGCGAGTCGGGAAGAACTGCGCAGCGCCTTCGGCAACCTGGTTTCCAACGCGGTGCGCTACACGCCGGAAGGTGGGCAGATCGGGCTGTACTGGGCGGAGCAGGACGGCGATCCGGTGTTCGCGGTGGAGGACAGCGGTATCGGTATTGAGGCGCACCACCTGCCGCGCCTGACCGAGCGTTTTTACCGCGTCGATCACAGCCGTTCGCGCGAGACCGGCGGCACCGGGCTGGGACTGGCCATCGTCAAACACGTGCTGAACCGGCATCAGGGCAGATTGGATATCAGCAGCGAACCCGGCCACGGCAGCCGCTTTGCCGCGGTATTTCCCGCCCGGCGCAAGGTGGCGGAGGAGAAGGCGGAAGTTGCCGGCCTGCAAAATTAGCCGGCTGCGTGCAGTGGATTTGGGATAGGTTTCAGGAGAAGCGTACGGTCACCGCCAGTCCATTATTGCCGATGCCGCTGTCGAGCCGGACTTCGGCGCCGTGGATTTCGGCGATGCGCTTGACGATGGACAGCCCCAAGCCGCTGCCGGACTGGTTGGTGCCGAGTACGCGGTAGAAGCGGTCGAACACGCGTTCGCGCTCTTCCACGGCGATGCCGATGCCGGTATCGCTCACTTGCACGATGACCGCCCCATCCTCCTCGCGTACCGTCACGGTGACGCTGCCGCCGGCTGGCGTGTAGCGCACCGCGTTGTCGACCAGGTTGCGCAGCAGGGTGCGGAGCAATACGGCGTCGCCCCGCACGATCCCTTGCGCGCCTTTGACCAGCTCGATCTCCACCTGCTTGGCCACCGCCTGCGGGGCGATTTCCCCCACCACGTCGGCCGCCACCTGTGCCATGTCGACCTGTTGCTCGCCGATGCGCGCCATCCCTGCCTCGATGCGCGACAGGGTCAGCAGCTGCTGCACCAGATGGGTGGCGCGGTTGACGCTGCTCACGACCTGGCCCAGCGCCTGTCGGCGCGCCTCGTCGTCGCCCGCGCGCATGGCAACCTGTGCTTGGGTCTTGAGGGCGGCCAGCGGCGTGCGCAATTCGTGCGCGGCGTCCGCAGTGAAGCGGCGCTCGATTTCAAAGGCGTCCTGCAGGCGCCGCAGCAGGTCGTTGATCGACCCGGCCAGCGGGCGCACCTCATCCGGGATTTGCGCATAGTCGATGGGGGCAAGGTTCTGGGCGGCGCGCTGCTGTACCTGCTCGGAAATCGCGTGTAGCGGTTGCAGGCCGCGCTTGACGCTGATCCAGATCAGCACGCCCAGCAACGGCAATCCCACCAGCAACGGCAGCAGCAGGCGCTGCGCGATGACGCCGGCCAGTTCTTCGCGGATCTGGTAGCTTTGCGCCACCTGCACCTGTTGTTCGTGCTCGCGATCCCAGCGCGAAAACACGCGCCAGCGGCTGCCTTCTATGGTGCTGTCACTGTAGCCGCTGGCGAATTCGGACAAGGGGGTCAGCGGCGCGCTGGCCGAACGCAACAGCAGGTTGCCGTTGTGTCCCCATACCTGGAAGGCAAGCCGCTGCTGGTACTGGTGATGTTCTTCTTCCTGCACTTCGCCAGCTACTGCGCTGATGTCGCTTTCGACCTGTGCCATCAGCACATCGGCCGACTGGGCGAGATGGGCATCGAACAATTCGTCTACCTCGTGGCGCGCGGCGAAGTAACTCATGAAGGCGGTGGCGGTCCACAGCAGCGCCATCGCCGAAAGCAGCAGCACCAGCAGGCGCCCGCGCAGGGAAAATCCCCTGGCATGGCGGTTCATGAACTTTTGTCTTTCTCCACCATGTAACCGACGCCGCGGATAGTGGTGATCAGGTTTGCGCCCAGCTTTTTGCGCAGGTGGTGGACGTGCACCTCGACTGCGTTGCTCTCCACTTCCTCGTTCCAGCCGTACAGGCTTTGCTCCAGGCGCGCGCGCGACAGCACGGTGCCAGCATTCTCGAGCAGTTCCTGCAACACCGCAAATTCGCGCGGTGACAATTCCACCGGTGTTCCCTTGAGCGTCACCAGGTGTGCCGCCGGATCGAGCGCCACGTCGCCATGGTGCAGCACAGGTGCGGCGCGGCCGGTGCGGCGGCGGGTGAGGGCGCGGATGCGGGCGCTCAGTTCGCCCAGGTCAAACGGCTTGATCAGGTAATCGTCGGCACCTGCATCCAGGCCTTTCACGCGATCGGCCACGGTGTCGCGCGCGGTGAGGATCAGCACCGGGATTTCGTTGCCCTCGCGCCGCAATTGCGTCAGCAAGTCCAACCCGGAGACGCGCGGCAGCCCGAGGTCCAGCACGATGATTTTGTAGCTTTCCGTTTCCATGGCGAGCTGGGCGGCGCGGCCGTCCTTGACCCAGTCCACGGTGTAGCCTTCCTGCGCCAGGCCGGCGCGCAGGCCATCGCCGAGCAATGGATCGTCCTCAACCAGCAGCACGCGCATGGGGGCAAGAAAAGGAGAAGTGCATGGCGCGCATTCTACCTGCTCGCGACGCGCCATGCACGGGGGGAGGGTGACGAGGAATCAGCGCGGAATGCTGACCCGGTCTTCGGAAAAATCGCCTTCCTTGGCGCCCTGGTGGCAGGCGCCGCAATTCGCCGGGCTGCCGATTTTTTCGCGTTTCCACACCGACGCCTTGACCTCATCGTGCTTGGCACGGAAATACCGGGTTTCGCTGATGCGCAGCGGCGTGCTGTTGGCCGGGATCGAGGCGGCGAACTTTTGTGAGCGTCGCGCGGAGCTGTGATCGGCGCTGTT
The DNA here is from genome assembly GCA_040756015.1 of Pseudomonadota bacterium. Classification (GTDB taxonomy): domain Bacteria; phylum Pseudomonadota; class Gammaproteobacteria; order Burkholderiales; family JBFMAC01; genus JBFMAC01. The sequence continues at coordinate 43,374 of JBFMAC010000015.1, forward strand.
GGCTACCAGGAAGCGAGTGATGTCCTCGCGCACGCTGTCGTCCAGGCTGGCATTCTCGCCGAAATGTTTGTCGAGGCCGTCCATCAATTTGCGCCAGGAGCGCTCCGGCAACAGCCCCGGGTGGTAGGCCATGTGGCAGCCGCTGCATTCGGTTTCCCAGGCGGCATGGGTAAGCACGGGCAGGTCGCTGGAGCGGTGGCCGCCCCTCCGCCCCTCGTGCTCATCCTCGTCATCGTCGGCGAGCAAGGCGCCGGATGCGGTCACCACGCTCAGCAACAACAGTATCCTCCATATTTTTCCCATGGCTGCCTCCTATTTGACCGTCAACAAAAAGGTGATGAAATCGCCCTTCTCTTCGCTGGTGCAGGTGCGCTTGAGTACGTCGCCGCAATTACGCTTGAACCATTTCTCCGTCTTTGCCTTGTCGGTGAAACGCTCGCCATTCACGCTCGGTGCCATCGGCTTGATTTCCTTGTTGGCTCGCGTCTTGCCGGCCTGGCGCGGATCGCTGGTGTGGCAGGTGGTGCAGCTCACTTCCTTGCCGTCCACCGTATGCTTGGCTCGGAACAACTGCTCGCCGCGCGCAGCGGAAAAGCCGGCAAACCCACTTTTTTCCCGTTTGGCCTGGGCCTCGTATTCCTTCAACATGTCCTGCGGGCTTGCCGCCTGCACCGCACCGCTCGCCGCCAGCAACAACAACACGCCTGCCAGATCAATGCGCATCTTTGCTCCCCTTTATCCGATATTGAAAACCGCTGACCATGCTTTGCGCCAGGGGAACCCTGTCCTTGCGCTCGTGGTAGATCAGCGCCGCAACATGCACCAACACAAAAACCATCATCAAGTAGTAGCCCACTTCATGCGGTTCCTCGAAATATTCCTTGAGCCAGGCGTTGTCGGCCAGCCAGGGAATGGCCGGCCCCAGTTGGAATTCGATAGCCGCCAACCCCAAGCCGGTCACGCTGAACATCAGCAGCAGGCCATACACGGCGAGATAGGCGGGGGTGGCACCGACATTGTGGCCGTAGTGCTGACCGAAACACCAGGAACGCCGGCGCAACGCCTGCATCCATTGCCGCGGGTACCACATGTCGGAGAAGCGCGCATGCGCGGGACCGATCAATCCCCAGGTCAGGCGCGCCACCATACCGATGATCAGCGCATATCCCAAGTCTATATGAAATTCCCAGAGGCGGTGCCGCATTGCGCCACGCTCCATTTCCTCGCCCAGCCACGCGGTGACCAGCAACAGGACGATGGCCAGCGCATTCCATGCATGGATCAGGCGCAGCACCGGGTCATAGACGCGGCGGCGTTCGTAAACCAGCGTTTCCCGTGCGATGTCCATGGCAGGCACTCTACCCTGATCGGCTTAACTCGTCCTTAACGCGCGCTCAGATTCAGCTTCACGCCCAGTTCCTTCTCGATTTTCTTCAGCGCCTGGCGCACTTCCGCCCTACGCCCCGCATCGGCATCCTCGCGTCCGGGCCGCGGCGGTGCGTTGAGGGCGCGCTTCAACACTTCCGCGGCCTTGGCGTAATCGCCCTGCTCGATCAGGTAGTCGCCGTAAAAATAATTAGGGTCGATGCCGGCGGGATTGATTTGCAGCGCCTTCTCCAGGTACTCACGTGCCTTCTTCTTGTCGCCGAAACCCAGCGGCCAGCCCGGCACCTTGTAGTAGAGCGAGCCCAGGCTGGTGTAGACGGAACCGTGCAGCGCCGTCGCATCGATCTTTTCCGCCTGCAACAGCAGTTCGCGCGCCTGCTTGGTGGCGCTAAGCGCGCCCAGGCCGCCGTTGGCGCCGGCATAGCTCGACAGAATGATGGCTTCCCAGATCAGCGGTTCGGCGCGATTGGGATGGTTGAGGGAAACCTGGTGCGCCTGGTTGGCGAGTGCCTTGAAGGCGTCCTCTTTTTTATCGACCTCAGCCTGGTAATTGATCGTCGCCCATTCGCGCTGCAAGTGCTCGATGGACTGTTCCAGTGTGATCTCGGCATGGGCGCCGCCGGCCACCATGCATACCACCGCAAACCACAACTTGATTCCCTTCAGCATCTTCATCTCCTCGTGCAAATTCAAAATCAACGTGCCGGCTTGGCGTATGCGCGGGCAATGCGCGCCTGTTTGCGCAACCCGCCGTCCACCAGGCGCGGCAGGATTCCATTCAGCCTGGCAAAGAACGATTCCGACCAGCCGATGTAACAATCCTTGCGCTCGCTCTCGATCGCTTGCACCGCTTGCGCTGCGACCTGTTGCGGCGTATCGGTGTTGGCGCCGGTTTTTGCCAGCATGCGATTCACCGCGTCGGTATTAATCGCGGTCCGCGTCGCGCGCGGCGAAACGAAAGTCACCCCTATGCCGGTGTCTGCGAGTTCGCGGCGCAATGCTTCGGAAAACCCGCGTATCGCGAACTTGCTCGCCGAGTAGGCGGCGAAATGCGGGAAACCGATGGAGCCGAAAGTCGAGCCGATATTGACGATACGTCCGCTGTTTTGCGCCAGCATATGCGGCAGCGCGGCGCGGGTCAGCAACATGGCTGCGGTCGCGTTTACGTTCATGATCGCGGCGATCTGTGCCGGATCCTGTTCTTCGTAAGCAACGAAGGCGAGGATGCCGGCGTTGTTGATAAGCACGTCGATGCCGCCGAATTCGCGCCGCGCCGCGTCAACCACCTGCTGATGGCTGTCCATCTGACCGAGGTCGACGGTCAGCGTTTCAGCCACGCCGTGGGCGGCGCGCACTTCCGCACCCACCTCGTCCAGCCGTTCCTGGCTGCGATCAACCAGCAGCAGGCGCGCGCCTTTGCGCGCCAATTGCAGCGCCATCTGGTGGCCGATGCCGCCGCCGGCACCGGTCAGCACTACCCTTTTCCCCGCGAGGTCCATCAACATGCCTCCGCCACAAGGGGGTGTTGCTGCTCCAGCTCGCGGAAAATATCGCCGTACAGTTTGTAGAACGCCTTGGCGCTATGGATCAGCACGGCACGGTCGTTCGGGTCGTCCAGGCGGTTGACTAGGGATTCGTAGAACTCGGTGTGTTTCTGATCGAGCGCCCCGTGCGAAGTCAGGTAGGTGAAGGCGGAGCCGGGCAGCCCCAGGCTCTGCTGGAGGGCGCGTCCCGCCTGCAATGCGATCTGCACGCTGGTACCTTCCAGCACCAGCACCATGCCGAAGAAACCGATCGGGTTAACGAGGGTGATTACGTCATAGGCGTAGGCGACCATCTTCTCGGTTGCCGGTGCCGGCACGCCATGGCGCACACTTCCGGCATCGCCGCCGCACGCCTTGATGTCGTTGAGCACCCATTCTTCATGGCCTTCTTCTTCCTTGATGTACTCGGCCAGGCCTTCGTGCAGCCAGCCGAGGCGTTCCGGCAGGCACGCGTCGCACACCGTCAGCAGCGGTACGGTGAACTTGACATGATGATAGGCCTGGGTCAGGAACGCGATGTAGGCCTCGCGGCTCACCTGGCCGGCGGCACCGGCGCGTATCAACGGCAAGTTCAGCAATTCCTCGCGTTCCGCCTGCGTTGCCTCCAGCAATTCCTCATAAAACGCCATCGTTTATCTCCTGGTACAGTTTTTCAATGCGTTGCTGGTAAACCGGCCAGATCGCTTCGCGCCGGAGCCGGCCGTTGGCGGTCAGCTGGCCGTTCTGCGGTGTGAACGGCGCATCCGCATGGATCCATGTCTTGATGCGTGCGTAATCGGGCAGTATCTGGTTGGCGTCGGCGATGGCGGAATTGATCGCTTCGTGCAGGTGGCCGTTCAGCCCGTGGTGCGGCACGATCACCGCGACGTTCCAGGGCCTGCCCTCGCCGAATACTGCCGCCTGCGCGATGGCGTGGTTCAGCGTCAGTTCGCGCTCCACCCATTCCGGCGCGACGTTGCGCCCGAACGAGGTGATGAAAATGTTTTTCTTGCGTCCGGTGATGTGCAGGTAACCGTCCGCGTCCAGGTAACCCACGTCGCCGGTCGGCCAGAATGTGTCTGCCACGACCGCGTCGCTGCCCGTATAACCGAGCAGGGTGGCGCCCGCCACCAGGATTTCGCCGTCGTCGGCAAACGCCAGTTGCACGTGCGGCAATGTTTTGCCGACGCTGCCGGGGCGCCGCGCGCAGGCAGTGTTCAGTGCCACCACCGAGGCGCACTCGGACAGGCCGTAGCCCTCGAACACCGGCAGCTTGAGCGCTGCCGCGCGTGCCAGCAGGCGTGCCGAAACCGGCGCGCCGCCGACCGCGATGAAGCGCAGCGTCTTCGGCACCAGTTGGGCGTCTTCGCAAGCCGCCACCATGGCCTGCAACAATTGCGGAGTGTGGATGGTGGTAGTGGCGCGGTACTGCAGGATGGCCTTGAGCATCCTGCGCGCGTCGAACCTGGTCGCGCCTTCCAGACCGACCGCCGCCAGCGGCGGCAGGGCGGCGGTGGCGCCAGCCAGCAACGGTACGTAAATGCCGCCGATGTTTTCCAGCAGCGTGGCGAGCGGCAGTACGCTCAGGTGCACGTCGGACTGCCTGCCGCCGCCTGCGTCGCACAGCGAGCGCGTCACCCGGTACATCGCACCTGCGGACAGGCACACACCCTTGGGCTGGCCGGTGGTGCCGGAGGTGTAGGTTATCTTGGCGGTACCCTGCGGCAGCGTCGCCGGCGCAATGCCGGCCAGGCGCAATTCGACGAAACCGTGCCCAAAGATCGTATACTCCACGGCGATGCTGATTTCCACCCCCGCTTCACGCAGCAGGTCACGATAGTAGTCCGCGCGGTCGGTGAAAATGCAGTCGGCGCCGGCATCGCGGATCGCGTGCAGCAGTTGCTGCGGCGAGAAGAAACTGGGCAGCGGCACCACTGGAATGGCTGTGTTGAGGGCAGCCAAGTCAAGCACCGCCCAGACTGGGGAGTTGTCGAGATCGAGCGCGACTGCCTGCGCGGGGCAGTTGCTCAGGTGCCATCCGGCGTAGCGGATTTCATTGACCAGTTCGCTGTAGCTCACCACGTGGCCGCCGCTGCACAACGCAGTGGACTGCCCACGCTCGGTGGCATGGCGGATGATATCCGCCATCAACGGAAACATTGCGAAAATTCCGGCAATTGCAACAGGCGCTGTCCCCATTTGCGGCCTACTGCCATGACTTCGGGGGCGTGATCGTAATAGGTACCCCATTCCGACCTTGCTTCCGGGCTGAGGCGGCCGATGGCAGCCTTGCACAGCCGCTCCAGGTGCAGCCCCATCTTGTTGGCGGCGTTGCGCAGAGCCGGGATGGTGGTGAACACCGCCCACTTGATGTCGGTGGTGTGAATGTATTCCACCAACTCGGCGATGAGGTAGCGCGCCATACCCGAGTTGGCCACGGCAACGTTGCCGATTTCGACGATGTCGCGGCGCGCCACCGGCTGGCCGATGCGCGCGGCCAGCACCGCTTCAACCGGTTGGTCGAGATACACTTCGAGGAACAATGGTTCGTTGGCGGCGCGGCGCAGTCCTGCCACGCCCAGCAGTTCGCCGCGATAGTCGCGCACGCTGAACAGCTCGGGCATGAAGTGACGGACATCCGCGCCGTACACGCGGCGGAAGGATTCGCGCACGAATTGTTCCAGTTCGGCGCGGTCGGCGGCATCCGGTCCGGAAATGTTTACCGTGCAGGCGCGTAGCGCCGACGTCTCCCTGGCGGGGCGCAACACGTTGCCCCACGATGCGGATTTGGGCTGAAGCCAATCGGTGAAGCTGTTGAAATCGAGCCTGGCGGTGAACATGGCGCCTCCTTTACGGTTGTGCATGGTGGCATGCTACGAGCGTATCCTTAAGACAGTCTTAACCAAAAAAAGCCAATCGGTTTATTTACTTGCGTACGCCGTTTAAGGATAATGGCCGGCGTAGCGGCAGCCACCGCCCATTTTTCACGGATACTGTTAAGGAGCCGGACATGGCCAGAATGGTGCATTGCGTCAAACTCGGTCGAGAAGCCGAAGGTCTTGATTTCCCACCCTATCCCGGCGAACTCGGCAAGCGGATTTACGACAACGTTTCCAAGGAAGCGTGGAAGGCGTGGCTGGAATTCCAGAAAATGCTGATTAACGAGAACCGGCTCAACCTGGCCGACAGCAAGGCGCGGCAATACTTGGCGGGGCAAATGGAAAAGCACTTCTTCGGCAACGGAGCGGAGCGGGCAGCCGGCTACGTGCCGCCCGATAACGCCAAAACCTGATTGCTGCACCGTCACATTACGGTCATGTTTTTCAGCTAGCGTTGTCCTACCCATGGACACCGGAAAAGTGACGTATAGCGGACATTTCCTGAACCGCGAACTGGGGCTGCTCGAGTTCAACCGGCGCGTCCTGGCGCAGGCCGAAGACCCCCTGGTGCCGCTGCTGGAGCGCCTGCGCTTCCTGTGTATTGTCAGCAGCAACCTCGACGAGTTTTTCGAGATCCGCGTTGCCGGCCTCAAGGAACAGATTAATTTCAATCCCGCCGCCCCCGGGCCGGATGGCCTGACCGCGGCGCAGGTTTTCCAGCGTGTTGCACAGGTCGCGCATGAACTAGTCGCGCAGCAGTACCGCCTGCTCAACGAAACCATCCTGCCGGCGCTGGCCGATCACGGCATTCGCTTCCTGCGCCGCAGCAGCTGGAACGAGGCGCAGCGTATGTGGATCAAGGATTATTTCGTGCACGAACTGATGCCGGTGCTGACCCCGATCGGCCTCGACCCCGTGCATCCCTTCCCGCGCGTGCTCAACAAGAGCCTTAACTTCGCCGTGCAACTGGAGGGGCGCGACGCCTTCGGGCGCAGCTCGGGCGGTGCGGTGGTGCAGGCGCCGCGTGTGCTGCCGCGCGTGATCGCATTGCCGCGCGACATTGCCGGCTGCGCACACGGCTTCGTGTTCCTGTCCTCGGTACTGCATGCTCATGTCGGCGAGCTGTTTTCCGGTATGAACGTGCTCGGCTGCTACCAGTTCCGCGTCACGCGCAACAGCGACCTGTTCGTCGACGAGGAGGAGGTGAAGAACCTGCGCACCGCGCTGCAGGGTGAACTGCCGCAGCGCCATTTCGGCAACGCAGTGCGCCTGGAAGTGGCGGACCTGTGCCCGGATGCCATGGCTGGATTCCTGCTGCAGCAGTTCAATCTTGGCGAACATGACCTGTACCGCGTGCACGGTCCGGTCAACCTGGTGCGCCTGATGCAGGTGCCCGACCAGGTCGATCGCCCCGGTCTCAAATACCCGCCGTTTCAGCCTGGCCTGCCCGCCTCCCTGGAGAAGGAGACCGATGTGTTTCGCGCCATCCGCAAGGGCGACATCCTGCTGCACCACCCCTTCCAGTCGTTCAAGCCGGTGGTCGATTTCATCCAGCAGGCGGCGCGTGACCCGCAGGTGGTGGCGATCAAGCAGACGGTGTACCGCACCGGCACCGACTCGGCGCTGATGGAAGCGCTGATCGGCGCGGCGCAAAGCGGCAAGGAAGTAACGGTGGTGGTGGAGCTGCTGGCGCGCTTCGACGAGGAGGCCAACATCAACTGGGCGGCGCGCTTGGAGGAGGCCGGCGCGCACGTGATCTATGGCGTGGTTGGCCACAAGACCCACGCCAAGATGGCGCTGGCGGTGCGCCGTGAAGATGGTGGCCTGCGCCGCTACGTCCATCTCGGCACCGGTAACTACCATACCCGCACTTCGCGTTTTTACACCGACTTTGGTTTGCTCACCTGCAACGAGGCGATCTGCGCCGACGTCAACGACGTTTTCATCCAACTCACCGGCCTGGGCCGCGCCGGCAAGCTGCAACACTTGTGGCAGGCGCCGTTCACCCTGCACGCTCAGGTGCTGCGTTCAATCCAGAACGAAACCAAACATGCGCGCGCCGGCTACCGCGCCGCCATCGTCGCCAAGATGAACGCGCTGCTGCAACCGGAAATCATCGCTGCGCTCTACGAAGCCTCACAGGCCGGGGTCAAGATCGACCTGATCGTGCGTGGTGTGTGCGCGCTGCGCCCGGGCATGCCGGGCATTTCCGAGAACATCCGCGTGCGCTCGGTGATCGGCCGGTTTCTCGAGCACGCGCGCATTTTCTACTTTCTCAACGATGGCGCGCACGATGTGTATCTCTCCAGCGCAGACTGGATGGACCGCAATTTCTTCCGCCGCATCGAGATCTGCTTCCCGGTGCTCGACAAGCGCCTCAAGAAGCGCGTGATCAAGGAGGGCCTGAAGCCCTATCTGGAGGACAACTGCCAGTCCTGGGAAATGGACGCCGACGGCTATTACCGGCACAGGCAGCCGCGCCGCGGCAAAGCCTACGGCGCGCAGCAAACCCTGCTGGCGCAACTCGCCATGCCGATGTAAAGCAAACCGGCTCAGCATGACCGTCGAAATCGAACTCAAGCTGGGCATCGCCGCTGCGGATGCCGGCAAGCTCAGGCGCCATCCCGCACTGCGCGCGAAGGCAATGGTGCGCAGGCTCTACAGCATATACTTCGACACCCCCGACCTCACTTTGCAGCGCCACGACGTAGCGCTGCGCCTGCGCCGCAGCGGCAAGTCCTGGGTGCAGACCATCAAGGGCGGCGGTACGGTAGCTGCCGGGCTGCATGCGCGCGAAGAGTGGGAAATGCCGCTGCCCCGGCCGGTTCCGGATCTGGCGCAATTGCCTACCACTGCCCTTGCCCGTCTGCTGTATCCGTTGCGGGAAAGATTGCAGCCGGTGTTCGCTACCGAGTTCAGCCGCACCACGCGCGAGGTACGCCTTGCCGATGGGGCCACGCTGGAATTTTGCCTGGATCGCGGCCGTATCATGAGTGGCGGTGCTGCCGAGAACATCAGCGAAATCGAGCTCGAGTTGAAGGACGGCACGACGCGCAGCCTGTTCGAATTCGCGCTAGAACTGATAGAGTATGTTCCGCTGCGCTTGGAAGATCGCTCCAAGGCCGAGCGCGGCTACCGACTGTTCAGCGGTAGCGCCGAGGTGCCGCGCAAGGCCGGCACGCCCGCGCTGGCGGCGGAGATGGATGCCGCAGCAGCGGGCAAGGCCGTGTGCTGGCACTGCCTCGCGCACTTGCAGGCCAACCAGCGCGGCATGCTGGCCGGCGCCGATATCGAGTACCTGCACCAGATGCGTGTCGCGCTGCGCCGCCTGCATTCCGCCGGCAAGCTGTTCGGCATCGCACCGGAGGCGGCGCTGGCCGGGGAACTGGAGTGGCTGTCGGATGCGCTGGGCGCGGCGCGCGACTGGGATGTGTTCGTCGCGCAGACCCTGCCTCCCATCGTTGCGCGTTTCGACCGCCAACCCGGTCTGCCGCAACTGGTGCGGCGCTGCGAAAGATTGCGCCTGGCCGCTGGCAAGTCGGCACGCGAGGCGGTTGCTTCGCAGCGCTACCAGCGCCTGCTGCTTACGCTCGGCGCCTGGCTTGAAAGTCCCGCTTGGCAGGCCGGCAACGAGATGGTGACAAAATTTGCCGGTGCCGTGCTGGAACGCATCCACGGGCGCGTGCTCAGGCGCGGCCGCCGTCTTGCCAGACTGGACGCCGCGCAACGCCATCGCCTGCGCATCGCCGTCAAGCGTTTGCGCTACAGCATGGAATTTTTTGCTGCGCTGTATCCGGCCAAGCGGGTGCGCGCCCAGTTGCGTGCGCTTGCCGCGTTGCAGGATTTGCTCGGTGCGCTCAACGACGATGCCACCCTGCAACGCCTGCTGGAACGGCTCGAACCGGCCAGGCTGCCGCAGGCGCAGCAACTGGCGATAGCCGTGGTCAGAGGCTGGAGCGCGGGGCAGGCCCATCGCTGTCTGAAAGACCTGCGCGCTGCATGGTTGGCCTATACTGAAACGGCAGTGTTCTGGTAGGGCACCCCAGGGGCGTTGCGACGATCGATGTGGATTAAAGGCGGCACATGGATTTGATACTCTGGCGTCATGCTGAAGCGGAAGATGGGGTGCCCGATGAGGCGCGCAGGCTCACCGCCAAGGGCGAAAAACAGGCGGCGCGCATGGCGCAGTGGCTGCGGCAGTGGTTGCCCGACGATTACCAGGTGCTGACGAGTCCTGCGCGGCGCGCGCGCCAGACCGCGCAGGCCTTGTGCGACGATTTTGAAATCGTCGCCGCCATCGGTACAGGCGCTGCGCCACGCGATTTGCTGAAGGCGTCGGGCTGGCCGAAGAATGGCACGGTGGTGCTGGTCGGCCATCAGCCCGTACTGGGGCAGACCGCAGCCTGGCTGCTGAGCGGCAGCGAAGCCGAGTGGCCGATCAAGAAGGGCGCGATCTGGTGGCTGCGTCAGCGCGACGGCGAGATTGCGTTGCGGGCGGTAATGGCGCCAGACATGCTATAACGGTCTGCCGAAAAACTATTACGCTCGGCATAGCTTTGTTGCGCAAGGGCTCAAAATGCTCATTTACCACATTATGTAAACTCCGCTTCCTCATCCTTGCGCGCCTTGTTCTGCCATCGCTCGTGACGTTTTTCAGCAAACTGACGGGGAGTAATTATGTTTGAATCTGCCGAGCTGGGGCATAAGGTCGACAAGGCCACCTACAAACGCGAGGTGCCGGCGTTGCGCGAAGCGCTGCTCGACGCACAGTTCGACCTGCTGCAAAAAGCCAATTTTCCGGTGCTGATCCTGATCAGCGGGGTGGACGGCGCTGGCAAGGGCGAGACCGTCAACCTGCTCAACGAATGGATGGATCCGCGTCATATCCAGGCGCATGCTCTCGGAGAGATGTCCGACGAAGAGCGCGAGCGCCCGCCGATGTGGCGCTTCTGGCGCGCGCTGCCGCCGAAAGGCAGGATAGGCATCTTCTTCGGCTCCTGGTACACCGCGCCCATCGTCAGCCGTGTGATGGGGCAGACCAAGCAGTCGCAGCTTGACCAGAGCATTGAGGAAATCGTGCGCTTCGAGAAGATGCTCAGCGACGAAGGCGCGCTGCTGCTGAAATTCTGGTTTCACCTTTCCAAGGAGCAGCAGCGCAAGCGGCTCAAGGCGCTGGAGCAGAATCCGAAAACGCGCTGGCGCGTCACCGACACCGACTGGGAACGCTTCCGTATCTACGACAAATTCCGCAAGGTGTCGGAGCACGCGCTGCGCCGGACCAGCACCGGCGAGGCGCCGTGGATCGTGGTGGAAGGCACCGATCCCAACTACCGCTACCTCACCGTGGGCAAGATGTTGCTGGCGGCATTGCGCGAGCGGCTCGACCAGAAGCCGGTCAGGCGCGTCGCCGACAAGACCCCGCCGCTGCTGCCATCGGTCGACAAGCTCGACGTGCTGCGCAGCCTGGACCAGACACAGAAGCTGGCGAAAAAAACCTTTGCCACGGAACTCGAAAAATACCAGGGCAAGCTCAACCTGCTGTCGCGCCATCCCAAGTTCAAGCGGTTGTCGGTGATCGCCGTATTCGAAGGTTCCGATGCGGCCGGCAAGGGTGGCGCCATCCGCCGCATTACCGGCGCGCTCGACGCGCGCCAGTACCGCATCATCCCGGTTGCCGCGCCCACCGAGGAAGAGCGCGCGCAGCCGTATTTGTGGCGCTTCTGGCGGCACCTGCCGCGCACCGGCCGCTTCACCATCTTCGACCGCTCCTGGTACGGCCGCGTGCTGGTGGAGCGCGTGGAAGGTTTCTGCTCGGAGGCGGACTGGATGCGAGCCTATACCGAGATCAACGATTTCGAGGAGCAGGTGGCGCGCAACAACACCGTGCTGGTGAAGTTCTGGCTGTCCATCACCAAAGACGAACAATTGAAGCGTTTCAGGGAACGCGAGAAGATCGGTTTCAAGCGCTTCAAGATTACCGAGGAGGACTGGCGCAACCGCAAGAAATGGGACGCTTACGAAAGCGCGGTGTGCGACATGATAGACCGCACCAGCACCGCTGTTGCGCCGTGGACGCTGATCGAGGCCAACGACAAATATTTCGCCCGCATCAAGGTGCTGAAGACGCTGTGCGAGCGCATCGAGGCGGCGCTGAGAAAATAACCGGCAAGCCCCGGCTTGCCGGCGTTGCGGGTCGCTTAGAAGCGGTAGGTGGCGCCCAGGGTCACCATGTCGACCCAGCTTTCACCGGTCGTGTTGCGATCGCCGTGCCGGCCCAGATCGTCGTACTGCAGGCGCACGCCCAGGCTTTTGCTGAGGTTGTACTGCACGCTGGCGCCCAGCCCCACGGCGTTGGTGGTGGTTTGGGTCTGGTTGGTGGTGTTCCTGGTTTCCGCACGCACGATGTTGAGCCTGGCGTAAACGGCAAACTTGTCGAAAGGGATGCCGGCAATGCCGGACAGCATCCAGCCGCTCACCTTGGTCTGCCCCTGCCCGTGGAAACTCGCCGTGCCAAAATTGCCGTAACCGAGCTCGGTGCCGAGATAGGGCGAAAACGAATACCCTCCGCCAATGCGCATGGCGATGTCGGTGGGCCTGCACTGCGCCGGCGGACAGGCGTCGCGCAGGTTGCCTTGGCCGTAATCGAACGCCGCGTACCACTTCGATTCGCCCGCGGCCAGGGCGTTTGTCGATGCCAGCAACAGCAGCATCCCCATCAACCGGTATTTCATCATGCCTCCCTCATGCTGCCGTCAGCCGACGTGGCCGGCGGCGTCCAGCCAAACCCAGATTAAAAATCGAACAGCACCGAAACGCTGTAATTATCGAAACTCTTCAGACCGGTCACGCCGGCCTTGTAGCGATCCCAGCCGATGCGCAGGTTGGTGCCGCGATCCAGGTTGACCTTTGCACCCAGCCCGTAAATGAGGTCGCTTCTATAGGTGCGCGAGGACACCACGGTCGAGCCCGGCTTGGGCGCAACGTCGGTGCTGGTTTGCCCCATTCCCAGCTTGGCGTACAGCTGGAACGTCTTGTTGATCGGGTAGATGCCCAGACCGGCGAAACTCCAGCCCAGCGTCTTGTACTCCGCAGTGGCGTCCTCGGCCTGTCCCAGCCGCGCCATCTCGATTTCGGCGGCGAAGTTTTTGCTGAACTGGTAGCCGCCTAGCACGTTGAAAGAGGTGTCGCTGGCACTGGTGAGCGCGGTGCCGCGCGTCTTCGCCTGGCCGATGCCGACGCCCACGTAAAAATTATAGGCGGCCGGCCCTTCGCCAGAAGCGGTCAGAATCACGTCTTCTTCCGCGTAGGCACTGCTTGCGGCGGCCATGGCAACGCCGACGGCGATCCAATGCTGGTACTTCATTTACCCCTCCCGATGTGAACCTTGAAAGACCGCTACCTTGCTTGCCGGCGCGCGTCTTGTCAAGGCCGCCGGTATGCCCATTGCAACACTGCATCTTGCAGCCCCTGCGCGGCGTCGGCGCCGGGATGGTTAACCAGGCACACCACCACCACCATCCTGCCGTTGACGTCCTGCACGTAGCCGGCGACGGCGCGCACCCCTTCGAGCGAGCCGGTTTTGACGTGCGCCTGACCGGCGACGCTGGAACCGTTGAGGCGTTTCTTCATGGTGCCGTCCTCGGCAGCGAGCGGCAGCGAGGCGATGTATTCCGGCATCACCCGGCTGCGGTACGCGGATGCCAGCAGCTCGCCGAGATGACGCGCGCTGATGCGCTCGCTGCGCGACAAGCCGGCGCCGTTTTCCAGCACCAGCTCCGGGAATACCAGGTTTTTCTGCGCCAGCCATTTTTTCACCGCGGCGACAGCCTTGGCGAGATCGAGGGGGGCGCCGTCGGCGAGCGCCAGGTTGATGAACAGTTCGCGCGCCATCACGTTGTTGCTGAACTTATTGACATCGCGCACGATCTCGGCGAGCGGCATGGAATCCCGTGACACCAACAGGCGCGCGCCTTCCGGAACCGTACCCTCGCGCACGCCGTCGTTGAGCGAGCCGCCCAGTTCGCGCCACAGCTGGCGGAACACCCCGTATACGTACTGGGGCAGCGGCAGCACGCTGACGTGGCGCACCTGTTCGCCGCACGCCGTGGAATAATTGCCGCCGACCAGCAGGCGCGGCGCGCCCCCTTCATCCTGGAACTGGAAGGTGATGCGCTGCGTCCAGTCGCCGCACGACGCATTGTCGGCCAGTACGTTATTGACGATGGCAAGCTGCACGGGGTGCGGATCGGCGAGGATGTTTACGCTGCCGTCCTGTGCCAGAAAGGTGAGCTTGATCGCCTTGAAATTTACCATCAGCGCATCCGGCGCCACGTTATAGGGGCGCAGCGGTTCGTTGTCGAACGCTGCGGGATCCTGCTGCGGCAGGTTGAAATAGCTGCGATCCAGCACCAGGTCGCCGGTGATTTCGCGCACGCCGCGCGCGCGCAGTTCGCGCAGCAACAGCCAGAAACTCTCCAGCGTCAGCTTGGGATCGCCGTAGCCCTTGAGCGCCAGGTCGCCTTCGAGCACGTCGCCGTTGAGCTTGCCCAGCGCATAGGCTTCGGTCTTCCAGACGAACGCCGGGCCGAACATGTCCAGCGCCGCATAGGTGGTGAGCAGCTTCATGGTCGAGGCGGGATTGAGCGGCGTGTCGGCATTCAATGCAGCAAGCGGTTGTTCCGCGCTGGCTTCCTGTACCCAGATGCCCACCTGCTTGGCAGGAATGCCGCTCTGCGCCAGCGCGTCGCGCAGCGGGGCGGGCAGTTCCTGCGCTTGTGCCGTACCTGCGGCCACGACACACGCCAAGAAACAGGCCCTACACCTGTTTGCCAAAAAGGACGCCAGGGGCGCGCAAAGAACGGGGAGACGAGCGAATTTCATCTTGCTGCTATAGCCCGGATTTGGTTTGAATCCTTTGCGTCCTTCGCGTCCCTTGCGGTTCAGCTTAAAAGCCAGCATCGTCATAACTCGCACATGTCGTACCACCCGGGCACCTCGACCGGCCAGCCGAAGCGCTGCCGTACCTGTTGCGCAAACGTCGCGGCCACGCTTTGCTCGCCATGCACCACGAATGTTCGCTGCGGCGCATGCCTGAAATGGCTGAGCCAATCCAGCAGGGCGTGCTGGTCGGCATGCGCGGACAGACCGCCTATGGTGTAGATGTCGGCGCGCACCGGCATTTCCTCGCCGAAAATGCGCACCGTGGTAGCGCCGTCCACCAGGCGGCGCCCCAGCGTGCCGCCGGCCTGGAAACCGGCTATCACCACGCTACACTCGGCGCGCCCCACGTTGTATTTGAGATGGTACTTGATGCGCCCCGCATCGCACATGCCGCTCGCCGAAATGATCACCGCGCCGCTCCTGACCGAGTTGAGCGCGACCGAATCGACCACGTCCTCGACGAAGCGGATGTGCGGCTTGCCGCCGTTGTGGCGCAGCCACTGCATCATTGCGGCAGTTTCCTGGTCGAGCAGGTTGCTGTGCTTGAGAGTGATTTCCGTGGCGCTCACCGCCATCGGCGAATCGACGTAAACGTTGACCTCGGGAATCTTGCCCTGCCGGTACAGTTCGGCGATCAGGTAAATGATGTCCTGGGTGCGGCCGACGGCGAAGGCGGGGATGATGACGTTGCCCTGCTTGCGCGTGATGGTGTCGCTGATCGCGTGCGCCAGTTCGGCCAGCGTCTCCGGCATGCTCTTGTGGCAGCGGTCGCCATAGGTCGATTCGACCACCAGCACATCCGCTTCCTCGATAGGAGTAGGGTCGCGCACGATGGGATGGCCGGGCTGGCCGAGGTCGCCGGAAAACACCAGTTTTTTGCTGTGCGGACCCTGCCGCACCCAGATTTCTGCGATGGCCGAGCCAAGGATGTGACCGGCGTCGCGCATGCGGCAGCGCACGCCGGGGTGCGGGGAGAATTCACGCTCGTATTCCACCCCGCGCAGGTGCGCGAGGCTGGCATCGGCCTCGGCCATGGTGTACAGCGGCTCGACGTTCTCGCCGTTGCGCTGCGCCCACTCCGCCTCCTTTTCGTGGATGTGCGCCGCGTCGCGCAGCATTACGCCGAGCAGGTCGACGCTCGCTGCCGTCGCGTAAATCGGTCCTTTGAAACCGGCCTTGACCAGCCGCGGCACCAGGCCACTGTGGTCGATGTGCGCATGGGTGAGCAGCACGAAGTCGATTTTCGCCGGATCGAACTTGAAATGCGCCGCGTTCTTGCGGTCGGCCTCGCGTCCGCCCTGGAACATGCCGCAGTCCACTAGGAAGCGGGAACCGGTCGCTTCGCCGGTTTCGACCAGGAAGCAGGAGCCGGTCACTTCGCCCGCTGCGCCGCAGAACGTGAGCTTCATGATCGCGTTGTCTCCTCCACCACGGCAAGCGTCTGCGCGGCGAGAAAGGCCATTTCATCATCATCCAGGATGTAGGGCGGCATCAGGTACACCGTGTTGCTGATAGGGCGCAGCAGCACGCCGCGCGCCAGCGCCGCCTGGAAGCAGCGCTGCGCAAAATCCGGCCGCGCATCGTCCACCTCGAACGCCCAGATCATGCCGGTGTTGCGGAAGTCATGCACCTTGCCGTGCTCGCGCAGCGGCGCGAGCAGTGCATTCAGTTGTGCCGCACGGGCGCGGTTGTGCTCGATGACGTTGTCCTGATCGAAGATGTCCAGCACCGCCAGCGCGGCGCGGCATGCCAGCGCATTGCCCGTGTAGGAATGCGAATGCAGGAAGCCGCGCGCCACGTCATCATCATAGAAGGCATGGTAAATCTCATCGTGCGTCAGCACCACCGACAGCGGCAGATAGCCGCCGGTGATGCCTTTCGACAGGCACAGAAAATCCGGGGTGATGCCGCCCCGTTCGCAGGCGAAGAATGTGCCGGTGCGCCCGAATCCGACTGCGATCTCGTCGGCGATCAGATGTACGCCATGGCGGTTGCAGATTTCACGCGCACGGCTCAGGTAAACGGGATGGTGCATCGCCATGCCGGCGGCGCCCTGTATCAGCGGCTCGACGATGAAGGCGGCGGTGCGTGCGTGGTGCTCTGCCAGGTAATCGTCCAGCGCCTGCGCGCAGCGCAGCGCGTAATCGTGCGCACTCTCCCCGGGCGCGGCGTCGCG
Source organism: Pseudomonadota bacterium (assembly GCA_040756015.1). Taxonomy (GTDB): domain Bacteria; phylum Pseudomonadota; class Gammaproteobacteria; order Burkholderiales; family JBFMAC01; genus JBFMAC01. Next base: position 60,278 of record JBFMAC010000015.1, read on the forward strand.
CCAATCAGGCGTGGGCACCTGTTTACCCTGATGCAGCAGTGGAGCATAGACATCGCGGAACAGCGCCACGTCGGTCACGGAAAGTGCGCCCAGCGTTTCGCCGTGGTAGCCGTTCTTGAGGCTGACGAACTGCGTTTTATCCGGCCGGCCGCGGTTGCGCCAATAGTGGAAACTCATCTTCAGCGCGATCTCGGTGGCGGCAGCACCGTCGCTGCCGTAGAAGCAATGACCGAGTGCGCCGCCGGTACGCGCGGACAGGCGCTCAGACAGTTCCACCACCGGCTGCTGGGTGAAGCCCGCCAGCATCACGTGTTCGAGCTTGGCTAGCTGATCCTGCAGAGCGGCATTGATGCGCGGGTTGCAGTGGCCGAACAGGTTCACCCACCAGGAGCTTACCGCGTCGAGGTAACGTTTGCCGTCGAAATCGTACAGCCAAGCCCCCTCCCCGCGCGTGATCGGCAGTAGCGGGTAGCGCTCGTGCCGCTTCATCTGCGTGCACGGATGCCACACCGCGGCAAGTGAGCGGGCGAGCAGGTCGGCGTTGGATGGAAGTGCGGCCATCAACGATCCAGCGGACTTACCACCCCGCGTCCGCCCTTGTTCAGCACATGGGTGTAGATCATCGTGGTGGAAACATCGGAATGGCCGAGCAACTCCTGCACGGTGCGAATGTCATAACCGGACTGCAACAGATGCGTGGCGAACGAATGGCGCAGCACATGCGGCGTCACCGGCTTGTGTATCTCCGCCAGCCTCGCCGCCTCGCGCACGGCACGCTGCACGCTGGCTTCGTACAGATGATGCCGGCGCTCGACGCCTGAACGCGGATCGACCGAGCGTACCGCCGAAGGGAACACGAACTGCCACCCCCAGGACTTGCCCGCCTTGGGATGCTTCTTTGCCAGCGCATCCGGCAGATATACCTCGCCGAATCCTGCTTCCAGGTCGCGCTCGTGCAAAGCCTTCACCTTTGCGAGATGCGTCTGCAACGGCAGGATCAGATTCTCCGGCAACACCGTCACCCTGTCCTTGTTGCCCTTGCCTTCGCGTACGACGATCTCGCGCCGCTCGAACTCGATATCCTTCACCCGCAGTCGCAACCCCTCCAGCAATCGCATCCCCGTGCCATACAACAGGCTCGCCACCAGACCCATCGTGCCGGACATCGCATTCAGCAGGCGACGCACCTCCGTCGGCGTCAGCACCACCGGCAACCGCCGCGCCGCCTTCGCCGCGACGACCTCATCCAGCCAGGGCAACTCGATGCCCAGCACCTCGCGGTAAAGGAACAGCAGAGCCGATTTGGCCTGGTTTTGCGTCGAAGCGGCAACGTTGCGCTCGCTGACAAGATAAGACAAAAAGGCAGACACCTCATCCGCCCCCATCTCGGCAGGATGCCGCCTGCCATGAAACAGAATGAAGCGTCGCGCCCAATCCACATACGCCTCCTCGGTACGGACACTGTAATGGCGCAGACGGATCGCGGCGCGTATGCGATCAAGCAGTTTGGGCGATCCTTGAGAAACGGCTTGAGGTTCCATCCGCCGGATTTTAGGTTGTCCTAAAATGAAAGTCCAGCCATTCCGCCAGACTAACCCCATGAGTGAAAAATCATCCTTGACAAGTCTAGTGGAGATGGGCGACATTGACACCCTAAGAATACGTTGTCTATTTCGATAGAACTGCCCATGCTTCCCAGCCGAATCGACAAGAACGCTCTCTGGAAAGAACACGCTGAGAGATTCAGCTGCGATCACCCGCGAAGCGAATTGCGAGAAAGAACGATAAGAGGCGGTGGCAAGCAATTTGTTCAGCAATGCCTTCGCTGTGGCTCAGCCATTTCAAGTCCGGTTAAGAGAGAGATCGCCCTCGCCGAGAATGGTGGCAAGCCGTTACCAATGTTTGATGAAAAGCTTCTTTCGTCATGGGAAGCAGCCGCGAAAGAATCCGCAGACAAGATCTTGAACGCTGATGATTCTGCGTTCTGGCTTGCTTACGAAGAATATCTGGCAGGCCCTTTGTGGAGAAAAAAGAGAGAAAAAGTATTCGAGAGGGCCAGTGGCATCTGTGAGGGTTGTCGCGAAAAACAAGCAACCCAAGTGCATCATCTGTCCTACGAGCATGTTGGTGATGAATTTCTCTTTGAGCTGGTCGCGGTATGTGACGATTGCCATGACAAACTGCACATCCAGAAATAAAAGTTCTAACCATCGCTTCGAGAGGGACGCTTCGCCAGCAAGCTTCGCTTGCTGTCTCCGCGCCCCTCAAGCTAAACGTTGGGCGTCATCACTATGACACTTAGCAATCCGTGGCGCGATCTGCCGAATTCAAAACCGTATGCGTTGCCTCAAGATCGGCCGTTCATAGAGGTGTTCAACCGTTCAGCTACCGAGGCGACGCGCATTCATACGGAACTTCTGCCCGAACCGTTCTTCGGACGGTTCGATGCACCGATCGTAGTGCTTCTTCTAAACCCGGGGTTTAGTGCGCACGATGCCACCTACCATTCACAGCCAGAATTTCGTAGGCGGTTGCGTACCGCAATCAAAGCCGAGAGGAAGTTCCAACCACATTTTCATCTCAGCCACGGAGCTGTTGGGCCCGGGAGTAAATGGTGGTTGCGCGCAGTCAAACCGCTGATTGAAGAAGTTGGGCAAGACTGCGTTGCGGACAATCTATTGGCCATTGAGTACTTTCCGTACCACTCCAGAACGTTTCGGCACGCGCATATTCGGCTGCCTTCACAGGAGTTTTCATTTTCGCTTGTTCGAGCCGCCATCGCGCGTAAGGCCACAGTCATCTGTGCGCGTGGCGCGAACGTATGGGTTGGGGCCGTCCCCCAACTGGCATCGTATCGCCAGTTTTTCCCAGTGCGAAATCCACGAAGTGCATCGCTATCTAAAAAGAACCTTTCTTCTTATGCGTCTGTGGTTGCTGCGCTTCGTCGGCAAATGACGCCCAACCCGGCGTTCGAGCGGGACGCCGCAAAAGCGCGGCGCCCCTCAACTTTACGATGACGCTGTAGAAAAACCCTCTTCCCTCTCGATTTCGAGACGACACATCACTGCCGAGAATTATTTCTCGTCGTCATTCACCACAAGTTTTGGTTTTGATCATCGCGGCGAACGCCGCTTGATGTAGTTGCAGTGGCGCGAGAGCGCCTGCCTATTCCCTGCTACTGCGCATACCCGTGATGCGCCAGCTTCTCGATGTTCTGCACCAGGCAGAACAGCTTCCACTGCCCGTCGACTTTCTTTCTCCCACGCAAGGTGAAGCGATCCAGCCCCTTGTTCGCGCATAGGTTGCCGAACACCGGCTCCACCGTCGCAAATCGTCGGACGTATTGCGCGCGGCCTTCGGGGCTGTCGATCTGTTGCTTCATGCGGTCGGTGTAACTCGTGGTGATGTTTGCCTTGCCCTGGAAGAAGGCCACTTGCCGCGTCTTGGTCTTCTCCGGCGTGCGCAGACATTGGCGCCGGTGCGTGCACGGCACGCAGTCTTGCCGTGCGCCCTGGAATTTGACCACGATGTAACCGTTGATGATGCAGTGGCTGCCATTGCGGTAGAGCTTTCTGCCCGCCGGGCAGGTGCAGGTTTGCGTGGTTTGATCGTAGTCGAAGTCTTCGGGTTGATAGTGTCTGGTTTGCTTCTTGGGTTTGCTCTTGTCGTGCAACGGGTCGGGCTGCTGTTTGTATTTGGCTTGGTCCTTGAAGCGTTCATCGCGGCTACGCATGGCCTTGTCGGCGATGAGTGCGTTCACCTTCATTTCATCCAGTTGCTTCAGGTTGGATTCGGAGTGGTAGCCGGCATCGGCGGTGATCAGCGTGTCCTCGCTCATGTGCGGCTTGATGGCTTCGACCGTCGGCACCAGTAAGGCCTGTTCGCTGCCGGTGCCGTGTGCTTGCGCTTCGACGATGATCTGGTGCTTGGCATCGACCGCGGCCACGCCGGTGTAGCCTTGGATCACGCCCTTGGAGGTGGCCATCTTGGCGCTCTCGTTGTCGGTGCGGTTGCTCTTGCGTATCGCGCCCTTGCTGCCCGTGCGATCTTCGGGGTGATTCTTGAGCCAGGCGCGCAGTTGTGCGGCTTCTTGCTGGTAGCGGGCAATGCGTTGTTGTTCTCGGGTATCGCGGCTGGGTTCGGGTTGGCCGTCATTCTCGCGGTGACGGGCCAGCATGGCTTGGGCTGCGGCTTCGAGTTTCTGTGCGCGGCGTGTGAAGTCGGCGCGGGTGCCGCTCTTGTGTTTGGAGGCGTTGCTCGGGAGTTTGACGCCGTCGATGGCGAACATCTGGCGCCCGATGAGCCCTTGGCGGTCGCACAGATACAAGACCTGGGCAAAGATGTGGGCGGCCAGATCGCCGAGTTCGGAGACGAACGATGCTAGGGTGGTGAAGTGCGGCTGGCTGTCGCCCGAGAGGGCGATGAAGGTGACGTGCTCGCGACAGGCGCGTTCGATGGCGCGGCTGGAGACGATGCCTTGGGAATACGCAAACAAGACCACCTTGAGCAGCATGGCGGGCGGGAAGGCGGAAGCGCCGGTGGTGTCGTTCTTGAAGCGGGCATCGAATCCAGTCAGATCGATCTCGTGTTCGAGCAAATGATTGAGTGCGTGTTCGAAGGTGCCGGGGATGAGTTGCCGTTCGAGATCGACAGCGAGAAATCGGGGACTGGTGTCGATGTGTTTGTAGCGGGCCATGCGCGGCTTCCTCACCTCTCTATTGCGTCCGCAGTTTGAAGCTTGATGGCCGGATTTGTTCCGGGTAGGCTGGGGTTTTTCTACAGCGTCATTGGATGCTGTGTTACTGGGCGGCGCATCCCCCACCTCGCCGCCACGGATGCGCGGCTTCGCCGCATCATCCGCAGCGGCTGCGGCGGTCTGTGGTTCCGGCTGGCGAGCAATGCTGGCCGCAATGCTCGGAGAGGGTTTTCTTCCATCGGATGGGTGCATGGCAATTCCTTATCCATTGGCAGGCATGCAAAGGCTTCCTGCAACGGATAGGGAATTTATGCATCAAACCCAAGGTTGGCGACGACACGAAATTGTAATTTTATGTCGCCGCGTCTTCTTTGGCCTGCTTCCAGCGTTGGATAAAGCGCATTAGGCTACGAGCCGAGTCCCCCTCACCATCCGAGTACACCTTTAGTTCGCGAATAAACAACTGATCGGCCTCGGACATGGTAAGTTCGCCCAGCATCCTTGCCTCGCTCATGCATTGCAGCATGACGCGCAAATCCTGATGAACTAGAAAGTTCTCGTGTGGCTTGCCTTTAACCGCCTTGCGCAGATGGATCATGAAACGCTTATCACCATAGAACTCAGCGCGTGCAAGATGAGCCGCAAAAGATGGAAGAGTTAATACAGTACGGTCTATCGAGATGGCCTTGAAGAATGCCTCTGAATCGCCCTTGCAGGCCATAGACACCAGATCATTGAGATAATGCCCGTAAACCATTAAGCATCTTATAGTGGCAGTATTGGCGCAATGGATGGCAATGGTATCCACCTTATTGAACAAGCCTTGATGACCGCCAGCCCAGTTGTCGATAAGCTCATCCTCAAGAGGTTGCCCCATAACCTGTTGAATCAGGAATTCGTTGAGATTCACGCCTGCTCTCGACGACTCAATTAACCGATCAATAAGCCCGATAGAGGAAAGCGTCAGGAGGGAAAGCTGTGGGGCAGTCAGTTCATACAGCCTTGCCCAAGAAAAATCCTGGGGCAAAAGTTTTTCAAAGGCTTCTCGGTTGGCGCGCGCAAATTCGCGAGTTTCTTGGGGGATAGTACGGAGCTTAGGCAAGAACTGCCTAAGCCTTTTCAGAGTTGATAAAGTAACCCCACCGAACGTACCTGATAACTGTCTCATTTCACTATACAACGCTTGAGTTGAGAGATCACCAGAGCGTCGAGAGGTCGGATGGAAGCCCTGCATTGATCAGTCGTTTAAGCGCAGCCTCACCTTGCTTTTGGGCGGTCTCCCAAATTGAAGCGTCATAGTAGCCGCGGATTTCCCGATCAGCTTTCATCAACCAATGATTGCGGACGACATTTGCTCGAAAATCGGCAACATCCATATAATGAAAACTGAAAAATACCCGCTTTGCCATTCACTACCTCCTTCCTTTTGGCGCCCAACGCAGAACTGAGGGACGCGGCGAGCAAAACGTGGAAGAGAAAATCACGCCGCCCCTCGCCACTCTCAATAGGGTTATCTTCTTCCTTGTTTTGGAGGTGTGACCCTCGGCATAGGTGGGGTTTGCCTTGGTGTTGGTAGCCCTCGCTCTTCCGTTAACGGCTGAGGACGTGGAGGAGGAGTCTGCGGTTGTGTAGGTTTTGTTGCCATAGCTGCACCTCATGTTGGATAAAAGGTTGAAAAATAACGTGACAATCCCAACGACTGTCAGCAAGCATTGGCGAGTGAGGGCGGGCCAATTATAAAAATAATTACGTTATAAATCAATAAGTTGTAACAACTTTTAATCCGTTGGTCGGCAGTTCGAATCTGCCACGACCTACCAATAAGAAACAAGGGGCCAGGTGATCACCTGGCCCCTTGTGTTTTCAGGTGTGAGCCACATTGACTGGTACGCACTCACTGGTTTTTCCTGACCTGCCATTTTCTGGCATAGCGCAGCGCCTTGGCGATCTGCTCGTTGCTCATCTTCTTTCCCAGGATGTCGCGGAACCACACTGCGGCAGCGACCCCCTGCGACGCGGCGAGCTGCAGCCACGCATATGCCAGCATGGGCTCTTGCGCGATGCGTTCGCCATCGTAGTACATCATGCCGAGCTTAAACTGCGCATCAGCGTGCCCCTGCTCGGCAGCCTTGCGGTACCACCCCGCCGCCTCGACGTAATCCTTGCGCACCCCCTCGCCGTAGAAGTACATCATGCCGAGCTTGAATTGCGCTTCGGCGTAGCCCAATTCGGCAGCCTTGCGCTGCCACTGCGCCGCTTCGGCGTAGTCCTGGCGCACACCCACACCGTCGTAGTACAGCATCCCCAGCCTGAATTGCGCTTCAACGGATCCAGCGTCGGCGGCCTGGCGGTACCAGCGCATCGCTTCGGCGTGGTCGCGCAACACGCCCTTGCCATCCTCGTACATCGTGCCCAGTATGAGCTGCGCTTCGACCAGTCCCTGCCCGGCGGCCTTGCGCTGCCACTGCGCCGCTTCGGCAAAATTCTGCAGCACGCCTCTACCTTCGTAATACATCATGCCAAGCTTGAACTGCGCGCGCGCATACCCCTGCTCGGCGGCCTTGCGGTACCACGCCAGCGCAGCGGCATCGTCGCGTGCCACGCCCCGGCCATCCTGGTACATGGAACCAAGCATGGACTGCGCCTCGGCATTGCCCTGTTCGGCAGCCCTGCGGTACCACTTTGCCGCTTCACCGTAATCCTGCGCCACACCCTTGCCGTCGTAGTACATCGAGGCCAGCATGGACTGCGCATAGGCATTTCCCTGTTCGGCAGCCCTGCGGTACCACTTTGCCGCTTCGCCGTAATCCTGCGCCACACCCTTGCCGTCGTAGTACATCGAGGCCAGCATGAACTGGGCATTGGCCACCTCCTGCTCGGCAGCCTTGCGGTACCACGCCAGCGCAGCGGCATCGTCGCGTGCCACGCCCCGGCCATCCTGGTACATGGAACCAAGCATGGACTGCGCCTCGGCATTGCCCTGTTCGGCAGCCCTGCGGTACCACTTTGCCGCTTCACCGTAATCCTGCGCCACACCCTTGCCGTCGTAGTACATCGAGGCCAGCATGGACTGCGCATAGGCATTTCCCTGTTCGGCAGCCCTGCGGTACCACTTTGCCGCTTCGCCGTAATCCTGCGCCACACCCTTGCCGTCGTAGTACATCGAGGCCAGCATGAACTGGGCATTGGCCACCTCCTGCTCGGCAGCCCTGCGGTACCACTTTGCCGCTTCACCGTAATCCTGCGCCACACCCTTGCCGTCGTAGTACATCGAGGCCAGCATGGACTGCGCATAGGCATTTTCCTGTTCGGCAGCCCTGCGGTACCACTTTGCCGCTTCGCCGTAATCCTGCGCCACACCCTTGCCGTCGTAATAGGAATTGCCCAGCATGAACTGTGCGGAAGCAAACCCCTGCTCAGCGGCCTGCTGATACCAGCGCGCTGCCTTGGCGTCATCCTGCGGTATGGCGCTGCCCAGGCTGCTTTTCGAGCCGAACAGCGTCTGGGTGCGAATACCGCCCTGATTGACGGGCCTGGGGAACAGCTTGGGGGCGGTGATGCCGGATTTGTCCGTAGAAGGTTTCCAGCCGCCGCTATCGACCGTCTCCGCGCCAGCCGGGGCGCAACCAAACCTTGCACAAGCAGCAAGGACGAAAATCAGCGATTTGCAATGCGTAGCCAGAATAGTCAGAGCGCTGCCCTTGATGAAATTTCCACTGTGTGCATTTTATCCCAACCACGCCTTGACCCCGATGCTCTTTGTGTGCATTCATGCCGGCCGGCTTACACAGATCGCCCGCGCCATTGATTTTTTTCCGGCATAAACACAATGCGCTCAAAGCGTTGCCACATCCCGGCAGCAGAAATTTAGACCACGCTTTTGGCGGGGATTGCGGTATAATGCGCGACCATTGTTCATGGCTTAAAAGGGTAGTCCGATGGCAACCGAATTACGCAAGCAACCCGCCGCTTATGTGCCGAAAAAAGGCGAGGCGTACATGAGCCCCAAGCAACTCGAGTATTTCCGCAACAAGCTCGGCGCGCTCAAGGCCGAGCTCAGCCAAGATATCGACCGTACTGTGCACACCATGCAGGACGAGGCAACGGTGTTTGCCGACCCCAATGACCGCGCCAGCCAGGAATCCGACATGGCGCTGGAATTGCGCAACCGCGATCGCGAGCGCAAGCTCATCAAGAAGATCGACGAAACCATCGCCAAGATAGACGCTGGCGAATACGGCTACTGCGAGAGCTGCGGCGTGGAAATCGGCCTGAAGCGCTTGGAAGCGCGCCCCACCGCCACGCTGTGCATAGACTGCAAGACACTGGACGAGCTGCGGGAAAAGCAGGTCGCCAAGTAACCCATGGCGATCTGCTTTCAGGGTGGCCAGCCTTGCTCTTCTGAGAAAGACTCCACCCCCAATAAAAAAGGTTCTTCGCGGATATTAGGGGAAGAGTAGGTTGACGAGGCGGAGGTTGGTAAATTGGTAGTCGCCAAACCATCCAACCCAACCTGTTTACCCCGTCATGCTAGATGTTATGTCTG
>JBFMAC010000016.1:0-40486 GCA_040756015.1 Pseudomonadota bacterium
GTCCTCGAAGGGGTAAACAACCGCATCAAGGTCATCAAGCGCATGGCCTATGGCTTCCGCGATTCAGCTTACTTCTTCCTGAAAATCAAGGATGCCTTCCCCGGAAAGGCGCGATGAACCTTTTTTTTCTGGCACAGGGTAGAAGGGTGTTTGCTGGAGTTCGCTGGAGGCTGGTGGTGGCGGGTGTCCTACTTTTTATTACGTTACAGGGGGTGGGTGCTTATCGTAGCGAGCTTTCACACGACAATGAATTAGGTCAGGTTAATACTTCTCTGGTGTATGGAACTTGGACTGCCTCCTTGCTGACGGTGCTTTCTGTGGTTGGGGATGATCAGCGGGGGCATTTGGAGATAAAAGAAGGGCAGACCTATATTGATTATATTTTGTCATTTCCTCCGGGGATTCTTACCCAGGCACTCGGATGGGAGCGACCAGTCGAGGGCGATCACGGGCCTGCTTGGGAAATGCGCTATGGCTTGGGGGGAACCAATGTTGTTGTTGTTCCGTTTGTTAATTTCCATATGGCTGGTGTTTTCCTGATATTAATGCTTTATGGATTTTTCGCGGCTTGGTTGGAACGCGCGGTGTGGGGGCGAAGCGATGTTTGGTTAAAATTGCTGTATGGGACATTTTTTGTTTTTGCCCCATTCTGGTTTTGGTATGGCGAATTGAGTCTGGTCAGGGGCTTGATGAGTTGGTTTGTGGCTTGCGCTTTATTTTTCGCGTTGCCGAAGGTGGCGCGTGGTAACTCATAGAGGTAAGCCCCCGGTTCTGCCGGGGGACTCACCAAGGTTTGACCTTTACGACGGTCTGCGTGAATTTCTAATCTCTGCCAAGAGAAAGGAGATTCACGATGAAAGATTACCAGAGTCTGAAGCCATACGAGATGGGACTGCAAATATCACGTTGTATTTATTCCGAAGCGACGGAAGAAGAAAATATTCGGGTTATTGCGTCGGCAACTCGGGGAGATATTCCACGAACTGGCGGGGCACAAGGAATCGAAGGTAGTTGAAGGCCATATGATGGGCGATCACGTGCATATGTGCCTGAGCATTCCACCGAAATATGCGGTATCGAATGTGGTGGGGTACATCAAAGGCAAGAGTGCGATACAGATTGCCCGGAAGTTTGGAGATTGCCAGAAGAATTTCACGGGCGAGCACTTTTGGGCCCGAGGGTATTTCGTCTCCACGGTGGGGCTGGACGAAAACATGGTTCGAGCATACATCCGGAATCAGGAAGAGGAAGACGAGCGGTACGACCAGATGAAGCTCGCCATGGGGTAAGCCGCCAACGGCGGCTCACGGTGTTATGGGCGCCTTTGAGGCGCTCACCATCCCAAGCCACCGGCTTTGCCGGTGGTATTTGACTAAATTGTATGGCTTTGAGGAAAGAAAGGCTGTTATGAGGGGGTGTGCAAAAGAATGGGGCAATCCGTTGTGGCAAAGCTGGAGGCTGATTTTCAGCATAGCGCTGGGGTTCGCAATCGTGTCTTATATCATAGCGTTATTGATACAGCCTTTGTGGCGGGCAACCGCAATTATCGAGGTGGCGATTGTTCCAATTGTGAATGGCCAACGTGAAATTCAACAAATCCCAATAGAGCCGCAAGCCGAACTGGAGAGATACATGCGGATTAAAAGCGTGATGCGTTCTCTATTGAGTAGGGGGGGGCTCTCTCAGGCTGAGGTTGAGATGTATCTTAGCCAGTCGAGAATCAAGGTTTTGCCAGTACCGGGCACCAGATTCATGGAGGTAAAGGTGAACTCTCCTTCACCTGAAGAGGCTGAGCGCATTGTTGATGTCATTGTCGATTTCATTGTGGTACGACATGAACAGAAGAAGCGCGAGTTGCTCACGCTTTTTGGTAAGCAACTGGGGGTTGGCAAGGTGGGGCAAGGTGATTGTGCCAACATTTTGCAGTCTCGCGCAGAGGCAACAGATGGAATGGAGGGGTTTCTTTGCCGTACCCGAACTGCCAGATTGGGAGAAATTGAAGTCAGTGATGGGCCGGTTTCCCCTAACCGAGGCGTTATTGTTTTGTTTTCTGCTTTGTTTGGGCTTGTCTCGGCAATTTTATTTGTTTCCTGGCAATGCCGACGCAATGGTGGCATAGGGGGAGATTCGATCGGGGATGTATGAGTAAGGCAGCGACCACAGTTTTATGGGGTTTGCTGATTTCAGTATGTTGCTTTCTGTATGGCTTAGTCAGTTTCCCCAATGTTTTAACCCCTTCCTGGTATGGTTGGTTGGGGGCGATCTTGACATTGTCCCTGTTGGGCGCCGCGATTTATTTCAAATGGCCGTTGCCTTGTCTTCTGCGCTTATCGCTTGTCATCAGCCCCGGATTGGTTGTTGCTCTGTTCGTGCTGCTTGGTCGGAGCAAGGTACTCTTTACGGCCAGTGCAATGCGTTATCAAACGGACTGGCTGGCGGTGGAAATATTGTTGCTGAGCGTGTTGGCGGCTTATTCAAGTACTGTGGGGTGGGTGCTCGCCGGGGATGGTCTTCGATCAGAAGTGACTGTGGCGCCATTGCCGGATAATCAATTCCGCACTCGTTTTTTGCTTTATGCGGGAATCGCCGTGGTTTGTGGCACCATGGCTGCTGGGGCACTGTCCGGTTTTTTTTGGCAGGGCTCTTTTGATTACGTGGGCATGCGGCCGGCCTGGAACATAGGAATCTTTTCCGTCTTTGCAATTTTTTCAATTCTGGGGATGTATTTGTTGTTGTTAATTCAACCCGGAGCTAGGAAGAGTTATTGGCTGACGTTCTCAATTATTGCAATTTATGTATTGGTTTTTTGCTTGCTCCTGCGTGGTGCACGGCTTGATGTGGCTGGTATCTTGATCGCTGCCTATGCGGTTACCCAGCTTTATAAAAGGTACCCGGTCAAGCCCTTTCGACTGATGGGTTATGCCTTGCTTGGTATAGTCGTGGTGCAGTTTCTAGGGAAGTGGAGGCATCAGTCCATACATGGCGCTGGAGATTTTTCCTTTGAAATCCTGCCGACTGGTTTTATCGATGGTGTGCCATATCCGCACTTGCCAACGTTGGCGGATGTGGCAGCCACCTTATTCCAAGTAGTTGGCCTAATTCACGAGGGTTATCTTTCCTTGCAGATGGGGGAAACTTATTGGAATTATTTTCCCCGTACTTTGCCATATTTTTTATATCCTGGAAGGCCTTTGGATTTCTCAATTTCTGGTATCAATGGTCAGGCAATGACGGGAAGTTTGTTTGAGTTAACGGAGGCGTATGTTAATTTCGGAGTGGTGGGCTGCATGTTGATTCCGGCGGGAATTACTTATGTATTTGGCCGGGCGTATAGACATGCCCATACCCACCCATCGTTTGGGTCATACATGCTTTATGGGCTGTTAATTGCTATCGTGATTCGCGGGACTTGGTACCAGAATTTTTCTTTTTATAAGGCTACCCTGTCTTGGGCGATAATGGAGGGGTTGATAGCTGTCTTGATGATTATTAGCAATAAACTTACGGGCCACTATGGAAAGGCTGGTGTTGCTTAGGGTGCGGTTTAGACAGGGTTATTTGCTAGGCAAGAAATAGTGAAAGATGGGGAAATGATCTCTCGGACTGTGTTGTTCAAAATAAGGGCGCTGGCTGTATGAAGGTGGTGCGTATCTTGGTCGATGCTTTGACCTTGGTTCTTGGTAAGTTGAAGCGGCGTCAGAAGAAGCGTCTGCCACCTGACTGGTCCAAGGTGAAAGTGAACATAGGCTGTGGATTGGCCGTTTGCAGGGGGTGGGTTAACATTGATGGCAGCCTGAATGCGCTGATTGCGACTTGGCCTGTCTTCGTGCATAGGATTATGTATCGCCTGACTGGGGCTAATCAATATTACTCACGCGAGGAATATTGTCGCCTGCTCGGGGAGAATTATTTCATTCATCATGATCTGTCGTTTGGTATTCCGTTACAAGACGCTGTGGCGGATTTTGTCTATTCATCACATTTCCTAGAGCATTTATATCGTCGCGATGGCGAGAACCTGTTGTGTCATGCCTATCGTATCCTCAAGCCGGGTGGGGTGCTACGTATTTGCGTTCCCGATCTGGAATATGCTGTTGCATTGTATGCGCGCGGTGAGAAGAAAAAAATGCTAGAGAGTTATTTCTTCGTGGAAGATGACAACAGCTATTATGCACGGCATAAATACATGTATGACTTTGCCATGCTTAAGACGGCGCTTGAGCAAATCGGCTTCCATGATGTTAGGCGCTGTGCGTATCGTGAAGGCGCGATGCTTGATTTGGAGAAACTGGACAACCGTCCGGAAGAAACGCTGTTTGTCGAGGCGATAAAATAGCGTTTTGCAATTTACTCATAAGTCAGAAATAAGTCAGAAATTGCGTATTACATGTCAAATCACATTGAGGCCATACTAGATCCATCTTAGTCAGGTAGCAGAACCATATTATGAGTAACTTGGATATTAGGAATCGTGAATTTTAGTGAAACTGGATTGTTTTCTTGCCCTGCGTGTAATTCTGGTAAGTTGCAAATTATCGGGGAAGTGGTAACCAAGCTGTGGGAAGGATATTTGCAATGCCAAACGTGTGGACATTCATACCAGGTCAAACTAGGTATTCCACGTTTTGTTCCAGAAGATAACTACGCCGGTTCGTTCGGTTTTCAGTGGAATCAACATGCTAGGACACAACTCGACAGTCATACTGGCGTTTCGATTTCGCGCGACCGCCTGTTTTCAGTCACCGGCTGGCCGCAGCGCATGGAAGGGGAGCGCATCCTTGAGGCCGGTTCCGGCGCAGGGCGTTTTACTGAGGTGTTGGTTGCTACAGGCGCTGATATTTATTCGTTCGACTATTCGCTCGCGGTGGAAGCTAACGCGCAGAACAACGGTTGTTACGACAACCTACACCTGTTCCAGGGCGACATCTTCAATATGCCCTTCGCGCCGGGCGGCTTCGACAAGGTGGTATGTCTGGGCGTGATCCAGCATACTCCCGATCCTAAACGGGCATTCATGAGTCTTGCGCGGCAGGTGCGTCCCGGCGGCAGGCTGGCGATAGACGTGTATGCGCGCCGGCTGAGTTCCATGCTGCATTGGCGTTTCTTGCTGCGCCCACTTACTAAGCGTATGCCTCCGAAAATGTTGTACCGCATTATCGCGGCGGTTACGCCTCTGCTATTGCCGTTGGCGGTGTTGCTGCGCCGTGTGGTCGGCAGGGCCGGTGCGCGGCTGGTGCCGGTGGTGGAATTCTCTGATCTCAAGCTGCCATACGAGTTGCACAAGCAATGGGCCATACTTGATACCTTTGACTGGTATTCGCCGCGCTACGATTATCCGCAAACGCAGGCCACGGTGGAACAATGGTTTCGCGAGGCGGGCTTTGTCGATGTCAAGGTCGGAAACGGCCCCAACGGCATCATCGGCTCCGGGCGGCGTGGCTGAGCCTGCGCGCGACTATGTGCGGTATCGTAGGGGTAGTTGATTTCAGTGGTGCTAGGCCGGATCCGGAGACCTTGCAGGGTGCCGCCGCGCTGCTTGCCAGGCGCGGCCCCGATGACGCCGGTTGGTGGGGAGATGAATGCACCGGCTTGGCGCATCGCCGGCTTTCCATTCTCGACACCACTGCAGCCGGGCATCAGCCTATGCTGTCGCACGATCAACGTTACGTGGTGGTTTACAACGGTGAAATTTACAATTTTGCGGCCTTACGCGACGAGATCGGTGCCGATTGGCCGTGGTGCGGTCACAGTGACACCGAAGTACTGCTGGCAGCCTATCAGCGGTGGGGGGCGGATTGCGTGCACCGCTTCCAGGGCATGTTTGCTTTCGCAATCTGGGATCGTCAGGTAAAAAGCCTGTTTGCGGCACGCGACCGCTTTGGGGTTAAGCCCTTCTACTATGCTGAGCGCAACGGGGCGTTACTGTTTGCTTCGCGCCCACGCGCGATTTTCGCGCTGCAGCCACGTCTTGCGCGCATCATAGACGTGCAGGCTTTGCGCTTTCAGCTGGAAGGTGGCTACATTCCCGCACCTTATTCCTTTTATCGAGATATCCGCAAGTTGGGAGCGGGGTGCCGATTATTCTTTGACAACCGCGGGCTGCGCAGCGAACATTATTGGAGCCCAGGCTCGATAGCCACGTTGCCTCACGAGAAGCCTGAGACGAAACTGCTGGAGGAATTGGATGCGCTGGTTGTGGAGGCGGTACGCGCGCGCATGGTTAGCGATGTGCCGCTCGGCGTTGCACTTTCTGGCGGCATAGACAGTTCGCTGGTTGCTGCGGTGATGACCCGTCAGTCAGGCGCTGTGCTGAAAAGTTTCACCATCGGGTTTGCCGAAACCGGATTTGATGAAAGCTCACATGCCGCTGCTGTGGCAAAATTCCTGGGTACCGACCATCATGTCGAGATACTGCGCGCCGACGACCTGCTATCACTACTGCCGGAATTTTTCCGCGAGTTCGACGAGCCGTTTTTTGACAGTTCCGCATTCCCGGCCATGGCATTGTACCGGTTAGCACGCCGTCACGTCAGCGTGGTGGTTGGAGGCGACGGCGGCGACGAAATTTTCGGCGGCTATCACTACTACCGCATCGTCCGTGCACTGATGCCATGGTATCGTCTACCGCTGGCGTTGCGCGTTTCACTGAGTGGCTTGGGCCGGCGGCTTGTTTCGCACCACAGCATGCGCCTGCTGACAACGGCAGCAGCGTGCCAGGATATTGTTGCTGCATTTGCTTTCATGCGCAGCATCGCCAAAGACTTCCCGGCCGTGCTAGATATGGATATCGATCGGCAAACCATCGGCATGGAAGCGCTGTTCCGCAACGCAGCGGGTGCATTTTCTGTCCGACTGTCGCCGGTGGAGTTGGCCATGCGCCTAGACATGCAGCATGTGCTGCCTGAGGATTATCTGCAAAAGCTCGACCTGTCGAGCATGGCGTATTCCGTGGAAGCGCGCGAGCCGCTGCTGGACCACCATCTGGCCGAGTGGGGGATGAAACTGCCGCTGGCGTGTAAAATCCGCGGGCGCAGCAACAAATATTTACTGCGCCAGTTGGCTTACCGCTATCTGCCACGGGAAATCCTTGATCGTCCCAAGCAAGGTTTTGTCGTGCCTATTGACCAATGGTTGCGAACCCGGTTGAAGGATTGGGCCGCTTCGTTACTGCATGACAGGAATTTGTTCGCTCGGCTGCCACTCAATCAGCGGGTGCTACTTGACTTGTTCGAATTGCACCAGAGTGGGAAAAGGAACGTACATCCATTATTGTGGTCGGCATTGATGGCGCTGGAATACTGTAGGCGCGAGCAGGTAGGTGAGGTGGGCGATGAGGATTGTCATTAACGCGCTTTCCGCGCGACTCGGCGGTGGCCAGACTTATCTGCATAACCTGCTACAACACGTGCCACAGGGCTGGCAGATCTGGCTGCTGGCGCCGGCTACTCTGGTGGTTGGGCAAAGTACAGCAGTACAACGCATCGAGATTCCTTCTTCTCTGGGAAACCCATTTTTGCGCGCAGTATGGGAGCGACTGCACTTGCCTCGCCTGCTGCGTGAGCTGGAAGCCGATGTGCTGTTCTGTCCGGGGGGCATGGTGAATACCCTGGTGCCGGCGCATTGCAGGGTAGTCACCATGTCGCGCAACATGATGCCGTTCGATATAGAGCAGCGGCGCAAATATCCTTGGGGGTACGACCGCTTGCGTTTGTGGCTGCTGGAGAAGTTGTTGTTGCGCAGCATGCTGCGGGCTGACCTGCTGATTTTCATTTCTGAGCATGCGCGCCGCATCATCGGTGCGCTGGCGGACAGAGCGTTGCCCGCCAGCGTGGTGATTCCGCATGGGATCAATGATGAATTCAGGGTTGATCTGGCACACCCGCTGGCGTGGCCACAGTGGGTGCCGCAGCAACCTTATTTCTTCTACGCTTCCACGCTGGATTATTACAAGGCACAAATCGAAGTGGTACAGGGATTTGCCCGCTACAAGCAGTGCGGTGGTGCCGAGAAACTGATCCTAGCCGGTCCGGAGAATGTTTCCTATGGCAACAAACTGCGCCGTGAGATTGCACGGCTTGGTATGCAGCTTGAGGTTTTGTTGCCGGGCAAGATTCCCTATTACGAATTGCCGGCGATGTATCAGCATGCGCGCATCAACCTATTCGCTTCCTATACTGAGAATTGCCCCAACATCCTGCTGGAAATGATGGCTGCAGGGCGACCTATCCTTTGTTCCAACCGTCAGCCCATGCCGGAATTTGGCGGCGATGCGGTGCAATATTTCGATCCTGCCAATCCCAGCCAGTTTGCCGCGCAACTTGCCGCCCTCAACGTCGACGCTGGGCGGATGGATGCTTTGGGTCGAAGTGCCGCCGTGCGCGCCTCCAGCTATGATTGGCGACTGACTGCTCAGCGTACCTGGCAGGCGCTGGGCGGGGTAGTCGCTGCGGATAGGCGCAAATGAAAATCCTGATTGTTTCCCAGTATTTCTGGCCTGAGGATTTCCGCATCAATGACCTCACGATCGGACTGTGCCAAGCGGGGCATGAGGTAACAGTATTAACCGGGCAGCCCAATTACCCTGGCGGAAAAATTTTCCCTGGCTATGGCTGGTTCAAGAATACACGCCAGGATTATGGCGGTGTGATGGTTCGCCGCGTTCCCCTGATTCCGCGCGGCAGGGGCGGTGCTTTGCGACTGATGCTGAATTACCTTTCCTTCGCCATATTTTCCACTTTGCTCGCGCCGTTTTATTGTCGCGGCAAGGTGGATGCAATTTTCGTGTTCGAGCCGTCGCCGATTACGGTAGGGCTGCCAGCAATTTTGCTGAGGCGTATTAAACGTGCGCCTGTCCTGTTCTGGGTGCTCGATCTGTGGCCGGACAGCCTGTCGGCGACCGGAGCGGTGCAATCGCCACTGATACTTAGGGGGGTGGAGCGACTGGTGTGTTTCATCTACCGGCGCTGCGATCTGATCTTGGTACAATCAAGGGGTTTCATCGAGCATGTGCAGCGGCATGGCGGTGCGGCGGAGAAAATCCGCTATTTCCCGAGTTGGGCGGAAGCGCTGTACCAGCCGCTTCCTCCTGCTCCTGAGCAGGTGCCGGCCATGCCGGGCGGATTTCGCATCATGTTTGCCGGCAACGTGGGGGTGGCACAGGATTTTGGTACCATACTGGATGCGGCGCAACGGTTACATCGGCGCAAGGACATCCACTGGTTGATCGTCGGTGACGGACGCTTGCTGGAATGGGTGCGACAGCAGGTGGAGGCGCGCGGCCTGAGCGATACTGTGCACCTGTTCGGGCGCTACCCGGTGGCAGCGATGCCGGCATTCTTTGCCATGGCGGATGTAATGCTGGTGAGTTTGAAGCGCGCACCGATTTTCGAGCTGACGATACCTGGGAAAATCCAGTCATACCTGGCTTGTGCACGACCGCTGCTGGTGATGCTGGATGGTGAAGGCGCACGCATCGTGAAAGAAGCCGGTGCCGGGTTGACCTGTCCGGCGCAGGATGCCGTTGCGCTGGAGCGAGCTGTGCTGACCATGGCGGCCATGCCGAAGCTGGAGCGGGAAGCGATGGGTCAAGCTGGACGTCGTTATTACGAGGCGAATTTCGACCGCGCTATGCTGTTCCAGCGTGTGGAAGGTTGGATGCGAGAGCTGGCTGTGGTAGCGCGTGATTGACAATGGGTCAGAGACGGTTGATGGTTGATGAGTGAGGGCAGTTGTGCAGGAATTCAGGGATAAAATCATTTTGATCACCGGTGGTACAGGTTCATTCGGCCATGCCTTGCTTGACCATTTGCTGGCGCGACATGAGGGATTCCGGGAAGTGCGCATTTTCAGCCGTGATGAATTGAAGCAGGAGCATATGCGCATCGAGTTGAATAATCCCAAGGTCAAGTTCTACATCGGCGACGTGCGTAGCCGCGACAGCGTTGACCAAGCGATGAAGGGGGTGGATTACGTATTCCATGCGGCGGCGCTCAAGCAAGTCCCGTCGTGCGAATTTTTCCCGATGCAGGCAGTACTCAGCAATGTAATGGGCAGCCACCACGTGCTCGAATCTGCTATTCAGCATGGAGTCGCCCGCATCGTCTGCCTGAGCACCGACAAGGCAGTTTACCCGATCAACGCCATGGGCATGACCAAGGCGCTGATGGAAAAGGTGGCACAGGCAGCGGCACGCAATCTCAAGGAAAGCGAGACCGTGGTGTCGTCGGTACGCTATGGCAATGTCATGTGTTCGCGCGGCTCGGTAATCCCGCTGTTCATCAGGCAGATCAAGGAAAACAAGCCGATCACCATGACCGTCCCGGAAATGACGCGCTTCCTTCTGCCATTGCGCGATGCCATCAGCTTGGTGGTGTTTGCCTTCAATCATGCGCAGCAGGGCGACATGTTCGTCAAGAAGGCGCCGGCCTGCACGGTGGCGGATCTGGCTGTGGCACTGAAGAATCTGTTCAAGTCTGAAGTGGCGCTGAAGGTGATCGGTATGCGCCACGGCGAGAAAATTTACGAAACCCTCGTTACGCGCGAGGAACTTGCCAAGTCGGAGGATATGGGGGATTACTTCCGCGTACGCATGGACGACCGTGATCTCAACTACAACAAATATTTCACCGAGGGCGACCGCCAGGAAGCCAGTCTTGACGATTACACTTCGCACAACACTTACCGCCTCAGCGTCAAGGAAGTGGAGGATCTGCTCTTGTCCCTGCCAGAAGTGACCGCCGAGCTACCCTGAGAAAAATGAGCGGCAATGACGGCGTTAGGTATGCCATGTTGAAAATCGGGATCACCGGCGTGGCCGGACTGATCGGCTGGCATATGCGCGCTTATTTACATTCTCAGCCCAATTGCGAGACTATTCCTGCGGATCGCGCCACCTTTGCCAATGAGCAGCGCCTTGATGCGTTCGTTGCCTCCGCCGATGCGATCGTGCATTTGGCCGGAATGAACCGCGGTGATGATACGGCAATCGAACAGACCAACATCGCACTGGTGGAGGCATTGGTGGCTGCGTGCGAACGCGGCAGGCGCACCCCCCATATCGTTTTTTCCTCTTCCACCCATATCATGGGTGACACTGCCTATGCACGTTCCAAGCGCGAATGTGCCGAATGTTTTCGGCAATGGGCGAAGCGCAGCGGCGGCCGTTTCACCAATCTGATTCTGCCGCATGTGTTCGGCGAGGGTGGCAAGCCATTCTACAATTCGGTGGTGTCCACCTTCTGCCATCAGCTTGCCAATGGCGAGGCATCGCGGGTCGTGCATGATGGCGAACTGGAACTGGTGCATGCACAGGAGGTCGCGGAAACCGTATTGCGCATCATACGTGCTGGTGAGGTTGGTGAGGTGCGCGTGGCCGGGGTGGCCATGAAGGTCAGCCAACTCCTGCAGAAGCTGGTGCAGTTCGACGCACAATACCGCGCGCAATTGTTGCCGGATACCATGGCGGCCATAGATCTGCGCCTGTTTAATACCTACCGTTCCTATCTGTTTCCTCACCATTACCCGGTGAGCCTGAAATTGCATGAGGATAATCGTGGCGCTCTGTTCGAGGCGATTAAAACTATCCCCGGCGGACAGTGTTTTATTTCTACCACCAAACCCGGAGTTACCCGTGGTAACCACTATCATACGAAGAAGATCGAGCGCTTTCTGGTGCTAGGTGGCAGCGGCTTGATTCGGGTACGGAAGCTATTTTCGGATGAAGTGGCGGAATTCGCGGTTAGCGGTACACAGCCGCAGTACATCGATATGCCGGTGCTGCACACGCATAACATTACTAATGTGGGAGAGACGGAAATGACCACATTGTTCTGGTCCAATGAAATATTTGATCCGGCCAACCCCGACACCTTCCCTGAAAAGGTCTAGTACGCCATGAAGAAAATCAAGATCATGACCGTGGTGGGCACTCGTCCGGAGATTATCCGCCTATCGCGTGTGCTGGCATGTTTGGATGAGCAGGCAGACCATGTACTGGTGCACACCGGGCAGAATTACGACTATGAATTGAATCAGATCTTTTTCGACGAACTGGCGATTCGCAAACCAGCATATTTTCTGGAGGCCGCGGCCAGTACGGCAATGGCCACCATAGGCAACATCCTGATCAAGATCGATCCCATTCTGGAAGCGGAACAGCCGGAGGCTTTGTTGGTGTTGGGGGATACCAACAGCTGCCTCTCGATTATTGCAGCCAAGCGCCGCAAGATCCCAGTTTTCCACATGGAAGCGGGCAATCGCTGTTTCGATCAGCGCGTGCCGGAGGAGCTAAATCGCAAGATTGTCGACCACCTCAGCGACATCAACTTGCCATATAGCGATCATGCTCGTGAGTACTTGTTGCGCGAAGGGGTGCTGCCAGACCGGGTAATCAAGACTGGTAGTCCGATGAATGAAGTGCTGATGCATTATCTGCCACAGGTGGAGCGGTCGGAGGTGCTGCAAAGACTGGGTTTGCAGCCCAGAGAGTATTTCGTGGTGAGTGCTCACCGGGAAGAGAATGTTGATGTTGTCGAGAATCTGCAAAAGCTGGCACAGGTGCTTAATAGTATTGCCGATTTGTATGGCCGGCGCATCATTGTGTCCACTCATCCGCGTACACGCCAGCGCATCGAAGTGCAGGGGATGCGGTTTCACCCTAACGTGGAGCTGCTGAAGCCTCTCGGTTTCATCGATTATGTACAATTGCAGCGCAATGCGCGTGCAGTGCTGTCGGACAGTGGCACCATAACCGAGGAGTCTTCCATCCTTAATTTTCCCGCGTTGAATATTCGTGAAGCACATGAACGTCCTGAAGGCATGGAGGAGGGGGCGGTTATGATGGTTGGGCTGGAGCCGGAAAGGGTAATACAGGGGCTAACCATTTTGGCCAGGCAGCCGCGCGGTAGCGAGCGTGGGCTACGCATGGTGCAGGATTACAGCGCTGATAACGTTTCGCAGAAAGTACTACGTATTATCCTGAGCTACACAAGTTACATCAATCGTACCGTTTGGCGCAAGCTGGTTTGACTGCGTGGTTTTGTGAAAACCATTCTGGTTACTGGAGCAACTGGCTTTGTTGGCACGGCTTTGTGCCCTGCCTTGGGGCGGACAGGATATTTGGTTCGGCGCGGCGTTCGCCGGAAGCTGTGCGATTTTGATGCAGTGGAAGTCGGGGAGATCGGGTCGGATACCGACTGGTGTAGCGCACTAGATGGGGTGGAGTGTGTCGTGCATTTGGCGGCGCGGGTGCACGTGATGAAGGCAACGGCCAATTCGCTGACTGAGTTTCGTCGTGTTAATGTTGCCGGCACCGAACGTTTGGCGCGCCAAGCTGCGCAACAGGGGGTACGGCGGTTCATTTTCCTGAGCTCAATCAAGGTCAATGGGGAGGAAACTGTTGGAGTGGGTTTTAAGGAACGCGACAGGCCACAACCGCAGGATGCTTACGGAGTTTCCAAGTGGGAAGCGGAGCAGGTGCTAAAAAAGGTTTCCGTTGAAACCGGCATGGAGGTGGTGATCCTGCGCCCACCGCTGGTGTACGGTCCCGGAGTGCGGGGTAACTTCCTGCGTTTGATGAAGCTGGTTGCGCTGGCTGTGCCCTTGCCATTCGGGGCGGTGGAGAATCGCCGCGATCTCGTTTATGTCGGTAATCTGGTGGATGCCATTATCGCTTGCCTGGAGCATCCTGCCGCTGCGGATCAGACCTTTTTGGTTAGTGATGGTGAGTCGTTGGCTACACCCGAGCTGATCAGGCGTCTGGCGCAGGCCATGGGAAAAACACCGCGCATGCTTCGAGTACCCGTATTCTGGTTTGACTGGATAGGGCGTGTGGCGGGCAAGGCCACACTACAGCGGCTAACCGGCTCCTTGCAAATAGATACTGCCCATATCCGCACCACCCTGAGGTGGCAGCCGCCGTATTCGGTGGATGCGGGATTGCGCGCAACTTCCCAATGGTTTCTTGCGGGACATGGCCGATGATGAAATCGAGCTGGCGCAGCGCTCTTGCTTTTGGCCACGATCTGGCCGCGGCAGCGCTGGCATGGTGGGCGGCATACTTGTTGCGCTTCAATTTGGATGTGCCACTGGAATTTCATGGAGACATGTTGCGCTCGTTGGCGCTGGTCGTTCCGCTCCAGGCGGTATTCTTTTCCGGCTTCGGTTTGTATCGAGGCATTTGGCGCTACGCTAGCCTGCCCGACTTGAAGCGCATCTTGTTGGCGGTGTTGTTCTCGGCGATTGCCGTTGCCACGTTGCTGTTCATGTTGCGCATGCCTATCGTGGTGCCGCGCTCGGTGCTGATTCTCGATCCGATTTTGCTCTTGCTGCTGATGGGTGGTAGCCGTGTTGCTTATCGCGTATGGAAGGAGCGTGGCTTGCGTGGATGGAATGCGACGCAGCCGGTGGTGGTGCTGGGCGCCGGCGACGCGGCGGTGGGTTTGCTCAAAGACCTGGAGCGCAGCCGCGAATGGCGCGTGGTTGCACTCTTTGACGATGATGCCAACAAGCGCGGTAAGCAGCTGCAAGGTATCAAAGTTTATGGCTCAATCGATGAATTACCTCAATGGTATGAAAAACTTGGTGTGCAGCACGCTATCATCGCCATGCCGTCGGCGGCGCATGGCGTGCGTCGCCATGCCATGGAAATCTGTGCGCAATGCAGCCTCAAGGTGATGACGGTGCCGTCATTCGACGATCTGATTAGCGGCAAGGTCACCGTGTCGCAAATTCGCCAAGTCGAGTTGGATGACTTGTTGGGACGCGATCCAGTGGTACTGGATACCGCTGGTCTGCACCAATTGCTGGACGGCAGCACGGTGTTGGTGAGCGGTGCCGGTGGCTCGATTGGCTCCGAATTGTGCCGGCAGGTTGTCAAATTCAGGCCGCGCTTGCTGGTTTTGTTCGAGCTCAATGAGTTTTCTTTATATGCAATCGAGCAGGAATTTCGCGAACGCTTCCCCGATATCGACATTGCCTGTGTGATCGGTGATGTGAAGAATCGCGTACGCGTGCAACAGGTGTTTGCGCAATACCGGCCGCAGGTGGTGTTCCATGCCGCGGCCTACAAGCATGTGCCATTGATGGAAAATGCTAATGCTTGGGAGGCGGTACGCAACAATGTGCTGGGAACGTATACGCTGGCGCAGGCCGCCATTGACGTTGCAGTGGAAAAATTCGTGCTGATTTCCACTGACAAGGCGGTCAATCCGACCAATGTAATGGGGGCAAGTAAACGGCTGGCCGAGATGGTGTGTCAGTCGCTGCAGCGGCAGGGAAGCACGCGCTTCATCATGGTGCGTTTTGGCAACGTACTGGGCAGCACCGGCAGCGTGATTCCCAAATTCCGCGAGCAGATCGCACGAGGCGGTCCCGTTACCGTCACCCACCCCGACATCACGCGCTACTTCATGTCCATTCCCGAGGCGGCACAGCTGGTGATGCAGGCCGGCCTGATGGGGCAGGGGGGGGAGATCTTCGTGCTGGACATGGGCGAGCCGGTGAAGATCGCCGATCTGGCGCGCGACATGATCCGCCTGTCCGGTTTCAGCGAAGACGACATCCGCATCGAATACACCGGCCTGCGCCCGGGCGAAAAACTGTATGAAGAACTGCTGGCCGATGGCGAACACACCCTGCCCACGCCGCATGCCAAGTTGCGTATCGCGCAGGCACGCGCCGCCGATGGGGCGTGGTTGCAGGCGTTGCTGGCATGGCTGAGCGCCGAGGATTTGCTCGATGATGCCGCAGTGAAGCAGGGCTTGCGCCGTTGGGTGCCGGAGTATAACCCTGCCCCCCACGATGTGCCGCGCCTTTGAGGACTCGGCCGCGATATAATGCGGCCGGTGCCACTTACTCCCGACACGCATTCCATTTACTCACGCCGCATCGGCATTCCGGCCGATGCCGCGGCGCGCTGGGTTGCAATCGCCCTGGGTGCCGCCATCCCGATTTCCACCGCACTCGATAACATCCTGTTGCTGCTCCTGTTGCTGTGCGGGGCGTTGGGTTATGGATTTAATCTTCTGCGTATCGTGCAAGTCAATCCAGTGGCCCGGGCTGGCTGGATATTGGGCGGCCTGTTTGCGCTTGGCGTAGGCTATGGGGCGGCGCCGCTAAATGAGGCCATGGGCATGTTCGGCAAATACGCCGATTTGCTTTTGTTGCCCTTTTTCATGCGGGCCATGCGCAATCCGGATACGCGCAGTGCGGCCGTCAACGCTTTCTTGGGCGCGATGCTGGCAACCCTGCTGTTGTCCACCCTGGTCGGGTTGGGGCTGCTAAAGCCGGCGAGTTGGATGTGGGGTGGGGTGGATAACCCTGCGATTTTCCGCAGCTCGATCACGCAAAATTTGTTTATGGCCTATGCTGTGTTGCTGGCTTTGTTGCGCGCCCAACAAGCCGGTCGCTACAAGTGGTTATGGCTGAGTGGAGCGGCGTTGGGTGCGGTGAATATCCTGTTCCTGGTGAAGGGGCGTACCGGTTACGTGGTCCTGTTTTTGTTGTCGGGGTACTGGGTGTGGGTGAGCTGGTCGGCCTGGTTGGCACGACACGGACATCGAGCAAGCAGATGGCATGCGGGGGGTATCATAGTGTTGTGCCTGGTAGCCATTGCCGCCGTCTATCAGTTTTCGCCGCGCTTCCACCAGCGCGTAACGGAAGTGGTCGATGAATACCGGGCGTGGGATCCCGGGGTGCCCAGCCAGACATCGACGGGGCAGCGCCTGGAGTTTTATTACCATAGCCTGCGCCTGGCTGGCACGCATTGGTTGCTTGGCGCCGGCACCGGCGGCTTTGCCCGGACTTACGCCGAAGCGGTGCGGGGCAGCGACATTCCGCCCACGCATAATCCGCACAATGAATATTTGCACTTTGCCGTGCAATGGGGTATCCCGGGCCTGGCGTTGCTGCTTTACCTGTTTTACTGCCAGTGGCGGCTGGCGCCGCGATTGGCGACCGCAACGGAGACGCATCTGGCGCGCGGCCTGGTGCTGGCCGTTGCCGCCGGATGTTTGTTCAACTCGCTGCTGATGGATCATGCGGAAGGACTGTTTTACGCCTGGATGAGCGGAGCGCTCTATGCGGGCTTGCGGGAGCGGGCGGCGTGAGATTGTCGGTCATTATCATCGCCAAGAACGAGGCCGAGGTGATCCGCCGCTGTATCGAATCGGTGAGATGGGCGGATGAGGTGGTCGTGCTCGACGGCGGCAGCAGCGACGACACCGTGACGATTTGCCGGCAATGCGGCGCGCGCGTGGAAATCGCAGCAGACTGGCCGGGTTTCGGCCCGCAGAAGAATCGCGCGCTTGCCCTGGCACAGGGCGAGTGGGTGCTGTCGCTCGATGCCGACGAGTGGGTGAGCGAGGCGTTGCATGCCGAGATCGTCACGGCGCTCGGCAATCCGGGCGCGTATGCGGCTTTCCGCCTGCCGCGCCTGTCGAGTTATTGCGGGCGCACCATGCGCCATTCCGGCTGGTACCCGGATTACGTGATCCGCCTGTTCCGCCGAGGTATCGCGCGCTTCTCCGATGACCTGGTACACGAGCGCCTGCTTGTCGACGGAGGCATCGGCACCTTGCGCGTGCCGCTCATGCACGAGGCGATCCGCAATCTCGACGATGCGCTGGAAAAAATGCGTGCTTATTCCAGCGCCAGCGCGGCTATGCTGCACGCGCGCGGACGCCGCGCTTCGCTGCTCACCGCCATCGTGCATGGCGGCTGGACTTTCATCCGCACGTATTTCCTGCGCGCCGGTTTCCTCGACGGGCGTGAGGGCTTCATGCTGGCGGTGTCCAATGCAGAAGGGGCGTATTACCGTTACCTCAGGCTCATGCTGCTGTCCGGGAAGAAGTGATGCGCATCGTTGTGATCGTCACCACCTACAACCGCCCCGATGCACTGGCGGCAGTTCTCGAAGGTTACCTGACGCAGACCGACCGCGATTTCGAAGTGGTGATCGCCGACGATGGCTCGACCGTAGAGACTGCGCGCGTGGTGCGGAATTACCAGGCGCACGCGCCGTTCAAAGTGCTGCATGTGTGGCAGGAAGACTTGGGATTCCGCGCCGCTGCCGCGCGCAACCGCGCGCTTGCAGCGACCGATGCGCAGTACGTCGTATTTACCGATGGCGATTGTGTGCCCACTCCTGCTTTCGTTGCCCAGCACCGTGCGCTGGCCGAGCCGGGATGGTTCGTCGCCGGCAACCGTATCTTGTTGTCCGAGGCGTTTACGGCGCGGGTGCTGCGGGAAAAGTTCCCGATCCACGCTTGGCGCAAAGGGCAGTGGCTGAGGGCCTGGGCCCGGCGCGATGCCAACCGGATCCTGCCGCTGCTGGAACTGGGCAATGGTGCATTCCGCAAACACGCACCACGCAAATGGGAGGGCGCCAAGACTTGCAACCTCGCTGCATGGCGCGTGGATTTGCTGCGCATCAACGGTTTCGACGAAACCTATTCCGGCTGGGGACTGGAGGATTCCGATCTGGTGATCCGCCTGCTGCATGCCGGCATCCGCCACAAGAGCGGACGCTTTGCCGTGCCGTTGTTCCACCTTTGGCACCGCGAGAACGATCGCAGCCGCCTTGTCGAAAATCGGCGCTTGCTCGATGAATTGCTGACCTCGCAGCGCATCTTTGCCGAGCGCGGACTCAACCAGTATTTATGAACGCTCCCGCATCAGTGCTGGTGGTGGTGACGCGCCGCATCGGCGACGTGCTGCTGGCGACGCCGCTGATCCGTTCGCTGCGGCGGGCCTGGCCGCAGGCGCAAATCGATGTTCTGGTGTTCGCCGGGACCGAAGGCATCCTCGCCGCCAATCCCGACGTCAACCGCGTTATCACCGTGGCGCAGCGTCCTTCCGTGGGCGAGCATATGCGCTTCCTGCTCGGGTTGTGGCGCAGCTACGATCTGGCCGTTTCGGCGGTGCCAAGCGACCGTCCCACGCTGTATGCCTGCGTTGCCGGCAAGCGGCGCGTCGGGTTGGTGGCGGCCGGCGCCAAGCATGCATGGAAAAAATTCGTGTTGTCGCGCAGCGCAGCGTTTGACGAGGCAACCACCCATGCCGTGCTCACTTATCTCAAGCTGGCCAACTTGCTGGGAGTGGCGCGCGATCATGAGGTGGTGGCTGCCTGGACGGAGGAGGATGCAAGCGTGGTACGCAAGCTGCTGCCGTTCGATTGGCAAACCCAGCCTTATGCGGTGCTGCATGCGTATCCCATGTATGCCTACAAAATGTGGCGGCGCGAGGCCTGGGCTGAACTGGCGCGCTGGATAGAGGCGCGCGGCCTGCGTGTGGTGCTCAGCGGGGGCGGCGGCGCCGATGAGCTCGCTTATATCGCGGAATTGCAGCGGACGCTGCCCGGCGGAGCGGTGAACCTCGCCGGCTGTTTGAGCCTGGGCGGCGTGGCTTGCCTGCTGAGCCGGGCGCGCGCCTATGTCGGCCCCGATACCGTCGTCACGCATATCGCGGCGGCGGTCGGCGTTCCTACCGTTGCGTTGTTCGGGCCATCCAGCCCGGTGAAGTGGGGGCCATGGCCCAAAGGGTATATCGAAGACCGCACGCCTTACCGCATGCTGGGCACGCAGCGGACGCGCAACGTGGTGCTGCTGCAGGGTGAAGGTGAGTGCGTGCCTTGCTTGCAGGAGGGGTGCGAGCGGCACACGGCAAGCCTTTCCGCTTGTTTGCAGAATTTGCCGGCGGCGCGCGTGATCGCGGTATTGCAGGAAATATTGGAGAATCAGGTTGCACATGAACGAACGAATTTATCTTGATACCTGCCCGCTCGGCTGCAATGCGCCGCTGCAAGCAACCGCACTGATGCAGCCGGAAGGCGCGCTCATGCGCTGCACTGCCTGCGGCCAGTTGCTGAGCCAGTGCAGCGAAGCGCAATACTGGCATTCGATGCAGGAATTCGACGATGCGCAGGGTACGCTGCCCTTGCCTGCGGACGAGGCGCGGCGCTTTGCCTTGGGTAAAAAACGCCTAGACAAGGTCACGCGCATGCTGGGCATGCCGCCGCAGCAAATCCATCTGCTCGATGTCGGCTGTTCCAGCGGCGCGTTCCTGCGTGTTGCGCGTGAGCTGGGTTTCCAGGCGGAAGGCGTGGAACCTGCGCCACAGGCAGCGCAGACCACTGCTGCGGCCGGGTTCAAGGTGTACCAAGGGCTGTTGCAGGACGCGCACTTCCCCGGTGCCGCATTCGACGCCATCACGCTGTTCGAGGTGATCGAGCATCTCCGGGAGCCCTTGACGCTGCTGCGCGAATGCCGGCGCATTTTGCGGCCGGATGGCGTGATGATGATAGGTACCGGCAATGCGGCGAGCTGGACGGTGGCCGCACAGGGCGGGCGCTGGGAATATTTCAGCATCGCCCGCCACGGTGGGCACGTCAGTTTCTTCAATCCGGATTCGCTGCGCCTGGCCGCGCAGCGCAGCGGATTCCGCGTGGCGCGCATCGAAACACGCAGTGTGCGGCTATGCGACAAGGATACCTGCGCACGCTTGCCGTACACACTGGCGAAAATCGGTGGGGAGTTGCTCAACACTCCGGCGCGCCTGCTCGGCAAGGGGCACGATATGTTGGCGTTGTTGTGCTGAAGGGAGTTACTTGTCGGGGAGCAGCGCGCGTATCGCTTCGAGCGAAGCGCGCATGTGCTCCGCGTCGCCGGCATCGAGCTTGGCGATTTCATCGCGCAGCCTGGCTAGGCGCTGACGCTCCCGTTCACGCCAGCGCAACCCGAGCGTGACCACTTCGTGCGAAATTTCCGTTGATGCGTCGGCGCTGAAATCCATTTCGCGGGAACGCGTCACGAGGAGGTTGAGCGGTTCCAGGATAGCGTTGACGTGGCGTGCCCACACGTGGTTTGCGATCCACAACGCAGCGATGTTGATGACGACCAGTCCGCTTAGCCCGAACAGCGCGGTTTTCAGCAGCAGCGGGTAGATGCGCGTTTTCTCGCTGAGGTGGACGCGATAGAGGTTGGCTTCCACCACGCTGTTCAGTTGCAGGTACAGCATCCACAGCGCGCCGGTGACCAGCAGGATTTCCAGCGCTACCAGCGCGATCAGCAGGCGTTTCTGTACCTGCTCGTCGATGTAGACGATGCGGCGCTTGATCAGGGCAGGCGGTGTGGGCAGGGCGCTCATATGTCGTGGCATTGGTAGCAGAGTGAATTGCCGGTGCCGGCGGTCACCAGCTGGCCGTGTGCTTTTTTATAGCCCTCGTGGCAGGAAACGCAAGCCACCATGCCGTTGGGCAGCATGATCTTTTTGGGCAGCAGCAGCGCGGCCTTGTAGCCTCCAGAGCGGAACGCGGTGTCATAGTTCGCGCCGACAGGATGGTTGAGCGAGCCGTGGCGCACCACCTGGTTGGGGTCGATGTTGACGTCGCCCTTGGTGCCGTGGCAATCCATGCACTGGATCGAATAGGGATCGAGGTTCTGCCAGTTCTGCGCATTGGGCGCACCCAAGTGCCCCGATTGCACCATGGAAACGCCGCCGTCCGGCATGTTGTCGAAAAATGCCTGGGTGTGGCAGGCCAGGCACAGGTCGCGGCCGGTTGCGCTGCCGCGCAGCTTGCCAGGCTGGTCGCTGTGCACCTCGTGGCAGGTGCTGCAGGTAAGGTCGCCTTTCCAGTCGAGTGGATAAGTTGCCGGGATAATACTGCCGGGAGGCGGGGTGATGCCGCTGGGGTGGCTCATTTGCGTCGAATTGGCGTGGCACTGGGCGCACATCTGCTCCTGACTGGTGACCAGCATGGAGGCATTGCCGGGTTGGGTATCGGCGCCGGCCAGGTGGCAGTTGGCGCAGGGTAAATCCAGCGGGTGCACGGCGGCAGGAAACACTTGTGCGTACAACCAGGCGCCGCCGATGAGGGTGATGGACGCTGCCAATATCGTGAAGCGGAGCTTAGAGGCGAGCCGCACGATCCAGTTCTTTCAGTTGGGCGATGGCGGCATCCGGGTTTTCCCGTGTAGCGAGTTGCGCCAATGCAGTGTCGGCGGCATGGCGCACGGCGTGGTAATGCTCTTGCAGCCTGACGATGCTTTGCTTGATTTGCTGTTCCTCATTCTTGAGCTGGTCGGTCTTGCGGGTGGGTACCGGGGTAGTGGGGCCCTTTTCGATGAACAGCTCGTAGTTGCGCGCAAAGCGGTACAGCGGACCGGCGATGTAAAAACTGGTGTAGAGTGAAATGACCCAGGTGACGATGCCCGAAAACGAAACCAGGAACAGGCCGGCGATCAACAGGGTGGGGCCGAGGTTTTGACGGCTCAGGCTGTAGGAGCGGATGATGTCGCCGTAGCTGGAGCCGGATTTGTCGGTGATGAAGGAAAGCGCCAGCACCATGCCGAGGCAGGACGCTGCGCCGACGATGAGCGCGATTTTGGCGATCAGGCGCAGGTGCAGCAAAAACCGGGAATTTTTCCCGACAGTGGCTTGGTCGGTCATGTGGCGGTCGGTGCTTGATTCGGCTTGGTTATGATCGGGATGTCATGGGTTTTGATGTGATATCGGTAACCGGAAAAAAAACTTTAGATTACGAAAAAGCAGGGGAATTTGTTTACGTTTACGTAAACGTTATCTAAGTTTTGCGGGGGCGGCGGTATTGCTCGTCGAAAAAGCGCAGTTCGCCGAGAACTGCGGCGATGTCTTCCTGTTGCTGCTCGAGGGCAATGCGGCGGGCGCGGAGTTTTTCCAGCAGCGCCTGTGTTTGCTGCGGATCCTGGCGCGCGGTGTCGTGCAGTTCGAGTAGGGCGCGCAGCTCGCCCAGGGGCATGCCCAGCCGCTTGCAGCGCAGGATGAAGCGCAGGCGCGCCTTGTCCTGCTTGCTGTACAGCCGCATCGTGCCGCGCCGTTCCGGTTTGAGCAGGCCGATGTCTTCATAGAAGCGCAGCGTGCGCAGCGTCACGTCGAAGGCGCGGGCAAGGTCGGTGATGGTGTGGCGCTCCATTGCGACAATATACGCTAAAAATTACTTTTACGTAAACGTTAATATTGGTTGTGTCGGTATGTCGGCCGACGGTACTCATGCCCGTTACGGCCAGGCGGCCAAGCGCGGGTTTGGCGTGAGGCCCATGGCTTGTGAGATAATGACGCGGTTTAATTGACAAGGATTGATTATGGCGGCGCTTCCCGATCACGACCCTCAGGAAACACAGGAATGGCTCGACGCCCTCGAGGCGGTGCTCGAGCATGAGGGTCCGGAGCGTGCCCATTATCTCCTGGAGAAACTGGCCGACAAGGCGCGCCGCAGCGGCGCACACTTGCCGTTCTCGGCCAATACCGCCTATCTCAATACCATTCCGCCCGCCCAGGAGGAGCGTTCCCCGGGCGACCATGCTTTGGAGCGTCGCATCCGCTCGTTGGTGCGCTGGAACGCACTCGCCACCGTCCTGCGCGCCAACAAGGAATCGTCGGAGCTGGGTGGGCATATTGCCAGTTTTGCCTCTGCGGCGACGTTGTACGATGTTGGCTTTAACCATTTTTTCCAGGGGCCGTCGAAAAACAACGGCGGCGACCTGGTGTACTTCCAGGGCCACTCTTCCCCCGGCATTTACTCGCGAGCTTTTCTCGAAGGGCGCTTGAGCGAAGCGCAGATGGAAAATTTCCGCCGCGAAACCGAAGGCAAGGGTTTGTCGTCCTACCCTCATCCATGGCTGATGCCGGATTTCTGGCAGTTCCCCACAGTGTCGATGGGCTTGGGGCCGCTGACCGCGATTTACCAGGCACGCTTCATGAAATACTTGCAGGACCGTGGCATGGCCGACACCGCGGGGCGCAAGGTGTGGGCGTTCATGGGCGACGGCGAAATGGACGAGCCGGAATCGCTGGGCGCGATTTCGCTGGCCGCGCGCGAGCGCCTCGACAACCTGATCTTCGTGATCAACTGCAACCTGCAGCGCTTGGATGGGCCGGTGCGTGGCAACAGCAAGATCATCCAGGAACTGGAGGCGGATTTCCGCGGCGCCGGCTGGAACGTGATCAAGGTAATCTGGGGTTCCTACTGGGATCCGCTGATCGCGCGCGACAACAACGGCATCCTGCTGCAACGCATGGAAGAAGTGGTCGACGGCGAATACCAGAATTACAAGGCCAACGACGGCGCCTACGTACGCAAGCACTTTTTCGGCAAATACCCGGAGCTGGCCGAAATGGTCGCCAACCTGTCGGATGACGACATCTGGCGCCTCAACCGTGGCGGCCACGACCCGCACAAGATCTACGCGGCCTACGCGGCGGCGGTCAAGCACCAAGGGCAGCCGACGGTGATCCTAGCCAAGACCGTCAAGGGCTACGGCATGGGCGAGGCGGGCGAGGCGCAGAACATCACCCACCAGCAGAAGAAAATGGATGTGGCGGCGCTGAAGAAATTCCGCGACCGCTTCAACATCCCGGTATCCGACGAGGTGATCGCCGACGTGCCGTTCTACCGGCCGCCGGAAGACAGCCCCGAAATAAAATACCTGAAGGCGCGGCGCGAGGCGTTGGGCGGCTACCTGCCCGCACGCCGGCGCAAGGTGGAGGCGTTGCAGGTGCCGCCGCTGTCGGCGTTCGAAGCACTGCTGCAAGGTTCGGAAGGGCGCGAGTTCTCCACCACGATGGCTTTTGTCAGGCTGCTCGGCATATTGGTTAAGGATCAGACTATCGGCAAGCGCGTGGTGCCCATCGTGCCGGACGAGTCACGCACCTTTGGCATGGAAGGCATGTTCCGCCAGCTCGGCATCTATTCCTCGGTCGGCCAGCTTTATCAGCCGCAGGATGCCGGCCAGCTCGCCTATTACCGTGAGGACAGGAGCGGCCAGATTCTGCAGGAAGGCATCAACGAGGCGGGCGCGTTTTCGTCGTGGATCGCCGCCGCCACCGCCTACAGCACGCACGGCGTGGCGATGATGCCGTTCTATATTTTCTATTCGATGTTCGGTTTCCAGCGCATCGGCGACCTCGCCTGGGCGGCGGGCGATTCGCGCGCGCGCGGCTTCCTGCTCGGCGGCACTGCTGGCCGCACCACGCTCAACGGCGAAGGCTTGCAGCACGAGGACGGCCACAGCCACCTGATGGCGTCGACCATTCCCAACTGCATCGCCTACGATCCGACTTTCGCTTCTGAAGTGGCGGTGATCATCCAGGACGGCCTGCGCCGCATGATGCAGGAACAGGAGGACGTGTTCTACTACCTCACGGTGATGAACGAGAATTACGCTCACCCCGCCATGCCGCAAGGCGCAGAAGCCGGCATCCTCAAGGGCATGTACTTGCTGTCAGAGGGTAAGGCCGACAAGAATGCGCCGCGTGTGCAACTCCTCGGCAGCGGCACCATCCTGCGCGAAGTGATGGCGGCGGCGGAATTGCTCGCCGGCGATTTCGGCGTGGCGGCAGACGTGTGGAGCGTGACCAGCTTCACCCAGTTGCGCCGCGACGGGCTGGACTGCCAGCGCTGGAACATGCTGCATCCCGAGCAGCCACGCCGTGCCAGTTATGTGGAAACGTGCCTGGCCGGCCGCGCCGGCCCGGTGGTGGCCTCGACCGATTACATGCGCATGTTTGCCGACCAGATCCGGCCCTTCATGTCGCAGCGCTACACCGCGCTGGGCACCGACGGCTTCGGCCGCTCCGATACGCGCAAGCAGCTGCGCAAGTTCTTCGAGGTGGATCGCTACTACGTGGCGCTGGCGGCGCTGAAGAGCCTGGCCGACGAAGGTACGCTGCCTGCCGCGAAAGTGGCAGAGGCGATCAGGAAATACGGCATCGACCCAAACAAGCCGAATCCGTCTACGGTATGAATTTAATGAACTGCTAAGGACGCTAGGAAAGCGATGCACATCGGTCACGCGTGCCACGGCATATCCCGCATTCTAATACTTGCATTTGCGATGAAATACTTTCAAAACCTTTGCGCCCTTCGCGCCCTTGGCGGTAATAACGCTTTTGCCGTGAGCTACCTTGAGCGGTGATGGGAAAATCATGACGATACTAAAAGAAGTGCGCGTGCCGGATATCGGCGACTTCCACGACGTGGAAATCATTGAAGTGGCGGTGGCGCCGGGACAGGCGATCATGGCGGAAGCCACGCTGATCACGCTGGAGACTGACAAGGCCACCATGGATGTGCCGGCGCCTTATGCCGGTGTAGTGAAGGAAGTGCGGGTGAGTGTTGGCGACAAGGTGTCGCAAGGCGATTTGATTCTGCTGTTGGAGACGGCCGAGCAGGGCGCGCCAGCTCAGGCCGCAGCCACACCAACCGTCGCTGCTGCACCTGTCGCGGCAAGCAAGCCGGCGCCCGCTGCGCCGCCCAAGCGCCCGGCGCCTGGTGCTCCGGTGTCCGCGCCGGTGGCGGCGCCGCTCTCCGCCGATTTCTCCAAGCCGCACGCTAGCCCCGCAGTGCGTCGTTTTGCGCGCGAACTGGGTGTGGATCTGCGGCGCGTGACCGGCAGCGGTCCCAAGGCGCGCATCCTTAAGGAAGACGTGCAGAGTTTCGTCAAGGCGGTGCTGGCCGGCGCCGCGCCGGCGGGAGGCTTTGCCCTGCCGGCGATGCCAGTGGTGGATTTCGCCAAGTTCGGCGCGGTGGAAACGCAGCCGCTGTCGCGCATCAAGAAACTGTCTGGTGCCAACCTGCACCGCAACTGGGTGAACATTCCACACGTCACCCAGTTCGATGAGGCCGACATCACCGATCTCGAGGCTTACCGTAAATCCCGCGCCGGGGCGGCGCAGGAGGAGGGGGTCAAGCTTACCTTGCTCGCTTTCCTGATGAAGGCCGTGGTGGAGGCCTTGCGCGAGTATCCTGACTTTAACGCTTCGCTCAACCCCGAGGGCGATGCCCTGATCCTGAAAAAATATTTCCACATCGGTGTGGCGGTGGACACCCCGGAGGGCCTGATGGTGCCGGTGATCCGCGATGTCGACCAGAAGAGTGTGCTCGACCTCGCCCGCGAGTTGGGCACGGTGAGCCAGAAAACGCGTGACAAGAAACTCTCGCCGACCGAGATGCAGGGCGGCTGTTTTTCCATTTCCAGTCTGGGCGGCATCGGTGGCACCGCGTTCACACCCATCATCAATGCGCCGGAGGTGGCGATCCTGGGCGTGTCGCGCTCGGTGACGAAGCCGGTGTACCGAGACGGCAATTTCGTGCCGCGCCTGATGCTGCCGTTGTCGTTGTCCTACGATCACCGCATCATCGACGGCGCGGCCGCAGCGCGCTTCACCACCTACCTGGCCGGGGTGATGGCCGACGTCCAGCGTTTTGCCTGGTGATGCACCGGGCGTCGTGAACCCGATCGGCATCCTCGGCGGCACTTTCGATCCGATCCATTACGGCCACCTGCGCCTCGCCCAAGAAGCGGCCGATGGCTTGGGACTGGATCACGTCCGCTTCATCCCATGCCACCTGCCGCCGCACCGCGATGTCCCGCGCGCAACGCCCGCGCAGCGCCTGGAAATGGTGCGCCTGGCCCTGCGCGGCAATCCTGCTTTCGTACTGGACACGCGCGAAATGAATCGCGGGCGGCCCAGCTACAGTGTCGATACGCTGACTGACCTGCGTGCCGAGCTCGGGAATGAAGTGCCGTTGTGCCTGATCATGGGGGCGGATGCCTTTCTCGGGCTGGAGACCTGGCGGCAGTGGCGGCAACTGTTCGATCTCGCCCATATCGTGGTGGCGAGTCGCGCCGGTGCGCTGGACCAGGCTGGCCTGACACCGGCCTTGCGTGCCGAGTTTGCCGCGCGCCGTGGGGAGCGTTCCGCACTGTCGCATTCCCCGCATGGGACGATCACGCCGTTTGCGATGACCGCGCTTGATATTTCGGCCACCCGCATCCGCCAGGACGTGGCGCGCGGGGAATCCATGCGCTATTTGCTTCCCGACGCGGTTCTCGATTATATTCAACGCCATAAGCTTTATCAGGAGCCGCATGAATCTCGATGAAATGAAGTGCGCCGTGGTGGATGCGCTGGAAGACATCAAGGCGCGCGACATCGTGGTGCTGGACGTGAGTAAACTCACTTCGCTGTGCGACGTGATGATCGTCGCCAGCGCCGATTCGCCGCGCCAGACCAAGGCGCTGGCCGTCAATGTGCAGGAAAAACTGAAGCAGCTCGGTGCCGAAGTGTGCGGCGTGGAAGGCGAGGAAGCCGGCGAGTGGATCCTGGTCGACCTCGGCGACGTGGTGGTGCACATCATGCAGCCGGCGGTGCGCGATTATTACGACCTGGAAAGCCTGTGGGGCGGCAGCCGCTTTCGGCGGCCCATGGCGGCGCGAGGTTAGCGCGTTTCGATGAAGCTGCACCTGATTGCGGTAGGCGACAAGATGCCGCAATGGGTGGATGCGGCATTCGGGGAATATGCCAAGCGCATGCCGCGCGAATTGCGCCTGGAACTGGTCGAGGTCAAGGCGGAGAAGCGTGCCTCCGGCAAGTCGGTGGCGCAGGTGCAGACGCTGGAAGCGCAGCGCATCCTGGCGGCATTGCCGGCGAAGAGTGTGCGCGTCGTGCTCGATGAGCGCGGCGAACAGGTGACCACGGTGCAACTGGCGCGCTGGCTGGAAGTCTGGATGCAGGGGGGCAGGGATGTTACGTTCGTCATTGGCGGTGCCGACGGTTTGGACGCAGGGCTGAAGCAATCTGCCGAAAAGCTGCTGGCGGTGTCCGCCATGACGCTGCCGCATGGGTTGGTGCGGGTGCTGCTGGCGGAACAGCTTTACCGCGCGGCGAGCATCATCGCCGGCCATCCCTATCACCGCAAGTAGGCTTGTTGCCATACTCTAGGAGAGGGAGTGTCGGACACTACAACTATAACAATGCATGGCGATGTGAATCGTAACGTGTGCCTCTTGGGCGGAGGAGTGCATCGGATTTGTGTCGCGATGTATAAATGGGGTGGGTAGCAATGGACAAACGCATATACCTGGCTTCGCGCAGCCCGCGCCGGCGCGAGTTGCTGAAACAGATCGGGGTGAGCTTCGAGCCGCTGTTGCTGCGCGAGGACATGGGTCGCGGCCCGGACGTGGACGAATCGCCGCATTCCGGCGAGACGGCCGTCGATTACGTCAGACGGGTGGCGCGCGCCAAGGCGGAAATGGGCTGGTTCCGCGTCCTGCAGCGGCGCATCCGTTCCTACCCGGTGCTGACTGCCGATACCACAGTGATGCTGGAGGGGGAAATCCTAGGCAAGCCGGCCACGCGCGAACAGGCGTGTGAAATGCTGAAGAAACTTTCCGGCAAGCGCCACGAGGTGCATACCGCAGTGGCGATGTGCAACCAGGATCGGCTCGAAGTGAGGCTGTCGTCGACCATGGTTGAATTCGGCGAAATCCAGGAAACCGAGATCAGGCGCTACGTGGCGAGCGGCGAGTCCATGGACAAGGCCGGCGCTTACGCCATCCAGGGGCGTGCGGCGTTGTTCGTGAAGCGCATGGAGGGAAGCTATTCCGGGGTGATGGGACTGCCGCTGTTTGAAACCGCCGAGTTGCTGCGCCTGTTCAATTACGAAATATGGTAGGGCGGTGAGCGAGGAAATACTCATCAATGTGACGCCGCAGGAAACACGTGTTGCGGTGGTCGAGAATGGTGTGGTGCAGGAGCTGCACATGGAGCGCGCATCGAGCCGCGGCCTGGTCGGCAACATCTACCTGGGCAGGGTGAGCCGCGTATTGCCAGGCATGCAGTCGGCGTTCGTTGATGTCGGGCTGGATCGTGCGGCATTCCTGCACGTCGCCGACATCTGGGGGCAGCGCCACAACGGCGAGTCGGACAAGCCCATCGAAAAGCTGCTGCAAGAAGGGCAGACCCTGCTGGTGCAGGCGATCAAGGATCCGATCGGCACCAAGGGTGCGCGCCTGTCCACGCAAATCAGCATCGCCGGCCGCCTGCTGGTGTACCTGCCGCAGGAATCGCATATCGGCATTTCGCAGCGCATCGAGGCCGAGGAGGATCGGGAGTTGCTGCGCCAGAAATTGCAGCAGTTGTTGCCTGCGGATGAGAAAGGCGGTTTCATCATCCGCACCATGGCGGAAACCGCTGCCGAGTCCGAATTGCAATCCGACATCGCCTACCTGCGCAAATTGTGGAGCGGCATTCGCGACAAATCGCTCACCGTGGCGGCGCCTGCCCTGCTCTATCAGGACCTCAACCTGACGTTGCGCGTGCTGCGCGATTTTGCCGGCGCACAGACCGCGCGCATCCTCATCGATTCGCGCGAAACCTACCAGAAAGCCAAGACATTCGCGCAAGATTACGTGGGGGGGGTGGCGGAGCGCGTCGACCATTATGCCGGAGAACGCCCGCTGTTCGACCTGTACGGAGTCGAGTACGAAATCGAAAAAGCGCTGGCGCGGCGCGTCGACCTGAAGTCGGGCGGCTACCTGATCGTCGACCAGACCGAGGCGCTCACCACCATAGACGTGAACACCGGCGGCTTCGTTGGCGGGCGCAATTTCGACGACACCATCTTCAAGACCAACCTGGAGGCGGCGCAGGCCATCGCGCGCCAGCTTCGGCTGCGCAACTTGGGTGGCATCATCATCGTTGACTTCATCGACATGGACAACGAGGAGCACAAGCAGTCGGTGCTGGAGGAATTCCGCAAGGCGCTGGCGCGCGACCGCACGCGTATGACGGTGAACGGTTTTTCCGCGCTGGGACTGGTGGAGATGACGCGCAAGCGCACGCGCGAGAGCCTTGCGCACGTGCTGTGCGAGCCGTGCCCGACCTGCCAGGGGCGCGGCGAGGTGAAAACTGCGCAGACCGTGTGCTACGAAATCATGCGCGAAATTCTGCGTGAGGCGCGCCAATTCAATCCGCGCGAATTCCGCATCCTTGCCGCGCAGCCGGTGATCGACCTGTTTCTCGACGAAGAGTCTCAAAGTTTGGCGCAACTTGCCGATTTCATCGGCAAGCCGGTGGCGTTGCAGGTGGAGGGGTTGTACACCCAGGAGCAGTTCGACGTGGTGCTGTTGTAGCCATGCATTGCACGGATGCCGCATAGCCGCCTGATATACTCATGAACTGTCGGATCGGATTTTGATGAGCAAAGTTATTCCATCCCCCATTTATGCCGTGGTGCTGGCCGGCGGCAGCGGCAGCCGCTTGTGGCCGATGTCCCGCCAGCAGCTGCCCAAGCAGTTCCTCAACCTGGAAGGTGGGCGTTCGCTGTTGCAGGGAACGATAGAGCGGCTGATGCCGCTTATCGAGCCGCCCCAGGTGCTGGTCGTCACCGGCGAGGAACATGCCAAGGGCGAGGCCTACCAGGCGCTGCTGCCCTATCGCACCCTGCTGGAGCCGGTGGGGCGCAATACCGCGCCGGCGATTGCGCTGGCCGCGGCGGTGCTGCATGCCGATGGCGCTGACCCGGTGATGGTGGTGCTGCCGGCCGACCACATCATCAAGGACGTGCAGGCCTTCCAGGCCAGCCTGAAGACCGCGATCCAGGCAGCGCAGGATGGCGCGTTGGTGACTTTCGGCATTCGGCCGGATCGGCCCGATACCGGCTTCGGCTACATCAAGGCAGGCGATGGGGGGGGCGGCACGCTGGCGGTGGAGCGCTTCACCGAAAAACCGGATCTGCCGACGGCGGAGCGCTTCCTGCGCGAGGGTGGCTATTATTGGAATTCCGGCATGTTTGTCTGGCGCGTTTCCTCGATCTTGCGCGAGATTGCCCAGCATCTGCCGCAAGTGGACGCCGTGCTGGAAGAGATACGCGGCG
This sequence comes from Pseudomonadota bacterium, assembly GCA_040756015.1. GTDB lineage: Bacteria > Pseudomonadota > Gammaproteobacteria > Burkholderiales > JBFMAC01 > JBFMAC01. Next base: position 31,691 of record JBFMAC010000016.1, read on the forward strand.
CCTGGCGGGCCGGAGAGGATGTTGCGCATGCGGTGAAAAAACATTTTCACCGCATGCCGTCGATTTCCATCGATTACGGCGTGCTGGAAAAGTCGCACAATGTGAAACTGGTGCCGTGCGAAATCGGCTGGTCCGACGTTGGTAGCTGGGATGCGGTGTACGAGATCGCCGACAAGGACGCCGCCGGCAACGTGATCCAGGGCAACGTGACCGTCATCGATTGTCGAAACTCGTTACTGCGCAGTGGCAAGCGCCTGGTGGCGGCGATTGGCTTGGAGGACATCGAAGTGGTGGAAACTGCCGATGCGGTGTTGATCGTCAAGCGCGGCGCCAGCCAGCGCGTGCGCCAGGTAGTAGAGGCGCTGCAGCAGCGCCATGCCAAGGAGCATCTGGCGCATGTCACGGTGCAGCGTCCATGGGGCAGTTTCACCGTGCTGGAGGACGAGGACAACGGTTACAAGATCAAACGCATCACCGTCAACCCGGGCGGACGGCTTTCGCTGCAAAGCCATCAGCACCGCTCCGAGCACTGGGTGGTGGTGTCGGGCACCGCCACGGTGACGCGCAACGACGAGACCGTGGTCGTGGCCAAGAACGAAAGCACCTACATCCCGATTGGTGCCAGGCACCGCCTGGAAAATCGTGGCAAGATTCCTCTCGAAATGATAGAGGTCCAGGTCGGCGAGTATGTGGGCGAGGACGACATCCAGCGTTACGAAGACAGTTACGGAAGGCAACAATGAATAAAGTGGCACTCATCACCGGCGTGACCGGACAGGACGGTGCTTACCTTGCCGAGTTTCTGCTGGGCAAGGGCTATGTGGTGCACGGCATCAAGCGCCGTACCTCGCTGTTCAATACCGACCGCATCGATCACCTGTACCAGGATCCGCATGTCGCCAACCGCAAATTCATCCTGCACCACGGCGACCTCACCGACTCGTCCAGTCTGACCCGCATCATCCAGCAGGTGCAGCCCGACGAAATCTACAATCTTGCCGCGCAGAGCCATGTTGCGGTGTCGTTTGAGGAGCCGGAATACACCGCCAATTCCGACGCGATCGGCGCCCTGCGCATCCTCGAAGCCATGCGCATCCTCGGCCTGGAAAGGAAGACGCGCTTCTACCAGGCGTCGACTTCGGAACTGTACGGACTGGTGCAGGAAACCCCACAAAAGGAAACCACGCCGTTTTACCCGCGTTCGCCCTATGCGGTGGCCAAGCTGTACGCCTACTGGATCACCGTCAACTATCGCGAATCCTACGGCATGTTTGCCTGCAACGGCATCCTGTTCAACCATGAGTCGCCGATTCGCGGCGAGACATTCGTTACCCGCAAGATCACACGCGCGCTGGCGCGCATCAAACTCGCCCTGCAGGATTGCCTGTATCTCGGCAACCTCGACGCCAAGCGCGACTGGGGGCATGCGCGCGACTACATCGAGGCGCAGTGGCTGATCCTGCAGCAGGAGCAGCCGGAAGATTTTGTCATCGCCACCGGCATGCAATACAGCGTGCGCGATTTCGTCAATGCCGCCGCTGCCGAGCTGGGCATGAAAATCCGCTGGCAGGGCAAGGGCGTCGAAGAGAAAGGTTACGACGAGGCCACCAACCGCTGCATCGTCGCGGTGGACCCGCGCTACTTCCGCCCCGCCGAAGTGGAAACGCTGCTGGGCGATCCGAGCAAGGCCAAGGCCAGGCTGGGCTGGGCGCCCAAGATACAATTCAAGGAACTGGTCGCGGAAATGGTGCGCGAGGACCTGAAAGCCGCCGAGCGCGACGAACTGGTCAAGCGTCACGGCTACTCGACCTACGACTACCACGAATAACATGCAGCCTGACGCCAGGATTTATGTCGCTGGCCACCGCGGCCTGGTCGGATCGGCACTGGTGCGGCGCCTGCAACAGGCCGGCTACCGCAACCTGCTGCTGCGCACCCATGCCGAACTCGACCTGACCGAGCAGATGCAAGTGCGGCGATTCTTCGAGACGGAAAAACCCGAGTACGTTTTTCTTGCCGCGGCCAAGGTCGGTGGCATCCATGCCAATAACACCTATCCGGCTGAATTCATCCAGCAGAACCTCGCCATCCAGTGCAACGTGATCCACGAAGCTTGGCGCGCCGGCGTCAATCGCCTGCTGTTCCTGGGTTCGTCGTGCATCTATCCGCGCGAGTGCCCGCAGCCGATGAAAGAGGAATACTTGCTCACCGGGCCGCTGGAGCCGACCAACCGTCCCTACGCCGTGGCGAAGATTGCCGGCATTGAGATGTGCTGGTCGTACAACCGCCAGTACGGCACGCAATACCTGGCGGTGATGCCAACCAATCTTTACGGCCCCAACGATAATTACGATTTGCAGAATTCACACGTGCTGCCCGCACTGCTGCGCAAAATGCACGAGGCCAAGTGGCGCGGCGATGCCGAAGTGGTGGTATGGGGGACGGGCACGCCGCGGCGAGAATTCCTCTATAGCGACGACATGGCGGATGCTTCGATTCACTTGATGGCGCTGCCTGAGCAGCGCTATGTCGGGCTGGTGGCACCGCAGGCGCTGCCGCTGATCAATATTGGCGTCGGTACTGACGTGACCATACGCGAGTTGGCGGAACTGGCGGCGCGCACCGTGGAATTCACGGGCCGCTTGGTGTTCGACACCACCAAGCCGGACGGCACGCCGCGCAAGTTGCTCAGCGTCGACAAGCTGCATGCGCTGGGCTGGACGGCCCGGGTCGGGCTGGAACAGGGCGTGCGCTTGGCCTATGCTGACTTCTTGCAATCTGCCGTCGCGTCGTCAGCCGCGGCATAAGATGCCCCAGCCTGCACTGTTACCACACCTCCTGCTGGCCGTATTTCTGCTGCTGTTATCTGCGGCGCTGACGCGTTTCATGTTGTCGCGTGCGTGCATCATGGACATCCCCAATGCGCGTTCTTCGCATGCGCAGCCCACGCCGAAATCCGGCGGGGTCGCGATCGTGGCCGCATTCGTGTGCGGCTTAGCCGGCATGGCCTGGTTGGCCGGACCGGCCGTGGTCATGCAGGGCTACTTCCTCGGTTTCGTGTTCGCGGTGCTGCTGGTCGCAGCGATTTCGTTTTATGACGACGTCAAGCACAAGCCCTTCCTGGTCAAACTGGTCGCGCAGTTGGTTGCCGCCGGTGTGGTGATGGCGGCGGGAGTGGTGCTGGACGAGCTCACGCTGCCATGGTTTGGGCGAGTTGAACTGGGCTGGCTGGGTTACACGCTGACTTTCTTGTGGATTGTGGGGCTGACCAACGCCTTCAATTTCATGGATGGGCTGGACGGCTTGGCCGGCGGCGTGGCGTTTATCGCGGCGGTGTTTTTCTGCTTCATTGCGCTGGGCTTGGGCAGCGACCTAGTTTACATGGTCAGTTACATTCTTGCTGCGGGCTCCCTCGGCTTTTTGCTGTATAACTTTCCGCCAGCGCGCATCTTCATGGGCGACGTCGGCAGCGCCTTTCTCGGTTTTACGTTCGCGGTGTTGGCGGTCATTGCGGCCCGTTACGATCAATCCCACGTTTCGTTCTGGGTGATGCCACTGCTGTTGGGTCACTTTATCTACGACACCGCTTTCACCTTCATGCGTCGCCTCCTGCGTGGCGAGAAAGTGACCGACGCGCATCGCGACCATTTGTACCAGTTGTTTTCACGCCTGGGTTACGGCCATCTGCCGGTGACGCTGTTTTATTATGGGTTGTCGCTGTTGCAGGGAGGCGCGGCGCTGTGGCTGGCGCATGCCGCAGGCACGCAAGCATGGCTGGCCTTTGTTCCCGTGGTGTCGGCGCTAGCGGTATATACGATGCTGGTACTGCGTGCCGCAGCCGGGGCGGAACCGCACAAACAGTAGCCGGTCGCGGTCACCAATGCAGCGTGTGGTATTGCGAGGTCTTCTTCTGTTGGTGATGCGCCATGCGCGTCACCACGTCATCCAGCACTTGGGTGGCTCAACAATCTTCCCGCAAGCTGATTCTATACGGGTGCAAAGATATGCCGATACTCTCCTTGTGAAATATCCGGGTTAGCTGCGCGGCGTGGCGCGCGGCGTGGCGACGTGCAGTTCCATGCCCAGGCTCTTCCACTCGCGGCTTTCCTCGTGCAAGGCGGCGGCGGTAAGCGGGTTCTGCGCCAGCCACTGGGCCGATAACGTGAGGCGGAAACTTGCGCGACTGGCTTCCAGGCGCAGAGCCGGCAGGCGCACATCGTTGCGGCTGCGGCAGAACAGCACGGCGAGGCGCAACGGCATCACCAAGCCCCAATCACTGCGTGCCACCGGCTGTTCGCGCATCTTCTGCAAATTGCCGCGGTGCGCCAGCACCAGCAGGCTGAGGCGCGCCTGTTCCATTCTGGAGAAACCCGGCATGTCGGCATTTTTGATGATGTAGGCCGAATGCTTGTGGTAGCTGGTGTGGGCGACCGAAATGCCGATCTCGTGCAAGCGCGCGGCCCAACTCATGAGCTGTTTGAAATCCTTGCCATCGGTGTGTTCCGGCAACTGGCCGAGCAGTTTCAAGGAGAGCGTTTCCACGCGCTTCGCCTGGGCCGCGTCGACGTGGTAGCGGCGCATGAATTCGGCCACCGTGGTTTCGCGCATGTCGCGCTGGTGGAAGCGGCCCAGCATGTCGTAAAGCACGCCCTGGCGTAGTGCGCCCGATGCGGGCGTCATCTGCTTGAGCTTGAGTTCGTCGAAGGCTGCCGCCAGGATGGCAAAGCCGCCGGGGAACACCGGCGCACGCTCGGCCGACAGCCCCTCCAACGCCAGGCGCGAAGTGTCGCCGATCTTGATCAGGCGCTCGCGCAGCCTGGCCATGCCGGATGGCGTGATGCCGCCGCTGCCCATGCCGTTCAGTTCGATGATGTCGGCGACGGCACGCGCCGTACCGGAGGAAGCATATGCCTGTGCCCAGTTGCCGATGCAGAATTCCGAGGCGATGGTTTGCAGTTCGGTACGTGCCGCCAGTTCGGCCTGTTTCATGTTGCCCTTGCTGATCTTGCCACCCGGGAAGTAGCGCAGGCTATAGCTGACGCAACCCATGTACAGGCTTTCCAGTTTGGAGGGCTTGAGGCCGCTGCCGATAATGAATTCGGTGGAGCCGCCGCCGATGTCCATTACCAGGCGTTTGTCGCGCGAAGCCGGCAGACCGTGTGCAACGCCCAGGTAAATGAGGCGTGCTTCTTCGCGGCCGGCGATGATTTCGATGGGGAAACCGAGCGCGGCTTCGGCGTACTTGAGAAATTCGGCGGCGTTCTTTGCCACGCGCAGGGTGTTGGTGCCGACTGCGCGCACCGCCTGCGGCGGGAAGCCGCGCAGGCGCTCGCCGAAGCGGCGCAGGCAATCCAGTGCGCGCTGCTGGGTGGGTAGTTCCAGGTATTTGTCGGCGGTCAGGCCGGCGGCGAGGCGCACCGAATCGCGCAGCGAATCGAGCGGGTAGAGCTGGTCCTCCACCACGCGCGCCACTTGCAGCCTAAAGCTGTTGGAACCGAGATCGACGGCAGCGAGCGTGGAGTATCCGGTCATCGGCGCAATGCTTATTCCATCGCGGCGCGCTCGATTTCCTCGACGGTGACATGGCGCACGTCCTTGCCCTTGACCATGTACACGACATATTCCGACATGTTCTTGGCGTGGTCGCCGATGCGTTCGATGGCCTTGGCAACGAACAGGATTTCCAGCGAGGCGGAAATGGTGCGCGGGTCTTCCATCATGAAGGTGATCAGCTGGCGCATGATGGAACGGAATTCCTCGTCCACCTGCTGATCCTGGCGTACCACCTGCGCGGCAGCGGTGAGGTCGAGGCGGGCGAAGGCGTCCAGCGACTTGCGCAACATTTCCAGTGCGATGTTGCCGGCGTGGCCGATTTCCGGGAAGCGCGGCTTGTGCAGCCGATCGGAAGAACAGATCAGCTTGGCCATGCGCGCGATCTTGTCAGCTTCGTCGCCGACCCGCTCCAGGTCGGTGATGGTCTTGATCACCGTCATGATCATGCGCAAATCGCCGGCGGTGGGCTGGCGGCGCGCGATGATCTGGCTGCATATTTCGTCGATCTCGACTTCCAGCGCATTGACGCGGTGGTCGTCCGTCACCACCTGGTCGGCCAGCGCAATGTTGCAGGTGGAGAAGCTCTCCAGCGCGCGCGTGATCTGCTGTTCCACCAGCCCGCCCATTTGCAGCACGCGCGCGCGCACCGCTTCGAGTTCGGCGTCGAATTGCTTGGAAGTGTGTTCGGATGTCATGGCTTCTGTCCTTGCCGTTTGAGCCGGCCAGTTTAGCCGGCGAATGTGACGGAAATACGCACTATGCCGCAGTCAGCGTCTTCACCCCTTCGTTGGTGCCGAGCAGCAGCACGTTGGCGGGGCGGCGCGCAAACAGGCCGTTGGTTACCACGCCGGTGAGCTGGTTGAGCGTGCCTTCCAGTTCGACGGGGTTCAAAATGTTGAGGTCGTGCACGTCGAGGATGACGTTGCCATTGTCGGTGGTGAAGCCTTGCCGCAGTACCGGGCGCCCGCCCAGCTTGGCCAGTTCGCGCGCAATGTAACTCCTGGCCATGGGAATCACTTCCACCGGCAGCGGGAATTTGCCGAGCACGTCCACCAGCTTGCTCTGGTCTGCGATGCAGACGAATTTCTTCGCCACCGCAGCGACGATTTTCTCGCGCGTCAGGGCGCCGCCGCCGCCCTTGATCATGTGCATGTGGCGCGTGATCTCGTCGGCGCCGTCCACATACACCGGAATATCATTGACGCTGTTCAGGTCCATCACCTGGATGCCGTGGCTTTTCAGGCGCTGCGCCGAGGTCTCGGAGCTCGCTACCGCGCCGTCGATGCGGTGCTTGATTTTGCCCAGTTCGTCAATGAAGTGGTTGGCGGTGGAGCCGGTGCCCACCCCGACGATGCAGCCGTCCGGCACATGGGCGATGGCCGCCTGGGCGACTGCCAGCTTTAATTCGTCCTGCGTCATTTTTATCCAGCCTTTTATTGGGGAGGGTAAGGGTAGCGCAAACCCGCATTTTTCACAAACCGGCGGCCAATCTGCTACGCTTGCGTTTTGTTTTTCGGCGAAGCACGCAAGATGAAATTCGATTACCTTGAACGCATCCTCACCGCCCAGGTTTACGACGTGGCGATCGAGTCGCCGCTCGACCACGCGCCCAGCCTGTCATTGCGCCTGCAAAACCCGGTGTGGCTGAAGCGCGAGGACATGCAGCCGGTGTTCTCCTTCAAGCTGCGCGGCGCCTACAACAAAATGGCGAAACTGCCGGCGGCAGCGCTGAAGCGTGGCGTGATTGCGGCATCCGCCGGCAACCACGCGCAGGGGGTGGCGCTGGCGGCACAGAAGCTGGGCTGCACCGCCACCATCGTGATGCCGGCCACCACGCCGCAGATCAAGATCCAGGCAGTGGCAGCGCGCGGCGCGCGCGTGGTGCTGCAGGGCGATTCCTACGATGAGGCCTATGTCCATGCACGCGAATTGGCGCAACGGGAGAGGCTGACTTTTGTGCATCCCTACGATGATCCCGATGTGATCGCCGGCCAGGGCACCATAGGCATGGAAATCCTGCGCCAGCATACCCGGCCGATCCACGCGATTTTCGTCGCGATCGGCGGCGGCGGGCTGGCTGCCGGCATTGCCGCATACGTGAAGCGGGTGCGCCCGGAGATCAAGGTGATCGGCGTGGAGCCGGTGGACGCGGATGCCATGCACCGTTCGCTGGGGGCGGGGCATCGTGTGCGCCTGTCGCAGGTCGGCCTGTTTGCCGATGGCGTGGCCGTCAAGGAGGTGGGAGAAGAAAGTTTTCGCCTGTGCAAGGAGCTGCTGGATGAGGTGGTGCTGGTCGATACCGATGCGATCTGTGCCGCGATCAAGGATGTGTTCGAGGACACCCGCTCCATCCTGGAGCCGGCGGGGGCGCTGAGCGTGGCGGGTGCCAAGCTCTATGCTGAGCGCGAAAAACTCAAGGGTCATACGCTGATTGCGGTGGCGAGCGGTGCCAACATGAATTTCGACCGCCTGCGTTTTGTCGCCGAGCGTGCCGAGTTGGGAGAGCGGCGCGAGGCCATTCTGGCTGTCACCATCCCGGAAACGCCGGGCAGCTTCAGGAAATTTTGCGCCCTGCTCGGCGCGCGCAACATCACCGAATTCAATTACCGCTACTCCAGCCCGAAGGAGGCGCATGTCTTCGTCGGCGTGCAGGTGCAGGACAAGGGCGAGACCGCGAAGCTGGTACGCGCGCTGGAAAAGAAGGGGCTGAAGGCGCTGGATTTCAGCGACAACGAGATGGCCAAGCTGCACGTGCGCCATCTGGTTGGCGGACACGCGCCTGCGGTGGACAACGAGCTGTTATATCGCTTTGAATTTCCCGAGCGCCCTGGCGCCCTGATGAAATTCCTCAACAGCATGAGCCATAATTGGAACATCAGCCTGTTCCATTACCGCAACCATGGCGCCGATTATGGCCGTGTGCTGGTCGGCATGCAGGTGCCCAAGCAGGAGAAAGCACAGCTCAAGGTTTTCCTCGCGCAGTTGGGCTACCCCTGCTGGGACGAAACCAAGAACCCGGCCTACAAGTTGTTCCTCGGTTGATAAAAAGTTTAGAAACTGCTTGACCCGGCGAAACTGGGCTGTATAATGCGCACCTTTCGTCGCTCGGGCGACATCGTTCTTTAACAACTAACAGCCGATAGGTGTGGGCGCTTGGGTCATGGGTGGGTGGTTAAGGCCACCTGACTTTAAGTATGAAGAAGTGCTCACACGAAGTAATGGGTTGAGTTACCCGAGAGGGTG
>JBFMAC010000017.1:0-38506 GCA_040756015.1 Pseudomonadota bacterium
GACTCTGGTAATCTTTCATCGTGAATCTCCTTTCTCTTGGCAGAGATTAGAAATTCACGCAGACCGTCGTAAAGGTCAAACCTTGGTGAGTCCCCCGGCAGAACCGGGGGCTTACCTCTATGAGTTATGGAGGGGAGTGTCATGCTAACCCTCCAGCAAACACGCAGGAAATGCATCAGCAAAAATCAGGTTGTCATATTCATATTTTTGCTTGCCCATATGAGGAGAGAATAACCCTTGACCGACATATTCATAACACCGATATCCAAAGTCAGTGGTTAGCAATCGCACAACGTCCTTACTCGAATATATTTGAGCCGCCCCGACATCGCCAACTTCTAGCGAGATAATAGGACGCTTCCTTTCAACCAGATAACGCATTCCAAGAAGAACATAATATTCTGCACTCTCAGCATCAATTTTTACGAAGTCGGGGAACACGTTAAGCTTTTGTGAAAACTCATCGAGTTTAATAGCTTGCACCTGAATTTCACTTTCCACCTCCCACTGCTCATCAATCCTTGCAGAGAATAAGGTATTGAATGCAGAGCGGCCTAGCCCGTAGTCCCGGAATTGAATGCTTGTGTTTTCAGAGTAAGCTGCCAAGTTATGCGCAATGATGTTTTCTCGACCATTAACATTTTTTCGCAAAATGTTGTACGTGCTGGGTGTCGGCTCAAATGCATGGACACAGCCTGTCAAACCCACTAATTTTGCAGCCAGAAGAGAATAAGAGCCAAAATGAGCGCCAATATCAAACACTGTCATGCCCTCCTTGACCAGACCCAGCATCGCATATATCACCGGCTCCTCGGGAAAGTGATTGAAATAAAGTTCGGTCGAGACCACCTCCGGAATCATCACGGTCATTCGATCACCCCAAAAAAGCTGGGCGGAAACAGGCTTTACCTTGCCCGGGGTTTTTTTGGTTAGCTGCAAATTTAGATAGCGATACATGCAAGATGGCTCACTCAAAATCCGCATCGGTCGACTCATCTGCCGTCTTTTCAGGCACCATTCAAATTTTTTGGTTAAGAAATTATCCATTGTCGATCCACGCCTGATTTAATTGGTCAAATGCCCTGACCTTTTTTCTTGCTAAGCAGATAGCGGCCAAGAATTAAATAACTCAAACCGGAATTATCCACCGTCCTAATTGCATCCTGTGGAGAGCACACGTTGGGCTCCCCATGCAGATTAAAACTAGTGTTCAGCACCCCCCCTATTCCAGTTAGATCCTTGAAAGCGCTGATGAGCTCGTAATAATCCGGATTCCAGTCCTTAATGACGCTCTGCGGTCTGACCGTATGATCTTTGGGGTGTATGGCCGCCACCAAGTCTCGCTGTGCTTCTCGTGCACCCTGGAAGGTAATGCACATGTAAGGCGCAAATATCTGTTTGGGGTTAACCACGTAGCGCGGCATGTCTTCTTCGAGGATACTAGGCGTGAATGGCATCCAGAAGTCACGGCTCTTGACAGCATCATTGATATGCTGAAGGTTTTCAAACCTGCTGGGGTTGGCAAGAATAGATCGATTGCCTAGCGCTCGAGCACCGAATTCCATGCGACCACTACAACGAGACAATACTTGGTTTTCAGCTAGCAGCCTCGCTGCTGTATGATTAATGTTCTCCGGAATCGAGATTTCATATCTGGCCGCCGCTCCACTTTCCAGAATGGCCTTTTCAATATCACTTTCAGAATATTCCACGCCAAGATAAAGATCACGCAGTGGCTGGATTTCGATATCAGGTCCGAGTTTTTGGGTTCCCCAAACTGCGCAGCCAATAACGCTGCTCTCATCCCCGGCTGAAGGAACCACAAACAGTTTTTTGACTTTCTGTGACTCGGCAACCTTCTGGCAAGCTTTTACGTTCATAAAGACGCCGCCCGCCAAGGCTATATCATGAATCCCGGTCTTCTCCACCCAGTACTCGATCCATTGAAGAATCAAATTCTCGGAATACGCCTGAATTGCCCCCGCCACATTATCAAAACGCTGATACAAAAATATGTCAGTTAGGGTTCTTTGGATCGATAAAGGGGTAATAGATGTTCTCCACTCACCCTGATCATCTATCCAAATGATTGACTTCAACTTGTCCAACAGCGGGCGGTAATACTCAGTCTTGGCATAGGGCGCCAGACCCATAACCTTAAATTCGTGTTCACCCGCCTTCATTCCCATCCACGATGTTACCCCAGCATAGAGATATCCTAAGGAATTTTTGTGCTCGCTGGTGCTAAGCACTTCGAGTTTTCCATCTCTACAAAGATTTACCGTCGCGCTTTTCCAATCACCCACCCCATCCAGAGTAAATATCAGGCCGTTCCCCCATTCCCTGATATTGGGAACAGCGCTGTATGCATGCGCAAGATGATGATCCAAGCGATAGATTTTGGCCTCTGGCAAATGAAGGTGTTTACTAAAATATCTGGCCGCCTCCGCTTGTAGCCCAGATCGTTTTTCGTTCATAGCAATTTTTACGCGCCGCAGATTCCAGCCAACTGCACTTTTGAGCATGCGCTGATTAATAGTCGGACGCCCAATTTTTTCTGCATCAATATAGCCCGGTACCTGATGCGGCTTAAAGCCAACGCCCTTCAGATACAAATAACCGTAGATTGAATTTTGGTATAAAACTGCTGCATTAATTTCCTCAGGAGATGCTATGTTGTTATAAATATACGCGAGCGTCATTTCCGGGAAGCCTGTGCTATTTTTTAACCTGTTAAAACGCTCCTCACTCTGACAAAACGTTAATTTCCCATTTTCCATAAGAGAAATGGTCGCGTTGTGCCCATAATTGATTCCAAGTACTTTCATGTTCTCACACTGTTAATTAAGATCTGACACCTTTCAGTGCCCATGCCACACCAAGTACATAAACAACCGATGCAGCACCCAGAGCCAGTGCAATGCCTACTATTCCCATCGTCTTCCCCAGCAAAAACGTCAGCAAAAGAAATGACAAGCCATTTGCCATCTTGGGCCAGAATGTAATCGCCGGTTTGTTGTGGTATTCAGCCTCTATGCTCATGAGGTTTCCCACCCAATTGACTGTAATTACCACAACTAGAAGCCACAGGAGATGGTGATATTTTGCAAATTCGGTATTAGTAAAAAACTCGACGACAGGCTCTCCGAAAAAATATGCAACAGCAATAACTGGAATCATCGTCAGCGCAAACGAAATGATCAAAAGATAGAGTAGCCCGCGACTGCGTACTCCTTGATCCCTGCTTGTCATAGCTCCTGCCTTTTCATAAATAATAGGAATCATCAATTGGTTCGCGACACCGAGAAACAAAGCTATTGGCGCATTTGCAATTTGGTAAACTGCAACATAGCCACCTACTTCTGCCTCTCCAAACAAGCCTTGTATCATCCATCGGTCAGCATAGGTACTAACAGCGGCCGGAATAGCAAACATGCTAAAGGCACCGGCATATTTCAAGTACTCTCTCATGCCGTACGATAGTTTCCATGGAAGTCCCCGGGGTTCCTTGCGCTGCATCATCACCTTGCCCACATCATCAGATGTCGTAGCTATAGCTATAAAAACCAGCAGTGCCCCAATGACATATCCTGCGAGTACCGCCCCTCCACTGCCACCAACAAGGTAAATTGCCAGAATCGCAATGAACAAGCGCACCCAAGATTCGATTCCCTGACTGAGCGCTGCAATTTTTCTTTTTCTCATGGCACTCAGCATATTGAACGCGGTACCGTTCCAACCACCGATCATACCGAATGCCGCTGCCACCAAAATAATCACCCCCCAACGCCGATCAGCGACGATGCCGGACAACACGGCACCCGCAACTGCCAGCACAGCAACCAGCACGAAAGCCCACCCATGCGACTGCCACACCAGTCCATAATAGGTTTCTACTTTATCCCGCTCGCGATAAATGGAAAAAAAACGCGACACTGCTTGTCCAATCGGCCCATAAATGAACATGTTCATAAAACCCGCGATCGTCAACCCTAGAGCAAGCACACCATAATTGGCGGCGCCCATCATATTGGTAAGCACCTTGATCGTCACAATGCCACCCGAGAAAGCAAGCACCTGCCCCAGAATGACCCAGGCCAACTCCCCCTTGACGCTCACCAGTTTGTCCAGCAGTGCTTGCAGACCCAAGCTGTTCATGGCAGCCATGAGCCCAACTTATCAGTGATAGTGCTCATTGATTCATACCTGATAGTACCCTTGGTACCACCGCACAAATCTCTCGATGCCCACCTCGATCGAAGCATCCGGCTTGAACCCGGTGTCACGGATCAAGTCGTCCACATTTGCATAGGTTTCCGGCACATCGCCGTCTTGCATCGGCAGAAAGTTTTTCTGCGCCTGCTTGCCCAAGCATTCCTCCAGCACTTCGATCATCCGCATCAGCCTGACCGGGTTGTTGTTGCCGATGTTGTAAAGCTTATACGGCGCCGGACTGCTCGCCGGATCCGGCTGCTTGCCCGACCAGGCAGGGTTGGGCTGCGGCACGCGGTCGAGCACGCGCACCACGCCTTCGACAATGTCGTCGATATAAGTAAAGTCGCGCAGCATGTTGCCGTGGTTGAACACGTTAATGGGCCGGCCTTCAAGGATGGCCTTGGTAAACAGGAACAATGCCATGTCGGGACGTCCCCACGGCCCGTAAACGGTGAAGAAGCGCAATCCGGTAGTGGGTAGGCCGTAGAGGTGGCTATAGCTGTGCGCCATCAGTTCATTGGCTTTTTTGGTTGCAGCATAAAGGCTGATCGGGTGATCGACATTTTGATGTGCTGAGAATGGCATTTGCGTGTTGAGTCCGTATACCGAGCTCGACGACGCGTAAACGAAATGCTCGACGCCGCTATGGCGGCAACCCTCCAGAATGTTGACGAAGCCAACCACGTTGCTGTCCACATAGGCATGCGGATTTTTCAGCGAATAACGCACCCCAGCCTGCGCCGCAAGGTTGACCACGCGCTGCGGCCTGTACTGCGCAAAGACTGCGTGCATTGTCTCGCGGTTTTCGATGTTTTCGCGGATTTCGGTGAAGTTCGATCTGGATTTGATCCGCGCCAGCCGTGCTTCCTTGAGTGAGACATCATAATAATCATTGACGTTATCGACGCCTATGACCTCATCGCCACGCTCAAGCAGGCGAATCGCCAAATGGTTGCCGATGAATCCAGCAGTGCCGGTAACAAGTACGCGCAACTCCTATTCCCTTCCCTTGATCACGCTGCTCTCCAAATCAAGCCTTTATATGCAAGCGCAAGGCCGGCTACAATCGCCCATCCACCTTGTCCGATGGAAGCAAATATTTCACGTCATACAGCACACAATCCGACTTCCCTAAAGCACGAATCTTGTCAAAGCCCATTTCCGCAAACTGGCGGTGCGCCACAGTCAGCACGATGGCATCATACTGCCCTGCCGCCAGCTCGCTGACGGTAAAAATCCCATATTCATGGTGCGCCTCATCCGCATTAACCCATGGATCGTAAACATCCACATGAGCGTTGTATGTCTGCAATTCCCTGATAATATCTACAACCTTGGTATTGCGCAGATCAGGGCAATTTTCCTTGAAGGTCAGGCCCATGACCAAAATGCGCGATTCAACCACATGAATACGCTTGCGTGCCATCAAACTTACCACGCGCTCCGCAACATAAGGCCCCATTCCATCATTGATACGCCGGCCTGCCAAAATCATTTCCGGGTGATAACCGATTTGCTGGGCCTTGTGCGTCAAATAGTAGGGGTCGACACCGATGCAGTGCCCGCCGACCAAGCCGGGGCGAAAGGGCAAAAAGTTCCATTTGGTGCCAGCGGCTTGCAGCACCTCCAGCGTGTCGATCCCCATGCGATTGAAGATAATCGCCAACTCGTTGATCAGCGCAATATTCACATCGCGCTGGGTATTTTCGATGACCTTTGCCGCTTCAGCAACCCTGATGCTACTGGCCTTGTGCGTACCCGCTTTCACCACGCTCCCGTACAAGGCATCGACGAAATCTGCTGCCGCCGGTGTCGACCCTGAAGTAACCTTCTTGATGTTGGTAAAGCGATGCTCCTTGTCACCCGGATTGATACGCTCAGGGCTGTAGCCCGCATAAAAATCCACATTCAACTTTAAACCAGACAAACGCTCAATTACTGGTATGCAATCCTCTTCTGTCGCACCGGGATAGACCGTCGATTCATAAATGACGACATCGCCTGGCTTGATTACCTTGCCTAGCGTTTCACTGGCTTTAACAAGCGGGGAAAGGTCAGGTCGATTATATTGATCCACCGGAGTCGGCACAGTCACAATGTAAGTGTTACATGCCCTCAGGTGTTCTAGATTACTGGCATATACCAACTTGCTGGCAGCTCTCAAATCCGCCCCGCTCACTTCAAGCGTGCCATCGGTTCCGGCTTGCAACTCAGCAATCCGTTGTGTGTTGATATCAAAGCCGACCGTAGGATAGCGCTTTCCAAATTCTACCGCCAAGGGCAACCCTACATAACCCAAGCCTATTACCCCCAACCGGATTTCTGATAACTCACGTTTCATACGTTAAATCAACTTTCCTGCATACACAAACGAAGACACTCATCCCACCTAGGCATCCTCAAGGAAAAATCTTTCTCGAACTTGGCGTTCGACAATAAGGAATTACACGGGCGCTTAGCAGGCAAAGGGTAATCGATCGATGGGATCGGCGCCAGCTCCGGTATCTTTGCCATATTCAGCCCCCGTTGCTCAAATATGGCTCGTGCAAATTCAAACCAGGATACCTTACCCATCGTCGTCATGTGATATACACCCCCCATGTACTCTCTTGCCGATGCCACAGCATATAACCGGGCCAGCGCCATGGTTGTCGCCTCCGCTATGAGGCGACTCCAGGTCGGCGCGCCAAATTGATCGTTCACGATACGCAAGCGTTCCCGCTCGCGACCCAGTTTCAGCATGGTCAGCAAGAAATTACCGCCCCGCATGCCATAAACCCAGCTGGTACGAAATATCAGGTAATCAGCGCCGGTAGCCTGTATCGCACGCTCCCCTGCCAATTTGCTCTTGCCGTACACATTCAGCGGGCCTGTCTCATCCGCTTCGTCATAAGGTTCACTCTTGGCGCCGTCAAACACGTAATCCGTCGAATAATGCACCAGCCTCGCATTTAGTCGCACCGCCTCTTCCGCCATAATTCCTGGCGCCACCGCATTCACAGCCATCGCCGTCTCGGCCTCCACTTCGGCCTTATCCACGGCAGTATAGGCGGCAGCATTGACGATCAGATGCGGGCGGAATTTGCGTATAGCCGTCCGGATCGTATCCGGATCAGCAAGGTTCATTTCATCGCGCCCTAACGCGACAACCTTGCCCAATGGCTGCAGGGAACGATGCAATTCCCAACCCACCTGACCGGTTTTCCCGGTAAGCAGTATTGTTCTCATGAAAAGACTTCAGCATTATCCAGCGGCATGCCGGCAGCGTCCTTATCAGAAAGGATGGGATCGCCGCTTAGTGGCCAGTTGATGGCCAGCTTGGGGTCATCCCAAGCAATGCAGCGCTGGAATTGTGGCGCGTAATAGTCTGTAGTCTTGTACAGAAATTCGGCATAGTCCGATATCACCAGGAAACCGTGGGCAAAACCCGGCGGTATCCACATGATCAGCTTGTTGTCCGCTGACAGGTAATTGCCCACCCACTTGCCAAATGTCGGCGAACCGGCACGTAAATCCACTGCGATATCGTAAACTTCGCCAGCCGCCACACGCACCAGCTTGCCCTGCGTCTGCTTAATCTGGTAGTGCAAACCGCGTAACACGTTCTTGGCCGAACGTGAGTGATTGTCCTGCACAAAAGAATAATCCCGACCGATCACCTGGTTGAATTCACGCTGATTGAAACTTTCGAAAAAGAATCCGCGCTCATCGCCATACAAGGTTGGCTCGATGATTAACAAATCCGCGATAGCCGTAGTAGTGATTTTCATGCGAATCTAGGTCTTATCCTGTTCGATATCATCGAGCGCAATCCCGATATCCTGCCGCAACAGTTCAATTTCCTGCTTAAGTATTTCGTATTCCGCTAACTTGGCCTTCATGAAACGCAATGTAACTTTGGCTTTTTCTTCGATGCCACGCGGCGTTAACAGATATAGGTATGCCGGCTTGTTCTTGCTGTTACGGAAGTTGTTGATCTTGAGCAAGCCTTTTTCCGCCAAGGCTTTCAGGCAATAGTTGACCCGCCCCAAGCTCACCCCCAGCTCATGCGCGAGCTCACGCTGGCTAATCTCGGGATTGGCCTCGAGGCGTTTCAAAATTTTGTAGCGATACTCGTCTGTAAGCATGTGTTCAACCTTTGAACAGTGTGCGTATTAAAACAGATTTTTCCCTTCGAATCAATCGAAAAGCATTTCCTGGTTCATTTTGTCAAGGTGGTGTGAATGCACACTACACTCCCCCTAGCCGGGATAGGCAAGCCTGAGCGGTTCGTGTGTATCAAGGCTTACCCCACACTCCCTGCAGGAAGGGGCAAGTTCATTTGTTTCGGATCAATAATCAACGCGCATCACGCATTCGGCCACAAGGTATAATCAGCGTCATGAAATCTTGGCTTGCCGCACTCGCACTATTCATCGCCGGCTGCACCGTCGCCCCAACGCTGCCACCGCCCGCACCGCCCGCCGTGCCAGCGCTTCAGGCCACCACCTGGGATGCGCTGCCCAACTGGCGGGAAGCCGATCTCGACGCCACTTGGAGCGCTTTCCTGCAAAGCTGCCGGGCAATCGGGCAAAAACCGGAATGGCGCAGCAACTGTGAAGCTGCGCTCCAATTGCAAGCGCCGCAACGCGACGCCATCCGCGATTTTTTCGAGTCGCGCTTCACGCCCTATCAAGTGCGCAACCCCGATGGCGGCGAGGAAGGCACCATCACCGGCTATTACGAACCACTCCTCAATGGCAGCCGCACACCCAGCGCAACCTATCGCTACCCCATCTATGCCGCGCCCGATGATCTGCTGATCGTGGATTTATCCAGTGTCTACCCCGAACTCAAATCCATGCGGCTGCGCGGCCGCCTCGAGGGCAAGAAGGTCGTGCCTTATTACAGCCGCGAACAGATTGAATCCGGCAAGGCGCCATTGCAGGGGCGCGAACTGGCATGGGTGGACAACGCGGTGGAGTTGTTTTTCCTGCAGATCCAGGGTTCCGGCCGTATCAAGCTCGACAGCGGCGAGACGCTGCGCGTAGGCTACGCCGAGCAGAATGGCTATCCCTACAAATCCATCGGCAAGCACTTGGTCGAACGTGGCGAAATGACGCTGGATCAGGCCTCGATGCAAGGCATCAAGGCGTGGGCGGCGCGCAATCCGGGCAAGCTCAATGAAGTGCTCAACTACAACGCCAGCTATGTGTTTTTCCGCGAACTGCCCGACAATGACGATGGCCCGCTCGGCGCGCTGGGTGTGCCGCTCACGCCGGGGCGCAGCATTGCCGTGGATCCGCGCACCATCCCGCAAGGCGCGCCGGTGTTCCTCTCCACTACTTGGCCGAATTCGAATGAACCGCTCCGGCGCCTGATGCTGGCGCAAGACACCGGCGGCGCGATACGCGGCGCGGTGCGCGCGGATTTCTTCTGGGGATTCGGCGAGGAAGCGGCGACGCAGGCAGGCAAGATGAAGCAGCCGGGCAGGATGTGGGTATTGTTGCCGCAGGGTTATCCCTTGCCTTGATTAATAATCGCTTGCCAACCAACAAGATAAAAGCCCCTCATCCCTACCCTTCTCCCCGGAGGAGACGGGTGACCGATGCTAGCGCACCGACCCGGATTCATTGAGGTCGAAAAGCACTTGCAGCACCATGCGGCTGGGTACCGCCCTGCCCGCCTTCATGGCCGGGCTAAAGCGCGCAGCGTGAAAAGCGCTCAGCGCCGATTCATCGAACACGCCCTGCGGTTCAGAAGCCACCACCGTGACCTCTTTCACCGTCCCGTTTTCATCGATCAACAACAGCAATGTCACCTGCCCAGTCACATCGCGCGCCCTAGCCTGCTCCGGATAGGCGGGTTCGACCGGGGCCAGCAGGCTTGGGGGGCCATCCGGCACATTGGCGGCCGTATCAGCCGCCGCGCCGGGCTGGGGAATATCGGCCGGGGCCGGCTGAAGGAGATCCAGCGCTTGCGGGAGCGTTGCCGCCTGCGGCGCAGGGTGAGGCCGTGGGATGACATTGGGTGCCGTCGTGTCGCGGGTAACTGGTTCGGGCACGGCTGCCGATTTACCGAACAAGATGTCGCTGGACACGATGCGCACCTCAAGCAGCGGTACCGCCGCATCGTTGCGCGCCTTGGGCAACCGCACACCGTAAATCAGCGCGCCATGCAGCAGGGCCGATACCGTCAGCGCAATCAGCAAGCGCCGCGACAAAACAAACTTAGCGGCGCTCAACGCTGTTGAGCAATTGATCCAGTTGCGCCGCCGGCACCATGCCGGGGATACGCTGTCCATCGGACAGGAACAGTGTGGGGGTACCGAATATCTTCAGCTTCTCGCTGAACGCGACGATTTTTTCGACTGGGGTGTCGCACTTCGCCGCCTTCGGCTGCACGTTACGCAGCATCAGCTCGGTCCACGCCTTGGCGCGGTCGGGCGCGCACCACACCGCGCGCGCCTTCTGTGCCGCCACCGGATGCAGCTGATCTATGGGGTACAGAAAGGTATAGATAGTCACGTTGTCGAGATTGAGGAATTCCTGCTCGATACGCTTGCAGAACGGGCAATCCGGATCTGAAAACAAAGCCAGCTTGCGACTGCCATCCCCCTTGACGCGCACGAACGCCCACTCCAGCGGCAACGATTTAAAGTCTATCGCCGCCAGCTTGCGACGGCGATCTTCACTCAAATCCCGCTTGGTGTGTAAGTCGATGACGCTGCCGCTGACCAAGTAGTTGGCCTGCTCGTCGGTGTAGTACACCTCGCCTTCCACCACCGCTTCATACAATCCCAGAAACGGCGCCTTGGTAACGCTCTCCACTTTCATCTCGGGTACACGTGATTCCAGCGCCTTTTTCACTGCAGCATCGTCCGCGTAGACGGGTGACACGACACAGGAGAGCCATGCAAACATCAACAACGATTTTTTCAACATGATTTCTCCTGAAATGAATGATATCCAAGTTGTGCCTATGTTTCAGACTAACACCTACGCCCGGCCTGTTCAATGGATGAAAAAACTTGGCGCCAAATAGCAAAAAACCCCGGCATCCGGGGTTTTTTGTTTACCGCAGTACCATCGACGCAACCGCTCAGCCGTCCCGCTTGGCCATCAGATCCATGATCATCGGCGTGAGAATCACCTCCAGCGCCATGCCCATCTTGCCGGCCGGGATCACGATGGTGTTGGGGCGCGACATGAACGAGTTATGCAGCATGTTAAGCAGGTAGGGGAAATCCACGCCCTTGGGATCGCGGAAACGGATCACCACGAAGCTCTCGTCGGGCGTGGGGATGTCGCGCGCGATGAACGGGTTGGAAGTGTCCACCGTAGGCACGCGCTGGAAATTGATGTGGGTACGCGAATACTGCGGAGTCATGTAGTGCACGTAATCCGGCATACGGCGCAGGATGGTGTCCACGATCACTTCCGCGGAATAGCCACGCTCGGCGGCGTCGCGATGGATTTTCTGTATCCACTCCAAGTTGACGATGGGCACCACACCCACGCCCAGATCGACGTACTGCGCGGCGTTCACCTGGTCGGTTTTCACCAGCCCGTGCAACCCTTCGTAAAACAGGATATCACTGTCGGGGGGGATATCCTCCCAAGGCGTGAATTCACCGGCCTTCAGGTTGGTGCCGAGGCGCTTGTTGTGCTCGGCAGCCTCTTCGTCGGAATGCAGGTAGTAGCGCTTCTTGCCACCACCGGTCTCGCCGTATACCTTGAAGGTTTCCTCGATTTTGTCGAAGTGATTGGCTTGCGGGCCAAAGTGGCTGAAATTCTGGTCGCCATCTGCCTCGGCCTTTTTCATCGCCTCACGGAACTCCATGCGGTTCAGCGCATGCAGACTGTCGCCCTCAATAATCGCAGCATTGATATGCTCGCGGCGGAAAATGTGTTCGAACGCGCGCTTGACCGTGGTGGTGCCGGCGCCCGACGAGCCGGTGACGGCGATGACGGGGTGTTTGCGGGACATGCTAGTGCTCCTGAGGACTTTAATGAAAACCGGAAATCTTACACCAAATGTTATAAATTTATTTCAAGAATGCTTATTGTCACGATAAGGCTGGCATTATAAACCATGTCCGGTTGCCGCAATCAGCGCCCTATCACCGGCTCGGCCATACCCGCCACACGCGCCTTGAGCCTGGCCGCCAGCGCCTGCGCTTCCTGCCTGCTCGGGAGCTGGCCGATGCGCACGCGATAAACCCAGCCCCCCTCTTTTTCTGCCGGGCTGATCTCCGCGGGGTAACCCTCCTCGCGCAACTGATCGTAAATGGCGAGCGCATCCGCCTGACTGCCGGCGGCAGCAAGATACACTTTCCACTTGCCGCCGGCACGGGTAATTCCCTGGCCGGTCTGAATCTCGGTTTCCTGTGCCCACTCCTTGATTTTTTCCGGCGGCACCGGCGCCACCGGTAGAGGCGGCACGTTTTTCGGCGCCACATAAAACGACATCGCCTGGTTCATCATCACGGTTTCACCGTTGTCGTGCGTCACGCTGATGCCGCCTTCGAGCAGGCACACCACGTCTTTTTCGTCGCTGGATTTGCCCCACACATCGGTGCCGCGGATGCCTGCGGTGATTGCGGAAAAACGCACGCGCACATCGCGCTCGCTCTTCAACTTCAGCAATGCCTGGGTAGTGAAGCGGAATGCGCCGCGCATCACGTGCATCGCGGCGCTGAACAACAGGTTGTCGCCAGCCTTGCGCATAGTCACGCTTTCCAGCACGAAGCGGGCATTCTCGCCGAGCTTGACCGTGCTGCCCTCGCCCAGCCTCAGCAATACGTGCGCCTTGCTGCCGGTGCGCAGCACGTCGCCGTCCCGGAGCACGGTGCCGGCAGCCAGCGGCTTGAGCGAGCCGGGGCGTTCCAGCCAGACCGGCATTTGCACCGCTTCCACCATCGCCCCCGGCGCAGCATGCAGCGGCAAGGAAAAAATCAACAGCAGGGAAAATAACAGCGCTTTCATGGCCCTCCCCGGAAAGCAAGCCCGTTCTTGTATAATCCCGGCCTTAGCCTATCCAGCAAACACAGCCAGTCCGGAAAACGGTTTTATGCAAAAGCACTACCAGCCCACAGAAATCGAACAACAAGCGCAACAGCACTGGGAAACCACGCAAGCCTTCCGCGCCAGAAAAGAAGATGGCAAGCCAAAATATTATTGCCTGTCGATGTTCCCATACCCGTCCGGCAAGCTGCACATGGGGCACGTGCGCAACTATACCATAGGCGACGTGCTCGCCCGCTGGCACAAGATGCGCGGCTACAGCGTGCTGCAACCGATGGGCTGGGACGCTTTTGGTTTGCCGGCCGAAAACGCCGCGATCCAGAACAGGGTGCCGCCGGCCCGGTGGACCTACGACAACATCGCCTACATGCGCCAGCAACTGAAGAGTCTGGGCCTGGGCATAGACTGGTCGCGCGAACTGGCCACCTGCCAGCCCGATTACTACAAATGGAACCAGTGGCTGTTCCTGCGCATGCTGGAAAAGGGGATCGCCTACAAAAAGACGCAGACCGTGAACTGGGATCCGGTGGATCAGACGGTGTTGGCCAATGAGCAGGTGATCGAGGGTCGCGGCTGGCGCACCGGGGCGCTGGTGGAAAAACGCGAGATACCCGGCTACTATCTCGGCATCACCCAGTATGCGGAAGAACTGCTGGCTGACCTGGACAAACTGCCCGGCTGGCCCGAGCGCGTCAAGACCATGCAGGCCAACTGGATCGGCAAGAGCCATGGGGTGCGCTTCGCCTTCCCGCATGACATCAAGGAAGATGGCAAAGCCATCAACGACGGCCGCCTGTGGGTCTACACCACGCGCGCCGACACCATCATGGGCGTGACCTTCGTCGCCGTCGCCGCCGAACATCCGCTGGCGGCGCATGCCGCGAAGAACAACGCCCGAGTCGCGTCCTTCGTCGAGAAGTGCAAGCACGTGTCGGTGATGGAAGCCGACCTTGCCACCATGGAAAAGGAAGGGGTGGACACCGGCCTCAAGGTCATCCACCCGCTCACTGGCGAACCGGTGCCGGTATGGGTCGGCAACTATGTATTGATGGGCTATGGTGAAGGCGCGGTGATGGCGGTGCCGGCGCATGACGAACGCGACTTCCACTTTGCCAGGAAATATGGTCTGCCGATCAAGCAGAGCATCGCCATTCCCGGCAAGACCTTTTCCACCGACGCCTGGCAAGAATGGTACGCGGACAAAGAGAACGGCGTCTGCATCCACTCGGGCAAGTACGATGGCCTCAATCACCAGCAGGCGGTGGAGACCATCGCTGCCGACCTCAAGGCGATGAGCCTCGGTGACAAGCGGGTGCAATGGCGTCTGCGTGACTGGGGAATCTCCCGCCAGCGTTACTGGGGTTGCCCCATCCCCATCATCCACTGCGATCGCTGCGGAGACGTTCCCGTACCGGACGGCCAGTTGCCAGTGGTGCTGCCCGAGGACTGCGTGCCGGACGGTTCCGGCAACCCGCTACTGAAGCGCCCAGACTTTTTGAACTGCACCTGCCCGAAGTGCGGCCACCCGGCGCGCCGCGAAACCGACACCATGGATACCTTCGTGGATTCCTCCTGGTACTACGCACGCTACGCCAGCGGTTTCAGGAACGATGCCATGGTGGACGACGAGACCAACCACTGGATGCCGGTAGACCAGTACATCGGCGGCATCGAGCACGCCATCCTGCATCTGCTGTATTCGCGCTTCTGGAGCAAGGTGATGCGCGACCTCAAGCTGGTCAACTACGATGAACCGTTCGCCAACCTGCTCACGCAGGGCATGGTGCTCAACCACATCTTCTCGCGCCGCACCGACCAGGGCGGCATCCAGTACTTCCCGCCCGACGAGGTGGAGATGGTGAAGGACGAGGACGGCCGCATCACCGGCGCAAGACTGGTCAGTGACGGTTCGGCGGTGGACTATCAGGGCATCGGCACCATGTCGAAATCCAAGCTGAATGGCGTGGACCCGCAGGCGCTGATCGAACGTTATGGCGCCGACACCGCGCGCCTGTTCATGATGTTCGCCGCCCCCCCGGAACAGACCCTGGAATGGAGCGATTCCGGCGTGGAAGGCGCGTACCGCTTCCTCAAGCGCGTGTGGGCGTTCGCTGCCGGATTCGAGGGCATCGGCAAGGAGCAACATGACCTCAGTCATCTTTCTGGCGATGCCAAGACGCTGCGCCGCGAAATTCATCTGGCCTTGCGCCAGGCCAATTACGACATGGGGCGCTTCCAGTTCAACACCGTGGTTTCCGCTACGATGAAGATGATCAATGCGCTGGAGAAATCCGGCAAGGACGCGAGCAGCCGCGCAGTGGTCAACGAGGCGCTGTCCATCCTGCTGCGTCTGCTCTCCCCCATTACGCCGCACATTGCGCAGGCGCTGTGGCGCGAGCTGGGCTACGGCGACGACATCCTGCATGCACCGTGGCCGGAGCCGCTCGACGAAGCATTGGTGCAGGACGAAATCGAACTGGTGGTGCAGATCAACGGCAAGCTGCGCGGCAGTCTGCGCGTGCCGAACAATGCGGACAAGGCCGCCATCGAGCAACTTGCGCTTACTTCCGAGGTGGTGCAGAAACAGCTCAACGGGGCGGCTGCGAAAAAAATCGTGGTGGTGCCGGGCCGCCTGGTCAACGTGGTGACATGACCACCATGCGCGTACTTGCTGCCCACGCCACCTTCGTCTTGCTCCTGCTGCTTGCCGGCTGCGGCTTCCATTTGCGCGGCACCGCACTGCTGCCGTTCGATTCCATCCACGTGGCGGGAGCGGAAAATTCCAGCTTTGTCGCAGAATTGAAGCGTGCCCTTGAAGGCAGCAGCAACGCGCGCATCGTGAATGACCCCACAGAGGCGCAAGCCGTGCTGCATATCGCGAGTGAGGCACGCGACAAGCGTATCCTGTCGCTGTCCGGCGGCGGCAAGGTGCGCGAATTCCAGCTCTACTACCACGTTGCCTTCCACCTCGACGACGGCAAGGGGCACGACTACATTCCCGGCGGGGAGATCAGCATCAAGCGCGATTTTTCGTATGACGACGCGCAAATCCTCGCCAAGGAATCCGAAGAGGCGCTGCTCTACCGCGACATGCAAGCCGACGCCGTACAGCAGATGCTGCATCGCATCGCCGCAGCCAGGCTGAGCCATGAAAATTGACAGCGAGCAGCTGGCGCCGCACCTGGCGCGCGACCTCAAGCCGCTCTATACCGTATTCGGCGACGAGCCGCTGCTGGCGCTGGAAGCACAGGATCGCATCCGCCAGAAGGCCCGTGCCAAAGGTCACGACGAGCGCGAGGTGCTGGTGATCGAATCCGGTTTCGACTGGGGGCGGCTCATGGCAAGTGGCGCCAGCCTGTCGCTGTTCTCCAGCAAGCGCTTGCTCGAACTGCGCATCCCCAACGGCAAGCCCGGCGTAGAAGGTGCCAAGGCGCTGGAAGCATTCTGCGCGGTGCTGCCGGCAGACACGGTGACGCTGATCGCATTGCCGGAAACGGACTGGAAGGCGCAAAAGGCCGGTTGGTTCGAAACGCTGGAGCAAAGCGGCGTGCTGGTCGAAGCAAAACCGGTGGAGCGCGCGCGTCTGCCGCAGTGGATTGCCGGGCGCCTCGCGCAACAGGGGCAGGAAGCTTCCCGCGAAACACTGGAATTCATCTCCGACCGTGTCGAGGGCAACCTGCTTGCGGCGTTCCAGGAAGTGCAGAAACTCGCGCTGCTGTTCCCGCAGGGCAGGCTGGAATTCGGCGCGGTGAAGGACGCGGTGCTCGACGTCGCGCGCTACGATGTGTACAAACTCGGAGAAATCCTGCTCGCCGGCGATGCGCTGCACCTGGTGCGCGTGCTGGAAGGGCTGGAGGGGGAAGGCGTGGCACCGCCGCTAGTGCTGTGGGCAATGAGCGAGGAAATTCGCGCGCTCGCCCGCATCAAGGGGGAGGTCGAAGCGGGGCAGCCACAGGCCCGGGCAATGCGCGCGGCGCGCGTGTGGGGTGCGCGCCAGGCACAAGTGCAATCCGCGCTGCCGCGCTTTTCGCGCAGGCAACTGGAGAATGCGCTGCGTCATGCCGCCAGGCTGGATCGCATGATCAAGGGGCTGGGCAAGGGCGACGTATGGGACGAACTGCTGCAGCTGGGTTTGCGCCTGTGTCCGCTGCCCAAAGCGGCACACGCGGTTTCAAGGTAAAATCCCGTTTCAATATTTGCAGGGCGGATTAGGCTATAAGCCGTGACCCGCCATTTGTGAAAGTTGCCGCGGGTCACGCCAGGCTGACCCGCCCTACACAACAGGCATCGTATGGATATCAAAGACTACATGATCGGCATTGGCCGTGCCGCCCGCGCCGCTTCACGCGCAACGGCAAAAGCCGACACCAACGCCAAGAACCGCGCGCTCATCGCCATGGCCGCCGCCATCGAGCGCGACACCGCCAGGCTGCTCGCCGCCAATGCCCAGGATATGGAAGCGGCACGCGCCAGGGGGCTGGACAGCGCCATGCTGGATCGGCTCACTCTGAGTGAAAAAGGCATCAAATCCATGGCCGACGGCCTGCGCCAGATCGCCGCGCTGCCCGATCCGGTGGGCGAAATCAGCGGCCTCAACTACCGTCCCTCCGGCATCCAGGTCGGCAAGATGCGTGTACCGCTGGGTGTGGTCGGCATTATCTACGAAGCACGCCCCAACGTTACCGCCGACGCGGCGGGGCTGTGCCTGAAGGCGGGCAACGCCTGCATCCTGCGCGGCGGCTCGGAAGCGATCCACTCCAACCAGGCCATCGCCGCTTGCGTGCATGAAGGACTGCAGGCCGCCGGCCTGCCGAAGGAAGCGGTGCAAGTGCTGGAAACCACCGACCGCGCTGCGGTCGGCCTGCTGGTGGCCATGCCGGAGTATGTCGACGTGATCGTGCCACGCGGCGGCAAGGGGCTGATCGAGCGCATTGCACAGGAAGCGCGCGTGCCGGTGATCAAGCACCTGCATGGCGTGTGCCACGTTTACATCGACGACAAGGCAGATCTCGACAAGGCAATCCGCATCGCCGACAACGCCAAGACCCAGCGTTACGGCACCTGCAACACCATGGAAACCCTGCTGGTGGCGGAGGGCGTGGCGTCCAGGGCGCTGCCGCCGCTGTGCAAGATATACATCGACAAGGGCGTCGAATTGCGCGGCTGCGACAAGTCGCGTGCCATCGTACCGCAAATGAAGCCGGCGACCGAGCAGGACTGGTACGAGGAATTCCTTGCGCCCATCCTCGCAGTGCGCGTGGTCAAGGACATGGATGCGGCGATAGACCATATCGCGCAATACGGCTCGCAGCACACCGACGCCATCATCACCGAGGATTACTCGCGCGCGCGCCGCTTCCTGCGTGAAGTCGATTCCAGCTCGGTGATGGTGAACGCGTCAACTCGTTTCGCCGACGGCTTCGAATACGGCCTCGGCGCCGAGATCGGCATCTCCACCGACAAGATCCACGTGCGCGGGCCGGTCGGGCTGGAAGGGCTGACCAGCCAGAAGTTCATCGTGCTCGGCGACGGCCATATCCGTCAATAACAAAATTATGTGCCATGGCAGGCGGGGAAGGCATGAACAGTATTTTGATTTTCTCTGCGCCCCCGGCTTCTGCGGTTAAAAAGATTTGAATAAGGGATTACATGAGCAATATCGTTGAA
Source organism: Pseudomonadota bacterium (assembly GCA_040756015.1). GTDB lineage: Bacteria > Pseudomonadota > Gammaproteobacteria > Burkholderiales > JBFMAC01 > JBFMAC01. The sequence goes on from JBFMAC010000017.1 coordinate 18,888, forward strand.
GTAAAAGTTCCAGACATCGGCGATTTCAAGGACGTGCCGGTGATCGAGGTGCTGGTGAAGCCGGGCGATAAGGTCGCCCAGGAAGCATCGCTGATCGTGCTCGAATCCGACAAGGCGACCATGGAAGTGCCGGCGCCACAGTCTGGCGTGGTGAAGGAAGTGAAGATCAAGGTCGGCGACAAGGCTGCCGAAGGCACGCTGATCCTGCTGCTGGAAGTGAATGAAGCCACTGTCCCCTCACACCATCCCTCCCCCGCGGTGGGGGGAGGGAGCGCAATGCCGTCTGCACCTGCGACGCCGCGACCTGTAGCCACAACCACTGCGCAATTCGAGAAAGGCGACATCCACGCCGAAGTATTGGTACTCGGTGCCGGCCCCGGCGGATACACCGCCGCGTTCCGCGCCGCCGACCTCGGCAAGCAGGTGGTGATGGTGGAACGCTACGCCAGCCTGGGCGGCGTGTGCCTCAACGTCGGCTGCATTCCCTCGAAGGCGCTGCTGCACGCGGCGAAAGTCATCACCGAAGCGGCGGAAATGGCCGAGCACGGCATCAGCTTCGGCACGCCCAAGATCGATCTCGACAAGTTGCGCGCCTGGAAAAACGACGCCGTGGTGGGCAAGCATACCAGCGGCCTCGCCGGCCTCGCCAAGCAGCGCAAGGTGCAAGTGGTGCATGGCACCGCGCAGTTCACCTCGCCGCACCACCTCAAGGTGGAAACCGCGGAAGGCGCCAAAACGATCTCCTTCGATCACGCCATCATCGCCGCCGGCTCCAGCGTGGCGCGCATTCCCGGCTTCCCCTACGACGATCCGCGCCTGATGGATTCTACCGGCGCGCTAGCACTGGTCGACATCCCCAAGCGCCTGCTGGTGATCGGCGGAGGCATCATCGGGCTGGAAATGGCCACGGTGTACGACGCGCTCGGCGCGAAGATTTCCGTGGTGGAATTGATGGATCAACTGATTCCCGGCGCCGACGCCGACTTGGTGCGGCCGCTACACCGCCGCATCGAGAAGCGCTACGAAGCGATCCACCTCAAGACCAGGGTGGCGAAAATCGAGACACAGGCAGACGGCCTCAAGGTCACTTTCGAGGGCGACAATGCGCTACAGCCGCAAGTTTACGACCGCGTGCTGCTGGCGGTGGGGCGGCGCCCCAACGGCAAGCTGATCGGCGCCGAGACAGCGGGCGTCAATGTCGACGAGCGCGGCTACATCCCGGTGGACAAGCAAATGCGCACCAACGTGCCACACATTTACGCCATTGGCGACATCGCCGGCGAACCCATGCTGGCGCACAAGGCCACGCACGAGGGCAAACTTGCCGCAGAAATCATCGCGGGACACAAAGGCGCCTTCGATGCACGCACCATCCCCTCGGTCGCCTATACCGACCCCGAGGTGGCGTGGATGGGTGTCACCGAAACCCAGGCCAAACAGCAAGGTATCGCCTACGAAAAAGCGGTGTTTCCGTGGGCGGCGAGCGGGCGCGCGTCATCGGTGGGGCGCAACGAAGGTGCGACCAAACTGCTATTCGACAAGACCACGCACCGCCTGATTGGCGCCGGCATGGTCGGCGTCAATGCCGGTGAGCTAATCGCGGAAACCGTGCTGGCATTGGAGATGGGGGCGGACGCGCAGGATATCGGCCTCACCATCCACCCGCACCCGACGCTGTCTGAATCGGTGTTCTTCGCCGCCGAAATTGCCGACGGCAGCATCACCGACCTCTACCTGCCGAAGAAACCGTAGGCTTGATGTCCTGTACCGTGACGATGCTGACTGCGGCCGGTGCCCCGGTAATCCTTTGCATGAACTTGGAGGCACTGTACCCCTCGATGTTCATCAACACCTCCAGCGGAAGCTGGGTGAGATCGGTCGTTGCATCCGGTTCCAGGGAAGCGGCCGCCGCCCGGATGACGTCAAGTATCGCCATCCCCAGACATCGTCGGAAAAATCCGGAATGGATAGGATAGTAGATTGCGGACGGGGAATCGCTCCCCATCGCGACGCCTGGCACGTGGGCATGTGGATTCCGCCGGCGACAGAAAAGCCGGCCATTGGAACACCACCCCCCGTTGCTATTCATGTACCCTCCCCAACAATCGAAATCAAGATTGCCCGCAGGCGCCATCCTCTTAACCGGCGCGCACTCCTTTTTCTCTTGAGATTTCTGGCATGCAATCATTGCCATAGCCCAAGAATGGCTAATTTGAACCCCTTGTCTTGGACGAACCCGCTTCCCTGATTTCGCTGCTCGCGAGCAGCCTGCTCGCCGCCACGCTGCTACCCGGCGGCTCCGAAGCGGTGCTGTTCGCCGTGCTGAAAGCGCACCCGCAGCTGTATTGGCCCGCGCTGGGCGTGGCCACGCTGGGCAACACCTTAGGCGGAATGAGCTCCTACCTGATCGGCAGGCTGTTCCCCCAGAAGAAGGAATTGAAGTATCTGGACGCAGTGCGGCGCTGGGGCAGCCCGGCGCTGCTCCTGGCGTGGGCGCCACTGATCGGCGACGCACTGTGCGTCTCGGCGGGGTGGCTGCGCCTCAACTGGCTATGGGTGACGGGGTTCATGGCGCTCGGCAAGTTCGCGCGCTATTGGGTCATCGCCTATGGCGCGGCCTGACCAGCCCGCAGGCATGGCGTCAGCGCGCTTCCTGCGCTCCACCGACACAACAGCGCTCCCAGCCTGTTCCGGCCCCAGAACTCACTGCGGCACTTGATAGTTGTCGGCATTCAATCGATACAAGGCCGCGTTATGGCGCACCGACTCATCAAGCGGGAAATTCTCAAGCAAATATTGCCACTGTGCCGAAAGACTGCTTTGACTGTCCTTCCATAGGTTGTACATGGGGGTGTTCCACAAAATCTGGGCGGGAGGCTGTCTGAGTTTGACCTCCACATTCCGAAGGATCCTCGTGGCTTCACGAGGATCGCCACTGGACATGGCACCAACATACACAGCATAGTCCGATTGAATCAGACTGCTGATGATATCTCTGGCGTAGGGATCGCTTATGTTTTTTGCGATCCTGAGTATCTCGCCATAAGTCTCTATGGAACCTGTCCCTATTTCCTGAATGTTGATTTTGTAGTGGGCTGGCATGTAATACCCAGGATAGGCGCGCATGTCGGAGTCGAGCAGCTTGTCGAAACTGCGGTAATCGCCCGGCCGCTCGAAAGTCTGGAACACCCATGGTATGGCGATAATGAGCAACAGGATTGTGCAGGGCACCGGTTTCAATCGCCATGCCAAAATCACAATGAGCAACAGGAGCGGCCATAGCGCGAGGAACACAAAGCGGTCCGAAATAAGCGAGGGCGGCGCATAAGGAACGAGTTGCAAGGACGGCATGCAGATCAGCGTAAACGCAAGAAGAGCAAAGCCCGGCAGGGAAGGTTTGTTGCGCAAGCCCCTCACGCCACTTGCGATGGCGGCCACCAGGACTACCGCCCCCAATGCAACCATGGCCGTGAACCACGGGTCCTCGAACAGCGGATAAAAGAAATGACGGTCTTCCGGGCTAACAGCAATACGGGTCAACCCTCCCAATATTCCCAACGCCCGGGTGATAGTTTCGACTCCCCAATAGATGGGCGTCCTTGTTTTAACAGCCGCCGAAAAAATTATGGCAACGCCTATTGCCAGCAAAACGATGGCGATAGGCCACAACAACAGGGAAAGGCGTCTTTTATCCGCCGGGATATCCCGCCAGAAAACAAGCCAAAGCAAAGCAATGACCGGGGCTACAGCCACTGCCACCGCCTTGGAAAGCGCCGCTGCCAGCAACGCAACGATGGCTGCGCCAGCGTAGAGAGGGGACAGCCCCTGCTCACGCTTGGCATTTACCGCAAACCAGAGTGCAAGTAACGAGAACAGGCCGCAGAGCACATCTTTGCGTCCGCTGATCCACACCACTGCCTCGACATGGGCAGGATGCAGGGCAAACAACGCGGTGACAATCGCGGACACCCAGGGCGCACTTGCGTCATCCCCCGGCCTGAAATAACGCCACAAGGCAGACGTTATGGCGTATACCAGCGGCAGGCAAAGCAGGTACAAAAGAATATTGTGCGCCCGGAACGCAGACGGGTTCAGCCCGAACAGCGTAATATCGATCCAGTAGGAAAGATCGCGTAATGGAAGAAACTCTGCAAGGCTATTGTACGGCTCCGTGAAGAGTCGCCACAATTCAGCCACGCGCAACTCCGCCAGCTTCGCGTTTTCCGGGATGTACGGGTTGTCATCCGAAATAAACGGGAAATCCAATGCCCGCAGGTAGGCCGCAGCAGCAACCACGGCACTGATGAGCACCAGTGTGAACGGCATCATCCTCCGCATTCGGGCATGAAAGAGGGGGGAAGAATCAAGCCCAGTTCTCATTACGGCTTTCCAAACCAGTATTTTCCCGTCAGGAACCTACCCTGAATTTTGCGCGGAAAGGTCACTTTATCGAGGTGTGATGAATAGCCGACATAATCTATTTTTTGGGGATATTGCGCAAGGTCGGTGCCTTCGCTAATCGCCTATAGCGCAGTTTGGGCCTGGCATTGCCGGAGCCTTTCTCAAAACCGTAGCGAGCGTACGTCAACGGAGCGCCGCCCGGTCGCGGGTGACGTACGCACAACAGATTTTGAGATAAGCTCTTGCCAAGCCTGATATATCTTCAGAACCTGGAAAAACCCATGACATTACTCGCCCGCTTCTGTTGCTCGATATTTCTGGCCACGGCATGCCTTGCCCCGGCACTGGCGCAAGAAGCAAATCCGCCGCCTCGGCAAAACGGCCTGGTCACCTTCTCCTCGGACGAGGGCATCGCGCGCCTGGCGCGCGCCACGGCAAAGGCCGACTTCGCGCTGCTGGCCAACCAGTTCGAGGCACAATCCAATGCCTTGTTTTGCGGCCCCACCACGGCGGCGATCGTGCTGAATGCCTTGCATAGCCTGGATAAGGATATGCCGCGCGACCGCAGCCGTTTGCACGCGGAAGATTTGCGGCACCTGCCGAATGGCTTCGATCCGGCCATGCCCCGCTACACCCAAGACAACGTCATCACCAAAGGAAAAAAGACCCGCGCGCAAATCCTCGGCGAACCCGTGACCCTGCAAGGGAAAGCGGTGCAGGATTTCGGCTACCAGTTGCGCCAGTTCGACGAATTGCTGCGAGCGCACGGCCTGGTCACCCGCTTGCGCGTCGTTGATGACAAGTTATCCGTGGAGCAAATTCGCGCCGATCTGGTGGAAAACCTCCAACACCGCGACGACTACGTGATCGTGAACTACAAGCGTGATGTCGTCGGCCAACAAGGCGGCGGACATATCTCCCCCTTGGGCGCTTACGATGCCGAATCCGATTCCTTCCTGGTGCTGGACGTCAATCCGGCAGCCGCAGGCTGGGTGTGGATGCCCGTCGCCACGCTCATCCGGGGCATGCGCACCTTCGACACGCTGGAGAACCGAGGCTACATCCTGGTCGAAGCGCGCTAGCCGTCTTTCTTGCTGCCATGCACTCCCTGGGCCGGCACTGCCGCGATGCGGTAAAATGAGCTCTTTGCGACCCAGCCCCACCCCATGACCGCCCGCCTCCGCGAAATCCCCTACAACTACACCTCGTTTTCCGACCGTGAGATCGTCATCCGCCTGCTCGGCGCGGAGGCGTGGGACGCGCTCAACCGGCTGCGCGCGGAGCGCGTCACCGGCCGCTCGGCGCGCATGCTGTTCGAGGTGCTGGGCGACATCTGGGTGGTGCAGCGCAACCCCTATCTGCAGGACGACATGCTCGGCAACCGCGTGCGCCGAGAAGCACTGGTGGAGGCGCTACGCCACCGCCTGCGCGCCATCGCGGAGCGCAGTCACAAGCCGGACGAGCGGGTTGCCTTCCTGCTCGCCAAGGCGCATGCGGCAGTGGATGCCTTTGCCGCCGAATTCGAGGAGGTCGCTAGGCTGCGCCGCCGCGTCGTGGCGCAGTTGTCGCGCCTGACGCGCCGCGACAACATCGCATTCGATGGGCTGGCTCGCGTGTCGCACGTCACCGACGCGACCGACTGGCGCGTGGAATATCCCTTCGTGGTGATCGCACCGGACACCGAGGAAGAGGTGGCGCCCATCGTTGCCGCCTGCATCGAACTGGGGCTGACCATTATCCCGCGCGGCGGCGGCACCGGCTACACCGGCGGTGCAGTACCTCTGGATAAATTGTCGGCGGTGATCAACACCGAGAAGCTGGAAAGCCTGGGTGCGGTGGAAATGCTGGCGCTGCCCGGTGTGGCACAACCGGTGGCGACCATCCGCTGCGGCGCCGGGGTGGTGACGCGGCGCGTGATGGAAGCGGCGGAAGCGGCCGGCCATGTGTTCGCCGTGGACCCCACTTCCGCCGATGCTTCCACCATAGGCGGCAACGTGGCGATGAACGCCGGTGGCAAAAAGGCGGTGTTGTGGGGCACCGCGCTCGATAACCTCGCTTCGTGGCGCATGGTCACCCCCGATGCGGACTGGCTGGAAGTAGAGCGCCTCGACCATAACCTAGGCAAGATCCACGACGTGGCGGTGGCGCGCTTTCGCATCACGCGCTACGCCCCTGACGGCAAGACCCCGCGCGGCGCGGCGCAGGTACTGGAAATTCCCGGCGAGCGCTTCCGCAAGAGCGGGCTAGGCAAGGACGTCACCGACAAATTCCTCGCCGGCCTGCCCGGCATCCAGAAGGAAGGCTGTGACGGACTCATCACTTCGGCGCGCTTCATCCTGCACCGTAACCCGGCCCATACGCGCACCGTGTGCCTGGAATTTTTCGGCATGGTGCGCGAAGCGGTGCCGGCCATCGTCGAGATCAAGGACTATCTCGACGCCCACCCGCAGGCACAGCTCGCTGGTCTCGAACATCTCGACCAACGCTACCTGAAAGCGGTCGGCTACGCCACCAAGGCCAGGCGCACGGCGCTGCCCAACATGGTGCTGCTTGCCGACGTGGTGAGCGACGATGCGGACGCAGCCGGTGCGGCAGCTTCCGCCATCGTGCGTATGGCCAATACACGCGGCGGCGAGGGCTTCGTCGCGGTGTCGGCGGAAGCACGCAAGAAGTTCTGGCTGGATCGCGCGCGCACTGCGGCCATCGCCAAGCACACCAACGCGTTCAAGATCAACGAGGATGTGGTGATCCCGCTGCCGCGCCTGGCCGATTATTCGGACGGAGTGGAGCGCATCAACATCGAATTCTCGATCCACAACAAGCTCAACCTGCTGGATGCGCTGGAAGAATATTTCCGGGGCGAGCTGCCGCTGGCGCAGGACGACGAAGCACTGCCCAAGGAAGAACTGCTCGGCGACCGCGTCGAGCAGGCGCGGACGCTGCTCGGGGAAGTGCGCACGCGCTGGCAGGGCATGCTCGACAACCTCGGCACGCACTTCCACGCACTGCAAGACCACAGCGTGCGCGTGTCGTGGAAAAGTGAAGTACGCGCGCCGCTGCGACAGATCTTCGCCGGCAGCGCGTTCCGCCACATCCTCGAACAATGCGACGCCATCCACGCACAGGTGCTGAAGGGGCGCGTGTTCGTCGCGCTGCACATGCACGCCGGCGACGGCAACGTGCACACCAACATCCCGGTCAATTCCGACGATTATGAAATGCTGCGCCAGGCCAACGACGCGGTGGCGCGCATCATGCGCCTGGCCAGGGAACTCGGCGGGGTGATTTCCGGTGAGCACGGCATCGGCCTGACCAAGCTGGAATTCCTCGACAATGCCGAGATCGCACCGTTCCGCGACTACAAGGCCCGCATCGACCCGCACGGCCGCTTCAACCGCGGCAAGCTCATGGGCGGCGGCGACCTGCGCAACGCCTACACGCCCAGCTTCAACCTGATCGGCGCGGAAAGCCTGATCATGGAACAAAGCGAAATCGGCCGCATCAGCGATTCGATCAAGGATTGCCTGCGTTGCGGCAAGTGCAAGCCGGTGTGCAACACCCATATCCCGCGCGCCAACCTGCTCTACAGCCCGCGCAACAAAATCCTCGGCACCTCGCTGCTGATCGAGGCTTTCCTCTACGAAGAACAGACCCGGCGCGGCGTGTCGCTGGCGCACTTCGACGAATTCTCCGACGTCGCCGACCACTGCACAGTGTGCCACAAGTGCGAGGCGCCATGCCCCGTGGACATCGATTTCGGCGACGTGTCGATCGCCATGCGCAATTTCCTGCGCCAGCAGGGCAAGAAGAAATCCAATCCCGGTACTGCCGCGGCGATGACCTTCCTCAATGCCACCGATCCCGCCACCATCAAGCTGCTGCGCAAGGGCATGATGGAGTGGGGCTACAAACTACAGCGCATGGGCCATGGAATAGCCAAAGCGTTCGGCCTCACCCAAGCGCAGACCGCGCATCCGCCGGCCACGGTGGGTAAGCCCGCCTTGCGCGCGCAGGTGATCCACTTCTTCAACAAGCCGATGCCGGGCAACCTGCCGAAGAAAACATCGCGGGCGCTGCTCGGGCTGGAGGATGACACCATCGTGCCGGTGATCCGCGACCCGCGCAAGTTGAGCGAGGACGCGGACACAGTGTTTTATTTTCCCGGCTGCGGCTCGGAGCGGCTGTTCAGCCAGGTCGGATTGGCCACGCAGGCGATGCTGTACGAGGTCGGCGCGCAGACCGTGCTGCCGCCCGGCTACCTGTGCTGCGGCTATCCGCAGACCTCGTCGGGCGACGCGGTCAAGGGCGAAGCGATCAGCACCGCCAACCGCGTGCTGTTCCACCGCGTCGCCAACACGCTCAACTACCTCGACATCAAGACCGTGATCGTGTCATGCGGCACCTGCATGGATCAGTTGCAGCAATACGAATTCGACAAGATTTTCCCCGGCTGTCGCCTGCTCGACATCCACGAATACCTATTGGAGCAAGGCATTAAACTGGAAGGCGTGAGCGGCACGCGCTACATGTATCACGACCCCTGCCACACGCCGATGAAGACCCACCAGCCGATCAAGGTGGTGAACCAGCTGATGGGCGTACCTGTGTCGCTCAACGAACGTTGCTGCGGCGAGGCCGGCACGCTCGCCGCCACTCGCCCCGATGTCTCCACCCAGGTGCGCTTTCGCAAGCAGGAAGAAATCGCCAAAGGCATGGCCGCATTACCGGGTAGCGGCCCGGTGAAAATCCTCACCTCCTGCCCGGCCTGTTTGCAGGGCTTGTCGCGCTACGATGAGGACACCGCAACGACGGCGGATTACATCGTGGTAGAAATGGCTAGGCACCTGCTCGGCCCCAACTGGATGGCGGACTACATCGCCAAAGCCAGCCACGGCGGCATCGAGCGTGTGCTGCTTTGAGGCGTGAAAACTTTCACCGCAAGGGGTGCAAGAGAAATTCGACCTTCCCTTTGCGACCTTAGCGGTTCAAGATTGATGCCCTCCATTCGCGACACCCTTGCCAAGGCACGCACGCGCATAGACGCCACCGACGCGCGCGTGTTGCTGCAGCACGTGCTCGGCGCAAGCCATGCCTGGCTGCTAGCGCACGACGATGAAACGCCGGGCGAAGCGCAGGCGGCGCGCTACGCCGAGCTGGTCGAGCGCCGGGCGCGCGGCGAGCCGGTAGCCTACCTGACCGGACAACGCGAGTTTTACGGGCACGCATTCGAGATCACCCCGGCGGTGCTGATCCCGCGCCCGGAAACCGAGTTGCTGGTCGAGCTGGCGCTGGCACGGCTGCCCGAAAACAAACCGTGCAGCGTGCTCGACCTCGGCACCGGCAGCGGCATCCTCGCCATCACCCTCGCCCTGCAGCGCCCGCAGGCCAGCGTCACGGCGGTGGATGCCTCCACCGAGGCATTGGCAGTGGCGCAACGAAATGCCGACCGCCTGCTCCAGGCTACAGCCCCCTCCCCCCCGATGGAAAAGGGCCTGGGTGAGAGCGGGGGTGTACGTTTCCTGCACAGCGACTGGTTCTCGATGCTGGGTGCTGAACAATTCAGCCTCATCGTCTCCAACCCGCCTTACGTCGCCAGCGGCGACCCGCACCTGGGCCAAGGCGATCTGCGCTTCGAACCGCAGCAGGCATTAGCTTCCGGGCCGGACGGACTCGACGACATCCGATTGATCGTGCGCAATGCCAGGGCGCATCTCCGCCCCGACGGCTGGCTGCTGTTCGAGCACGGCTACGATCAAGCCGCCTCCTGCCGCGCCTTGCTGGCCGAACATGGCTACACGGGAATATTTTCCACGCGCGATCTCGCCGGCATAGAGCGGGCGAGCGGCGGAAAGGTTCAAGGAGCCCCTGAAATAGCCCATTCCTGGTGAGTGATTAGCGGCAAGCCCGAAACAGCATGATAAGCAGGGTGCGTTCCACGTACCCTTCATAGATGCACGTAGCGCACCACGCCCTTGAGCGATATGGGGCGGAAGACTACAATCCCAGCAACCCATCATTCAGAGGTTTTCATGGACACGCAGCAGATCATCAAGCAACAGGTTGAAGGCCACCCGGTAGTGCTCTACATGAAGGGCACGCCGCAGTTCCCGCAATGCGGCTTTTCCGCAGCGGCGGTGCAGATTCTGAAAAAATGCGGGGTCGAGGATTTTTACTCGGTGAACGTGCTGGAAAATCCGGACATCCGCGAAGGCGTGAAAGTGTACGCGAGCTGGCCGACCATCCCGCAGCTCTACATCAAGGGCGAATTCATCGGCGGCGCCGACATCATGCGCGAGATGTTCCAGTCGGGCGAGCTTCAGAAACTGCTGAACGGCTAACCGGCGCTGCTTCTACTACAAACTTGTAGGTGGGGTTAGCATAGCGTAACCCGACCTACAGAACTGGCTGGTGCGCAGCCGTTCGCAGAAAGGAATGCACTGCTCCAAGAGGTGGCCTTATAGGTGTAGCCAGAATCGACCCATACCGACTCATCTTGATGTTTAGCTGGTTTCCGCCAGCAACCGCTCTATCATCCCCTCCGCCTGCCTCGCATAGCCGCCGCCGAATAGATTGGCGTGGTTGAGAACGTGATAGAGGTTGTATAAATCCTTGCGCGTGCAGTAGCCGGGATCGCGCGGGAAGGCGGCATCATAAGCCGAATAGAACGCCGCGCCGAAGCCGCCGAACAATTCGGTCATGGCGAGGTCGGCTTCGCGGTCGCCGTAGTACACCGCTGGGTCGAAGATCAGTGGCGCGCCGTGCTCATCGTAGCCGTAATTTCCGCCCCACAGGTCCCCGTGCAACAAGGAAGGCTGCGGCGCGTAACCGGCGAAAAAGGCCGGCAGCTTTTCCAGCAACTTTTCACCTTTGCGTTGCAGCGTGCCGCCATAACCGTTGCGCGCGGCCAGTTGTAACTGGAAACCGATGCGCTGCTCGCGCCAGAACGCGATCCAGTCATTGGTTTGCTCGTTGGGCTGCGGCGTCTCGCCTATGGTGTTGGCGCGATGCCAACCGAATTGTTTTGCGGTGACGCGATGCAGCGCGGCGAGTAGCTCGCCGAGGCGAGCAGGGCTGCCGCTGCGGGTGATGTCCAGGTATTCCAGCACCAGCCAGGAATAGTCAGCGTCATTGCCGTGGCAGAGCGGCTGCGGCACGCGGATGGTTTGCGTTTGCGCGATTTCGGCCAGCCCTGCTGCTTCCGCCGAGAACATGTCGTCGCGCGCGGCAGAATTCACTTTGACGAAATAACGCTGGCCGTTGCCTTCGATGCGATAGGCGGCGTTGATGTCGCCGCCGCCCACACCGCTTCTGCGCGCTATCGAGAACGGCTGTCCGGTGGTTGCGGCAATTTGGTGAGCGATGGCATTCCACATGGTTACTTGATGCGGTGCATGGAATGCACCCTACTACATCTTATCCGGCGAGCGCCTTGCGCGCGCGCGTAATCGCCGCCTTCACCTGCGCCGGCGCGGTGCCGCCGATGTGGTCGCGGCTGGCGAGCGAGCCCTCCAGGGTGAGCACACCGAATATGTCATCGCCGATCAGCGGCGAAAAAGCACGCAGCTCTTCCAACGCCAGGTCGGCAAGGTCGCAACCCTTCCCCTCGGCATGGCGCACCGCGCGCGCCACCGCTTCGTGCGCATCGCGGAACGGCAGGCCCTTCTTCACCAGATAGTCGGCGAGGTCGGTGGCAGTAGCATAGCCCTGCCGGGCGGCGGCGCGCATCGCGTCCTTCTTCACGCTGATGCCGGGCACCATTTCTGCGTACACACGCAAGGTGTCGGTGAGCGTATCCACCGCGTCGAACAGCGGCTCCTTGTCTTCCTGGTTGTCCTTGTTGTAGGCGAGCGGCTGGCCTTTCATCAGGGTGAGCAGCGCGACCAAGTGGCCGTTGACACGCCCGGTCTTGCCGCGCACCAGCTCGGGCACGTCGGGATTTTTCTTCTGCGGCATGATGGAGGAGCCGGTGCAGAAACGGTCGGCGAGGTCGATGAAGCCGACGCGCGGACTCATCCACAGGATCAGCTCTTCGGAGAAGCGCGACAGATGCGTCATCACCAGCGCCGCAGCGGCGCAGAACTCGATGGCGAAGTCGCGATCGGATACCGCGTCCAGCGAATTCTCGCACACGCCGTCGAAGCCGAGCTCCTGCGCGACCAGATCGCGCCGGATCGGGTAGCTGGTGCCGGCCAGTGCCGCCGCGCCCAGCGGCAGGCGGTTGACGCGCTTGCGGCAATCCTGTAGGCGCGCCGCGTCGCGTTGCAGCATTTCGAAATACGCCATCAGGTGGTGGCCGAAAGTGACCGGCTGCGCCACCTGCAAATGGGTGAAGCCGGGCATCACCGTGCCGGCGTGCGTTTCGGCCAAGTCGAGCAGGGCGCTCTGCAACACGCGGATCAGTTGCAGCGCGTCGTCGATGGCGGCGCGCAGGTAGAGGCGGATATCGGTGGCGACCTGGTCGTTACGCGAGCGCCCGGTGTGCAGCCGCTTGCCGGCATCGCCGACCAAGGCGGTCAGCCGCTTCTCGATATTGAGGTGTACATCTTCCGCGTCTAGCGACCAGACGAATTCGCCGCGCTCGATCTCGCCGCGAATTTGCGCCATGCCGCGCTCGAGCGCGGCAAGATCATCGGCACTGATGATGCCGACAGTGGCAAGCATTTTTGCATGCGCGAGCGAGCCCTGGATGTCGAAGATTGCCAAGCGCCGGTCGAAGCCGACCGAAGCGGTATAGCGCTTCACCAGTTCGCTCACCGGTTCGCTGAAACGCCCGGACCAGGCCTGCCCTGCTTGCTTGGAATCTGCCATGTTGTTGTGAACCCTGCGTGAACCTTGCCAAAAACCGAACGGTATGCAACGCTAGCCGCGTCGCAATTTTGTTTTAATTTCAGTTGCCAAGTATAAATCATTACCCTTACGCGCTGCCCAATTTCCGCAACCTCGGCGTGCTGCTGCGCGTCCTGGTGATCGGCAATGCAATGGGCCTGGCCGCCGCGCTGCCGCAGGCCGACACCCTGTCTGGCGTTGCGCATGCCATGGTGGAACAGGCGACGCTGTTGCAGCCGGTGCTGATCGCCAGCCTGGTGGTGCTGGGCGCATTGAACGGCGCATTGCAGCGCCTGCCTTATGCGGCCGGCGTTGCCGCAGTCATGACGATCGAGGCGGCCATCGCGGTGGCAACTGCCGAGGCCAACCGCTCCTGGCTGGTCATGGAGTTGGGACCGTGGTGGCGCTACCTGATCCTGGCATTGCTGGCGAGCGCGGCGCTGCTCGCCTATTTCAACCTGCGCAGCCGCGCGCTGTCGCCCGCGCTGGAAGAGGCACGCTTGCAGGCCTTGCAGGCGCGCATCCGCCCGCACTTCCTGTTCAACAGCCTCAACGCGGTGCTCAGCCTGATCCGCGCCCAGCCGAAGCGCGCCGAAGCCGCGCTGGAAGACCTGGCCGACCTGTTCCGCATGGCGATGGCCGACAACCGCCGCCTCACCGTGCTCAAGGACGAGGTGGCGTTGTGCCGGCAATACCTGGAGTTGGAACAACTGCGCCTGGGTGAGCGCTTGCAGGTGGAATGGCATCTCGACAAAATGCCGGGCGATGCGCTGATTCCGCCGCTGATGCTGCAACCGCTGGTGGAGAACGCGGTTTACCACGGCATCGAACCGTCGGTACAGCCCGGCGTGATCCGCATCGAGATTTACCGGGACGGCAAGCAATTGCATGCGCTGCTCGACAACCCGTATCATGCGCATGGCGCGCGCCATGCCGGCAACCGGCTCGCGCTGGACAACATCCGCGAGCGCCTTAGCCTGCTGTTTGACGCCGAAGGCACTTTGGAGACTGCATTGCACGACAACACCTACCGCGCGCACATCACCATTCCCTATCTGACCGCGGAGGCGGCATGAAGGAACAGGCGCTGCGCATCCTGATCGTGGACGACGAGGCGCCGGCCAGGAACCGCATGCGCGATCTGCTCGAAGACTGCGCCTCAAAAGTCTCGCTGGAAATCATCGGCGAGGCCGCCAACGGCCGCGCCGCGCTCGATATCCTGGAGGAAAAGGAGGTCGACCTGGTGCTGCTCGACATCCGCATGCCGGAAATGGACGGGCTGGAGCTGGCGCAGCACCTGCGCAAGCTGCCCGACCCGCCCGCAGTGATCTTCACCACCGCCTATGACAGCTACGCCCTGCGCGCCTTCGATCTGCACGCGATCGATTACCTGCTCAAGCCGATCCGCTTGGGGCGGCTGTTCGATGCGCTGTCGCGCGCCCGCTCGATCACGCCGCTACGCCTCGACGTGCTGCGCGAAATTGCACCGGAACCGCGCACCAACCTGAGCGTACGCGAACGCGGCAAAATATTGCTGGTGCCGGTGGAGGACATCGTTTATCTCAAGGCGGAATTGAAGTACGTCACTATTCGCACGCACGAGCGCGAATTCCTCATCGAAGAGGCGCTGTCGAACCTGGAGGAAGAATTCGGCGCGCGCTTCGTGCGCATCCACCGCAACTGCCTGGTGGCGAAAGACGCCATCGCCGGTTTCGAAAAAATCGCCGAGTCCGGCAGCGAATACTGGGCGGTAATGCTCAAGGGCATCATGGAAAAGCTGCCGGTGAGCCGCCGCCAAGCACACATCGTCAAGGAATTCGGCAAATAGGGTTAAATAAAAAGCCCTGCCGGAGCAGGGCTTTCGTTGCAGCGTACGACTTAGCCGGCTGGGCTTACATGTCCATGCCGCCCATGCCGCCCATGCCGCCCATGCCGCCACCTGCCGGCGTTTCTTCTTTCGGCAGTTCGGTCACGGTAGCGTCAGTGGTCAGGATCAGCGCAGCCACGGAAGCAGCGTTCTGCAACGCAGAGCGCGTCACCTTGGTCGGATCAAGCACGCCCATTTCCACCATGTCGCCGTACTCGCCGGTTGCCGCGTTGTAGCCATAGTTGCCCTTGCCTTCGAGCACCTTGTTGACCACCACCGACGGCTCGTCACCAGCGTTGTGGGCAATCTCGCGCAGCGGCTGCTCCAGTGCGCGCAGCACGATCTTGATGCCGGCTTCCTGGTCGTGGTTGGTGCCCTTCAGGTTGCCGATGGCCTGGCGCGCGCGCAGGAGCGCCACGCCGCCGCCGGCAACGATGCCCTCTTCCACCGCAGCGCGAGTCGCGTGCAATGCGTCTTCCACGCGCGCCTTTTTCTCTTTCATCTCGACTTCGGTGGCAGCACCGACCTTGATCACTGCCACACCGCCAGCCAGCTTGGCCACACGCTCCTGCAATTTCTCGCGGTCATAGTCGCTGGTGGCGTCCTCGATCTGCTTGCGGATCTGCTTGACGCGGCCTTCGATATTCTTGGCATCGCCGGCACCGTCGATGATGGTGGTGTTTTCCTTGGCCACTTCGATGCGCTTGGCTTGGCCCAGGTCTTTCAGGGTGGCTTTTTCCAGATTCAGGCCGACTTCCTCGGCAATCACGGTGCCGCCGGTAAGGATGGCGATGTCTTCCAGCATGGCCTTGCGACGGTCGCCGAAGCCCGGCGCCTTCACGGCGCAGGTCTTGAGGATGCCGCGGATATTGTTCACCACCAGGGTGGCAAGCGCTTCCCCATCCACATCTTCGGCGATGATCAACAGCGGACGTCCGGTCTTGGCGATCTGTTCCAGCACCGGCAGGAGATCGCGGATGTTGGAAATCTTCTTGTCGTGCAACAGCACGTAGGGATTTTCCAGCGCGGCAATCTGCTTGTCGGCGTTGTTGATGAAGTAGGGTGAGAGATAGCCGCGGTCGAACTGCATGCCTTCCACCACTTCCAGCTCGTCCTCGAGGCCGGAACCATCTTCTACGGTGATCACGCCTTCCTTGCCGACCTTCTCCATCGCTTCAGCGATCTTCTGGCCGATCACGGTGTCGGAGTTGGCGGAAATGCTGCCGACCTGGGCAATTTCCTTGCTGGTGGTGCAGGGCTTGGAAATTTTCTTGAGTTCATCAACCACCGCGACCACCGCCTTGTCGATGCCGCGCTTCAGGTCCATCGGGTTCATGCCGGCAGCGACGAACTTCATGCCTTCCTGCACGATAGCCTGCGCCAGCACGGTCGCGGTGGTGGTGCCGTCGCCGGCAACATCGGAAGTCTTGGAGGCAACTTCCTTCACCATTTGCGCGCCCATGTTTTCGAGCTTGTCCTTGAGTTCAATTTCCTTGGCCACCGACACGCCGTCCTTGGTAATGGTGGGCGCACCGAAGGAACGCTCCAGCACCACGTTGCGCCCCTTGGGGCCGAGGGTAACCTTCACTGCATCGGCCAGAATGTTGACGCCCACGACAATTTTGGCGCGCGCTGCATCATGAAACTTTACGTCTTTAGCTGCCATAATTTTCTCCTGTTATTTGCGAATTCTTTAAGCTTCAACCACGCCCATGAGGTCTTCTTCGCGCATCACGAGCAGTTCCTCGCCTTGCACCTTGACCGTCTGGCCGGAATATTTGCCGAACAGCACCCGGTCGCCCACTTTGACATCGAGCGCACGTACCTTGCCATCGTCCAGCACCTTGCCCTTGCCGACGGCGATAATTTCGCCCTGGTCGGGCTTTTCCGCTGCGGCATCGGGAATTACGATGCCGGAAGCAGTTTTGCGCTCTTCTTCGAGCCGCTTGACGATGACACGATCATGCAGGGGACGGATTTTCATTTTGTGTTCTCCTCTTTGATAAATAATCAAAATTCTGTTGGCACTCGTCGCCAAGGAGTGCTAATAATAGTGGTCGAAGCGGCTTTTTTCAAGGGGTGGGCTGTTTACTTGTCGTCTGTCATTTAATTTGAGATTTTTGTCACTTAATATGAGAGTCTAGGCCCATACCCCAAGCCATGTGTAGCGAAAGTGCTCACTTACCATGTTAATATAAAAGAGATTTTTCCAATTAGATTTTCCTTCCGAAATATTTCCAAACGGAATCGCGCTAAAATGCCTGGAATAATAAGGGGGAAGGGATGGGGCAAAACGAAGCCTTCTCGCGCGTCGTCATTGACGCGCTACTGGCCGATCAGGGATGGAGCACGCAAGACAGCAACAGCGTTCGCTATGAGGTCGTGCTGGCGGACAGCACGCGCGCCGACTATGTGCTGTGCGACCGCCATGGCCGATCCCTGGCCGTCATCGAGGCCAAACGCTTCTCCGTCAACCCCGCCGACGCTGCCGAGCAGGCCAGGAACTACGCCCGCCAGCTCAATGTCTCCTACATCTTCCTCGCCAACGGCCAGGAGATACGCTTCTGGGAATGGCAGCGCGAGGCCTACCCGCGCCCGGTCAAGACCTTCCTCAAAAGGACGACCTCGAACGCCGTGCCGCTACCGCCTAGGTCAAGCGCGACCCTCTGACTGTTCCTATCGACGCTCGCATCGCCGGGCGCGATTACCAGCGGGACTGCATCGACGCCCTCTGCAAGCAGATGGGCCGGGGTCGCCGCTTCCAGGACGAGGAACCCATCACCTTCACCATATCATCTGGAAGGCGCAGGCGACCACGACGTGGCCGCGCTGCGCCGCCAGATCGATGGGCGCCGGGGTGTTCAGCCATTGCGAGGTACGCCAGGCAGGCCCAATACAGGCTGGTCCACGCACCATCTTAGTCGCGCAACCGGCTGAAGATGTAGTCCTGGGCCTTCTGCGGCTGGTGACAGGCAAAACAGGCGGATGCCGCGTCGTTGCCAACAACCCGTTTGGCCTGATCACCGCCGCCGAAACCTTCGAAACCCCAGCCGCCGGTTGCCTTGAATTTCTTCGAATCCTTGTGCATCACGCCCACCACCTTGCGTGCGCCTTCGGTGACGGCGTTGCCATCATGCACGGCTTCCAGCAGGTCGAAGATGATCACCGAACCGTCCGGGAAGCCCTCGCCCCGATAGCCCTTCATCGCTTTGTCGTTGGCATAGATATGGTGAATGCCGCCGAAGGAAGCGAACAAGGGATGTCCCTCCTCGATCACCATGCTCTTGACATGGTGCCAGTCGCGGTAACCCGCTGGATAGGGGACAGTGGGCTCGGCCGCCAGCACGGTCGTCGTCACGGTCGCGCAAATCAAACTCAGAATACGTGCTTTCATGGGTGGCTCCTTCTCATTTGAGATCGGCAATGGCAGCGCCGAAGTTGATGTGAAACGGCTGCCCGGCGGCGACACAGACCGGGCAACCGGCATGGTAAAAAGTGGCGGATGTTTTCATATTAGGACTCCTAACTATATAGCTCAAAAGAAACCCCGCTCATGTTGAGCGGGGCGGCAGAACCGCCGTCAGGCGGCGGATTCGTGCTCCGCGCAGTCGACCCGCAGGTGCCGATCAGCCATCGGCGCGCCGACGAATGCGCAGAAATGCGGCGTGTTCGCGCCGGGAGCGACGTTCTCGCGGAAATACCGACAGGTCACGCAGGTGCGCTGCGGCGCGATCAATTGGCGCTGCTGCAATTGCCGGATCATCTTGATCACCAGACCAAGCAGCGACTCCTGCTCTGCCTCGGTCAGGCCCGCCACGATCGGCGTGAAACTGCTGGGCCATGCCTGCGCGACCCGATTGCCCTTGGTCGTCGCCTTCAAGGCGACCGCGCGACCATCCGAAGCATCTGCGTACTTGCGCACCAGCGCCTTTCTCTCCAGCGCCGCCACGGCATCGCTGGCCGTGGCCTTGCGGATGCCGGCGTACGCGGCCGCATCGGTGAGCCGGCTGCCCTCCGGACGATTGGCGACGAAGCGCAGAATGTCGGCCTGGGTCGGCGACAGACCCGCGGCCTCTGCCGCGCACCAGTCGAGCTGACGTGCGACCGCGGCCAGCCGGGCCAAACCCTCGGCCAGGCGGCGATGCAGGGGTTCCGTGACTTGGTCGAAGTTCATGGTTAGGAATCCTAACCATGAAAACCGGCCATGTCAAGCGCAAGAGCTGCACGCGTGCTCGGCAAGTGGAACGGCCATTGGATTGGAGCCTGCGCGAGCCGGATGGTGTTCCGGGATAATCCTGTGCACCGCGTTATCTCCCGCAGCGACAGGCTGTCGCGGCAGTACATCCGCCTGATCTTGGCCAATATGCCCACGCCAATCACTCCTCGTTACCCCCGCCTAAAAAAAGGTTCATCGCGCCTTTCCGGGGAAGGCATCCTTGATTTTCAGGAAGAAGTAAGCTGAATCGCGGAAGCCATAGGCCATGCGCTTGATGACCTTGATGCGGTTGTTTACCCCTTCGAGGAC
>JBFMAC010000018.1:0-37593 GCA_040756015.1 Pseudomonadota bacterium
ACCAGCGTCCTCGAAGGGGTAAACAACCGCATCAAGGTCATCAAGCGCATGGCCTATGGCTTCCGCGATTCAGCTTACTTCTTCCTGAAAATCAAGGATGCCTTCCCCGGAAAGGCGCGATGAACCTAAAAAAACGCCTGGCCGGTCAAGCCGGCCAGGCGTTTTTCCGTTGCAACCCGGCAGGCCGGGATAGCATGCCTACTTGTGCTCGTGTCCCGCCGCAGTCGCAGTTGTCAGGCTGGACGGGTCGGCTCCGGCGGCGATGGCGACGCGCACTGCCGCGTCGCGGTCCGCCCCGGCCTTGACCGCTGCGGAAACCACCAACTCGGGAGAAATGCCTACCTTGATCACGGCATTGACCACCAGTTCCATGTCGGCACCGGCCCTCACCAGGGCGGTAGTCACCGTCGTCATGTCCAGTTGCGCGTCATAGGCTTCCTGCACGATCTCCTTGAGAGACCTCCCCGCCCTGGATTGATTCAACTGGCGATCCGCCTCCTCGTTGATCTGCGTCTCCGTCATGCCGATCCTGAATTCCGCCTGCGCCAGGCCGGCAACGCCAAACAGGACAAGCAATACCAATGTTTTGTTTCGCATCATGATAGTCTCCGATCTGATCAGGCCGGCCGTCTCCACGCAACCGTGCCAAATGGTTAAGCCGCTATTGTTTGGATGGGGGATGCTAGCGGTGGCTAGTCAAGACATATATCGGTTGCCCGGAAAAAATCTTGAGCAAGCGGGTCAATCCCTCGGCCGGCCGACAAAATAACCTTGCGCACCATCGAGGTAGAGCGCCGGCAGCACGCGGAATTCCTGCTCGGTCTCCACCGCCTCGGCGATCACCTGGATGTCCAGGCTGTGCGCCACCTTGATCAGCGACTCGACGAAGAACTGGCTATCCTTGCTGCGCTCGATGCCGCGTATATAGCCGCCGTCGATTTTCAGGTAGTCCACCTTGAGGGCGCGCAAATAGCCGAATGAGGCAAAACCACGGCCGCAATGATCAACGCCGAAACGACAACCCAGTTCGACCAGGCGCGACACTCCCGCGCGCAGGTGCTCCAGGTGGGCGATCACCTCGTACTCCGGCAGTTCAAACGCGAGCCGCCGCACGCCGGTCGGCCTCGCGGCAAGCTGCGCGCACAGCCAGTTGAGGAATTCCACATCCAGCAAGGACTCGCTGGCGAGGTTGATGGCATAGCGCCGGGTATCCGCGACGTCATCCAAGCGCGCCAGCAACCGTTCCACCACCAAGCGATCGAGCGCGACGCCAAGGCCCAGGCTTTCCGCCATCGGCATGAACTTGCCGGCGGGCAGCACCTCCCCGTTTTCGCCGGGAATGCGCAGCAGCACTTCATGGTGGATCAATTCGGTGCTGCTGCAACGCCTGACCGGCTGAAACTGCAACAGGATGCTGTTCCTCTCGATCACTTGCTGCAGGCGCTCGCGCCAATAAGCGGCGCCGTGGCCGGAGCCTTGCGCCGGCTGCGCCTCCGCATGTACCTGCCAGGCCAGCGCGCCGCGCTGCTGGGCGGCACGCAACGCCAGGTCGGCGGCAGCCAGCAGTTCCGACGAGGTCTGTCCTTCCTGGAACAAAGCCGCCCCAATCTGCGCGACCGCCCATCCCTCGTCGGGCATGAATTGTTGCAGCGGGCGTAGCGCTTCGCTCATGCGTTGCGCCAGCGCTTCCGCACCGTGCGCCTCCAGGCCGTCCACCAACATGGCAAAATGCGCACCGGACAGGCGTGCCAGCAACACGCCCTTACTCCCGCCGGCCACCTCGCGCAACAATGCCGCCGCCTCACGCAACAGACGGTCGCCCGCCTCGTAGCCATACGCATCGTTGTAGCGCTTGAACTCGGCGAGTTCGACCAGGAACAGCGCACCGCTGTGAAATTCCTCTGGTGCCTGGATCAGGTTTTCCAACTGGGCGTCGAAATAATGGCGGTTGCCCAACCCGGTGACCGGATCGCTGGCGATCTCATTGCGCATCCTTTCAGTCAGCGCCGACTGCTCCTCGAACATCTGCTGGATCTTGGACGACATCTTGTTCATCACTTCCACCACGCGGCGCAATTCGCGCGTGCGCGGCAGTTTTTCCTGCACCAGGTATTCGCGCGCGCTGATTGCCTCGGCCTGCTGCTCCACGCCGCGCAAAGCGCGCAGCACGACCCGCAACATCAGCATGCCCAGCGCCAGTGCCAGCGCCGCCACCCCCATGAACCACCAGAAGGTTTCCACCGTCCTGTGCCATAGCTCGCGGTAGGCATAACCGGGATGGCTGCTCACGTAGACGGTACCTGCATTCCTCCAGCCAGCCATCACCAGCGCCTGCTGGCGCGGGGTTTCCAAGGGCAGCGCACGCACGAACCAGGACGGTACGCCTTCCACCGTCACTTCCTGGATGCGCTCGATCAGCCGCTCTCCTTCCACCGTATCCACCGCGATCTCGCGGTAATAGCCGCGGTCGAAGATCGCGTCGACCATCGAATTCATCATCGCCAGGTCGTTGTTGCGCATGTGCAGCGACAGCGACAGGCCCAGCGAAGTTGCGGCATCCTGGGCATGCGATTCCAGCTGGTTGAGCAGGTAATTGCGCGTGCCGCTCAGGCTGATCGCAAAAGTGCCGACAAACATCAGCATGAACAGGATCGCCACGATTATCAGCAATTGTCGACGCAGGGTCATCGTTTATCCTTTCTCACGTATCTTGCCTGTCATTGCTGCCCTATTTCAATGTTCATCCGCCGCAACAAGTCCCGCCATAAACCGATATGCGTGGCATCGCCGACCAGGCTCCCCCTGCCGCGCTCCTTGGCCAGCCACAGGCCAATGCCGTTGAAACTGTACACCGGTTCGAGGTCGGCGCGCTCGGAAGCGGGCCTGATTTCATCGACCAGGTTGTCGAGCACCAGCGGCTCGGCGCCCGGCTTCGGCGCGTAAGTCAGCACCATGTGCGCCTGGTTGAGGCGCAGCGCCTTGACGTAGGTGATCTGCAACCGCTCCACCGGCACACCCAGTTCGACCAGGGTGAAGTATTTGGCGATGGAAAAATCCTCGCAATCACCACCATCGCTGGCAAGAAATTCCACCGGCGTCGCCCAGTAATCTTCCTTGCCCCAGTGCCTGCTATCAGGGATGAATCCGACGCGGTTGAAAAAATGATTGACACGCTCCAGCTTCACCGCCTCCGGCTCGGCGCTGCTGGCAACGACCAGCGCCTGCCAGTCGAGCAGGCGCTGCTTCGCCGTCATGCCATATTTTTGTGCCACAAAACTTAACAGCGTTTCGCTCAGGCCGGACCGCTCGGCCAATGCCAGCGAAACGCACAACAGCGTGGCGCAAGCGATCAGCCATGGCAAACGGATAACCGTAGAGCGTGTACCCTGCCAGGCACGGTACACACGCAACGACATCCCGCCGACTATCCCGGTCACGCAGTTCATGTGCCGCTTCAACCCAGCGGCCGCAAGGCGGGATGGTCGGCGCACGGCTGGTCGAGATAAAAGCCCTGCAACCGGTCGACCCCGTAGTCCTGCAACATTTCCAGCGTCCTGGCGTTCTCCACGAATTCGGCAACCGTGATCTTGCCCATGCCGCGCGCCACATCGACGATGGCTTTGACAAACACGCAGTTCTGCTCGTCGTTCGGCAGGTCGCGGATGAACAGGCCATCGATCTTCAGCATATCCACCGGCAGGTGCTTGAGGTAGGCGAAGGAGGAAAAGCCGCTGCCGAAATCGTCCAGGCAGACCAGGCAACCCACTTCGTGCAGCGCCTCGATGAAGCGCTGCGCATCGTGCAAATCGACCACCGCCGAGGTTTCGGTCAGCTCGACGATCAGCCGGGACGGATCGACCTGCCTGCGGCGGATTTCCTCACGGATGTAGCCGGGCAACGTCGGATCGTCGAACGAGCGCCCGGAAATGTTGACCGCAATCGGCGGAATCGCCGGCGAAGTGGCAAGCAGCGTGATGACCTCGTGCAGCACCCAGCGGTCAATGTCGAGAATCTTGCCGGTCTTTTCCGCCACCGGGATGAAACTCGCCGGAAGCACCAGGCACTCCGGATTGTCCTCGTCCACCATGCGCACCAGCGCCTCGACGTGCAACAGGGTACGGTCTCGACGGTAAACGCCTTGGAAATGCAGGCGCAGCAGATTCGCCTCCAGCGCATGTTCGATGCGATTCTGCCACGACAGCCGGGACAACATCTTGCGCGCGCTGTCGAGCTCGATTTGGTACATGCGCCAGGTATTCTTGCCCGCCTCCTTGGCCTGGTACATGGCGGCATCGGCATGCGCGACCAATTCATCGGCAGTGGCGGCATGCAGCGGGAACAGGCCGATGCCCAGGCTGGCGGTGATGTACATGTTGCTTCCCTCAAACTGGAAAGGCACTTTCCGGATGGCGTGCACAATGCGCTCCGCCAGCACCATCACCTCTTCCCGGTCGGTGTTCGGCACGATCACGGCAAACTCGTCCCCGCCCAGCCGGTAGAACACTTCGTTGCGACGCACCTGCGTCTCGATCTCGGACGCGATGCGGATCAGCAGAGCATCACCGGCGCTGTGCCCGTAAGTGTCGTTGATGTACTTGAAACCATCCAGATCGAAAAACAACAGCGCAACCACGGTGTCGTTGCGCTGCGCTTCAGCTATGGAACGCAGCAGGTCATCCTGGAAACGGCGGCGATTATACTGGCCGGTCAGCGCATCGCGCTCGGCGAGGTAAATCATCTGCTCGGCCGAAAGCCGCTCCTGGGTGACATCCTCGAATACCCACAGCCAGCCGATGGGCTGGTTGGTAGAATCGCGTACGTCGTAACGCGTGCAGCGGATGACGCGCCCATCCCCCAGTTTCACCTCCATGCTTTCCTGCCCATCCATCCCGCACAAGGGGTTACTGTCGAGGAATCCCGGCGGGTCGATCACCCTGCTGGCGGCCAGTTCGAACGCGCCGCTGATGTCGCTGCCGGGCAGTGCGGTGGCGGGCGGGATCTGCCACAAGCTGAAAAAGGTGGGGTTGGCCTGGATCACCTTGTTGTCGCGGCTGACGAACATGATGCCGAGGTTCATCGCCGACAGCAGCGCGATCAGGCGCGCCTGCTCTTCGCGCATCCCGACAACCAAGCGCTGCTGCACATCGTTGGCTTCATGCAGGGCGAGCATTTTCTCCTGCAAGGTTTTCGCCATGTGGTTGAAGGCGGCGCTCAGACGGCCGACCTCATTGTGATGGCGCGCGGGTACATGTAGATCCGCTCCCTGGTACAGCGCCAGATCACCGCCCTGCTGGATTTTCCCCATTACCGTTTCCAGTTGCTTGAGCGGATTGGTGATGGTGCGGATAAACCGGCCGCTCAGCAAGAACAGCAGCAGTTGCAGGACGGCCTGGCCGGTCCACAGCAGCAGGTTGATTCTGCCGATCATGGCGTAGTCTTCGCGCAAATCCAGCACCACACTGGCTGCGCCGTTGACCGTCCCCGCCGGCACGTGGTGGCATTGCAGGCAGTTGGTGCCGCGGAAATCCTGCGCCGCGACGAATGGCACCACCACGCGCAATTCCGGGTTTCCCAGTCCGTCGTCGAAACGCATCCACTCGAGCTTGCCGCCGGCCAGCACACGACGATCCACTTCGTCCAGCGGCTGTTCTTCCGGCAGGCCCGGGCCGAACTGCTGCACCACCGGCGCACCGCGGATGATGCGCAACTCCTTGACGCCAGCCGATGCGCTCATTTTCTTGATATAGAGCTTGCGGTTGTCGGGATTGCCGATGGCGCCGGTCAGCATCAGCATGTTCATGCCGTTGATGACGCCGTCGGCAGTGACGATGGCGCGGCTTTCCGCAGCATTGAGGATGTGCGAACGGAACCGCTCCATGATCCAGAATTGCGCGGAAATCAGCACCACCAGCAGCATCACCTGGATCATGATGTGCAGCTTGCTGCCCATGCTGAGCTTATGCCACCAATGCCTCACCATTTCCTCGACTTGCCACCCGCCTAAAAACCTCCGGAATTTGGCAATCTGCCCTTCAAGCCTGCAGATAGGACAGGCAACTAAGCACCACCTAGGGCTATTTCGACAAAATTGGGGGCAAACTTGATGCCTGCGCGGAAAAGAACATTCAATGGTGCCAGCGCAGCAGCAGTCCTATGCCCATCAGTACCCGCGCGGTGCCGCAGTCGATGATGTGCAGTTCGGCCGCGCCAGGATGCCAACAAGAAAAGCGATCTTCTTCCGAGAAATCTTCCCAAGATTATGGATCTTTCGATGATCTAAAATGGTCAGGCTATGAATAAACCGTATCGAACGCTACAAAACAAAAATCCGCGTAAGTTACCAACTTACGCGGATTCCGTTTGACCTCCCGGGGCGCAGCGAAATCCCCGGGACATGTATTGGTGCCGATGAGCAGACTCGAACTGCTACGCCTTGCGGCACCGCCCCCTCAAGACGGCGTGTCTACCAATTTCACCACATCGGCATGCGGTCATGAAGCCGTATTTTAGACCCTAATCCGCTAGCGCGGAATATCGTTCGAGCGCGAATCGAGCGGCAGCGACTCCGCAGGCACGGCCGGCGCCTGCGGCGCGGTTTCCGTTTTTTCGGTTGCCATCACCCCCGCCTTCTGGGTCGACTTACTATTCGACAGGTAGGTCAGGCCCAGGCTGGTGACGAAAAATACCGCTGCCAGAATTGCCGTGGTGCGGCTCAGGAAGTTAGCCGAGCCGCTGGCGCCGAACAGGCTGCCGGAAGCGCCGCTGCCGAAACCCGCGCCCATATCGGCGCCCTTGCCGTGCTGCAGCAGCACCAGCCCGATCACCGCCAGCGCGGCGACGATATGTATTATCCAAAGAAAAGTTTCCATCGATACTCCAAATTTAACGCTGCGCCGCTGCGCAGATCGCCAGGAATTCTTCCGCCACCAGCGACGCGCCACCGATCAGGCCGCCGTCGATGTCGTTCATCGCGAACAGCTCCTTGGCGTTGTTCGCCTTGACGCTGCCGCCATAAAGGATCAGCAGGTTCCGCGCGATGCCAGCATCCAGCTTGGCGATTTTTGCGCGGATGTAGGCATGCACTGCCTGCGCCTGTTCCGGCGTCGCGGTCTTGCCGGTACCGATTGCCCACACCGGCTCGTATGCCAGCACCGAGGCCGCCAGCGCCTTGACCCCGAGCAGGTTGATCACGGCATCGATCTGCTCCGTCACCACGCTTTCGGTCACGCCGGCTTCGCGCTGTTCCAGCGTTTCACCCACGCACAGGATGGGCACCAGCCCGGTGCCCTGTGCCGCCTTGAACTTCTCCGCCACCACCGCGCTGCTCTCGCCGTACAGGCTGCGCCGCTCCGAGTGCCCGACGATGGCGTAACGACAGCCGAAATCCTTGAGCATCGCCGCCGACACTTCGCCGGTAAACGCACCCTTGGCATGCTGGCTCAGGTTCTGCGCCCCCCATGTCACCACGCTGCCCGCCAGCGCCTGCTGGGCCTGGTAGAGATAGGGATAAGGCACGCACACCGCGCACTCCATGCCGGCGAATCCGGCCACACCCTGTTTCACGGCGACAAGCAGCGCCTGGTTTTCCGCCAGGCTGCCGTGCATTTTCCAGTTTCCTGCGACGAGTTTGCTGCGCATTGTTGTTTTGAGCCGATCAATCCGGGCCTGGAGCGGTCCGGAAAAATGGCGAATGGTACTCGCGAACCCCCTCCCGGTCAACCGGACCGGGCTTGGCAGTGAGGCAAGCAGCCCGTCACAAAGCCAAAGTCAAGCACTTGCAGGAACCACCCGCTTTCATGAATTCCGACATATCCAACTCGATCACGTTGCAGCCATGCCGGTACAGCGCCGCCTTCAGCGCATCCGAGGCCCGGTGCAGGATTACATCAGCGCCGATGTTCACCGCGTTGCATACAAAATTGTGCGCATCCGCATCCGTCGCCCAGATGACGCGCTCGCCGAACGCCGCCCTGATTTGCCCGACGCTGTCTCTGGAAAAGGCCGGCGCGTAAGCGAGTACATGACCGTTCGCCAGCGGACAGAATGCCGTGTCGAGGTGGTACCAGCGCGGATCGGCCAGCTCCAGAGCAATCACGGAGCCCCCCAGGATACGGGCAAGCTCGACGCCGGCCTTGGCGTCGCTGCGGTGCCCGTAGCCGAACCACAGCCGGCCCTGAACATCGTATAAGGCATCGCCCGCGCCCTCGAACCGCACGCCGCCATCCAGCCGCCTGACGCGGTAGCCGTTGTCCGTAAAATACTTGCCGAAATGCTGCGACTCCGGCTGACGCTCGGTATGGCGGAACGACGACACGATGACTTCGCGATCGCGGTACACCAGCCCGCCGTTGGCGGTGAACACCATGTCGGGCAGCCCCGCCACCGGCTCGATCAGGCGGATCGTCGCCCGGGCGGCCAGCACATCGTAAAGTGTCTGCCACTGCCGCGCTGCCAGCACTTTGTCGACACACCCCTCGTTGCCCGCCATCCACGGGTTGATGACGTAGTTCACCTCGTAATGGCGCGGTTCGCACATCAGGAAGGTTTGCATCGTCCGCTCCTTGGGTATCACGCGCAACCGCCGTTCACGGCTTGTTTTCCACGATCCGGATCAGGCCGATGAAGTCGTCGTCCGCCCAACCCGCCGCCATGCCGTGATCGTAGAGAGCCTTGAGATGCTGCGTCTGCTCCAGCGTCAGCGCCAGTTCATCGGCACTCTCCAGCACCAAGCGCAAATCCTTGGCCATGTGCTTGAGCGAGAACTGCGCGCTGTAATCATGCGCACGCAGCTTGGACTCCTTCAGGTCGGCAATGCCCGAGCGCGAGGTATTGCGCGCCAGCGCGGCGAAATATATTTCATCGGAAATTCCCGCCGCGCGGCACAAGGTCAGACTTTCGCACAGGCTCTGCGCGACTCCGGCGACGTTGAGGTTCATCGCCAGCTTCAGGGTCGACGCGGAACCCAGCGGGCCGATGTGCAGCAGCCCGCTGGCGATGGGTTCCAGGATGGAGCGCGCCCGTTCCACCACCTCGGCATCGCCGCCCAGGTAATAAACCGTCTGCCGTTGCGCCGCAGCGAGCTTGCTGCCGGTGAACGGTGCTTCCAGAAATTCCGCACCAGTGCGCCGCACCTGCTCGGCAAAACGCAGCGTCCATTGCGCGGAAACCGTGCTCGACTGGATCACCAGTACGCCGGGGCCAAGCTGCGACTGGATCCGGTCGAGCACGGACTGCACCGCGGCCGGATCGGCAACGACGACGAACACCACTTCCGCGCCCGCCACCGCATCCGCTATGGCCGCGCAGTAGCCGGGGAAATCTTTGGGGGTGCGGTTCCAGCAGCGCACCTCGTGGCCGTCGGCGATCAGATTCTGCGCCCATGCACTGCCTATGATGCCCAATCCCAAGACTGCAATTTTCATCGTCGGCGAATTCGAGTTTGAAGTGTTGAAGTATTGAAGGAAGTGTCAAAGGAAACATGAGGTCGCGCCCCTGCCACAGGAAACGGAAAGCCCGTCCGCGACGGCGTCACCGAGTTCAGC
Source organism: Pseudomonadota bacterium (assembly GCA_040756015.1). Lineage (GTDB taxonomy): Bacteria > Pseudomonadota > Gammaproteobacteria > Burkholderiales > JBFMAC01 > JBFMAC01. The sequence continues at coordinate 9,543 of JBFMAC010000018.1, forward strand.
GCCCGCCGTCGCTCTTCTTGTGGAGCAGATGGTACATGGCCAACTCGCCCTTGCCCTTCAGCTCTATGTGGTGCGGGCCGGAAAAATCGTAGCGCGTCTCCAAGCGGTGATAGGTGGCCTTGTCCACCTGGATGTCGCCGGGCGCACCTTCGGTGGAAAGCCGGCTGGCGACATTGACGGTGTCACCCCACAAATCGTACACGAGGCGCTTGCTGCCCAGCACCCCGGCCACTACCGGTCCGGTGGCGATGCCGATGTGGACGCCGAAATGATGCTGGCGCAGCAGCGGGTGCTGCCCCATCAGGTCGCGCATTTCCAGCGCCATGTCGGCGATGGCGGCAACATAATCGACCTCGCGCCCGGTCAACCCGCCCGCCACCATGTAGGCATCGCCCACCGTCTTGATCTTTTCCACGCGGTACTTGTCGGCCAGGTAGTCGTAGTTCGAGAACACGCGATTGAGCAGGTCCACCATCTCCGCCGGCGCCATCTGCTCGGTGAGCCTGGTGAAGTTGACCAGATCGGCAAACATCACGCTGACATCGGCATGGCCGTCGGCGATCGAGCGCTGATCGTCCTTGAGCCGCCTGGCGATGCGCGCCGGCAGCACATTGAGCAGCAGCCGCTCGGACTTGTCGCGCTCCAGCAGCAGCAGCTCGCTTTTCTCGGCAAGCAGCGCCTGCTCGTTGGCGAGCAGTTCCTTGATCTTTTCCTGCTCGCGTACGAAGTAGCGCACCAGCAGGTACACGATGGTGGAGATGGCCGCGAAATTCATGCCAAAAAACAGCGCCACGGTCTGCACTGGCACGCCGCCCACCTGGTCGTGCATCAGGTAAAAATCGAAATAACCGGAAAGCGCGGTGAATACCACGTAAGCGGCAAACCACGGCAGCGACTGGCGCCAGCCGTGGAACACCACCGCACCGAGCGGGGCCACCAGTGCCCACAGCGCCACGCCGCTGGAAGCGACGTAGTTGCCTATGCTCCACTGCATGACGAAGGGGACGAACAGGAACAGACTCAACTGGATGGCGCGGAAACGCTCGAAGCTGCCCGACCTGAGAAACCACGCAATCGACATCAGGCAGATCAGTTGGAACAGCAACGGCACCGTGGCGGAGAACTGCAATCCCATCAACCAGTAGATCGCCAGCCAGAACATGATGCCGAAGCACATCATGGCGCTGGCGAAAAGCAGCAGTTTGCGCTTGAGTTTATCTTCTTCCGAGTGGGCGGTATCCGCCACCCTTTGTTCGATTTTTTCAGCTAGCCTGCCGAGTCCACCGCTCATGCAATTTTCCGCCTTCCACGCCTGATCGACGTGCCCTGTTTACCCGAATCATGGGCAAAGGTCAATCGCACCGCGGCGGGCAAATTACGCTAAAATGGCACCTCTTTCAGCAATGGCAGATGGAGTTTGAGCGATGTCGATGTCCGACCGCGATGGAGTGATCTGGTACGATGGCAAGCTGGTACCGTGGCGCGAAGCGACCACGCATGTGTTGACCCACACTTTACACTATGGCATGGGCGTGTTCGAGGGCGTACGCGCCTACAGCACCACGCGCGGCCCGGCAATCTTCCGCCTGCACGAACACACCGACCGGCTGTTCCGTTCGGCGCACATCCTTGCCATGAAAATGCCGTATGACAAGGCCACGGTGAACGACGCACAGCGCGAAGTGATCCGCCAGAACAAGCTGGAATCCGGCTATCTACGGCCGATGGCCTTTTACGGCTCGGAGGCGATGGGCATTTCCGCCAAATCGCTCAGCGTGCACGTCATCGTCGCCGCCTGGCCGTGGGGCGCCTATCTCGGTAAGGACGCGCTGGAGAAAGGTATCCGCGTGAAAACCTCGTCGTTCTCGCGCCACCACGTCAACGTCACCATGTGCAAGGCCAAGGCCAACGGCAACTATATCAATTCCATCCTCGCCCACCGCGAGGCCGAGCAGGACGGCTACGACGAAGCGCTGCTGCTCGACGTGGACGGTTTCGTCGCCGAAGGCTCGGGCGAAAACATTTTCATCGTCAGGAAGGGCAAGCTCTACACCCCCGACCTCACCTCGGCGCTGGAAGGTATCACCCGCGACACCATCGTCGCGTTGGCCACTGAACTCGGCGTGCCGGTGCTCGAAAAGCGCATCACCCGAGACGAGGTGTACAGCGCCGACGAAGCGTTCTTCACCGGCACCGCCGCCGAAGTCACGCCGATCCGCGAACTCGACAACCGCAGCATCGGCAACGGCACGCGCGGCCCGATCACCACGCGCCTGCAGCAGGCCTATTTCGATTGTGTCACCGGCAGGGCGCAGGCACATCTCGACTGGCTTACCTTGGCATGAACATGCAAAACGATATCCAACGCCAAATCGAAATCAGCGCGGAAGAACTGCCACTGCATTGCCCCACGCCCGCCACGCAACTGTGGAACTCGCACCCGCGCGTGTTCCTGCCGATCGAACAGACCGGCGAAGCGATGTGCCCGTATTGCGGCACGCGCTACACGCTCAAGGGCGGCGCACGGCCACACCATTGATCCTATCGTGTTTTACCACGAGGGGCGCGAAGGACGCACAGGATGAGCCCCGAATCCTACCTTGCGTCCTTGGCATCCTCAACGGTTACAAACCACGTGCCTAACATATTGATCATCGGACCGTCCTGGGTGGGCGACACCGTGCTGGCACAGCCGCTGTTCAAGCGCCTGCACCAGCGCCTCGGCAATTTCTCCATCGACGTGTTCGCGCCGCCGTGGACCGCGCCGCTGCTCAAGCGCATGCCGGAGGTGCGCGAGGTCGTCGTCAACCCCTTCGGCCACGGCGAACTCAAGCTCTACCGCCGCTGGCAGACCGCGCAGCAGATCAAGCAGCGCAACTACGACCAGGTCATCGTGCTGCCCAATTCGTTCAAGTCGGCGCTGATTCCCTGGCTGGCCGGCATTCCGCTGCGCACCGGCTATGTCGGCGAAAAGCGCTCCTGGTTGCTCAACGACGTGCGCGTGCTCGACCCCGATGCGCTGCCGCTGATGATGGAGCGCTTCATCGCGCTGGCCGAACCGCCCGGCGCGAAACTGCCGCGCCCGCTGCCGCTCGCCAGCCTGCCGGTGAAAGAAACCACGCGCCTGGCGACCTTGGCCAAGCTCAACCTGCACCCGGCCAAGCCGGTGGCGGTGTTCTGCCCCGGCGCCGAATACGGCCCCGCCAAGCGCTGGCCAGCGAAGCATTTCGCCGAGCTGGCGCGGCAACTGTCCGCCGGCTATGAAATCTGGCTGGTCGGATCAAACAAGGATGCCGCCGTCGGCGAGGAAATCCGCAAGCTCAGCAACGGCGCTTGCATCAACCTGTGCGGGCAAAGCAGCCTTGCCGAGGCGGTGGACCTGCTAGCCAGTGCAATGCTGGTGGTGAGCAACGATTCCGGCCTGATGCATGTCGCCGCCGCGCTCGACAGGACCATGATCGCGCTGTACGGCTCCAGCAGTCCGGCCTTCACCCCGCCGCTGTCGGGACGCGCGCACATCATGAAGCTCGATCTGCCGTGCAGCCCCTGCTTCAAGCGCGAATGCCCGCTCGGGCATTTCAACTGCATGAACCAGCTCGCACCGGATGATGTGCTGGCAAAAATCCGGGCAGTGACCGGCGCGTGACGCGCTCGACTTATCGCGCCCCCGCCTGGCTGCCGGGCGGCCATCTGCAAACCCTGTATGCGGCGCTCATGCTCAGGCCGCCATGCGTCGCCTACCGGCGCGAACGCTGGGATACACCGGACGGCGATTTCATCGACCTCGATTGGGTGGACGGCAACGCCAATACTCCGCTGCTGGTGCTGTTCCACGGTTTGGAAGGCAACGCGCAAGGTCATTATGCACGCGCTCTCATGCATGCCGTCATGGCGCGCAGCTGGCGCGGCGTGGTGGTGCATTTCCGCGGCTGCGGCGGCACACCCAACCGCTTGGCGCGCGCCTACCATTCCGGCGACAGTGCGGAAATCGACTGGGTGCTGTGCAGGCTCAAGGCCGTCTCCGCCAGCGCCCCCTTATACGCGGCGGGCGTATCGCTAGGCGGCAATGCCTTGCTGAAATGGCTGGGCGAGCAAGGCGGCGCTGCGATGGACATCGTCACGGCGGCAGTCGCCGTTTCAGCGCCGCTCGACCTGCACGCTGCCGGCAGCGCACTGGAACGCGGCATGAGCCGTCTTTACACCTGGCACTTCCTGCGCTCGCTCAAGCCCAAGAGCCTCGCCAAACTGGCGCGCCATCCCGAGTTGCTCAAAATGTTCGATGCCGGCGCGGTGCGCAGCGCGCACACCCTGCGCGAGTTCGACGACGTCGTCACCGCGCCGCTGCACGGCTTCAAGAGCTACGCCGACTACTGGACGCGCGCAAGCAGTAAACCGCTGCTGCACCACATCGCCGTGCCCACGTTGCTCGTCAACGCGCGCAACGACCCGTTCCTGCCGCAAACCGCCCTGCCGCATGCGCACGAAGTATCGCCCAGCGTCAACCTGGAGTTCCCCGCGCAAGGCGGCCATGTCGGTTTCGTCAGCGGCGCCTTTCCCGGGCGCTTCGACTGGCTGCCGCAGCGGATGCTAGCATTTTTCGATGGCGTTTCACACTAAAGTCAGAGACAATTCGAGCCGAAATAAATCACGCTCACCTCACACGCCATGATACCAGCCAAAGAAATTTTCAAAGCCTATGACATCCGCGGCATCGTCGGCAAAACGCTGACCGCGGAAGCAGTTGCCGCCATCGGCCAAGCCATCGGCTCCGAAGCGCGCGCGCGCAAGCAAACCACCATCGCCATCGGCCGCGACGGGCGCCTATCCGGCCCCGAACTTGCCGCGGCATTAGCGCGCGGCATCCAGGCCAGCGGCATCGACGTCATCGACCTCGGCCAGGTGGCCACGCCGATGCTGTATTTTGCCACCCACCAGCTCGGCACCGGTTCCGGCGTGATGGTAACCGGCAGCCACAACCCGCCCGACTACAATGGCCTGAAAATGGTGCTGGGCGGCGAGACCCTGTCCGGAGACACCATACAGGGGCTGCGTCAGCGGCTGGAACGGGGCGACCTGACCCAGGGCAACGGCGGCTACCGCACCCACGACATCACCGACGCTTACCTCGACCGCATCGCCGGCGACATCAAGCTGGCGCGCCCGATGAACATCATCGTCGATTGCGGCAACGGCGTGCCGGGCGCGTTCGCGCCGCGGCTCTACCACCGCCTCGGCTGCACGGTGCGCGAAATGTACTGCGAAGTGGACGGTCATTTTCCCAACCACCATCCCGACCCTTCCGACCCGCACAACCTGGAAGACCTGATCAGGGCGCTCGCCAGCGGGGACGCCGAAATCGGCCTCGCTTTCGACGGCGACGGTGATCGCCTCGGCGTGGTCACCAAGGACGGTCATATCATTTTCCCGGACCGCCAGTTGATGCTGTTCGCCGCCGATGTACTCTCGCGCAACCCCGGCGCAGAAGTCATCTTCGACGTGAAATCAACGCGCAACCTGTTCGACTGGATCAGGAAGCATGGCGGTCGGCCGACGCTGTGGAAGACCGGCCACTCCTTCATCAAGGCAAAAATGAAGGAATCCGGCGCGCTGCTGGCCGGAGAAATGAGCGGCCACGTGTTCTTCAAGGAACGCTGGTACGGCTTCGATGACGGCCTCTACGCCGGCGCGCGCCTGCTCGAATATCTGAGCAAGCAGCCAGACCTCAACGCCACTTTGCATGGCCTGCCCGATACCGTGAACACGCCGGAACTGCAAATCAAGCTCAAGGAAGGCGAGAACTACGCGCTCATCGAACAGATGCAAAAAACCGCGCGCTTCGGCAATGCACGCGAGGTGATCACCATAGACGGCCTGCGCGTCGAATACGCCGATGGCTTCGGCCTGGCTCGCGCTTCCAACACCACGCCGGTGATCGTGCTGCGCTTCGAGGCCGACAATACACAGGCCTTGCAGCGCATCCAGGAAGATTTCCGCCGTGTCATCGTTGCCGCCAGACCGGACGTGACCCTGCCTTTCTAGCGGGGCATACCGCAACTGATGTGGAAAAGCAGCAAGCGCGCTGGATGTGAAGTAAACACAGTTAGCGCAGTCCGCGCGTAGCCGCAACCGGGCCACTTGGCCGTCAACCCGCGAGGAGCAGGATATGACGCTGGGCATCGTGCATGATTTTTTCCTCGGCAAGCAGTCCATCCTCAACCGCCAGCAGCACCTCGCCGGCTTCAAACTGCTGTTCCGCTCCGGCCAGGGCAACGCCGCCCGCTTCAGCAACCATATCGCCGCCACCTCCTCCGTCATCGCCATCGCCTACAACGAGCTCGGCTTCAACACTGTGCTGGGCAAATTCAAGGGCTACATCAACGTCAACGAGACCCTACTGATGGACGGCATCCTGGAGATGCTGCCGCCCGACAAGGTCGTGCTGGAAATTCTGGAAACCGTGCAGCCCAGCACCGCCGTGATCGAGCGCTGCAGGCAGCTCAAGCAGCGCGGCTTCGCGCTTGCACTCGACGATTATTTCGCCTATTCGGACAAAAGCAGGCCGCTGCTCGACATTGTCGACATCGTCAAGGTGGACATCAAGCAGATCGATAGCGGCGGCCTGCGCAACGTCGTGGCCACCCTCAAGCAATGGCCGCTGCAACTGCTCGCCGAAAAAGTAGACAACCGCGACGCCGCCAAACTGTGCGAGGAACTCGGCTTCGACCTGTTCCAGGGCCATTACTACGCCAAGCCCATCATCATCACCGGCAAGCGCCTTTCGCATTCCGAACTGGAGTTGATGCGCTTGCTCGGGATGGTCATGGCGGACGCAGATACGGCGGAAATAGAGCAAGTGATCAAGCGCAATCCCGACCTCGGCCTGAGCCTGCTGCGCCTGACCAATTCGGTAGCCACCGGCACGCGCCAGAAGGTCACCTCGCTCAACCGGGCCATCACCGTACTGGGACGGCGCGAATTGCAGCGCTGGGTGCAACTGCTGCTGTTCACCAACCAGAATCCCGAGGCCGATTTCCCCAACCCGCTGCTGCAACTGGCGGCCATGCGCGGAAAGTTCATGGAACTGCTTGCCGGGGAAATGAGCGGGCACAATCGCGACGATGAAGACCACGCCTTCATGACCGGCATCATGTCGCTGATGGACACGCTGCTGTCCATGCCGCTCGCCGAAATCATCGCCACCATCGACCTCGCCCCCGAGGTGCGCGCCGCCCTGCTTGAGCGCAGCGGCATACTCGGCAACCTGCTCAAGCTTACCGAAAAACTCGAGGAAAACGATATGGCAGGCATGAGCGAAATACTGGAACAGCTATCCCGGCATTCCCCGCTCACGCTGCATCAGGTGAACACGGCACAAATGGAAGCGTTGCGCTGGGCCAACAGCATAGGCGATGAAATACAGCAATAAACCGGTCGGCGAGTGCACTATGCGCACCGCTCCACCACTCTCCGCCACCGCTCCAACCACTCCGCCGTCCCCGCCTCTCCTTCCTTCGGCGCCCATGAGGCTTTTTCCGCATCGCCGAGCGGCACGTAGGGGCCGGCCTTGGCCTCGAAAAACACGGTACACGCTTCGAGTGCAAGCACGGTGTGGTAAACGCCGTGCGGGATGTTCACCCCTACCGTGTCGCCGCCCGGCATGAGCAGTGCGCTGCCGGTGATTTCTCCGCCTGCATCGAAAAATACGATGCCGAGCTTGCCGCGCAGCACGACGATGGTTTCGTCCTTGGCCGGGTCGGCGTGCAGGTGCGGCTGGATGTAGGAATCCGGCTCGATGGCGTTGAGCAGGCGGTGGCTGGCATCGGCATCACCGGCATGGAAGTTGTGATTCTTGCGCCGGCGCGGGCTGGCCTGCGCGGCACCGCTCACGGTATCCAGCAAACACTGGTCGATGAGTTGCACGCCGGTCTCAGACACGTTCATAAATAACACTGACATTTTCCTCATGCAACCAGTTGGTCAGCGTATGCAGCAGGTTATCCTGCAGGTTGACGCGCCAGGCCTCGCCCAGTTCGATGGTGCAGGCAGCTTTGCCGTTGCGGTACAGCACCGACACCGCACAGCCTTCGCCCGGTTTGCGCGAACGGTACGGCGTCAGCACCTCCTTTAACCGCTGGCCGCTGGCCGCGCCGTTGCAGGTGAGACGCATGCCCTTGGCGTAGCGGTTACGCGCACCCGTGATATCGTAGAGTTTGTCGACGGTGATGCGCATGCCGCCGCTGTAAGTGTCCTCGCTCACCTTACCTTCCACCACCAGCAGCTCGTCTTCCTTGAGCAGGCCGCGGTTGGCCTCGAACAGTTCATTGAATACCGTCGCCTCGACCTGCGCGCTGCCGTCGTCGAGCAGCACCACTGCCATGCGCCCGCGCCGCGTCTGCTGGATACGCATGCCGATCACCACACCGGCGGCGAGCGAGGCTTCGCGGCTGGGGGCAAGATCGGCGAGCGGCGTTTTGACGAAGCGGCGCACTTCGCGCTCGTAGGCCTCGAACGGGTGACCGCTCAGATAGAAACCCAGTGCCATCTTTTCATGTTGCAGCCGTTCGCGCATGCCCCAGGTCGGCACTTCCAGCAGCACCAGCTCGCGCGTCACCTCGTCGTCGAGCTCGAACAGCGCGCTCTGGTTGGCGCTACGACTCACCTGTTCGGCGGTTTCCATGGCGGCGCCGACCGAGGCGAGCAGGCAGGCACGGTTGTCGTTGAGCGCGTCGAAGGCACCGGCGCGGATCAGTGATTCGATCACGCGACGGTTAACGATGCGCTTGTCGACACGCCGACAGAAATCGAACAGGTCGCGGAACGGGCCACCCTGCTTGCGCGCCTCGACGAGGTTTTCGATCGCCGCCGCGCCGGTACCCTTCACCGCGCCGAGGCCGTAGCGAATTTGCATGGCACTCACCGGCTCGAAGCGGTAGTTGCCGAGATTGATGTCGGGGGGCAGGATTTCCAGGCCGTTGGCGACGCTGTCCTGGTAGAAGTTGCACACTTTGTCGGTGTCATCCATGTCGGCGGATAGCGTCGCCGACATGAACGCCGCCGGGTAATGCGCCTTCAGGTAGGCAGTCTGGTAGGCGACCAGCGCGTAGGCCGCCGAGTGCGACTTGTTGAAGCCGTATTCGGCGAATTTTTCCATCAGGTCGAACAGGTGCTCGGCCTGTGCCCTGGTGACCTTGCGCTCGACCGCTCCGGACACGAAGATATCGCGATGCTTGGCCATTTCCTCGGGCTTTTTCTTACCCATGGCGCGGCGCAGCAGGTCGGCAGCACCGAGACTGTAGCCGCCGAGGATCTGCGCGATCTGCATCACCTGTTCCTGGTACACGATCACGCCGTAGGTCGGCTTGAGCACCGGCTCGAGCTGGGCGTGCATGTAATCGACGCGCGCCTTGCCGTGCTTCCTGGCGATGAAGTCATCGACCATCCCGGATTGCAGCGGGCCGGGGCGGAACAGCGCCACCAGCGCGACGATGTCGTCAAAGCAATCCGGCTGTAAGCGCCGCACCAGGTCCTTCATGCCACGAGATTCCAGCTGGAACACCGCAGTGGTGTCGCAGCGCTTGAGCAAGGCATAGGTCGCGGCATCGTCGAGCGGGATGTGCTCGATGGAGAATGGCGTCTCGCCTGCCGGCTGCGCGGCGCGGATGAAACGCACCGCCCAGTCGATAATGGTAAGGGTGCGCAGGCCGAGGAAGTCAAACTTCACCAGGCCGATCTTCTCCACGTCGTCCTTGTCGAACTGGCTCACCACGCTGTCGCTGGCCTCGGCACAATACAGCGGGCAAAAATCGGAGAGCTTGCCCGGCGCGATCAGCACGCCGCCCGCGTGCATGCCGACGTTGCGGGTGAGATCCTCGAGCTTGCTCGCCAACTCAAACAGTTCGCGTACCTCCTCCTCGGCTTCGTAGCGCTCCTTCAGTTGCGGCTCCAGCTCCAGTGCCTTTTTCAGCGACACCGGCTTGACGCCTTCAAGCGGGATCATCTTGGAAAGCTGGTCGCAGAAGTTGTAGGGCATGTCGAGCACGCGCCCGACGTCACGGATCACCGCCTTGGACGCCATGGTGCCGAAGGTGGCGATCTGCGCCACACTGTCCGAACCGTACTTGCGCTTGACGTAATCGATCACGCGCTCGCGCCCGTCCTGGCAAAAGTCGATATCGAAGTCGGGCATCGACACGCGCTCGGGATTGAGGAAGCGCTCGAACAGCAGGTCATAGCGCAGCGGATCGAGGTTGGTGATGCCCAGTGAGTATGCCACCAGCGAGCCGGCACCGGAACCACGCCCGGGACCGACCGGCACGCCGTTCTGCTTGGCCCAGTTGATAAAGTCGGCGACGATCAGGAAGTAACCGGGGAAACCCATCTGCACAATAGTGCCGACTTCGAACTCCAGTTGCTGCCGATAGCGCGCGGCCTGCGCGGCGCGCTGCGCTTCATCAGGAAACAGTTCGCGCAGGCGTTTCTCCAACCCCTCGGCAGCGCGCACCTTGAGGTAATCATCCAGACTCATGCCATCGGGGGTGGGGAAGCGCGGCAGGTAGTTCTTGCCGAGTTCCAGGGTAAGGTTGCAGCGCTTGGCGATCTCGACACTGTTGGCCAGCGCCTGCGGCACGTCGGCAAAAAGCTCGACCATCTCGGCCTGGGTCTTAAAATACTGCTGTGCGGCGAATTGCTGCGGACGGCGGCGATCGGCCAGGATGTAGCCCTCGGCAATGCACACGCGCGCCTCATGCGCGCGGTAATCGTCCGCATCGAGGAACTGGATCGGATGGGTGGCCACCACCGGCAAGCCGAGCTTGCGCGCCAGCCGCAGCGTGTGCTGCACACAGGCTTCGGCCTGGGGCTGGCCAGTGCGCTGCAATTCCAGGTAGTAACGCTGCGGGAACAGTGCATTCCATTCGGCAGCGAGTACCTCGGCCTGCTCCGCATGCCCTGCCAGCAGCGCCTGGCCGACGTCACCAAGATGCGCGCCGGACAGCGCGATCAATCCCTCGCTGCCTTCGGCCAGCCAGCGCCTGTCTATCTCGGCACGGCCGCGGCGCTGGTTTTCCCGATATGCCCGGCTCAGTAACTCGCACAAGCGCAGGTAGCCGACGCGCGACTGACACAGCAGCAGCAGACGATGCGGCTTGTCGGCATCGCTGTCGTTGGCAAGCCAGACGTCGCAACCGATGACAGGCTTGATGCCGTTGTTGCGCGCCGCCTGGTAGAACTTCACCATGCCGAACAGGTTGCCGAGGTCGGTCAGCGCCAGTGCCGGCATGTTATCCGCCGCCGCCTTGTCCAGCGCACCGTCCAGGCGCACGATACCATCGACGATGGAATACTCGCTGTGCAAGCGGAGATGGACGAAAGAAGGCGACTTCATGCTGCCCGGAAGTGGGGGGAAGTAAACTACTTCTTCTTGCCGCCCGCTTTATCCAGCTTGACTTCGCTCACGAACAGCACCGCGTCGAAAGTGCGCTTGAGCTTCTTGCTGTAGAAATTGCTCATCAGCGTGCCGTCGCCGAAGCGCACCATAGCGCCCTCTTTCAATGCGATGCGCGGCGCGGCCAGCCAGCGCTCGCCTTCTTCGGTAGCCAGCCTGATGTAGGTATAGTCGTTGCTGTCGATGGCTTCGAGCACCTTGCCGCGGTACGGCAGCGCTCCGCCCTTGTCCGGCAAATGCAGCGCCTGAGCCGCCTTGCCGGTGCCGGGATGTCCCTCTGGCGCGGCCTGCGTCGTCCCAGCCAAGCCAAGTAGAATCAATGCAGCAATGTTACGCATGGTGCTCCCTTCAAAATTCGTTCTGCAATTTCTTGTAGCCATGCACCAGCTCGATGTTGGTCTGCGCCACGCTTTCGGAAAAATCCGCCGCGCTAGCCGTCACCTTCGGTATCGTGCTCAGGTCGGAGTTGTCGTGGACATTGGTGGTGGAAGGCACGTAAAAGCTTTCCGGCAGGTCACAATGTTCGATCACGCAGTTGTGGCGCACCACGGAGTGATTTCCCACCGTGCAATTGAACAGCACGGTGTTGAAACCGATGAACACGCGGTTACCGACCACGCACGGACCATGCACGATGGAGCGGTGCGCAATCGAGGTGTGTTCGCCAATCTGCACGCGTGCGCCCGCTTTGGAATGGATCACCACGCCATCCTGGATGTTGGAGTTGGCACCTATGGTGACTGGCTCGAGGTCGCCGTGTTCGTTGACTTCGTCGGCGCGGATCACGGCGTAAGGGCCAATGAAAACGTTCTCGCCGACGATCACCTTGCCGCAGATGATCGCGGTGTGATCTACGTAAGCGGATTCGTGGATGAGCGGCAAATCGCCGCGCGGATTTTTTCTGATCATGATTACGCCGAGCCTCCCTTGCTCCCCTTGGCGGTTGCCAGTTTAACATAGCCGGGCTCCCGCACGAGCCCGCAAAAGACACATGGGAAACAATGGGATAATAAAAACACGCACAAACTCAGCGGACTAGAGTCAGTTGACCATCATGCGTCGAGTGCAAACGGGGAGAATCGGGATGCAGTGCAAGGAACGGGCAACGCATCTCGCCGGATGATAGCCAACAGACCCTGACATGTTATGCTAACCGGCAGTCTCATATCACTGAAAACCATGCCATTCCGCTACCCTAGGTCATTCCTGATGCTGCTTTTCGCCGGCTTCACGCTGGTGGCGTTGCCGCTCATGCTGGCGCTGGTGCACAACGCCATTTCCGTGAACCGCATCGCCAGCCAAAGCCACGAATCGGTGTCGCAAGCGGTGGAGGCATCACAGCTGAGCCGGCAACTGGTCGACAACATCACCGCAATGGAACGGCTCGCGCAGCAGTATTTCATCATCAACGACCAAGGCGAATTGGATAGCTACCAGCTCGTGCGCACCAAATTCCAGCAAACGGTGCAAAAATTTTCCACGTTGCCGATCAAGGAGGGGCAGCGCAAGCTGCTAGAAGACATCACCGCCAAGGAAAAACTGATCACCACCATGCTACTTGACCCGGTCAGCACCTCCCAGCAGGTCAGCGTGGTGACCACCGAGTTTCCATCTCTGCTCAAACTGGCGCAGGCACTCATGTCTCACAGCAATGACATGATCGAAGACGAAGCCGCCGCACTGGAAAGAATGGGTCAAGAAGCGCAGCGCATCGTGTTCTGGCAGCTGCTCGGCCTGATCCCGGTGGCGCTGCTGCTGGTCGCCGGCTTCACCGTATTGATCGTGCGGCCGATACGCGAGCTCGACCAAGCGATCCGTCGCCTCGGCAACGCCGAATTCAAGTCGCAAATCACCGTGCGCGGCCCGGAAGACATCGTTTACCTGGCGCGCCGCCTGAACTGGCTGCGCTTGCGCCTGATGGAACTGGAGGAGCAGAAAGGCAAGTTTCTACGCCATGTTTCGCATGAACTGAAAACGCCGCTCACCGCGCTTCGCGAAGGTTCCGAACTGCTCGCCGAGGAAGTGGCCGGCCCGCTCAACCCGCAGCAGCGAGAAATCGTGCGCATCTTGCGCGACAACAGTGTACAGTTGCGCAAGCTGATCGAGGACCTGCTCAATTACAGCGCAGTGCAGTACCAGAAAACCAAGCTCGAAACCAGGCCGCTCAACCTCGGTACGGTGGTGAAACGGGTGGCCGAAGAACAAAAGCTCGCCATGCTGCGCAAGAACCTGTCACTGGAAACGGACTGCCAGGATTTTTTGATCAACGGCGACGAGGAAAAGCTGCGCGTGGTCATCGACAACCTGCTCTCCAATGCCATCAAATTCTCGCCGCTGGACGGCAAGATACAAATCTCCCTGTGGCAGGAAAATGGCTTCGGCATCCTTGACATCGTCGACTCCGGCCCCGGTGTGGCGCCGGAAGACCGAGACCGGATTTTCGATGCCTTCTACCAAGGCCAGGCCATCGCTTCCGGGCCGGTGAAAGGAACCGGCCTAGGTCTGTCCATCGTCAAGGAAATCGTGCTGGCCCATCACGGCCGCATCGAAATTATCAACGACCCGGGACGCGGCGCGCACTTCCGCATCACCCTCCCGCTCGGACATGAGGATGGCAAGACATGAAGCGTGCACTGATCCACTTATCCTGGCTGATGCTGCTGGCTGGCTGCCATGCCGTACAGATGCCGTTCCAGGCCAGGCCGGGGGAGACGTTGCAGTCTGCTGCCGGCGAGGAAATACCGGACGACAGCGAAACCGTGGCCATGCTGCTGGCTTATTTCGACACGGCGCGAAAAATGTCGCCTCCGGAACTCGCCCGCGCTTCGGAACGTACCAGGCAGGCGTACACACGCGAGAACAGCACCCTGCTGCGCTTGCAACTGGCGTTATTGTTGAGTATGCCGCAAAATCCGCAACGTGACGACGCGCGCGTCCTCGCCCTGCTCGAACCGCAGCTCAAGGACAGCGGCTCGCTGCATAATTTTGCCATGCTGCTCCATGCCCACGTCGCGGAACACAAGCGGCTCAACGAAAGTGCCGAGGCGCTCGATGCGAAAACCAGAGAGGAACAGAAACGAGCGGACATACTCCAGCAAAAACTGGATGCGCTGATCACCCTGGAACGAAGCCTGATTCAACGGGACACGACGAAAAGCAACAAATGAACAAACCCAAAATTCTGCTGGTTGACGATGACCCCGATCTGCTGCAACTGGTATCGATGCGGTTGCAAGCCGCCGGCTATGCCGTGACCGCAGTCGACAGCGGGGAAAAGGCACTCGCCTCCATGTCCGCCGCGCGCCCACAGGTGGTAATCACCGATCTGCGCATGAGCGGCATGGACGGCATCGCTTTGTTCGACGCCATCCACAAAACCAGTCCTGCGCTGCCGGTCATCATCCTCACCGCCCACGGCACCATCCCCGACGCCGTCGCCGCCACCAAACGCGGCATCTTCGGTTACCTGACCAAGCCGTACAACAGCAACGAGCTGCTTGCCCAAGTGGAAAAGGCCATGAAAGTCAGTGCCGTGCAGCAAAGCAGCGCAGAAGGCGAAGAAAACTGGCGCGCCGACATCATCACGCGCAATCCCGCCATGGAAGAACTGCTGAGCCAGGCCAAGATGGTTGCCGCCAGCGACGTCAGCGTGTTCATCCAGGGCGAATCGGGCAGCGGCAAGGAGCTACTCGCCAAGGCTATCCACAAGGCCAGCCGTCGGCGCGACCAGCCTTTCATCGCCATCAACTGCGGCGCCATCCCGGAACCGCTGCTCGAATCGGAATTGTTCGGCTACATCAAAGGTGCATTCACCGGCGCCGCCAAGGATCACCAAGGACTGTTCCAGGCCGCGGATCAAGGCACATTGTTCCTTGATGAAATCGGCGACATGCCGCTGGCCTTGCAGGTCAAGTTGCTGCGCGTGCTGCAAGAGAAAGTAGTGCGCCCGGTGGGGTCGACCAAGGCGATCCCGGTCGACGTGCGCATCATTTCCGCCACGCATCGCAACCTGGATGAAGAAAAAGCCAAGGGCAATTTCCGCGACGACCTGTATTACCGGCTCAACGTAGTATCGCTGGCAATTCCACCGCTCTCGGAACGGCGCGAGGATATCCCCCTGCTCGCTGGCTATCTGTTGCAACGCCTGGCGGAGAAATACCACAAGCCGGTCACTTCGTTCTCGCCAGAGGCGATGGAGTTACTGGTCAGTGCGGCATGGCCCGGCAACGTGCGCCAGCTGCACAACGTGGTGGAGCAAACCGTCGCGCTCTCCACCACGCCCATCATCCCACCCACCTTCGTGCAGAAGGCAATCCAGCACGAACTCAACCAGATCACCTCGTTCGAGGATGCACGGCGGCAATTCGAGCGCGAATACTTGGTACAGATACTCAAGATCACCGAGGGCAACGTGGCGCAGGCCGCCAAGCTAGCCAAGCGCAACCGCACCGAATTCTACAAGCTGCTGCAACGCCACCAGCTTGACCCGGCTTTGTTCAAACAGGCCAAGTAGTCGTCGCCGGATGACGACGAAACGAAGCTTCTTCGTTTCAACCAGTTAGACCAGGCATAATCGGCAACTGTCGCCAAACGGTGACAACCCTCTTTTCATGCACCCACGCAACTCATTGATTCGTTGCAATACCTTCGAGCTGGCGCGCGCCTTGCTCATTCCCGTCCAAGGGAACAGTTTGGTAGTGGAACACCCCATAAAGGAGGAACCATGAGTGAGCGCATTCTGTATGCAATGATCCTGTCCGGCATAGGCACCCTGGTATTTGGCGCCGCCGGCATCGCCAGCGCCATCGGCATCCTGCACAGCGCACTGGCCTATCCGGCAATGATAATGGCCGGCGCCTGTGTACTGGCCTTGGCCATGTCGGTGCTGCTGTATGCGCAAAGCCGCCCCACCTCTCCGCCGCCACGCTACCGCGGCGACATGTTTGCCAATACCTACAAATGGCGTATTGAGTAAGTTTCTTCCCCCGCCGCGCCCGCTTTCCCCTCCCCTTGGGCGCGGCGGTTTCTCCCTCCGCGAAAATACCTGTCGTTGTCGTAAAAATCCCCGCTTTCGTTTTCTCTGGTCCACCCCGGCACCCCCAGCAAAGGTAGCGGCATCCATGAGCGCGGCGCGAGGTTTTCCGCCGTAGACAGCCATCGTGCCAAACTTACGTCCATTTCCTGCAATTGCGCAACCAGCGAAGCGGCAAAGAAGCTGTCCGCTACCGGAAGAATTACGGCATTCCCGGTCAAGCCTATGAACGGCGACAGCGCTTTTTCATACAGTCCATGGCCGAACAGGTAGAAGCGCATGCGTTGCTGCACCGCCTGTCGTCGATCCCAGAACAATTGCTTCCACTGGAATCCGCGTAGCAGACCGGCGAGATCCTCGTCACCGCATGCGACGATGACACCGGATTCGTCGAACAGGGTCAGCGCATCGCGCACCGCGCCGCGCCGGGCGGACGCCGTCGCACGCTCGATCTCCAGATAATGGCGACGGTTGATCTCCGCCTTGGCGCGGGGAAAGGTCAGCCACACCAGCGCATTGAACAGATCGTGCCAGTTGCCCAGCCGCGTCGGCACTTCGCCGGTCAGGTAGATGCGCGGTTCATAGCGCTGCTCGAATGCTTTCGGTTTTTTCGCGGGCTGTGCGACGAAGCGCAGCGCGGCACACGAACCGCTGACCGGCGCTTGCCCGCTGGCAATGCGCAACGATTCATAACCGGCAAGATCAGGCCAATCAGCGCTCGGCAACGCGCCGACCAGCGGCAACAGCGGATCGAACATGGGGGAACGATGCCAGAAACCGGCATCCCAGATGGCGGCATGTGAAATCGCGGTTATAATGGCGCCCCTTTTAACCAAGCAGTGAAAATCAGATCATGAATCTCGACCGAGTCTCGTCCGGCCGCAACGTGCCCGACGACTTCAATGTCATCATCGAAATCCCGATGAACTCCGACCCGATCAAATACGAAGTGGACAAGGAAACAGGCGCCATGTTCGTCGACCGCTTCATGTCCACCGCCATGCATTATCCGTGCAATTACGGCTACATTCCACACACGCTCTCCGACGACGGCGACCCGGTCGACGTGCTAGTGCTAAGCCCGGTGCCGCTCATCAGCGGCGTGGTGGTACGCTGCCGGCCGGTGGGTATGCTGCTGATGACCGACGAATCCGGCGAAGATGCCAAGATTCTGGCAGCACCGATCGAGAAGCTCACCAACCTCTACCAGGACATCCAGTCGCCGCAGGACCTGCCCAGGATCATGCTCGAGCAGATCGCACATTTTTTCGAGCATTACAAAGACCTGGAACCGGGCAAGTGGGTCAAGGTAAAAGGCTGGCTGGGCACGCAGGAAGCCAAAGCCGAAATCCTCTCCGGCGTGCAACGCTACAAGAGTGCCGCGAAAAAACCGAAGTTCTGAGCACCATTCCACCAACGTTCCACGCCCGAACCCTGCACAAAACCAGTGTTCGGGCGTGTTTCACGCCACCCTTCATGCACAGCGGCGCCCGCCACTGGCACTCATCGCACCCGACTGCCCGGTAGCCGCGCAATCACGTCTTATCGCACTGTTTTAACTAACAAAAATAAAAGCGCAATTTTTCATCCCGGCAATAAAACTTCATATTCACGGGCAGCTTAGCGCATTGATCAACTCGATATGCACATACTTGTCCACAAATGCTGTGGGCAACCGATCATGCGCATTGCAATGACCCTTTACCATCGCCCCTTGGTTATCAAACCTGTTGCCGACATCCGGCACTGCGACACGCTGCGACATTTTGCCAGCTTGCCGAAACACGGAGGTCAAGCTAAAGTTCGCGCTTCAGAAAAAAGCGGAGAATGCGCGTGTGGGCAATTGTTGAAGCGGCCGGCTGGCCGATCTGGCTGCTATTGATCACCTCTGTCGTGGCACTGGGCATCATCGGCGAGCGCGCATGGTCGTTGCGAACCAGCATCATCGCGCCCAGGCATCTGCTCCCCCAGGTCATCCAGGAATACAAGCAGCGCGGCGTCAGCGCCGAAATGATTTCGCGCCTCAACCAGCAATCGCTGCTTGGCCAGGTGTTCGCCGCCGGCCTGAAGAACGTGAAGAACCCGCGCGAAATGATGAAGGAGGCCATCGAAGAAGCCGGCCGTGCCGCGGCGCACGAACTCGACCGCTTCCTCACCAGCCTCGGTACCATCGCCTCGATGAGCCCGCTGCTGGGACTGTTCGGCACCGTGATCGGCATGATTGAAATTTTCGGCGCGCAGACGCCGACCGGCAATAGCCCTGCCATCCTCGCCCACGGCATTTCGGTGGCACTCTACAACACCGCCTTCGGCCTGATCATCGCCATCCCCAGCATGATTTTCTATCGCTACTTCCGCGCCAAGGCAGAAGCGCTCACCATCGAAATGGAGATGCAGGCGGTGAAGCTGATCGAAATAGTGCACGGCGAACGGCAATGAACTTCCGTCGCGGCATGCTCAGAGAAGAGCCGGAAATCAACCTGGTGCCGATGATAGACGTGCTGCTGGTGATCCTGATCTTCCTGATGGTTACCACCACCTATTCGCGCTTCTCCGAAATGCAGATCAACTTGCCGCAGGCGGAAGCCGAAAAACCTGCGCTGGATCGCCCCAACCTGATCAACATCGCGGTGGACGCCGCCGGCCGCTACATGGTCAACAATACGCCGCTCGCCACCACCGACGGCGAAGGCCTCGGCATCGAAATGCGGCGCGCCGCCGGCAACAACGCCGATCCGGTGATCGTCATCAATGCCGATGCCAACGCCTCGCACCAATCGGTGATCCGGGTCATGGAAGCGGCGCGTAACGCCGGTTACAGCCACGTCACCTTCGCCACGCAGGCGAAAAGCAAATGAATGGGATGGGGATTAGGGGCTAGGGCCCAAATCGGGCAGAAGCAGCTCCTAACCTCCAGCCCTCAATCCCTGCCTTCATGCTTTCAGACCCCCACGGTTCCTTTCTTCCCGCCCTGTGGTACCACGATCTGCGCGACCTTTGGCAGGGCAATGCCGTGCGCGTCAACGCGCGCTGGGGGCGGCTCAAGTCGCCGGGAGAAAAAGGCAAGCTGGTGTGGATCGCCAGCGGCGCCGACCATGCGAGTGTCCGGCTGGGCGCCGCCCTCACCGGCGCGATTCGCGAAATGCGCCTCGACCTGCGCCTGGTGCTCACTTTCGAGCGCGAATATCCAGAACTGCTGCACGCGCTCACCGAACTTGATCGCTGCGGCCATGGTTACGCGCCGTGCGATTACCGCAGTGCCATCAAACGCGCGTGGCGACGCTTTCAGCCGTTCGGTATGATCTATGCTGGTGTCCTGCCGCGCCGCAACCTGGTGCATGCCAGTTCCACGCTCAAGCACGTGCTGGCGGTCGGCACTGCCGCTGCCGCGCCGCTGCGACTCGAACGGGCTTATCCGGCCAGTGAAAAACAGGCGCAAAGCTGGCGCACCACGCCGCAGGCGCCGATTGCCGACCTGCTGACTCTGGTGACCACGGCACAGGTCGAGCCGACTTTCAGAACTCTGGTCAACGGCGCAGCCGAACGCCACCTGTGGTGGTGGCACGGCAACGACGGCACAGCGGCAAGCCGCTTTGCCGATGCGTTCCTGCAAGCGCTACCGCAAGACCTGCTGTTCGTCAGCGGCACGGACGATCTTCCCCAGGCCACGCAACGCTTGTCGTACTGGCAACATCAGGCATTGCCCGCAGGCGTGGTACTGGCGGATCAGGCCAGGTGGCTGCCTGCCGTCGCCGCCTGCTGCACTGCCGCCCATCTCGCCGCCGAAGACAACGAAACGCTATGGCAAGCACTGGCGGGCGGCAACGCGACGAGCTGCGCAGATCATACCCACTTACCCAAACGCGAACTGGCGGAAGCAGTGACGATCTGCACCGACGCTGCGGCGGTATTGCGGCATTGGCAGGAATGCCGCGACAATAGCCATCACGCCCGCCACCTGGGTGACGCCGCGCGCCGCACCTTCTGGCAGGAACGCCGGCTGGCTGCGGAAGTCAGCAACGAACTGCTGGAGCGGGTGTTCAATTGGGATTGAAAATTGAACCGCAAAGGATACGAAGGACGCAAAGGAAAACCGAATGAAAATTTGGCCAGGAATGGGCAATCCGTATTGCATCGGTGTTTATCCGTGACTAAGGATTTGTACTTGGATTTTCCTTTGCGTCCTTCGTATCCTTTGCGGTAAAAGATTTCAAAACCATGCACAGACTCGAACGCCACTGGTACCGCATCACCCCACTCACGCTGCTGCTGTGGCCGCTGAGCGTGCTGTTCCGTGGCGCGGTGGCATTGCGCCGGGCGCTGTACCGCAGCGGCCTCAAGCCTTCGGTCAAGCTGCCGGTGCCGGTGATCGTGGTCGGCAACATCAGCGTCGGTGGTACCGGCAAAACGCCGCTGGTGCTATGGCTGGCGGAATTCCTGCACGCGCGCGGCAAGCATCCGGGCATCGTCAGCCGCGGCTATGGCAGTGATAGCACCGCCGTGCGCGAAGTGCGACCCGACAGCGATGCGCGCCAGGTCGGCGATGAGCCGCTGCTGCTGGCGCGGCGCAGTGGCTGCCCGGTATGGGCAGGAGCAGACCGTGTCGCCGCGGCGCAGGCGTTGTTGCGCGCGCACCCCGAATGCGATGCCCTCATCAGCGATGACGGCTTGCAGCATTACCGTTTGCAACGCGACGCCGAACTCGCCGTGGTGGACGGCGCGCGCCGCCACGGCAACGGCCTGATGCTACCCGCCGGGCCGTTGCGCGAACCGCGATGCCGGCTGCATCATGTTGACGCGGTGATGCTAAATGGCGGAACGACGCAGCCGGGAGAACATGCGATGACGCTGGCGGGCAAGACTTTTTACAATTTACGCGACCCTGCCCGCAAAATAGAAGCGCAGGAACTGCATGGCAAAAAACTGCATGCCATCGCCGGCATCGGCCACCCGCAACGCTTTTTCGATCACCTGCGCGCGCTCGGCCTCGACGTCGTCGCACATCCCTTCCCCGACCATCACGCCTATATCCCGGCCGATCTGGATTTCGCCGATGCCGAAGCCATACTGATGACCGAGAAGGATGCGGTAAAATGCAGCGCCTGGGCCGACGTGCGCTGCTGGGCATTGGCGGTCAACGCGCAACTGGACCCGAAACTGGGCGAAATCATTATGAAGAAACTGGAGCATCGCAATGGACGCTAAGCTACTCGACATCCTGGTCTGCCCGATCTGCAAAGGCCCGCTGATCTATAAAAAGGCCGAGCAGGAACTGATCTGCAAGGCAGACCGGCTGGCTTTCCCGATCAAGGACGACATCCCGGTGATGCTGGAAGACGATGCGCGCAAGCTCGCCGAAACCGAGGAAGTGTAGCGCCCCGTGCTCGATTTCGTCGCCGTCATCCCCGCGCGCCACGCTTCCACGCGCCTGCCCGGCAAACCGCTGCTAGAC
This sequence comes from Pseudomonadota bacterium, assembly GCA_040756015.1. GTDB lineage: Bacteria > Pseudomonadota > Gammaproteobacteria > Burkholderiales > JBFMAC01 > JBFMAC01. The sequence continues at coordinate 31,470 of JBFMAC010000018.1, forward strand.
ATCGCCGGCAAGCCCATGGTGGTGCGTGTCGCCGAGCAGGCGCAGCAAAGCGGCGCGCAGGAAATATGGATCGCCACCGACCACGCCGACATCGTGAAGGCCGCGCAGCAATACGGCTGCAATGCCTGCATGACGCGTGCCGACCACGCTTCCGGCACCGACCGCCTCGCCGAAGTAGTGGTGCAGCGCGATTGGCCGGATGACACCGTAGTGGTCAACGTGCAGGGAGACGAGCCGCTGATCGCGCCGCAACTGATCCGCGACGTCGCGCACCAGTTGTACCATCACCCCGACGCAGCCATCGCCACCGCCTGCCATCCCATCCACGATGCCAGGCAGCTGTTCAACCCCAACGTGGTGAAAGTGGTCACCGACCTCAATGGCTACGCGCTCTACTTCAGCCGCGCGCCCATCCCTTATGCGCGCGACGCTTTCGCCACCGACCGCACCGCGCTTCCTGAGGGATTGCCGGTACTGCGCCACGTCGGCATCTACGCCTATCGCGCCGGTTTTTTGCGCGATTACGCCGGCCTCGCACCGGCGACGATCGAACCGTTCGAAGCATTGGAACAACTGCGCGCGCTGTGGCACGGTTATAAAATCAGCGTTGCCATCACCGATCACGCGCCGGCGGCAGGGGTCGATACCGCGGAAGATTTGGAGCAGGTGCGCAAACTTTTCCAGAGCACTTCAAAAACCGGTTAACCGCAGAGGCGCGGAGGCGCAGAGAAAAGCAAAGATGTTTTTCCCAACCTCCTTGGTGGTAGGGTTTGGTGCGATTGGCTAGCGGTCAAGCTTTTCAAGATGGGGCTAATCCGGATCCGGGGGTTTTCTACGCCTCCGCGCCTCTGTGGTGAAATTGCTTTAATACAAGCGCAGCGAGAAGTCTTATAATCGCGGCCAACGATAAAAAAGGTCAGACCATGAAACTCATCCTCCTCGGCGCACCCGGCGCCGGTAAAGGCACCCAGGCCGGCTTCATCACTCAGAAATTCAACATTCCGCAAATATCCACCGGCGACATGCTGCGCGCCGCGATCAAGGCCGGCACCGGGCTCGGCATGGCGGCGAAAAAATTCATGGACGCCGGCCAGTTGGTGCCAGATGACGTCATCATCGGCTTGGTCAAAGATCGCATCAAGCAGGCCGATTGCGCCCAGGGATTTTTATTCGATGGCTTCCCGCGTACCCTGCCGCAAGCGGAAGCGATGAAGCAGGCCGGCGTGGATCTGGACTATGTGGTGGAGATCGACGTCGACGACGCCGAAATCATCAAGCGCATGTCGGGGCGGCGCGTGCACCCCGCCTCCGGCCGCACCTACCATGTCGTATTCAACCCACCCAAAATCGCCGGCAAGGACGACGCCACCGGCGAAGACTTGGTGCAGCGCGACGACGACAAGGAAGAAACCGTGAGGAAACGCCTCGAGGTCTACCACGCACAGACCAAGCCGCTGGTAGACTATTACGCCAACTGGGCAGCCACCGGCGATAAGCGCGCCCCCAAGTGCGTGAAGGTCGCCGGAGTGGGCAGCGTGGAGCAGATCCGCGACAAGGTGTTTGCGGCGCTGAAGTGGCCGGACATCTGAAAAAACACGCCCAAGAACGAACCCATTCGGCGGGTTGCGCTGACGCTAACCCGCCCTACCTACTTTTGCAGGGTTTGTCTGGATTTGCCATCCTGCCAAATTCTTTTATACTGCGCGCAGTGCACCAGTAATCCCAACCTGGATCGGAAGAAACAACCCATCCGGGCAAGCAGCAAACAAGTACAGTGAGGGTGCGGCGCAGTTCAGCAGCCGCATGACGAAGCCGCACAACAAGCGGCAGGAAACAAACTGGAATGGGGGAGAGCATGGCCAAGAAGAACGCGTTCTATGCGCAGTCGGGCGGGGTCACCGCCGTCATCAATGCTTCTGCCTGCGGGGTGATCGAGACCGCGCGCAAGCACAAGGATAAAATCGGCAAGGTTTATGCGGGGCGCAACGGCATCATCGGCGCGCTCACCGAAGATCTGATCGACACCTCCAAGGAAACCGCCGCTGCCATCGCCGCGCTGAAACACACCCCCGCGGGGGCATTCGGCTCGTGCCGCTACAAGCTCAAGGGGCTGGAGGAAAACCGCGCACAGTACGATCGCCTGATCGAGGTGTTCAAGGCGCACAATATCGGCTACTTCTTCTACAACGGCGGCGGCGATTCCGCCGACACCTGCCTCAAGGTCTCGCAACTTTCCGAAAAGCTGGGCTACGAACTGCAAGCCATCCACGTGCCGAAAACCGTGGACAACGACCTACCCATCACCGACTGCTGCCCCGGCTTCGGCTCGGTGGCGAAGTACGTCGCGGTGTCCACGCTGGAAGCGAGCTTCGACGTGGCGTCGATGGCGAAGACCTCGACCAAGGTGTTCATCCTCGAAGTAATGGGCCGCCACGCTGGCTGGATTGCCGCCGCCGGCGCCATGGCCGCCGCCAAGGAAGGCGACATCCCTATCGTCATCCTGTTCCCGGAAGTCACCTTCGACAAGGCCAAGTTTCTTGCCAAGGTGGATGCGCTGGTGAGGAAATATGGCTATTGCACCGTGGTGGTGTCGGAAGGCGTGAAAAGCCCGGACGGCAAGTTCCTCGCCGACCAGGGACTGCACGACGCCTTCGGCCATGCCCAGCTCGGCGGCGTCGCCCCGGTGGTAGCAAGCATCGTCAAGGAAGGGCTCGGCCTCAAGTACCACTGGGGCGTGGCGGACTATTTGCAGCGCGCGGCGCGCCACATCGCTTCCAAGACCGACGTGGCGCAGGCTTACGCGGTAGGCAAGGCCGCCGTGGAACTGGCGCTCAAGGGTAAAAACGCGGTGATGCCGGCGATCAAGCGCAAATCCGCCAAGCCGTACAAGTGGGTCATCGAGGTGGCCGACCTCAACAAGGTGGCCAACGTGGAAAAAATGATGCCGCCCGACTTCATCAGCGCCGACGGCTTCGGCGTCACTGCCAAATGCCGCGCCTACCTCGCGCCGCTGATCCATGGCGAAGATTATCCGCCGTTCAGAAACGGACTGCCGAATTACGTGAAGCTGAAGAATGTTGCCGTAACGAAGAAGTTGAAGGGAGATTTCAAGATTTAAGTTTCGTCGTTAACCCCCCCGGCCGCTGCCAGGGCCGCTACCAGGAGGAAACTATGTCGGCAGGTCTGTTGCTAGCATTGCTTTGCGCCGTTGTCGCACTCGTTTACGGCGTGGTCTCGATCCAGTGGATACTGGGTAAACCCAGCGGTAACGAACGCATGCAGGCCATTGCACAGGCGATCCAGGAAGGTGCCTCCGCCTACCTCAACAAGCAATATTCCACCATTGCCATCGCCGGCGTGGTGCTGGCGGTGCTGATCGGCGCCTTCATCGGTTTGACCACGGCAATCGGTTTCGTCATCGGCGCAGTGCTGTCGGGCGCGGCAGGCTATATCGGCATGAACGTCTCGGTGCGCGCCAATGTGCGCACCGCCGAGGCAGCCAGAAGCGGCATCGCCGCCGCGCTGGACGTCGCGTTCCGCGGTGGTGCCATCACCGGCATGCTGGTGGTGGGGCTGGGACTCCTGGGCGTAGCCGGTTATTACGCGTTCCTGCACATGGGCGCCGACGCCGGGGCCGACATCCATGACGTGATCCAGCCTCTGGTCGGCTTCGCCTTCGGCGGTTCGCTGATTTCCATCTTCGCGCGTCTGGGCGGCGGCATCTTCACCAAGGGTGCCGATGTCGGCGCCGACCTGGTCGGCAAGGTCGAAGCCGGCATTCCCGAAGACGATCCGCGCAACCCTGCGGTGATTGCCGACAACGTCGGGGACAACGTCGGCGACTGCGCCGGCATGGCCGCCGACCTATTCGAGACCTACGCGGTGACCATCATCGCCACCATGCTGCTCGGCGCGCTGATGATCACCGGCGCCGGCGAGAACGCGGTGCTGTACCCGCTGGTGCTGGGCGGCGTCTCCATCATCGCCTCCATCGTCGGTTGCTTCTTCGTGAAAGCCTCGGAAGGCGGCAAGATCATGAACGCACTCTATCGCGGCCTCGCCGTCGCCGGCGTGCTGGCACTGGTCGCGTTCTACCCGGCCACCAGCTGGATGCTGGGTGACGGCATCACCATGACCGACGGCCATACCATCAGCAGCATGGCGATCTACGGCGCCGCCGTGGTCGGCCTGGTGCTCACCGCCGCGCTGGTGTGGATCACCGAATACTACACCGGCACCGACTTCGCACCGGTCAAGCACGTCGCTTCCGCCTCGCAGACCGGCCACGCCACCAACATCATCGCCGGCATCGGCGTGTCGATGAAGGCTACCGCGCTGCCAGTGCTGTCGGTGTGCGCGGCGATCTGGGTATCATACTGGCTGGGTGGCCTCTACGCCATCGCCATCGCCGCCACCTCCATGCTGTCGATGGCCGGCATCATCGTCGCACTCGATGCCTACGGCCCCATCACCGACAATGCCGGTGGCATCGCCGAGATGTCGGAACTCCCCGACAGCGTGCGCGCCGTTACCGATCCGCTCGATGCAGTAGGCAACACCACCAAGGCGGTGACCAAGGGCTACGCCATCGGCTCGGCGGGCCTCGCGGCCCTCGTGCTGTTCGCCGATTACACCCACGCGCTGGAAACCGCTGGGAAAATGGTGACTTTCGATCTTTCCAACCACATGGTCATCATCGGCCTGTTCATCGGCGGCCTGGTGCCCTATCTGTTCGGCGCCATGGCGATGGAAGCGGTGGGCCGCGCCGCCGGTTCGGTGGTGGTCGAGGTACGACGCCAGTTCAAGGAAATCAAGGGCATTATGGAAGGCACCGCCAAGCCCGACTATTCGCGCGCAGTCGGCATGCTCACCACCGCCGCGATCAAGGAAATGGTCATACCGTCGCTCCTGCCCGTGCTGGTACCGGTGCTGGTCGGCGTGATCCTCGGCCCGCAAGCTCTGGGCGGGCTGCTGATGGGCACCATCATCACGGGCCTGTTCGTCGCCATCTCCATGACCACCGGCGGCGGTGCATGGGACAACGCCAAGAAATACATCGAGGACGGCAACTACGGCGGCAAGGGCTCCGATGCGCACAAGGCGGCGGTCACCGGCGACACCGTGGGCGACCCCTACAAGGACACCGCCGGGCCGGCGGTGAACCCGCTGATCAAGATCATCAACATCGTCGCGCTGCTGATCGTGCCGCTGCTGTAAAATCGGCGGCTCCGACAACTCACGGAGCCGCGCATGCGCAGCAAGCAAACCCTCACCCTGGCCGACGCCAGGAAAATCGCCGCCGCAGCCGAAGCGGAAGCGCAGCGCAACGCCTGGGCGGTGACCATCGCGGTGGTCGACGACGGCGGCCACCTGCTCTACCTGCAACGCGCCGACGGCACCCAGTTCGGCAGCGTCGAAGTGGCCATCGCCAAGGCGCACACCGCCATCGCCTACAAACGCCCGACCAAGGCCTGGGAGGAGCGCCTCGCCAACGGACGTCTCGGCTGCCTCGCCCTGCCCGATGCAATACCGATGGAAGGTGGCCTGCCGCTGGAAACGGGTGGCGAAATCGTCGGCGCCATCGGCGTCTCCGGCGTCACCTCAATCCAGGACGGCCAGATCGCCAAAGCCGGCGCCGATGCGCTGGCGGGCTGAAGCCGCCTTGATTACAATGCGCCATTCTACTGGCGAATCGACATGAGCAACCCCAAGTCCATCTACACCAAGACTTCCAAGGGCATGATGGAAGTCGCCGGCAAGACCAACGCCGGCCTGCCGCGCGACATCAAGAACGTGCTGAGCCTGGTGGACGGCAAGCTCAACGTCGCGCAATTGCAGGAAAGGTGCGGACTGCCCATGCCCAAGGTGCTGGAGGCGCTGACCGCGCTGACGCGCAACGGCTTCGTGCGCGAATTCGTCGTCGAAGACACCAGCTTCCCGGAAAGCAACCTCGACTTCACCTTCATCGAACAGCGTCCTTCCGCCCCCCCCCCAAAACCGGCTGCGCCACCCACGGCGGCGGAAGAAAAAAAACGCGTCGAAGAAGAGACAACGCGCATCAAGGCAGCGGCAGCCGCCAAAGCCCGCGCCGAGGCCGAAGCGCAGGTGCGCGCGGAAATGGAGG
>JBFMAC010000019.1:0-28768 GCA_040756015.1 Pseudomonadota bacterium
TGCCTCGAAACCGTTACCGCTTCCAGCACCCTTTACTTAGCAGTTCCCGTGCCAATCACCCCATCCAATCCAGCAAAAGCACAACCCACTGTTCCAGAACAAAATTACCAGCAACCATCCAAACCCAACCCCCACTCCACCCACCTCACCCCACTCCCCATTCCCGAGATCGGCAGCAGAAATTCCCATTTTTTAGAAGAGCGAAGGGCAAACCCGATCAGGCCAACCAGACTCATTGGGCCTGGGTCGCGCCGGTCGCGCGGAACGGCGCAGCATAACCTTCGGTCACCTTCAACGCGGCCGGGCGATAAACGTCCAGCTTGCGGAAAATCTGGTCCACCATGAAAATCCGGCCGTCTTCGTCCACCGCCAACCCCGACGGCAAGGAGTAACGCGCGGGATAATCAACGTCGGAGCGGGTGCCGATGAACATCAGCAAATTCCCCTGCGGGTCGAATATCTGGAAATTCCCGAAAGCGGCATCGACGACGTAAATATTGCCGCCCTTATCCACCGCAATCTCCTTGGGGCGCGAAAAGTTCCCGAGTTGCAGTCCGATCTTGCCGAAAGCGCGCACGAAAGTACCATCCTGCTTGTGCACCTTCACCCTGAAATTGCCGCTGTCGACGATATAGAGCAGCCCGTCCGGCCCCACCACCACATCCCTGATCAGGTTGAATTCGTCGTCACCCGTCCCGCGCTTGCCGAAATCGTACAAATGCTCGCCGGTCTTGGCATTGAACACGCGAATGCGGTGACTCTCCGGCGCGGACGTCACGGTGCCGCCGATGTCCGCCACGAACGCTTTTTCACCCGCCTTGTCCACGCCGACGCTGGCCAGGCGACTGAACCACTCCGGCCCGCCTATGTCGCGCAAATGCTTGCCGTCACGGCTATACACCTTGACCTTCTTGTTGGTCGAGTCCGCGACATATAAATTCCCCTCGCCGTCCACGTCCATGCCGAGCGGCATGCGCAACTCCCCGTCGGGATCATTCTCGTTATCGCCTATGGTGAAATACTTTTTCTCGGGAATGTCGAACACCTCCACCAGGCGCCTGACGCTGTCGCTGACGAAAACCCGCCCCTTGTGTACCGCCACGGCATGAGGCTTGCTCATCCTCTCGCCAGAGCGCCCGCCACCGGTGAGCAGGCTTTTCAGGGCGGAGTCTTCCTCCACCGGCAATACATCGGCGCTGCTGTATATGACGCGTTCCAACACGAAGCGCGGTTCATCCGGCGGCGCGGGGAACACCAATTGCACTGGTGCTCGCCCCGCCCCTTCCTGTACCTCCGCGCAACCGGTCAGCACGATCAAGACCACCCCGGCCAACCCACTCCATATTGTCTTTACGTTTTCCTTCATTTCCCTCACCCGCAAGCACCCATACGATAACCCCGGAAAGTTATCATTGTTTTACTTTGAACGCAAAATCTTTGCCATTCCTCACGGCGAACGCCCGTCCGGCATGGCAACGCACCCTCCGCGCACGTTAGCATTTATGCAAAAACTATGTCATCATTCTGGCCTTGGCCACGTCAATTCATATTTGAGGATACTATCTATGGGAAATCTGCTCGGCCGCCGGCCATCCCGCCTGATCACCTGGTCACGGCTCTGCCTTGTAGCATCCGCTGTCGCCTCCTTCTCCGCTTACGCCGGAGACAGAACAGCCACCGTACCCGGTCAGGTCAACGCCGCAAAAATCTACCAGAATTATTGCTCGGTCTGCCACGGCGATCGCGGCGACGGCAAAAGTCGCGCGCAAAACTCGCTCAACCCCTCGCCGCGCAATTTCACCAGCACCGAGTCGGCCGCGGAATTGACGCGCGAACGCATGATTTACTCGGTCACCAACGGCCGCCCCGGCACCGCAATGCAGCCATGGAAAGTCAAGCTGCGTCCGGATGAAATCGAAGCGGTGGTGGACCATATCCGTGCAACCTTCATGCAAACCGGCCCGGCCAACCCGGCTGCCGCCAAGCCGGAGTCCGCGCCCGCACCGCAAAGCAAGGCCGCCCCGGCAACGCCTGCGGCACCCGCCAACATGGCAGCCCCTTTTCCGAAGGGGCTGGTGGGCAACGCTGACAAAGGCCAGCAGATTTACATGAGCACCTGCGTTTCCTGCCACGGCCCCAAGGGCGGTGGCGATGGGCCGCGCGCCTATTTCATCTTCCCCAAGCCGCGCAATTTCACCCTGCCGGAGAGCAAAGCCGCCTATAACCGACCAGCCCTGTTCGAAGCCATTTCCAAAGGCAAGGCAGGCACCGTGATGCCCGCCTGGGGCAAGGTACTGAGCGACCAGGATATCGCCAATGTGGGAGAATTCGTTTTCCGCACCTTCATCCGTTCCTGAATATACAACGCATAGTGAATGTTCCCTGTTTTGTACTTTCTGGCGCTGCTGTTGAGCGCACAGGAAGTTGTAGCCTCCCCCGAACCGCCTGACGCCCCTGCGCCAGCCGCAACACCCCTCAGCCAGCACGAACTCGGCAGGAAGATCTACAACTTCCGCTGCTACTATTGCCACGGCTATTCCGGCAACGCCAAGACCTTGGCCGCCACCTATCTGGCCCCATCGCCGCGCAACTTCACCTCGGTCACGGATGCCGAACTACCCCGTCAAAAAATGCTGGATGCGGTGCAAAATGGCCGCCCCGGCACCGCGATGAAAAGCTTCCGCAACGTCTTGCGCACCGATGAAATGGAAGCAGTGGTCGACTTCATCCGCACCGAGTTCATGCAGAAAAAACACGAGAACACTCGCTATCACACCCCGGAAAACGGCTGGCCGGATCATGAGAGCCGCTATGCTGCCGCGATCCCCTTCGCCACCTGGGAGATCCCGCTCGACACCCCTTGGGAAAAACTCACGCCGGCCCAGCAAGGGGGCAAACGCCTCTTCCTCGGAGCATGCGTCAGTTGCCATGACCGCGCCCGCGTCAGCGAGGAAGGCGCGGCATGGGAAGGGCGTCCGCTCTCGTACCCGCGCAACAATTACACCCCCGGGCAAAACGAAGTCGATGCGGTGAGCAGCGCCAGTCCCTACGCCCGGCACGACATCGCGCCGCGTATCGCCGACCTGACCGCACAGGAAAAACACGGAGAAACGCTGTTCCAGGCCAACTGCTCTTTCTGCCACGCCGCGGACGGCACCGGACGCAATTGGATAGGCAGCTTCCTGCAGCCTCACCCGCGCGATCTGGTCAGCAGCCCGGTGATGGACACGATGACGCGGGACAGGCTGCGCGAAACCATACGCAACGGGCTGCCAGGCACGTCGATGCCGGCATGGAAACATACTTTCAGCGATGCCGACATCGACGCCATCGTTGCCTACGTATCGCGCGCCTTCCACAAATTGCAGGATTGACATCCCGATTATGGCCATCGCCCCGTCCCTGCTGGAAACTGCCATGCAGCTCCACCGCAGCGGCCAGTTGCAGCAGGCGGAATCGCTCTACCGAAAAATCCTGGATCGCACCCCACGCGACGTTACGGTCCTGTACCTGCTCGGCATGGTGCACTACCAGCGCAAGCAATACCACGAGGCCGTCGCAAATTTCGAGCGTGTCGCCCACCTCAAGCCCAAACATGCCGAAGCACTCGCCCACCTTGGCGGCGCCTACAACGCACTCGGTCGCCACGACGAGGCCATGGACTGCATGGAACGGGCACTCGCTCTGGCGCCGCACTTGCATGAATGGCGGATGCCGCTCGCTTCCCTGCTTTGCCGCGCTTCCCGCTTTCCAGAAGCCATCACGCAATTGACGGCGATGCTAAAAAGCGCGCCCGACCATGCAGGCGCGCACCACTTCCTCGCCAAGATATACCTCACCCTCCACCAGAACGAACCGGCCGTGCAGCATTTCCAGCGCACCCTGGCGCTGGGCAACGCAACGCCAGCCGTATGCAACAGTCTGGGCAACGCCCTGAGCAACCTCGGCCGCTACACCGAAGCGCTGGACGCCTACCAACGCGCCGTGCAACTGGCGCCAGCCAACGATGACAACTATTTCGGCGCATGGATAGGGATAGGCAATGCCAAGCTCAGCCAGGGCTATTACGCCGACGCCGCCGACGCCTATCAAAAGGCCATCGACCACGACAACCCGGAAATCTCGCTGCGCGCCCATACCAACCTGCTGCTGGCGCTGCATTACCTTCCCCAGACCGGAGCGGCAATTTTCGATTGCGCCAAAAAATGGAACGACAGGTATGCCGCGCCGCTCATGCCGGTCGCACCTTCCTGCGCCGACCTTGCCAGCTCCTCCACCCGTCTGCGCATAGGCTACGTCTCTTCCGACTTCAGGAATCATGCCGTCGGTTATTTTTTGCAGAACGTCCTGCCCGACCACAGCGACGCCGTCGAATTCTTTCTCTATTCCAGCCACTCCGGCACGGACAACCTGACCGAGTGGTTCAAGGCGCTACCGGGCTGCCACTGGCGCGACATTGCATCCCTCACGGATGAGGACGCCGCCGCCATGATCCGCGCCGACGGCATCCACATCCTCGTTGACCTGTCTGGACACACCGGCGGACACCGTCTGCTGGTCTTTGCACGCAAGCCCGCACCGGTACAGGTCACCTGGCTGGGCTATTGCGATACCACCGGACTCGATGCGATGGATTACCTGCTCGCCGACGCGATTACGATTCCGCCCGACACGCACCAGCAATTCACGGAAAAAATCTGGCGCCTGCCAGGCAGCTACCTGTGCTACCGGGGACCAGACTACACCCCCGACGTTGTTCCGCCGCCTGCCATGCGGGCAGGGCATGTTACTTTCGGCTGCCTCAACAACCTGTCCAAGATCAACACGGAAACCATCAAGCTGTGGGCGGACATCCTGCGCCGCATCCCCACCGCGCAACTGGTCTGCAAAACCAAGCAACTACGCGACCGGGACGCGCACGATCGTTATCTTCGCCATTTCCTCGACAACGGCGTGCCGGCGGATCGGCTCACCCTCTCCGGCGAATTCCTGCAGCACGCCGAACACTTCGCCTATTACGGTAACATCGACATCGCCCTCGACACCTTTCCCTACAACGGCGTCACCACCACCTGCGAGGCCGCCTGGATGGGTGTACCCACCGTCACCCTGGCCGGCGAAAGTTTCATCAGCCGCAACGGCGCCAGCATCCTCACCCATCTCGGCCTGCCCGAACTGGTCGCCTCCACGCCGGAACAATACGTCGACATCGCCGTCAATCTCGCCAGCGACCTGCCCCGCCTCAACACTCTGCGCTCCACCATGCGAGCACGCTTCGCCGCCTCACCTCTCGGCGACCCGCAGCTGTTCACCAAAAATCTCGAACAGGCCTATCGCGAAATGTGGCAGCAATGGTGTGCCACGCGCGCGGGAAACCAAACCGACTGGACATCCCCGCGAGCAGGATAAAAAAACGGACGCAATCGCTTGCGCCCGTTATAAGGAGGAGAATGAAAACATAGAGTTTGATTGCTGCCATCCCCCACTCGATGTCTTCACCCCTATATCAGCAACACCTGTGCCAGACACACCACCCCTTTAATTTCATCAGGTTACCAAAACCTCGTCGACATCCACTGCACCGATTTTCAAACCTTGGGAAGCCACAACGGCAATTTTGGGAATTTTCCCGTCAATGCACGCCGCGCTCCGCGCGCGATTCGCGCCCCCGTCCATAGCCAGAAACGCCGGTGAGGAAACGCACGATGCCGTAACTCAGCCAATTTAATATACGTAACGGCCACCCCTGTTTGCGCCAGTCGGCACGCAGCACTGGGCGCGCACCCGACACCATGGCTTGCATGAGGTCAGCGCGCAATTCATCGGCGAAACCGCGATCCTCGACCACCACATTGGCCTCGCGCGCCAGCAGCAGGCTGAACGGATCGATGTTGGACGAGCCAACCGTGGCCCAATGTCCGTCGATCACCGCCACCTTGGCATGCAGAAAACTCTTGTGGTACTCGAAAATCTCGATGCCGGCGTCGAGAAAACTGCCGTACAGCGCACGCGAGGCATGGTGCAGCAGGAAATATTCCACGCGCCCCTGCAACAGCAGCACCACCCTCACCCCGCGCCCTGCCGCCTGCATCAAGGCATGACGGAAACGCAACCCCGGCAGGAAATAGGCATTGGCGATGACGATCTCATGGCGCGCGCGCCGGATCGCCGACAAATAGGCATACTCGATATCGTTGCGATGGCGCAGGTTGTCGCGCACCAGGAAAGCCGCGCGCTGATTCCCGCAGGGAGCGGGGCGGTGCTGCCCGTCGCCGTGGACACGCCACTGTTGACGGAAATGCGACCATGACACCTGCGTCCACAGGCGGCGCACGACGCCCCGGATTTCGGCGAGCATCGGCCCCTCCACCTGTACCGCATAGTCGTAGCGCGGCGGCGTATGTCCTGGCGTATGCATATCGTCGATGATGTTGATGCCGCCCACGAAGGCCAGCCGCCCGTCCACCACCACCACCTTGCGGTGCAAACGGCGCAGGCGGTGGCGTCGCAAGTGCGACAGCGACGAAACCGGGCGGAACATCAACACCTGCACCCCGGCCCCGCTCATTTCCGCAATGAACTCCTCCGGCAATAAACGCGAGCCGAAACCGTCGAGCAGCACATGCACCATCACGCCGCGCCGCGCCGCGCGCATCAAGGCCTGCGCGATGCGCACGCCGGTCGCGTCATGCTCGAAGATATAGGTCTCCAGGAAAATTTCCTGCTGTGCCGCATCGAACGCCGCTTCCAGCGCCGGAAAATATTCCCCCCCGTTATGCAGCAATTTGATGCAATTACCGGGAATGAATTCCGTCATAAGCGCGCGATGGTCGCAGACAACGCAGCATGATCGGACAGCTTGGCCCAAGCGTGGCCGCGATGCACATGCGCATGCTTGACGCGGAAGCCGCGCACGTAGATACGGTCGAGCTGGAACAGTGGCAGCGCGCAGGGAAAGCTGCGCGCGTGGCGCCCATGCACAGACTCGAACACCTCATGCACTTGCAGCGCCTGGCTCAACGCCGTGCTCGCCGCGCAACGCCAGTCGTTGAAATCGCCGGCGATGATCAGCGGCGCCTGGCGCGGCACCAGCCGCTCGATGCGCTCGATCAGCGCCCGAATCTGCCGTGCGCGCCCGCTCTCGAACAGGCCGAGGTGAACGTTGACGCAATGCAGCGGCTCGACCCAGCCCGACACTTCCATTTCGCAGTGCAGCAGGCCGCGGGTTTCGAAACGGTGCGCCGACACGTCCTCGTTGTCCCAGCGCAGGATGGGGAAGCGGCTTAACACCGCGTTGCCGTGGTGGCCACCGTCGTAGACGGCATTCTTGCCGTAGGCGAAATCGGTCCAGATCGTGTCGGCGAGGAATTCGTACTGCGGCTGTTCCGGCCAGTTGTAGTGACGCGCCGCATGCCGCTCGTGTTCACCCAGCACTTCCTGCAGGAACACCAGGTCTGCGCCCAGTGCGTGCAGGCGCTCGCGCAATTCGTGCACCGTCAGGCGCCGGTTGAACTGGGAAAAACCCTTGTGGATATTGTAGGTGGCGACGTGCAGCGTATCGGTCATGGCGGGGTTATTTTATACCACCGCCACCGGGAAAGCCGAACCCCCGTTCAGGACGCTTCCAGCATGCGCGTCAGCGCCAATCGCGCCAGTTCCGCTTCGCGCGCCGGTACCTTGATCTGGTTCACCACCTTGCCCTGCACCAGGTTCTCCAGTGTCCACGCCAGATGCTGCGGGTCGATGCGCGCCATGGTCGAGCACATGCACACCGTCGGCGCCATGAACTGCACGACCTTGCCCTGCGGCCTGAACTCCTCGGCGAGGCGGTTGACCAGATTGAGCTCGGTGCCGACCAGCCAATGTGTCCCCGGCGCCGACTCGGCGATGGTTTTGACTATGGTCTCGGTCGAACCGACGTAATCGGCGAGTTGGCACACCTCGAACTTGCACTCCGGGTGCGCAATCACCTTGCCGTCCGGATGCTGGTTGCGGAAATGCAGCACATGCTGCGGCTGGAACATCTGGTGCACCGAACAGTGGCCTTTCCACAGCAATATCCTGGCATGACGGATCTGCTCGGGGGTGAGGCCGCCGAGCGGCTCATCCGGATCCCACACCGGCATCTGCTCCAGGGTGAATCCCAGCTGATGCCCGCTCCAGCGCCCCAGGTGCTGGTCGGGGAAGAACAGCACCTTCTCGCGCTGCGCCAGCGACCATTGCAGGATTTTCTGCGCGTTGCTCGAGGTGCACACGATACCGCCATGCTCGCCGCAGAACGCCTTCAGATCGGCGGCGGAATTGATATAGGTGACCGGCGTCACCGCCGCATCGGGCTCACATCCTTCACACGCCTCACGCAGCTCGCGCCAGGCGCGCTCGACCTTGGCCAGGTTGGCCATGTCCGCCATCGAACAGCCCGCCGCCAGGTCGGGCAGGATGGCAACCTGTCCGGGCTTGGACAGAATGTCGGCCACTTCCGCCATGAAGTGCACGCCGCAGAACACGATGTATTCGGCACCGGTCTGGCCGGCCAGCCGCGACAGCTTGAGCGAATCGCCGGTGAGGTCGGCGTGGCGGTACACGTCGGCACGCTGATAGTGATGGGCAAGGATCACCGCACGGCCGCCGAGCGCGCGCCTGGCCTCCGCGATGCGGCGCTGACAGTCCTCATCCTCCAGACGCTGGAAACGATCGAAGGCAATGACAGCGACAGGGGCTTGGGCTGACATGGGATGGGACAACCTCGGTTAAACGGGATGGCAAATTACCACAATACGACCGGAAAAGGGGATCATAGTTTCCCGGCCGGCTTTCCGGAAAATTCCGGTAGTCGGCGGATCGCCTGCGCGTTGCTCCAGGAGAACACCCGCTCCGCCGCTTCCAAGTAAGGAAGCCAAACGTAGCCCAAGTGTTCGCGCGGCGCCACTGCAACCGGCAAAAGTCCGGGCAGCAACAACCCGAACACGTGCTCGTCGTTGTGCGTCACGCCGGGAGCATAGCGGTGACGCCACTCTGGATAGATTTCATAGCGGTTGTCCATGCCCCAGTCGGTAAGCGCATAAGCTGCCGCCTTCAGCCCGGTTTCCTCGCCCACTTCGCGTATCGCCGTCTCCTCCAGGCTCTCGCCTTCATCCTGGCTGCCGGTCACCGACTGCCAGTACCCGGGATGGTCGGCACGCTCCAGCAACAGCACCTGCAAATCCGGCGTATGCACCACCACCAGCACCGAACGGGGAATCTTGAACTTGCGCATGGCGCCATTGTAACTGCTCCCGCTTTATTGATGTCCCTGCCCGTTTGCTCATGTTCAGTTTCGGTTACAAATCACGCATTACAGGCTACACTACGCAGATTCATTACAAAACACGAATCGAACCATAGATGGCGAGAAAATTCGGCACCCCAGGCAAAAACTTCCCCGCCACCCCAACCACCCGCGCGCCCACCGCAGTGGCCGCACAAAAACAGGCAATCCAGATCCTCGCGAACGCCGCCGAAGGCGTGATCGTGCTCGATACCGAATGGCGTTACTTGCTGCTCAACCGGCAGAGCGAACGGCTGTTGCAGACTTCTGCCGCACCGCTGCTGGGGAAAAACATCCTGCGCGAATTTCCCGAGCGGCTGGGCGATAAATTCTATGGTGCCTGCCGGCAGGCGGCGGAACAGCAACGCATCGTTGAAATCGAAGGAGATCCCGGTGCACAGCCCCCCCTCGCCATCCGCATCTGCCCCGCACCCTCCGGGTTGTGCATTTTCCTGCGCGAAAACGGGGGGCAGCAGGCCATGCTCGCGCCGGAACAGACCTCCCCGGCGGCGCTGCAATCGCTGCAAGCACTCACCGAACGGCTGACGGAAAATCTCGACCTGGCAGGCATCGCCTACAATGTGGCGCAATTGTGCGTCACCAGCCTAGGTGCCAAGCTGGCCTGGATAGGCCGTGCGCAGGCGGACGGCGGGGTGAGCTCGCTCGCCTATTACCCCACCGACAGCACCTACCCGCCGCAGATCACGGCTCGCTGGGACGAGCATCCCACCGGACAGGGCGCCACTGGCCGGGCGATCCGCAGCGGCAAGCCGGTCGTCACACCCAACCTCGGTGCCGACATCCATTTCTGGCCGTGGCGTAAGGCAGCACTCAAGGAGCAACTGCAATGTTCCGCGGCGATGCCGCTGGTGTCACGCGGCCGCGCCTTCGGCGCGCTCAACCTGTACAGCGATCAGCCCGGCTTTTTCACCGCGCAGCGGGTCGCGGCATTCCAGATGGTAGCCCACCACACCGCCGCCGCCCTGGTCAACGCCCAGCTTTACGGCGAATTGCAGCAGCATGCCGCGCAACTCGAGGAGCGCGTCGCCAAGCGCACCGCCGAACTGGAAGCGGCCAACCGCGAACTGCAAACCACCAACTACGAGCTGGAAACCTTCAACTACACCGTTTCCCGCGACCTGTGCGCGATCCGCATCGTCGCCACGACCTTGCTGGAAGATCATGCCGACCAGCTCGATGCCCACATCAGCGACAATCTGCGGCGCATCGCCGCTTCGGCGGAGCGCGGCGACCGGCTGCTGCAGGACCTGCTCGCCTTCAACCTGCTCAGCCACACCGCAATAGAATTCAAGCCGCAGCAAATCACGGCGGCGGTGCGCGGCGCACTGGAGTACATCGGCATGACGCAGCGCAAATGCGTGACGCTCGCCCGGTCACTGCCAACGGTGATGGGCGACGCCGAACTGCTCAAACTGGTTTTTTTCCACCTGCTCGACAACGCGCTCAAATTCGTCGCTCCCGGCACCGTGCCGGCGGTGCGCATTCACGCCACGGTGCACGGCAACCAGGCACGCATCTGGGTCGAAGACAACGGTATCGGCATCGCATCGCCGCACCACGACAACATTTTCCGCCTGTTCGAACGGCTGCACGGCGTCTACGCCGGCACCGGGGTGGGGCTCGCCACCGTCAAGAAGGCTGCGGAACGCATGGGGGGCTCGGTGGGGGTGGAATCGGAGGAAGGCAAAGGCAGCCGCTTCTATGTCGAACTGCCGCTGGCCAAGAAAAGTTGATAGAACCCATCTCAAATCGTCGCGAGCGCACGCCGGCCCCTCGGACAACGCTTCGGAGTGCCACCGTCCGACCACGGATCACGTAGGTACGGCAGGTTTTGAGGTGGGTTCTAAATATCGAGGCGCGGATCGGGCATGCGGCTACGCAGACTGCGCAGGAAATTCTCGCTGATCTCGGCATGCAGCGCCTCGGCGCCGTGCACATGCTCCCACGCCTTGGCATATTTGCCGGCAAGGAAGTAATACAGCGCCAGCCTGGCGTGGTGCATGCCGTTCTCGGGTTCCAACTGCTGTGCCTTGAGCAGCAGCGGTAGCGCCTCCGGTGCACGCTTGGTCGACATCAACGCCAGCGCGTAATCGCTGTATGCCCGCGCGAAGCCCGGGTCGAGTTCGACGGCCTTGCGGTAATAGTCGAACGCCAGCTCGAACTCCTCGCGCTGGCTGTAAATGTAGGCCTTGCCGTAATAACCGCCCGCCCATTGCGGATCGAGCTTGATGGCGCGACCGAAGCGTTCCATCGCACCATCGAGGTCACCGCGCTGGAAGGAAATCCATGCCATGTCGGCGGCGCCCTTGGCGTAATTCTCCGGCTCCTTCGCGCCGGCACCCACCCAGGCCGCCAACAGCAGGATGGCAAGGCTAGAACGGAATATCGTCTTCCAGGTCATCGAAATTCCCGCCACTCTTGGCCGCCGGCACACCCTTGTCCACCACCTCGAAAGTATTGCCGCCGCCGCGCGAACCCAGCATCTGCATACGGTCGGCAACGATCTCGGTGGTGTAACGATCCTGCCCTTCCTTGTCCTGCCATTTGCGCGTCTGCAAACGGCCTTCCACATAAACCTGCGACCCCTTCTTCAGGTATTCGCCGGCGATTTCGGCGAGCTTGCCGAAGAATGCCACACGATGCCATTCGGTACGCTCCTGTTTCTCGCCGTTCTTGTCCTTCCACGTGTCGGTGGTGGCGAGGGAAATGTTGGTAATGGCGCCGCCGTCCGCGGAATAGCGCACTTCGGGGTCGCGCCCCAGATTGCCTATCAATATCACTTTGTTGACCGATGCCATTCAAGCCTCCCCCGTAATTAATTTGAGCACATGTTGTTCATCGAAACCAGCCATATCCACTTTGAGATAGGCCACGCCTTCACCGGCCATCACCAACGCCTCGCGCACACCGGGCAGTTGCGCCAGCCGCTGCGACAGCCCGGCCGCCCTGCCCTCATCCATGGACGGCACCGCATACATCTTGGTACGCACCGCCGCCGGCGGGCGCATCGTCGCCGCCAGCACCAGCCACAGCAGGGTCACGCCGGCGCAGAAAGCGAACACCGCCGCCGGACCGTAATGCTGCGACAGATAACCACCCACCGCGGCACCGACAAAAGTACCGACGAACTGGATGCTGCTGTATACGCCTATCGCCGTACCCTTGGCACCAGCGGGTGCGATCTTGGAAATCAGCGAAGGCAGGCTCGCCTCAAGCAGGTTGAAAGCGGTGAAGAACGCCAACAACGCCAGGCCGATGCCCCACAGCGAATCGGACAGGACGCCCAGCAGCAGTTGCGCCGCCAACAACAGCGCCACCGCGCCGACGAACACCTGCTTGAGCCTGGCTTTCTTCTCGCCGTAAATAATGGGCGGCACCATCAACACGAAGGCGGTCAGCATCACCGGCAGGTATACCTGCCAATGATGGCCGGCGTCGAGGCCATTCTCACGCAATTCGAACGGCACCACCACAAACAGCGCCATCAGCGCCGAGTGCAGGGCAAAGATACCGTAATTGAGGCGCAACAGTTCGCCATTGCGCAACACCGCGCCGAACTGGCCGGGCTGCGCCTCGGCGTCGGAGTGGAAGCGGCTCTGGCGCGGGTTGGGAATGACGGCCGCCACCACGAAGATCGCCAGCAAGGCGAGCACGCCGGTCATGGCGAAGATGCCCGGCACGCCGATCACGTGGTTGAGCGCCGGCCCCGCCACCATCGACAGCGCAAAGGTCACGCCTATGGTCATGCCTATCATCGCCATCGCCTTGGTGCGGTGTTCCTCGCGGGTGAGGTCGGCGGTGAGCGCGATCACCGCCGCGGAAATCGCGCCGGCGCCCTGGATTACGCGCCCGATCACCACCCAGTAGATATCCTGCGCATAGGCGGCGACGAAGCTGCCCAGCGCGAACAGCAGCAGGCCGGCGTAGATGGTCGGTTTGCGACCGAAGCGGTCGGAAAACCAGCCGAACGGGATTTGCAGCACCGCCTGGGTCAGGCCATAAGCGCCGAGCGCGATGCCGACCATGGTGTGGTCGCTACCGCCGGGCAGATGCTCGGCATACAGCGCGAACACCGGCAGGATGATGAACAGGCCCAGCATGCGCAGGCCGAAAATGCCGGCCAAACCTATACTCGCCCGCCATTCCGTCGGGGACATTTTTTCTGATTGGGACATCGGGTTAGAACCGCCAAATAAACTCGGGTATATTAGCAGGTTTCGCCCTCCTCCGTCAGGCGGCCTGGACTTTCATGGACTCGATACGCATCCGCGGCGCACGCACGCACAACCTGAAAAACATCAGCCTCGACCTGCCGCGCCAGCGCCTGATCGTGATCACCGGCCTGTCCGGCTCGGGAAAATCCTCGCTCGCCTTCGACACACTCTACGCCGAAGGCCAGCGCCGTTACGTCGAGTCGCTGTCCGCCTATGCGCGCCAGTTCCTGCAGCTGATGGAAAAGCCGGACGTGGACCTGATCGAAGGGCTCAACCCGGCCATCGCCATCGAACAGAAGGCCACCAGCCACAACCCACGCTCGACCGTGGGCACCGTCACCGAAATCCACGATTACCTGCGCCTGCTGTTCGCACGCGCCGGCGAACCGCACTGTCCCGAGCACGGCACCGCCCTCGCCGCGCAGAGCGTGGCGCAGATGGTGGATCACGTGCTGGCGCTGCCCGAGGATACCAAGCTGTTGATCCTGGCCCCGCTCATCGTCGGGCGCAAGGGCGAGCAGCAGGAATTGTTCGACGACCTGCGCGCGCAGGGCTTCGTGCGCCTGCGCATCGACGGCAAGGTGCATGAAATCGACGCGCTGCCCAAGCTCGCCAAGAACAAGAAGCACACCATAGAAGTGGTGATCGACCGCCTCAAGGTGAAGTCCGACATCAAGCAGCGCCTCGCGGAATCGTTTGAAACCGCGTTGCGCCACGCCGACGGCCGCGCCCTCGCGGTGGAGATGGACAGTGGGCGCGAACACCTGTTCTCCGCCAAATTCGCCTGCCCGGTGTGCAGCTATTCGCTGCCCGAACTGGAACCGCGCCTGTTCTCGTTCAACAACCCGATGGGCGCCTGCCCGGAATGCGACGGCCTCGGGCAGATTACCTTCTTCGACCCGCAGCGCATCGTCGCCTTCCCGCATCTGTCGCTGGCCGCCGGCGCGATCAAGGGCTGGGACAGCCGCAACCAGTTCTACCATCAAATGCTGGTCAGCATCGCCGCGCATTATCGCTTCGATCTTGACAAACCATTTGAAAAATTGCCGCAAGCGGCGCAACAGATCGTCCTGCACGGTTCCGGCAAGGAGAAAATCCCCTTCCGCTATTACGACGAGCGCGGCAAGGCCACCACGCGCAGCCACACTTTCGAGGGCATCATCCCCAGTCTGGAACGACGCTACCGCGAAACCGATTCGCAGCTGGTGCGAGAGGAACTGGCCAAGTACCTCAACAACAAGCCCTGCCCCTCCTGCCACGGCACGCGCCTGCGCTTGGAAGCGCGCCACGTCACGGTCGCCGGCCAGACCATCTACCAGCTCTCCGCCCTGCCGCTCAAGGACGCCAAGCAGTTCTTCGAGACCTTACAGTTGAGCGGTACCAAGCGGGCCATCGCCGAAAAAATCGTCAAGGAAATCGCCAGTCGCCTGCAATTCCTCAACAATGTCGGCCTTGATTACCTGTCGCTGGACCGCTCCGCCGATACCCTCTCCGGCGGCGAAGCGCAGCGCATCCGCCTGGCATCGCAGATCGGCTCGGGACTCACCGGGGTGATGTACGTGCTCGACGAACCCTCAATCGGCCTGCACCAGCGTGACAACGACCGCCTGCTCGCCACCCTGAAACGGCTGCGCGACATCGGCAACACCGTGATCGTGGTCGAGCACGACCACGACGCCATCAGCAGCGCCGACCACGTCGTCGACATGGGGCCTGGTGCTGGCGAACACGGTGGGCGCGTGGTGGCAGAAGGCACGCCGCAGCAGATCGCCGCCAACCCCGCTTCGCTCACCGGCGATTACCTCGCCGGGCGCCGCCGCATTGCGCTGCCGCAACAGCGACGCCCCCCCGACGTCAAGCACAAACTGCGCGTGCATGGTGCCGCCGGCAACAACCTGAAGCGGGTCGAGCTCGACCTGCCGGTGGGGCTGTTCGTGTGCATCACCGGCGTGTCCGGCTCCGGCAAGTCGACCCTGATCAACGATACGCTGTACCGCGCGGTGTCGCAGCATCTCTACAGCAGCGCGGAAGAGCCGGCAACGCACGGCGGCATCACCGGACTGGAACATTTCGACAAGGTGGTCAACGTCGACCAGAGCCCGATCGGGCGCACCCCGCGCTCCAACCCGGCCACCTACACCGGCCTGTTCACGCCGGTGCGCGAGCTGTTCGCCAGCGTGCCGGCGGCGCGCGAGCGCGGCTACGGGCCGGGGCGCTTCTCGTTCAACGTCAAGGGCGGGCGCTGCGAAGCCTGCCAGGGCGATGGCGTGCTCAAGGTGGAGATGCACTTCCTGCCAGACATCTACGTGCCCTGCGACGTCTGCCACGGCAGCCGCTACAACCGCGAGACGCTGGAAATCGAATACAAGGGCAGAAATATCCACGACGTGCTCGGCATGACGGTAGAGCAGGCCTACCAGTTTTTCGAGCCGGTGCCAATGGTGGCGCGCAAGCTGCAAACCCTGCTCGACGTCGGCCTAGGCTACATTTCGCTAGGCCAGAGCGCCACCACGCTGTCCGGCGGCGAAGCGCAGCGCGTCAAGCTGTCGCTGGAACTGTCCAAACGCGACACCGGACGCACCCTCTACATCCTCGACGAGCCCACCACCGGCCTGCACTTTTACGACATCGAACTGCTGCTCGCGGTGCTGCACCGCCTGCGCGACAACGGCAACACCGTGGTAGTGATCGAGCACAACCTCGACGTGATCAAGACCGCCGACTGGATCATCGACCTCGGGCCGGAAGGCGGCGACGGCGGCGGCCGCATCATCGCCCAGGGCACGCCCGAACAGATCGCCGCCCAGCCGGACAGCTACACCGGCCGCTATCTGGCGCCGCTATTGGCTGGTACACCAAGTCACCCTAAGCAACCCTAAGTAACCCTTTATCGCACCGGTGTTAGCCTCTATACTTGCGCCCATGACGACATCCCCCACCATATCGAGCGCCCAAGCGGCTCCCGGCCACGCGCTCGACTTGGCGCGGCGCGTGCTGGAAATCGAGGCACAGGCCGTACTCGCGCTGACCGAACGCCTCGACCAAAGCTTCGCCGATGCGCTGACGCTGATCCTCGACTGCCGCGGGCGCGTGGTGGTGAGCGGCATCGGCAAGTCCGGCCACATCGCGCGCAAGATCGCCTCGACCATGGCGAGCACTGGCACGCCGGCGTTTTTCGTGCACCCGGCCGAGGCCAGCCACGGCGACCTCGGCATGATCACGCGCGACGACGTGCTGATCGCGCTATCCAATTCCGGCGAAAGCGCCGAATTGCTCACCATCGTGCCGCCGGTCAAACGCCAGGGCGCCAAGCTCATCGCCATGACCGGAAACCCTGCTTCCACGCTGGCGCGTGAGGCGGACGTACACCTCAACGCCGCGGTCGCCGAGGAGGCCTGCCCGCTCGGGCTGGCGCCCACTTCAAGCACCACCGCGGCGCTTGCCTTGGGCGATGCGCTCGCCATCGCGCTGCTCAATGCGCGCGGCTTTGGGGCGGAAGATTTTGCGCGCTCGCATCCCGGCGGCGCACTGGGCAGAAAGCTGCTCACCCACGTGCGTGACGTGATGAAAAGCGGCACTGCCATGCCGCAGGTGCCGCACACTGCGACGCTGTCGCAGGCGCTGCTGGAAATGTCGCGCAAGGGCATGGGCATGACCGCCGTGCTGGACGAATATGGACGCGTCGCCGGTATCTACACCGACGGCGACCTGCGCCGTACCTTGGAAAAAACCGTGGACTTCAACAAGACCGGGGTGGCGGAAGTGATGACGCGCAACCCGCACAGTATCGGCGCCGACAAGCTCGCTGTGGAGGCGGTACAACTGATGGAGCAGCACAAGATCAACCAGCTGCTGGTGGTGGACGAACAGCAGCGGCTGGTCGGCGCTCTCAACATGCATGACCTGTTCCGTGCCAAGGTGATCTGATGGAGGCCGTGCTAGCCAAGGCCAGGCAGGTGCGCCTGGCGATCTTCGACGTCGATGGCGTGCTCACCGACGGCAGCCTCTACCTCTCCGACTCCGGCGAGGAAATCAAGGCCTTCAATTCGCTGGACGGGCACGGCATGAAAATGCTCAAGGCCAGCGGCGTGCAGCTCGCCATCATCACCGGCCGCACCTCGCGCTGTGTCGAACTGCGCGCAAAAAATCTCGGCGTGGACCTGCTCTACCAGGGCGTCGAGGACAAGCTCGCCGCATACCGCGAGCTGCTGGCGCGGCTCAAGCTGGAACCCGCACATACCGCCTACATGGGCGACGATGTGGTGGACCTGCCGGTGCTCACCCGTTGCGGGCTGGCACTGGCGGTGCCGGAAGCGCCGCAACCGGTGCAGCAGCGCGCGCACTACGTGACACGGCTGGGCGGCGGACGCGGTGCGGTGCGCGAAGCCTGCGAACTGATCCTCGACGCACAGGGCAGGCTGGCGGCGCAAATGGCGGCCTATCTCGCATGAGCGACCGCCTTTCCTTCTGGTTCCCCGTGTTGCTGCTGGCCCTGCTCGCCGGCCTGACCTTCTGGCTGGACAGCCGCATCGAATTGAACGGCGGCCCCACCAGCCAACTCAAGCCGCACTCCCCCGACTTCATGGTGGAAAACTTCTCTTCTATGCGCATGGACGAGCGTGGCATGCCGCGCTACACCCTTTCCGCCAACAAGATGCAGCATTATCCCAGCGACGACAGCACCGACCTCGATGCGCCGCGCTTCGTGCGCTTCAACGCAGCGGCCGCACCCATCACCATCAGTTCCGACCGGGCCACCGTCTCCAGCAATGGCGAGAACGCCTATTTCACCGACAACGTGATAGTGGTGCGCTCTGCCTACAACAACCACGGCGAACTCGCCCTATACACCGACTACCTGCACGTCATCCCCGAACAGGACTTGGCGCGCACCGACAAGCCGGTAAAAATGACCGGCAACCATACCACGGTCAATGCAATTGGCTTAGAATTGAACAGCGCCGACCGCACCGTCAAGCTGTTGTCCCATGTCCAAGGTCATTATGAAAATCCCCGCAGCAAATAAGGCTGCGCTGCTGGCGCTTTGCCTCGCCGCCATCGCTGCCATGCCCGCCCTGGCCGAGCGCGCCGACCGCGACAAGCCGGTCAGTCTGGAGGCCGACCGCGTCGCGGTCGACGACACCAAGCAGACCAGCACCTTCGAAGGCAAGGTCAAGCTGACCCAAGGCACCTTGGAAATCGACGCCGACAAGATCGTCGTGCGCCAGGACGCCGAAGGCTACCAGCACGGCACCGCCTACGGCGACCTCGCGCACTTCCGGCAGAAGCGCGAAGGCTACGACGAGTACATCGAAGGCTACGGCGAGCGCATCGAGTACGATGGCAAAACCGAAAAAGTCGAGTTCTACACCCGCGCCAGCATGAAGCGCGGCGCCGACGAAGTGCACGGCGATTACATCCTCTACGACAGCGTCACCGAGTTCTTCCAGGTAAAGGGCAACCTCCAGCAAGCCAACGGCGGCAGCCGGGTGCGCGCAGTGATCCTGCCCAAACCCAAACCGGCCCCGGCCGCGCCGGCACAACCGCAATGAGCACGCTCAAGGCGCAGCAACTCAAGAAACGCTACAAGGCGCGCACCGTGGTGAAGGACGTCACGCTGGAAGTAAACAGCGGCGAAGTCGTCGGCCTGCTCGGCCCTAATGGTGCCGGCAAGACCACCTGCTTCTACATGATCGTCGGGCTGGTGCCGCTCGACGGCGGCAGCATCATGCTGGACGGCGACGATCTAAGCCGCATGGCGATCCACCGCCGCGCCCTCCTGGGCCTGTCCTACCTGCCGCAGGAGGCCTCGATTTTCCGCCGCCTGACGGTGGCCGAAAACATCCGCGCGGTGCTCGAACTGCAAGACGGCGCCACGGAAGACATTCAACACCAGCTCGAAGATTTGCTGCGCGACCTGCACATCACCCACATCCGCGACAACCCGGCTGCCAGTCTGTCCGGCGGCGAGCGGCGTCGCGTCGAAATCGCACGCGCACTCGCCTCCAGGCCGCGCTTCATCCTGCTCGACGAGCCCTTCGCCGGGGTCGATCCGATCGCGGTGCTGGACATCCAGAAAATCATCGGCTTCCTCAAGGAACGCGGCATCGGCGTATTGATCACCGACCACAACGTGCGCGAGACGCTGGGCATCTGCGACCGTGCCTACATCATCAATGACGGCAGCGTGCTGGCCTACGGAAAGCCGGACGAGATCGTTTATAATGACAGCGTCCGCAAAGTTTATTTGGGAGAGCATTTCCGGCTTTAGCCCCTCTGGGGGCGACTATCGCCCCTACCTTGTTATGAAGCAGTCGCTACAACTTAAAATATCGCAACACCTGGCCCTGACGCCGCAATTACAGCAGTCGATCCGGTTGTTGCAGCTTTCCACCCTGGAACTCAACCAGGAAATCGAAAACTTCCTCCAGGAAAACCCTTTTCTCGAACGCGAAGAAGAAGGCAGTGAAGGCGGCGAAGGCGCCGGGGAATCGCCCCTACCCTTCGATACCGCCGCGCGCATGGAGAGTGCGCAGCCGGAAGGTGAAGGCAAGGACACCGTGGAAACCAAGGAAACGGCGGCGGAAGATGAACTGTCCACGCCATCGCTGGAAGCCAACGAGGGCGACTGGCGCGAGGATGACGGCAGCGGCAGCTACGGCGGGGGCGACGAGGGCGAGGACGGCGAACCCCCGATCGCCGCCGGCGCGCCCAACCTGCGCGAACACTTGCTGTCGCAGCTCGGCCTGACCAACCTTTCGGAGCGCGACAAGCGACTGGTAGCACTGCTCATTGACGCGCTGGACGAGGACGGCTACCTCACCCAGAGCCTGGAGGAAGTCGCCGCGCTGCTGCCCCCCGAACTCGAGGTAGAACTGGAAGACCTGCAAATCGCGCTCAAGCACTTGCAGAATTTCGATCCGCCTGGTGTGGGCGCACGCAACCTGGCGGAAGGACTGACCCTGCAACTGGAGAACCTGCCCGCCGACACTCCCCACCTGGACAAGGCGCTGTGCGTGGTGAAAAACCACCTGGACCTGCTAGCGGCGCGCGATTTTGCCAAACTGAAAAAACAGCTGCATTGCGACGACGCCTGCCTGCGCCTGGTGCAGAACCTCATTACCGGCCTCAACCCGCACCCCGGCGCCAGCTTTGAACAATCCGACACGCGCTACGTGGTGCCCGACGTGATCGTGCGCAAAATACGCGGGCGCTGGGCGGTGGCGCTCAACCCGGACGCCATGCCACGCCTCAGGATCAACCGCATCTACGCCGACATCCTGCACCGCAACCGCGACGCCACTTTCAAGCAACTCTCCGGTCAGTTGCAGGAAGCCAAATGGCTGATCAAGAACGTGCAGCAGCGCTTCGAGACCATCCTGCGCGTATCGCAGGCGATCGTCGACCGCCAGCGTCATTTTTTCGAGCACGGTGAAGTGGCGATGCGCCCGCTGGTGCTGCGCGAAATCGCAGAGGAGCTGGGCCTGCACGAATCCACCATCTCGCGCGTCACCACCCAGAAATTCATGATGACGCCGCGCGGCATCTTCGAACTGAAATATTTCTTCGGCAGCCACGTCAGCACCGAAGCCGGCGGCGCGGCGTCGAGCACCGCGATCCGTGCACTGATCAAGCAACTGGTCAGCGCGGAAGACAGCAAAAAACCACTCACCGACAGCCAGATTGCCGAAATCCTGGCCCAGCAGGGGCTGGTCGTGGCGCGGCGCACGGTGGCAAAATACCGTGAGTCGCTGCAGATTCTGCCGGTCAATTTACGCAAAACCATTTAACCCGAAGGAGCCACGCCATGAACCTTACCGTCACCGGCCACCACATCGAAGTGACCCCCGCCATCCGCGATTATATCGGCAGCAAGCTGGATCGCATCACGCGCCACTTCGAGCAGGTCATCGACGTCAACGTCATCCTGTCTGTGGAGAAGCTGCAACAGAAGGTGGAGGCCAACGTCCATGTCAGCGGCAAGGACATTTTCGTGGAGGCCACCGATAGCGATATGTACGCCGCCATCGACAGCCTGGCCGACAAGCTCGACCGCCAGATACTCAAGCACAAGGAAAAAAATTTCGACCATCGCGGCGGCCCGGCCCTGAAGCACCAGTCGGGCGAATAGCCGCAATCCGGCGACGCCCATCATGAGTCTGATCGCCAAACTGCTGCCGGCCGTCAACGTCGTGGCCGGTCTGGACGTCGGCAGCAAGAAGCGTGTGTTCGAGCACGCCGGCATGCTGTTCGAAAAGAACCAGCACATATCCCATAATACGGTGTTCGACAGCCTGTTCAGCCGCGAGAAGCTCGGTTCCACCGCGTTGGGTCAGGGCATCGCCATCCCGCACGGGCGGGTAAAGGGATTGCAGGACGCGGTGGCGGCGTTCATCAGGATGAAGCAGCCCATTCCCTTCGACGCGCCGGACGGCCAGCCGGTGGACTTGGTGTTCGTGCTACTGGTGCCGGAAAAAGCCACCGACCTGCACTTGCAGATCCTCAGCGAACTGGCCCAGATGTTCAGCGACAACACCCTGCGTAAGGCGCTGGCAACAAGCAACGACGCCGCGCAAATCCACAAACTGATCAGCGAATGGTCTCCGCATGCCGAAAATCAGCATCGCCCGCCTGGTTGAGGACAATGGCACCAAATTAAAGCTGTCGTGGGTGAACAACCACGACAGCCCGGCACTGCTCGACAGCGTCGCCATCGCCGCATCCCCCAAGGGGCTGATCGGCCACCTCAACTTCATCCATCCCAACTGGATCCAGATCCTCGGCAGCCAGGAAACGGATTACGTCAACGCCCTCGACGATGAGACGCGCCGGCAGGCGCTCGCCGGCCTCATTGACAGCGGCCCAGCCTGTATCGTCTGCGCCGCCGGGCAAACGCCGCCAGCACCGCTGCTTGCCGCATGCCGCGAACACCGCATCCCGTTGCTGAGCTCGCCGCTGCCCAGCCTGGAAGTGATGGGCATCCTACGCTACTACCTGGCGCGCCTGCTGGCCGAGCCGGTGTCGATGCACGGTGTGTTCCTCGACGTGCTCGGCATGGGCGTGCTCATCACCGGCGACGCTGGCGCCGGCAAGAGCGAGCTCGCCTTGGAACTGATCAGCCGCGGCCACGGCCTCATCGCCGACGACATCGTCGAGCTATACCGCATCGCGCCGGACACCCTGGAAGGACGCTGCCCGCCCATGCTGAAGGATTTCCTCGAAGTGCGCGGCTTGGGTGTGCTCAACATCCGTACCATTTTCGGCGAAACCGCGATACGTCCCAAGAAAAACCTGAAGCTCGTCGTCAACCTGGAAAAGCCCGGCGGCAACCTCAGCCTGGAACGCCTGCCACTCAACGCCAGCGTGCTGGAAATCGCCGGCGTGGAAATCCGCAAGGTGACCATCCCCGTTGCCGCCGGCCGCAACCTGGCGGTGCTGGTGGAAGCGGCGGTGCGCAATTTCGTGCTGCAACTGCGCGGCATCGACAGCACCCAGGAATTCATCGACCGCCACCATCAGCACATGAACAATAATGGCAATTAGCCCGCTGCGGATCGTCCTCATCAGCGGCCTGTCTGGGTCAGGAAAGAGCATCGCACTCAACGTGCTCGAGGATGCAGCCTATTACTGCATCGACAACCTGCCGGCGCGCCTGCTGCCGCAGGTAGTCGACTTCCTGCAACAGGCGGGCTACACCCATGCCGCGATCAGCATCGACGCACGCAGCGGCGGCACCTACCGCGAATTGCCGCAACAGGTGCGCGAACTAGCCGCGCGCGGCATCGAGGTGCGCATGCTGTTCCTGGAAGCGAAGACCGACGCGCTGGTCAAGCGCTTCTCGGAAACGCGCCGGCGCCACCCGCTGAGCGACAGCCAATTGACCCTGCCCGAATGCATAGAGCGAGAACGCGAACTGCTGTCCGAAGTCATCGAGGCGGCGCACCGCATCGACACCAGCGATCTCAGCCCCAATTCGCTGCGCGCCTGGATCAAGGAATTCATCGGCATTCCGAGCACCGGGCTGACCCTGCTGTTCCAGTCGTTCGGCTTCAAGCATGGTATCCCGCTCGACGCCGACATGGTGTTCGACGTGCGCTGCCTGCCCAATCCGCACTACGACCCGCTACTGCGCCCGCTCACCGGCAAGGATCGCGCGGTCGTCGACTTCCTGGCCGCCGACACTAATGCGCAAGCCATGCTCGTCGACATCCGTGGCTACGTGGAAAAATGGCTGCCTGCCTTCGTCCGCGACAACCGCAGCTATCTCTCCATCGCCATCGGCTGTACCGGCGGCCAGCACCGCTCCGTATACTTCGCCGAGGCGCTGGCGCGGCATTTCCGGTCACGCAACGAAGTACTGATCCGCCACCGCGAGCTCGTCCAGCCATGATCGCCACCCTCGCCGCCAAGGAACTGCGCATCCTGTTCTTCACCCCTTTTGCCTGGGTGGTGCTGGCGCTGTTGCAGCTCATTATGGCCTGGGTGTTCCTGGTACGCCTCGACGAGTTCCTCAACATCCAGCCCCAGTACGCCCAACTGCTTAACCCGCCCGGCGTGACCGAACTGATCGTGGCGCCGCTGTGCGCTGCCACCGCCATCCTGTTCATGGCGGTGACACCGATCTTCGCCATGCGTCTGGTTGCGGAGGAAAGGCGCCAGCGTACTTTTTCCCTGTTGCTGTCGTCGCCGCTTTCCATGACCGAAATCGTGCTGGGGAAATTCCTCGGGCTGCTCTGCTTCCTCGGCCTCGGCATCGTGCTGTGCGCGCTGCTTGCGGTCTCGCTTGCCGCAGGCGGGCCGCTCGACTGGGGCATGATCGCAACCAACCTGCTCGGCCTGCTTGGCGTCGCCGCCAGCTTTGCCGCGATCTGCCTGTACGCCTCCTGCCTCACCGCTCACCCCGCGCTCGCCGCTTTCATCGCGCTGGCGCTGCTGCTCGGCTCCTGGCTCACCCAGCTGGCGAGCGGCACCGTCGCCGGGCTGGCTTACTGGCTATCGCCGCTCAAGCATTTCGAGAACTTCAACAAGGGCCTCATCGACAGTACCGACATCGCCTATTTCTGCATTTATGCCGTGCTGTTCCTGTGGCTGGCAACGCGCCGTCTCAACCGCTACCGGCAGGGACAATAAAGTGCGCGTGGAAAAATTCAAATCCTTGCTGATCCTGCTCGCCGTACTAGCCTTCGTCATCGCCGCACTGTACGCCATTCGCGATCACCGTTGGCGCTGGGATGCCACCAACAACGCGCGCAACACGCTCAACGAAACCACGCGCAACCTGCTTGGACAGCTTCCCGGACCGCTTCATGTCACCGCCTATACCACGCCGCAGGATGCCGAGCTCGGCGATATCCGCAAGATCATCGTCGATTTCATCGCTCCCTACCAACACGAGAAACCCGACCTCACCCTCGACATCGTCGATCCGCGCGAAAATCCCCAGCAAGCACAGGCGGAAAACATCCGCGCCAACGGCGAAATGGTGCTGGCCTACAATGGCCGCAAGGAACACCTGCTCGCGCTGAATGAACAGGCCGTCGCCAATGCGTTAATGCGACTGGCACGCACCAGGGAACACTGGATCATGTTTTTGACCGGCCACGGCGAGCGCAGGGCGGACGGCATCGCCAATCACGACCTCGGCGACTTCGGCCGCCAGTTGCAAAGCAAGGGCTTCAATATCCTGCCGCTCAATCTGGCCGCGGCCCAGTCGGTGCCGGCCAACGCCAGCTTCGTCGTCATCGCCAGCCCACAGATCGATGTGCCGCCGGCCGAAGTGGAAAAAATCAAGCACTACCTCGAACACGGCGGCAACCTGCTGTGGCTGATCGACCAGGAACCGTTGCATGGGCTGCAACCACTCAGTGAATACCTGTCGCTGCTGCTCACCCCCGGCACCATCGTCGACCCCGCCGCCACCGACCTGCGTAGCGCCGCAACCATGGCTATCGCCTCGGCCTACGCGAATCACGCCATCACGCAGGACTTCAACCTCAATACGCTGTTCCCGTTCTCGCGCCGCATCGCGGTCAACGACAACCAGGAATGGCACGTCACTCCCCTAGTCGAAGTGGCGCAGCGCGGCTGGGTGGAAACCGATGCGCTGGAAAACGGCAAGATCGCCTTCGACAAGCAGCGCGATACCCCAGGACCGGTAACGGTGGCCGTCACCCTGGAACGCAACATCGGCGACAAGGAGCAGCGCATCGTGGTGGTCGGCAGCGGCCATTTCCTCGCCAACACCTACCTCGGCAACGGCGGCAACCTCGACCTCGGCATCAACATGGCAAACTGGCTCGCCGGCGACGATGCGTTCATCTCCGTCCAGCCGCGCCCCACGCTAGATCACAGCCTCAACCTCGGCCGCCGCGCTCAGACCGCCATCGTCTGGGGGCACCTGATCCTGTTGCCGGCAGCATTCCTGCTCATCGGCGCGGTCGCTTGGTGGCGCAGACGGCGGGCATGACACAGGCGCGGTCGATTTCCGGATTTCGTCGTTGAACTCGCCCCGCCACATCGGTATAATGCGCGCTTCTTTTCGGGTCGTTAGCTCAGCCGGTAGAGCAGCGGACTTTTAATCCGTTGGTCGGCAGTTCGAATCTGCCACGACCTACCAATAAGAAACAAGGGGCTGGGTTAATCACCCAGCCCTTTGTATTTTTTGGCGTGACAGAAACGTGACATACGGCACCACGCCCCCGCCCTGGCCGCTCTCGATCCGCGCCGCCGCAACCCGCAGATGTTCGGTTGCGTACTTGGCATAACGGTCAACCATTTGACGCGACTTCCAACCGCCCAGGTCTTTCAGCTCATCGCACGACGTCCCCGCCTGGCGATGCCACGATGCCCAAGTGTGCCTGAGATCGTGAAACCGAAAATCAGGAATGCCCGCTTTTGCTAACGCAGTATGCCAAGCCGAATTGGTGACTTCCCACCGGATAGGCTTGCCGCGATAGGTAAAGCAGTAATTCGGATGCTGGCCAACCTGTTCTTGCAGTATGACAACCGCATCATGGTTCAACGGGACGCCTCGCGGCGTGCCATTTTTGGTGAGATTCAGCCAGGCGGTCTGCCTGTCCAAATCCACCCGGTTCCACTCCAGGCCGGTAATCTCACGAGCACGGCAGCCGGTCGCTAGCGCAAATCTCACCAGCGCCGCGAGATGCGACGGACAAGCTGCAATTAGCCTGTCCGCTTCTTCTCGCGTTAACCACCGATCCCGTTCGACTTCACCATGCAGCAGCCGGATTTTGGGGAAGCTATCTATCCACTGCCATTCATCACGCGCCATGCGAAGCAAGCTGCGTATAGTGGCAAGGTAGCGATTCACGGTTGCCGGCTTGTTCCCCTTCTTGAGCTCGCCTTGCACCACCGACCAAACCACATCACCGCTGATTTCGTCGAGGGCAAGATGCCCAAAGTAAGGGTCAAGCTTGCGGCAAATCCGGCGCACATCTTCAATGCTGCGAAGATTCGCCTTTACTGCAAGGTACCGAACCACGGCCTCCTGCCAGGAACGCTTGGGCTTTATACCGAGATAGTTTGAAAGATAAGCCTCGTGTATCAGCTTGGCTAATAGCGCCTCTGCTTCCTCACGATTCTCGGTTTTAGCGCTTCCGCGTAGGCGTCGGCCGTTTGGGAGAACCGTATTAATCCACCAGTACCTGGAGTCAGGCCTCCGGTAGATTCCAGTTTCGCGGGCCATAAATCCTGCTCCTTTCCGACCCGCCCTCGCTGCTTATATTCTTCCAGCCAACCATCCAAGTCAACTTTGTCATAGACGCAGCGCCGACCGAATTTGAGGCAGGGCACGCCCAGCTCGGTGAGCAGGGTGATACCTATTCCCAGATAATCGGCGGCTTGCTCCTTGGTGAGGCAGCGGATCGCAGGCAAAGGCAGGCCTGTTTCTTCCATCTCACTCACCGTCGGATTGCTTGCGATAATCAGTCGCTGTTTCGCCCATGTCACTGGACTGCTCCGTGGCGTTCAGCATCGAGTTAAACCGCCTCGCCTTGATCGCCACCTTCTCGCTTACGTACTGGTCGAAGCGCACGCCCTCCAGATAGCTCTTGCGCTCCTGATAGGCGTAGAGCTTTTCCATGAAGGCGTCGCACCCCCGCGGGAAACCTTCGATGCCTTCCCGCGCCATCAGGGAGGTAACGAGGCTGAAACCGTGGCTGAACAGGTAATCGTCCTCCGGGGCGCGGGTGGCGGAGAAACGACTGGATAATGGCCCACCGTCCGCGCCAAAATCCACCGAGGCGAGATAGCTCCATAGGGGGTGGATAGGCCAGCGCGAGCGGGTTTGGTCTTCCACGCTGGGCAGGGCAAGGCGCAGCCATTCCGTGGTGCAATAGCTCCAGAGGCCGTTGAGGTTGTCCAACACCTGCGCGAGCTTGGACAAACCTTTCTGCGTGAGCAATTCACGCTTCAACTCGAATTCCAGCCGCCATACCCGGCCTTGCCCGTTCCAGCCGGCTTGTTTCCACAGATCGAGGAGGTAGGTCTTGCCACTCTTCTCGATTTCCAGGGTCTTGTCGTACAGGCGGGCGGATATCACCCCGCCCACGCCCACCGACCAGCCGGAGAAGCGGTCATCGACCGCATAGGCGCTGATGCTGTGCGCGTAAGTGACCCAGGCCCGCCTGTCCCAGCTTTCCATGTCCACGCTGGAGGCAAAATCCAGAAACAGGTCGATGCGGCTGGTGTTGGGGGCTTCCTTGACCTCACCCAGCCGATCCAGCACCCGGCGCAATTCGGTTTCGGCTATGTCCGGCTTGTAGTGGGTAAGGAATTCGCTGGACAGTTTCACGTAGGCCATCGGCAGCGACTTGGCGGCGGAGCGGGCTAACTGGACGCGGTATGCGTTGTCTTCCAGCACGTAGGGGAACAGCCCAGCGCCTTTGTCCCTGACCTCGAAGATATGTCCCAGCACTTCCAGTTGGGCGTAAGCCTGCTGATGCGCTTCCTTGGACTGCGCGACTTCTTTTAGCTCACGCAGGCGCGCGTCCGTGACTTCGGAAAGGGTGCCGGGATAGGAGAGGTACAGGCTATCCACCCCCCAACGCAGGGGCTGGAAATACCCCTCATTGCATTTATTGACGCTGTAGAAAAACCCTCTTCCCTCTCGATTTCGAGACGACACATCACTGCCGAGAATTATTTCTCGTCGTCATTCACCACAAGTTTTGGTTTTGATCATCGCGGCGAACGCCGCTTGATGTAG
>JBFMAC010000020.1:0-27298 GCA_040756015.1 Pseudomonadota bacterium
CGGCGCGGCCAGCAGCACCGGGGATTACGGCGCGGCCAGCAGCACCGGCAAACATGCCGTCGCTATGGCCTGCGGTTATCAGGGCCGCGCGATGGCGGGCGATACCGGGGCCATCGTTCTTGTGCTCCGCGACGATGACGACAACATCGTCCATATCCGCGCCAGCAAGGTCGGGGAAAACGGGATCAAGGCAGGGGTCTGGTACATGCTGGATTCGGACGGCCAATTCATTGAAGCGGAAGACCAAGGTGAACCAGCTTCGCCATCGGCGGCGGCCCGCTCGGCATCATCACCGCATGAAAATCCACCCATGGCTTGCGAGGATAGAACGGAGAAACAAACCATGACAGACATCATCGACCAACTCGCCGCCGCCGTGGCCGACCGCGTCGCGCCTGCCATCCCCATCCAGATCGCCCTATGGGACAGCAAAGACTGCGCCGCCTACCTGCGCTGCTCAGTCAGCCACTTCATGCAGCGCATCGCCGCACTGCCCAGCTTCCCGCAAGCCATTCGCCTGCCCGCAAGCGGTGCCGCCGGTCGCCCGCGCTGGGAGGCGCAGGAAGTAATTGACTGGGTAAAAAAGCACAAGGAAAAAAGGGCGGCGTGAATGAGTTGGAGCTTTTCGCTGGCGCTGGTGGAGGAGTACTCGCGTCAATGCTCATTGGGCATAGAACTGTTTGCGCCGTTGAGTTTGACGCCTACGCCCGATCAGTTCTATTGGCCAGACAAGCCGACGGAACATTCCCGCCTTTCCCGGTTTGGGATGACGTGCGCACCTTTGATGGACGGCCTTGGCGCGGAATTGTTGACGTGGTTTCTGGAGGTTTCCCGTGCCAGGATTTATCAGTCGCCGGAAAAGGTGCCGGGATTGATGGAGAGCGCAGCGGGCTGTGGAGAGAAATGGCGCGGATCATTGGCGAGGTACGACCCAGATTCGCATTCATTGAAAACAGCCCAGCTCTCATTACTAGAGGACTCGACCGGGTGCTCTGTGATCTTGCCGCGCTCGGGTACGATGCGGAATGGTGTGTGCTGGGAGCTTCCGATGTTGGCGCGCCGCATAAGCGCGAACGAATCTGGATATTGGCCCACTCCCGCACAGGGTGGGTTGAATTTGAGGACGGCGGTTTCGCTTTGGCCGACACCGACAGCATCAGCATACAAGGGCTGGAGTCCGAACCACAACAGGGCAGACACGAACGACCGGCTGGATTATTCGGTGGAGCGGGAGTGCTTCGTCAATGGCCAGCAGACCCCGCCGATGCGCCTGAATCCAAATTGGGTCGAGTGGTTGATGGGTTGGCCAATAGGTCACACAGAATTAAAGCCATTGGAAACGGACAGGTTCCGCGAGTTCGTGCAGCAGCATGGCGTATTTTGCAAGAAGCACGGAGAAAGTGCCGGTAAGATAGGAGGGTAGTATGAACATCACCAAGGAACAGTTGAAATCATGGGTTGAGGCGCTTGGTGAAACCGAGAAGGAGACGGCATGAGCAACATCATCGACCAACTCGCCGCCGCCGTGGCCGACCGCGTCGCGCCGGCCATCCCCATCCAGATCGCCCTATGGGACAGCAAAGACTGCGCAGCCTACCTGCGCTGCTCGGTCAGCCACTTCATGCAACGCATCGCCGCGCTGCCTGGCTTCCCGCAATCCATCCGCCTGCCCGCAAGCGGTGCCGCCGGTCGCCCGAGACCGGCGCATCAGCGAAAACGAAATCGAGCGCCTGTTGTTCGCGCTCGGCTATGACTACGCCAATCCACCCGTCACCGCCACGGCCAGGGTGGGTGCTGCTCTGCTGTTCGCCATCGAAACCGCCATGCGCGCCGGCGAGATTTGCGGGCTGACGCGCGACCGCATCGACCTCGATGCGCGCGTGGCCACGCTACCCATGACCAAGAACGGCAGCGCGCGCAAGGTGCCGCTGTCCGCCGAGGCGCTGCGCCTGCTGCGCCAGGTGATGGCGGCGCACGACGACGATCGCGCCTTCGCCATCACCACACAGCAGATCGATGCCCTGTTCCGCAAGGCCAAGTCACGCGCCATGATAGCCGACCTGCACTTTCACGACAGCCGGGCGGAAGCGCTGACCCGGCTGGCCAGGAAGGTGGACGTGCTCACGCTGGCGAGGATCAGCGGACACCGCGACCTCAAGATGTTGATGGTGTACTACCGGGAATCCGCGGAGGATATTGCCCGCAAGCTGGACTAGCGGCATCCATCCCGCAACGTCTTGACCACCTCTTGCAGCGCGATCACTTGCTCGGCGTTCTGGTTTCCGCGCCAGTAATTGTCGGCGATGGTTCGGGCAGCGGCAGAGAGCGGAATTTGAGAGGCGGCCGCATGATCGCTTCCGGTATCTCCACCTTCCAGGGCGCGCCCTTCGGCGGCGGCGTTGTGGTACAGCACGAAGCCAACAGGCAACATGCAAGCGGCATCAGCATCCTGGTTAACATAATTGGGCACCTCCTTATCGAATCCGGCCTGCAGGTCGTGGATCTCCACCACGCGATCGAGATAGCGCACTGTCTCGCGGTTGATGATGCGGGTGATGGTATGGATACGCACTACCTGCTCGGCGCGCGCCTTGGCGTCGGCAAGCTGCCAGTCCGCCTGCACCGAAGCCGCGCCCTTGATCCAGCCGAACGCCACGCCGGATGCCAATAGGGCGAGCAGCATCAGGATGCGCCAGGGCAGCGGGATGGGGATCATTTCTCCTCCAACGGCTTCCTGGTCAGCTTGCGCAACACTGCCACCGCTGCGGCCAGCACGATACCAGCGTAGCCCATTTGTTTGGGTGTCAGTTCCAGCAGGCCCAGGCTGGCTTGAGCAGCCGATGCACCGGCCAGCAGCGCGGCAAAAATCATGGTCTTCGATCTTCTCCAGCGTTTCAGAACATCTCTCATGTCAATACCTCCTGCGCCGATTTGTAGAACGAGAGCCGTTGCGGATAGCCGTTCACACCGCCATTGATGCGCCGGGTGATATGCCCGAACTCGCCGGCATCTGCCAATTCGTTGCAACCATGTTGCTGCCAGAACCACCCGGCTGATCGCGCTGCCGGCACGGCTTCCTCCAGCTTCTCCGGGTGATCGAGCAGGAAACGCGCATCGCCGAACAGCGCTTCCGAACAGATGCTGTAGTTGGCCCGCCCGGTGATCTGGATCATGCCGCGCCCCATATAGCGCTTCCCATCGCCAGGCTGCGTATTCCCCAAATCGATCCTGCCTTCGTAGCGCTGCTGTGCCGGGGTTGGCCCCCAGCGCTCGCGCATCCACATCAACTCATTGGTTTCGTGCGCCACCTGCGCCAGAAATGCAGCCTGGCGTTGCGGCGTATTGATTGCAAACTCATGCATTGCATCGTTGATCGCATCGACGTACCTTTCAGCCCGCTCGCGTGGGCAATTCGGCATTATCAAAATGATGTCGTCGGCGGAAATCATTTATGCCACCCGTTCACCCACAACATGAAATACAGCACGCCAACAATGCCTGCGGAAAGCAGGCCATAGAACGACCAGCGCCCAAAGGCAGCGAACTGCTCGGTCAGCCATTCCTTGGCGGCCTCGCGAAAAGCCTCCTTGAGGATGGCTTTCTGCTCTTCGCGCGGCACCGCCACCACCTGCCTGCGCTCATCCCCCTCCCATCCATCGCTCATGGCCATGCTCCTACCCTATGCAAATTTCGCGTAAACACTGAATTGCGCCGTCTCTCCGAACCAGAGAGCAGCGGCCGACGTCGCCTTGATCTGCACCTTCCATGTGCCGGCCATATCGAGATCACCAGCCACGGTGGTATACCGCACGACATTGGTGGTGGCGGGCTTCAGCGCTGCGACCTTCTCCATCGCCGTCCCGTCCGGCTTCTGGAACTCCATAGCCAGCGTGTAGCCGGTCAGATCGACACCGGCACCGGCATCCAGATCTATGTTCTTCCCTACCTCGCCTACATATGCCTTGCTCATGGCGCCTCCATATCGATCCTTGAGACCAACACTACAGATTCCGCTATACCCGACACCAGTGCCACCTGTTGAGTGATCGCACTCGACATGGCCACAGATTGCGCGATGCCAGACACCAGCGTCACTTCTTGCATGATCGGACTACTCAGCTCAATGATCCCACTCATATCGTGCTCGCCAGATTCACCGTCTGCGTGATGTTAGAGCGCAGCCGGATGATGACCACACCGCCAACCGCAGCCTGTACGTCAGGCCATAATCCCAGCGTCGCCATCGCCAGCACGCCGTGCCCGACGCCAAGCGTGAACGCCGAATGCTGATTCAGTATCACGGCTGTCTCGTTACCGTACCATTCCCGCTGGCATCAAGACCCAGCGCCAGCACCACGTTGCCAAAACTGATTTGCGTACTGCTCTGTGTAACCGGGCGGCTGGCGTCGAGCGCCAGGCGTCCGTGTATATCGCTGAGTTGCCCAGCCGCCGACCCCAGGTTGAGCGATTCCACAAGCTGTTTGATCGTGATGGCGTAGGTATCGAGGATATTCAGCGTTTCCTGCGCGCACTTGCTCCAGGTCACGCCGTTGTCGGCGCTGTAGCGCCACAACACTGTCACTTGGGCGCTCGCCATGATACGGTTGGTGGCGACACGGTACACCGATTTACCATCCCCGATGGGGTTCTCTGTCACCCCCGAGGCCGTCCAGTCCTGCTCAATAGCGCCAGTGGCGCTCTGCTCGATGCGGTATTGCACAATCGTGCCGGCAGCTGACGCCGCGAACCCGATGACGGACAAAATGACGGTGGGTGCGCCAGCAACAACATCGGCGGCCAGGTAGTCCGTCAGCGTCATGGCGTCCCCACCAGACGCCAGGAACACCATAACAGCGCTCGGTAAATCGGAAAGCGCCATCTCCTCAATGCAAGTCGCCGTAAAGACGCCCGTCGCGCTGGACGATTCGGTGAGCGTGATATTCTCCACCACGCCATCAGAAATAATCAGCCCCGAAGTCGAACTACTCTCCGTGAGATTGAGGCTTTCGGTGATATCCGCCACGAACAACACGGTCACACCAGATGCATCCGTAAGCGCGATGCTTTCGGACATCGAGGCGGCAAGATTGAGTACCACACTCGGCGTATCGGTCAACGCCACGCTTTCGGCAATCGCAACAGGCAGATTGAGCGTTGCGCTGGACGAGTCAGACAGACTGATGCTCTCTGTAGCGCTGGCATTGATGATTTGTGCTGCGGCGGCATACCAGAATTGATGCGGCGCATCGACAAAGCCAGTCTGCGCATCTGTCGTCGCATCGCCCTTGGCCTGGATGGCGTAGAGATACCGCGCACCTGTACTGGCATGCAAAGCCAGTGACACCATCCCTGTCTGCAACCCACCACTCGATATACGCAGATACGCAGTGCCATAAGTACCGACATCTGGATCAATCCAGAACTCGATTTGATAATAGCTCCCGCCAATCAAACCCGTAATATCAGCGGACAAATACTGTACTCCTCCTGCCTTCTCAGCCAGGCAGGCAGTCCAGGTGGTACTCCCCCTGGTCACGCGAACATGGCATCCATCCTGCTCGGCATCGTTCACACCGAGATTTTTTGCAACGCCGCCCATGAAAAAATAAG
This sequence comes from Pseudomonadota bacterium, assembly GCA_040756015.1. GTDB lineage: Bacteria > Pseudomonadota > Gammaproteobacteria > Burkholderiales > JBFMAC01 > JBFMAC01. The sequence continues at coordinate 5,611 of JBFMAC010000020.1, forward strand.
GCGCTGTACCGGCATCGAGGGAACTATCTCGTACCGTTGTCATCAGCAAACACTTACCAATCGCATTTGCGCCGAAGTCCTTGACCAGATAGCCATCGGCGTTGTTCGCCATTGACAAAATAGTGAACGTGTTTGCGGTGATGTCGATGATGTCGTTCGCCGTGTCCTGCTCGACGTAAGTGGTGAAGTCTTGCACTGTCAACGGAATGAACCGTTGGCTACCGATGACATAAGAATTGGTTTTCCCAGCATTGTTGCCCTGCGCGATCAGCGCGTACATGTACTGAAACGTCGGTGTGTTATGCAACACCAGATACGTTTCGCCTACTTTGGTCGTTCGGGCGGCGTCAGAATAGATGGACAGGGCGCCAGAGCCATAAGTCTTGTGATCCTTGTATCGACGCAGGACGCCATAATAAGTCGTGTTGGTATTCAACGTGGCCGCACTGGTGCTATTGTAAGTAGTGGATGCAGCCCTCTCGCGCATTACCACACCGTAGGTTGATGTGGTAATCGCTTGAACCTGTACCATCAACGCATTGACATGCGCCGTGCTCGCGCCCTCGGCCAAGGTATCACTGACCCCAACCAACCAAGTATAGTTGGGTGTCGCGGAAATAGCCGTAACGTTGAACTGGAACAACAACTCCCAATAACTGCCTATGCCACCCGCACCATAATTGTCATAGACATACGCACCGCCAGGCGCGTTGTCCATGTTGGTGACCGTAATCTGCGTAGCGGAGTCGATAACAATGTTCGCCCCCGGATCGGCTTCCGTGTAAGCAGTGAAATCTTTTAAAATGCCGATTGCCATGATTACCCCAGCAGAACCCAGTCGGCAGACGATGCCGTGCCTTTGGCCTCGTAGATATTGGAGCCAACGTAGGCTCTCTGTTTTTTGAACAAAGGTGCCGCAGTGATACTGGTCGCGTCCATACCGGGCCAGATATTCCCGCCACTGAAATTCGCGTTCGCCCCTGCGGTTGCGTGAATGGATGGCGTAATAATGAACACGTTTCCGCTCACCGAGCCGGTGAACGTGCTATCTAATTGGACGATGCCGCCAAACGTATTGCCGGAAATGGTAGTGTCCGTACCGGCAAAGATAGACTTTACGCCACCGCCATCGCCACGCTGATATAACCCGGTGAACTTGTTGCGGGAGCCATAATCCTTGATGTTGACTCCGCTGCGAATCTGCCCACCGTTGAACTGTACGCCGCTAGTGTTACTATTCAATAAAATGTCGTAGGCCCCGGTAAAGCACTCAATGCCGTTGAAAGCACACTCGACCACGGAGAAGTTGCTGCCGCCGCACTCAATTACGTTTCTTGCTGTATTCTCAATTTGTAAATAACTAAATGTCTGTCCGCCAACAACATGATTGGCTGCGCGCAAATAAATACCGCCGCCACAATGAATGTTCGCCATGTGCCCGGTGTCGCAGCCGTCCATGAGAATGTCGTAAGCACCGACACCATTACCAAGCAAAGCGCTGTTCATGACGTGCCCGTATGTGTATGGATTAGCGAGGTCACAATAGAAACCGGAGACATTCCCGAACAAGTAGGACATGTCTACCCAGTTATAATTACACTGGCCGGTATATGAAATACCGTAGTACCCACCGCCTCCACCAGAACACTGGATAATGTAGTTGTTCGAGCACGTAGCAGTCGTGCCGTGCATCTTGAATAACACAGAGTTGGAGGTGACTGTCCCGCCGATTGATGCAAACTGATTGTTACCTTGTATCCCGCACAAGACAACGCCAGTCTTATTAGTCAAATCCCACACCGGCGCATCGGCGTACATCTGAATCTGCGTATTCCTGCCGCCATATATACGCGCGCCCGATTGAGGAATCAGCGAACCGCTGATCTTGTACTTCGTCGTCGGGTTGGGGATATAGACATTCTTATAAGTGGACAACACGGCATTCATCGCTGCGGTCGTATCCGTTGCTCCGGTCTGATCCACACCGAACGCCGGGTCGAGCATGTTGACGAACTCGGCACCATAACTTGCTGAACCGGAGCCAGCGAGATCGGTAGCCCAATAAAGCGCATTACTCCCGGCGAGCTTTTTGAGCACCTGGTTGTCAGCCGCACCAGACCAGGCAGGAAACCCGCCGAGTTGCGCGAGATCGGTGGGGACGGTGGGCGGCGTTGACCAGTAAAGCTCGCCTGTTGCCGAATCGAGCAACAACTGCTGACCGTTACTGCCGCCCGGTGCAATCCCGTTGAGGTCGCGCCAATGGCGCGGGACAAAAAGTGCGCTCATCAGGCGTTAGCGGTATAACTCACCTGAATGGTATCGCCATTACCTGCCGTCTTGTTCCCGCCCGTAAAGTTGCCGCAAGAATACAACGTGCCGGTCGTACCCCCTTTGGTGTTGCTGGTGGTAATAAAAGCCCCCGCCAAGGTTTGCCCGTTAGTGTTGATCGAAAACGAAACCGGCGTGCTGGTGCTCTTGGCCGCACCGGACGCAGCAGACCATGACGGCGCTTGGCGCGTGGTTTGTGTGTAGTTCTGGTTTTCAGTCCATCCGGCGTGCGAACTCATCGTGTCGGCAGCCGCATAAGTCGGCGCTGTCGCGCCATCTACCAACCCCATGTAAAACGCGGCAGTGTAGGCAGACCCAGCCAGATACTTATCCAGTGCATCGTTCTTTCCAGCCGTAGTCACGAGATTAATGATACTGTCCTCGTCCGCGACATAACACAGGGATTCTAGCGCCGACTGGTGTCGCCTGTCGGCAATCGCAATAACCTCGCGCGCGATAACGCCAAGGCCAAGGCGTTGCAACCACTTGGCGCGATCCTTCATTTTGAGCGCGCCATCCCGCGCCGCTATGAATTGCTCGCGCATGCCTTCCTTCGGCTTCCAGTGCTGGATATGATAAGTGCCGTGCAGATGCATGCCCTCGGTTACCGAGGCATTGCGCACCAAGGCAGCGGCGGCGCGGCCAGTCAACTCGATTTTTTCGGTATTTTTTTCCATGTCACACCCCTACCAGTTGAGATTCAAGGAACCATCGCTGCTGCGCAGCGCCTTCGGCGTCCACGTACTCGACAAGATGCTCAAGCGCCTCAGCTTCCTTGTTGTACTGCGTATCAGCCACTTTTCCTGGTAGCAAAGTGCCTTTGATTTGCACACGGTCGCCAAATCGAAATGCCATGTCGTTCTCCCTTGTTGATTACTGAATGACCACACTCAAACACGAACTGCCCGGCACCGGCACGCCTACGCGCGCGCCGATGAGCCGCTCCACCCTGTCAGGTGCGAAGCGCATCATGTCCACGAACATCCCGGTATCGTCGATGTACCCCATATGCGCCACGCGCCCACTGGGCAGAATCGCGTAACCTGTCTTGTACTCGTCCTTCATCCACGACATATTGCTTACCGCGTCCGCGCCGCCGCAGGCCAACGCAATATCATGCTGAATCGCCCACCCGGGGCAGCCTGGATGATCCAGCCATCCACTCGATGGGCACGGATGCGCCGCAGCAAACGCCCTCACAACCGCCACGCTGCGCTTGATCCTGCCGGATGTATCACGCGCTACTTGCTGCACGTAGCGCGTTTCGGTGAGTTGCGACGGCATCGCCGCAGCAATGGCCTTATCGACCGCGCCGCTCCAGATGAGCCACGCCAACAGCGCCAGCGCCAGCGGGTTGATCACCTGCCACCACTGGCTGGTCTTGCCGTAATCCTCCACGCGCGATTTCTCGCAGTGGCGCCGGTCGAATCTGTCGAGCAGCTTGCACAGCACGCACGCCCATCGCTCGCCTCTCTCCGCGCGGCGGCCAATGCGACTGCTGAGCGTTTCGTAAGGTGAGCCGGAGAACAGCAGCACGTTGATGCCGATGTCTATCCAGATGAGGAAATTGAGCAGGTAGCGGATCATGGCAGTCCCAGCGCCGGCAGTTCAGCGATCAATTCCGCTTCGCCAGGCACGGCGCGCGTACCTGCCTGCGCGGCAGCGAGCACTTGGTAACAGTGCGCCCACACCAGCGAGCGCCAGGCGCGGAACGCCATCCCTTCGGCCTGGAACTGCGCCACTGCCGGTTCGTCGGCATAGGTGCAGGCGGTAAAAATGTTGTCGTAGCCACGCGCCTGCGCGGCCTCGTCAAGGTGGCGTTGGACTGATTGCTCCAGCGCATCGATGATTTGCCTGGTGGATGGCGGAGGCGGGGTAGCACGCAACCCCGCCGGCACTGCGCCGATGTCCTTGATCTCCACCGGCGCGCCGGTGGTGACGTCGTAATGCGTTTCGCCGCGATGATCCGGCAGCACTTGCCATGCTCCGGCACGGAACACGGCACACTCGCCGGCATTGACGGCGGGCGGCGCGATGGCGGTAGCGTGCGCCGGCATCAGGAAAACGTCTGGCTCCAACGGCGATTCATCGGCCTGGGAAGTGCCGGCATATTCTCCGGTGATGCTGTCGTAGTGATAAATTTGCATGGTCAATACTTGATGAAATAGGACATTGCGATATTGCGCGGTCGGGTTTCGGTGCCGCCGGTGGCGCCGGATGTGTCAGGGTATCCGGTGTAAGATATATGGCCACGACTATAGCCAGCACCAGTTGGCCCACTAATCGCGTGCGTATGGCTCTTCAAATCATCCGCCTGCGCGCTGCCGAAGCTGCGCCCGCTGTCCACCCCGCGCGCATCGTCCCAGCCGCGCACGAATTCGCCGCGCAGGTCCGGCACATTGAATGTGGTCGAGCCATCGCCAACGCCGAAGGTTGTGCCGATGCGGGAAAACAGCGCCGCATAAACGGTGCGGCTGATCGCAGCGCCGTTGCATTTCAACCAGCCCGGAATCAACCCGCTGAACCCGAAACAGCCGATGGTTCCCGCGCCGAACACATCATGCTCGCCATGCATGATGCCGTCGAAATACACCGTACCCGTCGCAGTGCCGGTTGCCGGCACGCCGCCGGTAAATTTCAGACGTGCATAGCGCGCAGCGCTGGGCGCGATCATGCTTCCCTTGAGCGGGGTGGCGACCGTTGGCGTCGCGCTGGTGCTATAGAGCAGCCCGGTACTCACTAGCGCCTGTACGTTGTTGTACCACAGCACTTCCAGCTTGCTCGATACGTTCGCCACGCTCGCCCAGAGATGTGCAGACCATGGATAGATTTCGCCACCCGCCACAGGCACATAGGCATTGGATTGCGCATCACCGCCGCCGTTCGCCAGCACCGTGCTGGTGATCGCCAGGCTCTGCGCGCCGTGCGCGTGCTGGCTGGTGCTGATGGCATGGCTGCCGCCGGTGTAATCGGTGAACGTCCAGCCCGAGGTGCCGGATTCAAAGCTGCCGTTGCGCAGCAGGTTCGGCCCGGTCTCCACCAGCGCTGAGTTCACCCCGTCATGGTTGTGATCCTGCACCGCGCCGGCGGTGTAGTTCGCGCCCAGCCATTCGCGGACATGGATGATGTTGTCGCGCCAGGCGTAGGCCAGCGACGATAGCAGCGGCGCATCCGGGTCTACTGCGCTGTCCGCGATGTTCGTCCAGCTTTTGGTGATGGCGGTCATGCCTCATCCCTCTCGACATGGCACAATTCGCGCAGGGTCGGATGCGCGCACTGCACGACGTAGCGTTTTTCGAACGGCGCCTGGGCGTTGGCATAGACTTCCGCCAGCCCGGCAAAGCGCTCGCAGCCGTCGCAGCGCCGCGCGGCGATCAGATGGAACTGCCGCAGCGGACATCGCACGTGCATTTCAACTGGGATCTCCACTTCGTTCATGTTCGTTTCTTCTGCCATTGATCTCTCAAATGATCCGGTACGGTTCGCCGCCGTCGCTCATCAGCCCGCTGCTGCCGGCGAAATGCGCGTAGACGGTGTCGGTCGGATAGCCGGGCGTGGTGTTGGGCGCGATGAAGCCGTAGCGCCGCGCGAAGGGCGTGGTGCGCGCCTCCACCTCGATGTGCGTGCCATTGTCATCCGTCCTGGTCAGCAGCACGCGGGTTTTTTTCGGGTTGCCCGCCGCATCGACCAGATGGCGCGTGGTGAGATCGACCATCTCGCCGGGGGGGACGGCGTAATCCTTGGGGTCAAGGCGCAATTTCACCAGCTTGGGCGCGTCGCGCAGATGGTTGAGCCGGCGGATCGCCAGCCCGCGCATCGCCACCGTGTTGGCGGCGGTGAACCAGCGCGAATAGGTCACGTGCGGGCGCTTGTCGCCGTATTCGATGGCGCTCTCGGCGGAAGCGTCGATGGCCAGCTCGCCGCGCGCGTAGTTCTTCGCCTCGCGCCGGTTCGCGGTGGCGTTGTCCAGTCCGAAATACACCGCCTCGCTGGTCACGCGCAGGCTGTCCAGCGTTTCCACTTCCACGCTGCCGTCGATCAGGTTGGCCGCATCCGTCCATTCCGGCGGCGTCTGCGGGCGCGGCATCATCACCTTGAATTCGACCTCCTGCGTGGCCGGGCTCCACCACAACACCGCGTTGCACTGCTGGCAGAGTTCGGCCAGCAGCGCGCTCGGCTGCTCCGGCTCGGAGAGGCAGGCGGTGACGAGATAGGCGTCGCCCAGCCAGGTGTTATCCTCGCTGGCGAGCTGCGCGGTGTCGATATAGGTATCGGTGATGCCGGATTCATTGAGCAGCGCCTTCACCACGTCCTTGACGCGCTGCCCGATGAAGGCGCGGCACAACTGCACGTTGTCGTTGGTCTTGTGATCCTTCTTCGTGGTGCCGAACGCAGCGCGGTAGGCGGTGGACGGCCACGACAGCACGTCGCCGCTCTTCGCCGTGTACTCGATCACCTCTTCGCCGATGCGTATGAACTCGCGCTTGCCGCTGGTGGCGGGATCGGGATACTGCGTGCCCTTGCCGCTGCCCAGGTTGAGTGACAGCGCGCCCACCTCATAGGTGCTGGTGGTGTCCGGCGTCACGCTCCAGGCGCTCACCGTGCAGGTGCGCGAAGCGCCCGCATAGGCGGTGATGGTGCGGCGCTGACCGGCGCCGGTGTTGGCGGTGATGTACAGCTCCATGCCGACGTAGGCGCCGTCCACGGCGGAAGCGGAAGCCGCCAGCACCGCCGTGGTGCCGGTGGCCGAGACGATGTTGCCGCTCGCCTCCACCGCCTTCATGTCGGCCTGCAGGCGGCCGTCGGTCGGCGCCGGCAGCTTGGCGCGGTCGGTGAGTTTGAGCGGGTCTTTCAGCGTGATCGCCACCACGCCGGAGGCATCCGGCCCCTTGATCTGGTCGATCACATACAGTTCGTCAAGGAAGGTAGTCCAGTCCCACGCGCCACCGTTGAGCGGCGCGAAGCCGCGCCTCACCCTGGCGAAGCGTCCGACGTAATTCGGATTGCGCGCCATGAAACGCGCCCAGAAAGTGCCGCCCGCCGCGACCGAACGGCTGGACAGATACGGATCTGTTTCCACGTCCGCGTCGGGCTCGTCGGCGAGCTTCAGGGTGAGCGTGTTGCGCCGCGCCACCCCGGCTTCCGGCTCGATCAGCATGGATGCGCCGGATTCCGACAGCACGTAGGGGCGCAGCGTCTCGCCCGCCGGGATAGGCGCGCCGCGCCCGATGAATTTCAGCGTCTGCGTGCCCTTGGCATAGGCGCTCTTGTACTTGCAGGTGGCATAGGTGTTGTAGCACTGCTCGCCGGTGGCGAGGCACGGCGACACGCCGAAGGTGCGCGTGCAGCGGTCGATGTCCAGTTCCAGCACCGCGACGGCGATGCGCTCCTGTTCGGCCTTGGCGGCATCGCGCGCGGGCGTGGTGGGCAGCGAGATCGTCATGCCAGCGCCACGCCGCTGATATCGAAACTCACGTCCGCCCGCCCCGGCATGCTGTGCGGCATGCTGAGCTTGTCGCCCGCCTGCACCAGATAGATTTCATCGGCGTGGTCGCCCGAATCCCAGGAAAAGATGAACGGCTTGCCGCGCAGATGCGACTTCCACAGCGGCAGCAGATCGCTGCGCAGCCAGGCCATGTCCACTTTCTGCAGCGTGAGCGTGGCGCTCCACTCCTCGAACGTCACCACGCGCCCGAGCGGATGCCCGTCCGCTGAGCGATTGGACTGCCCGCGTACCGCGCGCGCCACCGGATCGAACCCGTAGGGCAGCTTCACCGGCAGGGTGAAGCGCGCCCCGAGCGCGGCAATGGCGAGCGACGGCGCGGCGGCGCCCGTCACCTTGAGGCGCCAATAGCGATAGCTCGCCGAGGTGAACAGCAGCAGCAGCGGCTTGTCGTTGGCCGGCGTGACCGTCGCCACCAGCACGTCGGACGCGGAAAAATTATCGGTGGAACCGCGCACCTCCAGCGTGGCGCCCTTGCTGCCCAGATCGTGGCCGTATACCGCGCAACAATCCGCCGCCTTCGCGCTGACGCAATCCACCGTCACCGTCGCCGGCATCGCCGACGGCTTCCACCAGGTATAAGGACGAAAGTCGCGCAGGTTGAGCACGTTATATCCCGTCGCCGTGCTCGACGCCGCCGGCGTGGCATCGGAGAGGCGGTTGTCCCAGGCGATGATGGGCAGCGCGATCGCCATCAGTTCACCGCCACGTTCAGTTTCACGCCGTCGCCGATGGCGTCGTTGAGCGCCGGGATCAACTGATCACGGATCATATCGGCTGTGAACAATTCGGTGCCGTGCAGAGTGATGTTGATTTCGCGCGGCGGCGCGGAGGCTTGCTGCGGCGCGGAGGCTTGCTGCGCCGCGACGGGCGAATAGCCTGGACTGATCGTGTTCGTCGGCAAACCCGTCACCGGACTGGCGGAAAAAACCCCGGTCGCGACACCGCTGCCGAGAGCGCCGCCGCCGAATTGGGTGGACTTGATCGCCTGCACGCGCGCCATACCGCCGGCAATCGCGGCGGCGGCGGCGGCCGTGCCCAGTGCGGGGCCGACGATGGGGATGCCGGCCAACGCTTTGAAAGCTGCCTGTGCGCTTTCGTAAGTATCGATAATGGTCGATCCGATCGATGCCGCCTTGCCCAGTTCGAATGCGCCGCGATGATGTGTCGTCATCAGGTTGCCGAGGCTGTCGAAAAAGAACTTAGCCGATGCCAGGTTCCAAGTTTGAAACATTTTTTCGGATGCCGCTCTTGCAGCGTTATAGCGATCCTGAATCTCTTTGAGCATTTCCTGGTATTGCTCTTCCGTGAGCAAATCGCGCTGCCGCGCTTCAGCGAGAATCGCGTTTTCTTCGTCATATTTCTGCTTGAGGCGCTCGGTTTCGGATGCCCCCTCTTTGCCGATACGATCCACTGCGCCCTTCAGCGTTTCCTGTCGCTGATAGAAAGCGGCGGCGTCCGGCCCGGACTCCAGCGCATCCTTGAGCCGTTGCTTTTCCTCGCGCAGCATGGCGATGCGGTCGGCCCATCCCTGCGCCTCTTCTACCTGCGCCTGCGTGGCGCCCCTCATCGCCAGCTCGTACACTTTCACCTGCTCGGCGGCGATGCCGTAAAACACCGCCTGATTGCGCAGCCCGGACAATTCTTTGTCGATGGATTCGGCGAGCTTTTCGCGCGCCGTTTTTTCTTCTTTTTTGCCGTCCAACATGGCGCGCAAGCGCGCCTCCTCTGCGGACTGGGCGGCCTTGGCGCGGCGCTCGCGGCCTTCATAGTCCGCATACTGCTGCGCGCCCGCGAGCGCTTCCTGCCGCTGCAACAACTTGGCGAATTCGAGTTTTTTCTTGATCGCCGCGATGGATTCATCGATCGCGGCGGTATCGGCGTGGCTTGCCACGTAGCGTTCGCGCGCGGCCTGCAACTCCTCCAGATCGGCGCGCAACGACTCTACCTGGGCGCCGGTGGTTTTGAACGGGTTCATGGTGCCGAACATCAGCAGCGCATTGGCGAAGCCGCCGGCGATTTCCTTGCCCTTCAGCAACTGCTCCATGTACTCGTTGAAAACCGGCAGCAGCTCGCCGCCCAACACCACTGAAAAAGTGCGCATGGACGCGCCCAGCCGCGTCATGTTGTCGTTGAACTGTTCCGCCAGGCGCGCAGTTTCCGCCGTCACCGGATTGAGCCGCTGCCCTTCCTCGATCATGCCGCGCAGCGCGGCGCTGCCGCCGTTGAGCAGCGGGATCATCTCGTCGCCGCTCTTGCCCAGCAGCTTGACCGCCATGGCGGTCTTGGTCGCGCCATCCGGCAATCTGGCGAACTGGTCGGCGAGCTGATAAAGCGCCTCCTTGGGATCGCGCGCGGTGACGCCGAGCGCCTTGAGCGTGGCGGCCTGCTCCTTGCCGCCGGTCTGCGCCTCGGTGAGATAGACAGAAAGTTTTTTGATGCCGCCCGCCAGCCCATCCAGGCTCATGTCGGACAGCTTGGCGGCATGCTCCAGCCCGGCCAGGTCTTGCACCGCGATACCGGTGCGCTGCGACAATTTGCCCAGATGATCGGCGGCATCGATGCTGGTCTTGATCATCGAGCCCAGCGCTACGGTCGGCAGCGCGAAACCGAGCGCGGCGAGCGCGCCTTGCAGGGTCATGGCGCGCGACTGCACTTCGCCCAGCCCCGACTTGAGCGAGCTGAACGCGGCGCTGGTTTGATCCACCGCGCTCAGGACAATTTGTACTTTCTCAGCCATATCCGCTCATCCGTTGCTCATCGCCTCCAGCGCCGCCGTTTCCATGATGCGCAACGCCTCGAACAGTTCGCGCCGCTGCGCCTTTCCGACCCCGTGTATCTGCATCACAACGGCCAGCGCCTCGTAGCGCAGCCCGATGTATGCGCCGCTGGGGCCGATATGCCATTGCGTGGCCATGTCGGCGAACACCTGCACCGCCTGCCAGTTCTCTGGCCATACGCCCAGGCTGTCGTCAGGCAGCCCCCCCTCCCTGACCAGCCCGAATGCGGCCAGCGCCGCGTCGATCTGTTCCTCATCCGCCGCCGGGCTGCGGCCCTTTTTGCCGACCAGGGCGCAAGCGGCGGCGACTAGTTTTTTCTGCGGCTCTCCGTCAGCTCGCGCAGATAACTGTTGAGCAGTTCACCGCCGCTTGCCGGATAGTTGCTCAGCAGCATGGCCAGCGTATCCGCGCTATACGATAGCGGACGCCCATTCCCGTCTGTCACGCCGTCCCAGGACACGATCACTTCGTTGAGCGCGTCTTCCAGCGCCACATCGCGCGCCAGCCATCTTTGCAGATCGGCGCGGGTCTGATGCTTGAACTCGATCTCGATCTGCGCCGGATCGGGCTGACCGGGGACGGTAAGCGCGATCTGCGCCTTGAATGTCGGGTTGGGCGTGAGCTTGAGCATGAGCGCGATCCCCAGTATCACAGCGCGACGATGCGCAGTTCGTCGTTGCCGGAAGATGGTGTCAGGCGCACGTCGTAGCCGATCAGGCGGCGGCCGTTGACGTCGGACTTTTTCGGGTTGATGAGCTGTGCCGCCGGCGCGTGCATCAGCATCTTGTAGCCGGCCGTAGTGCCGTGCACGATGCCCAGCCCCTGCGTGGTGGCCGCTTTCACCGTAGCCATGAAGCTCACCTCGTTGGCGGCGGTGAGATCGAGTTCCACCTTGCCGGTCGCATCGCGGTCGGTGAGGTCGATGGTCTCCCCGCCAAGCAACGGCGTATGCGCCACCTTGTTGCCCATGGCGATCTCGATGCCGCGACTGGCATAAACGGTGCCACCTGACAGCGCGCCAGCGGAATAGGTACAACCCAGAGTGATGTCGCCGGTATTGCCATCGGTCACAATGAGCGGCGTCTTGAATCCGGTAAGTGTCGGCGTGGCGTTGGCGGTGGCGGAAATGCCGCCATCCAGGCCGAGAAACTTGAACGAGAACACCGGGCGCTCGCCCACACTGGCCTTGATGGTGACATCACCTCGACAACCCAGCAGCTTGTGCAACACGCCATCGTCATGGTAGTAAATGGTCGCGCTCTCGAAACTGGCGCTGATCGGCGTGTATTCCACACGCGACGGCGTAGTGAGTAACACCTCCGCGAAGCCGCAGGCGCGCAGCAACTGGCCCCACGCAGCGGCGGTGCCTGCGGTGCCGCCGTTCTGGAATTCCACGTCGAAGCTGGTCTCGATGTAGGCCACGCCGGGTATCTGCTCGCTGCCGCCCAGATAGCCACGAATCAGGTCTCGGCTGATGTTGCTGGCATTGAGCGGGTTGATGCTGACGTTGGATACCAACATGGCATTGGCGGCCCCGGTTGGCGTCGAATCCACACCATAGGCAGTCTCGATCTTGGCCAGGATGACCGTGTTGCGGATATAACGAGGCATAGGTTACTCCTTTGGTGATTGCTCGATCGCGGCGGGCGCCGCCGCTGGTTCTGGCGCAGATTGTGGATGTGCATATTGCGTGTCGCCCATCCGCACCAGCTTGTTTAATTTCTCGTCCCATCGATAGCTGCCGCCCTCTTGCGGCGCATCAGGCGTTGTTTTGTCCATGATCAGACCTCCAGGCTGGTTGTCGCGGTGCGGTAATCCGCCGCGAAGTCCATCTCGGTGACCGCCACCGGTTTTTCCAACAAATCGCGCGTGCGGCGCGTGCCCTGCTGCGTCATATCCAACGCCATCCCTCCGAGCGTCAGGTCGGTCATGATGCGGTTGAAGCACTGCACCAGCACCGCGTCGCCCGTTGCAAAGGCATCGCCCCCGCCACTGATCACGCGCACCGTGACGGTGAGGCGGTGATCCAGCGCGCCAATCAGGCTGCGATCCGGCGCTTGCTCGTCCCCAAGATAGACCGCCACGGCTGGCAGATCGGTGATGGCAAAGGCATAATCCGGATCAACCGATACGCCGCCCGCGCCAATGCCGGTGAGCGGCGGCGTAGTCAACAACGCCACCACCGCATCGCGGATCTGCAACGCCCTGGAACTCATGGCGCCTCCAACTCCAGCACCGCCATCCCGGTGCCATCCGGCTTGACCTCGCGCACCGTGTAGCTGGCCGCCCCCACCACCAACACCTTGCCGCGCGCAGCGGCGGCGCTGGCTGAATCGAGCATGAACACAGGGTTGCTGCCCAGAATCGCGCCATCCAGTCCGCTTTGGCTGTTGGCATCGAAGATGCCAACCACCGCCGCCCCGTCCAACGTGGCGTCAACCGAAAAATCCGCGAACATGGCCGCGAAGTCGGCGGAAGGATTCACTTATTCCCCCGCCCGCTTTTTTTTTCGGCAGGCTTGGCATCCTGCACTTCCTGACCATCCGCCACCGCGACGGCGCGCCCGATGCGCATCAGCACTGCCGCATCTTCGGCGTTGATGTCTTCCGGCACGGACACCACACTTCCCTCGGTGTAGCCGCGCCCGGAAGCGCGACAGCCGGTAAGTATCCTGATCCTGCTCATGTCCATCCTTTCCAATTGGGGCGGCGCATGGCCGCCCCGAGGTCATCAGACAGTCAGCGCATCCAGCATCGCCGAGAAGCTCACGGCGTGGCGCACCGCCACATCGACATCCTGCAACGCCACCACGCGCACCGTGCCCGAAGTGCTGCCGGTATAAGGATCGACGGTCAGGTCGAGCGCACCCCACTGGCCGATGATCAGGTCGGCGAAGTTGCCGAACAGGATGGCAGAGCACACGCCAGAGCTGGTGCCTTTGGTCAGATTGCTCGGCACCTGGTTGGATGCAACCGCCTTGTAACCGTTGATCATGTTGCTTTCGTCCCAGATCATGTCATCGCCATAAGTGGCGACGCGCTGGGTCTGCTTCAGCTTGCCGCGCACCTTGGCGTTGGTCAGATAGCCCATGCTGCCAACATCGGCATTCGCCACGGCCACGTCGGTCTCCAGCTCGACCATGTGCGCCCAGGTCGGCGCCGCGCCGTTGGCACCGCCCGCCACATCCCCGATGCCAGCCGTGTTGAGGATGCCGGTCGGCTGGTTCGACGCGCCGGAGCCGCTGATCGCGGCCAGGTCAATGGCGAGCGCCAGCACGGTGGCGAGATCGTTGCGCACGAAGCCTTCCACGTCCATGCTGGATTGCAGCAGCAATTTACGGCTGATGTCGGAGAATGCGCCGACGGTCTTGGGCGACATGGTCAACTGGTCGAAGGCTTGCTGGCTTTCGGTCGGCGCGACGGATTCAGCCACCCAGTAGGCGGTGGCGCCGCCGGTCTGGCGCGGGATGGCGATGTTGCCCACCAATCCCGTCAGGAACTGCGCACCCAGCCCGGTCAGCGCCATCTTGTTGCGCAGCAACTCGATGAAACTGGCGGCCAGCAGGTTGGTGGCCACGGTGTGGCCGCCTGCGGTCGCGGTCGTAACATTCAAATCGCGTTGCTGCACTTCGACGGGGACGTAGAAGCCGGTCGCGGCGCGGCCCATCTTCTTGCCGACGGACTCGGAGCATTCGCGCTCGAAGCCGGCGGACTCCTGCGCCTTGCGGTCGCCCGGATTGGCCAAGGCGTTGATGGCGCGCAGGAACGAGAAGCTGCGCGCTTCCTTGTCGGTCAGTCCGATGTCGGCGGTGGGAACCGGCGCGGCGCTCACCTTCTGCAATACCTGCTGACGGAAGGCATCCACCGTCATGCCGGCGCGCAGGGCTTCGGCGGCCAGCTTGTCGGCGCCATACTTGGCGAACTGCTCGCCGATGGCAATGATTTCAGAAATCCGCTTCTGCTCTTCCGATTTGAAGGCGTCGCGGGCGCGCTGCTCGATGGCGGCGGTGTCTTGCTCTTTGACTTCAGACATCTTGATCTCCTTGATTTCGATGATGGGATTCGGTTCGGACTCTTCCATGCTGCGCCCGACACCGACGGAAGCGTCAGCCGGCACGGACACCAGGGACACCTCGAAAGGCTCCCAATCCGTGACCCGGTAGGTCTCTTGGTCATTCTCGGTTTCGACCAGCACGGCCTTGTGGATGACATAGCCCACCGACACATTGCGGCGGATGCCGTCCTTCACATCCTGGAACACCTCCTGCGCCCGCGCGCTTCTCCCGAAGCGCACCACGGCGCGACCTACCCGGTCTGCGCCGATCTGGACGGATTCGATGACCCCGACGTGATCGCGGCTGTCATGATCCATCAGCAACGGCCCGCCCGAAGTCAGGCGGCCCAGCCGAACGGATTGCGGCGAGAGATCGAGAATCTCGTTCCCCCAGTAACGCTTGTATGGTTCCTCGGACGCGAACGCCAGCTCGACCGTGCGCGCCTCTTCGTTGATCGCAGCGCGTTCCAGATGGAACGCGCGATGCAGTTGTGTGCCTTGCTTGAGTTCTTTGCTCATGTTGGCAGTTTCCCCTATCATTTTGTAAACTGTTAAGGCAAAACGGTTACATCGTTGCCGCATCCGTTGCCTGAGGCGCGGGCGGCTGGGTCGTTCCGCCCTGGGCATAGCTCACCACGCTCACGCCCTTGGCCTTGGTCATCGCCTCGAACGCGGCAATCGAATCGAGCACGTCCTCGATGTCCATCCCCATCTGCGCGGCAATTTGTTGCGGCGACTGCACGCCGGACTGCACCGCCAGGCGGGCGGCCTCGATATCCTTCATCGGATCGACCCATGCCCAGCGCCGCCCCTGCCAGAGGTGTTCGCTGAATTTGTCGAAGCGCGACAGCGGCAGCGCGTTCGTGCCAATGGTGATCTGCTGATTCAGCAGCGCCATGCGCAACCAGTCCTCAAACAATGGGGTGAGGAAGGATTCCGCGAACCAGTTCTGCAGCGTCATCCACTGGTCGCGCTCTTCCAGCGCGCCGGAGCGCAGGCTGGAATAGTTCACCCCTTCCAGATCGTTGGCCAGGCTGTTGTAGCTGATATCCATGCCCGAGGCGATGCCGCGCAGGCAGGATTTGACGAAATCGCCGTATTGCTGCTGTGGGTAATCCGGGTTGAAGCTCTCGAACTTGTAGCCATCCGGCAGCACTTCGAAAGTGCCCGCCTCGGCATCGGTGATGAATTCGCCCGCGCTGTCCTGATCGCTGGCCAGTCCGGCGGCGCTGCCGTCCGGCGTGGTGAAAAACCCCATCTTGGCCGCGCCGACACGGCTGGCAATGACGGCGGCCTCTTCGTAGCCTTTGAGATTGTGCAGGCGCAGCATGGCGGTATGCGCCCAGGGAATGCCGCGCGTCTGCTCGGCATGTTCCGGCAGGTAGAGGTGAAACACATCTTCCGACGGAATGCGGATGGTCTTGCCCTGCCCCATCATGCTGCCGGGCGGGTGTTCGTACAGGTGATAGGCGATTGGACGCTGAAAGTCGTTGATCTCGACGCCCATGATGATGGCGGTCTGCCCGTTCGCCGGCGCGCGGTTGACCATCGTCGCCAGGCGCGACACATCCAGCACCTGCAAGGCGATGCCGAACGGGTTGCCGGCGTCCGCGCCCATCACCTTGCGCACCAGCGCCTCGCCGTCGCGCGCGACCGCCTTGACGAGGTTGCGTTGCACATCGGCGAAGCTCATGCGGCCGGTCACTTCGCACACCCCCTTGCGCGACCAGCGGTAGAACGCGCGCTCGATGGCGGCATTATCCAGCGTGGCCGGAATCGCCTTGCCGTTGACGTAATCCACCGCGCGCGACTGCAACGTAAACCCTGATGGCCCGGCAACATTACGTTCGACCATGCGCAGGAAACGGCGAATATAGTCGTTGTTGTTGGCCTGATCGCGCGAACGGGCGCGCAGGCGGTCGAGATCGCCGCGCAACTCCATATCAATGGTATGCGCCGTCCCCAGCCAGGAAGATGTGAGCCGGTTGACGCGCGCGGCATCGAAGGCGCGCTGCTGTTTTTTGGGCGGCGCGGCGCGCCGGAACTCGAAGCCGAACAACCTCATCAGAACCTCACCAGCAAACGGTTGCCTGCGGCCAGCCCGTTGTTGATGCGCTCGGCGGCCTCTTCGGCGCGCACTTCATGTTGGTATTTTGAGCGCATCGCCAACAACTCAGCCTTGGGGATGTAGCGCATCGAGCGCCCGGCAATCTGATAGTCGGCAACGCCGGGGTCGCGCGATTCGATCCAGGCTTCGATCGCGGCCAGCGTCTTCTTCGCGTGGCTGCGCGTGTCGTAGCCTGCGGCCTGCGCGGCCAGATTTGGCTTGACGGTGATCGAGCCAGCGCCAACCGTGAAGCGCTCAGCGCCTTTCTCAACATAACCCTGCCACGAATAGGCCCCTGGCGCATAGCTCGCGCTGGCGCTGGCGGCAACCGTCACCAGATGATCGTCGCCATCGGCGGCGGCGGTGATGTCGTATTTGTTGCCGGCGTTGATGAGGCGGTACTTGAGCGTCCACCCGGCGCTGGCGAGGTAGTCGGCGAGCGCGATGCGCCAGGTGAGCGTGTCGCCCGCCGTGACGGAAGCGGGGACGGAGGTCGGGATTTGAGCCATGCCATACTCTGCATGGCGACGATGTAAACTGTTAAGGCAAAATGGTTACACCTTGCGCTTGCGGCGCTGGGACACATAGGCGTCCCATATTTTATAAACCATCATCCGGCTGATGCGGTAGCGCCGCGAGATCAACGCGACGCGCTCGCCGTTGTTCAGGTCGCGGATGATGGCCGCATTGCGCCGCCCGATTTCGATGCGCGCGTCATCGGCGGTTTTGCCGATATACACTCGCTCGCCGCCCCATTCCTGGCGTATCTGCGCCTCGACATCGCGCGCCAGCGCGTCGGTGAACGCGCCATCGCGCTGCGCTGCTTCGAGCAGGCGTTGCAGAATGTCGCGTAGAAAGTCGCAGCTCATTGTTTGATTTCCTTTTCCTGAATACGGATCACCATTTTGTCCGCCGTAACCTGTTCAACCGGATCAACAAAGCGCGTGCCGATCTCGATACCGTTCTCGGCGGCATGAAAGGTGCGCGCGCCGAGCATGCCCATTCTGATTTGCGCGTTGATCTCTTCTTCCCCAAACGCCTCACGCAGCTCGTCGATAAAGGCGGCGCATTGCGGCATGGATTCTCTCAGCGGCTTTGCCATTACCAGCCTTGAACGAAGCCGCCGCGGCGGCGCGCGGATTTGCGTTGCGGCGGCGGCAGCAAGGCATTTTCCGCGGCGCTTGCCGGCGCGATCTCTTTGCCGGCGCCGGCAACCTGATCCCCGCCTTCCGGCTCCAGCATCTTTTCCAGCCGTTCCCAATATTTCGGGTCGGGCCGACCGGCGCGACCTCGTCCCAAATTGATGTCGCGGTGCTGGCCGATGGCCCAGGCATAGACGCATGTATCGAGCGGCTCGTTGCGTTTGTACTTTTGCCCCAGGCGCGGGATGTAGCGCTTCTTATCCGGGTCGTACACTTCGGATAAAAGGCCGTCGTAGTATTCCGGCTCCAGCCCCTGCGGGAAGTTGAACACACGCTCGCTGGCCTGACGCTCGCCGTCCGCACCGAGGTGGGCGAAGATGAAGTCCTTGCAATGCTCGGTGCCGACGTTCCACAGCATGTAGCCGTGGCGGATGACCTTCCCGGTGCGGGTCTTGGTGGGACTGCTGCCGCTGGTGGCGATGGCGCGCCCGATGCGGCTGGTCGCGCCCTGCACGGCGTACACCGGCAGCTTGTGTGTGGGGCGCAGGACGAAATCCTTCACCTGCTCGCTACGGTGGCCACGGCTGTCTATGGCGGCGGCGCGAATGCGCATCTCGCGCCCGTAGCTGTTGACGCGCGGCAGGTGCAGCCACGCCTGCAGCTCGTCCCACACCTGCGGGCTGGTGGTGTCGCCCTGAATTTCCACCCAATCAATGATCCACAGGCGCGGCGGCGCATCGGGCGTGGCGGGCGCGCCCCATCCAAGCAGGGTGACGGCCAGCCATTTGTCCTGCGTGTCAATCCCGGCGGTGAGCGCCAGACATCCAGGCGGAATCTCTCCGCGCGCGTACTCACCCGCGCGCTTGGCCAGCTCGTGCGGCTTGAGCTTGTCGGTCTGATCCTCCCACGCCTCGCCCAGGTTCTGGTTGATGAAGGTCTTGAGCGATTGCGGGTCTTTGTGCACGCGCTTGAATTGCAGCACCAGATCGAGCCAGGAAGGGCCAAGGCCGATGGGCGCGTACAGCGCGCTGATGTGGTAGCTGCGCACGCGCCGCTCGGGATGCTCCGCGATCCACAGCCCGCCTTCCAGCATGGCGGGCTTGTGGCGCTCCTCGATGATGCAGCCCTGCTCGCAGATGTAGTGCGCGGCGGTCAGCGCGGCATTGCCGCGCACCTGCGCCCAGCGCAACACCTGGCGCTCGCCGCAATGGGGGCAATGCACATGGTAGCGGCGCATGTCTCCCTGCTCGAATCCGCGCTCGATCAGCGACGCGCCCTTGATGGTGGGCGTGCTGGCGAACAGCAGCTTGTGGCGCATGAACGCCTTCACCCGCGAGCGCGCCAGCTCCACCGGGTCTCCCTCTTCGCCGATCTGCGCCGGGAAGCGATCGAGATCGTCCATCATCAGGAAACGCACCGACTTCTGCGCGTAGCTGTTGGGAGAATTCCCACCGGCCAGAAACAGAATGCCGCCGGGGAAGTCGATCAGTTCCTTGCTGTGCGCCGCATCGCGCGAGCGCAGCCCGCCCAGCATGTCGCGGATGCACGGCGTGTCGGTCAACAGCGGGTTGAGCTTCTGCACCTTCCAGGTGTCGCGCGCCTCCAGCGTCGGCATCAACACCATTGCCGGGCCTGGCGCGTAGTCCATCGTGTAGCCCAGCCAGTTGACCGACATCTCGGTCACGCCCACCTGAGACGATTTCATCACCCATATTTCGCGCACCGGCGAATGCAGCGACAGGCAATCCATGATCTCGCGCAGCATCGGATTGCGCGCCGTGCGCCAGCGCCCCACCTCGCAGCTCCCCTTGCTCGACAGGATTCGATGGTTGTCAGCCCACTGCGACACCGTGAGACGTCCGCGCGGGCGCACGGCACGGGAGGCTGCGGCAGCCATCAGGTGGCGGGCGGATTGTGGGTTCATTCCGCCTTCCCCCACTTCGCAATCTTGTCCGCCAGATCACCCAGCACCTGCTCGAACGCCTCCACCAGCACCGCACGCACCGCCTCGGTGTCGTTGAGTGGGACCAGCTCCGGCGCGATGCGATCCGGCAAAATCTCCAGCGCAGCGCGAAACGACGCGGCCAGATCGGTGGCGAACAAGCGCGCTTCATCCGCGTCCACCAGCTTCCCGATGAGCCGCTCATATTCGGCCTTCGCCGTGAGCGCCTTGTATTTTTCGTTGACGGCCTTCGCCGTCTGGTAGCTGTTTCCGATGGCATCTGCCGCTGGCGCGGCTCGCTCCTGGCGCATCGCCTCGTTCGCCCGCGCCTCCACCGCCGCGCTGCGGCTGGGGTCTGCGGTGGCCGCGATCAGCGCCCGGCTCTTCTCCACATCCACCAGACCGTCCGCCGTCACCACCAGGCGCCCCGCCTGCTTGAGGCGGGTGACGTAGCTCTTGTCGTGGCCGATGATGGCGGCGAACTCGGATTGCGTGGCGGTTGTCATTTATTTTTTCAATAAAATCAACAATTTATAAAATCACAAAAAACGCTTGACTTTATGCGCAATGCGCATATAATGGGAATCGTCGGCACCCCGCTCGACACCGCGCCTCGGGAGATCAGGGGCAGGAGAAAAAAGATGACATTCCAGACCTCTACATATTCTGGCGACACCGAATACACCATCAACTGCACCGGCGATGCCGTTGTCGGCGACGAGGTGCGATTCGAACGCGCCACGTTCTCTGGCAGTTTTCGCAATGCGAAATTCGCCGGTTTTGAAATGATCACCGGCAAGATCATCCGCGACAGCTACGGCAGGGACAAGCAGCAGCACACCTTCACCATCGCCCTTACTGGAGGAGGGGAGCTGCGCATCAAAGGCAGGAACCTTTACGCCAACGGAACGTTCAGGAAACCTTGGGCCGACGAGTCGATCCGCCGCCAGGCAGCCGATGAGAAACATGCCCGCGGCGATGCGGCACGCGCGGCGCGCGCCCGGCGCATCGAATCCTCGACTTATTTTTAGAGGGCCGCCATGAACATGAATGTGACATCTCGTATCGAGCAGGCTCAGGCCTGCGAAGTGATCAACCTCACCGAGGCCGAGAAGGACATCTACAGCGGATCGGGGTGGAAACTCGCGCGCTTCGTGAACGGGCAACTTGCCGAACTGTTTAACCCAACCGACGTTGAGTACAAGGATGACGCGCAAGCGATGGCCGATGAGGCACTTGACAAGTCGCTTGCGTGGATCGCCAACGCCGAGGGCGAAGTGTGGTTGGTAATGTGTTCTTGCTGCCAGCTCTGCGAGCCGCGCCGCATCACGCTCACCGATGCGTCCGCGATGGCGCGTCTGGCGCGCGCCATCGGGGAGGCGGTCAATCTTGGTTAACCATCCGAACCGCAGCCGCGCCGGACGCGCGGCCAGCCCAAGCCCTGCCGAGATCGTCTCCGCCAGGGCGGCGGCGGGACTCACCCAGGCGCAGTGTGCGGCACTGCTGCATACTTCCTTGAGGTCTTGGGCGCAATGGGAATATGGCGAGCGCCGGATGCACCCGGCTTTTTGGGAGCTTTTCGTCCTCAAACTAAAAGGGAAATCATGCTTTACACAGTTGGGTATGCCAAACTCACCCCACAGCGGCTTGCCGCGCAAATCTATGGTGGCTGTGGTCATTCTCCGTTCACTACGCATCTGGGAATGGCTTTCCCGTCACAGCATGGATGGCGCGATGGCCAGTGAATTGTTGCCAGCGGCGCGTCATCCCACCCCGCCAGCAGCGCGAGCTGGTTATCCGCGATCACGTAGGCGCGTTTCTGCGCCTCGGTGA
>JBFMAC010000021.1:0-26324 GCA_040756015.1 Pseudomonadota bacterium
CGAAGGGGTAAACAACCGCATCAAGGTCATCAAGCGCATGGCCTATGGCTTCCGCGATTCAGCTTACTTCTTCCTGAAAATCAAGGATGCCTTCCCCGGAAAGGCGCGATGAACCTTTTTTATTGCCAGCGCTTCTGTTGGAACATCCGGCAGCGTTACAATACGCGCTTTTCTGCAAGAGCGCGCATGATCTGGAAACCTAACGTCACCGTCGCCGCGGTGATCGAGCAAAACGGCAAATTCCTGCTGGTCGAAGAAGAAAGCGACATCGGACCGGTCTACAACCAGCCAGCCGGCCATCTGGAAGCCCACGAATCGCTGCTGGCCGGCGTGGTGCGCGAAACCCTGGAAGAAACC
Organism: Pseudomonadota bacterium; assembly: GCA_040756015.1. Classification (GTDB taxonomy): domain Bacteria; phylum Pseudomonadota; class Gammaproteobacteria; order Burkholderiales; family JBFMAC01; genus JBFMAC01. The sequence goes on from JBFMAC010000021.1 coordinate 358, forward strand.
TCGCATCATTTTGAACCGGAAGCTTTGATCGGCGTCTACCGCTGGCAGCACCCCCATAAGGATATCGTCTACCTGCGCTTCGCCTTCACCGGCAAAGCCAGCAAGCACCTGCCGCAGCGTCCGCTCGACCAGGGCATCATCCGCGCGGCGTGGCTGAGTACCGATGAAATCCGCGCACAGCAGGCACGCCACCGCAGCCCGCTGGTGTGGCGCTGCATAGAGGACTACCTCGCCGGGCGCCGTTATCCACTCGACCTGCTGGTACATTATGAGTAAGCACGTCATCGTCGGCATGTCGGGCGGCGTGGATTCCTCGGTCAGCGCCTGGCTGTTGAAACAGCAGGGCTACCGGGTCACCGGCCTGTTCATGAAAAACTGGGAAGACGATGATGACGCGGAATACTGCTCGTCACGCCAGGACCTGATCGACGCAGTCTCGGTTGCCGATAAAATCGGCATCGACATCGAAGCGGTGAATTTTTCCGCCGAGTACAAGGATCGCGTGTTCAGCAACTTCCTCGCCGAATACCGTGCCGGACGCACCCCCAACCCAGATGTACTGTGCAATTCGGAAATCAAATTCAAGGCCTTCCTCGACCACGCCATCAACCTGGGCGCGGACTATATCGCCACCGGGCACTATGCCCAGATACATCAAGCCGATGATGGCTTGTTCCAACTGCTCAAGGCCGAGGATGGCACCAAAGATCAGAGCTATTTTCTCTATCGCCTCAACCAGGCGCAGCTGTCGAAAACGCTGTTCCCGCTGGGCAAGCTGTACAAGCGCGAGGTGCGCAAAATCGCCGCAGACCTCGGCCTGCACAATGCCGCAAAAAAAGACAGCACCGGCATCTGCTTCATCGGCGAGCGCCCCTTCCGCGAATTTCTCAACCGCTACCTGCCACGCGAACCTGGCGAGATACAAACTCCGGAAGGGAAAGTGCTGGGCACGCACATGGGACTGATGTATTACACGCTGGGGCAACGGCATGGCATGGGCATAGGCGGTCAAAACCACCAGAGCGAACCGTGGTACGTCGCCGGCAAGGACATGGCACGTAACATCCTCATTGTCGTGCAGGGGCACGGCCACCCTGCCCTGCTGAAAAGCACCTTACAGGCGACCGAACTAAGCTGGATCAGCGGCGCGACACCGCATGCGCAGTGGGTATACGGCGCGAAAACGCGCTATCGGCAGAAAGATGCGCCCTGCACCATCACCCGCGTCGACGGCGAGCAATGCGAAATCGCCTTCGCCGAAGCGCAATGGGCGGTGACACCTGGACAATCGGTAGTGGTTTACGAAAGCAATGTCTGCCTGGGCGGCGGCATCATCATCTAGCAGCTTGCGCGTCATGGGCGCACAGCTCGCTACCATATAATCGTAACGAGTGGACGGGCACATTGTGAGAACGCGGAGCAGAGGCACCGGAGTGTACGTGCCAGTACATGAGGATGCCGAGCATTGCGCGCCCCCGATGCCGGTTCGCGCGGTGGTTTTATTCGCTATGTAACTGTGTAATTATGAGCGCGGCGGCGCAGTATCCTGAAAAGATTGCCGCTTGGCCAGTTTGGCCTCGAACTTCGCCAGGTTCGGGTAAAGCTCGCGCCAATCCAGTTGCGGGAAGCGCAAATCGAGATAGCCCAGCGTGCAACCCAGCGCGATATCTGCCAGCGAATAGTTCTCGCCGTTGCACCATGCCCTGTCGTCAAGCCCTTCCGCGCAAGCTTGCAGGCCGCGCTCGACCTTGGACTGCTGGCGCGCGATCCAGTCCATGCTCTGTTGTTCCTGTGGGCGGCGCGTTTCCAGAACGATGGCCACCGCAGCGTCACTGATGCCATCCGCCAGCGCTTCCCAGCGCTTCACCAGGATGCGCGGACGGTTGTCGTCCGGGAGCAGTCGCGACAGCGGCGTGACCGTATCGAGATATTCGGCGATCACGCGCGAATCAAACAGCGTGCCGCCATCGTCCATCGCCAGCACCGGCACCTTGCCGAGAGGATTATAGTCTGGCACATGCGTGTTCTGGCTCCACGGCGCTTCCTCAACGAACTCGTGATCGATACGCTTCTCCAGCATGACGATGCGCACCTTGCGCACGTAGGGGCTGGTTTGCGAGCCGATCAACTTCAAACCTGCGCGGTAACGCGGGTAACTGCCAGTCGGAAATTCTGAAATCTTCATTGCCGGAACAAGATGTCTTCAAGGGGCCTAGATTATAGCACTTCCGCATTAGCTCGCCGCCAGGGGCAAGGCCCGTTGTTCAAGTAATCTACGCAACAGCGGCACCACTTCTTCCTCAAACCACGGGTTGCGCTTCAGCCAGCCGCGGTTGCGCGGGCTGGGATGCGGCAGCGGCAGGAAATCCGGCAAATATTCGTTGTAAGTACGCACCGTCTCGGTCAGGCTGCGTTTCGCCCGCCTGCCCAGGTAATACGCCTGCGCATAGCTGCCCACCAGCAGCGTAAGCTTGATATTGGGCAACTCGGCGCGCAAACGTGGGTGCCACAGCGGTGCGCATTCCGGCCGCGGCGGCAGGTCACTGCCGTTGACCGTTCCCGGATAACAGAATGCGGCGGGAATGATGGCGATGTGGCGCTCGTCGTAGAACGTGTCGCGGCTCACGTTCATCCAACGCCGCAAATTGTTGCCGGATGGGTCGTTCCACGGAATGCCGGTCTCATGCACGCGCCGCCCTGGCGCCTGACCGACGATCAGCAGCGTGGCACTGCGCGCCGCGCGCAAAACCGGCTTGGGCGGATTGGGCAGATATGCCTCGCACACCCGGCAGGCGCGCACCTCCTGCAATAATTTTTCCAGAGTCATAAAGGCCAGATCAAAAAATCCTTTACCGCAAAGAACGCGAAGGGAGCAAAGGAAAATTTATTGAAGAAAACGTGCATACCAAAACCTTGACCGCAGAGGACACAGAGTACGCAGAGGAAGTTCCAAGCACCACTTTATCGAGATTCCCTCCGCGCCCTCTGCGGTAACCATGGCTTTCCCTTCGCGTCCCTGGCGCTCTTTGCGGTAAAATCCGCTTTTCCGTTCGGAACCTCATCATGGAACTGTCGCCACTCACCGCATTATCGCCCCTGGACGGGCGCTATCACAACAAGACCGCCGCGCTACGCCCGCACTTCAGCGAGTACGCGCTGATCCGTTACCGCGTCAAGGTCGAAATCGAATGGCTGAAGGCGCTGAGCACCGAGCCTGCCATCAAGGAAGTACCGCCGTTCTCCGCCGCCACCATCACCCAACTCGATGCGCTCGCACGGAACTTTTCCGAGTCCGACGCGCAGGCGGTGAAAACCATAGAGTCACGCACCAACCACGACGTCAAGGCGATCGAATACTGGCTCAAGGACAAGCTCGCCGACAACCGCGAGGTCACCAGGGTAGCCGAGTTCATCCACTTCGCCTGCACCTCGGAAGACATCAACAACCTGAGCCACGGCCTGATGCTGAAAGCCGCGCGCGAACAGGTAATGCTGCCACAGCTCGACGCCATCATCGCCCGCTTCGTCGCACTCGCGCACGAGTTCGCCGCGCAACCCATGCTCGCCCACACCCACGGCCAGCCCGCCACACCGACCACGCTGGGCAAGGAAATGGCCAACATCGCCGCGCGCCTCCAGCGCGGCCGCGCACGCATCAGCGGCGTCGCCCTGCTCGGCAAGATCAACGGCGCGGTCGGCAACTACAATGCCCACCTCTCCGCCTACCCGGACGTCGATTGGGAAAATTTCTCTCGCCGCTTCGTGGAAAAGCTCGGCCTCGAATTCAACCCCTATACCATCCAGATCGAGCCGCACGACTACATGGCTGAGTTGTATGACGCCTACGCGCGCGTCAACACCGCGCTGATCGACGCCAGCCGCGACATCTGGGGCTACATCGCGCTCGCCTATTTCAAGCAGAAAGTAAAAAAGGACGAAGTCGGCTCCTCCACCATGCCGCACAAGGTCAACCCCATCGACTTCGAAAACGCCGAAGGCAACCTCGGCCTGGCCAACGCCCTGCTGCGCCACCTTTCGGAAAAGCTGCCGATCTCGCGCTGGCAGCGCGACCTCACCGATTCCACCGTGCTGCGCAACATGGGCGTGGCGCTCGGCCACACCCTGCTCGCTTATGACTCGCTGCTGAAAGGGCTCAACAAGCTGGAAGTGAACAGCGCGCAATTGCAGTACGACCTGGAACACAACTGGGAAGTACTGGCCGAACCGATCCAGACCGTGATGCGCCGCTACGGTGTACCCAATCCGTATGAACAACTGAAGGAACTCACCCGCGGCAAAGGCGGCATCACCCGGGAATCGCTGTACGCCTTCGTCAACAACCTCGCCATCCCGGATGCGGCCAAGCAGCGCCTGCTCGCGCTGACACCGTGGAATTACCTGGGCAAGGCGGAAGAATTGGCACGACGTATATAGCAACCACCCGAACGGACACGCCATGACGGCATTTTCCTTCGACGTCACCACCGAGAACTTCGCGCAGAGCGTGCTTGCAGCGTCACACAAGGCGCCGGTTCTGGTGGATTTCTGGGCGCCGTGGTGCGCACCGTGCCGGACATTGAAGCCTATCCTGGAAAAGCTCGCCAACGAATACCAGGGAAAATTCCTGCTCGCCAAGGTCAATTCCGACGAGTACCCGGGCCTTGCCATGCAATACGGCGTGCGCGGCATCCCCAACGTCAAAGCGTTCGTCAACGGCAATCTGGCGGACGAATTTTCCGGTGCACTGCCGGAAGCGACGGTGCGTGAATTCATCGAACGCCTGCTACCCTCCCCTGCCGAAACCTTGCGCCAGCAGGCGCTGCAACTGGCCACAACCGGGAATGTCGCGCACGCCCTGCAACTGCTGGAAGAGGCGACCCGCCTTGACCCGACCCATGCCGATACCATCGCCGACCGCATTACACTACTGATCGAATTAGGCCGCGCACAAGATGCCGGCAACCTGATCTCCGCGCTACCGGAAGACATGCAGCAGCACCCACGCATCAAGCAGCTCGGAGCACGGCTGCGCTTCATGCAGGGCGGTGGCGGCGATGCACAAGCGCTGCGCGAGAGGATCGCCGCCAACGCGGACGACCTCGATGCGCGCCTGGCGCTTGCCAATCTCTCCGCGTCCAATCACGACTACGCCACGGCCTTTGAACAACTACTGGAAATCGTGCAGCGTAACCGCACCTTTCAGGATGATGCCGGGCGCAAGACCATGCTTGCGCTGTTTGAAGTGCTGGGCGACGATAATGACGTGGTGCGCCAATACCGGCGTTTACTGGCAAGTGCCCTGCACTAAAAAGTCATCTCACTGCCAGGTACGCAAAGGACGCCAAGGAAAAGCTTCTTGATGCTTGAGAAAATCCACACAGGTTGTTACCAAACTTCCTTTGCGTCTTACCTCACCCCTTCCCTCTTTCTGGGAGAGAGGGAAGGCGTCCTTCGCGATTAATGCTTTTGCTTTTTAACGTTCACCAGTTCGCTCCATAAACGCAGCTCTTCACCCATCGCCGGCGCCGCCATGTCCACGCCGATCTCGGCCAGCGCCTGCGCGGTCGCCACCTTGCCGGAACGTCCGACGAACAGGCCCTTCACCAGTGCATGTGCGCACACATGACCGTGCGCAAAGAAACGCTGCTCCAGGTAAAAATACTTTTCGTCCCAGCTCAGGATGCGCGTCTCCAGGTCGAAGCGCTGCAACGGCAGCAGCGGACGCACGTAGCTGATTTCCGCCGCCGCCAGCACCGGGCTCCAGCGCCGCCGCCACAAAGCCCCGAGCAGGCCGGCCTGCGCGATCAGGTGCAGCCGCCCCAAATCCATGAAGGTAAGGTAGCGGCCGTTGTTCATGTGCATGTTGAAATCGCAGTCGTTCGGCCAGACGCGGAAGGACAGGCGCGCCGCGTCGAGCACGCCGCGCCGCGGCACCCACCGTAGCCTCAACAGCAACAGCAAGAGCCGCAGGTAAAGGTTCATCTCAGGATGGGGAGCGCAGCTTGTGGCGGATGAAGGTGATGAAGCCCGGCAACACCGTCGCCACGATGATGAGCAGCACGAACGCCGTGAGGTTCTGCTTGACGATGGGCAGGTTGCCGAAATAATAGCCGCCGCCGACAAAGGTGGCGATCCACGCCGCGCTGCCGCACGCGCTATAGAGCAGGAAACGGCGATAGGTCATGCTGCCCACCCCGGCGACGAATGGCGCGAAAGTGCGGATGATGGGCAGGAAGCGCGCGAACAGAATGGTCTTGCCGCCGTGGTGCTCGTAAAACGCGTGGGTCTTTTCCAGATAGACGCGGTTGAGCAGCCTGGAATCTTTGCGCGTGAACACCTTGGGACCGAGGTAGCGGCCTATCCAATAATTGATGTTGTCACCGGAAAACGAAGCGGCGGCAAGCAATATCGCCATCGTTTCGATATTGAGCGCGCCACTGGCGGCAAGCGTACCGGCGACGAACAGCAGTGAATCGCCAGGCAGGAACGGCATGATCACCAGGCCGGTTTCGGCGAATACGATCAGGAACAGGATCAGGTAAACCCAGGTACCGTAGTCCTGGGTCATGGCCAGCAAATGCTGGTCGAGGTGCAGCAGCAGGTCGAGCAGGCTGGAGAAAATTTCCACGAAATCGGTTTAAACGAGCAACTTAAACGACGGCTTCCGCCTCTGACTTTTTCGGCTCCGGCTTGACCAAGTCTTCGCGCTTGACGCGCAGCCACATCACGATCGGGCTGGCCACCAGCACCGAGGAATAGATGCCGAACAGGATACCGATGGTCAGCGCCAGCGCGAAGTAATGCAGCGCCTCGCCACCGAAGAACAGCATCGAGGTCACCGCCAGCTGGGTGCAGCCGTGGGTGATGATGGTGCGGCTCATGGTGCGAGTGATGGCGTTGTTGATCACTTCGGTCACCGAAGCCTTGCGCATCTTGCGGAAATTCTCGCGGATCCGGTCGAACACCACCACCGACTCGTTCACCGAATAGCCCAGGATCGCCAGCACCGCTGCCAGCACCGGCAAGGAAAATTCCCACTGGAACAACGCGAAGCAGCCGAGGATGATGACCACGTCGTGCAGGTTAGCGATGATCGCGGCCAGCCCGAACTTCCACTCGAAACGCAGCCACAGGTAGCCGACGATGCCCAGCGACACCAGCAGCAGCGCCATGGCTCCGTTATCCACCAGTTCCTTGCCGACCTGTGGGCCAACAAATTCGACGCGGCGCATTTCCACGCCCGCGTCCTGCTGGCGCAGTACGCCCATCACCTGCTCGGAAAGCTGGGCGCTGGTCACCCCATGCTTCACCGGCAGGCGCACCATCACGTCATGCGAGCTGCCGAAGTTCTGCACCACGGCATCGGGGAAATTCATGCCGTTGAGCGCCACGCGGATGTTGTCAACGTTGGCCGGCTGCGGATAATGCACTTCCATCACCGTGCCGCCGGTAAAGTCGACGCCGAAATTGAGTCCCTTGGTGGCCAGGAAAAACACCGCCAGAACGAAAGTGATCAACGAAATCACGTTGAACACCAGCGCATAGCGCATGAAGGGAATGTCGTTTTTGATCTTGAACAGTTCCATCGCAGCCCCTCAGCCTATCGCCAGCTTGTCTATCTTGCGGCGGCTGCCGTAGATCAGATTCACCAGTCCGCGCGACACCATCACCGCACTGAACATCGAAGTGATGATGCCCAGGCATAGCACTACGGCAAAACCACGCACCGGGCCTGAGCCGAAAGCGAACAGTGCGACGCCGGCGATCAAAGTGGTGATGTTGGAATCAAAAATGGTATCGAAGGCGCGCTCGTAGCCGGCATGGATTGCCGCCTGCGGCGTGACGCCGTTGCGCAGTTCCTCGCGGATGCGCTCGTTGATCAGCACGTTGGCGTCGATCGCCATGCCCACCGTCAGCGCGATGCCAGCCATGCCGGGCAGCGTCAGCGTCGCCTGTAGCATGGACAGTAACGCCACCAGCAAGAGCACGTTGACCCCCAGCGCCAGCACCGAAACCATGCCGAACATCAGGTAGTAGACCGTCATGAATACCGCAATCGCGGTAAAACCGAACAGGGTGGAGTTGAAGCCCTTCTTGATGTTGTCCGCACCCAGGCTGGGGCCGACGGTACGTTCCTCGATGATTTCCATCGGCGCCGCCAATGCGCCAGCACGCAGCAGCAGCGACACGTCACGCGCCTCTTCGGTGGTCATGCGGCCGCTGATCTGCACGCGTCCGCCGCCGATTTCCTCGCGGATCACCGGCGCGGTGATGATCTCGCCCTTGCCCTTTTCGAACAGCAGGATCGCCATGCGCTTGTTGACGTTCTCGCGCGTCGCCTGCTGGAAGATGCGTGCGCCGCTGCCGTCCAGGCTGATATGCACCGCCGGTTCGCCGGTCTGGCCGTCGAAACCGGGCTGCGCATCGCTGATACGGTCGCCGGTCAGCGTCACATTCTTCTTCAGCACATAAGGGTTATTGCCACGATCGTAGAACAGTTCATCGCCGAGCGGCACCTGCCCCTGCGTCGCCGCCTGCAGGCTGGCCGGGTCGCTGTGTTCCTCATCGACCATGCGCACTTCCAGCGTCGCGGTGCGACCGAGGATATCCTTGGCCTTGGCAGTGTCCTGCACGCCCGGCAGTTGCACCACCACGCGATCCAGCCCCTGCTGCTGGATGATGGGCTCGGCCACGCCCAGCTCATTGACGCGGTTGCGCAGGGTGGTGATGTTCTGCTGGAGGGCGTATTCCTGCGTGCGCGTCTGCGCTTCCGGCTTCAGCATCGCGGCAAGGTAATACTCGCCACCACGCTCTTCCTCGCGCAGCGCCAAGTCGGGCATAGCCTTTTCCAGTTCCGCCTGTGCCTGCTGGCGCGACTCGGCATCACGGAATTTGACCTGCACCACCTGCCCCTCGCGCGAAATGCCGGCGTAGGGGATTTTCTTGTCGCGTAGGCCGCTGCGGATATCGTTCTGGTAGCGCTCCATCGCCTTGGCCAGCGCCGCCTTCATGTCCACTTGCAACAGGAAATGCACGCCACCGCGCAGATCCAGGCCCAGGTACATCGGCAAGGCGCCGAGCGCTGCCAGCCAACGCGGGCTGCTCGACAGCAGGTTGAGTGCTACCACGTAGTCCTGGCCGAGCTGGCCCTGCAGCACATCCTTGGCCTTCAACTGGGTGTCGGTGTCAGCGAAGCGCGCCTTGATGCTGTTGGCATCCAGGAACACGCCCTGTGCGGCGACGTCTGAAGCGCGCAACGTCTCCTCCACGCGCTGCAACAGGGCGATGTCGATCTTGGCGGCGGAACGCGCAGCCGACACCTGCACCGCCGGCACTTCACCGAAGAAGTTGGGCAGGGTGTAAAGCGCGCCGATCAGCAGCGCCACACCGATGACAACGTATTTCCAGAGCGGATAGCGATTCATTCGGTTGGCTTACTCAATATCACTATTCGATGCTTTTGATGGTACCCTTGGGCAGCAGCGTCTGCACTGCACTGCGCTGCACGACGATTTCCACGTTGGGCGCCACCTCCAGAGTGGCATAATTGTCGTTCAGCTTGGTGATGCGCCCCAGCGTGCCGCCGGTGGTCACCACCTCGTCGCCCTTTTGCAGCGCTTCGGTCATTTTCTTGTGTTCCTTGGCGCGCTTCACCTGCGGATGGATCATCAGGAAATACATTGCCACCAGCAGGATCAGCGGCAAAAACAGGCTGATGATGCTCGGGCCTTCCTGTGCCGCACCGCCCGCGGCCTGCGCCCATGCTTCGCTAATGAATAACACGTGCATTCTCCTTGTCCGACGCAAAAGAAAGCGCGCATTCTATCACGATCTCATCGCCTCCCTAAACTGCCCGGCAAAATCGCCGAAGCGCCCGCCCTCTATGGCATTGCGGATGTCGCGCATCAGCTCCTGGTAATAGTGCAGATTGTGCAGGGTGTTAAGGCGCGCGCCCAGCATTTCGTTGACGCGCTGCAAATGGTGCAGGTAGGCGCGGGTGAAATGACGGCAGGTATAGCAGATGCACTGATCGTCGAGCGGCGCCAGGTCGTCCTTGTAGCGCGAATTACGGATTTTCACCGTGCCGTGGCGGGTGAACAGCCAGCCATTACGGGCGTTGCGCGTCGGCATCACGCAGTCGAACATGTCGATGCCGCGCTCCACCGCGTCGACGATGTCCCGCGGCGTGCCCACTCCCATCAGGTAGCGCGGCCGCTGCTGCGGCAGCTGCGGCGCGGTGTGCTCGAGGATGCGCAGCATGTCGGCCTTGGGCTCGCCCACCGACAGGCCGCCGATGGCATAGCCGTCGAAGCCGATCTGCTGGAGGCCGGCCAGCGATTCGTCGCGCAGCGTTTCATACATGCCGCCCTGCACGATGGCGAACAGCGCGTTGGCATTGCCTTCGTGCGCGCGCTTGCTGCGCTCCGCCCAGCGCAGGCTCATGCGCATCGAATCCGCAGCCTGCACGTGGTCGGCCGGATAAGGCGTGCACTCGTCGAAGATCATCACGATGTCGGAATTGAGCACGCGCTGGATGCGCATCGACTCTTCCGGGGTGAGCAACAGACGGTCGCCGTTCACCGGCGACTGGAACTTCACGCCCTCCTCGCTGATCTTGCGCAAGGCGCCCAGGCTGAACACCTGGAAGCCGCCGGAATCGGTGAGGATGGGCCCGTCCCAGCCGGTAAAGCGATGCAGCCCGCCATGCGCGGCAATGACGTCGAGGCCGGGACGCAGCCACAAATGAAAAGTGTTGCCGAGCACGATCTGCGCGCCGAGCTCGCGCAATTCCTGCGGACTCATGGTCTTCACCGCACCATAGGTGCCCACCGGCATGAAGGCCGGCGTTTCCACCGTGCCGTGCGCAAGCACCAGCCTGCCGCGACGGGCGGCGCCGTCGCTCCCGCTCAACTCAAACTTCATCAACGATTCCGGTAGCGCAGAAAACGCTCGGCGGCCTGCTCCTGTGCCGAATAGGCGTCCAGCCGGTCGGCAGCGACACGCTCCAGTTCGCCCAGCCGCGCATCCGGGGCGGGGTGGGTCTGGAACATCAGCGCCAGCGCGCTATCCTGCGGGTTCCTGCCTTGCAGCGTTTGCAGCACCGCCGGCAGGCCGTAGGGGTCGTAACCGGCGCGCGCGGCGATCACCATGCCCATGCGGTCGGCTTCGTATTCATCGTCCTTGTCCAATCCGCGCAACATCACCTCCTGAATCCCCGACACCAGCTTCTTCGCCTGCTCCGATTTACCCTGCTTTTCCAGCAGCAGCCTGTCCAGCAGCTCGGCACCGATCTCCATGCGCGCCGCCTTCTTCACCGCCTGCAAATGATGGCGTTGTAACACATGCGAGATTTCGTGCGCCAGCACGCCGGCCAGTTCCGCCTCGCTCTTCATCTGCTTGACCAGGCCGTGGGTGACGAACACGTAGCCGCCCGGCGTGGCAAAAGCATTGATATCCTCGCTATCGAGCACGCCGAAATGCCAAGCCAGTTGCGGGCGCTCGGTCTGCAGCGCCAGCCAGCGCCCGACACGGTTGACGTAACGCTGCAGCGACTCGTCTCGCGCCAACCCGCTCGCACCCAGCAGCAGCGCGGCGTACTGCTCGCCGACGGCAGTCTCTTCCTCCTCCGGTATTTCCTTGCTGGTCTGCTGTATCTTGCCGAAGATGCCAAACAACTGGTCGAGCGCGGCATTCGAATCGGCGTAGGCCCACCCCGGCAACCAGGCCGAAGCCAAGCACACCAACAACGCACGTTTCATCTTCATGGCACCGCCCCCGGAAGATAATCGACCGCTTGCGCGCGCAACTGCGGCTTACCCGCGGCAAAGCGCCGCGCCTCATCCTCGTTCGCCGCATAGCCGGCCAGCGCCTGCAATGCCGCCGGGTTGGGCTGGGCATTGCGTATCTGCTCCTTGTCGAGGCCGCGCACGCCGGTGGTCACGGTAGCGCCGCTGCTGCCGGTGCGCGCCACGTTAAGCAGCGCTGCGATGCCCGTTTCCCCCGTACCGCCGGTGCCACCACCTTCGCCCTGGCGCAGGCTCAGCATGCGCACCCAGCCTGTGCTGCCGCCTTCACTCTTGACCTGCGCCCAGGCACCCTGGCGCTTGAGCAGCGTCAACTTCGCACCTTGCGGCAAATTGGCCACGACTTCGGCATCGGACAAGGGCGCGCGCCGCATCTCCACCTCGCGCGCAGTATGGGCACTCTCCGCCGCCCAAGCTTGGCTTGCTAGCGCAAGCTGCGCAGCCAGAGCAATGCACGCTCCGCTCCACCAAACTCTCATGCACTTTTCCTTTTGGGTTCGTACAACGCCACCTCCTGCGACCTGCCCTTGACCTGGAACCTGCCGTGCGGCACGAATTCGAAAGCATCGCCGCACGCCCGCATGGTGGCTTCGGAAACCAGGATGCGCGCCACGCCCTTGGTCAGTCCCTCGATGCGGCTGGCCAGGTTCACCGTGTCGCCAATTGCAGTGTAGTCCAGCTTCTGGTGCGAGCCGAGGAATCCCACCACCGCCGGCCCGCTGTGGATGCCGATGCCGACATCGAAATGCTCGCCGGCCGCGCCCATCTCGGCGCGAAACCGTTGCAGTGTCTCCGCCATGTCCAGCGCCGCCTCCACTGCATGGCGTGCATGCTGCGGATTGTCGAGCGGCGCACCCCAGAACGCCATGATAGCATCGCCGATGAATTTATCGAGGGTGCCACCATGACCGAAGATCACTTCGGTCTGGCGGCTGAAGTAGTCGTTGAGCAGTGCCACCACCTGCTGCGGCGACTGGTTTTCCGACAGGGTGGTGAAGCCGCGGATGTCGGAAAACAACACGGTGATCTCGCGGCTCTTGCCGCTCAGCGATTCCACCGTCTCGTCCTGGTCGACGATCTTCTTCACTACGTCGGGATTGAGGAAGCGGCTGAACAGGCCGACTGCCTGCTCGCGCTTGCGCCGCTCGCGCCGGTATTCGGCCAGCGTCACGCTGAAATAATAACCGGCGGCAGCAAGCGCCGGCAGCAACACCGGCAACAGCCAGCGGTAGTCCAGCGCCGCATAGGCGAGCAACCCCAAAAGAACGATGGCACCCGCCAGCGCCACGCCGATCTTCAATGCGCTCACCCGCCACGCGAACAACACGGCCAGTGCCGCCAACAACAGCCAGGCCAGCCCCACCGTCGCCCACGGCGGGGCCATGCGCAGCGCGTCGCCGTTCTTCAGGTTGTCGAGTGCGGTAGCGAGGATTTCCAATCCCGGATAGGTCTTGGCCACCGGCGTGGCATGATGGTCGAACAGCCCCGTGGCGGTCGCGCCGATCAACACCGTCTTGCCCGAGAACGCCGCGCGCAGCGCCGCGAGTTCTTCCGCATCCGGCGTGCGCTCGGTGAGCAGGCGGAACAGCTTGCCGTAGCTGTAAGCGGTGTAACTGCCGTTGCGCCAGTTGAGCGCGATGCGCTCATCCACAGGCAAGCCACTGCCGAGATCGCTGGCCACCCGCGCCGGCAGCGAAGGCAGGCGCCAGCCGCCGAGCGCGGTGTAAACGCGGTAGCTGCGCACCACGCCGTCCGCATCGGCATCGCTGTTGATGGTGCCCAGCCGCCACAAGCGCGGCTCCACTGCCTTGGGTAATTGCAGCGCCGCACGCGCGGCGGCGTCGCCGCCCGCCATGCCAAAGGGCTGCGCCAGATCGGCCAGCGTTTCGGCGTCGCCGCCGTTCGCTGCGTTCAACTGTACCGCCGGCAGGTACACGCGCGGCACCTGCGCCAGCACGGCGTTGAAGCGCGCATCGCTTTGCGGGCGCAAAGCATCCGGCTCGGGGAACATCACGTCGAACACCACCGCCGCCGGTTGCAGCGGCAGCAAGGCTTCGAGCAGATCGGCGTGCACCTCGCGCGGCCACGGCCAGCGCCCGGCGATATCGAGCATCTCGCCCAGGCTGGCATCGTCCACCTGCACCAGCACGATGCCGGAGTCGGGTGGCGCGCCCGCGCGTTGCACATGCCAGCGCAGCCACTGGTCGGACAGGCGCCACTCCAAGCCGTCCAGGCCGTGCAGGCCGAATGCCTCCAGCGCGACCAGCGCCGCGAACAAGGCGGCCAGCCAGAAGAAGCGAGCGGGGGAATTCGTCATCTACATTTTTCCAGACTGGGTCTGACACATACTGTCAAAGCCTGTTGCATACCCTGAGCAACCTATACTCTTTTCGGGAACCGATATTTAACAATGCACTGCTGCGGAGCTCGGACAGTGCGCGCCGACAACCCCCAACCGCATGAACCAAGCTGCGGCGACGCAGAAGGGGGAAACCGTCTCGATGCTACCACTTGCAACTCTTTGGTACGGGATGTCGGGTTACGCCACGCTAACTCGACCTACTTCCTGCTTGGCGTTCTTTGCACCTTTGCGCGAAAAATATTTTCGCTTTCCTCCGCGCCCTCTGCGTCCTCTGCGGTACAAAGGTTTTACCTTGCATCCTTCACGTCCCTTTGCGGTAAAGCGATTGATCAAATCGGACTTCCACATCATCAGCATATCCGCGGCAGCGGGTCGTCCTCCAGTTCGTCGAGCAGGCGCTGTCCGCCCAGCTCGGTTTCCAGCACCACCTGTGCCCTGCCGGCTTCGACGCGGCCGATGACGGCCGCCTGTTCGCCGCCGGGCAAGGCGCGCCACGCCGCCAGCGCGCGCTCCGATTCCGCGCCATCCACCACCGCCACCACCCTGCCCTCGCAGGCGAGGAATAGCGGATCGTAGCCCAGCATCGCGCACACCGAGCGCACCGGGTCGCGCACCGGGATGGCGGGCTCATGCAGGCGCACGCTGCTGGAGGTGGCACGCGCGATCTCGTGTGCCACGGTGGCCAGTCCGCCGCGCGTGGGGTCGCGCATGAAGCGCAGGCCTGAACCGATAATTTCGAGCAGGGCCTGCGTGAACGGCAGTACGCTCGCGGCATCGGAGCGCAGGTCGCCGCGCAGGCCGAACTGCTCGCGCGCCAGCATCACGGCGATGCCGTGGTCGCCCACCGGCCCGCTCACCAGCAGCGCATCGCCGGCGCGGATATGCTGCGTGCCGAGCTCGACCCCGTGCGGGCGCAGCCCGACGCCGGTGGTGGCGAGGTACAGCCCGCCGCCTTCGCCACGCCGCACCACCTTGGTATCGCCCGCCACCACATGCACCCCGGCCTCGCGCGCCGCCTGCGCCAGGTGGGCGACAATGCGATCGAGCTGTTCGAAGGCGAAGCCTTCCTCGATGAATGCATTCAGGCACAGGTACAACGGCGTGGCGCCGCACACCGCAAGATCGTTGACGGTGCCATGCACCGCCAGAGAACCGATACTGCCGCCGGGAAACTCCAGCGGCTGCACGGTAAAGCCGTCAGTGGTCACCAGCACCTCGCCCGCATCGAGCGGAATGTGCGCCGCGTCGGATTGCGTATCGAGCAGCGGATTGCCGAGATGGCGCGCGAACACGTCCTCGATCAGCTCGCGCATGTAGCGCCCGCCGTTGCCGTGCGCCAGGGTGATGAATTGATCCGCGCTCATGTTTGCGCCGTCCCTTTCGCCACCCTCTCCATCGCCACCATTTCCACCAATTGTCCGTAACTGAGGCCACCGTCATTATAGGGAAGATGCCGTGCCAGGCGCACCTCGAAGCCGTGCGCGTGCAGCAAGGACATCAACGCTTCGGTGAGCAGGCGGTTCTGGAATACCCCGCCGCTCAAACCCACGACAAAGTCGCCGTGCTGCGCGCGCAAGTGCAGCGCCTGCTGCAGCGCAGCCCGTGCCAGGCTGGCGTGAAACACGCCGCCGCGCTCGGCGACGCTGCGCGCCTCATCGGCCAGCATGGGCAACAGCGGCGCCCAGTCGCACTCCAATAGCCCATCGTCGCGCAGCCGCAACGGCAAGTCCACATGCTCGTCGAGTTCGGCGCTGGCCGCTTCCAGCCACATCGGCCCCTGCCCTTCGAAGCTGACATGCTGCGCCAGGCCGAGCTGGCTGGCGGCGGCATCGAACAGCCGCCCCACCGCGGAAGTGGCCGGCGCGTTGATGCGGCGCTGCCACGCCTCATGCAGCAATTCGTCGCCCAGCGGTTCATCTACCCTTTCGTGCCAACACCATTCAGCCTCCCAGCACAACGCGGCAGCGCTGCGCCACGGCTCGCGCCCGGCGCGCTCGCCGCCCGGCAGGTGGAACGGGCGCATGGTGGCGACGCGCTGCCAGGCGCCGGGACGACCGAGCAGCGCTTCGCCACCCCACAGCGTGCCGTCCACACCGTAACCGACGCCGTCCCAGGTATATACCAGCCAGCGCGGCACTTCGGGATATTCGCCCGCCAGCGCGGACGCATGGGCATGGTGGTGGAATATGCGCAATACACGCGCACCGTTTTTATCTGCCCATTTTGTAGCCCACTTGCTCGATGCGTAGCCGGGGTGCGCGTCGCACGCGACCTGCTGCGGCGCTACCTGGTACAGCGCGCACAGGTCGGCGATAACCTGTTCGAACACGACGAGGCTGCGCGGGCTGTCGAGGTCGCCGATATGCGGCGATACCACCGCGCGATTCCCCCAGCCCAGCGCGATGGTGTTTTTCATATGGCCGCCTACCGCCAGCACCGGCTGTGCCAGCGGCTGCGGTAATGCACATTCCAGCGGCACACTGCCGCGCCCCAGGCGCAGCATGCGCGCGCTGCCGGCAATCACGCGCACCACGCTGTCGTCGGCGGGGCGTGCGATGGCGCGGTCGTGGTGCAAAAAGGTATCGGCCACCTGCGCCAGGCGCGCCTCCACTTCCTCTGCATCCGTCAGCACCGGCTCGCCGCTGACATTGGCAGATGTCGCCACCAGCGGCTTGCCGAAATCCTGCAACAGCAGATGGTGCAGCGGGCTGTACGCCAGCATCGCGCCGACCTCGTCCAGACCGGGCGCAATATTGTCGGCAAGCGCGCAGTCCGACTGCTTGCGCAGCAGCACGATGGGACGCGAGGAATCACGCAACTGCACTTCCTCCTCTGCCGCGACGCAGAGGTCGCCTTTCAACAAGGCAAGATCGGGCGGATACATCACCGCCAGCGGCTTGTGCGGGCGGTACTTGCGCGTGCGCAGCCGTGCCACTGCCTGCGCGTCGCTGGCGTCGCACAGCAGGTGGTAGCCGCCCACGCCCTTCGCCGCGATGATCAACCCCTGTCGCAGCGCGGTCACGCAGGCCGCCAGCGCCGCTTCGTTGCCGGAAATTATTTTCCCGTCGCGATGAAACGCCAGCGTCGGGCCACACTCGGGACAGGCGATGGGCTCGGCGTGGAAGCGCCGCGACAGCGGGTTTTCGTATTCGGCGCGGCAGGCGGGACACAGGGAAAAGCCCGCCATGGTGGTGTGTGGACGGTCGTAAGGCAGGCGCGTGATCAGCGTGTAGCGCGGCCCGCACTGGGTGCAGTTGATGAAGGGATAGCGATGACGGCGGTCGCGCGGGTCGTTCAACTCCGCCAGGCAGTCGTCGCAGATGAAATAATCCGGCGGCAGGTGGATGTCGGCCGCATCGTCAGCCGTGCTCGGCAGGATGCGGAAGGCAGCGAGCGCCTGCACCTCGGCTTCACTGTGCGCCACGATCTCGGGGCGGGCAATGGCGGGCGCTTCATGGATCAAGGCATGCTCGAAAGCCGCCAACGCCGCAGACGATCCCTGCGCCAGCACTTCCACCTGCCCGGCGCCGTTGCGCACCCAGCCGGCAAGGCCATGGCGATGCGCCAGCCGATACACGAAAGGACGGAAGCCCACGCCCTGCACCCGCCCGGCAATGCGCCAGGCACGCGCCACCCCGACGGTCGGAGGTGGCACAAGCGCGTGTTCCTCGATTTCACTCATGGGAAAAGTGTGAGTCTTCAAGAAGCCATTGAACCGCAAGGGCCGCGGAACGCAAAGGAATTCGGATGCAGGTTTGCCCTTGCGCCCTTCGCGTCTTTTGCGGTCAATTCAATTGTCTACTGCCTCATACCTGCATTCCCTCACCCCTCCCGCCCACCAGATGCGGCACGCCCCTTCGTCGGACACCATGCACGGTCCCACCGGATTGCGCGGCGTGCAGGCGTGACCATAGAGCCGGCACTGGTCGGGATAGATTTTCCCCAGCACCACGCGCGCGCAGTCGCAGCCCGGCGGCATCTGTCCGGCGCGCTTGCGTGTGGCATCATCCTGATGCGGGAAGCGCAAACGCGCATCGTGTTGCCGAAATTCCGGCCCGAGGGCGAATCCGGATGCGGGTATCATGCCGATGCCGCGCCAGTTCGCATCGACCACCTGCATGGTCGCGGCAAGTTGGCGCTGCGCGGCGCGATTGCCGCCCGGCTTGACCAGCTCCGGGTAGCAGTTGTCGAGAAAGCGCTCGCCTTCCAGCGACTGGCGCAGCACCGAATAGGTCGCGGCGAGCAGGCTTTCCGGGGTGAAACCGGCGACGGCAGCGGGCAGGCCGTGCTCGGTGACGACGAACTGCCACTCCTCCGGCCCCATCACCGTGGCGACATGGCCGGGCGCGATCAAGGCGTCGAACGACAAATCATCGGAATCAAGCAGCATCGCCACCGCTGGCCAAGTCAGCCGGCCGGAGAGCAGGATGAGCAAATTATCGGGGATGCCTTGCGCCAGTAGGGCCGCCACCGGCGCCGTGGTGGTTTCAAAGCCGGCAGCGAAGAACACCACCGGCTTGCCCACCAGCGCCTGTGCAATCGCCACTGCATCCATCGGCGACGCGATGGGGCGGATGTCCGCCCCCGCCGCCTTGGCCTGCTCCAGCGATCGGATATCGCGCTTGCCCACGTTGACCGGCACGCGCAGCATGTCGCCGAATGCCACCAGCGTGACGTCTTCCTGCAACGCCAGCTGGATCGCCTGATACACATCCTCTTCGGGGCACACGCACACGGGGCAACCGGGGCCGGGGATCAACTCCACCTGCTCCGGCAAGGCAGCGCGCAAACCAGCCATGATGATGCTGCGCTCGTGGCCGCCGCATACGTTCATGATCTTGACCTTGCGGTCGAGCGGCAAAGCGCGGATGCGCGCGAGCCAGTCCTGTGCGCCCAGCGTCATGTCGCGTGCGGCAGCGCGCCGTCCGGCCGCACCCTGGGCTGCGCCGCGTTGCCCGCCTGCAAGTGCGCGCGCTGTGCAGCAAGTTCGGCACGCAGCCAGGCGAACCACTGTTCCATGCCCTGCCCCTTGCGCGCCGACAACGCCAGCAGCGGCGCGGCGCTCGCGAGGTTGCGTAAATGCGTTTCCGCCTGGACCGGATCGAAATCATCCAGCACCGACAGCAGGTCGATCTTGCTCAGCACCACCGCATCGGCAACGCGGAACATCACCGGGTACTTGGCCGGCTTGTCGTCGCCTTCGGTCACCGACAGCAGGGGGACGTTGCGGTGCTGGCCGAGATCGAAGCTGGCCGGGCACACCAAGTTGCCGACGTTTTCGATGAACACCAGGTCGAGTCCGGCGATGGGCAGCACATGCAGTGCATCGTGCACCATGTGCGCGTCGAGATGGCAGGCGCTGCCGGTGGTGATCTGCACCGCCGGCACGCCCTGAGCGCGGATGCGCGCCGTGTCGTTCTCGGTTTCCAGGTCGCCCTCAATGACGGCGATGCGGAATTCGTCACGCAGCGCGGCAATGGTCGCTTCCAGCAGCGCAGTCTTGCCCGAGCCGGGCGACGACATCAGATTGATCGCCAGCACGCCGTGCGTGTCGAAATGCCGGCGGTTGTGCGCCGCCTGGTCGTCGTTTTTCTGCAGCAGGTTTTTCAGCACCGAGACAGCACTGATGGCACTGGTGCTGCCGGCAACGGGCCTAAAAGCGAACTCCCGGTTGCCGGGCGTGATGTTGCAGCCGCACGTATCACACATGGACTCCCCTTCGCATGAAACATTCTGCGCCACCAAAGTTGGCGAACAGGCAGGCAAGAGCAGATTTACTCTGCGACCTCTACGCCGGTTAACTTTCCGTCACCAGTTCCACGCCCACCAGCAGCATCTCGTCGCCGCTCAACAACTGCGTGCGATAGCCGCCGCATGCGCCGCACAGCAGGCAGCTCGGTTCGGCTGCCGATTCGGCATCGCAGTCCCGGCAGCGTACCCTGACCGGCAGGTTTTCCACTTGCAGTTGCGCGCCTTGTGCAACGCTGCCGGCGCTGGCAAGCGGCCAGGCAGTTTCCAGCAACGCCGCATCCATCCCGGAGAGCGGCCCTATCCGCAAGCGCACCGTCTGCACGCCGTGTGCGCCGTGCGCGGCGGCGATGTCCGCCACCTCGACAAGCAGCGCCTGGCACACGGAAAGCTCATGCACCGCTATGCGCCATTCAATTCCGCTTCCCGCGCCAGCATTTCATCGTACAGTTCCCATGCCGAACGCGCCTGCTGCGGGATCATTTTCTGGATCGCATAGCCGACGTGCACCATGACGAAATCGCCCACCGCCACTGGCTCGTCCTGCATCAGGAAAAGATTGACGTCGCGCTCCACGCCCTTGGCATGGCAGCGCGCGATCCAGCCGTCGATTTGGATGACCTGCATGGGAATGCCCAGGCACATGACAAAACGTCCTTATACATCTGACCCCGACCAAGCCTCAGTATAGAGACAAACTTCCATAACGTGTAGAACCCCAGCCGGGATAGCAGTATCCATATCAGGTGTTTGCTGTCGAGCCCGAGAAAAATTCCGGGTTGATATTCCGTGCGTGCATGATAATCTGGATCACAAGGGGGATAAAAATGAAAACGCTGGTACTCGGCATCGGTAACACCCTGCTCCGCGATGAGGGCGCCGACGTGCACGCCATGCGCTCCTTACAATACGACCATTGCGATCATTGCGGCCATTACCCGCCCGGTACTGTGACTTTTCTCGACAGCGTCACTCTCAGTTTCGCCCTCGCCGGCGCCATCGAAGACCACCCCCACCTGATCGTGATCAACGCCGCCGAACTAGGCGCGCCGCCTGGGAGCGTGCGCCTGTACGAAAACGATGCGATGGAGGATTTCCTCGGCGGCAAGCGCAGCGTGCATGAAGTCGGCCTCATCGACCTCCCTGACCGAGCGCCCGCGCGGCGCACAAGGACAGGGCCTGCGAGGCCCGCTCGAGGGGCACCGCCTGCATGACGCCAAACAGCCGATCTAAAATTTTGCGTACCATAACACAGCTCCGATCCGTGCATTGCGCGTGCCGTGCACGTGGTCGATGCGCAGGGAGAATAATTGATCCAGGTCAAAGTGCGTTGAGCACACAGCCTTTAGATTGATCGGCAGGCCTATCGCACGTAGGCAGAAACGTGAACGCTAATTGCAACGACCGCCAACCGGGGGGTAATCCATCATCGACACGCCTACCCACAACATACCGCCTTCCTTCCTGCCCAGGACACTGCTACAGGACGTGCTCGACGGGCTTGCCCGACGCGGCTTCCGCTGCGTCGGCCCGCAGTTGCGCGACGGCACCATTGTCTATGACGACCTGACCACCATCGCACAACTGCCGGTCGGTATCAGCGACGACCAGGCACCCGGCACCTACGTGGCGAGGAAGGTCGGGTCGCCGCGCTGCTTTGCCTGGGCCAACGGCCCGCAGGCGCTGAAGCCGTTCCTGTTCGCGCCCCAGGAGCCGCTCTGGCGCGCGGAGCGCCGCGACGGCCACATCGCCTTCACCCTAGCCACCACACCTGGCAAACCGCTTGCCTGCATCGGCGTGCGCGCCTGCGATCTTGCCGCACTGGCATTGCAGGACGCGCATTTTCTCCAGCTCGACGACCCGTATTACGCGGCGCGGCGCGAGAACCTGTTTATCGTCGCAGTGGATTGCACCCATCCCGCCCCCACCTGTTTCTGCGCTTCCACCGGCGACGGCCCCGCCACCCAACCCGGCTGCGAACACGGCTACGACATCGCACTCAACGAGCTCGATGCGGGTTATGTCGCGCGCAGCGGCAGCACACGCGGCGCCGAATTGCTCGCCGAACTGGAACTGGCCGCAGCCAATGCGTCGCAAATCGAACAAGCACAACGCGAGGTAAGGCGCGCCGCCGAGCAGCAGACGCGCGCGCTGCCGGGGCGCAACCTGCGTGATGCGCTGTTCGCCAACCTCGACCATGCGCGCTGGCAGGACGTGGCGCAACGCTGCCTGTCCTGCGGCAACTGCACCCTGGTCTGCCCCACCTGCTTCTGCCACCGTCAGGACGAACAGCCAACGCTCGACGGTGGCGCATCGGAACATGTGCGCACGTGGGATTCGTGCTTCACCGAAGGCCACAGCCACCTGCACGGCCATACGGTGCGCCCCGACACGCGCCTGCGTTATCGCCAGTGGCTCACCCACAAGCTGGGCAGCTGGCACGACCAATACGGCCGCTCCGGCTGCGTCGGCTGCGGGCGCTGCATCACCTGGTGCCCGGTCGGCATCGACATCACCGAGAAAGCCACGCAGATCTGCGGGAGCGACCATGATGAATAACCAGCTGCCGTTCCAGGCCGAGGTCGTCGAGCGCATCCAGGAAAGCGCCAGCATCTTCACGCTGCGCCTGCGCCTCACCGACGACGAAATGCGTCGCCATTACCGCTTCGCGCCGGGGCAGTTCAACATGGTTTATCTCTACGGCGTCGGCGAAGTGGCGATTTCCATCGTCTCCGACCCGCAGAATGACGACTACCTCGACCACACCATACGCGCGCTCGGCCGCGTCACCAACGGCCTGTCACAGTTGCGCGCCGGCGACCGGCTCGGGTTGCGTGGCCCGTTCGGGCGCGGTTGGCCGCTCGCAGAAACGGAAGGCCGCGACATGCTCATCGTCACCGGCGGTCTTGGCTGCGCGCCGGTGGTGGCGGTGATCAATTACGTGGTGCTGCGGCGCGAGCGCTACGGCAAGCTCACCATCATCCAGGGTGTCAAGCACGCCGACGAACTGATCTGGAGAGAACGCTACCGCTACTGGGAAAGCCTGCCCAATGTGCAGGTGCTGCTCGCCGCCGAACACGGCGGCACGCTGTGGCCCTTCCACACTGGCCTGGTCACCGAGGTGTTCGACGACGCGCACCTCGTGCCGGAAAAAACCACGGTGATGATGTGCGGCCCGGAAGGCATGATGCGCGCCGGCTGCCGCGCCCTGTTCGCGCGCGGCATCAAACCCGAAGCGGTCTATCTCAGCATGGAACGCAACATGCAATGCGGAGTCGGGCTGTGCGGACACTGCCAGATCGGCGGCCACTTCGTGTGCCGCAACGGCCCCGTGTTCACCTACCCGCAGGTCAGCGAGCTGATCGGCGTGGAGGGATTCTGATGAGTCGCAAACTGCGCGTGGCGGTGCACAAGTTCAGCTCCTGCGACGGCTGCCAGCTCGCCTTCCTCAACCTCGGCGCGGCGCTGCTGGAAGTCGCGCAACTGGCCGATTTCGTGCACTTCCCGGAAGCCGGTCCGGTCGATGCCGACGCGCCGGCGGACGTCGCCTTCGTCGAGGGCAGCATCTCCACGCCAGCGGACGTCGAACGTATTCAGCGCGTGCGCAACAGCTGCAAGCAGCTCATCACCATCGGCGCCTGTGCCACCAGCGGCGGCATTCAGGCGCTGCGCAACCTCGCCGACGCCAGGCAATGGGTGGCGGGCGTCTATGCCAGTCCAGAATATATCTCTGCGCTGGCCGGGGTGTCGCCGGTCGCGCGCCACGTCAAGGTCGATTTCGAGTTGTGGGGCTGCCCGGTCTCCAGCCACCAGATCGTCGCGGCACTGCGCGCGCTGCTGTTCGGTGTCACCCCGCTCGACGAGCAGGCCAAGGTCTGCATGGAATGCAAGCGCCGCCAGATCGTGTGCGTGATGGTAGCGCAAGGCAAGCCGTGCATGGGACCGGTGACGCGCACCGGCTGCGGCGCGCTGTGCCCGGCCTTCGGCCGCGCCTGCTACGCCTGCTACGGCCCCGCCGAAAATCCCAACACCGATGCGCTGGCACATCGCTTTGCCGGGCTCGGCCTGCTGCCGGAAGAAATCGCGCATCGTTACGCTTTCATCAACAACGGCGCACCGGCGTTCCGCGATGCCGCAAGAAAGGTGCGCGATGAGCGATAAGCCCGACAAGCGCGAACTCGCCATCAACGTTCCGGTGCTGGCGCGCGTCGAGGGCGAAGGCGCGCTCGACCTCACCATTGCCGGTGGCCGCATCCGCGAGGCGAAGCTGCGCATCTACGAGCCGCCGCGCCTGTTCGAGAAGCTGCTGGAGGGGCGTGAGTACCACGAAGTGCCGGACATCGTCGCGCGCATCTGCGGCATCTGCCCGGTGGCCTACCAGATGAGCGCGGTGCATGCGCTGGAAAGCATCTTCGAGGTCACCATCACACCGTGGATACGGCGCATGCGCCGCGTGATGTACTGCGGCGAATGGCTGGAAAGCCATAGCCTGCACGTGCACTTGCTGGCGCTGCCGGATTTCCTGGGATTCGACAGCGCCATCGCCATGGCGGAAAAGTATCCCGATGAGGTGCGACGCGGGCTACGCCTGCAGGGACTGGGCAACGCCCTGCTGCGCCTGCTCGGCGCGCGTTCGGTGCATCCGGTCGGCGTGTGCGTGGGCGGCTTCCACCATGCGCCGCGCGTGGATGAAGTAAACCGCCTGCGCGGCGAATTACAAGCGGCGCTGCCCGATGCTGTGGCCCTGTTGCGCTGGTGCGCAACGCTGCCGCTGCCCCAGGCGCCGCGCCCCTATACCGCAGTGACATTGCGCCACCCAGACGAATACCCGATGAACGAGGGGCGGCTGGTTTCCAACCGCGGATTGGATATCGCCATCGCCGATTACGAGCAGCACTTCGCCGAATTCCAGGTACCACACTCGACCGCGCTGCACAACCACCTGCACGGGCAACCCTATTTGGTCGGGCCGCTGGCGCGGCTCAATCTGAACCTGGAACGATTGCATCCCGCCACCCGCTGCATCTTGGAGGAATGTGGCATCACCTTCCCCACATGGAACATGTTCCACGCCATCGTCGCGCGCGCCGCAGAAATCCATCACGCCC
Organism: Pseudomonadota bacterium; assembly: GCA_040756015.1. GTDB lineage: Bacteria > Pseudomonadota > Gammaproteobacteria > Burkholderiales > JBFMAC01 > JBFMAC01. The sequence goes on from JBFMAC010000021.1 coordinate 25,380, forward strand.
TGCTCGAGGCCATAGCCCTGCTTGAGCACTATGCCTTGCCCCATGCCCCGTTCGTGCCCGTGGCGCCTCTCGCCGGCATCGGCTACGGCTGCACCGAAGCACCGCGCGGCATCCTCTGGCACCGCTATGAAACCGATGCACGCGGCGTGATCCGCAGCGCACGCATCGTGCCGCCGACCAGCCAGAATCAGGCGCAGATCGAGGATGACCTCGTCACCTGCCTGGAGGAACTGGGTCTCGACATGCCGGAAGACGCGATGCGGCTGCGCGCCGAGCAGGTGATCCGCAACTACGACCCCTGCATTTCCTGCGCCACGCATTTCCTGAAACTAAACCTGCGACGTGAATAAGGGGCTGTTCGGCGTCGGCTCGCCTTTCGGTGATGACCAGATCGGCTGGCTGGTGGTGCGCACGGCCGTCGAGTGCGGCTATGTGGAGCGCTTTGCGCTAAGCCGCATCGAAGCGCTCGACCGTCCCGGCATCAACCTGCTGGAGCGTTTTGCCGGACTCGACATGGCAGTGGTGGTCGATGCCATGCAAAGCGGCATGAATGCCGGCACCATCCGGCGCTTCGAGCAAAACGAACTGGGAAAAGATTGCCGTATGCTCTCCGGCCATGGCCTGGGCCTGGCCGAGACGCTGGCGCTGGGCCGCAGCCTGGACTTGCTGCCCGGCCACGTCATCGTTTACGGCATTGAAATCGGTGCAGCAGGCGCAACCAGCCAAATCTCAGCAAGCGTAGAGGCCGCCATGTCATGCCTGCTAGAAAAACTGGCTGCGGATCTCTCCTCCTAAGCCCCCCATTTCGGATTCACCCATCCATCCGGAATTTCGGCAAAAAAAAGGGCTGGGCAAAGCCCAGCCCTTCGACTGCCTGACTGCTAACTTACTTGGTGTGGCAGGCCAAGCACACGCGGCTGCCCGGGTTGCCGGACTTGCCGGAGC
>JBFMAC010000022.1:0-24722 GCA_040756015.1 Pseudomonadota bacterium
CCAGACATAACATCTAGCATGACGGGGTAAACAGGTTGGGTTGGATGGTTTGGCGACTACCAATTTACCAACCTCCGCCTCGTCAACCTACTCTTCCCCTAATATCCGCGAAGAACCATAAAAAAGGGCGGCTGGTGCCGCCCTTGAGATGAGAGTTTGCCAGGATTAGTCGCGGCTGTTGCCGGAGAAGGCCATCAGCAGTTGCAGCAGGCTGACGAACAGGTTGTACAAGTCCAGATAAATACGCAGCGTCGCCATCACGTAATTGGTTTCACCGCCCTGCACGATGGCGCTGACGTCATACAGGATGTAAGCGGAAAAGATCAGCACGCCGATCGCCGACAGCGTCAGCGACAGGGCGGGGATTTGGAAGAACAGGTTGGCGAGCGAGGCCAGCACCAGCAGAATCAACCCGATGAACAGGAACTTGCCGAGGAAGCTGAAATCCTTCTTGGTGACGGTGGCGATGCCCGCAAGAGTCAGGAAAATCACGCCGGTGCTGCCAGCGGCGACACCGATCAGCTGTGAACCATTCTGGAAGTGCAGTGCATATTGCAGCATCGGGCCCAACCACCAGCCCATGATGAAGGTAAAGGCCAGCAGCAGCGCCACGCCCCATACGCTGTTGCGCAATGCCTGTACGCCGAACATGATGCCCATCATCGCCGCGAACATCAGCAGCGGTCCCATGATCGGGGACTGGGCGAGGAAGGAGAAATTGGTACCCACACCCATTACCGCGCCGATCACGGTAGGGATCATGGTTAGGCCCAGCATCATGTAAGTGTTGCGCAGGACGCGATTCTGGCTCAGGGTAAGCGTAGACCGGGCGGCCATTCGCAGTTCGGATTGCATAAGTCAGATTCTCCTAAAGTGGGTCAATACAGGTCATAAGACTACTGAAATTAGCGAAAAGTTTCAATGCTTATGCTTACAAAGCCCGGCGGTTGGCGGTATGATTCCGTCCAGGTTACACGGAAGGTTGGCAGAGCGGTTGAATGCACCGGTCTTGAAAACAGTTGCAGGAAGAGTGGCCGAGCGGTTGAAGGCACCGGTCTTGAAAACCGGCAATGGGCAACCATTCGTGGGTTCGAATCCCACCTCTTCCGCCATTTAGAACAAGCACTTGATCGACATTCTGAGTCGCTAAGGAGTGCTGCAAAACGAGAGGATTTCAGTGAGTGACGGGGCATCGAGGTAGTGAGCGGCGCAACTCACCGTAAGCAGACCGTAAGCGATAGCGACCAGTCGTCACCACATATCGTCTCGAAAGACTATGGGCGCGCATTCGCTGCCTACCAACGAGAAGCAACGCTGCGCCCGCTGCTGCCTACATTCTGGACTTGGCGGATTGCCACTGATGGAAACTTTGCGGAACAAAAAGCGCGCGCCTACCCACCCGGGGGCGCTGCTGCGCGAGGTGGTGTTGCCCGAGTTGGGCATCACGCAAGGCGAGCTGGCCGACCGGCTGGGGGTATCGCGCCGCACCGTATCCGAGATACTGCACGAACGCCGCCCGGTTACGCCCGACATGGCGATCCGCCTGGGCAGGCTGCTGGGCAATGGCGCGGGGCTGTGGCTGCGGATACAGCAGGCCGTGGACGTGTGGACGCTGGAACAGCAAGGCGATTACGCCCATATTCGGAAACTCAAGGCCGCGTAGAGTACCGCACCCTGATGCGGGAAGAACAGGGAAAGCGGGGCAACTCGGTGCGGTGACACTAGGCAGCCCCTGTGACGATTTGCCTCTATTCTACCGTTTGTTTCGCCTAGTTGGCCGTTGACACCTTGGTAGGCACCGGTTGTCAGGTATCACTTTATTTGACGTTTTGCTTTCGTATACTGCAACCACGCATAGAAGAAAGCATGTTTGTCATGATCAGGTTGAATCGAAGCAGCGGCGTCACTCTGGTTGAGTTGCTCGTGGTGCTCGTCATTGCCGCCATTTTGCTTGTTGTGGGGGTGCCTGCATTCACCAGCTTTGTCAACGATACAAAGCTTTCCTCCAATCTGGCGCAATTGGTGAGTGACCTTAACCAGACGCGTAGCGAGGCGATCAAGCGTAATACCCGTGTACTGATTTGTGTGCGCAACAGTGCCGGCACGGATTGTGGTACCGGTACCAATTGGCAGAATGGTTGGCTGGTGTGTTACGACGCCAACAATGACGATGCCTGCGATACCTCAACGGCGAGCAATCCCAATCCCATCAACAAGCGCCTGGCGCTGGCCGGCAACCTCAGTCTTACCGGGCCGGCAGCAGTGGTGCGTTTTAACCCGAACGGTACCCAGGGGACGGGAGGGGCTGCCATCTTTACCCTGACGGGTACGTGGGCGGGTGCGGCATCCAGAACCGTTACCATTGCCGCCACAGGCAATATTTCAAGGAATTAGGGGATAACCGTGAAACAACAAGGTGTCTTCCAGCATGGTTTTTCCATGATAGAGATATTGGTCACTCTGTTTATTATTGCTTCGGCATTGCTGGGTACCGCAGGGCTGCAAATTTATGCCATGAAAATGAATCAAGGCGGGCAGTTCCGCAGCCAAGCAGTGTTTTTGTCCGCCGATATCGCTGAACGTATGGAGGCGAACAAAATTGCGGCTGTGGCCGGACAGTATCAAGTGACGGCAGGGACGGCTACTGCCATGACGACGGATTGCGTGGCGGTTGCATGTGATTCGAATGCGCTTGCCGCCTTCGACCTGAATCAGTGGCAGGACGCAATCACCGCTTTGCTGCCCCAAGGCAGTTGGGAGATTCAGTTGTCCACTGCCGGTAATCCCGCGACTTATACCATCGTGGTTAGTTGGGTGGATCGGCGCACCGGCACCCAATATGCGACCGCAGGGACTGGCGAGACTTTTTCCTACACTACCACCAAGACGGTTTACCAATAAGCCATGCCATCTCAAGTCGACTATTCCATAAGCCGTACGGTACGGTTGCGGCGCATGCACGGACTCAGCATGGTGGAAATGATGATTTCCATCACGGTCGGATTGTTCATTATCGCGGCGTTGGTCGGCGTGGTGGTGAGCGGCTCGCGCAATACACGCTCTAACGATCGCACTTCGGAATTGCAGACTAATGGGCGCTATGCGCTGGAAACCTTGGCGCGCGACCTGCGCCATGCCGGGTATCGGGGCTATACCTGGGCGGACCCCAATACACCGAGCGGGATCAATGCCATTACCAATGAATGCGCTACGGGATTCGTCGTCAATTTGCGCCAGAGATTGTGGGGGGCGAACGATGCCAACCCCTTCTCTGCAACCTGCATTGCCGATTATGCGCGCGGGGATATACTGGTGACGCGCCACGTGGCGCTCACTCCCGCCACTGCGCCGCTGGATGCAAACACGATTTATTTCCGTTCGGCCTATGAAGTGGGCGAGATGTTTCAGACTGCGGTGCCGGGTTTTGTCAACGCCCCGCAGCAGGATTACGCAGTGGAGACCTATGTTTATTACATCAGTCCCTACACCAATTCTGCAGGTGAGAATCCGCAAATCCCTGCGCTATACCGCGTTGCTTTGGGTGCCGGGCCAGCGATGACGCCGCAATTGGTGGCCAGCGGCATTGAGCATATCCAGTTCCAGTATGGTCGAGCCACTACCGACCTGAACACGCGCTACTATGATGCCGACCAAATTATCGGCTCATCCACTGATGCATCCCAGAGCGAGTGGGATGACGTCAATTCGGTGCGCATCTGGTTACTGGCGCGTAACTCTCAAGCCGAACCCGGTTATACCAATAACAATACCTATACGATGGGGGATGTAAGTTATACGGTGAACGATGGTTTCCGTCGTCAACTGTTCACCACCGTAGTCGAGTTGCGCAATTAAGGGGTCGCGATGGAGCGCTTACATATGTGCTGCCTGAGTCGTCAGAATGGCTCGACCTTGGTGATGACCATGGTGATCCTGGTCATCCTGATGCTGATCGGCGTGGCCGCGATGGTTACTTCGGATACTCAGTTCAAGCTGGCCGGTAACCTGCAATTCGAAAATACTGCCTTGAATAATTCGGAAAGTGCGCTGGCGGTGGCGGAGAGTTGGCTGTCAGCCGGTAATAATTATAGTGATGGCGGGTTCACCACCTACAACAGCACCGGCAAGAAGCATCTTTATCCGATCGGCTATCTGGCTGGTCTGGCCGCACCCAATAATGATCCCCTGACGATGACTTGGAATGACGGCAACTCGCTTGAGGTGGATAGTACCCAAAGCTATATCATCGAGCAGCTTGCGACAAATCGGAGGTTGCTCGGTTCTAGCCAGGCAGTCGGCGGACGTAGCAGTGCCGGTTGTAACCAGGTCAACGTATACCGCATCACCACGCGCGGAACCAGCGCGCGTGGCGCCACCAAGTTTACCCAGTCCATTTACAGTGTTTTGAGTTGCTCCTAGAAGGAGGCCATCATGTCGAAATTTTCCATCAAGTTGCATCAGTGGATCGGCTTGCTGACTTTTCTGGCGGCTTCTGTTGCGGTATTCAGGCTGGCCTTCGCCATTACGGCGTTCACGCCGGGCAGCCAACCGGTCGGTTATGTGGCCCAAGATGAGGTGTCCAATTTCAATCTGACCAGCGGCCAAGAAACGGTTTACCGTACCGAGTACGAGCGGGAATTCTGGAGTGGAAATCTCTATGCTTATCCGGTAGACGCTACCGGTACCGTTGATATCGCTGCTGAGCGTTGGACCGGTGGAGCCAAGGCCAATATAGACCAGCAAAATTTCGATACCGGGCGCCTCATCGCCACCATGAGGGATGACGGTACCAAAGTGCCATTCCGTGCGGCCAATCTGTCTGCTGTCCAGCAGGCTGCGCTGGCGGCAACTATCAACACGACCGCTTACACCAGCACGCAAATCGTGAATTTTCTGCGGGGCGACCGTAGCAACGAGGGGCCGATGGGGATGCGGATACGCGGCTCGGCATTGGGTGACATCGTCCATACCCGCCCCTATTACGTGAGCGATGCAAGCAATCCTACCGTTTTTGTTGGTGCCAATGACGGTATGTTGCATGCCATCAACACCACCGATGGTTCGGAGCGATGGGCTTATGTACCCTCAATGCTGCTGGGCAAGATGATCAACCTGGCCAAGCCTTATGGTGGTGTAAGCAATCCACACGATTATTTCGTGGATGGGCAAATCAACGTTGCCACCCTGACCAGTTCTGGCAGCAAGCGGGTGTTGGTGGGGGCGCTGGGGGCGGGCGGGCGCGGCTTATATGCCTTGGATATCAATGGCAGCAGTGGCCTCACCGCGACCTCTGAAGCGGATGTCTCCGGAGGAGTCGCCAACAAGATACTGTGGGAAATCACGCCTACCAAGGTGAATTATGCCAACCCTGTCACGGCGAATGCCTATGTCAACCTGGGTTATACCTACGGCACGCCGATCATTGCCAAGGTGAGTGGTGTGGATGCAGTGATCATCGGCAACGGTTATAACGACGGCTTGGGTAATTACTCGGGGTGTACTCACGCGACGCCGAATTATGCCAACTGCGGAGGGGACTACCAAGCCTACCTGTACATCATTAACGCCTATACCGGCCAGCTTATCAGCAAGATAAAGGCGGGTACCAGTGGCACCTCCGCCAGCCCCAACGGCCTGTCTTCGCCGGTGGCGGTAGACAGCGATGGCAACGGTTCGGTCGACTATGTTTACGCGGGTGACCTGAATGGTACCCTGTGGAAATTCACTCTGGCCACCTCCATTGCAACCCCGTTGTTGACCACTTCGCCGGCACAGCCGATCACTTCACCGCCGGGCGTCGCGTTGCATCCGAATGGTGGTTATATGATCAACTTCGGCACCGGTTCAATGTTCACCGATGCCAGCACGGACACCACTACTTATTACGTTTACGGCATCTGGGACGGTGCGCCGGTGGCCAATACCACGATGGTGACCCAGACGCTCACCGAGCGCAGCTATACCTATGCCGGCGTTACTACGCGGGTGCGTCGCAGCACGGCCATCGCGCCCAATTGGAGCAATGGTGGCGACAAGGGCTGGAGAGTTGCGTTGCCTGCTGGCGAACGGGTGGTCGGCGATGGCAGCTTCATCGAAAACGACCGTTTTTATTTCACCAGCCATAACCCGACTGTCAGCACCACGATTCCCGCCACCAACACGGTCGTATGGGGGGAAAACTGGTTGATGGAACTGGATTACCTGTCCGGCGGCAGCCGCAACGAACCATTCCTGGACATGGATGAAAACCTGTTGCTGAACAATGGTGATCGTATCAAATATACGGCCACCGACACCCTTCCCGCAGGCAAGGTGGTGGGGGATTACATCGACGGCACCGACGGCATCCCGGTCGGCAAATGGTTGTCCATCGGCGTGCAGTCGCAGCCCATCCTGGTGCAACTGCAGACGCTGAACACCACCTTGTTCAACCAGAACCCGGATGTCGTTTTCCCGGTTACTGAAGTGCAGTTCGGCGTGACCGGCGGTCACTTTGACGAAGACATTTATTATGGTACCGGCGCCGCTGCCAATGCGGTGGGTAGCGTGACGTTTACCTATGCCAGCAGCAATACCGCGAAGAACGTCACTGCCCTGACCATTGTCGCCAATGGGGAGACTCTCTACAGCGGTGCCCCTGGTAACATGAAGCCCAAGGATTTGGACGACTTTCTCAATGGCAAATCGTCGGCCAATTACACGATCACCAAAAACTACAATGACGATCATACGATTAAAATCGCAGCAAAAACTCCGGGGTCTGCCCTGAACGGTACCATCACTGTCACTATCACTACCACTGGTACCACGCCAGGTTATACCAAGGTCGACCTGACTGGCGGTACTGATGCGGGAGGGGGAGATGCCTGCACTTCCTGCCAGAGTAAGTCGCACATCCACCAATATGACGACAAATATAACGTCACCGGGGTGAACATGCTCAATGCCAGCAGTACCACGATGAACTTGGTCAATGCGATCCCCCTTACTACGACCAATTTCAAGGTGATCGCACAGAACCAGTATTTGAGCCCGGCAGTGAAGATACACATCGGCGACGCGAGTTACCAATACAACGTAGATTACGGTTACCAGCCGATCAAGAACTTCGTTACTTCGGCCACGTTGGATCTGACAACTTTGCCCACCTATAACCGCGCCAACATCGGCAGTTTGGTCATCAACATGCCGGTGGATGCACTCACGGCCAAGGATTGGTGGGGCAACGGCGATGTACGCTCCGGCCTGCATCCCACCGTAACGGGTTGCGTTAAGAAAAGCGCCGGGACGACGGATGGCAACATGTACCAGCCGGTTATTCCGCCTGCCAATGGGGTCGATGGTCCAGGAACCAATGGCTGGAATGGCAGCACTACACCCGCCACCGCTACCGGTGCACGGCATAATGGCGCTTTGGTGATACAGATCATCAAGGATACTACGCCCAACAGCGCTATCGAGCAAAACGTGGCGGGACGTCCAGAATATGGCTGGCGCGTGAAGTCCGCCCTTTACAGCACTTATGTGCTGGCGGAATATACCACCTTCTGGCATCACCCGAACGGTCTTTGCTATGGTGATGCCGGCTGGACCAAGGCGCCGGGGCCAGATACGGGCAGCAGCACCCCCGTTACACCGGCGGCCGGTTCCACCGATCCGAAGATCGGTGATTTGAGCGGTGGGGGCGGTGGCACAGTAACCAACGTGACGCGAACGGTGTCGGGAAATGTCACCACCACCACCATCACCTACAGTACCGGCGGGCAGGCGACAATTAAACGTACTGCCAATAACGATGGGACAGTCACCATCGTTACTACGGATGCTGGGGGAAATGTCACTACGGAAACGATTGCTGCTTCAGGCGGTTCGGTCAAGACCGGTGGCGACGAACGCGGCAAACAGGCACGTACCGGACGGATTTCCTGGCACGAATTGGTAAGGTAATGTAACCACGGGTGCCAGGAATGGCGGCGCCCGCAAACGGATGAGAGAGCATGCCATGAAAGCACAGCGTACCCGCGGATTCACCCTCGTCGAATTGATGATAGTGGTGGTGATAATCGGGATTCTTGCGACCATCGGCTACCCGAGTTATCGCAATTATATAGTGCGTGCCAGCCGCGAGGCGGCCCAAGCCGAACTGCTGGAACTGGCCAGCCTGCAGGAGAAAATCTACCTCAACTCGAATGCCTATGCTTTCAGCGTCACGGCCAACTACAATGGCACTTCGGCAGGCGGGTTGGGCGTGACGTCCGGTAAAACACGGGATGGCAAATACACGTTGGCACTGGATATTGTGACCCCCAGTCAAAGCTATACGCTTACTGCGACGCCGGTTGCCGGAACCACCCAGGGAGGAGACGGCAATATCAGCATTGCGTCCGATGGATCGCGCTTATGGAACGGCGCGGCATGGTAAAAGCCCATTTCTGATTCCGGCCACCCTTCGTTAGACAAAGTCCAGGGTGCGTCCTAGAATATAGTCATGATAGTCATGAAAACCACCTGCCACACTCGTGAAAACATGGCCGATCTGCTGCGCCAGCGCGGGGTGAATCCCACCCACCAGCGCATCGAGATCGCTCATGTGCTGTTTTCGCATGGGCAGCATTTGTCTGCTGACCAAGTGCTGAACCTGGTCAATCAGCGCAGCCCCGAGACTTCCCGGGCGACGGTGTATAACACGCTCAATTTATTTTTGGAAAAGGGGTTGGTGCGCGAGGTGATTGTCGATGCCGGCAAGGTGTTTTACGATCCGAACACGATTCCCCATCACCATTTCTATGACGTGGTGAGCGGCAAGCTGACCGACATCGATTCGGCAGACATCGCCATTACCGGGTTGCCCCCCTTGCCTGACGGCGTGGTTACCGAAGGGGTGGATGTCATTATACGGGTGCGCCCGCAAACGGCTTGATTGCCGATGCCTGGGGCAGGCCTTATAATTGCCGCCGGTTTGCTGTTGTAGCTCAGTTGGTAGAGCAACTGATTCGTAATCAGTAGGTCGGAGGTTCGATTCCTCTCAACAGCACCATAGATCCAGTCGGTTACGGCAGTAATGGGCTTGGTGGCGGCCTTCATTCTTATTCGGTGGTTTACGTGGCATTGCCGCTAGCCCACCCCACGTTTCTCCAATGTATAGGGTGCGCCGTGCGCACCATTACGTCTTGCTTGGTGCGCCCACACCCTGCAAATGTTTCTTTTCGAGAGCGCCGGGTTTTGGCTATGGCCGCCATTGCACGGCTTTATGTTCGCTGCGCTCACGTTAGCCTGCGCCGAAATCTGCAATCCCTAAGCCGTGGAAAAGGCGTTGCATGTGTGTTACGCCACGGCCTGTTTTAATTGATCGAGGATTGCAGGATTTTCCAACGTCGAGACATCCTGCGCGATTTCCTCGCCCTTGGCGATGGCGCGCAGCAGGCGACGCATGATCTTGCCGGAACGGGTCTTGGGCAGGTTGTCGCCGAAACGGATTTCCTCGGGCTTGGCGATGGGGCCGAGTTCCTTGGCCACCCAGTCGCGTAGCGTGGCGGTGATTTGTTTCATCGTGTCGGCGTCCTGCGGGCGCGCACCTTTCAGCACGACGAAAGCAACGATGGCCTCGCCCTTGATTTCGTGTGGGCGACCGACCACTGCGGCTTCCGCTACCAGGGGGTTGGCGACCAGCGCCGATTCGATTTCCATGGTCCCGAGGCGGTGGCCGGAAACCTTGAGCACGTCATCGGCACGGCCCATGATCCAGAAGTAGCCGTCGAGATCGCGGTTAGCCGAGTCGCCGGCGAGGTAATATTTGCCGCCGAAGTCCTCGGGGAAGTAGGCTTTCTTGAAGCGTTCCGGGTCGCCCCACAGCGTGCGCACCTGCGAGGGGAAGGGGCGCTTGATGACGAGGAAGCCGCCCTTGCCTTTTTCCACATCGTGCCCGGCTTCGTCGACGATGGCGGCCATGATGCCGGGCAGCGGCAGGGTGCAGGAGCCGGGTTTCAGCGGCGCGGCGCCGGGCAACGGCGAGATCATGTGGCAGCCGGTTTCGGTCTGCCACCACGTGTCGACGATGGGGCAGCGTGACTGACCGACCTCGGTGTAGTACCACATCCACGCTTCCGGGTTGATCGGTTCGCCCACGCTGCCCAGGAGGCGCAACGAGGAGAGGTCATGTTTTTTCGGTAGGTCGCCGCCCAGCTTGATCAGCGAGCGGATCGCGGTGGGCGCGGTGTAGAAGGTGGTGACGCGATGATTCTGGATCATCTTCCAGAAGCGCCCGGCGTCGGGCCAGGTCGGTACGCCCTCGAATACCACCTGCGTTGCGCCCAGCGCGAGCGGGCCATAGGCGACGTAGGAGTGGCCAGTGACCCAGCCCACGTCGGCGGTGCACCAGAACACGTCGGATGGTTTGTAGTCGAATACCCAGTCCATGGTGAGCATGGTGCCGAGCAGGTAGCCGCCGCTGGAATGCTGCACACCCTTGGGTTTGCCGGTGGAACCGGAGGTGTAGAGGATGAATAGCGGGTGCTCGGCGTTGACCCATTCCGGCTCGCAGGTGTCGGCCTGGTTCTTGAGCAGGTCGTGCAGCCAGACGTCGTGCCCATTATTCCAAGTCTGTTGTGCCCCGCTGCGGCGATACACCACCACGTGCTTGACCGATTCACAGCCACCCATGGCGAGCGCCTCGTCCACCGCTGGCTTCAACGGGATGGCGCGGCCGCCGCGCATTTGCTCGTCGGCAGTGATGACCGCGATCGCGCCGGCGTCGATGATACGTTCGTGCAGGCTCTTTGCGGAAAAGCCACCGAATACCACTGAGTGGATGGCACCGATGCGCGCGCACGCCTGCATCGCCACTACCACTTCTATGCTCATCGGCATGTAGATCACGACGCGGTCGCCGTTCTTGATACCGAGCGATTTGAGGCCGTTGGCCATCTGGCAGACGCGGTGGTACAGCTCGCGGTAGGTGATCTTGCTGACCTTGCCATCGTCGGCTTCGAAGATGATGGCAACCTTGTCAGGCTGGGTGTCGAGGTGGCGATCCAGGCAGTTGTAGGAAACATTCAACTCGCCGTCGTCGAACCACTTGTAAAACGGCGCGTTGGTCTCGTCGAGTACGCGCGTGAACGGCTTGTGCCAGAGGATGTGCTGGCGTGCCAACCGTCCCCAGAACCCGGGGTAATCCTGTTCCGCTTGCGCGCATAGCGCGCGGTAGGCGTCCATGCCGGCCACGTTGGCCTGACTGACGAAGGTGTCGGATGGCGGGAAGACGCGGGTTTCATGCAGGACGGAATCGATAGTGCTCATTTTTTCTCCCTTGGATTGCCTGGATTGCGTGTGGCCATGGTGCGTGAGGCTATAATAGCCGGCCATGCGTTTAGCGTAAACACGCAGCCACACACAGTCCACGCGCAGTCCGACATGGGGAAAACATGACCACGATCCGCCAGGAAGATTTCATCAGCAGCGTTGCCGATGCGCTGCAATACATGTCGTACTACCATCCAGCCGACTATATCGGCGCGCTTGCCGATGCCTATCGCGTGGAACAGTCGCCAGCGGCCAAGGATGCCATTGCGCAAATCCTTACCAATTCCCGCATGTGTGCCGAGGGGCACCGCCCGATCTGCCAGGACACCGGCATCGTGACGGTGTTCCTGAAAATCGGCATGGATGTCCGCTGGGACGCCAGCAGGAGCGTGGCGGAGATGGTGAACGAGGGTGTGCGCCGCGCCTACCTCGATCCGGACAACAAGCTGCGCGCCTCCATCGTCGCCGATCCGGCGGGCAGGCGCAGAAACACCGGCGACAACACGCCGGCAGTGATCTACATGGAAGTGGTGCCCGGCGATAGCGTGGAAGTTCGCATCGCTGCCAAGGGCGGCGGCTCCGAGAACAAGGCCAAGCTTGTCATGTTGAATCCCTCCGACGACATCGTCGAGTGGGTGCTGAAAGTGGTGCCGGAAATGGGCGCCGGCTGGTGCCCGCCGGGCATGCTCGGCATCGGTATTGGCGGCAGTGCGGAAAAAGCCATGGTGCTTGCCAAGGAGGCGCTGCTCGATCCCATCGACATGCATGAACTGAAAAGGCGCGGCCCCGGCAACAAGTTGGAGGAGCTGCGCATCGAACTGTACGACAAGGTCAACGCGCTCGGCATCGGCGCGCAGGGACTGGGCGGACTCACCACTGTGCTTGACGTGAAAATCCTCGACTACCCGACGCATGCCGCGTCCAAACCGGTGGCGATCATTCCCAATTGCGCGGCGACGCGCCACGCGCATTTCACCCTGGACGGCAGCGGTCCGGCGCATCTGGTGCCACCCAACCTCGACGATTGGCCGGACGTGCACTGGCATCCCGCCACCGATGCGCGGCGCATCAACCTCGATACGGTGACACGCGCCGATATCGCCGCCTGGAAGCCGGGCGAAACGCTGCTGTTGTCCGGCCGGCTGCTTACCGGGCGCGACGCCGCGCATAAGCGTATCGCCGACATGCTGGCAAAGGGCGAGAGGCTGCCAGTCGATTTCAGCGGGCGATTCATTTATTACGTCGGTCCGGTCGATCCGGTGCGCGACGAAGTGGTGGGGCCGGCGGGGCCGACCACGGCCACGCGCATGGACAAGTTCACCGCGATGATGCTGGAGCGGGTCGGGCTGATCGGCATGATAGGCAAGGCCGAGCGCGGCCCCGCAGCAATCGAGGCGATCAAGCAGCACCAAGCGGTGTACCTCATTGCCATCGGCGGGGCGGCCTACCTGGTGGCGAAGGCGATCAAGGCGGCGCGCGTGGTGGCGTTTGCCGATCTCGGCATGGAAGCGATCTACGAATTTGAAGTGCGCGATATGCCGGTGACGGTGGCGGTGGATGCGCAAGGGCAATCAGTGCACAATTTGGGCCCGGCGGAATGGCGGCAGCGTATGGGCAAGATTCCCCTCCCGGCGAAGTGAAGTGGGGTAAAATACAGGCGGCGGGCCTCCCCGCATTGCACGGTAGTGAACCTGGTCAGGTCCGGAAGGAAGCAGCCACAGCTATTTACTGCAAGTGCCGGGGGTTGGGCTCGCCACCTGTTTTGAAAAACTGCTGTGCTTGGCGATACTTGGGTGCTGTAATGCTACATTTGCTGGCCAACCGCAGAGGCGCAGAGGCGCAGAGAAAAACAAACGTTTTTTCCTCAGCGTCTCAGCGTATCAGCGGTAAGATTCTTTGCGTCCTCCGCGGTAACAAGTTTTTATTTTCGCAGGCCAAACCGTGACCCAAGTCCTGGCGCGCAAGTGGCGCCCGAAAAATTTCGACGAACTGGTCGGCCAGGAGCACGTGGTCAAGGCGCTGAGCAACGCGCTCATCCAGAACCGCCTGCACCATGCCTACCTGATGACCGGCACGCGCGGGGTGGGCAAGACCACGCTGGCGCGCATCATCGCCAAGGCGCTCAACTGCGAACAGGGTGTGACCGCGACGCCATGCGGAAAATGCGCGGCCTGCGTCGGTATCGGCAGCGGCCGCTTCGTCGATCTGATCGAGCTCGACGCCGCTTCCAACACCCAGGTGGACAGCATGCGCGAGCTGCTGGAAAGCGCGCTCTACGCACCCACCAGCGGACGCTACAAGGTGTACATTATCGACGAAGTGCACATGCTGTCGAAGTCGGCGTTCAACGCCATGCTGAAGACGCTGGAAGAGCCGCCCGCCCACGTCATTTTTATATTGGCCACCACCGACCCGCAAAAAATCCCGGTGACGGTGCTGTCGCGCTGCATGCAATTCAACCTCAAGCAGATACCACCGCAGCAGATCCGCAACCAGTTGCAATACGTACTGGAACAGGAAGGCATCGCCTGCGAGCCCGGTGCGCTGCCGCTGCTGGCGCGTGCAGCGGCGGGCAGCATGCGCGACGCGCTGTCGCTGCTCGACCAGGCCATCGCCCATGGCGGTGGCAGGGTGGAAGAAGTGGCGGTGCGTGCCATGCTGGGGGCGGTGGATCAGACCTATCTTTTTTCCCTGCTCAAGGCGCTGGCGGCGCGTGATGCTACGACCATGCTGGCCGAAGCCGAGCGCATGAGCGAACGCAGCATCGCCTTCGATGCTGCCTTGCAGGATTTGGGTGTGCTGTTGCACCGCATCGCCCTGGCGCAGACCGTGCCTGCCGCGATTCCAGACGACGAGCCGGAGCGCGAGGTGTTGTTTGAGCTGGCTGCCGTCTTCGCCGCTGAGGACGTTCAGTTGTATTACCAGATCGCGCTACAGGGGCGTGGCGACCTGACGCTGGCCCCGGATGAATACGCCGGCTTTACCATGACGTTGCTGCGCATGCTGGCGTTTGCGCCGGAGGAGCGTGGGGCGCGCTCGCAGGAGGCGGGGGCGCCAGCCATGGTAGCATCGGTAACTGTTCCCGCCACCGCCGCTCGCAGTGCCGGGGGTGTGCTAGAGGAGCGGGCAGTCACCAAGCTGGCACCGGCGCGGGCCGTTGTGCCGTCGCAGCCTGCCAGCACGTTTGATGGCGACTGGCCGATGCTGGTGGGCAAGCTCAAGCTCGGCGGGATGGCGAAAATGCTGGCGCAGCATTGCGAGCTGAAGCGTCACGAAGGCGGGCGCATGGACTTGGTGGTGCCGGAGGCGCACAAGCACCTGCTCGAAAAGGCATATCGCGAGAAATTGCAGGCCGCGCTGGAGGAATATTTTGGCGACAAGCTGCGCATCGAGTTTTCCATTGGCGCGGGCGGCGGCAATACACCGGTGGAGGTGTCCAGCCGAGAAAAGGAAGCCAAACAGGCACAGGCGGTTGCGGTGATCGAACAGGATCCCTTTGTGCGCGAACTGGTGGAAAATTTCGACGCGCACGTGGTGGAATCGTCGATCAAGCCGGTGCAGTAATGGAAATTTAAGAAGAGCAATAACCGCAAAGGACGCGAAGGACGCCAAGAAGAAAACGAATCGGCCACGGATGAACACTGATGAAGCACGGGTTGATTCGTGTGGCAGGTGATGCAGTAATCCTCTTGGTTTTTCTTCGTGCCTTCGGCGTTACTGGCGGTGAGTCGTTGAAGTTTATTGGAGGTGTCACATGATGAAGGGCGGACTTGCGGGCCTGATGAAGCAGGCCCAGCAGATGCAGGAAAACATGAAGAAGGTGCAGGAGCAGCTGGCCATGATGGAAGTGGAAGGCCAGGCCGGTGCCGGGCTAGTGAAGGTGGTGATGACCTGTCGCCACGACGTCAGGCGAGTGTCCATCGATCCCAGTCTGCTCGCCGACGACAAGGATATGCTGGAAGACTTGGTGGCCGCGGCGATGAACGATGCAGTGCGCAAGGCGGAGGCGACGGTGCAGGAAAAGATGGGTGGCTTCACCGCCGGGCTCAATCTTCCGCCGGGCATGAAGCTCCCTTTCTGATTTTGTCCTTCCGCTCTTGAAAACTCCCTCCAGTCTCGAAGAGCTGATTACTGCCTTGCGCTGCCTGCCCGGTGTCGGGCCGAAGTCGGCGCAGCGCATGGCCTACCATCTGTTGCAGCGCGACCGGTCCGGTGCGGCGCGGCTGGCGTTGGCGCTGGATGCGGCGGTGGGCAAGATACGCCACTGCGCGAAGTGCAACAGCTTCACCGAGGAAGAGGTATGCGAACTGTGCGTCTCCCCGCGTCGCGATGCCGGCCTGCTGTGCGTGGTGGAAACGCCGGCCGACCTGCTGATGATGGAGCAGGCGCATTGCTACCAAGGACTGTACTTCGTGCTGATGGGGCGCCTCTCGCCGCTGGACGGCATCGGCCCCAGGGAGATACACCTTGACCGGTTGGTGAAGCGTGCCACGGATGGCGCGGTGCGCGAGGTTGTCCTCGCTACCAATTTTACCGTCGAGGGCGAAGCCACCGCACACTATATCGGCGAGCTGCTGCGCGCGCGTGGTCTGAATGTGTCGCGCATCGCGCGTGGTCTGCCGGTGGGTGGCGAACTCGAGCACGTCGACAGCGGCACGCTGGCGCAGGCGGTGCTGGAGCGCCGCGCAGTGTCATGAGCGTCATGAGCAGCATGGTGAGCATAGTGCCCACATTATTTCAGCATGTGCTTATAATAGCGGCACACTGAAACGACCATGGCCGCCAGACAACAAGCCAGCAAAGCCGCATCGAAATCTGCCACGCCGCAGCGCGCCTCGAGCGGGCGTCGTGGCACGCGTGCTGCTTCCCCGCCGGCGGATACGCAGAAATTGCACAAGGTGCTGGCGCAGGCGGGATTGGGTTCGCGCCGCGCGATGGAAGAATTGATCGCTTCCGGGCGCGTGCAGGTCAACGGCAAGCCGGCGCAGCTTGGCATGCGCGTCGCCCCCGATGACATGGTCAAGGTCGGGCGCCGCATCATCAAGGTCAAGCCCAGCGACCAGGCGCGCCTGCCGCGCGTGCTGATCTACCACAAACCGGAAGGCGAGATCGTCAGCCGTGACGATCCCGAAGACCGTCCTAGCGTGTTCGACAAGCTGCCACGCCTGCGTGCTTCCAAATGGATCGCCATCGGCCGGCTCGATTTCAATACCTGCGGCCTGCTGATTTTCACCACCAGCGGAGAACTGGCCAATCGCCTCACCCATCCCAGCTTCGAGATCGAGCGCGAATATGCGGTGCGCATCATGGGGCAGGTCACGCCGCAGCATGTCCGCCTGCTCACCACGGGGGTGCCGCTGCCCGACGGCAAGGCGCGCTTCGAGGTGCTGGAAGACCGCGGCGGGCGCGGCGCCAATCATTGGTACCGCGTCGTGCTGAAGGAAGGGCGTAACCGCATCGTGCGGCGCATGTTCGAGGCGGCCGGCCTCAACGTGACGCGTCTGATGCGCATCCGTTTCGGCGCGGTGGTGTTGCCGCCGCAGCTCAAGCGTGGCCAGCACCTGGAACTGGGGCGCGCCGACACGCGCAGCCTGATGGAATGGCTGGATGGCGGTCATGGTTAGCGCATCTGAAGGCAGATTCCCGCCCCAGTTACGCTTGCTGTTGATATTCCTAGGTGGTTTTGTCCTGCTTTGCCTCGTTGCCTGGAAGGTGGTCACCGATGCTGCGCGTCTGCAGGAAACCGGTTTTCGCCTTTATCGCCTGAATGCCGAGGCAAGAACGCTGGAAACCCTGTTTTCGGATTTGCGCGATGCCGAAATCGGCCAGCGCGGGTATTTGCTGACCGGGCGCAAGGAATACCTGAAACCTTATCAGAATGCGCTGCACCGCATCGGCGGCCATACCGACCAGTTGCGTGGAATGCTCAAGGATGATGAGCACTATCTGACCGATCTGGCGGAGGTCGAGAAACTGATCCAGCAAAAGCTCTTGGGCATGGGCGACATGATCGCCATGTTCATGCGCGGCGAGAAGGATGAGGCCATTGACCTGATGAGTTCCAGCAGGGATATGGGGCTCATGCAGGAAATCGAGGTCTTCATCAACCACATCGTGCAGGAGAAAGACTACGAGATACAGACACAGCTTGAGGATATCAAGACGCGCCGCCAGCAGAGCCTGTTCTGGATCAGTCTGTTCGTCGCGATCCTGCTGATGGGCGGCATCCTGTCTTACTGGAACGCCTTGCTCAAATTGCGGGAGCGGCAAAGTCTGTCGGCGAGGCTGGAACATGAGGCGCGGCACGACGTGCTCACCACCCTGCCCAACCGGCGCTATTTCGAGGAATTGCTGGAAATGGAGCTGGCGCAGTCCAGACGCGAGGAAGGGCGCGGCATGGCGCTGCTGTTCATCGACTTGGACGGGTTCAAGGGGGTTAACGACGAATTCGGGCATGAAGCGGGGGATGCCGCATTGGTGGAAATCGGCAGGCGTTTCCGCAAGACGGTGCGCGCTTCTGACGTGCTTGCCCGTATCGGCGGCGACGAGTTTGCGGTGGTTCTCGCCAACACCATCTCGCGCGAGGAAATCCGCGTGTTCGCCGAGCGCCTGATCCAGGTGCTGGGACCGCCGGTGCTGCCCGTGCTCAGGGGCGGCGAAGTGGGGGCGAGCATCGGCATCGCCTGTTATCCCAGTGATGGCACCACCAAAGACGAATTGATGCGCGAGGCGGACAGCCGCATGTACCAGGCCAAGACCGAGGGGAAAAACAGCTACCGTTTTTCCGAGCGCATGATGGCGTGAGCTGGTCGGCTGGCGCGCGTGGTTGGCGCGAATTTGTTATCATCCTGCCTTCAGGCCGTCTTTGGCGATTGCTCCTTCCTTTGATTGATGTCCCTGATCGACCTTCATTGCCACTCCACGCGCTCCGACGGCCTGCTCGCGCCGGCGGAAGTGGTGCGCCATGCCGCCGCACGCGGCGTGAAAGTGCTGGCGCTGACCGATCACGATGAAACCGGTGGTCTGGCGGAGGCACGCGCCGCGGCGCAGGAGTGCGGCGTGACGCTGGTCAATGGCGTGGAAATTTCCGTCACCCGCAATAACCAGACCTTGCATGTGCTGGGCTTGGGCATTGATCCTGAGCATGCCGGACTGGCGCAAGGGCTGGCCGGCATTCGCGCCAGCCGTCGCGCGCGCGCCGAGCGTATGGCCGTGGCGCTGGAGAAAGCGGGTATCCGCGGCAGCCTGGAAGGCGCTTACGCGCATGCCAGCAATCCCGACATGGTGGGGCGTACACATTTCGCACGCTTCCTGGTGGCAAGCGGCGTGGTCAAGGACGTGCGCAGCGTGTTCAAGAAGTACCTGGTCTCGGGCAAGCCCGGCTATGTTTCCCATCAGTGGGCTGGCTTGGCCGATGCCATAGGCTGGATCATCGCCGCCGGCGGCATGGCGGTGCTGGCGCACCCCGGGCGCTACAAGATGAACGCCAAGCAAATGCGCCTCCTGCTGCGCGAATTCAAGGGGCTTGGCGGCACCGGCATCGAGGTGGTGTCGGGCAGTCATACCGTCGAGCATGTTGCCATTTTTGCACGCTATGCACGGGAACTGGACCTGCGCGCTTCCGGCGGCTCCGATTACCACGGTCCGGGCGAGAGTTATATGGACTTGGGCGGCTTCGCGGCGCTACCGCCCGGCTGCACGCCGCTGTGGCACGACTGGGACGTCATGCGCGCCGTGTTGTAAGCGCGCTGTCCAACGCAGGCGATGTCACAGTTTTTTGAAATCCATCCGCAAAACCCGCAGCCGCGCCTGATCCGGCAGGCGGCGGAGATCGTGCGTGCGGGCGGTGTGATCGTGTATCCCACCGATTCCTGTTATGCGCTCGGCTGTCAACTGGGCGACAAGGCCGCGTTGGAGCGCATGCGCCAGATACGCGGCGTCGGCGACGACCATTTTTTTACTTTGGTATGCCGCGACCTCTCGGAGATCGCCAACTACGCCAGGGTCAGCAACCAGCAATACCGCATGCTCAAGGCGGCGACGCCGGGCAGCTATACTTTCATTCTGGCGGCGACGCGCGAGGTGCCGCGTCGCTTGCAGCATCCCAAGCGCAACACGGTGGGGCTGCGTGTGCCGGATCACGCCGTGGTGCAGGCACTGCTTGCCGAATTGGGTGAGCCGCTGTTGAGTACTACGCTGCTGCTGCCGGACGCGGATACGCCGCTCAATAATGCCGCTGACATGCGCACGCATCTGGAGCGCCGCGTGGATTTGATCCTCGACGGCGGCTCGTGCGGGATGCAGCCCACCACGGTGGTGGATTTGACCGGGGATGCCTCCGTTGTGCTACGACACGGCAAGGGCGACCCCGGGTTGTTTGGTTAAAAATGGTTGACCACGGATGAACATTCATGTTCATCCGTGGTTTAACGTAGTTCCTGAGACAAGAAAAAATGGAATTCAACTTAATCCAGAAAATCGTCATCTATGCGCTGCCGGTGGTGTTCGCCATCACCCTGCACGAGGCGGCACACGGCTATGTCGCCAAGCGTTTCGGCGACATGACCGCCTATATGCAGGGGCGCATCAGCTTGAACCCGCTGCGCCACATCGATCCCATCGGCACCGTGCTGGTGCCGATGCTGACCCTGGCGCTGGGCGGCATCCTGTTCGGCTGGGCCAAGCCGGTGCCGGTCAATTTCACCAACCTGCGCCATCCCAAGCAGGACATGCTGTGGGTGGCGGCGGCGGGGCCGGCGGCCAATCTGTTCATGGCACTGTTGTGGGGCTGCGCGATCAAGATCGCCACCTTCATGCCGGACAGTTATTTCGCCCTGCCGCTGATGGAAATGGGCAAGGCCGGCGTGATGATCAACACCGTGCTGATGGCACTCAACCTTTTTCCGCTGCCGCCGCTCGACGGCGGGCGTATCGCGGTAAGCCTGCTGCCACACCGCGCCTCCTACCGCTTCGCGCAGATCGAACCCTATGGCATGATCATCCTGGTGCTGCTGCTGGCGTTCGGCGTGCTCAACGTGATCCTTTGGCCGGTGGTCAATGTCACGCTACAATTGCTTTCCTCGATCCTCGGTTTCTAATAACAGGAATACCATGTTTCCCGATCGCGTCCTCTCCGGCATGCGCCCCACCGGCAGCCTGCACCTCGGTCATTACCATGGCGTGCTGAAGAACTGGGTTAAGCTGCAGCACGAGCACCCCTGTTTGTTTTTCGTCGCCGACTGGCATGCACTGACCACGCACTACGACACGCCGGAAGTGATCCAGCAACACGTCTGGGACATGGTGGTGGACTGGCTTGCTGCCGGCGTTGATCCAGCGCAGGCCACGCTGTTCATTCAGTCGCAGGTGCCGGAACATGCCGAGCTGCACCTGCTTATGTCGATGATTACCCCTCTCGGCTGGCTGGAGCGCGTGCCCACCTACAAGGACCAGCAGGAAAAGCTCTCGGAGAAGGATCTGTCCACCTACGGCTTCCTTGGCTATCCACTGCTGCAAAGCGCCGACATCCTGATTTACCGTGCCACCTTCGTACCGGTGGGCGAAGACCAGGTGCCGCATATCGAATTCACGCGAGAGATCGCGCGCCGCTTCAATCACATCTATGGCAAGGAAATCGGCTTCGAGGAAAAGGCCGAGACCGCAGTGAAAAAAATGGGCAACAAGAAGGCTCGCCTCTATCATGAATTGCGCACGCGCTACCAAGAGCAGGGTGACGGCGAGGCGCTGGAAGCGGCCAAGGCGCTGCTCGACGAGCAGCAGAACCTGAGCATGGGCGATCGCGAGCGTTTGTTCGGCTACCTCGAAGGCGGCGGCAAGATGATCCTGTCCGAACCGGAGGCGCTGCTCACCCACGCTTCGCGCATGCCCGGGCTGGACGGGCAGAAAATGTCCAAGTCGTACAACAACACCATTTCGCTGCGCGAAGATACCGAGTCCGTCACCAAGAAAATCCGTGTCATGCCTACCGATCCGGCACGCATCCGCCGCACCGACCCGGGTGATCCGGCCAAGTGCCCGGTATGGCAATTCCACCAGGTGTATTCGTCGGAAGCGACGCAAGAGTGGGTGCAGCAGGGTTGCAAGAGTGCCGGCATCGGCTGCCTGGAATGCAAGCAGCCGGTGATCGATGCGGTGCTGGCGGAGCAGAAGCCGATGCGCGAGCGTGCCGAAGCTTACCTGGAAGACCCGACCCTGGTGAAGAGCATTATTGCCGATGGCTGCGAAAAGGCGCGCAAGTTGGCGCAGGAAACCATGCGTGATGTGCGCGGGGCGATGGGTCTGGATTACAGCTGATCCTTACAGGACGGCTTCTTCAACTTCCTCCGGTTTCCAGTGCAGCGCGTCCACTGGAACGGCGCCGTCCCCGATTAAGACCAGGATGCAATCCTGCCAAATTGTTTTGCGATCCAGGTCTTGCCTGCTGCTGCCATGCCGGATGCGCTCGTCCCTCACTTTCTGGAAATAATCCTCAAACTGTTCCCGAACATCGTCAACGGTAAGAAACGGCCTGACAGATTGACTGTGCATCGCGGCGCTCCCGAGGTTGTGAGGTTTTTGTGCACGACAATCTATATGGAATGCAGTCGATAGTAAATGCTACTTTAGTAGTAATACTTTAGTATGATGAACATTGCACCAACACATTGTTTGCTTTTCAAAAAGTGATTTCTGGAGTGTAAATATTGCTGAGCGCCGTGCATCGCGATTGGCTGGCTTGGGTTGAGATCATTGCTTTGGGTGAGAAGATGCTTATTTGCTGCCGGCAGTTGTGTGCATCAAGTTGTGCAAATTCGTGATCGGGTAATGGGTTGACTCTGTTTGCGCTGTTGTCGATGCGGAGGGCGAAGCCCGAGGCGGCGACAACAGCACGGTCGCTTACGCGGCCAGTCGCAGCAACTCGCAAGCTGGGCAGGCCGACTAAGTCGCGCAAGCGCATTGTGCCTGTTTAACCAGACGAATACCTTTCGTACTTCCAGGCTTGGCGCGGGTTTGGTCAGTCGTGTATCACACCCGCATCGGCCCAACAATTGGGGGTTTCATAGATGCGTACCCGTTCCAGGCGCAGGTGGTTGCCATAGGTATCCTGATAGGCGCGATCCAGGATGCGGAAGGCCGTCAGCGCCAGGTTTTCTGCGGTGGGCGGCGCGTCGAGCAGAACGGTTTTGTGCCCATCTAAACCGCTCAGGAAGTTGACCACGGCCCCGTCCTTGGCATAAACCAGGAAGGCATGATCCCAAGCATCGACCAGGGTTTGCTTGGCGATCTTTTTCACTTCGGAAAAATCCATCACCATGCCCTGCTCGGATGCGCCTTCGGTGGCGATGACATCGCCGGCCAGGGTGATCTCGATGGCATAGCGATGGCCGTGCAGGTGCCGGCACTGGCTGTGATGGTTGGGGATGCGGTGGCCGGCATCGAATTCCAGCCTGCGGGTGATGCGCATGTCTTGGTCAGTTTGAATAAAACTGGTCGGCATTATAGCATTGTCATCCCTGTTACCATTTCCCGGTCATGCCGCCAGCCTCGCAAATCCTTAATGCCCACGATCATAGCCGCGACGCGGCAGGGCTGGCTTATGTCTATCCGGTGGTGTCGCGCCGCGCCGGTGGCGTTTCGATCGGCATCAACCTCAACATCAACAATGCCTGCAATTGGCGCTGTATTTATTGTCAGGTGCCGGACTTGCAACGGGGTGGCCCGCCGCCTGTGGATACTGTCCGACTGGATGCGGAGTTGCGCGGTTTCTTGCATGAGGTGTTGCACGGCGATTTCATGTGGCAGAGAGTGCCGCCGGAAGCGCGGCGGTTGAATGACATCGCCCTGTCGGGCAATGGCGAGCCGACCGGCGCGCGCGAGTTTGCTCAAGTGGTGGGGTTGGTCGGCAAGGCGATGCGCGATTTCGGTCTGCTTGGCAAAATCAAGCTGGTGTTGATTACCAACGGCAGCCTAGTCGGGCGCGCTGAAGTGCAGGAAGGGTTGCGGCAAATGGCACAGCTGAACGGCGAGGTATGGTTCAAGCTCGACCGTGCCACGGCAGAAGGGATGCGGCTGGTCAATAATGTGCGCCTTGGCCCTAAGCAAGCACTGAAGAATCTCACGCGCGCGACCGGCTTATGCACGACTTGGCTGCAGACTTGCATGTTCCAGATCGATGGCCAGCCGCCGTCAGACGGTGAGCGCACGGCTTATCTGCAATTTCTGGGGGAAGTGAAACAGCGTGACCTGCCCCTGCGCGGTGTCCTGCTGTATGGGTTGGCGCGGCCTTCGTTGCAACCCGAAGCGGTGCGCTTGTCCGTACTGCCAGCCGATTGGCTGCAAGCGTTGGCGCATGATATCGAGGCAATCGGTTTTTCTGTGAAGCTGTGTGCCTGAGCCGGATTCTATGACCCCATGATCGATCCGCTCGCCAATGTGCGCATCGTGCTGAGTCATACCACTCACCCAGGCAATATCGGCGCGGCGGCGCGCGCGATGAAGACTATGGGGTTGGGCGGCTTGTACTTGGTCAATCCCAAGTGCTTCCCCGATGCCGCAGCCGATGCGCGTGCGTCGGGTGCCGTAGATGTGTTGCAGCGGGCCAAGGTGTGCGTGTCGCTGGATGAGGCATTGCACGGCACCACGCTGGTGGTTGCTTGCAGCGCACGCAGGCGCGACCTTTCCTTGCCGGTAGTGAATGCGCGTGAGGCCGCCCGCCTTCTGGTGGAGCGGGCCGGCCAGCAGCCTGTGGCGCTGGTGTTTGGCACTGAAATGTCCGGCCTGAGCAATGAGGAAATATACAAGTGCCATGTGTTGGCGCAGATACCGTGCAACCCCGCGTATTCCTCGCTCAACCTCGGCGCGGCGGTTCAGGTGCTGGCCTATGAACTGCGCTGTGCAGTGCCAGAATTGGCGGGGGTTCCTTTGCCAACTTTGGCTGAGGCGGCTAGCCATGAGGAAACCGAATTGTTTTACCAGCATCTGGAGCGCGTGATGATTTCTTCGGGATTCCTCGATCCCAATAAGCCGAAGCGACTGATGCCGCGCATGCGGCGCATGTTTGGCAGGATGCGCCTGGAAAAGGAGGAGGCGAATATCCTGCGCGGCATTCTCAGTGCACTGGAAAAACAGAAATGAAAAACAGAAATGGTCTTGACTTGGTTTTAGTCGGTTGCTATAGTTCCGCTTCTATAAACCGGACGCGGGGTGGAGCAGTCTGGCAGCTCGTCGGGCTCATAACCCGAAGGTCGTAGGTTCAAATCCTGCCCCCGCAACCACTGCTGCTGCGAGTGGTTCGGGACGTTCTTTAACAACTAACAGCCGATAGGTGTGGGCGCTTGGGTCATGGGTGGGTGGTTAAGGCCACCTGACTTTAAGTATGAAGAAGTGCTCACACGAAGTAATGGGTTGAGTTACCCGAGAGGGTG
>JBFMAC010000023.1:0-16899 GCA_040756015.1 Pseudomonadota bacterium
CCTCGAAGGGGTAAACAACCGCATCAAGGTCATCAAGCGCATGGCCTATGGCTTCCGCGATTCAGCTTACTTCTTCCTGAAAATCAAGGATGCCTTCCCCGGAAAGGCGCGATGAACCTTTTTTATTCTCCCCTTTATTCTCTGCTTGCTTCCCGCTCGAACAGCGCCACCGACTCGACGTGCGAGGTATGCGGGAACATGTTAACCACCCCCGCCGCCTTCAACGCATAGCCCTTGGTATGCACCAGCACTGCGGCGTCGCGCGCCAGCGTGGACGGGTTGCACGATACGTAGACGATACGCTGCGGCGCGTCGTCACCCAGCGCCTTCACCACCCCTACTGCACCGTCGCGCGGCGGATCGATCAACATCTTGTCGAAGCGGCCCAGCCGCGCCAGACTTTCCGGCGTAACCTCGAACAGGTTGATGCTGAGAAAAGTGGTACGCTCGCCCAGGCCGTTGTGGCGCGCATTCTCCTGCGCGCGCCGCACCAGCGCGTCGCTGCCTTCCACCCCCACCACCTCTGCACCGCTCCTGGCAATCGCCAGGGTGAAATTGCCCAGCCCGCAGAACAGGTCGGCGATGCGTTCGTGCGGCTTCGGCACCAGCAGGGCAAGCGCGCGCCGCACCAGAACGCGGTTGATGTGATGATTAACTTGGGTGAATTCGGTGGGATGAAACGGCATTTCCAGCGCAAACTCGGGCAAGGTGTAAGTCAGCGGCGGCGCATCCAGCGGATGAAAGGGATAAGCCGTTTCCGGCCCCTTGGGTTGCAGGAAAATCTGTACCCGATGGCGGTCGGCGAAAGCGCGCAGGCTGGCTTCGTCGTTCGCATTGAGCGGCTCCAGGATGCGCAGCACCAGCACGTCGACCTCTTCGCCGATGGCGAGCTCTACCTGTGGCATGCGCTGGTAAATACTGAGCCCGGCAATCAGGTCGCGCAACGAAGGCAGCAGGTCGGAGATGCGCTGGGGCAGGATGGCGCAACTTTCCATGTCGGCGACGAAGCTGCTGCGCTTTTCGTGAAAGCCGACCAGCATGCGCCCCTTCTTCTCGACGTAGCGCGCCGACAGGCGCGCGCGGTAGCGATAACCCCAGGTCGGGCCATGCACCGCCGGCAGCATGGTCTCGGCCTGTACCTTGCCGATGTGCTTGAGGTTGTCTTCCAGCACGCGCTGCTTGGCGGCCACCTGCGCACCCGCGTCAAAATGCTGCATGCTGCATCCGCCGCACACGCCGAAGTGCGGGCAACGCGGCATCACTCGCGACGCGCTTTCCCGGATGATGCGCGTGACCGTCGCCAGTTCGTAGCTGGGTTTCTTGCGATATGAGGAAAACTCGACCACCTCGCCGGGCAGCGCGCCCTCGACGAAGATCGCCTTGCCGTCATAATGCGCGACGCCGCGCCCTTCATGGTCGAGGGATTCTATGGTGACGACAGGCATGTCAGGCTAGGCCGGTCGCCATTCGGCGAGGAACTCGCCCCAGTGCTCACCGGGCAATTTGGAGAGGCTGGCGCGCACCAGATCGCATTCGTTCCGGTACTGATGCGAGTCGAGCTGGCCACGCATCAACTGGAAGCGCAGATAGACGAGATAGGTATTGGCGACATCGGTTTCGCAATAGTTGCGGATCTCGGCGACCTTGCCATCCTGGTAGGCCGGCCACACCTGCGAACCATCCATGCCGATCTTTCCGGGAAAACCCATCAGCTTGGCCAGTTCGTCCAGCGGCGCATTGGCGCGCGGCTGATACATAGCCAGCAGGTCCATCAGGTCGAGATGGCGCATGTGGTAGCGACTGATGTAGTTGTTCCACTTGAATTCGCGATCGTCGTCGCCCATGTCCCAGTAGCGCGGCGCGCGCACCCGGTGCAGCATGCCGCGGTAATGCAGCACCGGCAGGTCAAAGCCACCGCCGTTCCAGGACACCAGCTGCGGCGTGTATTTCTCGATGCCATCGAAGAAACGCTGGATCGCCGCGCCTTCCTCTTCTTCCGGCGCGCCCAGCGACCACACCGAGAAGCCGTCCTTGTGGCGCAGCGCACAGGAGATCACCAGCACGCGCTGCAAGTGCAGTGGCAAAAAGTCGTTTCCGCTGGCCTGGCGGCGGCGCTGGAACGCCATTTCCGCAACATCGTGATCGCTGCTGGCCTCATCCATGTCGTACAGGTGGCGCAGGCCGGCGGTATCGGGAATAGTCTCGATGTCGAAAACCAGGACCGGCGTCATCACCGTTCGCTCAGGCCGGGAACACGCCGGTGGAAAGATAGCGGTCTCCGCGGTCGCACACGATGGTCACGATCACCGCGTTTTCCACCTCTCGCGACAGGTGCAGCGCCGCCCACAATGCGCCGCCGGAGGAGATGCCGGCGAAGATACCCTCTTCGCGCGCCAAGCGCCGCGTGGTTTCCTCGGCATCGGCCTGGCTCACTTCGATGACGCGGTCGACACGCCGCGCGTCGAAGATTTTCGGCAGGTATTCGGCCGGCCACTTGCGGATGCCGGGGATTTGCGCGCCTTCGGCCGGGTGTACGCCGACGATCTGGATCGCCGGGTTCTGCTCCTTCAGGTAACGCGAGCAGCCCATGATAGTGCCGGTGGTGCCCATACTGGAAACGAAATGCGTCACCTTGCCTGCGGTGTCACGCCAGATTTCCGGGCCGGTGCTTTCGTAGTGGGCGAGCGGGTTGTCGGGGTTGGCAAACTGGTCGAGAATCAGTCCGCGCCCCTCGGCGCGCATTTTCTCGGCGACGTCGCGCGCCATTTCCATGCCGCCCGCCTGCGGCGTCAGCACCAGTTCCGCGCCAAAGGCGCGCATGGTCTGACGGCGCTCCACGCTCAGATGCTCCGGCATCACCAGCACCATGCGGTAGCCCATCATTGCCGCTGCCATCGCCAGCGCGATGCCGGTATTGCCGCTGGTCGCCTCGATCAACGTATCGCCTGGCTTGATATCGCCACGCTGCTGCGCGTGGAGGATCATCGACAGCGCCGGCCTGTCCTTCACCGAGCCGGCGGGATTGTTGCCCTCCAGCTTGGCCAGCACGATATTGCCAGTCTGCCCCGGCATGCGCTTCAGCCTGACCAGCGGCGTGTTGCCGACAAAATCTTCCAGCACCTTATACATTTTTCAGTAACTGACCGACATAGCGCACCACGCCCTGCTCCACGCTCAGGAACGGTTCCACATAGCCCGCCTTGCGCAACAGCGTCAGGTCGGCCTGGGTGTAGCTCTGATACTTGCCCTGCAACTCGCCGGGGAACGGGATGTACTCGATGATGCCCTGCGCCTGCATGTCCGCCAGCGTCAGTGGCGCGGCGCCATCGGCGGCACGGCAAGCATTGATCGTCGCCACCGCCACTTCGTTGAAAGTCTGCGCCTGGCCGGTGCCGATGTTGAAGATGCCGAACCGGTCCGGGTGGTCGAGGAAATACAGGTTGACCTTGACCACGTCCTCGACCGAGACAAAATCGCGCAACTGCTCGCCGTTACCGTAGCCACCGCTGCCCGAGAACAGCTTGACCTTGCCGGCGTTGCGATACTGGTTGAAGAAGTGGAGGGCCACCGAAGCCATGCGCCCCTTGTGCTGTTCGCGCGCACCATACACGTTGAAATAGCGCAGTCCCACCACCTGCGCGCTGCGCTCCGGCCAGTTGCGCCGTACGAACTGGTCGAACAGGAACTTGGAATAGCCGTAAACATTGAGCGGGCGTTCATGCTCGCGCCCTTCGGTATAGGAAGGCCCGGCGCCGTACACCGAAGCAGAAGAAGCGTAGATCAGCGGCACCGATTCGCTCTGGCAATGCTCATACAGGCTCACCGAATAGCGGTAATTGTTGCGCATCATGTAGCGCCCGTCCGACTCGGTGGTAGAAGAACATGCGCCCTGGTGCAGGATCGCGGCCAGCGCGTCGTCAAAGGCGCCATCGATCAGGCTGTGCAGGAATTCTTCCTTGTCGAGGTAATCGGCGATCTCGCAGTCGGCCAGATTGCGGAACTTATCGCCGTGTGTGAGGTTGTCCACCGCGATGATGTTGGTCTCTCCGCGTGCATTGAGCGCCTTGACCAGATTCGATCCGATAAACCCGGCTGCCCCTGTAACCACGATATACATGCTCATCCCCTGAACGGTTCGAACAGTTCGACGTGCGTCGCCACCGCCGTGCCGAGCTTGCCGACCACGATGCCGGCAGCACGGTTGGCCCACTGCATCGCCTCGGCAAAATCCGCGCCCGCCGCCAGCATCACCGCCAGCGTGGCGATCACCGTGTCGCCGGCGCCGGAAACATCGAACACCTCACGCGCCTGCGCCGGCTGGTGCTCCACTGCGCTGGCGCGATACAACGTCATCCCCTCTTCGCTGCGCGTCACCAGGAGCGCCTGCAAGTTGAGCTGCTCGCGCAAGCGTTGCGCCTTCTGCGTCAGCTCGTCCTCGCTCTTCCAGCCGCCCGCCACCTCGCGGAATTCGCTGCGGTTGGGCGTCAGCAGCGTGGCGTTGCGGTAGCGCTCATAATCCTCGCCCTTGGGGTCGACCAGCACCGGCTTGCCTGCGGCGTTGGCCAGCTCGATCATGCGCGCGATGTGATGCAGGCCACCCTTGCCATAGTCCGAGAGGATCACCACGTCCACCTGCGGCAACCTGGCTTCGAAATCGGCGAGCTTGGCGAGCAGCACTTCATGGCTGGGCTGGGTCTCGAAATCGATGCGCAGCAACTGCTGCTGGCGCCCGATCACGCGCAGCTTGATGGTGGTGGCAATGCTTTCGTCGCGGTGCAACTGGGCGGCGATGTGATCGACTTCCAGCAGGCGCGCCAAGGCATCGCCGGCCTCGTCAACTCCCACCACCGACAGCAGGTCGACCTGCGCGCCCAGCGCTGCGACGTTGCGCGCCACGTTGGCGGCGCCGCCGGGACGCTCCTCGCTGCGCCCCACTTTCACCACCGGCACCGGCGCTTCCGGTGAGATGCGGCTGACCTCGCCGAACCAGTAGCGATCCAGCATCACGTCGCCGACCACGAGAACGCGCGCCCGGGCTATGCGATCGAAATTCAATCCACCCCCTCAGATTCTGCCGATGGCAAAATATTCCAGCCCAGCATCGCGCACCAACGCCGGCTCGTACAGGTT
Source organism: Pseudomonadota bacterium (assembly GCA_040756015.1). GTDB lineage: Bacteria > Pseudomonadota > Gammaproteobacteria > Burkholderiales > JBFMAC01 > JBFMAC01. The sequence goes on from JBFMAC010000023.1 coordinate 5,131, forward strand.
GCGCCCGTCGAACACCAGCGGCTGCTTCAGGCGCGCCTTGATTTCGGCGAAGTTCGGGCTGCGGAATTCCTTCCACTCGGTGACGATGGCGAGCGCATCTGCGCCATCCAGCGCGGAGAGCGGCTGCTCGGTATAGGCAATGCGGTCGCCGAAAATGCGGCGGGCTTCGTGCATCGCCACCGGGTCGTAGGCGGTGACGGTTGCGCCAGCATCGAGCAGGGCTTCGATCAGCACGCGACTGGGCGCCTCGCGCATATCGTCGGTGTTGGGCTTGAACGCCAACCCCCACACCGCGAAGCGCTTGCCGCCAAGCTTGCCGGCGAAACGTGCCTGCATCTTCTCAAACAATCGCGCTTTCTGCGCCTCGTTGACCTCCTCCACCGCTTCCAGGATTCTCAGCGTCATACCCTGCTCCCGGGCAGTCTGGCGCAATGCCTGCACGTCCTTGGGAAAGCATGAACCGCCATAGCCGCAGCCGGCATAGAGAAAGTGATAGCCGATGCGCGCGTCGGAGCCGATGCCCTGCCGCACATGCTCGATATCGGCGCCGAGTTTCTCGGCGAGGTTGGCCAATTCGTTCATGAAGGAAATGCGCGTTGCCAGCATGGCATTGGCGGCATACTTGGTCAGTTCCGCCGATTTCACGTCCATCACGTACATGCGCTCATGGTTGCGCTGGAACGGCGCATACAGGGTGTGCATGATTTGTGCCGCGCGCTCGTCGTCGGCGCCGATGACGATGCGGTCGGGGCGCATGAAATCGTCCACCGCCGCACCTTCCTTGAGGAATTCCGGGTTGGACACCACGCTGAACTCACATTGTGCCTTGCGCTTGGCCAGCTCTTCTGAGATCGCCGCACGCACCTTGTCGGCGGTGCCCACCGGCACGGTGGACTTGTCCACGATCACTTTGTAATCGTCCATGTGACGGCCGATGTTACGCGCCGCCGCCACGACGTATTGCAGGTCGGCGGAACCATCCTCGTCCGGCGGCGTACCCACCGCGATGAACTGCACCGCGCCATGCGCCACGCTGGCCGCGACGTCGGTGGTGAAATGCAGGCGTCCGGCAGCGGCATTGCGCTTGACCATCGCCTCCAGCCCCGGTTCGTATATCGGAATCTCGCCACGATTGAGCATGGCGATCTTGTTGGCATCCACATCCAGGCACATGACGTCGTTGCCAAGTTCGGCGAGACAGGTGCCGGAAACCAGGCCAACATAGCCGGTGCCGATGATGGTGACTTTCACGTATTTTCCTTCGTATTCTTGTCAGCGCAGGCCGAGCACGTCCTGCATGTCGTACAAGCCGGACTTCTTGCCGCGCAAGAAACGCGCGGCGCGCAGCGCACCCAGCGCAAAAGTGGCGCGGCTCGACGCCTTGTGGGTGATCTCCACACGCTCGCCGATGCCGGCGAACATCACGGTATGATCACCGACGATGTCGCCGCCGCGCACCGTGGCAAAACCTATGGTCGATGGCGAACGCTCGCCGGTCACGCCTTCGCGGCCATATACCGCGCACTCGTCGAGATTGCGCCCCAGCGCCTGCGCCACCACTTCGCCCATGCGCAGCGCAGTGCCGGAGGGTGCATCCACTTTGTGGCGGTGGTGCGCCTCGACGACCTCGATGTCATAGCCCTCGCTCAGCACCTTGGTGGCGATTTCCAGCAGCTTGAAGGTGAGATTGACGCCCACGCTCATGTTAGGAGCAAACACAATGGCGATGTCGCGCGCCGCGGCAGCCAGCATCTCCTTCTGTTCGGCATTGAACCCAGTGGTGCCGATCACCATGTTGACGCCCTGTGCGCGGCACAGGTCGAGATGGTGCAGCGTGCCTTCCGGACGGGTGAAATCGATCAGCGCATCGCAACCGCGCAGCACTGCTGGCGCATCGTCGCTGATGTGGACGCCACACGGCGCTCCGACCAACTCGCCAGCGTCCTTTTTCAGGAAAGGACTTTGCGCGCGCTCCAGCGCCGCATGCAGGCGCAGGTCAGGCGACTGCAACACCGCTTCCAGCAGAGCGCGCCCCATGCGTCCCGAACTGCCGGCTATGGTAATTTTTTGCATGGCTGGATTCACTCCGCAACAGGATGGGACGTCTGCGTTTCCGCAGACGCCACAGGCACGACAGGCGCGGTATCGCCGCTCACGGTGCGCAGCTTGTCTTCTTCGAACATCACCGTCAGCTTGCGCTGTTCGCCACCGCCATCGCCCTTTTGAAACAGGTAAACGTAATCCCAGCGCTCGGCATGGAAAGGGTCGGCGATCAAAGGCGACCCCAGGATATAGCGCACCTGCGCCTTGCTCATGCCTAGCTTGAGCTTGTCCACCATGTCCTGGCTCACCACGTTGCCCTGTTGGATATCGATCTTGTATGGCGTCAGCAGCGGCACCCCGGAACAACCGGCAAGCCAGAGCGTCACAAGCAGTAGATAATTGCGCATCGAAGAAACCGCGACCCCGTGAAAATGCGTTGTTCTCAACGTCTTGAAAAGCCGCTATGATAGCCCACAGCCCTAGCGAGAGCAAAACATGAGCACATCCGACGAACTCAAGACCATAGGACTCAAGGCCACCCTGCCGCGCCTGAAAATCCTCAACCTGTTCGAACACAGCTCAGTGCGGCACTTGAGCGCGGAAGACGTGTACAAGATGCTTCTTGGCGAAGGGCTGGATATCGGGCTGGCCACGGTTTATCGCGTGCTCACCCAGTTCGAGCAGGCCGGGCTGCTCACCCGTCACCACTTCGAAGGCGGCAAGGCGGTATTCGAACTCAACCAGGGTGGGCACCACGATCACCTGGTATGCCTGCAATGCGGCAAAGTCGAGGAATTTTACGATCCGGAAATCGAAAAGCGCCAGATCAAAGTCGCCAGGGATCGCGGCTTCAACATCCACGAACACTCGCTCTACCTGTACGCGGACTGCACCAAGACGGATTGCCCGAACAAAAGCTGACCAGGCCGCACTCCCCTGCTCGACCCGTGTCCTCCGATATCGACGAAAAAATCCGGCAGGCATTGACTCTTCAGCGCTCGGGTGAACTCGGCGCCGCCGAGGCGTTATACCGCGAAGTATTGCAAGCCGAGCCCGGCAACGCCGGCGTGTTACACCTGCTGGGACTGGTGTATTACCAGTCGGGCAGACATGAGGATGCCCTGCGCCACATCAACGCGGCAATCGCCCTCCATCCGACCGAAGCGCTATTTCATTTCAACCTCGGAAAAATCCAAAGCGAGCTAGGCACGACGGACGATGCGGCGGCCCGATACCGCGAAGCAATCAAGCTCCAGCCCAATTACGCGGAAGCCCACATCAACCTGGGGAATCTGCTCAAACAGCAAAACAAGTTTGCCGAGGCAGAACACCATTATCGCCAAGCGCTCATGGTCAACAACACCAGTGCCAAAACGTGGCTGAGCCTGGCGCAAGTGGTGCATGCACAAAACCGCCTGGACGAGGCGCTCCATTATTACAAGAACGTGTTGCAGATCGCGCCCGACCATATCGCCACGCTGCTTACTGTGGGCGATCTTCTCAGGGAAAAAGGAGATCCTGAACAGGCCGAGCAATGCTACAGGAAAGTGCTGGCCATCGATCCGTCACGCTCCGCTACCCATAACATTCTGGGCGTGACACTCCAGATGCAGGGGAAAAAACAGGAGGCGATCCAGCATTTCCAGCGCGCTGTCGAGATCGAGCCCGGCTACGCTCAGGCATATAACAACCTGGGAATTGCTCATCTGCAAACCGGCCAGTTGGAAAGCGCCCTGCTATCGTTCCAGCGGGCCGTCGAGCTTAGACCGGACTACGCGGAGGCCTACTGCAACCTTGGGCAGCTATACAACAGCCTGGGCGATCTGGATCAAACCGAGAAATATTATCGCAAGGGGCTGGAATGCAATCCCAACCTACCCATCCAGCACAGCGACCTGTTGCTCATGCTTCACTACAAAGCCGACTTTCCCGCCGAACAACTGTATGCCGACCATGCACGCTGGGGCGAGCAATTCTGCCCCCCCCAAATTCCCGACCCACGATCCTGGGAAAACACCCGCGACCCGGCCAGGCGTCTGAAAGTGGGATGGGTTTCGCCCGATTTCCGCAATCACGCCGTTGCCTATTTCCTGGAAGCGGCACTGTCAGCCCTCCCCCGCGAGCAAATCGAAGTCTGCTGTTACGCCGAGGCCAGACAGGAAGATGAGGTCACGCATCAATTGAAACGACTAGCCGACCACTGGCTGAACACGATGGGAATGAGCGACGTCGAGCTGGCCAATCGTATCCGCGCAGACCGCATCGACATCCTCGTCGATCTGGCCGGCCACACCGCCCACAACAGACTGATGGTATTTGCCAGAAAAGCGGCGCCGATCCAGGCCACCTGGCTGGGCTACTGCAACACATCCGGCCTACGAACCATGGATTACCTGCTCGCCGACGAATGGGTCATCCCGCGCGATACCCGACAGCAATTCAGCGAACGCATTTGCCGCCTGCCGCAAAGCTATCTGTGCTTCAAGCCCAGGGACTACGCGCCGGAGATTTGCCCCCCGCCGGCCGTGACCACTGGCCATATTACTTTCGGCTGCTTCAATAACCTGAAGAAGATCACGCCCCAAGCCATTGCACTCTGGGCCAAGCTGTTGCGGCAATTGCCCACATCGAAGTTGCTGCTCAAGGTGGGTCATTTTTCGGCGGAGAAACAGAATCAATACCGCGCCCGATTTGTGGAGCAGGGCACCCACCCGGAACAGGTCGAATTCATCACCGGCAAGCTACCGCACCAGGAATTGCTCAATCGCTACCGCCACATCGACATTGCGCTCGACACCTTCCCCTACAATGGTGTCACCACCACCTGCGAGGCGCTGTGGATGGGCGTGCCGGTGGTCACCCTGGCCGGCGACACTTTCATCGGTCGCAACGGGGTCAGCATCTTGAATAATGTCGGATTGCCGGAATTGGTGGCGGAAACTCCACAGCAATATCTGGATATCGCCCTCGGCCTCATCCGCGATCCCGCGCGCCTTGCCAGCTTGCGCCAGGGTATGCGGCAGCGCTTCGCCGATTCCCCGCTGGGTAATCCCGAGCAGTTCGCCCGCAACCTTGAGCAAGCCTTCCGGACTATGTGGCAGGAGTGGTGCACTGCGCACTAAGCAGCGTCAGCCTATTCCAGACCCAGCATTTCCGCCGCATGCTTGCGCGTGGTTTCGGTGATCTTCACCCCGCCCAGCATGCGCGCGATTTCCTCGACACGCGCTGGCGCATCGAGCGCGGTGATGCGGCTCATCACACTGCCGTCCTTGGCCACTTTCGCCACTTGCCATTGACGGTCGCCCGCCGCCGCCACCTGCGGCAGGTGCGTGACGCACATCACCTGATGGCGGCCGCCCAGATCCTTGAGCATCGCGCCGACGATCTCCGCCACGCGCCCGCCTATGCCGGCATCGACCTCATCGAAGATCAGCGTGGGCACCTGCGCCACGCGACTGGTGACGGCCTGTATCGCCAGACTCACCCGCGACAGCTCGCCACCCGAGGCCACCTTGGCCAGCGCGCGCGGCTCCACCCCGGCATGCGCGGCGACGCGGAATTCGATCTGCTCGAGTCCGTGCGAATTACCCTCCTCCAGCGGCAACAGCACGATCTCGAAGCGGCCGCCGGCCATGGCAAGCTGCTGCATCGCATCCGACACCTGCTTGCCCAGCGCCTTCGCCGCCTTGGCACGACCGTTGGAAAGCTTCTTCGCCAGCGCGAGGTATTCTTCCTGCGCTACCGCCTCCAGCCTCTTCAGATGTTCAGCGTCGAAATGCTCGCCCAGGTGGGCGAGGCGCGCCTGCGCCTGTTGCAGCATCTCGGGCAACTGCTCTGGGGAGACGCGATACTTGCGTGCGGCATGATGGATGTCGGCGATGCGCCGCTCGGCCTCCTGCAGGCGCTGCGGATCGAGTTCGAGTTTCTGCTGATAATGGCGCAACGCGTACACCGCTTCCTGTAGTTCCGCTTGCGCCGCATCCAGCAGCGCCAGCACTTCCTGCAAAGCCGGATCGTATTCGAGCAGTTCGCGCAGCCTCGCCTCCACCGCGTTCAACTGTGGCAGGCAGGCGGTATCCGCTTCCGACAATGCATCCATGCCGAACTGCGCGCCTTCGAGCAGGCTGACGGCATGGGCGAGGCGCGTATGCTCGGCGTTGATCTCCCGCCATTCGGCCAAGCTGAAATTGAGCGCCGCCAGTTCCTGCTCCTGCCACTGCAATTGTTCGCGCTCGGCGGCAAAGGCGGCGGCATTGGTCTCGCAGGCGAGACGTTCGCGCCGCAGCTCCTGCCAATGGCGGTAGGCATCGGCGGTTGCCGCAGCGACTTCGCGCAGGCCAGCATGCGCGTCGAGCAGCGCGCGCTGGACCGGGGCGCGCAGCAGCGACTGGTGCGCATGCTGGCCGTGGATATCGATCAGGAATTCGCCCGCCTCGCGCAATTGCTGCAAGGTCGCGGGGCGTCCGTTGATGAAACCGCGCGAACGCCCGCCCGCATCGATCACGCGCCGCATCAAACAGGCATCGTCCTCGGCCAGCTCATTGGCGGCCAGCCAGGCGCGCAACGGTGCGGCATCGCCAAGGTCGAATTCGGCAGCAATTTCGGCGCGCTCGCAACCGGCTCGCACCACGCCGGCATCACCGCGCTCGCCCAGCACCAGCGCCAGCGCATCGATCAAGATGGACTTGCCGGCGCCGGTCTCGCCGGTGAGCACGGTAAAGCCGGAACCGAATTCGAGGTCGAGGCGGTCGACGATGACGAAATCGCGGATAGAAAGACTATGCAGCATGAGTAAGGCTACACCCGCAAGAGGCGAGCCGTGCGGTGCCCGCAGCTTGCGCCATGATCGATGCGCTCGGGGCGAGGGGCCAGGAGCATCACAGCGCTTCGCTCCAGTGCAGTTTCTCGCGCAGCATGTGGTAGTAGCTGTGGCTCGCCGGGTGCAGCAGCCGCACCGTGGCTTCGGCGCGGCGGATCACCAGCCTGTCGCCCTCGCGCAAATCCCAGTGGAAATGGCCGTCGAAGTGCGCGCGCGCCTCGCCCTGGGAACGGTGCATGATGAGCTCCACCGTCGCCCGGTTGCTGACGATGATGGGTCGTGCACTCAGGGTATGCGGACATACCGGCACCAGCGCGATCGCGTCCAGGCTGGGATGCAGGATGGGCCCGCCGGCGGACAGCGCATAGGCGGTGGAGCCAGTGGGCGTGGCAATGACCAGGCCATCGGAACGCTGCACATAGACGAACTGGCCATCTATGCGCACTTCGAACTCGACCATGCTGCCGCCCACTCCCTTGTTGACCGCGATATCGTTGAACGCCAGCGCCTGGAACAGGCAGTTGCCCGCGCCGTCGCGCACTTCGCCTTCGATCAGCATGCGCTCCTCGGCGACGTAATCGCCGTTAAGCATGGCGCCCAACGTTTCCAGCATGGCCTCCTGCGACACGTCGGTAAGGAAACCGAGGCGGCCCTGGTTGACGCCCACCACCGCCACCTTGTGCGGTGCCAGGATGCGCGCGATGTTGAGCATGGTGCCATCGCCGCCCAGCACGATGACGAGTTCCACCTCGCCGCCAAGCTGGGCCAGCGGCATCGAAGGATAGCGGCTGGCGCCGACGTGCCCTGCGGTCAGCTCATCCAGCAGCACGGTGACACCGCGGCCCTCGAGAAACTGCGCAAGCTCGAGCAGCGGACGCGCAATCTCCGGGCTCTTGTATTTGCCGATCAGGGCGATGCGCTGGAATTTCGGAATGGGCGGAATCATGGCGGGAATTAAACCACAGAAAGCGGAAGCGGGGGGAACGCGCGTAGTCCCGGTTTTTAGGTAAAATCATCCCCATGCTCAACGAACGCGCACAACTGCTGCTTAAAACCCTGATCGAACGCTATATCGTCGAAGGTCAGCCGGTCGGCTCGCGCACGCTGTCCAAGTATTCCGGCCTCGACCTTTCCCCGGCCAGCATACGCAACGTGATGGCCGACCTCGAGGACCTGGGTTTCATCGCCAGCCCGCACACTTCTGCCGGCCGCGTGCCGACGCCGCGCGGCTACCGTTTTTTCGTCGACACCCTGCTCACCGTGAAGCCGCTCGACCGTGTCGAAATCCGCGAACTGGAAGTCCAGTTGCAGCCCGACAACACGCAGAAGCTGGTGTCGTCTGCATCGCAAATGCTGGCTGATCTGACCTGCTTTGCCGGAATCGTGATGACGCCGCGGCACAACCCGTCCTTCCGTCACCTCGAATTCCTCAAGCTGGCGGACAAGCGTCTGCTGCTGATCATCGTCACCCCGCAGGGCGACGTGCAAAACCGCGTGATCCTGACCGACAAGAGCTACACCCCGGCGGAGCTCGCCCAGGCCGCCAATTTTCTCAACCAGCATTACGCCGGCATGAGCTTCGAGGAAATCCGTCCGCGTCTGCAGGCCGAGTTGCAACAGCTGCACCACGACGTCACCCAGCTGATGGCACGCGCACTGGAAGCCGGCAACGCGGCAGCGCACGAATCTGCCGAGGCCGTGGTGATTTCCGGCGAACACAAACTGCTCGAAATCGAGGATCTTTCTTCCAACATGGTGCAATTGCGCGGGCTGTTCAACCTGTTCGAGCAGAAGACCGAGCTACTGCAACTGCTCGACGCCAGCAGCCGCGCCAGCGGCGTGCAAATCTTCATCGGCAGTGAAGCCGGCCTCATGCCGCTCGACGAATGCAGCGTGATCACCGCGCCTTACGAAGTGGACGGCCAGGTGGTCGGCACGCTGGGCGTGATCGGCCCGACGCGCATGGCCTACGAGCGCGTCATCCCCATCGTCGACATCACCGCCAAGCTGCTTTCCAGCGCGCTATCTCAGCACTGACGCGCCGCGCGTTTGCGGTTACAATCGCGGCACCCCAATTCAAGAATACAGCCATGGCATTCCATCCCGAACCCGCCTACCAGCACGGCACGATACCGAAAACTGCGGTGCTGCTGGTCAACCTCGGCACCCCCGACGCGCCCACCCCGCAGGCGCTGCGCCCCTACCTCAGGGAATTTCTCTCCGACCCCCGCGTGGTGGAAATCCCGCGGCCGGTCTGGTGGCTCATCCTCAACGGCATCATCCTCAACCTGCGCCCCAAGGAGTCGGCAAAGAAATATGCCAGCATCTGGACCAGCGAAGGCTCGCCGCTGCTGGTGCACACCCAGCGCCAGACCAAGCTGTTGCAGGGTTTTCTCGGCGACAGGATCAAGTCGCCGCTGGTGGTCGATTACGCCATGCGTTACGGCAACCCCTCCATCCCCAGCGTGATGACCAAGCTGCGCGAACAGGGCTGCGACCGCATCCTGGTGGTACCGATGTATCCACAGTACGCGGCCAGCGCCACCGCCACCGTATGCGACGTGGTATTCGCCGAATTGCAGCAGATGCGCAACGCACCGGCAGTGCGCACCATCAAGCACTTCCATGACCATCTTGGCTACATCGCCGCGCTGGCGCAAAACATACGCGACCACTGGATGCAGAACGGGCACCCGGATTGCCTGCTGATGAGTTTCCACGGCGTGCCGCGCTTCTCGCTCGACAAGGGCGACCCCTACCACTGCGAATGCCAGAAAACCGGGCGCCTGCTGGCGGAGGCGCTGGGATTGGCGCCGACACAATACCGCATCACCTTCCAGTCGCGCTTCGGCCGCGCCGAATGGCTGCAACCCTACACCGCCGCAACGCTGGAAGAACTCGGCAAGCAAGGAGTGAAAAGGGTTGATGCCGTGTGCCCCGGCTTTATCGCAGACTGCCTGGAAACGCTGGAGGAAATCGCCATGGAAGGCAAGGAAACCTTCCTCCATTCCGGCGGCAAGGAGTACCATTTCATCCCCTGCCTCAATGAGCGCGAGGACTGGATCAAGGCACTCACCGACATCGTGCTCGATAACCTGCACGGCTGGGTTTCCGTCAGCTACGACACCGCTGCCGCCAACCAGGCCGCCACGCTGTCGCGCACCCGCGCCCAGGCGCTCGGTGCCAGGAACTAGCCCAATAACCCGCCCCCCGTTATAATGCGCCTCATGCAGCTGGCATTTCGCCATCACCGCACCAACACTTTCAACATCGACGGTAACTATATGATCGGCAAGAAAAACATGGTCTTCGGCTTCGCCTACTTCATTACCACCCTGCTCCTGGGTATCTACATGGTAGTCATGGAAGAAAACCCGGGCTTTGAAGGCAGCGAAGCCGAGGAAATGATGCGTGTCGCGCATGCGCATGGCAACCTGGAAAGCGTGCTCAACATCATCATCGGCTACCTGCTGTGCCGGCTGGCCATCGGTTCCGGCCTGGCGCAAACCATCTCCATCCTGCTACTGGTGGGCGCAGTCTTTCATTCCGGGATGATCTATCTCGGCAGCATGGGGTTCGAAGCCGCCATGAAGCTGGCTCCGATCGGTGCCCTGTCGCTGGTCGCAGTCATGGTGCTTATGACCTACGCCGTCGCCACCACCAGGGAAATCAAGTAAGCCGCCCGCCGACTTCGCGCAGCAATTGAGCGCGCGCCATCTCCGGCGCGCGCGCCAGCGCCGCCTGCCACAAGGGGAACAGCAGCGTTTCCTCGCGGTATTCGTGCTTGGCCAACGTCCCCGACAGGATGGCGAAAAACGGCGCCGTTTCCTGCGCCTGGGGCAGCCCCTCCGCAAAACAAGCTTCGATCAGCGCAAGCTGCGCCAGAATTTCGCCATGCTCACGCAGCATGATGGACAAAGGATCATCGCCGGTCGCCATCGTCGCCGTTGGCGCGGCGAAACGCGGCGCCAGCAGGTTGTTTTCCACCTCCACATGACGGCGCAGCCGCCGGCCGAACTCGGCCAGTAGCGGCGCTGCCTGCGCCACTTCGCCAGCATTGATCAGGTGCAAGGCGCGCGCGAACAATTCGTCGATTGCCTTGTGCTCGCGCATGAGCAGATCAAAAACATCCTGCGGCGCGGTTTCCTCTCGCCGCCGTACCTCCACCCGCCACTGCGCCTCCCCCTGCCGCTCGATGAGCCAGCTCAGGCCATGACGCAACTGTAAATCCAGGCTTTGCATCATCAGGCCAGGCTCCTGCGCGGTGAGCAGGACTATCGTTTCACCGGCGGCCACTTCCTTGACCGCGTAAAAAGCAGCGGTCTGTACCAACTCCGGCGCCTCTCCCCGTAAATCCACCGTGCTCTCCAAGCCTGACACGTCACTCCTCCATTAGGTATCTACCACGTCACTGCACAGGCAACACAAGGGCTTTACCTGTCCAGCGGGCTCACCACTCCGCGCCCGCCCTTGTTCAGCACACGGGTGTAGATCGTGGCGGAAACATCGGAATGGCCGAGCAACTCCCGCACGGGGCGAAGGCCATAACCGGCCTGCAACAGAAACGCAGACGAATCGCGGCGCGTATGCGATCAAGCAGTTTGGGAGCAGTTTGGGCGATCCTTGAGAAACGGCTTGATGTCCCATCCGCCGGATTTTAGGTTGTCCTAAAATGAAAGTCCAGCCATCCCGCCAGACTAACCCCATGAGCGAGAAATCATCCTTGACAAGCCTAGTGGAGATGGGCGACATTGACACCCTAAGAATACGTTGTCTATTTCACGATAGGCGGACGCTGCGCGTCCGCCTATCGGGGTCGCGAATTGATCGAATTCGGGGGTCGGCGCGCAGCGCCGCCTATCCCCTCATTCGAGCGGACACCGCGCTACGCGCGGCTACGCCCTTTC
>JBFMAC010000024.1:0-7553 GCA_040756015.1 Pseudomonadota bacterium
CGAAGGGGTAAACAACCGCATCAAGGTCATCAAGCGCATGGCCTATGGCTTCCGCGATTCAGCTTACTTCTTCCTGAAAATCAAGGATGCCTTCCCCGGAAAGGCGCGATGAACCTTTTTTATTGCCTGCATTTTGCCTCCGGGCGGATATAATCCTCCTAACCAATCACGCCTTTTTTCATGCACACCACCCTGCCCTTCGTGCTGATCCTGCTCGCCGCCGCAGTGCTGGTGGTGGTGGCGTTCCGCATCGCGCGCCTGCCGCCTATGCTGGGCTATCTGCTGGTCGGCATCGTCGCCGGCCCGCACGCCTTGGGCTTCATGCCGGAAAGCGAAAACACGCGCTACCTCGCCGAATTCGGCGTGGTGTTCCTGATGTTCAGTATCGGCCTCGAATTCAGCCTGCCCAAACTCATCGCCATGCGCCGCACCGTGTTCGGCTTCGGCGCGGCACAGGTGGCCGCGACCATGACGGTGGTGCTGCTCTTTTGCCTGCTCTATGGCCTGGACTGGCGCGCCGGCTTCGCGCTGGGCGGAGTCATCGCCATGTCGTCCACCGCCATCGTCAGCAAACTGCTGTCCGAGCGACTCGAACTCAACACCCATCATGGCCGCCAGATCATGGGCGTGCTGCTGTTCCAGGACATCGCCGTAGTGCCGCTGCTCATCATCGTGCCCGCGCTCGCGCAGGAAGCCAACGGCATGATGGCCGCGACGCTCGCCGTCGCGCTGGCCAAGGCCGCCGCCGCGCTGGCGCTGATCCTGTTCCTCGGCCAGCGCGTCATGCGTTCCTGGTTCCACTTGGTGGCGATGCAGAAATCTTCCGAGCTGTTCATGCTCAACGTGCTGCTGATCACGCTGGGGCTGGCCTACTTCACCGAGTTCGCCGGGCTGTCGCTGGCGCTGGGCGCCTTCCTCGCCGGCATCCTGATTTCGGAAACCGAATACCGCTACCAGGTGGAATCCGACATCAAGCCGTTCCGCGACGTGCTGCTCGGCTTGTTTTTCGTCACCATCGGCATGCTGCTCAACCTGGGCGAGGTGGTGGCCCACTGGTGGGCGGTGGCCGCGGTGTTCGTCGCCCTGGTGGTGGGCAAGACCATGCTCGTCGCCGCGCTCTCGCGCGCCCTCGGCAGCGACCACGGCATGGCGCTGCGCACCGGCCTGGGCCTGGCCCAGGCCGGCGAATTCGGCTTCGTGCTGCTCGCCCAGGCCGGCAGCCTGCACCTGCTCGACGACGACCCGATGCAGGTCGTGCTCGGCGCAATGTTGCTGTCGATGATGGTGACGCCGTTCATCATCCAGCACAGCGAGCGCATCGCGCGCCGCCTGAGCAGCACGGAATGGACCAACCGCGCCATGGAACTGCACCAAATCGCGGTGCAAACCATGGCGATCCATTCGCACGTGATCATCTGCGGCTACGGCCGCAGCGGGCAGAAGCTGGGGCGTCTGCTGGAACAGGAGAACGTCCCCTTCATCGCGCTCGACCTCGACCCGCAGCGCGTCAAGGCCGCAGCAGCGGCCGGCGAAAGCGTCGTATATGGCGACGCGGCGCGGCGTGAAGTGCTGATCGCCGCCGGTATCGTACGCGCCAAGGCGCTGGTGATCGCTTATTCCGACACCGATTCCGCGCTCAACATCCTCTCCCAGGTGCAGGAGTTGCGCCCCGGCCTGCCGGTGGTGGTGCGCACCGTGGACGACAGCGACATCGACAGACTCAAGGATGCCGGCGCCGCTGAAGTGGTGGCGGAAATCATGGAGGGCAGCCTGATGCTCGCCTCGCACGCGCTGATGCTGACCGGCATGCCGCTCAACCGCGTGCTGCGCCGCATCCGCGAAACACGTGAAAACCGCTACAACGTGTTCCGTGGCTTCTTCCGCGGCATCAGCGACAGCGAGACCGACGACGACATGCAGTTGCGCCTGCACTCGGTGCTGCTCAACGTCGGCGCCTATGCCATCGGCAAGACGCTGGCAGAACTGCGCCTGGAAAACTGCCAGGTGGACATTACTGCGGTGCGCCGCAAGAACACGCGCAGTCTGACCCCCGCGCCCGACAGCCGCCTAGAGGCCGGCGACGTGCTGGTGCTGCGTGGCAACCAGGAAAGCCTGGCCTGCGCCGAGATGCGTTTGCTGCAAGGCTGACCCCCTCACCATGCTTATCAAAGCAAAAGTGTTAACCGCAGAGGACGAGGAGGAATTCAAGAATTCCCCGCTGCGACCTCCACGTACTCTGCGGTAGTTTTCGGCGTTCGCACCCTCGCCACATGCCCGAACTGCCTGAAGTCGAAGTCACCCGCCGCGGCCTGGCGCCACATCTCGCGGGCCAGCGAATCAAGGATGCCATCGTGCGCCACCACGGCCTGCGCTGGCCGGTGCCGGCCAATCTGGCCAAACTACTCGCCGGCCTGACCATCCACGATGTCGCCCGGCGCGGCAAATACCTGCTGCTTGATTGCGGCAAAGGCGTCCTGCTGCTGCACCTCGGCATGTCCGGTAGCCTGCGCATCGTGTCGCACGATTTGCCGGCGGAAAAACACGATCACTTCGATCTGGTGCTGGCCAACGGCCAGGCCATGCGCCTGCGCGATCCGCGCCGCTTCGGCGCGGTGCTGTGGGTAACCGATGATCCCATGCACCATCCGTTGCTCGCCCAGCTCGGCCCGGAACCGCTGTCGCGCGAATTCGATGCCGCCTACCTATACCAAGCGACACGCAAGCGCAGCGCCGCCATCAAGACCGTGCTGATGGACAGCCGCATCGTGGTCGGCGTCGGCAACATCTACGCCAGCGAAGCGCTGTTCCGCGCCGGCATCCGTCCGGGCAGAGCAGCCGGCAGGCTGACGCGGGCACACTGCGCCGCGCTGGTGGAAGCCGTGCGCGCCACGCTCAAGGCGGCGATCAAGGCCGGCGGCAGCAGCCTGCGCGATTTCGTCGGCAGCAACGGCGAGCCCGGCTACTTCCAGCAGCAATACTGGGTGTACGGCCGCGCCGGCCAGCCTTGCCGCCGCTGCGGCGCACCCATCAGGCAGTTGCGCCAAGGACAGCGCTCGAGCTTTTACTGCCCGGTTTGCCAGAGGTGATTTTCCGCTGGACTAGTCTTTTGATTTTATATAGAATGCGCAGCTTTCCTGAAAACTAGGAACGGAGTCAACCATGTATGCGGTCATAAAAACCGGCGGCAAGCAATATCGCGTCGCAGCCGGCGAAAAATTGAAAATAGAACAGATACCGGCAGACATCGGCGCGGAGGTGGTTTTGGATCAGGTGTTGATGGTCGGCGAAGGCGACAGCGTCACCCTGGGCAAGCCCCTGGTAGCAGGCGCGTCGGTCAAGGCCACGGTGCTGTCCCAAGGTCGTGCCGACAAGGTGCGCATCTTCAAGATGCGTCGCCGCAAACACTACCAGAAGCGTCAGGGGCATCGCCAGAATTTCACCGAAATCCGCATCGATACGATCGCGGCGAAATAAGGAGTATTCGTCATGGCACATAAAAAAGCAGGCGGCAGCTCGCGCAACGGCCGCGATTCGCATTCCAAGCGCCTCGGCGTGAAAAGCTACGGCGGCGAACTGATCAACGCCGGCAGCATCATCATCCGCCAGCGCGGTACCCAGGTTCACGCCGGCGACAACGTCGGCATGGGCAAGGATCATACCCTGTTCGCGAAGATCACTGGCCGCGTGCAATTCGCCATCAAGGGGCCGAAGAAGCACAAGACCGTGAGCATCATCCCGGCGTAATTCGGCAGAAATCGGAAAAAGCCCTATCGCTACGATAGGGCTTTTTTGTTTGGGCCATCATGAAATTCATAGACGAAGCGATCATCGAAGTGTACGCCGGCAAGGGCGGGGACGGCGTAGCGAGCTTCCGCCGCGAGAAATACATTCCCAAGGGCGGACCGGACGGCGGCGACGGCGGGCGCGGCGGCAGCATCCTCGCCATCGCCGACCGCAACATCAACACGCTGATCGACTACCGCTTCGCGCGCATCCACCGCGCCAGGAACGGCGAGAAGGGGCGTGGCTCGGATTGCTACGGCAAGGGTGCGGAGGACATCTGGCTGCGCATGCCGGTGGGCACGGTGATCAGCGATGCCGATACCGGCGAAGTGATCGCCGACCTCGCCCGGCACGAGCAGACCGCACTGCTCGCCAAGGGCGGCCAGGGCGGGCTCGGCAACATCCACTTCAAGTCGAGCACCAACCGCGCGCCGCGCCAGTGCACCCCGGGCGAACCCGGCGAGGCGAAGAAACTCAAGCTGGAACTGAAGGTACTGGCCGACGTCGGCTTGCTCGGCCTGCCCAACGCCGGCAAATCGACTTTCATCCGCGCGGTGTCGGCAGCACGCCCCAAGGTGGCCGATTATCCCTTTACCACGCTGCATCCCGGCCTGGGCGTGGTGCGCGTCGATCACGACAAGAGTTTCGTCATCGCCGACATCCCCGGCCTGATCGAGGGCGCGGCGGAGGGTGCCGGGCTTGGCCATCAATTCCTGCGCCACCTGGCGCGCACGCGCCTGCTGCTGCACCTGGTCGACATCGCCCCACTCGATGGCAGCGATGCCGTTGCCGGCGCCCACGCCATCCTCAACGAATTGCGCAAGTACGATGAAGCGCTGTATCAGAAACCACGCTGGCTGGTGCTGAACAAGATGGACTTGTTGCCGGAAGACGAACGCGCACAGCATTGCCAAAATTTCCTGCGCGCCTTTGGCTGGCGGGGCAGAAGCTTTATAATCTCAGCGCTCACTGGCGCCGGCTGCAAGGAGCTGAGCTACGCGGTGATGGAGCATTTGCTGGCAACAGCAAGCTCAGAGGAAGCGCAGGAATCTACCGCAAAGGACGCAAAGGAAAACCAAAGATTTTCCAGTGATCCAACGACATCCGCAGAATAAAACGGCGCATAATTCATTGTGTTCACCATGGTTACGTCAATTGATTTACCTCGCGGCCTTGACGTCCCTAGCGGTAGAATTTATTAGCCTAACCCCATGCCATCCATCCTAGCCCACAGCAAGCGACTGATTGTCAAAGTCGGCAGCAGCCTGGTCACCAACGAAGGCCAGGGGCTGGATCACGCCGCATTGGCGCGCTGGGCAGAGCAGATCGCCCATCTCAACCGGCAGGGCCGTCAGGTGGTGCTGGTATCGAGCGGCGCAATCGCCGAAGGCATGCAGCGGCTGGGGTGGGACAAGCGCCCGCACGCGCTGCACGAATTGCAGGCCGCCGCTGCGGTCGGGCAGATGGGGCTGGTGCAGGTGTATGAATCCTGTTTCCGCAAGCACGATCTGCTCACCGCGCAGGTGCTGCTGACGCATGAGGACATGGCCGACCGCAAGCGCTACCTCAACGCGCGCTCGACCCTGCGCACGCTGCTCAACCTCAACGTCATTCCCATCATCAACGAGAACGACACGGTGGTCACCGACGAAATCCGTTTCGGCGACAACGATACGCTGGGCGCGCTGGTCACCAACCTGACCGAGGCCGATGCGCTGGTGATCCTCACCGATCAGAAGGGGCTGTACACGGCCGACCCACGCAAGGATCCGAATGCCACGCTGGTCGCGGAAGGCCAGGCCGGCGATCCGGAACTGGAAAAAATGGCGGGCGGCGCCGGCAGCGCGATCGGGCGCGGCGGCATGCTCACCAAGATCCTTGCCGCCAAGCGCGCGGCGCGCAGCGGCGCGCACACGGTGATCGCCTGCGGACGCGAAGACGACGTGTTGCTGCGCCTGGCCCGTGGCGAGATGATAGGCACGCAGTTGCTGGCACAGACCATGACCATGGCCGCACGCAAGCAGTGGCTCGCCGACCAGTTGCAGGTGCGCGGCCGCCTCAAGCTCGACGCCGGCGCGGCCAAGGCGCTGGCCAGGGAGGGCAAAAGCCTCTTGCCGATCGGTGTGCTCGACTCCAGCGGAAATTTCGAGCGCGGCGAACTGGTGAGCTGCATCGACGCCGAAGGCCGTGAAATCGCCCGCGGCCTGGCCAACTACAATGCCGCGGAAACACGGCAAATTCTGCGCCGTGCCAGCCACGAAATCGAGGCCATCCTCGGCTACATCGACGAACCCGAATTGATACATAGGGACAATTTGGTCTTGCTATAGGGCAAGACCAAATTGCGGCGGAGACTCACATTGCGCGACAGCACAATGTCAAGTCGGAACCCCGGAATTAAACCTTGACGCTGATACCAGTCGGCGGCTCGTCCTCGTCGCGGCGGCTCTGGCGGCGCCGGTCCTGCCCGACGCGCGTGTTGAGGATGACTGGAACCTGCACCTTGCGGCGATCTTCACTGCGGCGATCTTCACCCTGACGCGCCTCCGGGCGAGGAGGCGCCTCCTCGGCAACCTGCGGAAATGGCGGATTACCTTCGGGGCGAGGCGCGACCGGCCGGTATCGCTGCCGCGGTGCATTCAGCGCATCCGCTGCGGGACGCACCGGATTGACCACCCCCGGCTCGCGCACATCGGTCGGGCTGGTAACGCCAGTAACCGGCGGCGGCCATTCAGCAGGAAATTTCATGAGCACCCCCCCCCAATACGACCTTACACTGGAAACAATTTTGCGCTATACACGGATTAGAGGCAAGCCATTGCCTGCCAACTCTGTGGACACCCTCATGCGACTTTGCCGTTTGTTCCTGCTGCTCATGTGCGTGGCTTCCGCCGCGGCTGCCGCGCCGCCTGCGCCAGGCCTGACGCGGGAGCAGACCCTTGACCAGGATTTCCTAGGGCCACGCATCGAGTGGATGGGTGAAATCGTCGGCACGCTGCACGACAACGACGACACCTGTTTCATCCTGGTAAGGCTGGAAAGCGGCTTTGAACTGGATGTGCCGACGAATCGCTTTATTGCCTGTCAGCCCGGCTTTTTCCAGCTGGGACTGTTCGCACCCGGCCGCGTGCTGGAGGTGACAGGCAATCTGGGGGCAGCCACCCCACGTAGCATAGGCGGGCAAACGCTGGATTATCCGCTGGTGGCCGGCGCCATCATCCGTCCCACGGAGTGGCAGCGCCCTTTTTTCCCGCCGGGCTATCGCCCAGACCCCTACTTCTATCCTTATCCGCCCTACCCTTACCCGCCGCCGTATTACGACCCGTACTGGCGGCCGTGGCGCCACCAGCCATGGCGGTATTAGCCCAAGCAATAAACGATGAAATGGAAAAGATGAAGATTGCCGGACGGCAATGACGCGATGTATTGCTGCTTGCGATGTTGCTACCGCAACACCTGCGGATCAGAACTGGGATCCTCACGGATGCATACCGCCCGCAGGTATTTCGGGGCAACCCTTCGAGCCTAGACGGGATCGGATCGACCCGACCATCCAGGATGGGGAAAGAGTTGCTTAGTTAGGCCGGCCAGCCATAGGGAACGGCCACGCGCCCGGAACCGATACCGGTTTCGGGGCTGCGGGTGCCGCCGCAGGCGCAGCTGCAGGCTTAGCCGCCTTCTTCGCCGCCGGCTTTTTGGCCGCTGCCTTTTTAGCCGCCGGCTTTTTGGCCGCAGTTTTCTTCGCTGCTGGCTTCTTGGCTGCGGTTTTC
>JBFMAC010000025.1:0-4288 GCA_040756015.1 Pseudomonadota bacterium
CCCAGGTTACGTCTGACGACCATAGCGAGTTGGTCCCACCCCTTCCCATCCCGAACAGGGCCGTGAAACGACTCCGCGCCGATGATATTGCGGATACCCGTGAGAAAGTAGGTCATCGTCAGACCCCCATGCAATAAAAAAGCCCGGCCTTCATGGCCGGGCTTTTTTATTGTCTATCGGCTTACCGAGGAACTGCTTTCGGAGATGAGAGAACGTGAGATAAATGGTACAGGATTGATGAGATAAGTGGGAAGAACCAACACATATCGGGAAGAAATGCGAGAAAAAGTTTAAGCCATTTGCAACAGGTGAAAATAAAAAAGCGCCTGATTAAAACAACGCGACCTGCTTGTTTTCCGACTCGGCTTCGGCCCAGATGCGCATCACGTGGCGGCGAGTCAGGCCGTACTGGCGGGCGAGGCGTCCGGCGCCGACTTTGCCACGTGATGCGCGGATCGTGTTGTCGCGCAGGCGGCGCAGGTAGTCGACGGCGCGCGGCAGCTCAACGATGTCGCCCGGCATAACTCGGCAAAGGGTCTGTGTGGCCTTGCGGCCGATCGTGGCCACCAGCGGGTGATCGTCTGCAGAAGGCTCGACCATCGGCACGTAGAGCCGGATGCCGCCAAAACGCTCAACCAGCTTCAACGTGGCCGGCAGGCCGATGGCGTCCCATATCTCGGCCAGGCTCTCCGGCAGGTAGAGCGCACACGTATTTACTTCGTCAATGCAGGCGTTCATCACGCACGCTCCTTACGCCGACGCTGGTCGACCATCAGCGCGGCGACGATGCGGTGGAGCTGGTCGGCGTTGCACCACTCCAGGCGCTCCACGCCGAACATGCGCCGCGCCATGCCGTTGGCATAGGCCCACGGACGCTGCGCCTCCGCGAGCAGCGCCTCGATACGGGCGATCATCGGCGCCAGCTCTGCCGGCGGGTTGGCCGGCTTGCCGGCCTGTTTGGCGCTGCGCACCTTGAAGCCGCGCGCCTTGAGGTGGTCCAGTACCGCCTTGCGGCCCTGCCAGTCCAGCGAGGCTGACGAGCGCACGCGCGCCACCGACCACAGCATGTCGCGGTAGGTCTCATCGTCCAGGCCAAGCTCGGCCTTGGCGATATGGATGAGTTGGATTTCCTTGCGGCGCTCGGCGAAGCGGGAGGGATATTTATTGGCCATGTGTCGCCTATATCACGTTAGCCGGCTTGGGCTGTGCCGTGATCGGCCGAATTTCTTTCTCAGCGTCAGCCTTGCAGCACTTGTGCACCTTTTGCTGGTGGCCGAGTTGGTCTGTCACCGTCGAAAAGTGCGGCAGTTTCAGCTTCTTCGAGCACCACCAGCAAAAGGCTTGCATCGCTACGCTTCCTTCACCACCACGTAGCGGGTGCTCGTCAGGTAAATGTCATCGCCCGTCATTGCGCACGGGTGCGACAGTTCTCGCTCGAAGGCCATCACGTCCGGCTCGCCGTTGTGGCCCTTGTCCCACACCTGCACCAGCACCTTGAAGCTGGCGGTGTCTGCGTTCTCGATTCGCACTTTCTTGGTCATCTTCTGTTTCTCCAGTTCTGCCGGGCTTTGCGATGGGTAGCCGGCTAACCCATCATTCGAGGCGCATCTTGAGCATGGCTGCGTCAATTTCTGCATCTAAATCTTCACCGTGGAGTACCACGTTGCGTGGCGTCATCCCTGCGAATACTCCGCCCTTGTTGATCGTGTCCAGATCACGACCGCGCAGGAAGTTGTATCGCGCAGCATCTGCCGCCATCCGCTCTTGTGCAGCAAATGCCGCAAGCCACCCCGCCCACCTGTGCCCGGTTTTCGGGTCGGCATACTCGCTCCACGGCTCGGGCGCTGCGCATTGGTGGCGGGTCAAGTCAAAGCCATATGGCCCCGCGTCTGCCTCAAATGCAGAGCGCGCCGCCTCAATCAAGGTCGCGTCGCTCCCGTCGAAAATCTCGTGCCTCGTGCCCATGTTCATCGTCCTTTCAGCCCTCTCAAATGACGGATTAACACCATCTGTAAAACCGCCATTTGGCAGGGCTGGCGTCCTGCCAGGCAGCGCCCGGGGAAAGGTATCTCTAGGAGGAACCCCATCGCTGCCCGCCGCGGTTATTCGCCCCACTCACGGCTTGGGTTGGAAACAACTCCCCACAGCGCTCCATGAAGCGCTGCAGGTAGCCGTCTCTCTACTACTTCTTGCCCTTCTTCGCCGGCGCGGCCACGGCATCCTTCAGCGCCTTGGCGGCGCTGAACTTGGGCACGCGCTTGGCGGGAATCTTGATGTCCTCGCCGGTAGCCGGGTTGCGGCCGACCCGCGCCGGGCGATCCTTCACCGACAGCTTGCCGATGCCGTGCAGGGTCACTTCCTCGCCCCTGGCGAGCGCGTTGGAAACCGTGTCGGCGATGACATCCACGACCTTGTTGGCCACGGCGTTGCTGATGCCGGTGTTGTCGGCGACGATGGCGACGAGTTCAGACTTGTTCATGCATTGCTCCTTTTAGTTGAGTTGAATTACTGCTATTGCTACTGCTGCTAACGCCCCCGCCGATCAGCCCGGCTTCCCAGGCTTCGTTGGAGGTTAAAAACTGCTTGATCAGGTCGCTGGCCAGCCCGGCCGCCGCGCCGTTTTCCTGTGCGATGCGCGCCTGCCACGCTTCCAGCGCGCGGTCGAGCTGCTCTTCGTTGAACACCCACCAGCGCATGGCGCTTTGCGATCTCATCATTTGGCCACCTCCTGCTCGAACGGCGTGATCACGAAATCCTCGACGCCGGTTACCACGGTGATGCCCGCCACGCCGCGCACGGCGTCCTGCTCGTTGAGGATCATGTCCTTCGCCACCTCTTCCTTGGTGCGAACGAAACGCCCCAAGCCGAGGCGTTTCAATGCCTCGATCACCGCCTCCGCGCTGCGCACGGTGACGCTGGGCGGCCGCTGGCGCCACTGCACCTCGCCGGTGACGAACTGCGCTGTCTTCACCTTGCCGCCAGTGAGTTCGTCGCGATGCGCCTCGCAGTAGCCCTGCACACCTTCCTGCAGTACCTTGATCTGCTCGGCGAGTGCGTCCAGGTGCGGCTGGCAACGGTGCGCGATGTCGGCGATCGCATCGTTCATTTCGCCGGTCTTGCGCGCCAGCTCGCGCTGCAGATCACCGATCTTGCGAATATCCGCCGCCGCATCGTCGCGGCTCTGCGGCACATAGGCTTGCGCCCTGGATTTCAAGCGGGTGGCTGGTTTTGCCATGTTTTTCCTCTTTCGTTGTTACGTGTTCAGCTTCAACTGCCCGATCAGGTCGGGCAGCGGCAAATTACGCATGCGCGATTCCAGGTGCAGCGTGTGCAGCGAGCGGCTGCGCAGGAACTGACACGTGGCTTCCAGCTCCTCGGCGGTCGCAGCGATGAAATAGCCGACGTGCGGGGTGCCGCACACCGCCACACCGTCCTCGCGCAGCTCCGTCACCATCTGGCGCACGCGGCGCTCCGGCACGTCGAGCTGTCCCGCGATGTTGTGCGCGGAGATGCCGTTCTCCGCGCCGATGTGGCGCGAGAGCAGGGCCAGCAGGTTGTCCTTAGTCATGTCGGCTCCTTCTTCACGATGTTGCTGATCGTCTCGCGCACGTGCGCGGGCATGGGCTTGCGCGGCGTATCCGCCGTAAGGTCGCGGTACGGCCTGGCGCGTTCCTGCTCGGTCTGCTTTTCCTCCCGCGCCTCGGCCTTGTTGGCGTGCCCGGCGATGATCTCAAGCAGGTAGCCGTGGCTCTTGAGCGGCAGGGTGAGCTTGTCGCGCTTGGCGAGGATTTCCTCCAGCGCGGCGCGCCAGCTTTCGTGCGGCGCGGCCCACACCCGGCCGGAACGCTCGATGCGGCCGGTCTCGATCATCGGCAGCAGCTCGCCGAGCAGCGATTCGACGCGGTCGAAAGTGAGCTGGCGCTTGGCCGGACGGAACAGGCCGAGGTACTGGATCAGCAGCTTGCCCAGCGGAGACAGGCCGAAGGCGCGTATCAGCGCCGCGCTGGCGGCATCGCAGCCCACCGCGGCATCGAGCGAGATCACGGCGCCGCACGCTTGGCAGGTGAGTTTCATCGTGCCCTCTTGATCGGGTAGTCGCGCCAATAGGAAGGCGTTTTCTTCACCGTGCCGGTCTCCCACACCATCACGCTGGTCTTGCCGTCGCGCGTGATGCCGGCGCAGTTGATCGAGCCGTCCCGGTACAGATCGTTGACGATCATTTCCAGCGTGGCGCGCTTCAGCCCGCTCCATTCCAGCAGATCGGCAAACACCACCGGCTTCTGCGCGG
>JBFMAC010000026.1:0-4075 GCA_040756015.1 Pseudomonadota bacterium
CGCCGCGGTAGGTCGCTTGCAGGCCACGTACCAGGGCGGCGAGTGATTCCCATTGTTTGGTGGTGAATTTATCGGTGCCGATCAGGCTTAGCCCCAAGCTGTTGGCGTTGTAGCCGCGCGCGTGCGCACCGATCTCGTCGACGTGGCGGCCGGTGGCCACCGCGCCGTTGGTGTAAACGACGAAGTGGTAGCCGATGGCCGCGAGCTGCGGGTTCTGCTGGTTGCGCCAGGGTTGGCCGCGCTGGAAGCCGCGCCGGGCATGCTCGCGGTCGATCACCTCGACCGGTGTTTCAAACCCGGCGTCCTGGAATTTGCCACGGAACAGGCTGTCGCCGTTGGGCGTGCCGGTGCAGTGGACGATGATGAGATCAACTGAGCGCATGCCGCGAGATTACGCGGCACGGAGAAAAGGTTGCAGGGTGACGCGCGTCACCCTGCGAGTGGGGGGAATGCTTTTTTAGATTACGACAAAACGGAGGATATAGACAAGCGCCTCATCACCTCAAAAGCGACTTTATGTCGCTTTGGGCATGCCATTTCCCCGGATAACTTTCCGGAAGCAGATGCATCAAGGCAGCAAGAAAACGCTCATCACGTCCACCAAGAGGAGATGCCAAGATACCAGAAAGAACATTCATATCGAACTCTTCGCTGCATCCGCTTGGCCACAACATATTTGACTTATATTGCCTGGATACCGCTATTGCGTCCGTCAGATTACCATCCCGCAGATGCCCCAAAATTTTATCCTGTGCAGTTTCGTATTCGTCAGCCTCACGAGCATAATATTCCATCATTCTGGACTTGCCAGCGGGGGTCAACCACATTATTTTTTTGCCCCCCACCACCCCCAACATGCCTGATGAGTCAGCCTCTGTCAGCCGTTTCGCAAGTTCCATCTTTTTCCCAGAAACCTTTAATCCGCGCTCCTTGCACATTGGTTTTAATTCTGCCAGATTGAATACAATCCTCAGTTTTTCTGGCAACGGCATCGGTTCGATCAAACCATCGCGCTGGAACCGCTCTACCATCGCCAACCTGCTTTCCCCAAGTTTGTCATCCCAATATTCCGCGATATCGGAAACATCCCACCCCTTTTCGAACCTGGAT
This sequence comes from Pseudomonadota bacterium, assembly GCA_040756015.1. Taxonomy (GTDB): domain Bacteria; phylum Pseudomonadota; class Gammaproteobacteria; order Burkholderiales; family JBFMAC01; genus JBFMAC01. Next base: position 1,111 of record JBFMAC010000026.1, read on the forward strand.
AGCAAATTGTCTTCCGCCTTGGGAGAATAACTGTGCCTGATTACCATCTCCATTGTCAGCTTGATAGGGCTAAGCAAGGAGCCAGGCCGCTGACTGCTTACCTCGCGATGCCCGCTCTTGGCAAATACCCACCATAAAAAAACGATGGTGGCGGTCAGCCATAGTACTGAACTCATATCCACCCCCTACCGCCGCTTCAGTTTCGACGCGTGCTGTTGAGCTGCCGCATCAAGTAGCGTTTGGGTCGCATCCTGCACCTCCGGCGGCGCGGCGCGGTATTTCTCCAGCAGCACTTTCTCGCGCGGATTGGTGGGCTGAGCCGGCGTGGTGATCGCTGAGCCGCGCTGCCCGGTGAGGATATAAAGCACATCAGCACCTGCGGCAGCGATGGCGGCGAGATATGCACCATCCGGTACACGCTCACCTGTTTCATAGTTGAACTGGGTCTTTCTGCTGGCACCGCCTAGCGCCGCGAAATCTGTTTGGCTTAAACCAAGCCGATCGCGCTCCTCTCTGAGCCGCCCCCCGATGGGAAAAAATTTACTCACAAAAACCCCTTGACAATGGGCACGTTCGTTCCCATAATTCCCACATCGTTTTTCCAATTACCACTTTTTAAGGCAAAAAAATGCGCGCATGGATCGCCGGCAAGATTCTCAAGTTGATCACGCCTCTCCTGATTGAGGATATGCGGCGGAATGGGCCGCTAGCGCACGCTGTAGAAATTTACGTGCTTCCTCGGCTGCATACCGGCACACCTCGCTGCGGGAATCTCGATTAGGCACCCAGACCATTACATGCGCCGAATAACCATGACCATCGATCACTTCCCGATAGCGCACCGCGACCTCGATCAGGTCGCCGTCATTGTTGTTGCCGATCGTGATTTCCATGCTCTCCCCTAATTTATGAAAAAACCCCGCACCCCATCCCAAGTCCGCGCCGAATTCGAGGCGCACGGCGAGACCGTCGCCGAGTGGTGCCGCCGCCGCGGCCTGCAACGCATGACGGTGGTGGACTTGCTGCGCGGCAAGCGCCGCGGCGTGCGCGGAGAAGCGCACCGCGCGGCGGTGCTGCTCGGCCTCAAGCCCGACCCTAAAACCCGCCGCATCCATTCCCCATTCAACGAAGAAAAGGAAGCCGCATGAAAACAAATCGAGAACCCTTGCTGGATCGCTTAACCGAATTGGCAGGCGAAACCGTTTCTCAAACCATCGAACGCGAATTCGCTGGCACGGTTTGTTATCGCGCCAAAAACAAGACAGCGCTCATCTCCCGCATCCAACAACTTGCCGGCGCCGATGTCGCCTCGGCCATCAACACCGAGTTCGACAAAGCCATCGTTTCTTTCATTCCCCCAAGGAGCGCACCCATGAAAACCCGCTATTTCAAACGCAAGGTCGCCCTCATACAAACCTTCCTGGCCTGCGGCCGCTGTGGCGCAGAGCAGCCCGCCGAGCATGATGGGTTGCTGATCAAACACTGCATTGCCTGCGGCGATGCGGTGCCCCACAACGAACTTTGCCCGCATTGCCACGCCATAGGCGCCGACGATGCACTGGCGATGTTCTCAACATTCAAAGCCTGCCCGATCTGCGGCGGCATGCTTAATCAGCCGGTTGCTGAGCTGGTTTAAGCGGTTGCGCGCATTCATGGCAAAACCCTCCCTTGTGCCGCAGATAAGCCCCGCAATGCGGGCACCGGTCTGTCAAGCTGGAGCCGCACTCCGGGCAGGCATTCAGGTTGTGATGGGCCGGCTTGTTGAATTTGCATTTCGGGCCGGAGCAAATGACGTAGTTATCGTTCATGGCGTTCCTTTCTTGCGGCGTTGTTCATGGCTGCAATTTAGCCCGCTGCAACGCTTTTGCATAGTAGCAAAACCGCTTTTTGTTTGGAACGTCGCAAAAACGGAGATTCCACATGTCCGGTAGGAATTGGAAACGCGTCCAGCCCACCAGCCTTTCCCATGCGATGGAGCTGTGCATCCAGTTTGCCAAGACCAAGCACAACCGCTCCGTCGACCAGATTGCCGATCTGATGGGGCTGACCAACAAATGGTCTATCTATAAATGGATTGAAAATGGCAATCTCCCGTCCCGGCTGATCCGGCCTTTCGAGCATGCCTGCGGCTGCGATTTCATCACCCGGTACCTGGCGCACAGCGCCCACAAGCTACTGATCGACATCCCCACCGGCCGCCCGGCCAAAGATACCGATTTGATCAAGGCGCATGACGGCTTCAGCACGTCGATGAAGCTGCTGATGGCGTTTTACCAGGGCCAAGCAGGCGCCGAGGAAACCATTGGCGCGCTGACCTCGCTGATGGAGGACGTGGCCTGGCACCGTGGCAACGTCGAGAAACATCTGACTCCCGAATTTGATTTTGGAGGTACACATGAATCGTATTGATCTCTGGCGCCTGCGGGCGCTGTTGCACTACAAGCTCTATCCCATCGGGATGGTGCGCTCCTCCGTATATGGCGGCTGGTTCGTGCCCAGGGGAGACTGGTCATGAGTAAACAGAAGTATGAGAGCAACTGCCAACAGCGCATCCTGCGCGTGCTGGTGCACCTGTTCGGCCATGAAGTGCACGGCCTGGCGCCGGGGGAGATCGCCAAGGCGCTGAGCATCAACGCCGCCAACGTCACGCACGATCTCGCCAACCTCAAGATCGCCGGCCTGGCCGAACAAATCCAGGACAGCGGCCGCTGGCGCCTGACGCCGCGCCTGCCGCAGCGAGCGCTGGCCATGCTGAACGAGATCGAGCGCTGCAGCAACAGAGTCAACGAAGTCCAGCAACGCTACACCCGCACCCCAACCTGACCGGAGGAACCATGCCCAGAAAAAAACAGAACGTGCCCGCCCCCATCGACGAAAGCTTCGTCGATATCGCCCGCCTGACGCAGGATCACCAGGCGGCCGCCGAGATCGGCGCCAACGCGCGCACGCTGGCGCTACAGCTCAA
>JBFMAC010000027.1:0-3005 GCA_040756015.1 Pseudomonadota bacterium
CGATATCGACGAAGCTTTCGTCGATGGGGGCGGGCACGTTCTGTTTTTTTCTGGACATGGTTCCTCCGGTCAGGTTGGGGTGCGGGTGTAGCGTTGCTGGACTTCGTTGATCCTGTTGCCGGCGCGCTCTATCTCGTTAAGCATGGTCAGCGCGCGCTGCGGCAGGCGTGGCGTCAGGCGCCAGCGGCCGCTGTCCTGGATTTGCTCGGCCAGCCCGGCGATCTTGAGGTTGGCAAGATCGTGCGTGACGCTGGCCGCATTGATGTTCAGCGCCTTGGCGATCTCCCCCGGCGCCAGGCCGTGCACTTCGTGGCCGAACAGATGCACCAGCACGCGCAGGATGCGTTGCTGACAGTTGCTCTCATATTTTTGCCTCATCATTGCTTTCCACCTTTTATTTTCATCACGGCCTCCAGCGCCTTCTTTCGTTCGGCCAGCTCTTTTTCCTGGCGATGGAGCTTCGCCCACTCCAGGAGAGCGGCATCCTCGTTGCTCACCACTCTGCGGCTGCCTCGCTTGCTGGTGAAAAGCCCAAGCAAGACGTCCTCTTCCACTGCCGCGTCGAATGCCATTGCGCGCACCAAGGTGATGTCGCGCGCAGGCTCGCCGCGCTCTACGGCTTTGGTGGTGTGCGATTGCGCCGAATACCCATTCAGCGTGGCCACGCTGATTCTTTCGCCAAGGAAAATAGACATGCGAGAAGCGATCTCTTCTCGGGTGATGCCGCGTTCCGCCGCGCGGCGCATGGATTCAGAAAGAGCGGCAGCAATTTCGGTTCGACATCCAAGCGACCCGGGGCGGGTGGATGCCGGGGCAAAGAGGTCGAAAGAGCTCAGGTCGGTCATGCGCGAACCGCCTCCTTGTTGTTTCGCTTGATAAGCATGTAAATGGGATTCATGTCAGTGACCTCCCGCCAAATTGACGTTGCGCCGCCTGCTGGAAGTTATAAACTGGCAGCACATCAGGCGGCCTTGCGCTGCTGGCGGTGAGGGGTTTGGTAGCGGCCCGGCCAAAGAGTGTTGACCGGAATCCCGGTCGCCCGGGAGATCGCCTTGGCGATGCGGAATGATTTGCCGCGGCCGTGAATAACCAGGCTGACTGCGTTATGAGAAACGCGCAGCCCACCCGCAATACGGGACTGGTTGGTGCCTGCTTTGAGCAGCGCTGCCTGGATGTCGGCTGGATGCATTTTTGCGTCTGTTTTTTTGGTTACTGTTTCAATTTGAAACCATGTTAAGGTGCAAAATGAATCGTGTCAAGGGGAAAATAAGTGAAAGGTTTCATAGTGAATCCGGCGAGGGGGTGGAAGCAGTCTTGGCGCGCATGGTCAAGGTGTTGGGGAACCCTATGGGCGGGTACGCAGAGGTTCTGGACATAAACCAGAACACACTTAAGACATGGAAGCGCAGAGGCGAGGTGTCGCCGCGCTATCTTGCCGGTTTTGCCAAGAAACACGATGTGTCCCTGGATTGGCTAATGCGCGGAGACGGAGAGCCTGGAAGCGAGCCATCACGGGATCAGCGGAAAGGGATGAAAGGGGTTTCAGGCCCCGGCGCGGACGTGCTTGCGCATGCTCCTTACAAGGCCGACGAATTACATGACGAGTTCATTTTCGTGCCGCACTACAATGTCAAAGCCAGCGCCGGGCACGGCTCGATTATTCACTCGGAGCAGGTTGTCGACCACCTGGCGTTCCGCGAAAAATGGGTACGCGATGCGCTGGGGGTGACGCAAAAAGACCTGGCGCTGATCAGCGTAAAAGGCGATAGCATGGAGCCGACGCTGTCCAATGGCGACCAGATACTGATTGATATGCGCAAAGGGCGCATCGAAGATGACGCGGTGTATGTGCTCCAATACAATGGCGTGCTGCTGGTAAAGCGCATCCAGCGCAAATTGGATGGCTCCGTCGTCGTGAAAAGCGACAATCAGTATTACGAACCGGAAACGCTCGATGCGAAAGCAGCGGGCGCGCTGATCGTGGTCGGGCGCGTGGTGTGGGCTGGGAGGAGGATGTAGGCATGGGCATGACCAGGTGCACGGAATGCAGCGGGGTATTGTCCACCAAGGCGGAACGCTGCCCGCATTGCGGGGCAAAGCTGCCGAAGAAAATCAGCTTGGCCGGCTGGCTGGTGCTGCTGCTGTTCTCCGTGTTCGTATACCAATGCTCGATGAGCAGCGTGCGCAATGATGAGCGCGCGTCCGCCGTGACGCCGGAACAAATGGAATACCAGGCGCTGCAGCAACGGCTATCCGATGCGAAATGGCAATGCAAGGAGTTCGCGAAGCAATCCCTGAAAGCGCCTGCCACTGCGTCGTTTCAGAACTACAACGAATTTTCCGCGCGGCCCAATGGCCCTGGAGAATATGTGGTGAGCGGTTACGTGGATTCGCAAAACGATCTCGGCGCCATGCTGCGCACGAACTTTACCTGCGACCTGAAGCTGGTAGGGGCGGACAACTGGTCGCTGTCGAGCCTGGTTTTTAATTAGCCCAATATGCAGGCGCCTGCACATTTGACCAAACCGCCTTTCTTGTCGTAATCTAAAAAAGCAAACCCCCTACTCGCAGGGTGACGCAAGTCACCCTGCAACCTTTTCTTCGTGCCGCGTAATCTCGCGGCATGCGCTCAGTTGATCTCATCGTCATCCACTGTACCGGCACGCCGAACGGCGACAGCCTGTTCCGTGGCAAATTCCAGGATGCTGGCTTCGAAACGCCGGTCGAGGTGATCGACCGCGAGCACGCCAAGCGCGGCTTCCAGCGTGGCCAGCCCTGGCGCGCCCAGCAGAATCCATCGCTCTCGGCCATCGGCTACCACTTCGTCGTATACACCAACGGCGCGGTGGCCACCGGCCGCCACGTCGACGAAGTCGGCGCGCACGCGCGCGGCTACAACGCCAACAGCTTGGGGCTAAGCCTGATCGGCACCGATAAATTCACCACCAAACAATGGGAATCACTCGCCGCCCTGGTACGTGGCCTGCAAGCGACCTACCGCGGCG